>NZ_JAJKFQ010000011.1:0-1200000 GCF_020966635.1 Stieleria sp. JC731 | reverse complement strand
ACAGCGACTGTCACGGGTACGATCCACCAAAGTACCCGGCACGCTCCGCCGTGCCGATCCAAAACCCGGCGTCACAGGGACTGCGACGGGTACGATCACCAATCGCAATGGATTTCAACTCCCGCCAAGTTCACTCAGTCGATCTCACGAGCCTGAACACCTTCGTTCGTGATCCGAATCGACTTGATAAATCCTTCTTCATCGAATTCCATCCGATCGATGCAGACAACTCGCGAATTCCCATCGGTCTCATTTAACGGTCGGCGATGGTAAACGGCATAGTAGTCATCGGAACCAGGCACATGAATCACCGAGTGGTGGCCTGCACCGGTTGCGATCTCGGGATCCTGCTTCAAGACTTTATCGATCCGCTTGAAAGGGCCGAACGGTGAATCGGCGATCGCATAAGCGACACTATAGTTCGGACCGGTCCAACCGCCTTCGGACCACATGAAGTAGTACTTGCCGTTTCGGATAAACATGAACGGCCCTTCGACGTATCCTTCCGGTGTGATCTCTTTAAACGTGCTGCCATCGTCGAACGGGATGAATCCACTGAAGTCATCATTCAGACGAGCGATGTTGCAGTGACGCCAACCGCCATAGATCAGATAGTGTGTTCCGTCTGCGTCTTTGAAAACAAACTGGTCGATCGGCTGCGCTCCGTTGTGGAACTTGTCCACCAGCGGCTTACCCAAGTGATCCTTGTACGGTCCTGCCGGATGATCGGCCACGGCGACACCAATTCCGCCTAGCGTTTGATCGTTTTGAATGTCGTTCGCACCGAAGAACAGGAAGTACTGGTCGCCCATTTGAATGATCGACGGCGCCCACATCGCTCGCTGCGCCCATTTGATTTCGGCAGTATCAAGGATGCGCGAGTGCTTACGCCAATGGACAAGGTCTTGCGATGAAAAGCAATCAAAGAACGTTTGTCGGTTGTAGGGAGCAGAGTAGGTTGGAAAGATCCAGTAGGTATCGTCGAAAATGATTCCTTCCGGGTCAGCGTACCAACCTTTGAATACCGGGTTGCCAGCGAGTTGCTGTGGATTGGATGGTCGCTTCTGCTCCAGCATCCATTCGAAAAACTTTGGATCCTCGTATGTCTGGGTCCACGAGTCGTGTGAAGCTTCCGGATAGATTGTCAATTCAATATCCGACGCCCCGTGATGTTTCATTCCTGCAACCATCCGCTCTGACTCGGACAGTGGGACAACGGGATCTTTTGCACCGTGGTACACGCGTACGGGAAGCTTCCCGAAAATCTCTTTGCGAGACTCAGGAACCAACAGAACGTCAAGCAAGTTGCCTCCACCACAGATCGGTGCGAGGGCTGCGAACCGCTCCGGTTCAGAGAGCCCCAAATCCCAAGTTCCGTAGCCGCCCATGCTGAGTCCTGTCAGATAGACTCGATCAACATCGACGTTGTAATTCGTCGTGATCTCATCAAGCAAACTTGAAAGCGCAGACGCGTCCCAAGTCTGGTCTTTCGGACACTGAGGCGAGATTAGAACGAAGGGGAAATGTTTGCCCGATTCGATCAGCTTGGGCGGTCCATGTGTTTTGACCTTTGCCAAATCGTCGCCACGCTCTCCGGCACCATGCAGAAACAAAACGAGCGGAAAGCCTTCGTCTCGTTTGGAGTCATATTCTTGTGGGAGGTACAGCAAATACTCCAATGCGTACTCGGTGTCCGATGCGGCACTAAAACGCTGATTGGTTTGTGTTCCCAAAACGTCTTCTGCCTGAAGCAAGCTGGTGCTGGCATAGAAAGCGAAGAACATCGCCGCGAAGCAGCGAATGTGGCAAATGTGGGGTGAGAATTTGTGGCTGCGATTCGTTGTCATTTTTAAGAAATACGAGGCGTGGCTTCGAGCGATTGAATCGTTGCAAGCTGTGTGACGATCCGCCGGGGAGTATAGACGACGGACCACCTAGATACTTTCCGAAAGTTTTGAGCCTGAAACGCATTCGCCCGTATCCGTCAATGCTTATGCGGCATTCCGCTTTCGATATTTCGACCAATCAGGCACGCTAGGTATTTGCGTATCGACATAGGCATGTGAAGCGTGTGTGATCTGTACGACTTGAATCCCCGCGTTGATCGCCGCTTCAATTCCCGCTTTGGAATCCTCGAATACAACACATTCCGATGGGTCCTTGTCGGCCAAACGCATCGCCATCTGAAAGCCTTCGGGATGAGGCTTACTGTGCAACGTGTCGTCCGCAGTGATGAACAGTGGGGGAATCGGCAGCTGAGCCGCAGTCAGCCTTGCCATCGCGAGACGCTTCGTACATGAGGTAACGATACCCCAACGCTGGGGATCAAGATCGCCAAGCAGATCGCTTGCTCCCGGGACTTCGACAACGTCACTGGCATCACGAGTTTGAAAGTCAATCAGCAATCGATCTTCCGCCATCGCGTCCAGGTCAGGCCGCAACTCTGAAATCACCGCGTGTCCTTGTCGTCCCTCTGAAATCGCAAAGATGTCCGCTTCGGGTACTTGATGCCGCGCAGCAAAATCTCGCCATGCTCTGCGGACACTCGCAGAAGAATCGACGAGAGTCCCATCTAAATCAAAGATCAAAAACGGGGTTTTGTCGATCAACGTGGAGAACTGATCTGAATTCATATTGGGTTTGATTTGTTATCGAAGAGCTTTTGAAAGTGTCGCGATCGCGCTGGCTAGAAATAGAGTCGCGACGGGAACCACTAACGCGGTGCGCAGTGAGGTCGCGTCGGCAATGATTCCGATCATCGGCGGTCCGAATAGAAACCCCGTGTAGCCAATGATGGTGACACGAGCGAGCGTCTGCTCTAGTCGCTTGCGGTCAGCACCGCAGGTTCGGAAGGTCGATGGAATCACATTGGCAAGTCCTGCTCCGGCAAACATTGCTGGAACGCATGCCACAATCGGATTGTGCAGCATCAACACGGCACACAGGGAAACGCCGGAAATCAAACATCCAACGATGATGGTACGGCGATCTCCGACAAGTTTAGAAATCCTGTCTCCACCGAATCGGCAAACGGACATGCCAATTGCGAACGCCGCATAGACAAACCCTGCGTCCTTCGATGTGGCTTGGTCTGTTTGAAACAGCTTCACAAGCCAATCCACCATCGCACCTTCGGCAACCAGACAGCCAAACGCGATCGCCCCCATCGCGAGTAACAGTCTCCACGCAGTAGCCGTGCCGTCAGCTTGTTTTTGCAGTGCTTTGGACTCAGGCAGCGTTTGCGGTTCACTAACAAGCTGGACCTGAGGCGGCTTACTGCACGCCCGAGTTACGATGATCAGCAATACAACAAGCGTCGCGATCGTAGCTGCGTAGACCGTTGCCATGAAGATCGGACGATCTGTCGCGATCCAGCCGAAGATCCCAGCGCCCAACGCGGCTCCTAAGCTAAAGCAACCATGCAGCTTGGACATGAACCGTTGCCCGGTTTCCCGTTCCGCTTCAATGACATCGGAATTCATCGCGACATCCATTGCACCGTGACACCCGCCAAACGCCAGAGCAGTCGCAATCAAAGCGATCAGCTCACTCTGGGCGACGACCACGGGGAACATCGCGATAAAGCCGACTCCAGATGCGACGCTGACGCGATTGGTACTAAACCAAGCGATCGAAATCGGTGTGATCAACATCGCCGCGATCCCACCGACCGCGAACGAAAGCAAGACAAGCGAAAGCTCCGTCTCACTCAATCCCGCGTTCGAACTGACAAACGGGATCGCAGTCGCCCAACCGCCTACGATAAGCCCGTTGGCGGTGAAGAACGCGAAACATTGCAAAAACCGGCAATACATTGCATTTTGTGACATAACTGCGGAATCTTAGCCATTGAATCTCGACTGACAATCACTCAAAATGCAAACTTCCGCAATATTCTGCGGTGAATTGCAACCAGTGGGAGACATCAATGCTCGCGACCGAACGTCGAGAAAACATCGCAAAATGGATTGGCGAACAAGGACAGGCGAGCCTCGACGAACTCAGTGAGCGATTTGGCGTGTCGACAGACACTATCCGCCGAGACCTCGCGATTCTGCACCGAAAGGAACGGGTTCGTCAGGTTCGTGGCGGAGCACTTCGGGTTTCCGAAGATCCCTTTCCCTACCAGCGAAGAGCGATTCGCGATCTCGATGAAAAGCGGGCGATCGCGGAAGAAGCCGCCAGTAAAATCCCAAAGGGCTCTGTTGTATTCCTGGACCACGGAACGACAGCGTTGTGTGTTGCCGAAACCATCGCATCACGAAATGACTTGACGGTTGTGACAAGCAACCTGCCTGCCGCAGTCCGACTGGGCGAGGCCGGCAGGGTCAAGACCATTGTTCCAGGCGGCAGACTTGATGGAGAGATTCAAGGTCTGGTTGGCGCACAAACCTGTCAACAACTGCGTTCGGTACACTTTGACGTTGCTGTGCTCGTCCCACGCGGCATTTCTGCCTCAGGTGAATTGACGACAGCGGTCGCCGAAGATGCAGAAGTCAAACGGGTTGTCCGCGAACGATCCGGCCGATGCCTAATCTTGGCCGCTGAAAAAAAGCTAGGTGTTCAAGGTGCTTTCCAATTTGCCGATCTCGAAAATGGCGACGTCGTCCTTTCCAACGCGGACGATTCACACAAGGTAATTGCGAACTGGCATCGGAACTTTCCGGCGATCGAAATCCACACCATTACTTCGTCGCCTTAAGTCCAGTCCGGCGATGGTAGCAACCTGCGACACGCTTGCATCGCATCCATCTTGACAGTCTGCACGGCGTCTTTGATCAACTCGATGCGTCGACCCCCAAAGGAAAAGGTGAGCATTGAAATCAGATTGGCCGAGTCGTCGGTCACTCGGGCATTCCGCCGCCGGCAATTTCACGGACTTCGATTTTTGCGGCCCCTGCCATTTCAATCGTTTTCTTCGCCAGTTCGCATGCTGCGGCAAGCGTCGGAGCTTCGATGATTGTGTATCCTCCGATCAGTTCCTTCGCTTCAATGAACGGACCGTCGATGACGTTCATGCCCGAATCGACAACCGCGGAACCACCGTTCAGAGGCGCGCCGGGATCGATTAACCAGCCTTCGTTCTGCCCCTTGCGCATACAGGACTGCATTTTTTCCTGCATCTGTTCGGGCGTCATTTCTGGTGAAGGATTCTCGCAAGCTCCGCGAGAAAGAAGCAAATATCTGGGCATCGTCTCTGATCTGGTAGAGTTGTCGTGTCGCAACCAGAAAGCATCATAACAGCCGCCGCCGCGCCAGGGTGCGGTTCTGTGTGAGACCTGGAGCAGCGCATGTATTAACCGTGAGCTAACGCTCATCGGCTGATGGAGACAGGTGCATATATCAGCCGCTACGCGCCAGCGTGCGGTTCCCTGGGATTGGTGACTAGCACCTGACGCGAACCGTGAGCTAACGCTCATCGGCTGATGGGATTCCGGTTTTGGCGATGCTCGATCAGCCGCTACGCGCCAGCGTGCGGTTCCCTGGGATTGGTGACTAGGCTCCGACGTTAACCGTGAGCTAACGCTCTGCGGCTGATATGTTTCCAGTTGTTGTGAACACATCAGCCGTTGGCACGCCAGCATACGGTTAATCGCGGGACTTGCGGATCAGTCCAACAGGTGGACCATCAAACCGCTTCGCAACTTGGGCTCAAACCAGGTGCTCTTCGGTGGCATGACTTGGCCGGAATCCGAAACCGCCATCAGCTGTTCGATCGATGTCGGAAACATCGAGACGGCGAAAGCCCATTCACCGGACTGAACTTTTTGCTCCAGTTCACCGGTGCCGCGGATGCCACCGACAAAGTCAATGCGTGGATCCGTACGTACGTCATCGATCCCGAAGATCGGGGTGATCACTCGTTTTTCCAGCAATGCGACATCGAGCGAATTGATCGCATCATCTTGGTCGATGGATTCGGCAGGAATCGTCAACTTCGACCACGCCCCATCCAGATAGATGCAAAAGCTGCCCGCTTGATCGGGAACCGGATTGTCCGTCGGCTCCATGGTACCGACTTCGGCTAGCTTTTCACGGACCTGCTCGGCGGTCAGTCCGTTGAGATCTTTGATAACACGGTTGTAGGCCAGAACATTCAATTGCGAGGCAGGAAACAACACGGTCAAGAACCAGTTGTATTCTTCTTCGCCGGTATGATTTGGGTTAGCTTCACGACGAGCCTTTCCTGCTCGCCAAGCGCTAGCGGCTCGGTGGTGCCCATCAGCAACGTAGAACGCAGGCACTTCGGTCAAGGCTTGGCAATACGGATCTGCAGCATCAATTTTCCAGACAGTGTGCTGGACGCCGTCTTCAGCGGTAAAGTCATAAAGTGGCGTTTGATCAATCGCAGCTTCGACCAGCTTGTTCAGTTCGTCGTGATCTCGATAAGTCAGAAAGACTGGCCCCGCGTTGGCTGCCAACGTCATCACGTGACGCGTACGGTCGTCTTCTTTGGCAGGCCGCGTGTACTCGTGCTTTAGAATCTTGTTGTTTTCGTAATCGTCGACATGACAGCAGGCAACAACACCGACTTGGCTTTTTCCATCCATGATCTGACGATACAGAAACACGCTTTCTGAATCATCCTGGAGCAGAACTCCCGAATCCATGAATCCACGGAAATTCTTCGCCGCGGTCTCGTAGATCTCGTCCGCGTAAGGATCCGTTTCAGCGGGTAGATCGATGTCGGGTCGGACGACATGCAAGAAGGATTCCGCGTTTCCTTCAGCCAATTTGGCCGCTTCGGCTCGGTTTACAACGTCGTAGGGAACGCTGGCCACGGAGGCAGCTTTGTCGGCGGGCGGACGGACAGCACGGAATGGTTTAACGCGAGGCATGGTGACGATGGGTGGTCGTAAGTGAGAATTCACATCCAAAAAGCGGCGTGAATGAGATTTCCGGTGGCTCGACCCACGACGCTCGTTTCGGTGGGTTTTATAGTCCCGGAACTCGATTCGCGACAGCCCACCAAAGACAGCCGCGCGGCCACGGAACCGGTTAAACTAGGGGCCCCTCCATATTGCAGAACTGACCATTCGGCGACGTTCCGCGATCACCAACTCCTCCAAAACAATCGGCAGCGCTGATGAAAACTTACCACCGAACTCTCGTGATCTTTACATATCTGTTCGCAGTCATGCTTGTCCCGATCTCTCTTTTCTCAGAGACGTCCCAGGTCATTGCGGGCGACGTCACTGCGGGCCACGTCGCTGCGGGCGAAAGAATTCTGGAAGACCATTTTGATCGCCAAGAGAAAGACGATACGAAAGAAGATGTAGGACATGGTTGGTCGACCAACAGTAAAAGTCGAGCCAAAGGAAACAAGCAAGCCGACTTGGCGGACGGCGCATTGCATATTTATCGACACGAGGTTGCCGATCACGGCGTTTCTGTCGTCCACGATTTGGATTTCAAAAATGTCACCATTGGCATGAAATTCAAAATTAGCAGCGGCGATGAACTTGGGATCAACTTCGCTGACATGAATGAAAAGTCAGTCCACGCCGGTCACTTATGCGTTGCCAAAATCCGTCCAACTAAACTGACCATCATCGACTTGAAAACCGGACGCATGAAGCTAGACGTGCATGAAAGGTCAAAGGCCAAAACACTTACCCCTGCAGACCGCAAGCTGATCAAATCCAAGGAGCAATCGTTTGCCATCGACCTGTCGAAAGATGCCTGGCACGACTTGCAAGTACAGATCGAAAACGAAACGATGATCGTCTCGATCGACGGAAAGAAAATTGGCTCTTTGACATCGTCCGGTATCGGGCATGACACCAAGTCGCGTTTGCGTCTAGCGGTTTTGAAAAATGCTTGGGTTGATGACGTGATTGTCGAACGCAACTAATTCGCATTGCTCTGCTTGGTCTCTCGTTTCCACACATCTTCATCGATGACCGTTCGTATGAAATTGCAACCGAATGTCTTGTCTTTCTTGTTGTTGATCCTCTCAATCGCAAGTTCCGATCGCTGCTTAGCGGACGATCGCCCCAATATCGTTGTGATCGTTTGCGACGACATGGGCTTCTCCGATCTCGGTTGCTATGGGGGCGAAATCGACACTCCCAATCTCGACCGCTTGGCAAAATCCGGACTGCGTCTGACAGACTTTCACAACAACGCCAAGTGCAGCGAAACACGTGCCTCGTTGTTGACCGGACTCTGGCATCAACAGTCCAAGAATTTGAAGAAGCCCGGTCATGTGACCCTGGCTGAAGTTCTGCGTCAGTCCGGATACACGACGATGATGAGTGGAAAGTGGCATCTTGATGGACACCCACTCGATCGAGGATTTGATCGATACTTTGGCTTCCTCAGTGGCGCGATCAATTTCTTTACTGGGAAAGACTGGGGCAACGGAAAAAATTTGATGCGTCTGGATCGCGAAGTTTTCGAGGCGCCGGACGACTTTTATTCGACCGATGCATTTACCGATTACGCCATCGAGTTTCTTGAACAAGCCCGACAAAAGGATCAGTCGTATTTCTTGTACCTGGCACACAACGCGCCACACTTTCCGTTGCACGCACCGGAAACAGAAATTGAGAAGTATCGAGGTCGCTATGACATCGGCTGGGACAAGATTCGCCAACAGCGTTTCGCCCGTCAAAAGGAACTCGGTTTAATTGACCCGACATGGTCGTTGACGGAGCGAGATCCCAAAGTCGAGCCTTTCGACAAGCTGTCGGATTCTCAGAAACGCTTCTTGATTCCGATGATGGAAGTTTATGCCGCAATGGTCGATCGCTTGGACCAAAACGTCGGACGTTTAGTCGACAACTTGAAACAAAACGGAGAGCTGGACAACACGCTCATCCTATTCTTCTCTGACAACGGCGCCTGTCCTTATAACCGCCTTCGCAGCGACAACATTCCGCCCGGCCCCGCTGAAAGTGACTACGCGTACGACGCACGTTGGGCCAACATGTGCAACACACCGCTTCGTCTTTACAAGCAGTACGCTCATGAGGGCGGAACGCTTTCCCCGATGATTATTCATTGGCCAAAGCAGCTTGCGGGCGCCGGAACGGTCTCGAAAGCGACTCATCACATCGTTGACTTGATGCCGACCTTCGTAGAACTCTCCGGCGGGAAGTATCCCGACAAGTTCGCGGGGAAAGCGATCCAATCAATGGAAGGCGTCTCGATGGTCAGCACCATCACGGGGCAAGAACAATCGTCTCGACCACCGATCTTCTGGGAATTTTCGTCTAACCATTCGGTCCGCGATGGAAAATGGAAGCTGGTTGCAGAACGCAGCAAAGATTGGGAGCTATACGATCTTTCGAATGACAAAACTGAAACCGTGAACTTGGCCGACCGTCAGCCCGAGATCGTGACTCGACTGTCAGAGAAGTATGATGCCTGGGCGATGCGAGTCGGCGCGAAAACTCATCAAGCAAGTTTAAATACGAAACCAAGTAAGCAGTCGCAGCTGTTTGACCTCCCGTCTCGATAAGGCCTGATTTCATCAGACGCTGAGCGCCAGCTCGCGGTTATCGCATCCGCTGGTCTGTAGTCACGGAAGTAACCGCACGCTGGCGCGTTGCGGCTGATGTGATTGGTTCGTTTCCATCAGCCGCTGAGCGCCAGCTCGCGGTTCACGCATCCGCTGGCCAGTAAGCACAAGACTAACCGCACGCTAAAACGCCAACGGCTGATGTATTGGTCTGTCTTCATCAGCCGTTGAGCGCCAGCTCGCGGTTCCCGCATCCGCTGGCCTGTAGTCACGAAATTAACCGCACGCCGGCGCGTAGCGGCTGATGTGTTGGTCTGGTTTCATCAGCCGCTGAGCGCCAGCTCACGGTTCCCGCATCCGCTGGCCTGTAGTCACGAAATTAACCGCACGCCGGCGCGTAGCGGCTGATGTGTTGGTCTGGTTTCATCAGCCGCTGAGCGCCAGCTCACGGTTCCCGCATTCGCTGGCCTGTAGTCACGGAAGTAACCGCACGCTGGCGCGTAGCGGCTGATGTGTTGGTCTGCCTTCATCAGCCGCTGAGCGCCAGCTCGCGGTTCCTGCATTCACTGGCCTGCAATCACGGAATTAACCGCACGCTGGCGCGTAGCGGCTGATGTGTTGGTCTGTCTCCATCAGCCGCTGAGCGTTAGCTCACGGTTCCCGCATCCGCTGGCCTGTAGTCACGGAAGTAACCGCACGCTGGCGCGTAGCGGCTGATGTGTTGGTCTGCCTTCATCAGCCGCTGAGCGCCAGCTCGCGGTTCCTGCATTCACTGGCCTGCAATCACGGAATTAACCGCACGCTGGCGCGTAGCGGCTGATGTGTTGGTCTGTCTTCATCAGACGCAGAGCGCCAGCTCGCGGTTCCCGCATCCGCTGGCCTGTAGCCACGGAAATAACCGCACGCTGGCGCGTTGCGGCTGATGTGATTGGTTCGTTTCCTCAACGACCGACATGCCGGACACCACTCCCTTGGGTGGAACACCGCATCATCAATCCGATCTGAGCGTTCACGGCCGCAGGTAAAGGCTGACGATCGTGCGGAGAATTCCGATTGCGGCGTTGTGAACGTGTCGAATGGCTTGTGACTGATGGGGAAAGCTTAATCCTGGTGTTTTTTCTTGCTTTACACCCAATCGCATCCGATCACTCATGAAGACACCTCGATGTGACCTGGACAGTCGCCGCGAGAATGTTAGGGGGACAAAAGATCAGCGAAGCCCAACTTTTGTTCAGGGCTACGTACCATCCGCTATCCGTGCGGGCGTCCATTCTTCCCCTACATTTCGTTGAGCCTGGAACGGTTGTTTCTACGTGTCCCGGGCCCTATGACTGTACCTTGAACGTCCGGGTGTTGTTTACGTGAGTAGGTTTCTGGATGTGAGCCAACCGAGTCGCTGGAATCGCATCAGCCTTCGCTTTTGCAGATCCCGTGACGTTGCAAGTTCGCACCTTTGACCTGCTACACTCAGAAAAACGGTTTACGACCAAGATAAGAATGACGATGCAAAAAACCCTCGAAGATAGTCCTATGACCGACCACAACAACGGCAATGGTGTGGTGCTTCTGGACACGCTTTCTCGTGAGTTCCGTCGTCACCTGTTGTTCACGTTCGGAAAGAGCGAAGCCGAGTCCGACAGTGACTATTGCTACCGTGCCGCTGCGTTAGCGGCACGGGACAGGATTACCGAAGATTGGATCAAAACGCGCGAGCGAGTTGACGCAAGCGACACACGTCGCGTGAACTACCTGTCGCTGGAGTTCTTGCTTGGACGTTCGCTAAACAACGCTCTTTTAAATCTTGATCTCGACGAGCCCATGCGTGCTGCGCTGCATCGCTTTGGCGTCGGACTCGAAGAAGTTGTCGATCAAGAGCCTGATGCCGGACTCGGCAACGGCGGCTTGGGACGACTGGCAGCATGCTTCCTGGATAGCTGCGCGAATTTGAAACTGCCTGTCTCGGGTTACGGCATTCGCTACGAATATGGGATGTTCCACCAAACGATCGATGGTGGACGGCAAGTCGAAGGCCCCGACCACTGGTTGCGCAACGGCAACCCTTGGGAAATCGAACGACACGAAGACACGCGAACGGTTCATCTTTACGGTCGAACCGAACGTGTGATTGGCGAAGACGGAAAGAATCACTTCCGCTGGGTTGAATCACAACCTGTATTGGCAGTTCCCTACGACATGCCAATCCCCGGATACCGTAACGGTACCGTCAACACGCTGCGGCTTTGGAAAGCAACCGCCAACGATGAATTTGACCTCGGTGAATTCAACGCCGGTAGTTACACCGAATCGGTTGCCGACAAAAACAACGCCGAACAGATTTCGATGGTGCTCTATCCGAACGACGCCAGCGAAAACGGAAAAGAACTGCGACTGAAGCAGCAGTACTTCCTTGTTTCGGCAAGTCTACAAGACGTGATCGCCGACTGGGTGCGACGCCACGGGGAAGACTTCACCGACTTCGGCAAAAAGAACTGCTTCCAGCTGAATGACACCCACCCCGCATGTGCGGTTCCAGAGTTGATGCGTCTGTTGATGGACGAACACAACATGGAATGGGACGAAGCCTGGGAGATTACGACCGAGTGCATGGCTTACACCAACCACACGTTGCTTCCCGAAGCACTAGAACGTTGGTCGGTCGGTCTGTTCGGAAATCTGCTGCCGCGGATCCTTGAAATCATCTATGAAATCAACGATCGCTTCGTCACCTTCGTTAAAAAGAAATACCCTGGCGACAACGAATTGCTTAGCCGCGTTTCGATTATCGAAGGCGGCAGCAATCCACACATCCGTATGGCTTACCTGTCGATCGTCGGCAGCTTCTCGGTCAACGGCGTCGCACAGCTGCACACCGATTTGCTCAAGAGTGGTCTATTCTCGGACTTCGATCGAATCTGGCCGAACAAGATCAACAACAAAACCAACGGTGTAACGCAACGTCGGTGGTTGTCGCACTGCAATCCCAAACTGCGCGACCTGTTGACCGATACCATTGGCTCGGCTTGGGAATCCGATCTGGAAAAGATCAAAGATCTAGCCCCCTACGCTGATGACCTTGGGTTCCAAAAGAAATGGCGTGAAGTCAAACAGTTCAACAAACAACGCCTGACCGACTACGTTAAGTTAAACACTGGCGTTCAGTTTGACCCATCGATGCTGTTTGATGTCCAAGTCAAACGAATTCACGAGTACAAGCGTCAGCTGTTAAACATCCTGCATGTCGTCCATTTGTATGACCGGATCATGGCGGGTGATACGACCGACATGGTTCCTCGCTGCGTATTGATCGGTGGAAAAGCCGCTCCGGGATACCACATCGCGAAGCTGATCATCAAGCTTGCCAATAGCGTTGCCGCTCGTGTAAACGCTGAACCGAAAGCTGCCGAGTTGCTGCGAATGGTGTTCTTCCCCAACTACCGCGTCTCAGCGATGGAAGTCATCTGCCCAGGTACTGAACTGAGCGAGCAGATTTCGACAGCCGGTAAAGAGGCTTCGGGAACCGGGAACATGAAATTCATGATGAACGGTGCCCTAACGATCGGTACCCTTGACGGCGCCAACATCGAAATTCGCGAGAAGGCTGGCGAGGAGAATTTCTTCCTCTTCGGCATGAACGCTAGCGAAGTAGGAGAGACCCGAAAGAGCTACGACCCCAACGCAATCATCAACGGCGATGAAGACATTCGCCGCCTGATGGAATTGCTCGAAGGCGGACACTTCAATCCGAGCGAACCAGGGATCTTTGGCGAATTGATCGGAGGACTGCGGAACCCAGGCGACCAATGGTTGACGATCGCCGACCTACGCAGCTTCATCGATGCACAGTCTCAAGTGGCCGGTACCTACAAGAATCCGACCCAGTGGGATCGCATGAGCATCTTGAATACCGCTAACAGCGGATGGTTCTCGAGCGATCGAACTATCCAGCAATACGCAGACGACATTTGGAAAGTCAGTGCCGTTTGATTTCGCTGATATAGCTAAATCGAAAAACTCGAAACGCCCTGTGGTCGACCAACCGATCACGGGGCGTTTTTTATGATCCTATCTCTTGTGTAACGAACGCTGTGCTGCCGAGGTGACCGAGATCGATGCCCGATCGGATCTTGATGCATTGCGAAGGACCCTCATCAAGTTGCGGCGACGCACCGACAGCACAATCGATAGAGGTGTGATGTACGCCTCATTAGGGATCCCCCCTGCATCAAATTTGATAGTCGGTGGTATAACAACGTGACCATGAACCTGTCCCTTCATCCACAAGCCTTTACTGAATCACCAAACCATATCGTGTTGATGTCCGATCGATGAAATTGATCGGCAACGTCGGTTGCTCAGTCAGGCCCTCGATTCCCACCGCAACTCCCGCAATCAGTTGAACCAGATTCTGAGCCGTGCGTGAAAACATGGGTGGCTCGATCGGAAACGCGACAGACTTCAATGGTCCGAATGCCCCGCCGCCTGCACTCCTGCATTGCCCATGCTATCCATATTCACTGAAAAGCTCGCGAAGACAACGACGAGTCGCCCTTGGGTGGTGATGGCGTGCTGGGTTCTGATCACCGCGGGTTTCATCTCGCTCGCACCGAAGTGGAACGATATCGCCTACGACGGGGACTTCGAGTACCTGCCCGATCGCATGAACACGGTCGCTGCGGCAAAGGTTCTCGACGAAGCTTTTCCTGGCGAACGTGCACGCAGCGAAATCGTGATCGTACTCGGACGTGACAAGGTTGCCGAAGGAACCACGACACCGCTCAGCGAATTGGATTTGATGGTCGGCGATGACTTGCTCCGTCGATTTCATCATCGCTTGGCCGAGGTTTGTTGGCAGAGGGCGCAGCGTCTGGGTTACGAGTCCGGCCCAATCGAAGAAGCACCCGAGGCATCGCAAGCCTGGATCGAGCGAGCCAAAGTTGCACTGGACCATTCGATCTCCGTCGACGCCCGATTTTACGAAGCGTATCTCGAGTTCGTTCCGGAGACGGAACCGACCCTGACCGAACCTCGGATGGCGATCAGCTACTACGATCGAGCGCATCTGCTGGAAACGATCGGCGATGACTTAGCACAGGCCGAAAGCGATCTTGAAGACGCCAAACTGTTGATGCCAACGATCGACGATGTGGCAACTCCGATCGCCGACCGAGATCTCCAGTCTTGGGACGCGATGTTAGATTTGCTGTCCTGGGACGATACCATTCTTGGCAGCTTGCTAAGTCAACCTGCTGCGAAACTTGCCGTCATTCGCATGAACAGTGAATTGGCGGCGACGGGTAACATCGCGACACTCGAAAAGCTCGACTCGCTTCTAAACGATGTTCGCGAATATAGCTTGCGACACGTCAATCAGAAGCAGACCGATCAACCACCGCTCCGTCTGGAATACACAGGGTCGGCGGCCATTGGCGGAGAAACCTTGATCGCGGCACGTGATGCGATTCGATATACCGAATCGATTACCGTCATTATGATCCTACTGATCTTGATCATCGTCTATCGTGCTCCGCTGCTGGTTGCCGTCCCGATGGTTTCGATCGGGGTTGCGGTCGCCGTTTCGACATCGATGGTGGCGTTGCTAACCGATTGGTCGATCCGTGATGTGATCAGTTGGCTGGACATGCGGGTTTTTACAACCAGCCGGATCTTCATCGTTGTCATCCTATTTGGTGCAGGAACGGATTACTGCTTGTTCTTGATCGCGCGTCTTCGCGAAGAGGCGTCGAAATCGGAATGGGGGATCGCCTGTCGAAACGCTTTGTCGGGTGTAACGTCAGCCCTGCTCGGTAGCGCCCTAACGACAGTCTTTGGTTTGGCGATGCTCTGGTTCGCCGACTTTGGCAAGTATCACTACACAGGACCAATCATCGCAGTTTGTTTGCTCGTTGGGCTCGTTGTCTGCCTGACTCTGACACCCGCCTTGCTATTTGCACTCGGCCCGACAGTTTTTTGGCCTGGCATCATCCGGCCCGATCCGACGAGTTCAAGATCGCTATTTGCGAACAGTTCGAACAAAAATCATGGGGTCAACCGATCCAATGTCTGGGACTGGATTGCCATCAAGATTACGCGCCGCCCGAAAATCACATTTATCTTGGGGATCACGATCCTGTTGGTTCCTGCCATTTTTGGTTGGTACAGCGAACGTTCCGTAACGTATGACCTGAGCAGTCAACTGGACAACGATGCGGCCAGCCGCCGTGGGTTTCGACTTCTCTCGCAACACTTCGAAATTGGCAAAATCAATCCCGTCACCGTCCTGATCGTTCGCCCCGAAGGCGAACCACGCGAAAAGCTACGCAAAGATATCGAGTCGCTTTCCGATCGGCTTTACGAGCAACCTGGAGTCGTCGGTGTCCGCACAGCCAACGATCCCCTGGGTGACTTCCCGCCCGATCGTGAAATGGGACTTCTTAGTGGTGAAGCTTGGAAACGTAGAGCACTCCGACAACATCGCGTTGCACAAAACTATTTCTTTTCCCATAACCCGGAATACCAAGACCGCTTGGCAAGATTGGACGTCATCATTGATGGTGATCCGTTTTCGATCGAAACGGCAAGACTTGTTTCCGGGATCGGAAAAATGCTGGGTGAAGTCTCTCGCGAACCGGAATCTCGATGGTCAGGTTCTCGCTTTTACTACACCGGCACGACGCCTTCGATTATCGACTTGCGCAGCGTCACGATTTCGGACAATGTAAGAATCAAAATCGCTGTTGTGATTGCCGTGCTGCTGATCTTAATCGCGGTGATACGGCGAATCGGGCTATGCCTGTACCTGATCTTCACTGTCTTGCTCAGCTACTACGCGACACTTGGGATGACAGTCCTATTTTTCAAGGCTGCCTACGGCGATGCCTACGTCGGTCTCGACTGGAAACTGCCTTTGTTTTTGTTCGTTATCTTGGTAGCTGTTGGCCAAGACTATAACGTGTACTTGGTCACTCGGATTGTCGAGGAGCAAAAGACACGACCTTGGCTTTCGGCGCTACGATATGCGATCTCTCGAACCGGTGGCATCATCACTGCCTGTGGGATGGTGATGGCCGCAACGTTTTTCAGCATGACCGCGTCAGCTTGGCTTCCGACGATTCTAAATATGATCGGAATCGAAACGGACGCCACAACGGGACTGCGTGGCATTATTGAGCTCGGCTTTGCGCTCGGGCTGGGTGTGCTGATCGATACCTTCTATGTCCGAACCGTGTTGGTCCCAAGCTTTGTCGCATTAACTGGCAAACGTAGATCGCGAACTTCGCAAGCGGCGTCAGTGGCTGAATAGCATCAAGTGGTAACGCCGCGTTAAACGTGCGATCGACAGAGCACCGCGACTATAACTCCCGTTCCCACCGCTCTTTCGAAAGTCGGCCGCGGATGAAGTCCCAGATCAGCCACTCAATCACCACCATCAGCAGTGGCACGGTGAAAAGTGCAAACTGGATAACGCTTCGACGATCGGCCCACTCCGGGTTTTCGCTGACGAACCAATGTAGCCCATAAAGGGTGACGGATCCGTTGGCGACGATCAGCACACAGGTCATCGCCGCCGTCGCGGTCACCGATAGCGACAACAGAAGGATCGAAAGATACTTCGATCGAACGGGTGGATGACGACTTTCCAACGTGGCAACCTAAAGCGACAAAGTCCGATGGCGTGGTTTACAAGTGGGCGTGCGATTACCGACGACGGCGACGTTCGCGTTCAAGGCGGATCCGGCATCCGATCGGCACGGTTTCCGAATCAGTCACAGTTTGGCCATTCAAGACAGCTTCAATTGCAGAGCGAAGGTATTGCTGTTTGACGTCTTTACCGTCAGGACTGTCATCCATCGATCCCATGTAGACGATCTTGCGTTGGGCATCGAGCAAGAAGAATTCTGGAGTGTATTTAGCGCCAAAATCCTTCGCGATCTTCTGTGATTCGTCAAACAGATAGGTGAAAGGATACTTCTTCAGCTCCGCACGTTCTTTCATCGCGGGAAGCAGATCTTCCTCGACCTTGTTGACATTGACCGCTACGATTTGAACCCCCTTGGATTCGTAAGCCTTAGCCAGATCGATCAAACGTGATTCGGCGTCGATCGCATAAGGGCAAGAATTGCATGTGAAGACAACCACGGTTGCTTTGGCGTCTTTCAATTCATCCGATGAATGAAGTTTACCATCGGTTCCAGGCAAGTCCTGCCATTGCGGAGCCTCGTCACCAATGTTGACGACGGTGTTGTATTTCCCTGCCCAAGTGGGACTCTGGAAAGTCGCTGAAAGGATCAACACGAAAGCAATCGATACGACAGATGATCCCAGAGAAATCACTCTTTCATGATTTAATTGCATACAACCATTCAAGTTGGCGTCGGTAAATTCAAACCCGACAAGCGGGGCTCATCGGGTTATCCAGGCCTTGACGATCACGGTGTCGTGATCGTCTTGCGTTCCGTCACAGGGTACCACTGCTCAAGCTTCTTTGCCAAACGGGCCACCACATCGGGGTGATCTTTGGCGAGGTTAGTTTTTTCGTGCGGGTCATCGATCAAGTTGAACAGTTGAGGCCCTTTTTCGGTTCGAGGATGCGTCGACTGATAGCGATTGACTTCGCCGTCATAGGTCAGCAGCAGTTTCCAAGGACCTTCGATGACCCAACGGTACAACAACGAGGCTTCGGGCTTTTCGATGTCAGCGATATCATGTGCAAAACCTTCGCCATAAACCGTGTCACGATCAATCTTGTCGCCAGTGGAAAGTTCATCCATTAGATCCAGACCTGGCAGTTGATCTGAGACTTCGCCACCAGCTGCTGCCAACATGGTCGGGTAGATATCCAAGCTGGTTACCAGATCGGTTCGCACGCCGGGTTTGATCTTTCCGGGCATCCAATAGAAAATCGGCGTCCGCACTCCATATTCATAAGGCGTCTGTTTACTGCGTGGAGCGTAGCCGCGACCATCGGGGTTTTGAATCCAACCGTTGTCGGTCAAGTAAACAATCATGGTGTTTTCGGCCAGTCCGCGTTCTTCCAGGGACTCCATGATTTGCCCACAGGTTTCATCAAACCATTCACACATCGCATAGTACTTTGCGACCGTCAACGGGCGACCGTCGCGATACTTGTCCAACAATCGCTGCGGCGGCGTATGCGGGGTATGAGGCATGAACGGTGCATACCACAGGTAGAAAGGCTTTTCCTGTTGGACGGCGTCATCAAGAAACGTGTTGATTTCGTTGATTCCTTCACGACCAATTTTCAGACCGGCATCTCCGTGCCGACCACCAGGATTGGGAAACCCTTTCGTCATCCCGTTTGTAAACCCGGCATTCTGATAACTGCCTTCCCAAAGCTTGCCACTTTGGTGGCTGATGTAACCTTGTTTGGCCAGAGCTTCGGGTAGCGTTTCGAAACGGTCGAGATACGAAATCAACTGCGCGCGACGCTGCTGGTACAGGTCAGAGTCCTTGTCCGCGTATTTAGGAGATGGATCGTTGCCGGTCACACCGTGAGTTGACGCATAGTGACCGGTAAGCAAGGTCATTAGCGAAGGACGACACAACCCGGTAGGAACGTAACCTCGAGGAAACACCGCGGACTGCTTGGCGAGGCGATCCAAATTCGGTGTCTGTACGTCGGGATGCCCCATGAAGCCATAATCGCTCCACCCCATGTCATCGCTAAGCAGCAGCACCAAGTTTGGTGGCGCTGCGTGAGCCTTTTGATTCAGTGTGAATGCGATCGTCGGTATCGCAACGAGGAGAACAACCAAGAACTGGCGAGAGAATTTCATGGCGGGCAGGATGAACAAAGGCAGGAAGGGAAGAAGATTGTCGGGGGCACGCCCATCAGCGAGCGCGACTCCTCCCATGATAACCTGCCTGGAAACTCCGCGGCGTACCAGAGCCGACCTTTCCACACCGCTTGCAAGTTCGCAAAGCGGTGGCAGTCCAATTCGATGACTTAGCCAACGGTCGATGCCGTCATCACGCCAACTGCTATTCGGCAATCAATTCAACGACGACGCCTTTAAACGCAGGCGTCTTGCTTTGTGGATCCGCGTGCCGCGAAACCAAAATGTTCGCCTCAGGGTAATACATCAACGCGTTGCCACTTCGGATCGAGTCATAGCCTCTGGCCAAGATGCCGTGCAATTTTCCCGTGTCACTCTGCACTGTCACCCTTTGATCATGTGTTAATCCCAAACGAACGAGGTCATCAGGGTGCATCAAAATGATGTCGCGTCGATCCTGGTTTCGATACAAGTCTTCCTCTTCGTAGACAACCGTATTGAACTGGCCTTCGCTGCGAACGGTCATCAGTCGCAGTTGCTTGGAATCGGTCCCCTTCAGTTCGGGAAGTTGGTGACAATGCAAAACGCCACGTCCATCGGGGGTCCCAAATTTGGGTTGATGAAACGTGCGCCCCTCGATTTGAAACTCTTCCTTGGTTTCGTCGATATCCGAGATCTTGCCGTAGCCCGGTACAACCGCACCAATCCATTTCCGAATCGTCGAGGGCTGACTTAGGTCGTCCCAGTCGATACCCGGGGTGTCCGGTAACAGTTGCTTTCCAATCGCAGCGATCACGGAGATCTCACTGCGTGGCCCAGGCAATCTTGCAGGACCACCATCACTAAGCCGAACGAAGTTGAACATCGACTCCTGAGTCGTCGGTGATGGCTCTTCATCCCGAGCGAGCACTGGCAAAATAATCGTTTCGCGCGCCAGACCATGAACATGACCTGTATTCATCGTCGTGTTCATCATCACGTTCAAATCAAGATTCGATAGTGCCTTGTCAGCGAACGCTGAATCGGGATTTGAACCATAGAGGTTTCCGCCTAGGCAGAAGCCAACTTTGATTTCGCCGCGCGCAGAAGCCTCCATGCACTCCAACGTGTCTTTGCCTTCGGTCTCCGGCAAATTGACTCCGAACTGATTCTTGAGCGCTTCGAAGATTTGAGTTTTCAGCTTCGGAGTCACACCGACCGAGCCGATTCCTTGCACATTGCTGTGACCGCGAATCGGCATCAGCCCGCATCCTTCGCGACCGACCATGCCACGGGCGAACGCCAAATTGGCGATCGCCTGGACATTCTGTACTCCGTGCGCGTGATGGGTGATGCCCATGGTCCACGAAAAGACGCTTCGCTTTGACGAGGCATATAACTTTGCGATCGCCTCGATCTCACTGCGAGCAATGCCGGACTTCGATTCGATCTCTTGCCAGCTCAGTTCATCGAGAGCCTGCGCCCACTGCTCTTGACCGGTTGTGTGTTGGGATAAAAATTCGCTATCGAACGCATTGAGCTGCTTGGTTGCCTTGGCGATTCCCCAAAGCAAAGCGAGATCACCGCCGATGTGAGGCTGGATGTAGTGTGAGGCAATCTTCGTTCCCTTTAGTAGGGAAATCGGATCGCTTGGGATTCGGAAGTTGATCAATCCGGTTTCACGAACCGGGTTGATCACAATCACGTTGCCACCTGCGCGACGGACTCGCATCAAGCTGGTCATCAAACGCGGGTGGTTGCTAGCCGGATTGCCACCGATCAGGAAGACCGTGTCTGCTTTTTCTAGATCGTCCAACAGAATCGTCGCGGTACCGCTTCCGACACTGCTTTGCAATCCAACGCCGCTGGCTTGGTGACAATAATAGCTGCAGTTGTTGACGTTGTTTGTACCGAAGACACGAGCGAGCAACTGCAGTAAAAAACCAGCTTCGTTGCTACTGCGTCCGCTGAAGTACCAAAATGATTCATCAGCAGTGATCGCTTTGAATTGTTTCGCAATCGAATCGATCGCTTCCTTCCAGGTGATCTCTTCGTAGTGAGTTGCGCCTTCACGATACCGAAGCGGATGGATCAATCGTCCGAGGCTTTCGAGTTCTTTGGGCGTCAGCTTTTTTAGCGACTCGATGGAGTTCTGCTTCCAAAAGTTCGGATCGATACCGGGCTGCATATCTGCAGCCATGGCCTGCATGCTTTTTTTGCAGACTTCGAACGCGTGGCCAAGTTCATTGACCATGCCACCCTTTTGGCCCCCCATTCCGACGGCGCAAGTTTTACAGCTATTGCGTGTGCGCAACGCTTTGTAAAGCTTCCAAACGCCGCCCGCTTCGCGTCCTTTCTTGAAAGTATAGAGAATTGCGCGAAATCCGCCACCGCTGCCGACTCTCAATGGATCATCCTCGAAATCAATATCCTTGAACCAAAAACGCTATCGTAGCAGAGCGATGCGGCGTCGGCAGCCTCCGCCAATCGTGGCTGTCTTCGTAATCGGCAATCTTTACCGGGACGCGTTTAATCCTTCGTTTGGCGGATTCCTTGCATTGGTTTCAGTCCCAAGACCGACACAAATTGCGACGGCGTAGGATCTTGTTTGGTGGTCTGAAAAAACGGGCGGAGAACTAGCAATGCCACTTCGAAAACTGTGGAATTCGATTTGTGGTAAGGGTGACACCAATGACGCAGTCGAAGCTCCGATTCAAACCACAGACAAGTCTGCATCCGTTGATCAGTCATCCGGCGTCCATGCTGTGACCTCGGCGGTAACGGCTGAGCGCAAAGCTGAACACAAAAATGCCGAGCCAAAAGGTGAACGAGTTCGCCTTCATACGGCTTCTGTTTCTGCAGCATCCGCGAGCGAACCTGCACCTATCGCGGCAGGTGCCGCTAAGGCGATCAAGACTGAAAAGCCCAAGCTTGATCGAGCCGATGCAAAATTGTGCAAGCAGATCGATTCGATGGACGTGCGAATCGTCCTGGAAGTCGGCGTGAACGATGGGACACGAGGCCGAACCGTTGTCGAGAACTTGACCCGACGTGGTCATTCAATGCCCGTCTGCTATATCGCCGTGGATGAATTTGAGATGGGCGGCAACACGCTTACCCTGCGTGAATTCCACCGTCAATTGCGTGAACATCCCGCAAAAGTTCACTTGGTGCCGATGCCGGTCGAGCAAGGCCTGGATCGTGTTTTACGGACCTATGGTCAAGTCGATCTTATCCTGTGGGCTGACCAATCCGATCCGACCGAAGCGCAGCAGCGGTTATTGACTCGGTTGAGTAAGCCAGAGACGACGTTCATGCGACGTCAATCGGGCATCTGGTCAACATCCTGCATCCCAAGCACGGGTGCGGTCCGCAAAGCCGCGTAGCGGATACATTCAAACCAGATTTTGGATTCTCGTCCAAGCATTCTTCATCGTCATCTACGGCGATCAAACACCCGCTGACCGGCGGTAGGGAAGCCGCCGACGCCGGTGCATCGACCTTATGCGGGTCTGCGAACCAAAGTTCGCATCTTGGATTGCGAAACTTTTCGGGCTATCGAGAATGAACCGGCGCTAGTGCTTCGATTCATATGAGAATACGGGTTCGGGTCATCAGCCGACGGGCGTTAGCCCCGGTTATTGCACTGAAACCGTGGCTAACGCCATGCGGCTAATCCTAAAATCGAGTTGGCACGAAGCACTGGTGACGGACCTGACAACCGTCCTGACCGGAACGGATTACTTTTCCGGCATATCTTTCGTAGTGAGCTACGCTTATAAATCGACTGGTGTAGTGAATCCCTCCCCCTCACAAGGTGAGCCCTGATCCATGTGTGGAATCGTTGGTTACGTCGGAGCCAATAATGCTGGCGACTTTCTTATTAATGGCCTTCGTCGGCTGGAATATCGCGGCTATGACAGCGCCGGAATCGCGATTACGTGCGATCAGCAGTTCCATGTCACTCGCAGCGTCGGACGCATCGATGCGTTGGCCGGACGCCTAGGACCAAACCCCGTCGATGGGAAGCTTGGGATCGGGCACACGCGCTGGGCAACTCATGGTCCCGCAACAGAAGAAAACGCGCACCCACACGTTGGTGGTGATGGCGAAGTCATCCTTGTCCACAACGGTGTGATCGAGAACTTCCAAGTCCTGAAAAACGAATTGATCGAAAAGGGCTATGAGTTTTCTTCGGCAACCGACAGCGAAGTGGTCGCGCATTTGGTCGCCGAGGGGCTGAAGGTCACCAAGGAAACTCCAGATCAACCTTCGCTTCGATTCGCGCAAGCGGTTCAGTGGGCGATCGCGCAGCTGCGTGGTACATACGGTTT
This sequence comes from Stieleria sp. JC731, assembly GCF_020966635.1. NCBI lineage: Bacteria > Pseudomonadati > Planctomycetota > Planctomycetia > Pirellulales > Pirellulaceae > Stieleria > Stieleria sp. JC731. The sequence goes on along the minus strand of NZ_JAJKFQ010000011.1, from coordinate 1,176,427 downwards.
GGTGGTTGCGTTCCGAGATCAACCAGAACTTCTGATCGCGGCCCGCTTTGGCAGTCCGTTGGTTCTCGGCGTCGGCCACGGCGAATACTTCGTCGCAAGCGATTCGTCACCGTTGGCTGGATGCACCGACCGAATCGTGTACATGGCGGATCACCAGTTGGCCATCCTGACACCGGAAGGCTTCACCGTTTTGCACCGCGACCAAGGCAAAGTCAGTGTGCAGATTCAGCCACTCGAAGCCGTCGAAGAAGAAGTCAGCCTGCAAGGCTATGACCATTACATGCTCAAGGAAATCTATGAGCAGCCCGAGTCGCTACGAAATGCGATGCGTGGGCGACTTGATGAAGAAAACGCGACCGCTGTATTTGGCGGATTGAACCTGACGCCTCAGCAGCTGCGAAGCGTCGAAAGGATCATCTTGACCGGCTGCGGAACGAGCTGGCACTCGGCGCTAGTGGGTGAGTATTTGATCGAAGAACTCGCTCGGATTCCCGTCAGTGTTGAGTACGCGAGTGAGCTTCGGTACCGGAACCCGCCGATCGAAAACAACACGCTTGTGTTTGGGTTGACGCAAAGTGGTGAAACCGCCGATACGCTTGCAGCTTTGCGTGAGACCAAGCGTAAAGGACACCGCACACTGGCCATTTGCAATGTCGTTGGCAGCTCGATCGCGCAGGCCGCCGACGGCGGCGTTTACCTGCATGCGGGGCCCGAAATCGGTGTCGCGAGCACCAAGGCATACACCAGCCAGTGCTGTGTTCTGGCGATGCTTGCGCTGTACTTTGGTCGGATTCGCCACCTCAGCTATGAAGCCGGGACCAACATCATTTCTGATTTGATGAAGGCCCCAGGTGCGGTTCAGGAAGCCTTGTCATGCAACGAGCAGGTTAAGAGGGTCGCTGAGAAGTACCAGAACGCGACCAACATTCTGTACTTGGGACGTCAATTGAATTTCCCGACGGCACTTGAAGGCGCATTGAAGCTGAAGGAAATCAGCTACGTTCACGCCGAAGGCTACCCTGCGGCTGAAATGAAGCATGGCCCAATCGCATTGGTCGACGAAAATACGCCAAGCGTCTTCATCGTGCCTCAGGGAACGACATACGACAAAGTTTTGGCAAACATGGAAGAGGTTAAGGCGCGTGGCGGCCCGATCATCGCGGTGGCTAGCAAAGATGATCCACATATCGATGCGGTCGCGGACGACGTCATTCACATCCCGGACGTCCCTTCATTGATCCAGCCGATCGTGACGGTTGTACCGCTGCAGCTGCTTTCTTATCACATCGCATTGCTTCGTGGCTGCGACGTTGATAAACCGAGGAACTTAGCCAAGAGTGTCACCGTCGAATAACCGTTCCGACGATTTGTATGCAGCCGGCTTTTTTGCTTGAAAAGCCGTTGCGGAGAGCGTGAGGGAAACTACGCTTTACTTCTACGGGACTGCGGGGCGACACCATCTGCATATTTGTCCAGACATTCGGAAGAAGCAATGAATCGACACGGATTGACGTTTAATTCACGAAAGGCATTGATGAACAATATCGGCGAAGCCGCCGGCACTGAGATCGCCAATTTGATATCCGACATGGCATCGGAGATTGAAGAATTGCGTCGCACGAAAGTCAACGTGACCAAGATCGTCCCAGACGCTGAAGATTTGTCGTCGAACCAGTCGCAGGCGAGAATCTAAGCTTCCGCGTCCGCATCGAAAAATTGCCAGCAAACGCCGTGACAAATCACGGCGTTTTTTTAATAGCAAATCTCCAGGGACAGAGCACATCCAGGGACAGAGCACATCCAGGGACAGAGCACATCCAGGGACAGAGCACATCCAGGGACAGAGCACATCCAGGGACAGAGCACATCCAGGGACAGAGCACATCCAGGGACAGAGCACGCGCATTGCGTGAATTTGCCGGAAAGCAGGTCCGCTCAAGAGATGCACGATTGTTGAGCGATGAATTCTGGCGTTGCCTCGATTATTAGCAACGGAGCTAGCCAACGGTCCAGATGTGCTGAACTTCTGGTCAGCGTCGTTGTTTTTTTCGATCGCTGAAGTGCCGACACCAGCGCCAAATTCCGCCGTAGTGTCAGCGTTCGCCCCCATTAGTCTGTTTACCGCCATCGAACTGAAAGTCCAAAACCCTCATTGGCACACTGCTTGCTAACTGTGCTAGGCCAAGGGAGGAAAGTAAGGATACGCACTTTCTTCAGGGATGATCGCTTGAGTCGTAACGGGGAATTGCGACTCGGGCAGCTGAAAGTGATGCGAAGTCATGCACTAAGCTCACTTGATGTAATGGCTTTCGAGTCGGGTGATCTGGTTCCGGTGCCTGATCACCCGACTCTGCCATCACACCACAAAAAAAGCCAAGGCGTTTTGCCTTGGCTTTTTTTGTAAGTTAATTCAGAAGCAGCGAACTGCTAACAGCGACACTAGTTGCCAAACGGATCGCCACCGAATGGGTCGCTATCACCGGCTCCACCTCCGAACGGGCTTCCACCAGCATCTCCGCCGCCAAACGGGTCGCCACCTGCGGGGGCCGATCCACCGAATGGATCATCCGATGCAGCTGGTGCCGCTCCACCAGCAGCGGCTGCGCCGCCGACGGGTTCTTCGTTTGCGAAGGGATCTCCGACAACATCTTTCAGCATGTCGTTATCTTCGACTTTCGGAGCACCTTGCGCGACGTCGTCTGCGAAGGGGTTATCGACGGTCGGATTGACTGGTGCGGCGGGTGCAGGAGCGGGTCGAGTGGCCGGTGCTTGCTGAACCGGTGAAGGAGCGGCTGCGTTCAGCTCCTTCATACGAATGTCAGATCGGTTCGAAGCATTCGCCATTGCTTCCAAACGAGCAGTCTGACGAATTTGCTCAAGCTTCAAGCGGGCCGAGCCTTGGAACCGAGATAGCGAGCGACCGACGTAATACCCGCCACCGTACGCGGCTTCCAGTTTAGCACCTTCTTTCCAATCGCCTTCGGCTTGCTCCGGACGGCCTTGTAGGTGTGCGACGATTCCGCGGAAGTAATAGACGCGAGGATCTCGCGATCCGCCATCGATCGCGGCTGTGAGCTGGTCGAAAGCGTCGGCATAGTCGCCAGCGTAGTAAGCATGCACTCCGCGTCCGTAGGTTTCAGCGAGGACTGACTGGTTTTGGGCGAACACAGACTGGTTCACCGTTGCGGTCGTCGAACCGATAACCGCGGCAAGAGCTGCCAAAGAGAGCAAACGTCGAGACATTGCTAGTAGATCCTTTTTCCCTGTGCGAGCGGGCGAGAAGTTCAAATGCAAAAGAGAAGAGAAGAAGCGGATAAGTAAAGAATAGTTGTGCTTCCGGCGAACGGCAAACAGTTTAGCGGTTATAAAGTGCCCTTCGCCCGTCAAAAACCACCCGATTGACCGGATGCATTCCGCTTAACGAGACTGCAAGGGTAAAGCCGATCGCGATTATTCGATCCTCGGCCCCTTCATCACGCGGTTCAGTTTCCACCATGAGCTTGGTGGAGTAATTTCCCAACTGCGGCCCGCAGGGGCGGGTCGTAGGAAAGGTCGGAAGGCCCCTGCTGCAAATTCTCTTTGGCGTCGGGTGACAGTTCTTGTGTCGCGATTGCCTGCTCTGATTCACTGGCCTGAGCGGAAGTTTCGTCCTGCTCAAGAGCTTGGGTTTGCCCCGAACTTTCAGCCCCATCGCCATCGCTGTCCTTGGAAGGAGCCGGTACCTCATTGAGGTCTGACTCATTCGTATCGAGAGCATCGGGAATCTTTTCCTGTTCGCGACGATCAACCTGCTTTTGGGACTCCGTCGTCTCGCTTATCGGCTCCGTTTCGTTGTTGGTGACAGCAGGAACGACTGCCGACTCAGGATCCGCTTCGTCGTCGATCCCGCTGAGCAGCGGATAGGAGGCTCGGTCCCAACGAATTGCAAGACGCTGCAGTTCGTCAGGCTTCATCGGAATTGTGAAGCCCTTTGTCGGCCGCACACCCCAATCGTCTTCAGGAGTCGCATCGGCGTCGCGATGGATATTCCGATTGTTAGGTCGATAGTACTTGGCAACCGTCAACCGAAGGGCACTACGTCCATACTGAAGCGGTTTGATCTCTTGGACGGTACCTTTTCCATAACTTCGCGTGCCGGCGATGATGGCACGATCGTTATCTTTCAGACTCGCAGCAACAATTTCACTCGCACTGGCGGAGTTGCCGTTGATCAAAATCGCGACTGGGCGATTCGGATTAACAAGGACGTTCGAACCGGCAAAGTATGCCTTTTCAAGTTGCCCGCCACGGGTTCGAGTCGAAACGATTGTGCCTTCGGTCAAGAACATATCGGCAACATCGCGAGCGGCGTACAACAGGCCGCCCCCATTGTCACGAAGGTCCAACACCAGCGCTTCGAAATCGTTATTAAGATCAGTGAGTACTGCTTCCAGTTCTCGAACAGTCTTTTCACCAAAGCTTTTCAAGCGGATGTATGCGACGGCTGGATGAGATTTAAGTCGGTAGACCCATTCATTATTTTCATCGCGATGGTCGCCAACGACAGACTCGAGCTCAATCGTTGCCCTTTGAACGGACATCGCGATTTCATCGGCATCACGTCGGACAATGAGGTCGACGTCGGTTCCCGGAGCACCTTTGAGCCGATTGCTAACCTCCGGCAGTTTCATCGCTGAAACGTCGACACCGTTGACGTTAATAATCTGGTCACCGGGCAGCAACCCCGCACGCAATGCTGGGGATCCAACAAGCGGAGTGATCACACGAACCGGTTTCGATTCGTCGCGTTGACTAACAAGGATTCCGATACCGGCGAACTCTTGATGCATGCTGTCTTGAAAGGACTGATACGCATCGACAGCAAAGTAACTGCTGTGCTCGTCCAACTCGCCAACCACACCAAGAATCGCTGACGTCAACAACTGCTCGCGGTCGATCGGGTCAACGTAATTGCGTTCGATCAGGTCAATCGCTTCGCCAACGATGCTTGCGGTCCGCATCTTTCGATACTGGACGTGGCACAACCAGCACGTGACGACGGCGAAGAGAATGATATTAAAGTTGCGCGAGGGCATAGCGATCCAGGCGAATTCGACAACGACCTGACGGGACGACAGTTTTGAAGTTTAGCTTAACTTAACGGCTCGATTTAGCGTTGTGTTGGCAAGACGATGCGAAGCACCAAAAGCTGAGATAACCCCCACGACTAGCCAACGGAAGGTTGAACGAAGCTGATTCCGTCAACGAATCATCGTGACGGAATCAAGATCCGCGTTAGACGTCCGTCACTACGGAGCAAGCACCATGATTTCAATCGTTTTGAAATCACACGGATGACTTTCTGACTGTAGCGAAATGGTCCCGCTATCGAGCAGCAACCCATCTTGGCTTCGTTTTGCGATCAAGGTTTTTGAGTGATCGTCAGACTCATCAAGCTGGGGATCGGTGTATTCGAGAACGTTTTCCCCATCGATGATATGCCGGATCACTTTAGATCCGCGGACCTCGATTTCGACGGTCACCCAACCTTCGCCATGGAACGTTTTCGAACTCGAATTCGTGCAATGTGCACGATGCAATTTGCCCTTGTAGACAACGTTGGTGCCGGGAGTGCATAGGTTTGCCGTCGAACGATCATCGGTCCCATTGCCGCCAAGAAGTTGGACTTCGATGGACGCAGGAAAGTCCTGATCGACCGTCATCGTCTCGGGTGATTCCCCGTGGACCATGACTCCGCTATTTCGAATCGCCCAGCCCGGACCACCATTGGCCTGCTGGTCAACGAACCGATAGGTCACACGAAATCGGTAGTGCGAAAACGGACGGTCATAAAACAAATGTCCGAATCGCTCATCGAATGCCGGATAGGCTGACTCGTCGTATCGGACTTTCAATAGCCCGTCTTCAACGCGAAATGTGTCACCGTAATTCTCTCCCACTTTGTGGTAGCGAATTTTGGGCGTCCAGCCTTCCAGGTTCTGACCGTTGAACAACGAAACCCATTTGCCTACTGGAAAGTCGTCGCCTTTGCTTGTCGAGTTGTTGATCAAGACAAGAGTGGCGAATAGGCAAACGATCAAGCCAAGGTTTCGTTGTTTCATTCGAAAGTGGGGTGTTGGAGAAAATCAGCAGCGAGAAGTAATCAGCTTAACTTCGAGCGGCGCTACCAAGTGCGAGCCGCTTCGTACTCTGCGATTTTATCCGCCATCTGCAGGGTTTGCCCGATATCGTCCAAACCTTGCAACAGTTTTTCGCGGCGACTGGAGTCGACTTCGAAAGATCGCTTCCAACCATCGGCGTCGTAGATCTCTTGTTTTTCGAGATCCACCGTCAATTCGTAAGTGCCTTTTTCTTCAGCCTTGGCGAACAGTTCGTCAATGTCCGATTCGGGTAATACGATCGGAAGGACTCCGTTCTTGAAACAGTTGTTGAAGAAAATGTCTGCGAACGAAGGGGCAATCACGCTGCGAAATCCGTAATCATCAAGCGCCCAAACGGCATGCTCACGGCTGGATCCGCTTCCGAAGTTTCGGCGAGCGATCAGAACAGACGCATCTTTAACCGCTGGCTGGTTGAGTTCGAATTCTGGGTTCGGAGTTTCTCCGTCGTCTTCAAATCGCCAGTCGTAAAACAGGAACTGACCGAATCCGGTTCGCTCGATCCGTTTGAGAAACTGTTTTGGAATGATTTGATCGGTGTCTACGTTGGCTCGATTCATCGTCGCCACAACACCGGTATGTTTTGTAAAGCTTTGCATTCGTTCTAACCCTTGTAGCTCCAATCGCGGATGTCGACGAAATGACCTTCGATCGCGGCAGCCGCTGCCATCGCGGGACTGACCAGGTGGGTACGTCCACCTTTGCCCTGACGGCCTTCAAAGTTTCTGTTACTGGTGCTGGCACAACGTTCGCCCGGCGCTAGCTTGTCGGGGTTCATTGCCAAACACATGCTGCATCCCGCTTCGCGCCAATCAAAGCCTGCTTCGCGGAAGACCTTGTCCAGACCTTCGCTTTCGGCATGCTCTTTAACTTTACCGCTACCGGGAACAACCATCGCGCTGACTTTGTCGCTAACGCGGTGACCTTTGACGACTGCAGCTGCGGCACGCAAATCTTCGATCCGTGCGTTGGTGCAGGACCCGATAAAGACGCGGTCGATCGAAATGTCTTGAATCGCTTTACCGGCATCCAAGCCCATGTAGCTCAGTGCGTCACTGGTAGTTTTCTGATCGGTCGCGTCGTCGAAATCGGCGGGGTTAGGTGTCTTCGCGGTAATGCTAAGGACTTGCCCAGGGTTGGTTCCCCAAGTGACCTGCGGTTGGATATCCGAACCGGCAAATGTCAGTGACTTATCGTATGACGCACCAGCATCGGTGTTCAGTTCGCTCCATCGTTTTACCGCCGCATCGAAATCTTTTGGCGACTCGGGAAGTCCGCGGAGGTAATCGAACGTGACTTGGTCGGGTGCGATCATCCCGGCACGTGCCCCGGCTTCGATCGACATGTTGCAAACCGTCATGCGTTCTTCCATGGTCAACGCGCGGACGGCGTCACCTGTGTACTCCAGCACGTATCCGGTGCCACCGGCGGTTCCGATTTGGCCGATGAGGTACAGGATCATGTCCTTGGCCGTGACGCCTTTTGACAAGCTTCCATCGACACGCAATTCAAACGTCTTTGGCTTGAACTGCAGCAACGTCTGAGTTGCCAAAACGTGTTCGACTTCGCTGGTGCCGATCCCGAACGCGAGAGCGCCGAACGCGCCGTGAGTTGCCGTATGGCTGTCACCGCAAACGATGGTCATCCCTGGTTGTGTGTAACCGTTCTCGGGACCGATGACGTGGACAATCCCCTGACGAACGTCGCCGATGTCAAACAATTGCACGCCGAATTCGGCACAGTTTGCTCGCAGAGTTTCGATCTGCTTGCGGCTGATTGGGTCGGCGATCGGAAGCGAGCGATCGGACGTGGGAACGTTGTGATCGGGGGTGGCCAATGTTCGCTCGGGGCGTCGCACCGGCCGTTTGTTCATTCGCAGCCCTTCAAACGCTTGTGGGCTGGTGACCTCATGAACCAAATGAAGGTCGATGTAGACGATCGCGGGGCCGGATTCGCCCTGATGAACAACGTGCTGATCCCAGATCTTATCCAAAAGTGTCCGTGGGCCGGACGAAGATGCATCGGTCATCGAAGAGAATTGTCAGGGGGGTTTGGGAAAGCGGCTGTTAGCTGCCTCACTTTCGACAGAAAGCCAAATTTTGTCAATGAGCAGTCCAGCCACCTAGGGGTATTTAAACGGCGTAAAATCTAATTTTGATCCTCTCCATGGCGTTCCAAAGCATCCTTCACGCGGCTGCTGCAAGCCGCGTAATTGCAAAATTCCCCGACGCCTGGCCCCAGAAAACCAGACTCGTGAGAACGGAAAGTCAACTCGAGCCGAAATGCTCTCGATCCAGAACGACAACGCACCAACTCAAGGCAGCGTGGTGCAAATCAACATTAGCCGGCTATCGACGAACCGCTAACCGAGCCCGGTTATTCAAAATCCCGGTAGGAGACTAGAATCAGCCGAACGTTTGACTTTTCGCCACCAGTTTAGGTTCGCGCGTCCGCTGCATTGTGAATACAAGGCGAAAGGCATGCGTCTCTCGCTGACCAGCACCGTTTCAAAGCCCAGGATTCGAAGCCCCGTCATGGCCGTTTGGATTGATCGCTTCTTGATTGCCTGTTTGATTATCGTTGTCGGAGTACTGACGATTACCTCGCTGCCCGCCTTGGGAGGACAAACCCTGGGTGGCCAGATGCTGATGGCACACATGATGGCCAGCGGCGCGTTGGTATTCGGCTTGCCGGTTTTCGCGTTCGCGATGCTTCGTTATTTGACGCCGCGATACCAAACTTCCTGGACGCACGTCATCGGTTATCTGTCCACATTAGTCGCAGGACTGCTGACGATCGCAAGCGTTTTCTATTGCATGCTGCCAATCCCATCGACTTCGCAAATGCATGAAATGATGCATGTGCACAAACTCGCCGGCTTGGCGATGACGCCTGCGATACTAGTGATGCTGGTGGGCTTCTATTTCACACGATCAGCATCGCATCGCCATAGCTGAAGAAACGGTACTCGTTTTCGACAGCCTTCGCGTATGCTTCGAGGATCAATTCACGACCAGCCAAAGCACTGACCAAGATTAGCAATGTGCTTTTAGGAAGGTGAAAGTTCGTCATTAGCGCATCGACGACTTGAAACCTATAGGGCGGACGAATGAATAGGTTGGTCGTGCCTGACCATTCGCCCAAACCACCGTCTAATGCTGCTGCGGCACTTTCCAAGGTCCGAACGGCCGTCGTTCCGACCGCAACGCAGCGTCCACCGCCCTGACGACGCTGGTTAATCAAGTCAGCATTGTCTTCGCTGATCTCGGCCCATTCGGTGTGCATCACATGGTCGTCAAGCGAATCTGTCGAGACCGGACGAAATGTGCCCAAACCGACGTGCAGTGTGACTGACGCCGTTTCGGTTCCACCAGATTGAACCTGCTTCAAAAGCGAGGGTGTAAAGTGCAGCCCCGCAGTCGGCGCGGCGACGCTTCCGGGAGTCTTCGAAAACACCGTTTGATAATTTTGCACATCGTCGTCGACCATATGCCCATCGCGGATATATGGAGGCAACGGGACACGACCGTAACGCTGCAGCCACTCGTGCGGCGGGCTGTCTTCGTCCAAGCCTTCACTGGACGTGTTTCCAATCGATTCGGCTGCCGGTCGTGGCAAAACCACCAAATGCCCTTCTGCGGTGCGAGCAACAACTTCCAAACGCATCCCGGGCAAACCGTTTCGATCTTCGACCGTAATCGTCTCGCCGGGAACCAGCTTTCCACGCGTCTTGGTCAGCACTTCCCAAACGCCCGAATCGCCATCGGCACGCAAGAACAGGCCCTGCCAGCGACCGCCAGTACGAGTCCGAAAGCCGATCATCCGAGCGGGAATCACGCGGCTGTCATTGAGCACCAGCGTGTCTTCGCTGCGCAGCAAGTCCGGAAGGTCTCGGACGTGATGATGTTCAATTGTCCCATTGCGACGATTGATCAACATCAACCGAGCGTCACTTCGAGTGGCAAGTGGTTGCTGCGCAATCAATTCACGCGGCAGTTCATAGTCGTAAAGATCGATTTCGCTCATCGCGGCAGTGTAGCGAGACGCCCAAGGATCGGTACACAGGTGTTCTTTATGAAAGCGTGGGATTCGATGGCTTCGTGTACAGCCAACGACCTGGCGACTTGGTTCGTCCTAGAATGGGTAACACGGATACGGATTTACGGCAAAAGATATCCAATGTGGCATCCAGCAGCCTCTCGCATGATGAGGCTGCTCAGCGGGCTAGCACGGTGGGGCAGCTCAGCGAGCTAGCTTTTTCTCCCCGGACTTTGCAAGACCCGTCTCCCCAACAATTGCCGTGATCAATTGTTTTTCGCTCGCATGTTTACGCTCGCAGCGGAACCAACCTGCCGGGTGAGTTGTCCAACCTCCCAGACAGCCGTATCAGTCAATGGAGATAAAGATGAAGCGAAATTGCGTCAGCCAGCTTTCAGCCCGTGACGAACTAAAGCGAATGAAGCCGAAGCGAGTAGCGTTCGGTCCGAGCTCAGCACTCAAGAGCAACGCCGCTCTGTTTTTCATCGCCGTGTCTTCGGTGCTCGCCACCTCGAACGCTTCGGCGCAGGTCTTGAGCGTGCGGCAATCACATCAAAGCCGGCAGCCTCAACCGATTTCCAACACGGTGAACCCTGCGACGGCGAATTCATCAACGCTGTCCAGTGCTGCTTCCAATGTCGGCCCTACCAAAGATGTCACCTATCAATTGGTGCTGCTGATCGAATCGGACGACGAAAATCGCTTGCCCTACGATGGTCCGGCACGGTCTGGACTTAGCAAAGCAGGTTTCGGAAGACTCGTTCAAGCCGGATCGGCGACTTCGATGATTACCATCGGACAACGATCGACCGTAAGTGGCACTTCACGTTACGGCCAGCTGTCAATGATGTCGACGCTGCTGAACACCACAGAAAAGAATCAGTTGCAAATTCAGATCCAATTGAAATATCAAAACCAGTCGCCATTGACGATCGAAGCCACCGCACGTGTTCCGGTGGGTCGTTGGGTCTTGGTGGGCGCGGCGGAGTCGCGGAGCGGTCTGCCTAAAGATGCGAGCGATGGTCGACGTGTCGTCGCGATTCTGAAAGTCGACGATGGTGTGATGACACTCGATTAGTGCCGCAGTTCCCAGTCGAGCAATCGGCGCGAACTAGAAGCAAACGGCTCGGTCACCAGTTTCGATGTGATCCATCGCCGAACGGTCCGTCGTGACGGCAACTGCTTGAGCTCCATTGACCGACTCGATCAACAAGTGTCCGACTAGCCGTTCACCGGTCAAGTACGAGTGATAAACGGTCACGGATGAACCGACGCGGAACGGTTGGCCGCTTCGCAAAGCAATCTTACCGGTTCGGTGATTCACTCCCACAACCGTCGCTTGAACCTTTGATTGGACACTGCGGGTTTGAGTCGCCGGTGCAGGCTGAGCTTTAGCAGGAGCGGTGAACTGTGGCTGCGAGTTGATTGGCAGAGCCACTGGTTTTGGGCGGCGAACCAATTGCGGAACCGCTTGAAGGGGTTTCGCTTCAGTTGCTTGTTGCGGTTCGTCGGCAGCGTCTTCGATGGCCGACACGTGTGAAATCGTGACAGGCTGAATCGCCATACCGCCGATCATGCGAACGGTACCGACCTCGACACCTTTGGCTGTCTTCTTCGATGATGCATCGGTGGTTGAAGTGTTGTTGCTCGCCGAATTCAAAAGCACCGGCATCGGCTGCAGCGTGGAACCGGATGTCGAATCAATATCCTTGATTGGCTGAGGGATTTGATTGCTTGGCGATTGCAAACCGTCTTCTTCGATTACATACGTTTCCCCAGATTCAGGAACGCTAACGTACGACGGCGAAGGCATCGGGATGCTGGTTGTTTCCGCTTCGACATCAATCGCTGTTGCTCCCCCTTCACCCTCGATCGCTTCGACTTCCTCTTCGGTTTCGCCTTGGATCGGAACCGTTTTGATCGGCTCACCTAGGTCAGGAATGTCTTCTTCGATCGGACCGGTGGCACGATTGGGGCAGCAGATTTTCAATGCTTTTGCTGCCGCCGCGCGAATTTCGGCACTCGGTTCCAGCATGCAGCCGTTGTCATCACGTTCGTAAGCGATTTCGCTGAGTCGTTTGGTTACTTTTTCGCTGCAGCACGAGGTCGAGCCGCAAGACTTGCAGCATTCGCCATTGGCAGTGTCCGCGATAGCATCGATCGCAGCCAAGCGAACATCCGGCGTGCAATCATCCATGGCCGCTAGCAGGGCGTCAGTGATTTTGCCTTCTTTGTCGTAGCAGCCGCATCCCATTGTCGCCAAGAACTTGATCGCCTTGATCTTCTGCATCTTCAGGTCTTCGGCCTGCTTGATCTCGGCAGCCGCTTTAATCGCGGGATTGTCTGATTCCAAGTTTGCAGGATCGCCAATTCGCTTGACCGGTGGCTTGCGTTCCAGTCCTGGAAAATTGCCATGCCGGTTGACAGTCACATCGCGGATTTTCTGAAGGCCTTGCGGAATCCCCATGAAACGCCAGATCGTAGGCGACGGAGCTGCGGCAGGGGCTTGGGCACGTGCGACCGATGCCGTTGAAGCCACCAGAACTGCGACCGAAAGCCGAATGATGTGTTTTCTATTCACGTCGCATTCCGTTGCGTGATGTGTGAATGGCGGGGATGTCCGGGCTCGTTGGCGCAGACCGTGGCGCCGAACGGAAGTGATTTACCCAATCCTGAACATCGGCAATTCAATCAGTCGAGTTCATGGGCAAACCCTTAGCAGACCAAGTTCCCCCCCGTTTTTTATCACTCTTTGGCAAACCATGCCGGTTATTCCGCAACTGAGTGCCAGTGAAAGCCGACGGGGCACAACAATTTTGCAGCCAACAACGCGAAACACAAAGTTTCACAGTTGTTCGTTTCAGTTAAAACAACCCCTGTTCGCTGTCCAACCAATCCTCCTCATCTTCCGCGAAGGCAGTGTCGACGGTATCGAGCCAGGATCCGGCATCAGAAAGAGCCGAATCCGACTGCGTATCGCCTTCACCAATCCCTTCAGACTCGGCCGACGAAAGAGCCTCGGCGACCGACAGGTAATTGATCACCATCAAAGCATCACGCGGTTCAATGGTTCCATTTCCATTGACGTCGGCTGACGGATTGGTTTCGTACAGCGATGACTCGCCAGACTGTCCGATCGACAACAGATTGATCACCACCAGAGCGTCTGTCGGTGAGACGGTTCCGTCGCCATTGACATCTGTCGAGTTGGCCAGAATGACTGGATCTTCTTCGCTCGGTGGGGACGTGCTGCCGGGAGATGGAGCCAATGGTAACTTGCTAGGTTCTGTTACCGCGAGGGCCGCAACGGGGTTCGGAAACGCGGGTGCAAATGGTGTTAGCGAAGGATGCAGTGGGCTGAAACTGATGACGTTTGGATCGATAAAGATCGCCCGCAACCAAGTGATCACGTCTTTCTCGCCACCACCATCGCCGACGACTTCGCAATTACGGATCTGGTCGGTGCCATGCTGAATGCAGACATCGCCGAGCGGGATAAAAGCTTCGCTGCCACCGTCAATGATTTCACCATCGGTGGTTTCTTCGGCATTGCTTCCCAAGTCTTGATCGGTGAACAGGATGTCGTTGCCACCACGGGCATACAGAAAATCGACACCCGATCCGCCGGTTAACAAGTCTTGCCCGGAACCGCCGAACATGATGTCGTTGCCACCCAAGCCATCCATGACGGAGATCACCGAGGTTCGGTTGACGAGCTGGTCGTCGCCATCGCCACCTTCGACACGAATGAATTCGACCCCTGAAATCTCGAGCGGTTCGGCGTCCATATCGCCTACCGTTCCGATGGTGATTTGATCTGCGCCCGCTGTTCCTAGGACTTCGAACTTGTCGGTACCAGGACCGCCGATCATCCCGACGCGTTGCAAGCTGACACCGATATCAAACGGGTCGTCACTGCTAACGGTGAAAACATCGTTGCCAGCACCGGTTGTGACTTCGATGTCTTCGATCCCAAACGTTTCAAAGACTTCATTACCCACAGTTTGACGCGGCGACCCCGGAACCGTCGAAACCAAAACACCCGCCGCCGGTCCTGTGATCGCGTACCGCAAATCCAGAGCGGTGGTCGCGGAACTGGCGACCAATCGGATTCTATCACCGGTTTCGATGTTCGGTTCAGTAAGCTCGATCGGCAGCAACGTCGGACCTGTCGTGCCGGCCCCTTCGTTGAACGTCACGGTGGTCCCGTCATTGGCACCGCCGTCGATAAACAATTGGCGTGTAGCCGCAATCGAATCGACGGAAGGGTCTGCGTTGGGATCGTCGTTAAGCTTCCCAAGGTAGCCTGCCGAATCGGAACCATCGGCAGTCAGTGTAAAGAGATCGTTGTCACCACCACCCTGCAGATCGACAGTCGTATTCAAGTAGACTTCGTTGACATCGATTGTGTCGGCCCCGGAACCAGCTTGAACGGCAATCAAGGCTTCGCCTGTACGGACCGGCGATAGCGGTTCTGGATTCAAAGTGACCGAGTCAGCCTGATCGCCGGTGCTGACCATCACCCCTGCCAAATCACCTAGCGAACTAATCGATACGGCGTCGGAACCAATTTCCGTCATCACACCAAGGATGCTTGAGGAGCCCGTCGAATCAACGGTGACTTGATCGGCATCGGCACCACTGTTGATCTCGGTGATCGAATCGACGCCGGTGGTTTGAACGGTGATTTGATCAGTCCCGATGCCGGTATTGATGTCCGTATACACCGCATCGGCTGTCGATTGAACGTCGAACGTATCGTCGCCGGAGCCGGTTTCGATTTGGACAGACTCGACAGTCCCGTAAACAATCATCCCCGCTGACATCAACGTCCGGACGAAAGTGCTTGATGTCAGTTCATAAAAACTATTCACCGAGTGATCGTTGTCAGCAATGTTCAACTGATCGCCCAGAACCACAGTTTCGCTGACAGTCGCGATATTTGAATCGGTACGGTGTGCCGCGACGTCAAACGTCACGCTCGAAGGGTCAGTATCGCCTTCGCCGAAGACACAAATCAGACCGCCCAGTTGGTCGAGCGTTCCGACCTGCGTTCCACGAGGATCCAGACGCGTCCCATCGGCAGAATCGTTGACGTTGAAGGTATCGTCTCCGTCACCACCAAAAAACTCCGAAGTGCTTTCGATCCCAGTCCCGATTACATTCGCCACATCGTTTTCTGTCCCCAAGTTCACCGCCAAAACCGAGGCTTGACCGGTGGTATGAACTTCAAATAAGTCGATCCCCGCGGCGGTATCGATGGCAAGTCCACTTGCCGCGCCAGTCGAAGCGACACTGACATCATCGTTACCTTCACCTGTGCTTGCACGCGTGACGCTGTTGGCGCCGGTTGCGTTAACGACAAGCAGATCGTTTCCTTGACCTGCATCGACCGTTGTCAGCGAATCGGCTCCGGTGGAACTGATCACGATGATGTCCAAACCGTCTCCAGTCGTGATGTTGGTCGTGCTCGAATCCGGTGAACCGAGTAACGTGACCTGATCATCAGCATCGCCGGTTTCCAGATTCACCGATTCGATATCGACATAGTTAAAGACTGGCGTAACGACACGTTGAAACGTGTTGACACCGAGCACATAGGCCATGCCTGCGGCGTTGTCTTCATCACTAATATTGACGGTGTCACCTACGGGCACCTCAACATCAACCATGACGGAACTCTTGACCGTGACAGCATCCGTTCGCGTGACGGCCGGCTCTTCGCCGCCTCCGTCGATCGTCAGGGCACCAAGGAAGCCGTCTAAATCTCCGGCAGGATCTCCGCTAGGGTTGAGCAGGTTGCCATCGGCATCCGAAGACAGATTGATCGTGTCGTTGCCGTCACCGGTATCCAGTTCGGTTTCACTACCAATCGCAGAGCTGCGTACATTGATTACATCGTTTTGATCACCCGACGAAACCGATGTGACGGCCAAATTTCCGACACCAACGATGGTGATCACATCGCTTGCGATCCCTGTGTCGATTGACAACCCGCTGGAAGCCCCCGTGGTGACGACATCGACAACGTCCTGATCATCACCAGTTGCGACATTCACCAAGCTTCCCGAACCGGTCGAATCGATCGTGACGGTGTCATTGCCCAATTGGGTCTGGATTGAAACCAGGCTTTGGCTTCCGGTAGCAGCCAACTGAACCGTGTCATCGCCTGCGCCGGTGACAAACGATGAAAAAGTCACCGCCTGAACCGACGCAATCTGCAACGTATCGTTGCCGCTGCCAGTTTCGACCTGCACACTTTCTACCCGAGCCAATTCGATCGTCGGGCCGCCGACACGAGTAAATTGAGTCGGTTCAAAAGTGTAGGCATTGTCAGCAACGGAAGCACGATCACTGATGTTAACTTGATCGCCACGAGGCACGGCGACACTAACCATGCTGCCACCGACGGTCAGCGAATCAGTAATTTCGGGTGGAACTAGATGTGCATCACCGAACAGACAGATTTCTCCGATCAATCCATCCAGGTCTCCATTCATCGAACCTTCAGGATTCAGCCGATCGCCATCAGCGAGTGATGACAAGTTGAACGTATCATTGCCGTCATCACCGAAGACTTCCGTCAAGCTTCCTGCTGCCAAACTACGGACGTTGATTACATCCGCACCACCACCGAGTCCGAGGGAATTGATCGAATCAGTTCCGACGGCGGCGATCGAGATCACATCGACTCCGTCAGACGCGTCGACCGACAAGCCACTGGCAATGCCAGTTCCATCAATCTGAATATCGTCATCACCAAGACCGGTGTTTACGGTGGTGACCGACTGCCCCGTGCCAGTCCCCGTTACGCTAACGACATCATTGCCGTTGCCGGTGTCGATGCGAAGCGCGCTCCCATCAGCGGTAGACGTGACGGTGATCGCATCGTCCCCATCGCCTGACTCAACCGTCGTTAAGATCAACCCTGTCGAGAGCACGTCCACTGAATCGGCGTCGATTCCTGTGCGAAGTGTTAATTGCTCGATCATGTCGTAGCTGATCGCGGGATTTCCGATCCGTTGCACACTTGTCGCAGTTACTTCATAGTCATGCGCGAGCGGTGATCCGGAATCGTCGATGATCAATTCATCGCCACCAATGACGACCGAAGAAGCCATGGCCCCTTTCGCCGTCACGGTATCGTTGATCGATCCGATATCAGGTTGCACGCCGCCGTTGACGCTGACCGTGCCGAGAATGCCGTCTAACGTTCCAGCAGCGGAGCCGATCGTAATGGTGTCGACGCCATCTCCACCATTTACAGTCGCTGCGATCGTCGATAGCACGTTTTCAATGGTGATGACATCGTCGCCTTCATCGCCATTGATCGTCAGATCCGAAAACGTCGAAGCGGCATCCAGCTCGGTAACGAAAACTTGATCGATGCCTAATCCGCTATTGACGATCACAGAATCAGACGGACTCGCAAAGCTAACAAGCTCGCCAAGCGTGGAATCGATTTGATTCATTCCGTCGTTGACAATCGCATCGTCGCCAAGCGTAATCGTTTCATCGCCACCAAGAAAATCAAACGTGATCGTCGTTGCCGTCAAGCTTACAACCACCGGTTCCAGCCCCGTGTAGGTGATCGTCTGATTGATCCCCAGCGTTTGCGTGACCAATTCGATGGAACCGCTATGCGCATCATTGAAGCCCATGCCGATCGAGTCGGCGGAGCCGTTGATCAAGGTCAACTGATCACCAACCGCCGACGATTGATTGCCACCTTCGAATCCGACCGGGACCGTAAAGTCACCACCACTGAAATCGAGGATCAACTCATTGTTGTCGTCACCGCCATTAATTTGGATGCTGGAGACATCGAACAACGGTTCAAAGTCTAGCACGACCTGCTGGTTAATATCGAAGACGATCAACCCGTTGTCGGACACTGAAATCATCGTTTGATTGATTTCGCCGGGCTCTAAACTAGGATCGTCCGGGATGTCAAATACATACGGGTCTGCGGCGAGCAACTGACGCCGCTCCAACGACTCAGCAAAGAGGCGACGGCGTCGCTTGTTAGGACGCGATCGACGGGACGTTTTGCGGGCGAAGCGTACAGACTGCTTGGTCTGGCGAGACGATTGGGGCATGTTGTGTTTCTCGAAACGATTCTCGTTGCGGCCGGGGCGCAGCGCAATCGTGTCACCAACAATGCCAATTCACAGACCGCTCGCGGTGGAGCGTCTCATTAGGCCATGCTTCGCTGACGTTTTTTGAGCAATCTAAATACAGATTACCGGAGTCGCGATTCGCGTAACTCCGTCCCGATCGAGCCGTAAATACGAGCGTTGGGCAAACGATCGAGAACCTGCACCCCTTGGGGGGCTAGTAAAGTCTGGCAAAATAGATGAATCAAGTACCAGTTTGACGGATGGTGGGATTATTGACACTATCCACACTCTCTGCCCGTTCTTCGGGGGGCCGTGTTCGGCGAAAAACTCCCATCAGGGACGTCACGATGGAGGGTTCGATTACTTCTAAGTGGTGGCACTGAGAACCATGACGGCGATACCCTTACCTTGGCGAAGTCCTCAGTGCTCTGCCGCAGCGATACCGGCGGCTCGGCCGGTGCTAAACGCAGCCTGAAAGTTGTATCCCCCGATCCAACCATCGACGTCCAGCAATTCACCCGCGATGTGCAGTCCCGGATGAAGGCGACTTTCCAGCGTACGTGGATCGACTTCTTTAAGCGAAACACCGCCGGCGGTGACTTCCGCTTTTTCGAATCCACGAGTTCCTTTCACAGGCATCGGAATCCTTTTTAGCGACGCAACAATTCTTCGAAGGCTGTCTTTGGACAACTGTGCGATCGTCACGTCGGCTCCGCTTATCTGCGCAACGCTTTCGGCAACTCGAGTTGGCAACCAGTCTGCCAACACGTTCGCGACCGGACGCTTACCGGCGGCTCCTCCCCGATTTTGCAAGACTTCGACCAACTGGGTTTCCTCGATCGATGGAAGCAGATCAGCAACAAGGACACGGCTGTCAAAAGAATCCCCTTGCGTGATAACGCCACTGACATCCATCGCAGCTGGCCCGGAAAAACCAAAGTGAGTGAACAACCAACTGCTTTGCCGGACGACAAGAGGCTTCAATTTTTTGCCGGATTTTGTCTGCCAATCATCGCGGTCATAGACGCTTGCGGTCACCTCTGGCAAGGTGATCCCGGACAGCTCATTCATCCAGCGATCGCCGCCAACCAACGGGACTAAGGCCGGCCGAGTCTTGACGATGGTGTGCCCAAGTTGATGCATCCAGGGATAGCCGTCTCCCGTCGTCCCACAACCGGGCCAGCTTTTGCCCCCGGAAGTCACGATCACCTTGTCGCACTGGATCGAATCGGATTCCGTTTGAACCAACCATCCTGCATCTTGCTGCTGAATCGATCGAACAGCAGTCTGCATCTGCAATCGCACACCCGCATCGTGAACTCGATTTAACAGAGCGTCACGAACATGGATCGCTCGATCAGATTTGGGGAACACTTTACCGGTGGATTCGACTTTCGTATCAACGCCCAATCGATTGAACATGTCGACAACATCCGACGGCGGAAACGCACCGACGGACTTTTGCAAAAAGCGACCGGCTTTTCCAAAGGCGGCTGCGATCCCCTTCGCATCGGTGTTCTGGGTGATATTGCAGCGAGTCCCACCTGACATCAGGATTTTGACGCCTGCTTTGCGATTCTTCTCTAGCAGAATCACTTCGGCGCCACGCATCGCAGCCTCGCTCGCGGCGACCATTCCGGCCGCTCCAGCACCGACGACGACGACCCGGTGAGCCGATTTGTCACGGTCGTTGGATTGTAAAGATTTTCCCATTAGGCGGGATTTTACGAGAAAGGTCTTTTAAACTGTACGGTTTATTCGGTGGTCTAATCATCAT
Source organism: Stieleria sp. JC731 (assembly GCF_020966635.1). NCBI lineage: Bacteria > Pseudomonadati > Planctomycetota > Planctomycetia > Pirellulales > Pirellulaceae > Stieleria > Stieleria sp. JC731. The sequence goes on along the minus strand of NZ_JAJKFQ010000011.1, from coordinate 1,156,334 downwards.
CACCGAATCGACGCGACGATGAGAACAGCAAAGATACACTCCAGCGCATAAAAGAACGATGTCACTTGATTCAGCTGCAAACGACCACATTCTGAAACGTCCAGCAATCGAGCCGACCCAGAAGGCTTCCAACAACGCGAACGGCACTTCGACTGGCCAGTTTTCGTTTGCCGAAGCGAGATCTTTAATCAGCGACCTGACTCAACCGAACGCAAAGATCTACTGGACCGATTTTCTTGCATCGATCCTGATCGGTTTTGCCGCGTTTCATGTGATGGTCTACGCACCACAGATTTACGGCTTGCAGCCATGGGTGATCGCTGCAGTATCAGTGTCTTATGTGGTGACGATCGTGCTGTTCATGAGATCGGTCATGTTCATTCACGAGCTGGTCCACCTTCCCAAAGATGGATTCAATGGGTTCCGAATCGTTTGGAACGCGCTGTGCGGCATACCATTGTTCGTTCCGTCTTTTCTTTACTACCCTCATGTCGATCACCACCGCCGTAAACACTACGGCACCGAGCATGATGGCGAATACTTGTCGCTAAGCCATCGCAGCCCGCTGTTGATCATTGGCTTCATCGCGCAAGCGGCGATCATCCCGGTCTTGGGATTGTTCCGATTTGTTGTGATGAGTCCACTCTGTTGGGCGTTTCCAAAGCTTCGACCGCTCGTCCATCGCCATGCTTCAACCATGGTGGTCGATCCGTTCTACGAAAGGACGGATGCATCGAAGAAAGTGATGCGCATCGTTGTGATGCAAGAGTTCTTCTGCTTCTTGGTAGGCGTCTGGATCATTACCGGACATAAATTGGTCTTCGGAACTTGGTTCAATCCCCTGTGGATCGTTGCCTACGCCGTCGCGATCGGACTGTTGACGCTTAACGAAATCCGTACGCTCGGTGCACACCGCTGGACAGGTGACGGCAGCGAGATGACATTCGAAGAACAGCTGCTCGATTCGGTAAACTACCCCCACCATCCTTGGATCAGCGAACTGTGGGGGCCGGTCGGTACCCGCTACCACGCGTTGCACCACCTGTTCCCACGACTGCCGTACCACAACTTGGGAAAAGCCCACCGTCGTTTGATGGAAGGACTGCCGGCGGATTCCCCGTACCGAAAAACGGAAGCCCCCAACCTGTTCAGCGAAATTGCTGCACTATGGCATCGTGCGGCCAACCGCAACGAGTCGCAACCGAAATCAGAATCGCAACGCGTCGCGGCCTAACTCGTGCTGCCTCGCGGCTTAAATCCTGCTGCCTCGCGGCTCAACAAGCGATTCTTCATCGTCGCCTCCCTGCTTGCGTCGTTCGTTCGAGTTGAGCGATACTGGCGCCGAAATTAGCCTGACTAGATAAAAAGGCAGATAGAGGGGAAGCGGTTTGAGCGATGACGGTTTGACAGATAAGGATGTGCATGCTGGCTACGAATTCGAAGGCGGCATGTTCAGCCGAGTGCGCAGTTGGGTCGACTTGTTCCCCTGCGTCCGGCTCTTTCGCGTTCTGCGACTGCTCGCGTCTCCTGTATATATCAGCTGTACTTTACTGGCGCTGATACTCACCGCAATCGCGTGCAACCTGCTTGGGACATCAATCCCGTTCCTAATGCCGACATCTTTGTCTTCCCCACCATTGTCAGCGATTCAATGGTGGCGATTGCCAGGCGGCTTCGGACACTCCGTGCTGCCAACCGAACCGGCATCGATCAAAGGTGGATGGACAGAACGGATACTCTTCTTTGTTGGGATGCTTTTGATCTGGACGCCCGCGTTTCAACTAGCCGCCCGAGCAGGCGCTTCGCTCACTGCAGATCGAGGCCTTCCGAAGATCGGACAATCGATACGCATTGCGGCTAGACGCCTGGGATATTCATACCTGGTTCCGATCACGATGATGCTCGCAATCGGTGCCGCTTTGTTAGCACTGGTTTTACTCAGCATGCCCGGCTTCGCAGCTTCAGTACCGCCGTTTCGAACGGTCGTCGGATGGATCGTTGGCGCGGGTGCGATACCTGTCGGACTGATGATCTTTGGTGCCAGCATCGCCATACCATTCGGATATGTGGCGATGATCTGCGAAAAGGATCCTGATCCGATCGACTCCCTTAGTCGTGGGTTCGAATATCTATTTCGCAGGCCGCTGCAGTTAGCCGGATATACGATGCTGTCGACGTTGATCGTATCGGCGATCCTGTGGATCTACGGTGGCGTGTTCGAAAGCGCCAAAACGGCTCTGCTGGTCACGCCAGGTTCGCTTCAAAATGATGGTGCGTTTCGATTGGCAACGCTACAATCGATTCGCTGCTTCGTTACAGCGTGGCTACTGACATTGGCTTTTGGATTGATGGGCGGCATGTATCTGTTGCTGCGTCGCGATGCGGGCGGTCAAGACATCGAAGACTTCTGGGAACCGGTCCCGTCGCCGAAAACGTCGCTTCCGGAACTCCCTCCGCAGGCATATGAACCATGAATCAACCGCCAACAAAACCAACGGCAAGGCCCTCGGTGCCTCGGTTTCAAATCAGCCTGTCGATGATGCTGTTGTTAATGGTCGTCTTTGCGTTCATCTCCGCGGCATTGTTTTATGCCTCGCGGGTTCCCGTCATCCGCGAAGAACTAAGCATGTTGATTTATGGTGAGATCCGCGAAGGTGGCGAAGATGCTGGCCGACTGGCACATCGAGCCTTCATCATGTTCACGTTTACGTCGCCTTTGCTTTTGGCCGCGACCCTGTCGCTAGCTGTCAACATTCTCGAAAGGCTTGGCCGTCGATAGGCGTCGCCCGCATCTTGCGGTTCCCGCAATCTTGGTTTTGAAAAGCAACTTCGTTTCGCGCAGATAGAGAACTCCATTGGGAGACTTGCCTAACGTCACCGACGTCGACATCCCCGATCTGCTCCGTTCGATCTTGGGAAAGCAAGTCGATGCGGCCGGATCACTTGCGGATTTCGGCGAAAGCTTGTTTGAAAAATACGCCAGCATCGGTCGCTTGCGATTTGGATCGCACCCCAGTTCGCTATCTTTTCCAACCCAAGCGATTGATTGGTATGACTTAGGATTCACTTGTCCTGACCAGTCGATCCGATTAAGTCGCACGTTAGATTATGCGGCAGGTGATTTTTACTTGCAGGACGCCGGATCGATGCTGGCACTTGCGGCGTGCAACGCAGATCGCAGCCTAGCCGAGACCGAGCGATCGCCCCTGGTTTGCGATCTCTGCGCTGCACCGGGTGGAAAGGCATCGGCGCTGCTTGAAAACATTGGCTCGGGATTCCTCGTTGCGAACGAACCGATCCGTTCACGCATTGCACCGCTAGCCTTCAACTTAGCGCGAACGGGTAGCAATCGATATGCGATCAGTTCGATGGACCCGGAACAACTTGCTGACTTATTGGGCGGAGTGTTTGACATCGTCGTTGTCGATGCCCCTTGTAGCGGGCAGGCTTTGCTGGGCCGAGGAAAACAAACCTTAGCCTCGATCACGTTGCCGCAAATCGAGCACAGCGCTGCAAGAGCACAACGGATCTTAGCTGCAGCGGTCAAGCTACTACGTCCCGGCGGTCGGCTGGTCTTCAGCACCTGCACGTTTGCGGAACTCGAAAATGAGGCTCAGGTCAGATGGCTGATCGACCAGTTCCCAATACGACCATTGCCCCTAGACAGACTGCAATCGTACTGCAGTGTTGATGGGTCCAATTGCACCTACCGTTTGTGGCCGCATCAGCATCAATGTGCTGGCAGCTTTGCAGCGTCTCTTAGCAGTGAAGCTACGACACCCGCGGATGGTTCCTATCGGGAACCCAAAAAGAAACGCAAAGACAAATCTAAGACGGATGTCGAATTTCCCGACGCGATCCGATCGGTTGTCTGCGAAGATGAAGTACGGACACATGCTTCAGACGTCGTTCTCTGGGGATGGCCCATCGATGCCCCCGCCTGGGTCGAATCGATCGCTACGTGCGGACCTGAACTGGCCTATCGAACTGGGCGCACTTGGAAACCATCACACCAGCTCGCTCGGCGTCGAGATCTACAATTCACGGATGTGGTTGATGTCGACGATGAGTGCGCGAAAACTTATTTAAGCGGTCAGCCAATTCCTTGCGACAAAAACGGTTGGCGAGTTGTCCGCCACCAAAACCGTGGCCTCGGGTGGGTCAAAGCATCGGGCGGAATCGGCAAGAATCATTTGCCATCGACCGCGCGATTGCCGTCTTAGCGGGCTGGTGGGTGTCGATTGTCGTGATTTAATTTCGATGCCGATCGAGTGGAGACCCGCACGCTGGCGCGTTAGCGGCTGATGGATCAATCAAACCGAGCCGTGATCGCGCTAGCGACGGTTGTATGATCGTCGAAGTGGAGAACCGCACGCTGGCGCGTTTGCGGCTGATGGGTCAATCAAACTGATCCGTAATCGCACTAGCGACGGTTGTATGATCAGCGAAGGTTTTAGCGGGCAGAGCCCGCAAGACATCGCATGCGAGGCGGGAGCCTCGCACGAGCCAGCTACCCTCTCGTCGCAAGGCTCCCGCCTTGCGATGCAATGTTTTGCAGCCTCCGGCTGCCGATAGCTGCGGCAATCGTGTTGTGGTTAGAAAGGAAGAAACCAGGGGATGGACTCATCGCTTCGTCCACTACCGCTTTGCAGATCCTGTGGAGAACCGCACGCTGGCGCGTTGGCGGCTGATGGATCAATCAAACTGAACCGTGATCGCGCTAGCGACGGTTGTTTGATCGTCGAAGGTTTTGGCGGGCCGAGCCCGCAAGACATCGCATGCGAGGCGGGAGCCTCGCACGAGCCAGCTACCCTCTCGTCGCAAGGCTCCGGCCTTGCGACGCACTGTTTTGCAGCCTCCGGCTGCCGATAGCTTCAATCGCGACGAGAAGGCTACTTTGTCAGAATCAACTTGCCCTGACGTGTTTTGCGGAGACGGTAGATCTGCCCGGAGAACTCGATCCAAATTTCGTCGCCGCAGCGAGCGAGTTCTTCGAATCGAATGATTTTTGGCAGCTCGATCGGCGGGATCGCGGATTGCGACGGGTTCGTTTCGTCTTGCATCAGGCCGTCGTTGGCTGGATTGGTTTGTCGTCTTTGTGCTGATTCTTTCAGCCACTAGCGTAACCTTGATGAAAACAGTTCTCAATAGCAACAAGCCTCGGAATGAAGTCACCTTTCGGGCTATTGGGTACCGCCATAGACTGTACAGCCCGTTTCTTCACCGAATTTGCCGCTTCTGCCCATAGGTTTCCCCAACGTATGTCCGACGATCATGCTGCCGGCTCGGGTCCGCAAGAGCCTGGAAATAACCAGAATCCGCCTCTTCGAGCCCGAGTTCCAGAACATGTTGCTCGCGGGATGTTCAGCACCGGCGCGATCGTGATGACAGGCCCCAGCGAATACATCGTCGACTTTTTGCAGACGATCGGGCGACCACACGTTGTTGCCGCACGCGTTGTGATCCCTCATTCTGTGATGCCTCAGTTTATCGAAGCACTACAAACCAACTTGGATCTGTACACCAATCGTTTTGGTGCCCCTGGCGTTCCCAAGCAGCAGCAGCCGAATCCGGACGCGCGTCGTCCGACGCCTCAAGAAATTTATGACGATCTGAAACTTCCCGACGAAGTCTTGAGCGGCACCTATGCCAACGGGGTCATGATCGGACATGGGGCGACGGAATTCGGTTTGGATTTCCTAACCAGCTTCTTTCCACAATCCGCAGTCAGCTCGCGTGTCTTCGTCGCGGCAGGCCAAGTTCCCAGATTGCTCGATTCGCTCAAAGGTGCTGTTCGCCAATTAGAACTGCGACGGAACGAGGCCGCTTCCGGGCAGTCACCCAACCCAGCTGTAGAAACATCACCCGATAGCGAGTCAGACGATTCAACTTCGGGACCAAATGATCCGCCACCTGCAGCACCGGGCGACGACTCCATCGACCCGCCACCAGCTTCCTAATAAACGGGCATCCCATCAAAGCTTATGGCAATCTCTGACCACCTTCCGTTGATGAACGAACTTCCGATGGCCTCCATCCCGGGTGGATTGCCACTTGTTCTTGCCAGTGGGTCGCCAAGACGGTCGCAACTGCTAAAGGCGGCGGGATACGAATTCAGTGTCGACCCGGCAGGAGCTGAAGCCGAATGCGGAATGTGCAGCCGAGAGACTGCGCCGGAGCTTGTTGCCCGATATGCGTTTCGCAAAGCGGAAGATGTTGTCGCACGTCACCAATCAGCTTTAGTTCTTGCGGCTGACACCGTGGCTTCGGTTGCAGGTCAGATCTTGGGTAAGCCACATGACGAAGCTCATGCGGAGGAGATGCTCCGTACACTTAGTGGTCGAAAGCACGATGTGTTCACAGGAGTTTGCTTGTGGCGAAGCACTGACAGCAAATGCATCGTTGATGTCGTCAGAACAGAATTAGTGATGGAAACCCTCACCGATTCGATGATCGACGACTATCTGAAAACGATGTTGTGGGATGGCAAAGCGGGCGCCTTTGGATACCAGGATGGCAACGATTGGATCCGTATCGTCGGCAACGGAAGCGAAAGCAACGTTGTCGGTTTGCCAATGGAACGGCTAAAAGAATTGCTGGAAACGTTCGACGAAATAGCCGAAACAATCGATACCGTAGGTCCGGAAACGCCTACTTCAAACCAGTAAGCTCTGCTAAAGTTTGCGGGCAGTTCCGCTGGACTGCACACGACTCGAATTGATTGGTGCGAATCGATGCCTCAACGCCTATCCCCATCCCACCTTTGGCGTACTCCGTCGCGACGCCGCGACTTCCATTTGCTTTCGTGTGTCATTTTGATCGCAGCAGTTTGCTTTTCTGGTCCTGCTTTGGCAGCCGACAGCAACTGGGCCGAGAAGATGTTCAAAACCACTGAGCATGACTTTCGTGCGGTCGGACGTGGGGCAAAGTGCGAATATCACTTCGACTTCACCAACCTCTACCAAGAAGACGTACACGTCGCGGCAGTCCGATCGAGCTGCGGTTGTACCAGCCCGACGATCTCGAAAGATCTGGTCAAGACTCACGAGACCGCATCGATCATCGCCAAGTTCAACACCAGTTCCTTCATCGGACAAAAATCGGCGACCGTCACAGTTGTCTTCGATAAGCCTTACTACGCCGAAGTCCGTCTGAAAGTCGAAGGCTACATCCGCACGGACATCACATTCGATCCGCCCGAAGTCGCATTTGGCGAACTGGGCTCCGGCGAAGAAACCGAACAGGACATTACTGTCACTCATACTGGAAACAGCAACTGGCAGATCTCGGATATTCGCAGCCACTGTGAACACCTACAGGTCAAACTGAGCGCCCCGCAAAAGTCACCCGGTGTTGTCCGCTATCGGATGCGAGTCAAAGTACTGCCATCGATGCCAGAGGGCGATGTTCGTGAACGCCTGACCTTGATCAGTAACGATTCGCAGTTCCCCACGACCGAGATGTCGGTCAACGGCCGAATTCGTCCGTCCATCAGCGTCTCGCCCGCAGCAGTCAACTTGGGTTCAAACAAGCCGGGGGCTGTGGTCGAAAAACGCCTGATCGTTCGTGGCGAAGAGCCATTCGAAATCACCGACGTCGTTTGCGCTGACAAACGATTCGAATTCGATGCCCCATCGGGCGAAAAGAAGCTTCACTTCGTCACAATGAAATTCACAGCCGGTGACGACGCGGATCAGATCGGTCAAGAGATCCGCATCAACACCAACCTGAAAGGCGGTCGCAGCGTCAAGTGTGTCGCGACCGGCACGATCGAAGGCTAGTCTGGCCGGACAGAACAGTTTGCACGGTTTGAATGCACGAACTGTTCATCTGTGAAATCTGCAGTCAACGTACGAGCCATCGACCGATGTCTAGCCATTGGCTAATGCGGCTGCTTGATGCAGAGACTTTGAAACCGCCGCACAAGCGTCGTCGTTGTCTAACTTGTTCAGCTTCTGATTGAAAGGCTCCGCGCGTACAGGGCCGTCATACCCAACGGCAACAAGTGCGTCCACGAACGCTTTGGTATCGATCACGCCGGTTGCCATCGGCAATTCACGGCGATTGTCCTGCTGTTGCTCCAATGAGACGCCCGCGGGCGCATCGTTCAAATCACACCCAACGATTTGCTTCGCGTCTAGCGACCGAATTTCATCTGCCGATTCGCCAGCGGTGTACCAATGCCATGTGTCTAGAATGAAACCCATGTTCGGGACATTGATCGCGTCGTGAAGCTCTGCGGTTTCTTTCATCGAATGAATAAATGCGTAGCGCCGAGTATTCCTAAGGCTAGGCGTGCCCACATACTCCAATCCGAAACGCAATCCGTGGTCATGTAGGATCTTGGCGATTTCTCGAAGTCTTGCAGTGTGCTGCTTGAAGTTTTGCAAGTAGGTCAGATCGTCATGGCATGGCATGATCCAGGTCCCCATCCGATCCACACCTGCCCGCTGCAACGCTGCAGCCATTTTGGGCAACGTCGCCAAGTCCGATTTGAAACGTGCTTCGTCCTTACGAAACTCGACCGGTAATCCGCTTGATCCCCAAACAAGCCCTCGGTTCTTGAGATCCTCGACAAGATTTGAGCTTTCGCTATCGCTCAGCTCGGCAAGGTACTGCGGCGCAGCAGCCACGGATTCAAAACCGTGTTTTTCCGCCAGCTCAATCGCTTGTTTCTGATCAGCTTGAACACCGATGCTGCCCCAGCGAAGATCAATCGTAAACTTACGGTTCTGCTCTGCTGCCAAAGCAAATTTTGAAGCAACCGCGGTTGCGTATGTCGCGGCTGTTGCCGCAAGCAGATTTCGGCGTGAAAGATTCATAGAACAGCTTTGATGACAGAGCAAACTAAGTGGGGAATATCGCATCCGATATAACATCGTGTAGCTCTATCATAGCCTATCTTCGAATATGGCATCGCAAACCAGAGATGCCCTTCCGCATGGAAACTGACGACTTCCTGATTCCCAGGTTTCATCGCTCACAAAGCCGGCTTGGACGAGACGATACCGGCGGAAAAGAACGCTACCTTTACCACGTGAAAGGCGACAGATGAGAATCGACAGCCTGCTAAGACTCGTCTTCGTCCTTTCGCTTTAGCTTTCGATAAAGCGTTTTTCTGTCGACCCCTAGAATCTTTGCCGCTTGCGTTCGATTGCCTTCGACGACGCTGAGCACATGCTCGATATATCGCTCTTCGAGATCCTCTAGCGACATTAGCTCTTCGGGATCATCTCCACCGATGAACACGGTCGACGGTCGATGGTCGCGAACTTTCTCCGGTAAGTCTTCGATCGTAATCGAATCGTACTGTGTCAATGCAACCGCCCGCTGCATCACATTGCGAAGCTCACGGACATTGCCAGGCCACCGATAAGAAAGCAGTTTTTCGACAGCGGGTTTGCTGATACCAGTGACTTCCTTATTGCCTTGTTTGGCGAACCGTTCGATCGAATGCAGTGCCAATTCCAGCACGTCGGTGCCACGTGAACGAAGCGGCGGAAGCTGTAGCTGAATGACGTTAATTCGAAAGAACAAATCCTGGCGAAAGTCTCCCGAGTCGACGGCGGATTCCAAGTCGCGATTGGTGGCAGCAAGAACGCGGACATCGAATTCGATTTCTCGATTGCCACCGACTGGCCGAAGCCGACTTTCCTCCAAAGCACGCAGCAGCTTGACTTGCATACTGTTGGGCATGTCGCCGATTTCATCCAAAAACAAAGTCCCGCCTTGGGCCTCGAGAAACAAACCTTTTCGGTCCGTTCGGGCATCGGTAAACGATCCCTTCGTATGACCAAAGAGTTCACTTTCGATTAGCGTTTCCGATATCGCGGCGCAATTGACGGCGACGAAAGGGCGGTCTGCACGCCCACTTAGTCGATGAATTGACTTTGCAACAACTTCTTTACCTGTCCCGCTTTCTCCAGTGATCAAGATCGACGCATCACTGGGTGCAGCCCTACGGATCTGGTCTCGCAAGTACTCCATCACCTCGCTTTGACCGATCAAGTCTGGAAAATCACCCGATGGGCTGCGATGATCACTCAGCAAGCGAATCTGTTCGGACAGTCGTCGGTGTTCGGCAGCTCGCTGGATCACCATCCGCAGCACTTGCATTTCGACGGGCTTGGTTACGAAATCGTAGGCACCACCGCGAATCGCCTCCACCGCCGTTTCTAAGTTCCCGAACGCGGTCATCACCACGACAGGAATGTCGGGCCGCAGCGAATGTATCTGACGGCACAATTCTAGACCGCTGGTCCCAGGCATCCGAACGTCCGTCAACACAACGTCGACGTTGAATTCGTGCAAACGTTCAATCGCCTGTGACGCATTTTGACAGACGATCGTTTCGAATCCGTTCAATGACAGCGCGGCATGCACCAAATCGCACATCGACTTGTCATCGTCGACAATCATAACCGTCTGTGACGTGCCTTCACGTTCCAAGTCTTTCATACCTATCTTGATTCTTCGGAGGTCCGAGTGACGTTACCATCAGACTGCTTCACGGGCAGTCGGACGGTAAACGTTGATCCATTGCCAATCTCGCTGATTACATCAATTTGCCCGCCATGCTCATGCACGATTCCATGAACAATCGATAGCCCAAGCCCAGTGCCTTCACCGACGTCTTTGGTGGTAAAGAATGGATCAAACAAATGGTCCAAATCGTCCTGGGGGATTCCATTGCCGTTATCCGCGACGCAAAGTTGGACAAATCCCTCGGTATCATCATCCGATGCGGAAACCTTGACGTCGATGTCCGAGTCGCCTGATTGCAACGCGTTACTGATCAAATTGGTCAGCACTTGCTGCAACTGCCCCGGATCAACTTCGGCAATCAACGGCTCTTCGGGAAGTTCAATCGCGATCGTCGAAGTTCGTTTCCGTGCGATCGGTTGTAAAAGCTGACAAGTATCTTCAACGACCGAGCGTATGTCAGTCGGCTGACGACTCGATTTTCCATCGCGTGCAAACGCCAATAAACTTGAAATCGTCTTGCTGATCCGATCACACTGCGTCCTGATTTGACGACAACTTTGTTTGGCCGCATCACCTGACAATTCACCAGCCTCGATTAATTCCGCATGGCCAGCGACCACGTTTAGCGGCGTGCCGATTTCATGCGCAACCCCAGCAGCAATGCGACCGACAGACCGCAAACGGTCGGCGTGTCGCAACTGTTCGACCGCAGCCAATCTTGCCGCCGTCTCCGATTCGATCTGATCCCGTTGACGTTTTAATCGATCACACATCGCGTTGATAGCGACAGCCAAATCGGCGAGTTCGTCGTGTGAATGAATATTGATCCGTTCTGACAAATCACCCTCTGCAATCCGATTGACACGATCGATCAATCGTTGCAAAGGCTGACCGACCATCCTGACGCCACCAAAGTAGATAACGACCGCCGAGAGGCCAGCGACGCTTAACAACGTCAGCAATGTGCTTCCAAGTGCCCGCCAAACTCGCTTGTCACTATCGATATCTGGTGCGCTGACTTCCAATCGCTCATTTTCGGCATCGGAAGAATTGTCCCGTTCACCGGATTCGAGTGGAACATAGGTGTATAAACGCTCGACACCCTCGGGTTCAGTCATCGTGATTGTCGTCACTTGTTGACTGTATAGAATGCGATCACGAGGAACGCGAGGTTGACGACTTTGCTCATCAGATGCCAACTCGACGCGACGGATCTGAATCAAACGCTTTGTCGTCGTCCTTTGCGGAACTGGAGGAGGCTTGACCGCCTCCGCTTCGGATGCCTTTTGCCGCCTCTGCTGCTCTAGCATGTCCGCAAGCTCGGTTGCGTATCGTTGGTGCTGCTCTATCGTTGCCTGCTTCTCACGCTGCACCGTTGCATAGGCGAATACGCCGACAATCAGAAACAGACCACAAAGAAACAGCAGTATTAGTTTCGCAGCAAGACGCATCGTTTCGGTGGACGGGTATCGTGGGAGAAGCGTTACTTACGAGCAGACTCATGCAATCGTTCGGATTGCCATCCATCTGATTCTGAATCTTAGATTCTGGTGCGTGAAGCGGGAACGGGGAGCCCCTCGCCGGCCATGGGTACTCTTTCACGCGTCTGAAAGCATCGCCTTGATGCGTTGGACGACTAGGTGAGTGTTTCCGCAGGTCAATGTGCGGTGACACAATAAGAAGTGATACATTGAAAATCGCCCACACTGTGCAGTCGACCAACATGCGGCAACCAGAAATAGGGCGGCGCAAAGACAAACCAGGAGCAGACTTTCAACTGGCCTGCCCCTGGCTTTTCATTCGAAAATTATGTTGTCGCTAGACTAGTTCCGTTTCACGACAACGAAACGCGAACCCCGCTCGGTCTTTACCAGCAACAAGGTCTTTTCATCGCTATCACCAGTGATCGCCGACTCGAACTCCTTAACGCTGTTGACCGGCTGACGATCCACCTCGGTGATCACCATCCCAGGTTGGAGCCCCGCGTCTTCTGCTGCGCTACCTTCATTTACAGCGGTGACAACCACGCCACTTTCCGATTTGATGTTCAGCGACTTCGCGATTGCCGAATCCAGCGACGCGACTTCAACACCGACACCATCGATCTTCACTGTCGGCGATTGTTCCGACTGTGTCTCTGACGACTGCTGACGTTTTTGAAAGAAGCCCTTTTTCGCTTCGGTTCCCTTGTAGGCCAAATCGATTCGATTTCCGTCACGAACGACCTTCACAGGAACCTTTTCGCCAACGGGAGATCGCTCAACGGCAAGCTGCAAAGCCTGTGGAGTGCGAACGTCTTTTCCGTCAAACTGAACAATCACGTCACCGGCTTGAAGCCCCATCTCTGCAGCTGGCGTATCGTCGTAGACATCGGTAATCAAGACACCGCCGCGAGGCTGCACGCCCAGTTCACCTGCGAGGTCCTGAGTGACCGGCTGAATACCGACTCCCAAATACGCACGTTTGACGCTGCCGTTTTCCACAAGCTGATCGCTGACCCAGCGGGCCAAGTTTGACGGAACGGCGAATCCGATTCCGTCATTGCCACCGCCACGCGAACTTATCGCGGTGTTGATACCGATCACTTCGCCTTTTAAGTTGACCAGCGGTCCGCCACTGTTGCCGGGATTGATTGCGGCATCCGTCTGCAAAAAGTTTTCGCGAGCGGTGATGCCGATCCCACGGTGCTTCGCACTGATGATCCCAGCCGTCACGCTACTTTCCAGGCCGAACGGTTGGCCCATGGCGATGACCCAATCTCCGATATCAGTTTCTTCGCTGTCACCGAGTGCGGCAGGAACAAGTCCGGTCGCGCCTTCGATTTTCACAACAGCGATATCGGTATCCGGATCCGTCCAAACTTGGCTGGCAACGAACTCGCGTCCGTCGTTCAGCTTCACAGTGACTTCACCACCGCCAGACACAACGTGATTGTTGGTCAAGATGATCCCCGACGCATCAATAACGACGCCTGAACCAATGCCGCGTCCGCGACGTGGCATCTGGTCCCCAAAGCCTTTGGGCATCATCTTGCCATCTGGACGCATCTCGAATCGACGCATCCCTTCCATTCCGCCGAACTCTCGCATCATGTCTTCAAAAGGAGTTCCCTTGAAGGGGTTGTTTCCGTGAAACGGATCCGCCGAAGGCCGAATGTTTCCACTCGGCTTTGCAACCGCGACTGCTGGACGATTCTCAATCGCAACCAGTGAGGGCATCACGTGTTCGGATACCGCGCGGAAGGCCATCGAAAGGTTGTTCGCCGAATGAATCGCGTCAAGCGTCTCCGCAGGCAGCGTGTCCATCATCTTTGCCGGGGCGGGATTGGACGACGCATCAGCGGACATGAAAACTGCCCCCGATCCGAATCCAATTGCCGAGGTCAAAATCAAACCTAGTAATACCGAACGTTTCTTTTCAGTCGATCGCATCGAAGTCTCCAGAGTGGAATTGGATTGCTTGTTTTTGCCTTTGAAGATCCCATCAGCGCTGTCGCTGGATTGCCGCTGGGGACTTCGCCAGGATGTCGCTACCTAGTAACGCATGTGCCGTACCAATTCGTTTTTCACCGTGTTTGACGCGTATTTCCCGTTTGACGCAGTATGCCACTGTGGAGCGTTGCCCCGCCGCGTGGCATTCTGCCCCAGCAGGCGACGAGCCTTTAAGCGATTGCCAGCCGGTCGAAATTCGCAGTCGGTTCGCGAATGAAGAGCAGTGTGATCGCGCGTAAAAAAACGAATGCCCGCGACATCAAAGCCGCAGGCATTCTCGCTGCACTATCAATTCGGTCCGCGTCAACCAATCGTTGCCAACGCCGGCGGTCGAAATCCGCTGTGACGCCTATCCGGCGATCAAGAAGCCATCGACCAAGTGACTCTCACGGATCTTTTCCAGAGCTCGCTTCTCGATCTGCCGCACACGCTCGCGACCAATTCCAAATTCAGAACCGATCTGACTTAACGTGTGCGTTTGCTGACCGCCCAATCCATACCGCAACTGCAGAAGCTTCCTTTCTCGAGCATTTAACTTTTCCAAGACCACAGAAAGTTGTTTGGCGACCTCTTCGTGATGCATCGCGTCTTCAACCGGTTTTGAGCTTCGGTCTTCGATCGCGGTGATCGTGTTGTCTTCTTCAGAATCACGAACGACAGATTGTGTTCCTGCCATTAGCGTCTCTGCATGACGCAACCTGGCTTCGCTGATATTTAAAGCTTCAGACACTTCACCTAAGCTAGGCCTGTACCCGAGTTCGTTCTTCAGATTTTCGACGCCGTGCAGCATCGTTTTCATCGTCTGCATCGCGTGCTGGGGAATAGTCATCGAATACCCATGCGTCGCGCTAGAACGGAACATGGCTTGTCGAATCCACCATGTTGCGTAGGTCGAAAACTTGAATCCTCGGGTGTGATCAAATTTTTCAACCGCTTTCATTAAACCGACGTTGCCTTCTTGGATCAGGTCCAAAAGACCTGTTCCGCGTCCCAAGTGTTTTTTGGCGATCGAAACAACGAGTCGCAAATTGGCCTCGGTCAATTTCCCGCGAGCCATCACATAGCGGCGATGCTGCATTCTAATTTTACGAATCCGATTTCGAATGCCATGCAGATCCTGCTCGAATCCCGATAACAAACCAAACTCTCGACCATCCTGCCCACGACCGATCACACTTTGGTCACAGACGACGACACGCTCGTACATGGATTCAAACCAATCGATTCGGATCCGTAGCTCTTCGATCAGATCAACGACCTTTTCGCGTCGACGAACGAAACGCAGCTTTTCCTGCTCCAATTCGCGTTTGCCCAGTTTATCCGTCTGCAGCCTTTCAAATGCCTCACGCTGCTGCTGACGGAGCGCAGCTAGCGTTCGCAGGTTGATCGGCAAACGACTCATCAACGACTCTTTAACGTCGTGATCGGAAACACAGAAATCGAGTTCACGATCCGATCGCAGATCGCCGAGATCGACGCCCGTGAGCAAGTCAATCGCGGCATCGGCAACCGCCGCGACTCGCAACATCTCTTTACGGAACTTCCGCCGTGCGATGTCCAAATCGATTGCGATATCGATCTCTTCTTGAGCCGTCAGCAACGACCGTCGGCCGATCTGTTCGAGGTACAAGTCGATCGGATCGACCGCAGCAGTATCGACGTTTGCACGGCGCCGCCGCGTTTGTTTGACAGCGTTCTGCTTGTCAGCGGTTGAAGCTTGGGAACGTTTCTGGGATGGCCTTTCGGCTTGCGCTGGCATAACTGCCTGCGTCGGTACAATAAGTGGATCGCTAGTCCGCGAGCGGATGCGTTTAACAGATGACGCGTCCGAACGAACTGCCGAACGGTCCGCCGTCGTCGCAAGCGTCTTGGAGGGGAATTCGATTTGAGTATTCGCCAAGATAACCATGGCATCGCCTCGTGGCGTTGTAAGGATCTGATCTGAAAGACCGTTGCGGCCTCAGTGCAAAGTGGTGACCCTCATTAGTACGGTGCATCAATACGGAAGTTCCTCGCGGGGCAATTTGCCTCAAAAAAGCGAGGTGTTTCGCGGCCGAACCATTTTTTTCTACGAAAGCTACTTCGCAACTGCTTCAGGCTGTTAACCGCACGATGTCCCCTGCGGTTAACAGGGGTCAATGCTATACTTGTGCAATGACCGTACCGGATACGAAAACCCACCAACACGCCCAGTCATTGCCTGATTCGAAGGGCACCGGGACCACCACCCCCCGTGGGCCGGTCGTGCAAGGCGTGGGCTTCTCAACGAACCGCGTCGCAACCGCTCGGTCGCATGTCGCTAATTCCGCTCTGGTGGCTTCTTTGCTTTTGCTGTTGACCGTCCCGGTCGTGTTGTTGACGCGTTACTGGTTGATCCAAAACGCGAAAGTCCAAACGGCCGCGCGTTTGGCGCAGGCTCAAAAAGTCACAATCAGCGCGATCGATTTTTGGCTTCGCGATCAGTTCTTGTTCGCAACCAAAACTGCATCAAACCCGGAGGCGAGCCAGATCGTTCGTTTGTTGGCAGCGGTAGAAATCCACGATGACACAGCTCTACAACGCCCAAGCTCTCAGCAGAACGAAATACGGAGTTTGCTCGGAAAGCTGCTCACGTCGCCTGGTTCCGAATACGCAGTGATTGATTCACATGGCAGTATCAATGTGGCAACCGAGCCACAGTTCGAATCGTCTGCGATACCAATCACAAAACATTGCAGGGGCGTACTAAAAAAAGGTTTGCCAGCTCTGTCGCGTCCCTTTCGCCTTTCCGTCTCGATCGATTCCAGCGATATCGATTCAGACTTCCGGATGGCGATCGTCGCACCACTGCAAAACAGCTTTGACGATGTCGGCGCGATTGCCCGAGTCATCAAAGTCGACGACTACTTTGGCAAGCTGCTTTCACAAAGCCGATTTGGCATCAGTGGTGAATCTTATGCGATCGATCGGCAAGGAACTTTGCTAACCCGCAGCCGGTTTGAAAGCGAACTGGTGGAAACTGGTCGGTTGGCTGATGGAGAATCGAGCGTCTTAAAAATCTCAGCGATAGTCCCTGAGTCTCCTGCAAGTTCGAAGCCGACCTCGGAACAAACGACGCAACCGTTGACGCGACTGGCGGATTCATTAACCCGTGGGGGATTCGGCGATGATGTCGATGGCTACCGCAATTACATGGGTACCGACGTCGTCGGATCTTGGAAATGGCTGGACCGTTATGACCTCGGAATTGCCACCGAGATGTCGATGGACGAAGCGTATGGTTCGATCGATCAGTTGACTAAGTTCGCGTTAGTCGGATTATTGATTTCCTTGTGTTCCTCCTTGTCCGTTGCGGCGTTTGCCAGGCTGTGGCGGACACCGAAGGATCTGCCAGAGCAATCGCAAACTCAAACGGGCAATCGATCACTAGGGCAATATGAACTTAAACAACGGATCGGCCGAGGCGGAATGGGAACGGTATTCCTCGGTTCGCATCGATGGCTTGACCGTCCCGTCGCGATCAAAGTTCTGGAAAATGCCGATGCGACGGAACGATCGCTAGCCAGATTTCAGCGTGAAGTTCGACTTTCGGCAAAGCTGCTTCACCCCAACACGATCGAAATCTATGACTTCGGCCGCACCGACGAGGGAACGTTTTATTACGTGATGGAATACGTCGACGGGATCTCGCTGGAACAGCTCGTTGACTACTATGACCGCCAACCGTCCGATCGGGTCATCTATCTACTCGTGCAGATCTGCGGATCGATCGCCGAAGCACACGAAGCCGGACTGGTACACCGCGACATCAAACCTGCCAACGTCTTGCTGACTTCGCGAAGCGGAATTCACGACCTGGTCAAAGTTGTCGACTTTGGCTTGGCCAAGCAACTTGATCATGAAACGGCCCAGCTGACACGGACCGATTCGCTAACCGGCACACCGCTTTATATGGCACCGGAATCGATTCGCGATGCGGCTTCTGCGGGGGTGCTTAGCGACATCTATTCGATCGGCGCTGTCGGCTATACGCTGCTATGTGGTTCGCCCCCCTTTATTGGTGAATCGAGCGACGTCTGCGTTCAAAAGCTTTACCACGAAGTCGAAAGCCCTGCGTTTCGGATCGGACGAACGGTTTCCGATGACCTGCAAGCCGTTTTGCTTCGTTGTTTGAGAAGAGATCCCAAGGAACGCCCACAATCGGCGAAAGAACTTGCAGCGATGCTCTTGTCATGTGCCGATAGTCCCCACTGGACGCAGGCCGACGCGGGGATATGGTGGCGGGAAATCTTTGATGGACCCTATTTGGAAGATTTCGAAGCCATCCTTCAATCTGAAACCAGCGACAATACCCGCGGCAACACGGCCATCAATGCGACTCGACCGCCCAATATCGCCCCTGGCGCCAGCACGGCTAGCTGATCGATAACTATGTTTGGTTATAAACGACGCAAGAAGATCGAAACACTTCAGTGGCCGCACCTGCAAACGTTGCTCGATGATGACGATCAAAGGGCGGCGGTCAATCGCTTGTTTCCGGAACCTGGCCAGGAGAGCTTTCTGACTTCGCTGCGCCGGATCCAACCCGACTTGGCTGGCGACATCGTTTCGCTCGGTCGACAAGTTCACCACGGGGCACAGCTTGCAGAATACCCAACGCTGGCAATTGCAGGGATGCTCAACAGCGGTAAAACCAGTTTGGTCGCTAGCCTGCTTAGCCCCAACGGTCGTGCACGAAGCCTGAGGGGCATCGCCAATCGACATGGAACGCACCGTTTCGTTTTGTGGATGCCGCAAAGCTGGCGTGACGAGCCAGAACTTTGGTCACTGCTGCTACAAGATTTCGGGAACGCCGTGGGCCATGCCCCCGAAATGCTTTCCGATGACCCCGAAGAAGCTCACCAACAATACAACAACCGTAGCGGTGGAATCGACGCATTGGGTGTCCCGCTGGTCGCGACAGACCCGGAACTAGACCAGTTGGGAATCGGGCTACTGGATTGCCCCGACATCGTTTCCGACGAAGTCTTCGGCGTCGGGTCGCCCCAGCAAAGGCGCGAACTACTTGGCAAAGCGGCTACGTTTTGCAGCGCATTCATGATCGTGTCTACACCCGGCATGGCCCGGGATCGCACGCTTGGCGAAATCCTGCAAACGGTTTCTGACCTGATGCCAGGCATCCCTCGACTGTTAGCAGTCAACAAAATTCGTCCCGGCCAAGAACCCGAAGACATCTTGGAATCGTTTGCACCGCAAACGGACAAGTTCGGTGTCGACCGAATTTATGGTGCCTATGACTTCGAGATTCCCAAAAGCGACCCCTACATTCCCAAGAAGGTTTTCCAGGGCGACAAGCTGATCGAGATTCGGCAACCCGACGAAGATCCGATTCCGGTGTTCTATTCCATCGATCCCAACGCGGAACTTAACCCGCCTGCAGAAATCAATGCGGATCGATTGCTGACGCACCTAGCAAGCGAATTAGACAGCCCCGAATCTTTTGATCGTTTTCTTCGCGGGCGAACCGCGGCACTTCGCAGATCGGTCTGGGATCTCGGCCTGTCGCGGATCCGCGAAGACTGTGACCGATCGCTTCAGGAAAGCCAGCGGGCTCGACAAACAATCCTTGAAACCACAGTTAGCTTGTTTACAAAGCAGTCTGGAACTGGAGCTATCACGGAAGTCCGTATGCACCAATCCAAACGCATTGTTCAACAGTTGGCCGATGCGTTTTGTCACGCGGCACCGTGGTATGCACGACTGGGAGTGCGCATCAATACATTCATTCAAAAGAAGGCCAAAGCCGCCACCGACTTGATCTCGCAATACGCGCCAACCGCCATCGCCGAAACGTACGCGGAATCGATCAAAGAGAAATTCAAAACTAAAAAGGTCGGACACCTCGTCGCCCCGGACGACCTGGACACGGCCCTGCGACGCTTTGGTGCACCTCTGACGCTTCACCACTGGTTCGCCGACAAAAACGATCCGGTAGACCCAGCACTCTGGCAGTCGACTCTCGAATCGGTCTTAAACTCTTTTGAAGCGAACGATCGGGTTCAGTTCGATGGCGACCAACTTCAAAAAGTCGCTGCGGAAATGTGGGAACATGTGCCCAAGCATAAAAAGCTCGCTTTCGGACTGACCCCACTAGCTGCTTTGCTGGCGACCTTCGGCAGCATCTTGATGTTGCCGTTTGACTTCGGAACATCGGTCATCGCGAATGCTTCGATCGTCGAACTCCTAGCGGCAGCCGGTCTGACCGCGTTCTCGGCCTACTGGGCTGGCGGAAAGAACGCCAGGATTCTGACCAACCAAGCGGCTCTGGAGCAAATGTCGATGTTCTACGTTTTGCTCTGTCGACAACTTGGCGTCGATCCGGGTGAGCCACTGCCGGCGATTAAACTAGGACCGCAGACGCATCAATTGCCCACGCCGAACCTAAGCCAACTTTCGCACGATCCCATTGCACCGACGCTTCCTGTGTACCGCATCAACGATGTCTTTGTAAAAGAACTCGCCGATGTGATGCCCTCCGCCTCGACCTAATACGGTTCGATGCATTTAAGATCGTCGATAAACAACACTCTCCAACAATCCCATCCCTGACCGGCTGGTAAACTCTGTTTGCCCGATTGATGAGCGGACCATGGACCGAACCGAAACAGAATCTCGCAGCTCGATGCCGATTGAAAGCGAAGGTAGTGAATTTCTTCGCCGAGTTCGGCATGCGGCCACAACCGTCCTGGGCAGTAGCGAAACAGGTCGCCAAGTCCGCGCACTGTGCGACGAGCATGCGGCTGCTCGAAATTTGATCGCACAAGATCGCGCCGCCGGCGCACTCGTGCTGGCTGTTGTTGGAGCCACCGGGCAAGGAAAAAGCTGGCTGGTTCGGCAATTGATTCGCAAGTCGCCGATGAAGGATTCGATCCGCAGCGGCAACAATCTGGACCAAACAACCGAGCAACTGGTTTGGGTCGGCCCACAACCGCCAGCCGACCTGGATGCTCGCTTTGAAACCTATGTACGCGTGACGGCCGATGAAATGGAATCGTTCGGTCTGCCGTACCTGTTGGTTGATGCTCCAGGCGCGACGGATGATCGAAACTCCGTCGTCGATGTCGCCAGAAGAGCCCTCTCGTTGGCTTCGGCAATCATCTTGGTTGTTCGACGAGATCAAATCCGTGGTCAAACTCCCAGTGTTTTGGCTGTTGCCAGCGAAGGGACAATCGTGATTCCGGTGATCAACGCCGTGTCAGACAATGACGATGGTGTCGGCTCCGATGTCGATGCGTTTGTCGCCAACTTGCGTCAAGTGGCGCCGACCAGTGTGATCGCGCGTCCGATCCTGTGCCAAGACTTTTTTCTTGCCGGACAGTCCGAAGAAGATGTTGGTGCGCAAGTCGCTTCCGAACTCGTCACACGACTAAAAGCGGAACTGGAAAACAATCCTGATAGCGATCGGCGGCGTTCGGCACGTTTAGAAGCTTTGGACAATCGGTTTCGAGCTGCCCTTAGCGGTCTGCTCGCTCAGAAGCTGCCCGGTTTAACCAAAGCCGTCGACCGGCTCAATGACGAAGCGACCAAATTACCCGGACAAGTGGCTCAGACCCTGGTCGGGGC
Organism: Stieleria sp. JC731; assembly: GCF_020966635.1. NCBI lineage: Bacteria > Pseudomonadati > Planctomycetota > Planctomycetia > Pirellulales > Pirellulaceae > Stieleria > Stieleria sp. JC731. Next base: position 1,134,756 of record NZ_JAJKFQ010000011.1, on the reverse strand, counting down.
AAACGGCCCGTTGGCTGCTGCGGTACGAAGCCGTTTGCGACTGTCGATGCTAACCAATATCGGAGCGATTTGGTTTCCGTTTCGCACTGTCCTTGGAATATTAAATTTAACCAGTGGCGCATGGGACCGGTTGCTGCTCTCACTGTCCGGTTCACTGCCATCGCTGGTCAGCACCATTTGGACTTCGACAAAGACGCTTGCGGGAGACCGCAGTGCCAGCGAGGAAATCCGAAGTGGACTGCAGCGGCGTAGCAGCGCTGCTGTTAGCGATCGCTTGGGACCGCTGGCCAATCAGTTTCGTGACGAGCTAGAGTTGCTGCGGTCTTCGAATGATTCTCACGAAAACAGCAATGCCGTCAGCATCCGAAGTGGAACAACACAAGTTGCATCACTGTCTGGAATCGAAGCACTTCAAGAACGCTCGCAATCGATTTTCGAAGATGCGATCGAGCAGAATTCGGTTCGATACGCGACCCCGTTCGCTCTAATTGGGACACTGATCTTTTGGTGCTTGATGGCAGGGCCTTTCGTCGCTCTTTACAAAGAGTACCTCGCTGCCAGTTTCGATTCGTTACAAACATCAGGTCAGCTACACGAACACGTGATGGAGCGTTTCCCTAAACCTGAGTTCGCGATGGTTCTAACCAGCCTCGTTCTTTCGCTTCTTCCCACAGCGGTCTTTGCCATGATCGCGTTGTCGATTGCCCAATCAAAATCGCGAACAAACGCGGCGATCAAACAGATCCGTGATCAGCATGACGAAGCGATCGCAACGCTTCAACAGGACGGAATCCTTCGACTTCGCTGGGATGAGCCACTGTTGTCAGATGCCGAATTCTTGATGTCAGCAGGCCGCATGTAGCTTGACCGGTGCGGTCCGATAGACGCTGTGACGGGATCTGCGATAGACTGCTCGTTTGATAGATCTGCCAACGTGTTGAATATTTACACCTGCGGCACACACATACCGTCAATTTCGTCGCCGACTGCAAATCGAAATGAGCCCTACTGTATTCCTTGCGATGGACCTTCCACTTGCGCTACTTGCCATGCAAAGCGACGGTGCAGAGGCGGAGCGTGCCGGGGCCGCCGATATCATTTTGAGCGGCGGCATCACAGGTGCATTGATCTTGATCGTGCTGCTGGGACTAAGCTTCTTTGCAGCCTATCTGGTATTCGATCAAGTGATGACACTGCGAAGAAGCGAAGTGCTACCGGAAGGCTTGGGTGAAACCGTACGACAATCGCTCCTGACGTCTCGAATTCCCGAGGCCGACGCGGCATGCCGTAGAGAACCAAGCGTGCTCAGTGTGGTGCTTCTTAGCGGCCTTGCCGAGATGGACTTTGGTTGGCTGCAGGTAGAAAAATCCGTCGAGGATGCTTTGGCTGAACAATCATCAAGGATGATGCGACGAATCGAATACCTATCGGTCATCGGCAACATCGCTCCGATGGTCGGACTGTTAGGGACCGTCACTGGGATGATTTTCGCGTTTCAGCAAGTCGCAACGACTCGAGGTGCGGCCGGTGCTGGCGACCTCGCCGAAGGCATTTACCAAGCTTTAGTGACAACCGTGGGTGGATTGATCGTCGCGATTCCTTCACTCGCTGCCTATGCGATCGCACGAAACCGCGTTGACACCCTCATTGCGGACGTCGCCTTTCAAGCTCAACACGCTTTGGCCCCGATCAAGCGGCGTCCCAGCAAGCAAGTCGCACCACCCAAAACGCCAAAAACATAGCGTCAGTGGTATCGCGATCAGCCGTTTAATTCGCTGACCTGTTCGTTCAGCGTTAGCAGATCGTAAATCAACCCAATCCCGAGCAGACCACCGGTTAACAAATAGAGCACACCGCTAAATATCTTTCCCATGTAAAAGCGGTGGACACCGAACACGCCCAAAAAGCTGAACAGTACCCAAGCCAGCGTGTAGTCGATTTCTCCGATTTTATACCGACGCTGAGCATCATCGACCATCGACTGCATCGTGAACGCATCGATGATCCATCCGACAAACAGCAATCCTCCGGTGAACATGTAGATCAGCCCTGTAATGGGCCGACCGAGATAGAAACGGTGAGCCCCAAAGACTCCCAAAATCCAGTAAAGGTACGCAGCGAGCGTCAAATGAGACGGAGGTGTCTGGGCGTAGATCGCAGATTGTGGAGCTTGGTAGGCGTTTGTGTAACTTGTCATTTTTCCCCTCTCAAATCAGTTTCACCGCCAAACTGGCAGCATGCATCGACGGCAAGTGGGCTTCGCCAACTGTCAAAGTTAATGACGAGATAGTCGCCTTGCGTTTTCGACCACAAAATCAGCGATCGGGACTAACAAGGCAACTGACTGAACGAAGTCCAATTAGCCGTCAAAGGATGTTCGCAACTTCCGTACCTATCTTGGCTCGAAGACAGGATTTTCGGGGCGGAGGCGTCTAGAGATTGGCCGTCGCTTTTTTGATCGATGGTTCACCGAACGACCAATCGAGAAGATGCCTCAACGCCCGTGCATGAAATCGACGCTTCATCGACCAGCATCATACTTGGACGCCTAACGATCCAAGCCACGGTACTGCAGGGGAGTGCCTGCATCCTGCTGATAGCCGACTTGGCTAACGGTCGGCGGCGTTGCTAATCCCGTCATTGGCATAACTGCTGGCGAGATCGCGAGAGGACTGATCGTTGTTAGATCGACGACCTTGCCAGCCCCTTGTGGAACGACGAATAGATTTGGATCGCCGCTTAGAATTTGGTTGATCGCATACATCCCAACGTCCACTTGCATCTCCAGCGGATCGCCCGCCGCAGGTGTTAGCTTGAATCGAACCGTATGCGGCAATGAGCAACCTTGTTCTGCGTAGAACTGGTGATTCGACGCATGGCTTTCGGCGATCAGTTGACCCGAAGGCGAATAAACGTACTGGTCGATGACGTGCCCGCCGGCCGCATCAATTGTGTAATACCGACGGAAGTTTCCAGCAGGCTTCCGCACTAGCGTTTGCAACACGATTTTGCCGTCGCTCGAAAACTGCATTGGCTGATCAATCGTCGACGGATCAATCTGCGCCAACCCGAGCGAATCGATCAACCAAGTTGGGTCGACTGGTAGAATCGCATGGTTGAGCTGGGCTTGGTATTGATCGTGCCTAGCGTAGTAAAGCGTTCGACTAAAATCTTCAGGGACTTCGAACCAGAACAAATCGTTGTTGCTGCCGATGTCTAACCCAGATCCCATCACCACAGGCAAGCGTGCACGCATCCGGAAATTTCGGTCTCGCTGCAAATTCACAGTCGCCGAAAGCTTCGGCAGCGCTGGCATCGAAATCACGTCCACAGTCGCCGTATTGGTCGACAACTCACGAATGACTGATGTGCGATTGATTGCCGCAACCAAGTCACTGACCGTCGGGGCCGAAGTCAAAACCGGGGGCGGAGGAGGCAGCGTTAATACAGGATCACGCCTTGAGCAGGTCGCACCGCCCGAGACAAAGCAGACCGAGACCCACATTAAGACGATTAGGAAACGCATCCGTGCGTTTTGTCGATACATCAAACCTTCCTAGCATTCCGTCATGTGGGCAACCGGCAAAAAGGTGGCAGCGCTCTCGTTCCTCAAGTCCTATGCAACTACCAATTTTTCAGTTTTGATCGCGAGGGCAATCCTGGGTCACAGACGGACTTCCGACGGATTAACGGATTATCAGTCTGCAGTCTCGGTTTCACTGGCCTCGCAGTAGAGCAACTCGACCAAGGATTCACTAAGAGCCTCGGATTCTGTTTTTCCGATTTTGCATTCAAGAACCTCGATTGTGGTTCCGTCATCGACGACTTCCAGGTTCATGAATTTCAGCTCGTCCGACGCCGGAGTTGCTGAATCGATCACCCTGACAAATCGCCGTCTCAAGAGCATCAAGGCCAATAGGAATCTCAATTTCGCCTGATCTGCGTCCGATTCCATCTGCCGCAACAGATCGATCAAGACCTCCCGCGGGGCCAAAACCATCTTGCGCTCGCCATTGAGCGGCATCTGGCACTTCCAAAACCCGACAGCCCCCTCAGGCGGGGACTCCCAAGCTTCAGCCGAATAGTCGCGACGCTGGTACCCTTTGTCGTCACCGATGACGACGCTGTAGTACCACTCGCCCTCCTTCAGTGGACGTTTTTGATCGAAACACTGACGGGTGCTTCGGTTGACTTTGTATTCTTCTAACATGCGCGATTGATTACCAAATTGACCATCATTGCCGCGAGAGATGTCGATACAGAAACGGTGAAGCGAATCTTGGGATTCTACCGAACCAGCGAAGGGCTTTCGCACCCCTTGTTGCCAAACCAATCGTAGCCGTAGCTTCCCAAAGCGATGCTGACGCCCATCGTCTCATCTGCGATCGACTCGTCAGCCCCAAACTTTTCAATTAACTCGACATGATCTTGATTGCGACCGACGAAGCCGGATATGGCCCCAAACTTGGTCCGCTGGTGATCGCCGCATCCGTGTGGCGGATTCCGGATGAATTCGCTGAAGACAATCGATGCGATGCCTTTGCTGCGCTTCGTGAAACGATTGTGGTCAACAAAGCTCGCATCAGCGTGAACGACTCCAAGTCGATATTCAAACCCAAAAGTCGCACCGGCAACTCTCCTACAGCCCCAACCGTTGCTCCCTATCACATCCTCCAATGGGTCACACTCGCGGGTTGGTTTGGCTGCTCGCCAGAGCGACAACTGATGCACTTATCAAAAGATTTGGCTCCATATGACCATGAAAGCCTTCTGAACATTCCATGGCTCGAATCGTTTGCCAATGAGAGCCTTGACAGCAGTTGTGCGAAACCGATTTGGGATCACTGGGATCAAGGCGCTGCAAAGCTGCTTGGAATGACCGCCCGAGTCATCTGTGCTGCAGAATTCAATTCGTTATGCGAGCGGGGACTCAATAAGTCGGACATCCTCGGCGAGTTGACCCTGCAGCTCGTTCGAGACGCTCTCGATGAAAACAGCCCTCGCTCGATTTGTCGCGATGCGGGCGAGGCTATCGAAGTGTTTTGTGATCGCCATGGTGGACGGCGATACTATGCAGGACCGCTGCAATCGGCTTTCGACGGTACGCTAATACAAGTTGTAAACGAGGGCAAAGGCGAAAGCCGATACAACGTTCCGTTCCAAGACGAGCAGTTCGGTATTCGATTCACGGTCAAAGGCGACACGTTCACTCCGGTCGCTTTCTCGTCAATGGTGGCGAAGTACTTGCGTGAAAAGTCGATGGAGTCACTGAACAACTATTTCGCGGCAGCTCACAAAGGCGACACGCTTTTACGTCCGACTGCCGGGTACCCCGTGGATGCCGATCGATTCATCGAAGAGATCAGCCCGATCATGGATCAGCTGAAGATTGAACAAAGCAGGCTGGTGCGTTGCCGCTGATCTTTGATCGTCGAACGTCTAAATTCAGTGCGTTCGAATGAGCGCGGTGCCGTTCTGAATTGACTGGGGAGCAACCAGATAAAAAGGCTGATTTGAAACAACTTCTCGGCCGTTGGCCATGAACAGCCTCAGTCGCACAGACCAACGCAAGCGAATCAGCCGCCCGTGATAGCTCAAGGGTGTCGCGGGCAGGACGCATGAAAGCGACTGACGATCGGCCAAGCCACTACGCAGGATTTGTTCTTGTTCAAATCGCTTGAAGTAGTGGACATTTAGGTCGGTGTCACCCTTTCCTTCGGTAAACCACAACACCGAAATCTCGACCGCAGTGACCGAATCTAACGTCACGCGAGAGATTCGCCAGTTCGCAGTCAGGTCACATCCGCCTTCGTAGATGCCGTCCTCACGACATAGCTCGATACTCATCGCGGGTTGCGTTTCGGCGGCAAACCCGGTGGATGGACGACGACGGGATAATTTCGGCAGAACGATCGCCACGGGCGAGCTTCTCCAGTAACAATGACTTTCCAGCGGATCGCGTTGTGCGACCCGACAAAGGAATGCATCACATTGGGCGGTAGGTCAAGCGTGAATTGTTGCTCCCAAGGCCTTTGTGGGTCAACTCGAACATCACGCTCATTACACAAATCCTGCGTGAATACTTCATATTTCTCCACGCGTACATCGGTGCCTTGCCTGTAAACCGTTTCTTCTTCGCAAGCCACACGAATTCTCAATCGGCGAAGCCGCAACTTACCCGACTGTGAAACAAATAGTCGGTACTTTCGCCCTGGATACAAAGGATGATCGCTAATTTCGACGATAGTCGCGCCAACCCCCACCGACTTGCGAAGCTGCACCAAAAAGTACTTGAAGGACCAGTAACCGATACCGGCAAACGGGACCAATAAGCCGGCCAATATGTAACGGGGCTGATTGTGCCAAAAACCGAGAACAACGACCGCTAAAAGCACAAACCAGACGGTATTCCAAAGCAATGCCAGCAGCGTCGGACCGACCAAATCCCAACCGCCGGAGTGCTCAGCCGCCATTCGATAGGTCAGACGCTCTCCCGGACTGTCAGTTAGGAAGTCCCCGCGTGGAACTGACGGCATTCGCTCAATACCTTCGGTTCCGGGCACAATGATCTCAATCGATTGGGCTTTCTTGGCCATCGCCGAACGCCGCTCGTGACTCGCCCCAACTCTGAACAGGCGATACGCCAGTCCGCCTCCGCCAGTCAGAATCGCCGCCACGCCAACGATGCCAAAGATCCAGCTCGAAAGGGAGCCACCATCCAATTCGGGAACTTGGCCGGACGGATCGAATGAGGCCAAATCCTTCAGTGGCTTGAGTGATTCCCAAGTCGCCAATTGCTCGATCAAAACTAGCGACAGTACAAAGACACCGACCAGAAAAACGCCGGTGAAGAAGGCAGTCTCCCAAAGCAAGCTTCGCAGCTCGGTCCCAATGAACCGCTTTCCCCGCTTTTTGCTCCAAGGACGAGGAAAACGCATACGAACAATGGAATCAAATGAAGGCTGCGGACGGAAAACAAACTCACAGGGCACGTGTTTGCCCAGTGGAATGCTGGCCACATTCTAGCCGCTTAGCTTGCCAATGATTAAGGGCACTGACAGCGAAAGCCTGACAATGCCTCTGATTCGAGCCATGAAGACCGTGGTGGAATCTGATTCCAGACACTCGGCGAGATGCGAACGCACCGATCGAACCAAACCGCCGGTTAAAATCGGTCAAGCAGTTCGCTCGCGTACCACGGCTTGGCTCGCGTGAAAAGCTCACCCCACCGAAACGTTGCATGCGGAAGAACACAGCATCGAAACAGCTGCGCAGCAATCAAGGAGCTGCACCTAAAAGAAAATGGAAAGCCTGAATCCTGTCAAACTTTCCATTTTATAGTCGCCCGTTGGAAGCACCTTTTGTCTGATCGTGGCCGGGTGAATCAGCGGTACGGATGCTCCCTTCTGGCGCTAATAGCGACGTTTTTTCGTTCAGCCGTTCGCTCGACAACCCAGTCCCCATAGAAACGAATATGGGGAATCAGGAAGCAATATGAAACGACAAAACTGGGGAGCGAAGGAAAGTTTACCGAGGTTGGTCGGGACGACGACTCGGTCGATAAAATCCTAACTCCTCTAGCGCGGCGTAAACTTCACCGAGCGTTTTCTCACCAAAGTTGCTGATCGAAAGCAATCGTCGTGGAGTCGCTTTGAGCAAATCACGGACGGTCAGAATACCTGTTTCTTCCAAGCAGTTCGTTGTGCGAACCGAAAGCCCCATCTCTGCGATGCTCAAGTCCAAACGTTCTTGACGCAAGCGAGCTTCCTCGTCGGCGCGGCTCAACGGAATTCGAGTGCCCATTCCAAACTCCTTTTGGTGGTGAGTTGTAAGTGTGGTCAAAAGGTAACGCTGGCGGTAAAGCCTGCAAGTATTTTCAGCTCTAAAAAACTTGGTTTTGAACAAAACAGGTTGCTATCAAAAAGAAAGCGACCCATCGCTTTGACACGACAGGCCGCTACAGAAGATCCGTTTGTTTCGTCGATGCTATGTCCCTGCTTTTTCGTACAGGGAAGATCGGGGAAGACCGTGCTATGTCCCCGCCAGACAGCCCTGTCCCTGCCGGAACGCCCAGAGCCCGTGCTATGTCCCTGCCGCAAGGCGTCGTGCTACGCAAGGCGTCGTGCTATGTCCCCGTTCCAGATTGAGAGCAAACCCCTGCTATGTCCCCGCGTCTGGGAATGGACGGAGGTGCCATGTCCCCATTCAACCGGAGACCGTGCTATGTCCCCGCATCTGAAGACCGACGTGCTATGTCCCCGCTTGTGGAACGGTCAAGCAGCCGCTGGAGAACAAGGCGACCTGACCGGCCCGATAGCTCGAATCGCTTATTTGACGGTCGAAAACTTGAACACGGTTGACGTTTCGTATTCGTCACCCGGTTGCAAAATGGTCGACGGGAAGCTTGGCTGGTTTGGGCTGTCTGGGTAGTGCTGGGTTTCAAGGCAGAATCCGCCACGGTAAACGTATTCTTTCCCAGCCTTGCCCTTCAAACGCCCATCCAAGAAGTTGCCGCAGTAGAACTGGATTCCGGGTTCGGTCGTGGAGACTTCCAAAACGCGTCCAGTGGTTGGTTCAACAACGCGAGCAGCCAGGGTCATTTCGCCAGTCTGGCCAGCCTTGTCCAAGACCCAGTTGTGATCGTAACCACCACCGAACTTCAACTGTTCGTTTTCTTGTTTGATATCACGCCCAATCGGCTTGGCTGTCGTGAAGTCAAATGGGGTCCCTTGTACGGCAGGAGTTTTGCCGGTGGGAATCAAGGTCTCGTCAACAGGTGTGTACCGGTTGGCGTTCAGCATCAATTCGTGATCGAGAATCGTTCCTTCACCTTCGCCTTTCAAATTGAAGTAGGTGTGCTGAGTCAGGTTGACTGGCGTCGCCTTATCGGTGGTCGCCAAGTAGTCGATTTTGATTTCATTATCATCAGTCAACGTGTAGGTGACTGAGCAAGCGAGGTTACCTGGATAACCTTCTTCCCCATCCTTCGCGTTGTAGCTCAGCTGAACCGCGTTGTTGTCGTCATCGACTTTCAGATCCCAGATCACTTTGTCAAAGCCGATGATGCCGCCGTGAAGGCTGTTCGGCGTATTGTTAATCGGCAACGAGTACTCAGTACCATCGATGGTAAACTTACCTTTGGCGATGCGGTTTCCATATCGTCCGACAACGGCACCAAAGTAAGGCTTGTCAACGGCGTTGGTGTAGCTGCGGATATCGTCATACCCAAGAACCACGTCTCCCATTTCGCCTTTCTTATCCGGGACGACAATTGACATGATTATCGCACCGTAGTTGGTGACTTTGACCGTCATGCCCTGCTTGTTCTTCAGGGTAACAATCTTAATGTCGTCGGCCGTTTTGACTTCGGCAGCAGAGGCAACAATGGGACTAACAAGCAGAGCTGCAGCGATGGCCGCTACGGTATAGATCGGTTTGAGAGAGAGCATCGTAGATGTATGACCGAGGAGGAAGGACAATGAAATCACGCCAAAAGAAACTTGCCGGTGGGAAAAGACCGACAAGTCATTGATGGTTGTCTTTATCGAACCCGGTCCAATATCCAAACCGGGTAAGCCTATTTTAGGCAGAAACGGTGGGCTGCAGGATGACTTTCATCGCGCCTTTTTCGCCGGCGTACAACCGCTTGAACCATTCAGGGCCTTCTTCCAAAGTCGCTTTCGCCGTAATCAGCGGCTCGACCTTGATCGCCCCCGAGTTCATCAGTTCGATACACGCGGGGTATTCACCGCACGAAGCACAGGTTCCGTAAACACTCAATTCGCGAGTCACGATCGCCTGCAGTGGCATTTCGACGCGAGGAGCCAAGTTGCCGACCAATGTGATCGAGCCACCTTTGCGAACCGATTCGACAGCGGTATTGATCGTCGCGGTCGCACCGACAACTTCCAGTGCGACATCGGCTCCCCGCCCGTGGGTCAGCTTTTTAATTTCCGCAACGACGTCCACTTCGCTCGCATTTAGACCGACATCGGCACCCAATGAGAGCGCCGCATCCAATCGATCTTGGTCCAAGTCGACAGCGATGACTTTGGCACAACCGGCCAACTTGATTGCCTGGATGGTCAACAAACCGATCATCCCGCTACCAACGACCACAGCCGTATCACCAAGAACAACAGGAGTTCGGTTGGCTGCATGGACAGCCACAGAAACAGCTTCAATCAGTGCCGCGTGCTCAAATGGCATCTCATCGGGAAGTCGATAACAAATGTGCTGAGGCACAGCGACCTGCTCTGCGAATGCCCCATGTCGACGGTATTCGCCGCATGAAACGCCAAGGACCATTCGGTTGTCGCACAGATTGATTTCGCCACGACGACAGTGAAAGCACTCGCCACACGAAACTGTTGAGTCAAACGTGACGTGATCGCCAACTTTAAAGTCAGTGACCTCATTGCCAACTTCCATGACAACCCCCGCAGCCTCGTGCCCCATCACCAACGGTGGAATGCGGCGTCCGCTGCTGCCGTCGTAACCGTGGATGTCGCTACCACAGATTCCGCAGGCGCGAACTTGGATCAAAAGATCCTTGGGCCCTACAGTGGGGTCGTCGACGTTGGTGACTTCTAGATTTTTGTATTCCGTCAGCAGCATGGCCTTCATGCGTCAGTCATCCCGGTTGGTCGTGAGTGTATTGGAGGGTTATTGTGGGAAAATTTCCGCCAACAGCGTATCCGATCGAGCGGCGGACGCAATGAGTTCTATAGCGATGAACTTTCAACCGTTACCCAAAGAGGATGGCGATGATCACCGACGTTGTGATCAGTGACGCCCCACCCAAACGGGTCAACATCGTCTTGCGGCTCAAATTCGCTTCGTTTCCGCCAAAGAAAACGGCAGTCCCCCAAGCCAACAGCACTCCCCAAATCCCACGCATCGAGTAAATCACGTTGACTCGAGCAGCGTCCCCGAAGGTCGAAAGTGCATAAACGATGCAGATTGCCTGCATCGCGATCAGCATTCCTCCCAACAAAAGCGATCGGCGGACCAACCGGTCACGGAACTTGTCTCGCTGCAATCCCAAGAAAAAGACCGCCGTGTATAGCCCGACAAACCAGAACATGATCGGCAGAAATCGCCCGGTTTCCCACCGCTGGTTGGCACAGAAAGTCTGGATCAAGACATCAAAAATCGAAAACGAGATGCTGGCCCCAAACGCGCTCAGCACGGTGTACCACAGTCGGTTCCGCGTGCCCGATCCGGTCCACTGAACCAAAGCGATCCCAACTGTCGCTAGTGTGGCCGCAATCCAAATCGCCAGTGGCAATGTGTGGCCCCCGAGTACCGTTAGCAGAATCGCAACCAACAGGACTTTGATTCCAAATAACGGGGCGGCAATCGAGACATCACCGTAGTTGATCGCCGAGAACGTTCCGATCTGCCCCAGGATATAGAACACCGCGACCAAAGCTGGCTGCCACAACAACTCTATCGGAACCGGCTTTTCGCCGGTCAACCAAAAGAGTGAAAACAATGCGGCTCCCCAATAGTTCGCGACCAGCGAAATCGTCCAAGGGTTCGTACCTGCGAGTGTTGCTTTTTTAAGTAACAGCAACCCACCAACAAACAGCAGACTAGCCAGAAGTGGAAATACAAGGTGATATGAATCGGCCAGCACAGATGTCGCTTTCGATGTTGTCGGTCAATTTGATTGCCGGTGGTCGCGTAATCGTCTATGTGTAAAAGGCGACGAATCCATCCGACAATGAGGCTGAAACTTATAAGTTTGCCCAGCTCGCTATAACGTAATCACGATTTTGCCGCCGACTGCGTTACTTTCTTGTAGCTGATGCGACTGCGCAGTTTCTTCGATCGTGAAAGCCGTAGCGATGTTTGCTTTTAGTTTTCCTTCAGACATCCACGTATTCATGTCCTCAGCGCAAACTTTCATTTCATCGGCCGAAGCTTTAAACATCACAAAGCCGTGAACGGAACACTCTTTGACATAGAACGGCCCAACCGGAAACTCCGGTCTTGAATCGCGTCCTGCCATCACGATCATCCTGCCGCGTGGCGCGAGCATATCGATCGCCTCATCAAAGTTTGGCATTCGTCGCGTTTCCCAATGCAGGTGAACTCCATCGGGGGCGACCGCTTTGACCGATTCGCCAATCGAAGCCTGTGTATAGTTGATGACATAATCGGCGCCCAATTGCTTCGCACGCTCAACCTTCTCGGCGTTACCAGCGGTGGTAATGACATTCGCACCGACGGCTTTGGCCATCTGAACAACCATCGAACCGACACCACCGGTTCCACCAACAACAAATACCGTTTCGCCTTTGGTTAGCGCGCCGTACCGAAACAGGCCCAGGTGGGCGGTGACTCCGACCAATGCATTTGCTGCGGCTGTCTGGAAGTCAACATTATCGGGAAGCGGAAAACACCACTGCGAATCAACACAGATCAACTCGGCTGTCGTTCCTTGCCGCCCAAGCAAACCTTGATTGGTGCACCAGACTCGGTCCCCGACCTTAAACTCCGTCACGCCTTCACCGACCGAATCGACAACACCAGCAGCATCGCACCCCGGAATGAAAGGCCTTGGCAAATCAAAAGCAACAAGTCCGCTTCGCACATAAGTGTCGATGGGATTGACGCATGCCGCGTGGACGCGAATGCGAACCTGACCTGCAGCGACCGAGGGCTCATCGAGCTCGCCAACATTGATGACTTCAGGTCCGCCGGTTTCGTTTAAGTAAGCTGCCTTCATGAAGCTCGATCGTGCGTTGCTCAGGAGTATTGGGATTGCCAGTCGATGCCGTTCAGTTGAGACAACGCGAGGATCAATGCTTGAGTTCCATCACGACCGTGTCCCTGTCCGGCTACGGCATTATAGAGCTGATAGCCAAGTGCCAACCCGGGTAGGGCCAGCTGCATGCGTGATGCCTCGTCAAGGGCGATCTTCATGTCCTTTAAAAAGTGCTCGACGAAAAACCCTGGATCAAAGTCCCCGTTGACCATGCGTGGGGCAAGATTCGAAAGTGACCAACTGCCTGCCGCGCCGGATGCGACACTCTTTAGCACTGTGGGAATATCGAGACCAACTTTATGGGCATACAACAAGCCTTCGCAGACGGAGATCATGCCGCTGGCGATCAATGTCTGGTTGACCATTTTGGTGTGCTGCCCGGCGCCCGGCCCACCCTGACGAACGATGGTCTTGCCCATCAATTCAAACAGAGGATGCAGGCTTTCAATTGTTTGCTCGTCGCCCCCGATCATGATCGAAAGGGCAGCGTTCTTTGCACCAGTGTCTCCGCCACTGACAGGGGCATCAATCGATTGAACGCCAACCGCTGCTGCAGCCCTAGCGATTTCGACTGCCAAGCTAGGTTCACTGGTCGTCATATCGACGATGATGGCTCCTTCTCGTGTCCCGGCTAACACTCCGTCGGCACCAAGGATGACACTTCGAACATCAGTGGGAAAACCCACGATCGTGAATATCACATCGCTGTTTTCAGCGACTTCTTGGGGACTGTTCGCGATGCGAGCCCCCGCGTCGGCGAGAGGCTTTGTTTTTTCCCGACTTCGGTTGTAAACGGTTGCGGAGTAACCTGCGCTAATCAAATGACCGCACATGCTTTTCCCCATCACTCCTGTACCGATCCATCCGATGCGTGTCTTATCTGGGGCAATTGTGGTCATCAATGGTCAATGGAATTCGAGTATCGAGACTGTGGTTTTTGTCAGCAATGTAACAGAAAACCGACCACGCATAGCATGCGGTGACTGGACTCTTGCAGAGTGTTTTGTTGCGTCAAGACGCTGATGAATGACAGATCAGCGATCAGCGGCGTTGTCTATTCGAGCAGATAATATGGCCAGCCATCGACTACAAGAATCGAAAAGACGTCGCAGGGAAAACCCCGATCACTCGGCTTCCCAGCGAACGGCAAACGCGCGGGCAGCCAACAGAAATACGACACCAGCGATCATAAGGACGCCCAACTGTGGTGCGAGGCTGCTAACAGGCAACTCCCTCCAAAAAACCTTGTCGTAGCCATCCAAAGCCCAGGCGTTGAAAGTCCACTGACCGACTTCACGCATACTGTCACTCATCACATAGCGCGGCACCATCGAACCGCCAAGTGCACTCATCGTAAGAATTAGAATCACGGACAAACCATTCAGCTGACCACGACTTTTGCAAAGCGTTGCCAGGAACAGCCCGAATGCTGCTGCCGCACCACTGGTGACGACCGTCATCATCACAAAACCATCGAGATGCCCAAGTAAATCCACTCCGAATACAAGTTGCCCCCAGATAAACATGACGGTGACTTGAACAAATCCAAGCAGCGTCAAATAAAACCACTTCCCGAGCAGCAATTGGTCCATCGACATCTGAGACGAAAGCAGACGATCAAGCGTTGCACTTTCGCGTTCTTCCAATAACGCGCCGCCTCCACCGCTTGCGCCAAATAGCAAGAACATGACCGCGATACCGGCGGCATAGAGGCTGATGACGGGATTTGATTTCCCATGCCCCATCACGTCGATGATTCGAAGTTCGCCGTCAGCTGATTCGCTGAAGGCCAAGTCGTCTGTACTTGGGGATGAGGTGTCTACAGTGGGATGTCGATCTCGCTGCGATGAAAAAATTGGCGGTTGCGATTGAGGACCTGGCGATTCGACAGAGGGACGTCTGGCGAGGGAGGCTTGTTTAAAGACGCTTGGTGGAGCCTGCTTGGTGACAGCCAAGATTTTTGCAATGATCGCGGAAACGACTTGCGGTGCGACTTGATCGGAAGAGTCTTTATAGAGTGTGACGGTCACATCGCTGTTTGAATCGTGATGAACAGCGATTCCCACCGCCGCGTTACCTCGACGGACCAGATCGACGATCCCTTGCAGCTTGGCTGTTCGACCATCTTTTTGAGTTTGGCCGGGTTCGCCTTGGGCTTCGCCGAGAGCTGGCATCACCCTCAAGCCATCACTTTGTTTGATCGCATTGGTAATGGCGGACGTTCTATCGGATTGATCCAGATCGGAAACAGCGACTTTAACTTTCGCTGTCTGACCAATCCCAACGCCTTTGCTAAAGATCAAAGCGAAAACGCTGAAGAAGACCACAGGAACGACAAAGGTCAACACAAGCTCGACCGGATTGTGCAACAAGCGTTTAAAGTTGACGGTCAATACTGTCCAGATCATTTGTCAGCGATCCTCTCGCATCATCAATGATTAGTCTCGAAGTTCGTTTCCGGTTAGTTCCAGAAAAACATGATGCAGCGAAGGAGCTTGCACGTCGAGGTCGACTACTCGATAGCCTTCGGTGTGTATTGAGTTGATCAATACGGCAAGCTGCTCGTTTACATCATCGATTTTCGTTTCGATCGCGCGGGAGCCTTCGGTGACAAGGTTGTGTGATGGCCCTACGATTCCAGGACGGAGATGATGCTTCAATCGAAATGGTGCTTGCACAGCCCTATCCAGTCGTATGCGGACTAGATTTGAATGACCAACGGTTTTCGCGACGAGCTCATCGAAAGAACCTTCGGCGACAATTTTTCCGGCATCCAGAATCACGATCCGATCACTTCGCTGCTGGGCTTCTTCGAGATGGTGAGTCGTTAAAAGGATGGACGTACCGTTGCGACATAGTTCGTCGAGCATCTCGAAAATGCGTTGACGACTTTGTGGGTCGACCCCAACGGTAGGCTCATCAAGTAGCAGGATTTTGGGTTGATGGAGCACACCACAGGCGATGTTTAATCGGCGTTGCATTCCGCCGGAGAAGGTTTTAACGAGATGATGCTTCCGGTCTTCGAGTCCGGTCCATTTCAGTGCCCAGGAAACCTGCGAACGAATCGCCCTACGCGGGACGCCATGAAACCTAGCGAAGGCAATTAAGTTTTCCCGCGATGTCAAATCATCGTAGAGAGCGATTTCCTGAGGGATCCAGCCGATCGCCTGCTTCGCAAGCTTCGACTGCCTTGGTTGGCCAAACACCAAGATTTCACCACGACTGGGGACACAGCGTCCGGCTAGAGATCGGATCATGGTTGACTTTCCGGCACCGTTCGGACCGAGGAACGCTAATCGCTCGCCGTGACGCAGTTCGAACGAGACCCCACGAAGCGCCTCCACGCCCCCATAGCGTTTGTGCAGATCAACAATTCTCAGTGGCAAGTCATCCATTCCTTCCACCATCCCACCGGGGACATAGCACGCTCATCAGGGACATAGCACACGTTAACACTCGAAGCCGATACACCGGGGACATAGCACGCGCATGTTTACAAGACGGTTCTGGTAGGGACATAGCACGCGATTTCGTTAACGAACGAATCCATGACATCGCTTCAGATCGAGAGCAGGTGTTCGGAACCATTGCTGAGGGCTACACAAATTCCCACTCCCATCCTGTCGCATTGTTGCAGATCATGAAAATCACGTCATCGCGGATTCGCGAGCATAGCGACCACCTAAAGGCAGAGTAGATTTCGCCAATTACTCTAGTTGCTAGCCGCTCCCCCAAAGCTCGCGAGCGACCGGCCGAATTGGGAAACGCCTTCCAGAAACCAAGCCACGCGCCTGGATGAGATTATCCAGCTTTGCTGCCACATGCGAAAACGCTTTGTCAAAGCCGGATATAACCGTGATCCACGAGCGTTCTGAAATCCCCAGACGCTCCAAAACGGGGGGATAGTGCATTGGCGTCTTGCCCCGCTTACCTGGCTTCAGCTGTCTTGCGGACCAATCAAGCAACTCAACAAACTGCTTGCAATTGATTGGCAAGAAACCTTTATTGCTACATCGCTGACCCAACTCCCCTGGTTCAGAGCCGACAGAACTGCTCCGCTCGTCAATGAAAAGTTTCGATAGAAAGTGATCGACTCGGATCCGCTTGGCAAAAGACACTTCCCGTGCCGCTGGGCGGTTGTGATCTCCCTGCATCAATTGACATTGAAACTCCGACTCGATCCGTTTTCCGATCGAGGTAAATTCGGCATGTTCAATCGTTTCCGCCATCGCCGCGCGGATCGGATTGAGCTCAACATATGCTGCACACGCCAGTAGCGATTCTTCATCGTCAATACGCACAGCTACAAAGCGATCCTGCCAGAACCGTCCGGATGCTTTATCTTCTCGATTTGCTCGCTGCGCAACTCGCTGGTTTAGCAGACGCATCCACCAACTGATATCCGAAAGCCGCTTGCGGATCTCTTCGATCTTTCCAGGACCATTGCAGATAGAATCGATTTCGTGGTTGGTTGGTTCCGATGCCATTCCGCCAACACGTCGCTTAGGACAGATTGATAGCCAACGTCGAGCAACCTCCAAATCACTCCAATGGTCTACGATGTCGGGACGAGAACGCAGGACCAGGTGATAATGGTTTGACAGAATGCTGTAACACAGCAGGTCAATCCCGAATAAACCGGCAAAATGCCGGAGCAAATCTTCAATCCATCGCTTGCGGTAGTCAAAGTTTTTACCGCTAACAGGATCGGTTCCTAGAAAGTAAATCCCACGCACAGTTCGACTGATCGCGTGCACAATGGTGGGCTCATTAGGATCAATAATCTCTCCGCGAGATAGCCTGGACATCGACAAAGCCTCGGTTATCGGATTCTTTATCGCTGCAATTCGGTGTCAGCATTGAAGTTTCCGGATACCTCCCTTTGATCCAACGTCAGCGGCTATTGCAACATGTTTGAATTCCAAGGTCAACAACTGCTTTTAGTTCATTGATTGCGGGCGGCATATTTTTCGGAGTTGGACAATCGGGTTCGCCACCACAAAGCAATCATCTTGCAACGCGACCTAACACAGCGACACGACTCGGGTTTACCCTCATGCGTCGCGATCTGAGTTGCGACTTTTTTGATGCTTCCGCTAGCGTCCTGCTATGCGGCAGACATCTTGTGGCAGCCTAGGACCTGGGCCTTTCCACACAGATATCACATCAGTCGAATCAATTGCTTGCACTTGAAAGCAGGGTCAATATTGACACCTGTGGAGATCGAATGCCCAATGAATACTCAGCCTCAAATCGCATTGGACGATCTCTCACTGTTTGGCTTACGCGAAGAGCCTGCGATATCGGAGCAAATGATTGTTAATGAAAACCGACTGGCAGAAAACAATGAATTGGCCGACCGAATTTTGAAATCGGTGTACTGGGAGGCAGATCGTGATGCAGCGTTCAACCGGTACTACAAAAGCAACGACTTTGCAAACACGCTCAAGCTACTAAAGATCTTTAGCGTCGCCCCGGATCGGCCACTGGTGGAAATCGGTGGCGGGAGCGGCTTCCTTTCGTGGGCTTTGAACCGAAGGGGATTTTCCAATTTGACGCTTATGGAGCCAAATCCACACTTCATTACGGGGACTGGCTATTTACGAAGCAGAGAGGATTCGCAGGGCATCAAGATTGCCAACTCCCTGGAAGGATTTTACGAGTCCAGCACGAAGTTCGATACCGTCGTGACCAGGAATTGCATTCATCACTTCCGGAACATCACTTACGTCGCGAGCTGCATTCGCCAAAAAATGAACACTGGCGGCCAATGGGTTGTGATCCGAGAGCCCTACATCGAATCGGCGACGGAACTTTACCAATTTTTGCAAGGCCACCCCTACAGCCAACCGTACGGCATCTACGAATTCGGCTTTCCTGCTAGCTATTACTGCGACTCGATTGAGCTTGCAGGCTTTAAACTGAAGAGCGTTGTACCTGCCGGCTACGCTAACAGCTCACTTGCACAATTCAGCGAAGAACGGGGACGCACGCTCAATAGGCTTGGCAGCAAATTGACCGACACGATCCTGAAATACGCTCCAAGCACGACGGTTAAACTATTCAGAACCGAGCAGGCGATACGCGATCTTCTAAACATTCACAAGAGCCTTTTCAGTAAACCTCAAGTGATGGTTTTTGAACGCGTTGAACTTGGTGAATTGCCTGAGAATGCGATCTGGTACCGCCCCTCAGCCCTGCCAGACATAGATCTAAAAGACCAAAGAACCGCAGCGTAGCATAGGCAACCCTGCAAAGACCGTGAGCACAGTGCCCCCAGAAAGGCTGCTTATGATGCTATGTCCCCGCTGAAACTGGAAGCAATGTCCCCGACGAGAAACGCGTGCCCTGTCCCTTGAGCACTTTTCCCCGATGAACTTTGACACTTGCATACGTGCTATATCCCCGTGGAATTGTCCCCGTGCTATGTCCCCTATGAAAGGATCCTGAGAATGGCGACGTGCTATGTCCCTGATGGAATCCCTGATGGAAATTTAGGTGACGTGCTATGTCCCCTTTGGAATGGGCTGTAGAGAATGTCGGCCCCGCGGAGAGTGCCGGGTACTTTGGGGCTGAGCTATTTGGCGAGTTCGTCGGCGACGATTTGATCCAGACGTAGACCGGAAAAATCAATCGCGGCTACCTTTCCGTCTTTGCCAATCACGGCGACAAAGGGCATCGATACCAAACCGAATTCCGCCGCGACAGGATTCGCGACGCCACCTTCACTCGATGAAACACTGCGGAAACTCGGGAACCCAAGCCCGCTCCGAGCGACAAATTCTCGTAGTGGCGACTCCTCGGGATCTAAATTCATCCCAATGATCGAAACTCGCCCCGCTTCGGCCTGTTCGATCTCTTTCAACTTCGGAACGATTTGTAGCGAAACCGGGATCTGCATCACCCAAAAAGGCATCAATACAACTTTGCCCTCGTAGTCCGGCGGAGCAACACTTTGTCCGACAATTACCGGGTACTTCGCGAAATCAAATGTCGTCCCGACAACCGACTTCCGCGCCTGCATCGCTTGACGCGCTGTCAAAACCTCCTTCGCAATCGCCGATTCATCCCCACTGAATGCATCGGACAAACGCTCGAAAGTCGCCTCGACGAATTCCCCGCGATCAAACACCTCAAGGTGCAACGATGACTCCAACAAAAACCGCACCGTGAACACATCAGGTGAATCCGCTAGCAACTCGTCGACAACATCGACCCATCGAGCAATTGCAACTTCATCGTTGTCCAAAATCGCATCCAACAAGCGTCGCGCTCGGTCGTACTTGGCAGTCCCAGCAGCATCCGAAGCGATCTGAGCAATCGTGGGATCCTCCGAGTTACCATACAGCGCCAAGATCCGCTCGCGAACAGCGGCTGCCTTATCAATCATCCCGTAGTCGCTGAGCACTTGCCGAGCCTCTGCCAACATCAATACCGCTGGGATATCAACCCGCGAAGATGCTTCGATCGAATTAACAAGCTCCAACATCTCGTCAGCAGCCTCGTCCGAACCGGCTCGCAGTTCATCAATCGCGAAACCGATCAACACAATTCGGCTGTCACTAGAAACCGAAGGGATCGGCGACTTGAGATTCTCTTTCGCAAGGGCCTTCAAAGCCTTCGCACTCGCAAGATCACCCATCGAAGCCAAATGTGACAATGATTGAATCTGTCCACGCAAACCCGCCGTCTGCTGATCAGTCGTCGCGTCAGCATGATTCTTCAACTGCAGTGACGCCTCGAGCTTCTTGCGAGCAATCGCCTCCAGCATCTTCGTGATCTCAATCGGATCCTTCAGCTGCGTCTTCCCCTTAGCAATCGCCTCCATATCGCGATCACAATACTGCAGCCAATCGATCAACTCCTGAGCAGTAAAGTCGCTTCGCAGTTGACGACGATTAAGCTCATCGGCCAAATCGGCTTGATCGCCACCCGCCGCTGCGGAACCTTGATCCTTTCCGGCAAGGGCGATTTTCTCGGAACTTGAATCGACGCTATCGACCGGTGCCATCACCAAGGGCGTCACCGGAAGCTCTTCAACTGGTGCCCCTGTTTGACCGAGCCCTGAACTTGCCGCCCCCGCCACAACAGGTGGCGTCAACTCGCTCGGCTGATTTCCCTCCGTCACTTTTCCACGATCAGCTCCAGAAGCGGTCGCATTCACAGCCTTACCGGCGGCGTCGTTTTCGACCCCCGTCAGCACAGATCCACTTCCACCCGCGGTCTCACCAGCAGAAACCTCGGCATCGCCGGGCTCGGAGGACCGATTGCACCCGGCCCCAACGACGACTCCGAGACAGATCGTTACGAAGAATGTTTTTCTGAAATGGCGAATCATGCCGGTGCCACAAATCATTGATGAATGAACTTGAAAACCAACCCTGGTCAACAAACGACTCTTCAGACTATATCCGAAGCGCTGGTCAAAGACTGCGCCAGCCTGACAACACACTGCCTTGCTTACCAATGCCCCCCGGGATAGCCGAACTGATTACCCGCCGAACGGGATGACGCGTCCCGCACCAAAGTTTTTTAGCGGAAGGATCACCAAAGGCATGCCGCCTTACCCAGACTGCCTTGACTTTGATCGCTTGGAGCACCTATCGAAGAAACGATGGAAAAGGCTCAAACGATCCCCGTGCAACGTCCCAGTCGCTGGGACAAACCACTCGACGCATCGATGTCCGATGCCGATGTGGCATGGTTGCGCACTCGGGCGCCTTTCAACGGAATGGATCGATCGGCGTTTCCCAAGGCGACTCCGCTAGACGGAATTCTCCGCTATGACTGCAGACTGCACCGTGTCGAACCGGGCGAAGTCATTGTCCGCGAGGGCGACTACGGCAACAGCGCTTTTTTAGTGATTACCGGCAGCGTCCGAGCCTTGCTCGATTCGCTACCCGAAAGTCAACTCGGACGTGAAGCAACACGTGTGATCGATTGGCTGGAAGCACTGCGGCGATATCTCGGCCGCTCACCTTTTCGCGAAAGTCGATCGTCGGAACAAGTCAGCATCAACGCGACCAACGATCGTTCAAAATTGATCCGTGACATCGATGATCGGCAAGCAGTCTTCCTTCAAGACACCGACGCGATCTTCAATCGATACGAAAACGTTAGCCTCGGCCCCGGCGAACTTTTTGGCGAAGTCGCAGCAATGTACCGTTCACCACGGACCGCCACCGTCATTGCCGAAACAGAAGCGGCGTTGCTCGAAATTCGCTGGCAAGGTCTTCGTGTCCTCCGTCGGGATCGCAAGTTCGCCGACACTCTCGAAAATCACTATCGCAACCATTGGCTGCCGGTACACCTCAGGGAAATTCCTCTGCTGCGTTTTGTTCCCGAAGAAAACATGGCACGCGTAATCGAGTCCACCCAGTTGCGGTCTTATGGCCGACTGGAATGGAACGCAGACTACAAGAAAACCCGCAAGCTACCTCCAAACGAACAAATCGCGTCGGAACCTTTGGTGCTTGACCAAGGACAATTCCCGACCGAACTGATCATTGTGCGCAGCGGCTTTGGACGACTATGCGTCCGTCACGGCGCAGGCCACCAAACAACAGCCTATCTAGGGAAAGGACAATTCTTCGGCCTCGAAGAGATCTCGTACAACGCGTTTCGTCCCGAATCGATGCCTTCGATTCCGTACCAACATTCGCTCCGAGCGGTCGGCTTTCTCGACGCCCTAGCAATCCCGGTAGAAGTTTTTGCTGCAGATGTCTTACCACACGTTCGCAAAAACGAACTTCCTGAAGTCGTCGGTCACCTTGTCGGGACGAAGACTGACGCGTTGAAAGATCGACGTCTCAACCGCACCGAAAACCGCCGGACTCAACCAGCAACTCAAAAGCAAACGAGCCCACAAGACTCCCAAGAATCCATGGGTAGTTCGTTCGAATCGACGAGCTTATTAGAATTCGTCGTGCAAAATCGCTTCAACAATGGTCGCGACGCGATGGTGATCGATCTCCATCGATGCACGCGATGCGATGACTGCGTTCGCGCATGTGCCGATGTCCATGACAACAACCCACGGTTTGTTCGGCAGGGTGCCGTTCATGATCGGCTGCAAGTTGTGCAAGCTTGCATGCACTGCAACGACCCCGTGTGCATGATCGGTTGCCCTACAGGTGCGATCGCACGCGATATGAATACCGGTGTCGTTTCCATCCATGATTCGATCTGCGTCGGTTGCGGAGTCTGCTCTGCCGCATGCCCGTATCAAAATATCGCGATGGTTGAGATCAACGACAAAAAGGGCCGTGCCTATGTCGACGAACAGTCTGGTCGGCCGATTAAAAAGGCAACGAAATGCGATCAGTGTCGTGGTCTGCCATCGGGACCGGCCTGCGTCGCGGCGTGCCCTCATGATGCATTGGTCCGAATCGACCTCAGCGAATCGAAGCCTCTCACACAATGGCTGGAAGGGCGAAGCTGAACATGTCTGGCTCACTATCGCTATCGATTCGCAAACGTCGTTTTATCGCGATCGCAATAACCGCAATCGCAATTTTACTGATGTGCATGTGGGTGAAAAGCGAACGTGATGGGCTTGGCGAACCTCACCTCGTTTCCGGTTTCGCTGTTTTTGCTGGATTGGTGATGCTGATCCTGCTAGGGGTCCGACGGCGAATTCCATTTTGGCCATTAGGCAAAGCCAGCACCTGGACTCAATTCCATATCTATACGGGCTTCTTTACCTCAGCAGTCTACTTGCTACATGTTCCCAGCATCATCGGCGATGGCTTGCTGGAATCGTTCCTATCGCTGCTTTTCGTGATGGTATCGGCTAGTGGCTTCTATGGTTTGTACATCAGCCGAACGCTCCCCAAACGATTGACCGCCGTAGGTCACGAACATCGGTTCGACCGCATCCCATGGACTCGAAAAGAACTGGCGACGGCTGCCGAGTCGATGCTGAAGAAGATTGCCGAGCCGTCGGCGAAAGATGTGTTAGAAACATTTTACCAAAAGACACTGGGGCCATTTTTTAGCGCCAGCCCTTCGTTTGCCTACGTCTTGGTTCCCACCGGAACTCGTCGGCGCAGACTGCTCGGAGACCTTAACCATCTGCACCGATACCTAGAGCAGGATGGCCGCAGCATCGCAGGACAGTTCGCTTCGCTTGTTCGGCAACGCGATGACTTGGATTACCAGTATGCCTTGCAATTGCGACTACGCGTTTGGATTGTCTTCCATGCGATCATGTCGTTGCTGCTGTTGTTGATATCGATCGTTCATATCGCTGCCGTGTTCCAGTTCGCATGGTAGCGTCCGCGTTCGAATTAATCCTGATCCCCAATCGCGGCGTCGCCTGCCGACCAACAAACCAACGCAACATTTTGTTTCCAGTCATGCACGATGCGTGAGAACGAATTCACAATCCCTGATCCTCCTGATAACGATCGACCAAACGATCAATGGCTTGGAGAATCAGATCAACAACCAAGTTTGACTTGGTTCGGGCGCCGACGTCGCTGGTATTGGGGCGGGGGAGTCGGTGCGCTCGTATTAAGCGTCTGTTCGATTTGGTTTATCCCGTCAGCAGTGCTGTTCAAACCGGGAGAACTCTCTTCGCCGCACGCACAAATCTTGGCAGGGTCGGTCGGCAGCGAACGCTGCGCAGCCTGCCATGACTCGGAGTCTCTGAACGTAACCGCTTGGTTTTCATCCGCAAGCGAAACGCCAGGACATAAGGGCGTGAAGCAATCGGACCGCTGCCTAAACTGTCATCACCGGACGATCAATACCAACCTTGCTCGCGCGGCACATAACTTACCCAAGTCCGTTCGTGACGAACTGACGGAGTCGTTTCGATTGGCTGCAGCTGATAAATTTCGTTCGGGCGAAGGTCCAGGTTTTCAACTTTCGCAACTGGTAAGTACAGGAACATCGATCGACCAAGACGACATCGAATGTAGTGTGTGTCACCGAGAGCACCATGGCGCCGACGGTCACCTGCTTGCCGTCACCGACAACCAATGTCAAACCTGCCATGCCGTCCAATTTGGTCAATTCGATCGGTCACATCCGCAATGGGGCCAGTGGCCGTATGGACGAGGCGGATCGATCGCATTTAGTCATGCCAGCCACCAAAACAAACATTTCCCGGGCTGGCAAAACGGTTCTCTTCGGTTTGACTGCAACCGCTGCCATCCCGATCGCAAGGTCGTAGCCGGTTTGCAAACCAACCGTCGTGGCGAATTGCTGCGCACCGTTGCCTTCGAAACCGGATGCGCCGCCTGCCATGAATCCTCGATGCAGACCACGATCGGCCCCGGAATCGAACTGCTAGCGGTGCCTTCGATCACTACCGAAACGGCTGCACGCCAAAAGAACTGGCCTGAATCCGCAACCGGATTCATCGATGGCCGGATCTCACCGCTGATGGAATTGCTACTCCGATCCGACAAGCAGGCCGCCGAATCATTGCACCAAATCCCTGATGGTGAACTTTCGAGTTTGAATCCCGAGAACATCAAGAGCGAAGCAATTTCAAAATCGGTTGCCGAAGCGACGGTACGACTGATCGACGAAATTAGCCAACAAGGACATCTCGCGATTAAGAACCGGCTTGCCACTGCGGGTACGATCAACCATCCACTCGGTTCCGTCCTTCGTACTCTGCCGCCGCAACTGATCATCGATGCTCGCCGCGAATGGTTCAAACCGAAAGCTGCTTCGGCTGACATAAAAGAAGCACTTCGCCTTCAATCACAAGTTCGCCAAGTCGTTGCCGATGACGATGATTTACTTAGCGAAGACTCGTCGTTGTTGAACTCCGACTCACTGCTGCTGGAATCGAGCGATGACGAATTGTTGATCGATCCGTTGGCATCATCCCCTAGCGATGATCCACTGATCGAACACACTGAACCTGAACTGACGCCTCTGAATGTCTCGCCTGAATTTGACGCTGGCACCATGGCCGGCGAGGGTGGCTGGTATCGGGACGACCTTCGATTGGCGATTCGCTATCGTGCATCAGGACATACCGACCCAGTATTAAAAGGCCTGATCGAAATGTTTAGCGGACTGAGTGACGCCGATCCGCTGAAAGAACGGTTCATGAACGTCCCGGCCGTCAAAGCCTGCGTAGATTGCCATAGTGGCGCGACACGACTGCCTGCGTCGTGGGAAGCGATCCCGAGTGTTGGAGGCAAACGCGATTTTACGAAATTCTCGCATCGCCCCCATTTAAACGTTTCGCAACTAGGGCAGTGCACTTATTGCCACAAGGTCAGCGAGGGACATGGTGATGTGGAAGGCGAGCATGACCCGTCGCTAGTCGATTTTGAGCCTTTAGAAAGGCAAACGTGTGCAGCCTGTCATACTAAAAACGCGGCGAGCGATAGCTGCACCACGTGCCATCGGTATCACATCGAACACTGACATGGGCATCGTGCTTGGCATGATGCCCAAGATCGACTTTGAGGAATGTCAGCTACTTTGCGACAGCTGGATTGGCCGTACCATCATCGTTCAGATTTCCGGTGGACCACAACAATCCTCGAGCGATGAAATCTAAATAACGGGCGTCTTCAACGGTTCCGTTTTGGTGGCCCAGCGAGGTGCTAAATATCCGCGTTTGCTCGGGACCATATAGATTGGTCCAACCGATCACAGCGGTTGCCTTGGTCGGTTCAGCATCGGGATTATCTTTCAGTGCACGTCGGCTTGGCGGTTGAATCTGGTCACCGCGAACCAAGACCGAAGTGCCTGAGAAAACTTGCACATTGTTGTAAAGCTCTTCGTCGATTGTGGTCCAAGGTTTCAGGCCTTTGACAATCGGATTATCTGATTCGAAGCTGATATCGATAGGAATCTTAGGACCGTGGCCCGTCGACTGCACGCCGATCATTTCGTACCAAGCAGCGTTGTCGGCACCCTTTTCGACAGGATTGCGAAAGTCACCCCAACGATAGCTATGCATCGCGCAGTGCAAGTTGACTGCCGGAACGCCATTTTTGTGTGCGGCAAGAATTCGTTCGACGTAGGGCTTCTCGGTGACTGCAGCCGAGCACTCGTCATGAACGATGACATCGTACCCATCGGCCCAATCATCTGATTCATAGATCTCGAACCGCGTGTCGGTACCGCTGGACGGATTGAAGACGACAGTCACTTCGGAAGAGACGCGTGCTTCGATCCCTTCTTTTAGCAACGTTGTTTGAGTTTTGTAGTCATGGCAGCAACCGCCGGCGACCAACAAGACCTTCAGTTTTTTGTCTGCGGCAAACGACGAGACGCTCAATAGGCAGACGAGCGACAGCGCAAACCAAGCACGAAGCGAATGAAGCATGGAGGTACTCACGGAAGGAGGAAGGGAAGAGCAGGTGGGAGGCAACGCTACAAATCGCGATTTAAACGTCTGGTCTTAGAGACACCTTCTAAGCCAAGGTGCAAGCAAGGCGTCCTGACGATCGAGACAGCGTTACCAAATGATAGTGGAGACATTGATGCAGAAGACAACATTGCCAATGACAACGATGCTGCCTGCGTTACAGTTTACGGCAACGACATTGTCGATTGGTGTGCCGACTCTGCGACCGGACCACTGGCTAATTTTAAGCGGTCAGGTGTTGGTTGATAATGCAAAATCTATTGATCGAGTCGCTGTTGATCGCCTGAGAAGAAAGGCGAATCGCTCATCAAGCGATATCCAATGCGTTAGCACTTGAACTCGTGGCCTTTGTGAGGACCTTCAGAGCACTGCGTCAGGATCTCCGGACCGTCCTCGGTCATCAACACGCTGTGTTCAAATTGTGCCGACGGGCGGCCATCTTTCGTTCGCACTGTCCAACCGTCGTTTTTATCACAACGGGCATATCGAGTGCCGGCGTTGATCATCGGCTCAACGGTAAAACACATGCCGGGGTACAGGCGATCGATTTTGCTTTGGCGGTTTGGAAAGTGAGGGATCGAAGGATCCAAATGGAATTGTTTTCCGAGTCCATGGCCGACGTATTCACGAACGACGGTAAAGCCGCGTTTATGGGCTGCGGGAACGATGGTTTCGCCAATCACCGAAACGGGGCAGCCAGGCTCTAATGCTTCGATTGCCATGTGCATGCAGTCGAAAGCGCACTGGGTGACTTCACGTTTTTGATCGTCGACTTTGCCAATCAAGAACGTTTCGCTTTGGTCGCCGTGCCAGCCGTCTACGATGGTCGTGATGTCAACGTTGACAATGTCGCCTTCGGTGAGAACTTCGTCGCCAGGAATCCCATGGCAGATCACTTCATTGCGGCTGATGCAGCAGCTTTTGGGAAAGTTCTGATACCCCAATGTGGCCGGACGATGACCGTTGTCGATCGTCCATTGGTGAATCATTTCGTCCAAATCACCGGTCTTCGCGCCGACTTTGACGTGAGGTCGGATGTAGTCCATCAACATTGCGTTGACGCGTCCAGCGCGGCGCATCGCGTCGCGTCCGCTCGAATCGAGGATCAATTTGCGTTGCTTTTGCAGCATTCGAGTCATCATCCTTAGAGATTTCCGGCTTCGCTCCTTAGTTGCAGCCCAAAATAAACTTAAACGGCAGGCTGCAATCGAATTGTGGGTCGGTGTCGAAGTCAGGTGAACGGGGCCAGCCCGATCACGACTATTTATACTCGACTCCATCCGATTTTGCCGGTCAGACGTGTGCGAAGGAATGCACGACGAGATCGCGAAGGCGGCGACCGAGAAAACGGAAGCGACGTATCCTAGCAGGGTCGAAGACGGGTTCGAAGAAGTGAAACGGGGCGCAGCCCCCTTTTTCGGTGCCAAAAATAGCAAAAAACCGCCTATTCCCCCGAATTCCCCCGCCAAGGAAAGGAACCCTTGATTACACCCAAGGTTACATCAGTTGACCGGAGGCCTTCGCCAGCGAGGCGATCGCGTCAATTCCGGTGTGCCGGGCGGGACGGAGCTCCCCACAAGCACAGCAATTACTCATCAAGCCTTTCTTTTATTTTCGACCGTAAAGCATGCGTATCACCCGACTATCGAGCCGGTTTTGTGCCACCGATTGGGCCGTTGCCGCACGAGTTGCAGCGATCCTTGGCGTTTCATTGCTGTCGATTCCAGCTCATGGGCAAGAAATCAACGAAGCCCCCGAGACGTCTCAGCCGGAATCCGCAGTGGTGTCGCCTTCGGACGCCGCAGATGTGACCGCCGATTCACCGGTCGAAAACGAGTCTGCCGGCAGTGATTCTGTCGGCAATGAATCGAACCAAGACGGGTTCAGCATGCGGGGCGAAGACGTCACGCCAGAAGAGGCAGCGCGGATCCTGCTAGAGGAACTTGACCGTCCGCCGGTTTCGAATCTCCGTTTCAACTTCACCGGCGCCAGCTGGAATGATGTCTTGGATTGGCTCGCCACCGAGGGCGATCTGTCGCTGCAAATCGATCGCTACCCGCCAGGTACCGTTTCTTTTATCGATCGCTCGCGCACCTATACGCTCAATGAAGCTCTAGACCTGCTCAACCGCCTGCTTCTGGACCGTGGTCATGCACTGGTTCGGCGTGGACGGATGCTGTTCTTAATCGATCTGGAAATCGACAACGCCAGCAAGCTGATCAGCGAACTCGCCGAACTTGTCACTCCTGATGCACTGGAAAGTCGCGGAAAGAGCGATATCGTGACATCAGTCTTTCCGCTCGGCAGCATGACTCCTGATGAAGCAAAATCACAACTGCCAGAATTGATCGGCCCTTGGGGACGAGTCATCGTGCTCGACAGCGCTCGCCAAGCCAAAATCACCGAACGGGCTGAAAAGCTGTTGGCGATCCGTGAAGTCATTCGCCAAAGCGCTCAAGAAGTGCACGAAATTAAATTGGCTTATCGCGGTGCGGAAGAAATTCTGCAAACCGCTCGACCACTGCTCGGTTTAGAACTCGGCGAAAACTCCAGCGACGATATTCGTATTTCGGTTGGCCTGTACGGTGACCGCATCTACGCGACTGGCTTGCCATCGAAAATCAGCATTCTGGAAAACCTAGTCACCAAAGCAGACCAACCGTTGGAGACGTCGGACGACTCAGAATCTGGCGAAACCGCTAAGCCAGAATTCAAAACTCACTTTGTACGCGTCGCCGATACGGCATCGGTTTTTGATGTCTTGCAAACCTTGCTGCAGGACGAACCGAACACGCGTGTCGCCATCGAACCGTCAACGAACTCGATCATCGCATTTGCGACACCCGCTGTTCACGACAAAATTGACCAAGTGATCGCAAAGATGGAAGGCAGCGGTGAAGATTTCCGCGTCTTCCAACTAAAACGAATCGATCCCGCGCAAGCCCTGCTAACGATCAACAAGTACTTCGGCGTCACCGAAGAAAACCCGGGCGGCCCAGTCGTTGATGGTGATCCTGCAACCGGAAAGCTGTGGGTTCGCGGCAGCACCGATGAAATCTCGCAAATCGAACGTTTGCTCGAAGAGCTTGACGGTGCAGGTGCGGACGGAATTCTGCGCGGCAAAGTTCGGTTGTTGCCGCTTTCGGGTAGCCAAGCTGACGACGCGCTTCGTCAGCTGCAACTGTATTGGCGAATGACGGGTCGAGAAAACGCGATCCGTGTCGTCGCACCAGGTGGCTCAAGCTCGAACAACGGGATCCGTGAACGACGAATCTTTCGTGAAGAGGACCAAACGGCACCGCAGCCTCAAAACGCCCAACCTGAAAGCCCGCAACGTGCCCAACCGGGTGCCAACATCGACGCTTCGAGGTTCGATCCCCGACGTTTCTATTACCTCACCCAAGCACCTGCTGCTCAAGAAACTGTTATCGACAACACGGACTCGGCGGGGGCTCCTTCGGGCAACCAGTCAGCTGCAAATGAACAAACGCTTGCTCAAGCGAACAAGCCTCCAGCTGACATTCTGATCGAAATTACCGAGGACGGAATTCGCATCGCATCGGACGACACCGAAGCCCTAGATGAGTTGGAAGAACTTCTAAGCCAGCTGATCGGCCCCATGGGCGGCGCCGCTAGCGAACTGCCCACCATCTTTTGGTTGAAGTACATCCAGGCCGATGTCGCTGCGGAATTGGTCGCAACGATCATGGGTGGCAGTGACACCTCGGGCAGTTTGACCGATACGCTTTCGAGCAGCCTTGGTGGAGGCATGCTGGGTGGATTGATGGGACTGGCCGGTGGCGGAGGCGACTCCGCATCGACATCGAAATCTGTTCTGACCACCACAGGCAGCGTCAGCATCGTTCCAGATTTGCGACTGAACGCTTTGTTCATTCAAGCCAACGATGTCGATATGCAATTGATCGAGATGATCTTGGAAAAGATTGATCGCCAGGAGAGCCCCGAAAACATTTCACTCACCGCGACTCCGCGAATGGTCCCGGTGCTGTACGTTAACGCAGCCGACGTCGCCAAAATCGTCAAAGAGGTCTACGCCGATCGCATCGCCGGTGCGGAACAGAACGACCGAGGTGGACGTGGCGGCGGTGGAGGTGCACCATCACCACAAGATTTGATCGCAGCCTTCCGTGGCGGTGGCGGTCGAGGCGGCCGCGGTGGAAACGAGACACCTAAAAGCGAACGCACCAAGATCACAATTTCTGCCGATACCGCCAGCAACTCGGTTATCGTGACGGCAACCAACCAGGACTTTCAAGAGATCTTGGCATTGATCGAAAGCTTGGATCAAGCCGGTAAAGTCAATGAAAAAGAGATGGTCGTTTACTCGCTGAGCGGCAAGGTCAATGGCGACAAAGTTGTCGAAGCCCTTTCCGCAATGCTGGAAACTCCGAAGCAACAAACGAGCACCCAGAGCAACACATCCAACGACCGCGGGAACAGTAATAACGACCGCGGTGGCGATGCCAATGATGCTGCCGAACGGATGCGTGAAGCCTTCCGTGCTCGGTTCGGCGGCGGCGGCGGCGCTCCTCCCGGATTCGGTGGTGGCGATCGGGGCTCGCGAGGTGGCTTTGGAGGCTTCGGCGGTGGACGCCCAAGCGGGTTCGGTGGCTTTGGTGGTGGACGTCCCGGCGGAACCACAACTCCCGGTGGCGGCGGACGGGGCGGACGTTAGTCCTCCAGACGTCGATCACATCATCAATTCGACGGCTCGCTCGCCAAAGGCGGCGATGCCGTATCGATTACAATCTTGCCTGAACAATCTCTTTCCTACCTTCCAGTCTGGTTCTGACTCATGATTATGCACGCCGGCGAGATCCTGCGACGTCGCGGATTGTTAAGTGACGAGCAGCTTGCCGACAGCCGCGCGTCAAGCACCGAAGATGTTATTCAAGCCGCAGTCGAAAAAGGATTTTTGAACGAACGTGAGGCGTTGTCTGTCTTGGCGGAGGAAGTCGGGCTGGAGTTTGTCGACTTGCGTGAAACCGAAGTCGACTTAGCCGCCCTGGAAGGTTTTCCACAGCGTCTGATCTATCGGCAATCTCTGTTTCCGATTCGCTTTCAACACGGTTCGATCGTCGTTGCGACGGCCGACCCGTTTGATCTGTATCCGCTGGATGAAGCGAGTGCCGCGACCGGCAAAAACATCATTCCGATTGTAGCCGAACGGGCCGAAATTGCGCGACTGATGAAACGCCATCTTGGCGTCGGTAGCGAAACGGTCGAAGACCTGATGGCGGCGGCGGCTGACGATGAAGATGTCGAGCTATTAGAAGAACTGGAAACCGACGGTAGCGAACTGAGCGAGATGGCTCAGGAGGCTTCGGTTGTTCGCCTCGTCAACGAAATCCTGCTCGAAGCGATCGAAGTTCGTGCAAGTGACATTCACATCGAAACCCAATCCGACGGTCTCGTTGTGCGTTATCGTGTCGACGGTATCTTGCACAAACAACCCACACCGCCAGAGATCAACCGTTTTCAATCGGCAATCATCAGCCGCCTAAAAATCATGGCGAAGCTGAACATCGCCGAGAAACGTTTGCCACAAGACGGTCGTATCAAACTGCGTGTTCACGGACGCGAAGTTGATATTCGATTGAGCGTGATCCCGATGATCCACGGCGAAGGCTTGGTCATGCGGGTACTCGATAAATCCGCCATGGTGTTCGACCTCGGCAAGCTCGGGATGGCAAAAGAGGTTTACAGCCGATTCAGCCAATTGATCGAATTGCCACACGGCATCATTCTGGTCACCGGTCCGACCGGTAGTGGTAAAACCACAACGCTTTACAGCAGCTTGCTACAAATCCGCAGCGAAGCGACGAAGATCATCACGACGGAAGATCCTGTCGAATACCAACTCGATGGAATCAACCAAATCCAAGTTCACTCGAAAATCGGATTCACGTTCGCGGCATCGCTACGTAGCATCCTTCGACATGACCCCGACATTGTGCTAGTCGGGGAAATTCGTGACTTGGAAACGGCAGAAAACGCGATCCAAGCGTCGCTGACCGGTCACTTGGTTTTCAGTACATTGCACACCAATGACGCTTCGGGCGCGTTCACTCGACTTTCTGATATGGGGGTCGAACCTTTCTTGGTTGCCGGAACCGTCGAAGGCGTGTTGGCTCAGCGACTGCTTCGCAGGCTCTGTCCACATTGCAAAGAATCCTACACGCCGGCGCGTGACGAAGTGCCTCGTGATTTCCCTTGGGATCGTGCCGAAGGGTGCACTTGGTATCGGCCAGTTGGATGCCGCGAATGCCGTCAGCTGGGATATAGCGGACGAATGGGTATCTATGAACTGTTGGTGACCAACGACGAAATCCGCGAGCAAGCCCAAGCCCGCGCCAGCAGCTGGGACATCCGTAAAACTGCTGTAGCGACAGGCATGCGAACACTGCGAATGGATGCTTGGGACAAAGTGATCGCCGGCAGCACCAGTGTCGATGAAGTCTTGCGAGTGACCAAAGGCGAGGTGATTTAAGTCCATGCCGGTTTACGCATACACCGCCCGCGACATGTCGGGCAAAACTGTCAACGGAACCATTGAAGCGGCAAACGAACGCGAAGTCGCTTCGTTGCTGAGCGAAAAATCGCTGTTCCCTTCGAAAGTCACCGCATCGGAATCACGATCGGCCGGTGCCTCAATTTTGGGCAGCCGAAAGAAAGTCAAAGGCCAAACCATGGCCATCTTCTACGGTCAGTTGGCTGCGCTGCTGCGGGCTGGCGTTCCGATGCTGCGAGCACTGACCGTGCTCGGTGAACAGAGCGCCGATCCGGTGCTCGGTGCGATCATCAAAGATATTCGATCACGCGTCGAAGACGGCGAACCGATCGGCAACGCAATGGCTCGATACCCACGTGTGTTCTCCGACATGGGGATCAACATGGTTCGCGCCGGTACCGAGGGCGGTTTCTTAGAAGACGCGCTCGATCGTGTGGGCACGTTCACCGAACTACAAGAAGACCTTAAAGGACGGACCATCAGCGCCCTCGCCTATCCGGTTTTCCTGTTCTCGGTGGGTTCCGTCGTCATCACCGGCCTGCTGGTATTCTTTGTCCCCAAGTTCGACTCGATGTTTGACCGGTTGCGTGCCAAGGGCGAAATGCCCTGGTACACCGAATGGCTGCTCAGCTTTAGCGGCGTCTTACAAGCGTATGGCTGGGTGATTGTTGTCGCGATCGCGGCGTTGCTAGTCGCTGCAAAAGTTCAATTGTCCAGCGATGGCGGTCGTGAATTCATCGACAAAGCAAAGCTTAAAATTCCTGTGCTCGGCAACATTCTGATGAATTTGGCCGTCTCCCGATTCTGCCGAGTCTTGGGAACCCTGCTCGGCAACGGTGTTCCGATCCTAAAGTCGCTGGAAATCAGCCGATCAGCTTCGGCAAACTTTTTGCTTAGCCAATCAATCGCGAACGCCACTGAAAACATCCGCGGTGGTGAATCGCTTGCTTCGCCACTTCGCAGTTCAGGCTACTTCCCTCCGTCGGTCGTTGAAATGATTAGCGTTGGCGAGGAAAGCAACTCGCTTGAACAAGTACTGCCAGAAATCGCGGACTCACTCGAGAAACGAACCTTTCGTCGACTCGATTTATTCGTCCGCTTGCTTGAACCAATGATGCTTCTGGTGATGGCGTTCTTTGTCCTCGCCGTCGTTCTTGCGCTCTTAGTACCGGTTCTTAAAAGCAGCACGCAGTTGTCTTAGCGTATTCGTGCGATGCAAAGCGACAATCGCAGTTCGCTACCGGTTGCCTAATCAATAAGGTTCACTGCTGGAGGGGATAAAACTTCCGCAGTGGACTTTTTTTGTGTCCATATTTCACGTCGACGGTGGCAGGTTTTGCAAGAATATGACCAACGTGAGACGGCTATCAGTCAACGACGGCGTTTGGAGCAAAACTAACCGGCATATACACGGTTAGAATTCGAAACGCGATTTAGCAAGACCGTCAAAGCGTGCGTTTTTTAATGAAGTCTTGGCAGAAGCTCGCAGCGACCGCTTTCAACGGATGATGGGCCTCACCTCCAGAACCAGAATCGATCGCGGTGAGCGACTAACCGATACAACCGTTATTAGCTGACCGCTGTATCGGCAACATGGATATCAATCGCGTCGGAACGGAATCGGATTATCCGATTTAATTGATAGCAGTTTGGTATGAAGGTAATGCGAACCTGATGGTTCACTTTAGATGAAATGTCGTGTCGGCCGATCATCACAGATGTAATGTCGGATTGTACACCTTCATAAAGATTTCAAGAATCGCGCAAAATAGGTATTGATGGATCGTCGATACGACTGGGGCAAAACGGAGTCGTGATCAAGGCAAGCCAATAAGGCAATGCACCAATGGTGATTGTAATGATCTGGATCGGAGTAACGCTGGCCTCTTTGGCCTTTGTGCTTTTCAATGTCAGTCAAGCACCTCGAATCGAAGAAGACGTTCCCGAAACCGATGGGTTAAAGCCTCATCGCAGAGTGGTTGAGCGGCGCGCTGGGAAAGTCAAACGTATCCGTACCACGGGGACGAAAAGCTACTACTTTCATCGATCAGAGTAGTAACGGATTAAGAACACTTGCGTCGACGGCCAAAAAGTCCGGACGCCCAAACCTTTCTATGTCGCAGCTTTCCAAGCCATTTCTTGCGACAAACCTCTGCGGCCGAATGAGCTGCCTCCCAAGGATATAGAGAGCCGACTGGGCCGCCCTGTTGTTGGCTAAGCCCTTCTGCTCATCTCGAAGCCGCTTCGGGCTAACAACCTACTCGGCAAGCTTGATTTCAGTTGGCAGTTCTGAAATCTCGACCGAAGGCATTCCGCTACCTAGCGACAGCGGGCTTTCGGGAACGTCACCATCAATGACCTCGGTATTCGGCACAACGGTGATTCCACCGGTGCTTTGAGCTGCCGATGGGTCAAATCCCTGGCGGGTCACGACCGGAGTCCGCATGACTTCGGCGGGTTTATGCCGAGGTGTCAAGAACAGCCCTTTTTCATAGGCATCCCGTGTCGCGCCGCTACCCCAAGCCCCTTCAGCCAATTGGATTTGGTTGTACGCGAGCAACGAGCCTTTTTGGACATGGAGGTCGCGAATTGCCAAATTGTAGTTGGCCAGCGATTGGTAAAACGCACTTTCGCTTTGGACAACCGAACGCTGGGCCTGCAGCAAGAAGTTGATATTGTCGGTCCCATCCAAGTAACGACGCAGCAAGACTTCGACTTGCCGCAAGTCGGCCTGATAGCGGTTGTAGTTGGTTTCGACCAGCTGGAATGTCAGCTGAACTGCACGAGCCTGATCGGCCAACTTATGGCTGACTGAAAGTTCAGTCTCCGCCAGAATCGCGCGATCTCGTTGCAGCTGAAGCTTGGCGTTCGAAACCGCCGTGCTCGCTAGACGCATTCCCACCGGTAATGCAAATTCGACGCCCGCCTGCCATTCCTGGTAGTTCCCGTCGGTGATCGACGAGTACAGTCCATCAAACCGTCCAGCGTCGGAATCACCGATAAGATGGTCACCAAAACCACGCCAGCGATATAGTCCGATCAAATCCAAGCTCGGACGTTTATTCAGTCGTGCGGCGAACAGTTCGAACTCGCGGCGCTTGACCATGAAACGTTGTTTGCGAACTTCGACCCGTCGATCCAATGCCTGCGAAAGTGCCGAATTCCAGTCAAAGACGACCTTCATGTCCATCGGTTCGGTCGTCGGCCGGATCAGTTTTCCATCCGCAGCAGGCATCCCCAACAGATAACGTAGTCGCTGTTCGATGGTGTAAAGTCCGGAAGTCGGTCCGCCGAGTTGCGACTGAACGTTGGCCTCGAACTGGTAGTACTGCGATTGGGCCTGTGCCTCTTCATCCTGACGACCGGCACCGACTTCCAATCGCACGTTCTGATACTGATAGGTTTTCAGCGCAGATTCGCGGCCTTTGAGGTTAGCCTCCAGCAGCCGATAGGCGGTCCACAGATCCCAGTAAGCTTGCTCGACATCTGAAGCTAGCTGAATCACTGATTGTTCATAGTCCGCCAACGCGACGTCTTCATTGATTCGCGAAATCAACACACCGTTGTATTGCCCGGGAACTTGCGAGGCGCCGACGATACGGTTGTATTGCAAACCTGCACCTTGTAGCAAAGGCTGACGCCATTCAGCTTCGACCCAACCGGTGAAACTGCTGGGATAAAGCTGAGCAGGGCGGTTGCTTCGTGAGTAGTTAACAACATGTCTCAGCGAGAACGTCGCACCGGTAGCAGATTTCTTCTGCAATTGACTTTGCCAAGCGGCGTTCTTGGCCAAGTTTACCGGAACGGCAAAAAACGCCTGAGCCGGATCGACAATCAATACGTTGGCAGGTTGATCTTGCGTGGACCAAATCAACGAGTTGGTGTAGACCGCATCAAAGTTGGACAGAGCGGCTTCAACGCCTTGCGATGACGAGGCAACCAATCCCGGATTGTAAATCGTCTGTGATGCGGTCGAACTTGGTACCGCAGAAGCTAACGAGCGAATGACGGGGCTATTCTGCATCGCCATCGTCATCGCTTCGGGAAGCGACATTTCCAATGCAGGGATCTTAGACGGATCCTGCAACACGTGCGGTGCATCGGTCGATTCGGCAGCCGCGGTCACGGGAGTCGCACATTCGGCGACTTCGGGGTACTCGATCGACATTCCCACGTTGTCATGGTAGGACGTCGTCGTGTCGTGCGGTCCGGCCGGCAATTGGTCCCAAACGTGGCAACCGGTTGATGCAACCGTCGTGGTCGCCATCGTCACCGCGACGATCATGCGATGTAGAAGATTTCGCTTGGTGCGTCGTGAGGTTAAATCGGTCGACTTGCGATGACGAAGCATTCTTTTGGCCCAATTGGGAAACGTGTTGCGCACATGCGCGGGCAGGTGCCGCGACGCGTGCGATCCGAACCAACCCCATATCTGGCTGAATCGGCTTAATGCGTATCGACCGATCCCGCTGCAAATCTGGAATAGGCCAACCAGGAATACTGGCCCGATAACCCGATCAAACCGTAAAGTCTTCCGACGGCTGTAAAGCTTTTACGGATTGACCGGTCATGACGATTTCGATTTCGTCCGCTGCCCGACCAATTGGGTAGGAACCGTCAAACAATGTGGCGGTGGAAACAACCGAGCTAGCGATCGTTTTGTCATTTAGCAAGCGACACAGGTCGCTTGCAAGGTCACGATCGTTTTGCAGGCAAATCCCACAGGACAGGGATTCAATCCTGGCAGCATTGTCGAACTGGTCAAAAGCCATCGGGCGAACCAGTTGCGGCACCCCCGAGGCAAGTGCTTGAGAAGTCGTACCGATTCCCCCGTGATGAACAATCGCGCGACAATGCGGGAGAAGTTTCGCTAGTGGTGCATACGTTTGTGCACGCACGATTTCTGGAAGATCATCAGGAAAGCACTGCTGGTGATTGGCCAACAGTAAACCAGGCAAATTCAATTTCTCGCAAGTCGTTGCCGCAACCTGAAAGAACTTTCGCGTATGCCAATTTGCCGTCCCACCAGTAAACACAACGGGTCGGTTGTCGGGCACCACGAATGATTCATCCGTCCCATCGTGACGGGGGAATCCGACATGCCGAAGCTGTTCAAGCACATTCAACGTCGAAGGGGCATACCACTCCGGATACAGTGCCAACACACGGTCCGGTGATATCCACCAGCGGTCCATCACGCGACTGACTCGCCGCAATCCGTATCGCTGACGGATTCGATTGATCGCGGGCGACAACAAAGGATCCAAGATCACTCGGTCACCCAGCCAATAGGCGAACCTAAACAAATGCGGGTTGGCCGTCGGTTCGAATCGCCACGGTGTCAGACGAGCCGGCGCGTGTGGGACTCGAAGCATCACTGGCGCCAAATGAATATCCACCAACGGGACACTCTCTTCGACCTCGCGGAAAATACGGGAGCCAAAATCAAGCGGGTGCGACACCAGCACGGTCTTGCCGGGACGATAGAGCCTTTGGATCAGCTCGAAATGCGGTGTTAAGAAATCCGATGCGATCCCTTTTATCACCCGCCGCATCCCTCGCAACAATTTCCAAGTCGACGCATCCGACAACATCGAATCGAACTGCTGCTGATCGATCAAGCTATGCGGTTGCAGTCCGGCCGCCTCGGCGATCGGTGCATAGGGTTCTGCCAATGCGATCGCGACGTCGAAACCACGACGCCGAAGTTCGACACCGATGGCGATCATCGGATTGACATCGCCGCGTGAACCGGGAGCCGAAAGGATCGCGAGTCGACTCATAGGGGGGCGGTTGTGATCCAGGCGAGATTCACGGAATTGCGAGTGCTTTGTGAAGCGGATCGACTAACGATCGATTTCGTATTCGGAAATCTTTCGATAGGCCGTCGCGCGACTGATTCCCAACAGCTTTGCCGCATTGGGCACATTGCCGTCTGTCCGTTCCAGAGCTTTGGTAATCAGACGCTTTTCCCACTCATCGAGCCGGAACGTATCTAAGCGACTTACACCGGCATCACGCAAACCCAAATCATCAGGCTCAATCGCGGTACCGTCTGCCATGACGACTGCGCTGTCGACCACATTGCGAAGCTGGCGAACATTGCCAGGCCACATGTAATCCTGCATTCGCTTTCGTGCTTGATCGGATAGCTCTAATTTAGATCGACCGTGCTGAGCTCGAAAGTGATTTAGGAAATGATCCACGAGCAGGTCGATATCGCCTTCCCGTTCACGAAGCGGCGGTATTAGCAATTCGAAAACACTCAACCGATAGAACAGGTCTTCGCGGAAGCGTTTTTCACGAACGAATTCGGCAAGATCTCGGTTGGTTGCCGCGATGACTCGCACATCGACGTGGACTTCCTGTGTTCCGCCGACGGGCAGGAAGGGATGTCCCTCCAGAATCCGCAGCAGCTTGGCTTGGCCTTCCAATGTCAGCTCGCCAATTTCGTCCAGAAACAGCGTCCCAGTGTGTGCCTGCTGGAACCACCCTTCGTGATCGGCATCCGCTCCCGTAAAGGAGCCTTTTTTGTGTCCGAACAGTTGGCTTTCGATTAGCTCCGAAGGTATCGCGGCGCAGTTCACGGTCAGCATTGGACGGCGAGAACGTTTGCTGCTGCGATGAACGGCTCGCGCGACAAGCTCTTTGCCGCAGCCACTTTCGCCGCGGATAAGGACACAGCCGTTGGCTTTTGCGACACGTGTGATCTTTTCTTTCAGCCGAACCATCACCTGACTTTCGCCAATTAGCTCATCCGTATCCGCGTTGCGCTGAGCGATCTGCTTGGCTTCGACTTTCAGAGTGTCATGCTCCAACGCACGCTGAAGACCGATGGCCAAAAGGCGTGCTGCCGCGACAGCCAATTCGAAATCGATCTCATTGAACGATGGCTCATCCCGATACAGGTGCAGCACACCGATGTTCGCTTCATGTGTATCCAGCGGAACGTAAATCGCGTCGGACCACTTTTGCTTCTTCGACAATTCCTTCGAATCATCGGCGTCATCGGACCGTTTGTCATTTGCCCAAATGGCTTCGCCGTTTCCAATGACTCGCCGCAAAATTGTTTTGCTGATTTTGACTCGGTCAAGCTGATCGGCGGGACTTACTTTATGGGGACGTTGGCGGCCGTCACCGATATCAAACGACAAGCCGACCGCGTCCGCGTTGGCTCGATCACGCAGCAGTTCCAACACCGAATCGATGATGTCATTCGGATTGCCCGATCGCAGCATCGACAGGCTCAGCTGATAAAGGTCAAACAAATACCCCGCGTGCGCGATGTCACGCATCGGATCGTCGTATTCGTCCTGCCCCGACATGGAGATGTCTTGAACGATCGTTTGAAACGCCTCTTCAACCTCGGTGTCTTCATCGGGGCTGACAAACAGAATCTCTGTGCCGCCGATTTTGACCAGCGTTTGATCGATGATCTGGGCCGAGTCGATTTTCTGACCGTTGACTAACGTGCCATTGCGACTGCCGGTGTCGCGCACCTGCCACAGGCCTTCTTCGAAGTAAACGACGGCATGAAAGCGGCTCGCGACCGGATCAGACAACATGATCTCGCACGTGGAGCCTCGCCCGACATGCATCGGGCGATCGGGATCCAATAGGAAATGCCGGCCTTTTTCGGGGCCGTTCTGGACTGCGAGGTAGGCGACCATGATTCGTTCACGTCGTTGGTGACTAACCAGCGGATTTACATTGGGAGGCGTTCGCTACGCCGAAAATGGGGGCTGCTGCTGGTTATCGTATTCAAGCTGCTAGAGTTTCCTGCTTTGCAATGATATCAACCGGAAAAGACGCTTTTACTGTAGAAAGGTTCCACTCCTAGACGCCCCCCCCGGGAAAACACCGCGATGGGCAGCCCGATGCGGCGAATCATTTCGTCACACCGTCCTTTTCGGAAATCCAGATTACGCTCCGACCCCCGATGACGCCACCTCGATTGGTGGCTCCAAAACTCCGCGACAGCGACGGAATACGATCACGCCTTCGATGGTCATCCATACTTGAAGTGCGAGAATACTCAGCCCAAATAAGCTCAGAACGATATTCTGCTGCGGAATCCACTTATAGTACAGGTCTAGCGTGATCGCCCAAGCTGGCATTAGCAGCATCATGAACATTGGGATTAGGACCACGGCCACCGGTTTGCTGCGGCGGGCCAGATAGACGACTGCGACCAACAGCGCCAACCCTGCCAGCAGTTGATTGGTAGCTCCGAATAGTGGCCATAAAGTCATCCCACCGGCACCCGGTTTTTCGCCGGCAAAGATTGCGATTGCCAAGCCGATTCCCACCGCGATCCCGGTGGAAACATACTTGTTTGCCAGGGGTTTTGCATTCGCACTGAGCGCCAATTCACTGAGCACATACCGTTGCAGTCGCGTTGCCGTATCCAATGTCGTCGCCGCAAAACAGGCAACCAAAACCGCCATGGTCGCGATCGCAAGACGTAGCGGTATCCCCAACGTTGTCAAAAAGTTTCCACCGCCATCGATAAACGCTCGCAGCTTTTTCGCTAGGTTCTGCTTGTTCCAACCGGCGTCTTCTTCACCGTTGGCTCCGGTCCGGTAATAGTCTCGCCAAGCCTCTTGTCC
Organism: Stieleria sp. JC731; assembly: GCF_020966635.1. Lineage (NCBI taxonomy): Bacteria > Pseudomonadati > Planctomycetota > Planctomycetia > Pirellulales > Pirellulaceae > Stieleria > Stieleria sp. JC731. Next base: position 1,092,493 of record NZ_JAJKFQ010000011.1, on the reverse strand, counting down.
TGTGACCGCACCCCGGGTGATCAGCACCGTACCAACAGGGGCATCAGCGGTTGCATCATCAGCGGAGACGACCGTCCGCTGCAGTGATCCCATGCCGACTCCCGCCGAACACGCCAGGATCACGAGCACCGCGAGCATGCCTTCGAGCAACATACTGCCGTAGCCAACCGCTTGTGCATCTGTCGCCTTTTCCAACTGCTTGCTGGTGGTCCCGCTGCTGACCAAACAGTGAAAACCACTACACGCACCACATGCAATCGTAATGAAAAGGAACGGGAACATGCTCGGCGCGTCAGCAGGAACCTCGGTCGCGATCGCGGGAGCAGATGCCATCAGGTCCGCCTTCCCCGTAACGGATGCCACACCAAGGCCACCAACCAAAAGCGCCAATGCAACGAACAGTTGCAGGCTGTTGATATAGTCGCGTGGCTGTAACAAAAGCCAAACGGGCAAAACCGATGCGACGAAAGCATACGCGAGTAACGCGAACGTCCACACAACCACCGGGTTCAAGTAAGCATGTTCGGCGGGCAACATGTTGGCCAAATCGAGCGGAAGCCAATATGCGCCCACATAAACGGCGACATAAAGCAGCGCTAATCCGATCAGACTCGGAACGACCAATCCGCCGCCTTGTCGATAACGCAACCCGATCACGACTGCGATTGGCATCGCGACCCAAACGCTAAGGACCGATTCGGGATACAAATTGAAGATGTTGGCGATCACCAATCCGAACACTGCCAACACGATCGAAAGGGCCAATGCCAGGACGACCAAGAACAAGATCTTGGCACGTGACGAAATCAGTCGCCCCGCCGCTTGACCGATGGTTTGGCCGCGGTTTCGAATCGAAATGACCAAGGCTGCCAAATCGTGGACCCCACCGATCAAGATTGATCCAAAGATCACCCACAACAGAGCCGGCAACCATCCCCAGAACACGGCAAGCGCCGGCCCAACAATCGGCCCGGTTCCGGCGATGCTGGTGAAATGGTGGCCAAAGACGATTGATTTTCGGGTCGGTACAAAATCAACATCATCACGACATTCGACGCTGGGCATCGTCGCATCGTCTGTCAGTGCGAACAATCGCTTGGCAAGCCATCGTCCGTAGGTGTTGTAGGCAACGATGAACCCAACCATCGACAAAACTGCGACAACCAAGGTGCTCATATCTAGCCGGATCGATTCCGGAACTTCTGGGATTGGGGAAAGGCAGGATAACGGGGGGTGGTGGAAGAGAGTTCGTGACTGGACCGGTTGTACTTTTGAGCAGAACGCTCAAACCGTCGGTGTTCAGGTCTTAGAACGAACACACAACCGTCGGTCAAAAACGCTGGCGTCAGTTTAGCCGAAAAACGCGGGCTAGTTGATTGGGGCCCTGAAACTGCAGCTGAGGCCGGATTTGGCGATGTGATTGGTAAACCGCGACGAATTCGTCGAATTGAACGATTTGCTCATGGTTCCCGGCCTACTTGTCGACTCCTATAATTCCGCCTAAAGAAACCTGTTTGGCAGTTCGGTACCGAATCATCCGAACATCATGAAGCCCACCGACTCCGCTGGTACGGAGCCCGTCTGGGCTGTGAAAGATTTGCTGGGCATCTGCAATTAGAAAAGGAGCCGTAAAACGGTGAGCGACTCGATCGAAAAAACCATCATCATTGGCAGTGGTCCCGCCGGTTGGTCAGCCGCAATTTATGCTGCCCGGGCAAACCTGGATCCGGTTGTCTACGAAGGCACCGTGAAAGCGGAAATGATCCCACTTGGACAACTCGCGTTCACAACCGAAGTCGAAAACTATCCGGGATTTCCAGCTGGGAACATCCGTGCGTTTGTCGAATCGGCCGTTGATGCGGGTCGTCATTACAACCTGCCAGCGATCCCCGGACCCGAGCACTCCAAGGGTAAAGGCAAATCCAGATTCAGCCTCAGTGACATCACACCACACTACGCGGTCCAAGGGATCGAGTTGATGGAGCTGATGAAACAGCAAGCGTTGAACTTCGGCACCCGAGTCGTTGGCGAAGACATCGTTAGCGTTGACTTGTCCGGCGATGTAAAAAAGCTGACCACCAGCGGCGGCAAGACCGTCGAAGCCAAAACGGTGATCATCGCCACCGGGGCTCGTGCGAACTACCTCGGGCTCGAAAGCGAAGAAGCCTACAAAAACAAAGGCGTCAGCGCCTGTGCGGTTTGCGACGGGGCATTGCCAGTCTTCCGTGCAAAACCATTGGCCGTTGTCGGGGGCGGTGACTCGGCAGTCGAAGAAGCCGTGTATTTGGCCAACTTGAAAGACGCCAAAACGATCTACATGCTGATCCGCCGTGACGAAATGCGTGCCAGCAAGGTCATGCAGGACCGAGCCACGTCGCACCCGAACATCGAAATCCTTTGGAACACCAGTGTGGACGAAGTCGTTGGCGACGGTAACGTTGTCACCGGCCTGAAAATCAAAAGCACGACCGACGGTTCGATCAAAGACCTGGACGTCGGTGGCCTGTTTGTCGCGATCGGTCACACGCCTAACACTGCGTTCCTGGACGGTGCTGTCGAAATGAAGGACAGCGGATACATCGTCTGGAAAAAGCCTTTCCGAACCAACACGTCGGTCGAAGGCGTTTTTGCCGCTGGCGACGTGGCGGACGATTACTATCGCCAAGCGATTACGTCGTCGGGAACCGGCTGCATGGCTGCTCTCGATGCCGAACGCTATCTTGCCGAGCAAGAGTAATCTGAACGAGAGGCCGAACGCAGCTCCGCCGAATTCATAATTCGCTTATCGACGCCAGTGATCATCCAATGTGGTCGCTGGCGTTTCTTGTTGCCGATACTGCAATCAGGCAACTTGAACCGTCTACTTAAAACTGGCCCACACGATTGCCACGCCGCCGCGAAGCGTCGCAGCGGCAGGACGCAACGGCTGCTAGTTTTTCGCAGCGTACTGTTCGGCGTACTCGATAGTCCACGCGTCGATCACTTCTTCAAACTCTTCGATCTCAACTTCATCGATATTGCGAAATAGAGACCGGTTGAAGAATTCACGATTCTGAATCGTCGCTTTGCCTTTCAGATCCAGCACACGCAGATCGCTGTAAGGCCGAATGACCATTTCGAATCGACTGTATTGACTGGTTCGCCGACCACTTTGGATCAGCAAATCGTCTCGGTAGCATGCCGTTCCCCAACCGACTTCGCCAAAGAGGGCTTCCTGACGAAATCCGGGGAACGCATCGATGATGTCTTTAATCTTGCCTTCAATCCGTTCTGAAAGCGAAAGACGAAAGGATGTGTGAAGCCGCTTCAGCTCCTCCTCAGTCAACTCCTGTCGTTTCGCTTCCGACTGCGATCGATCACGACGTTTCTCACCGCGCTCGATCGCCGATTGCAGACGCGATTTAAAGTCATCGCTCATGCCTGGCCCTCCGCTGCCTCACCGCCATCTTGCGCCGGTGCCGCATCAGATTCTGCAGGCTTTTGCTCCGCCGGAGCGGGAGCATCAGCTGGCTTTGGCTCTTCCGCTTTTGGCGGTTTCGCCTTGTTTTCTTTCTTTGCTGGAGGTGCTTCGTCGCCGGGTTCTTGCTTCGAATAGAACTGCATCAAATCGCCGAATGAACGCAGTGGCTCGTCGCCTTTTTGCATCGCATCGGTGATCGGCTTGACTTCTGGCTTCGAAACAACGCGATAGGATTCCGAACGATGTTGCTTTCGTCCGCCACGATCGTTGGATCGACCGCGTCCGCCACGCTGGTTGTCGCGTCCGCCACCCGACTTCCCTTGACCTCCACCTGAACGGCCTTGTCCGCCGGAGCGTCCTTGACCACCAGATCGGGCCTGTCCACCGGAACGAGCTTGACCACCCGCACGACCTTGACCGCCACCAGCATTGCCTTGGCCCTGACCACGTCCTCCGCGACCGCCGCCGGCACCACCACGACCGCCCGCTTCTCCGCGACGCTGTCCGGCACCACGAGTCTGACGCTCTTGCTCCAGCTCGGCTTCGCGCTCTGGCGACAACGCACTGAGTCCCACGCGGCGACGTTTTTCATCGATCCCGGTGACCCAAGCGGTAACGACATCGCCGACTTGAATGGCCTCGTTGAGATCTTCGACAAAGCCATCGCTCAGGCGACTGACATGGATCAATCCGCTGCAATCGGGTGCCAGTTCAACAAATACGCCAAAACTCATCACGCCGACCACGACACCAATCACTTGGTCGCCAGGCTTTAGCGTTTTTAACGTTGGCATGGTATTGAGCACACCGGGTGGATCCCCGGTATTGGCCGATTCGCCAAATGGATCGCAAAGCCAATCGACCAGTTGTGCTGTTCGATAGCGACCGATCTGCCACTCCTTGATGCACTTGTCGATCTTTGCCTGTTCTGGGCGAGGCCGACGGACAGGCTCGGAAGATTCAGCGGCCGCATCGGCCGAAGCGTCACCCTCTGAAGCCGCAGCTTCAGCGGCCGGTGCGTCTTCGCCGGCTTGCTCTGTTTGGTTTGGTTGGTCCGCTTCGCTGGAAGCTTCCGCAGCAGGTTCTTCTGCGGCTGCCGCTTCGCTCGATTCGGCCGGCTGCTCCGATTGCTGCTCGGCTGCAGGTTCAGCAGCTTGTTCCTGTAATTCGCTGGCCCCTTCGGCGGGTGATTCGCCATCGCTATTTTCGGGCAGGTTGAATTCGCTGGCCTTGTCGCCAGCGTTATCAAACTCTTCGATCGGCGCTGGCTCCGCTGGAGTCGTCGCGTCCACCAGTTTTGGTTCCGCGGCTGGCTTCTCGTAAGTTGGTGCTTCGTAACCCGGTGGGCTAGCCGGTGGCAATTCGATCGACAATGCCGATGCAAGCTTCTTTGCCAAAGCGTAATCGTCCGGATGAATCAATGTTCCATCCAGCGACTCGTCGCTTCCAAAGACCCGCAGGAAGGGAAGGGCCTGACGAGACTTAACCGCCGTTTGCCAACCTTCGACTTCAAGCAGCTCGTTTCGCGAAGCGAACAAAGAGCTTTCTCGCCGCTTGACCAGTGTCCCCGCGATGGACTTGTCCATCCCAGGCAACTGTTCCAACCAAGGCATGGCAGCCGAATTGACATCCACACCACCCCGTGAAGCTCCACTGGCCATCAAGTGGCCCAGCGAAATCTCCAGCGCGTCGTCTGCAAGTTCACTTTGGAAGGATGCCAAACGCAATCGAAGTGGATCGACTTTTGCGTACGCTTGCGAAGGATGCAGCACCGAAAATGCGAGCCATGCGGCAGCACGGAATCGCCGTGGCGTCGAACGCATCTCGGAATTCGCAACATCGCTGCTGGCGTAGGTGTCTGCCCCAGTTCGATCGGCGACCGTCCACTGGATCGAACCGTCGGGAGATTGCCCGATAAGGTCACCCAGGGCGATCAAGCAAGCTCGACGCGCGGGGCCGTTGCTGACGATAACCAAGTCGACGTTGTATTGATGAATCAACTCGCCCATCTTGGCAACCGCTTGGCTGCGAACGTTGCCGGTCAACTGGCAAGGCAAATCCTCACCATGCAGCACGCGTCCGTCCGAATTGACGATCGCGGTCGCTGCAGTCTTCGGACCGACCGCGTCGATCGACATGACGACTTTGGCTTGAAGCGGGCCACGGTTGATATGCTTTCGCAAGTGATCGGTGACAACGCCAACAAGACGCGACGAGGCACGCTCGTGCAGCTCATCCCACCACGCAGCTTCGGCCGCTTCACGAATATCAGCTTCGTGTTGCATGACCAAGTCTGAAAGCGTTGCTTCGAGCTTTCGATTAAGCCCAACGACCGATTTTTTGATTTCGGCAACCAGTTTCGCCGCATCGTATTCAAACGAGCAAACTGCGACTTGACTACGAAGGGCTCGACCCAACATCACGATCTGGAACGAGCTCAGTTTACTCGCCGGAAGACGCTTGCCCTCAAGTGGCTTGAGCACGCTGACCAACCAACGACGACGTCGCTGACGTGGCGAGATTTTCTTTTTCTTCTTTGGTGCTGGCGGCTTCTTCGCTTCTTTGACCGTCGTATGCTCTTCCGCTTCAGACTTGAAGCTGGTTGGCAGATCCGAACCGTCGTCCGCTGTGTCAGCAGCAGGCTTCTCTGCAGATTCACCTTCGGCCGTTGCGGGTGATTCCGCTTCCGGTTTCAAGCTTGCCTCGGAGTCCGAAGCACCTTCACCAGACGCAGCCGGCATCGACGATTCAGTCGATGCGGTGGTGGCTTCGGCCGAAGGCTCGGTCGACGCCGCATCGTTTTCGCTGGATGCGGCATCGGCGGATTGGTCCGCCGCTTGAGCTTCGTCGGAAGCCGGTTGCGGATTTACATCAGCAGCTTCGCTCGATTGTGCTGCCGTCTCGCTATCGTCTTTTTTCGACTGTGGCTGATCATCATCCGAATCATCATCGGAGTGGTCATGATGATCATCATCGTGCTCGCCGCCGATGTGCGGGTCGTGCACATCAGAGATATGAATTTTGGCGTTTCGGCTCAGCCAACGGACCGCGGCACTGATCACACGAGGATCACCGGCAAGTCGACTTGGGAATGAGGCTTCGAGTCCTGCGACGGCAGCGTCGACATCGCTGATCGACTCCATCGCTTCGGCAACGGCCTTGGCATCTTCGCTGTCACCTTTTTGAGGATTCAGCAAACGGACGGCCAAGCGATTGGTGTCCGTATCGACGCCCGAAGCGGTTTCTTGCCGGAGCCGTTTGGAGAGACGCCCCAGTGTTCGATTGGAACCACTTTTCTGGATCGCATCACCGATCGCAGGGTCTTTTAGCGGCGAAGCTTCCCAAGTCGCAAAGAGCTCATCTCGAAAAGCCGCGATCGCTTCGTCTTGCTGGACGGCAGCTTTTAGAGCCCAAAGTGTTGACTCATCGATTCCACCGAGTTCGTCACGTCGGTAGCGAGCCAAGAAGGGAGCCTCATAACCTTGCTCGAGAAGTGGCAAAGCAAGTTTAAGACTCGATACATCGCAACGCCCACGTCGGGCGATCGCTTCTAGATCGACAGCCATAATCAGTCGGTCTCGTTATGGGGCCGGACGCCAAATCAATACTGATGGCGATCCTGGATTCGTTTGAGTGCCGCGACCGCACGTCGGCCCGTACGAAAGCCAGACTGCTATGCCGCAGCGGTAAGATTCTAGCGTATCGCGTCCGCGCCGATTTCTTTCGGAGCGATCTGCTCAATACGCTAGCAGCGCGAGAATAGCGCCGCGGGGCCTAGCTGTCAACTGAGGGGCCGCCAATGTGAATCATTTGCCCCCGACAATCGCGGTCCAGAAACCATCCGTGCCTGAGCCGCGGTGGCGCTAGCCGCGGTTGCGTGACACACACCGGATACTAACCGCGAGCTGGCGCTCTGCGGCTGATGTACAGAGGGATTGAAACGCCGCCTGCGTGCTTATTTGCCCGCGACAATTGCGGCCCTAAAAACCATCCGTGCCTGAGCCGCGATGGCGCTAGCCGCGGTTGTGGGACGCACACCGGATGTTAACCGCGAGCTGGCGCTCTGCGGCTGATGCAACGAGGGCTTGAAGCGCCGCCTGCGTGCTTATTTGCCCCCGACAATTGCGGCCCTAAAAGCCATCCGTGCCTGAGCCGCGATGGCGCTAGCCGCGGTTGCGAGACACACACCGGACGCTAACCGCGAGCTGGCGCTCTGCGGCTGATGCAACGAGGGCTTGAAGCGCCGCCTGCGTGCTTATTTGCCCCCGACAATTGCGGCCCTAAAAGCCATCCGTGCCTGAGCCGCGATGGCGCTAGCCGCGGTTGCGTGACACACATCGGATACTGACCGCGAGCTGGCGCTCTGCGGCTGATGCTCCAACCACCCAGCAAATTCAGGCCATCGCTGTGAAACAGAATCGCACAGTAAAAACGCCCAATTCGGCTTTACTTTCCTAAGCCGCAAAGTCGATACCTTCACAACCGCGGTCGCCGGAACGCCCGCGGCAACATGGATGTTGATCTAAAGCGATCAGAATATTAATGAACAGATTTGACCGGCAACTGCCCAAAGGTCTGCGGATCTGGAACCCTGAGCCGAAAGCAGACTCAAGCCTAGAGGCGTCCGAAAACGCCGAATCGCTTGATTCGGGTACGCGTTCTCAGCACTCCCCAAGGACCGAGCGAGAACTCGACCGGATTTCCGGAATTGCTGCTGCAAAGACTCGCTCCGTTCCGCTAAAAGTATTCGTGCCACTGCTGGTCGAAGCCCAGGAACGAAACAGTGCTTGGTTGGAAGATTTTCAAGACGACAATGTTGTTATTGACGCCGACCTGCACGAAGTCCTATTGGCCTACCAGAACTTGCGAAATCGGCGTGACGCTGCGTAATTCACCGATGATGAACGCTCCCGTTTTCACCAGCTTGACTATCTAGCCTAGCTGACTGAACACGCCGCCATTTTGTAAGTCCCGATCGATCGCAATGGCGAAGGATCGAATCAAGGACGAAGCTGCATCGCCGATTTGACGCGTCATGTCAGTCGAATGAGTCAGCATTTCAAAGGGCAGAAGCAGGAATCAAAGGACTGTACGATGCGTTCTATTGCAGTAATCAATCAAAAAGGTGGTGTGGGCAAAACGACCAGCTCGGTCAACCTCGCCGCTGCTCTCGCCCAGTCCGGCCGACGCGTCTGCGTCATGGATCTTGATCCACAAGCTCACGCATCGCTTCATTTCGGCATCACAGCCGTTGGCGACCAGCCCAGCATGTACGAGATCCTCTGCGGCGAAGCCTCGATCGCACAAGCACGCTGCAAAGTCTCCGACACCCTTTCGGTGATTCCAAGCAATCTAGATCTCGCTGCCGCAGAACTGGAACTGGCATGCGAAGTTGGACGCGAAATGATCTTGCGTGACCGGCTTGCCGACGACAACGAAGAATACGACTACCTGATTCTCGATTGCCCGCCCAGCCTTGGCGTTTTGACAATCAACGCACTGGTCGCGGTCAACGAAGTCTTCCTGCCGCTACAGCCTCACTTCCTCGCTCTGCACGGACTGAGCAAACTGCTTCGCACCGTCGAAGTCGTCTCACGTCGACTCAACAGTGCACTACGCCTTTCGGGCGTGATGCTGTGCATGTACGACAGCAACACTCGCTTGGCTGCCGAAGTCAGCACGGATATCGACGAGTTCTTCCGCGCCACCGGTGGCGGTCGCGACTTTTTCCGTGGTGCAAAGTTCTTCGACACTCGAATCCGCCGCAATATTCGTCTCGCCGAAGCCCCCAGCTTTGGTCAATCGATCTTTGAGTATTCTGCGGACAGCAACGGCGCTGTTGACTACCGAGCCCTCGCGGACGAAGTCATCGCTCAAGAAGCCGCTTCGGTTTCTGCAGAGCGGCTAGCCGCCTAAAAACCGGCCTCCAAAGCAACGCCCTAAAAGCAAATCTTCAAGTGTCGATCCTCGTCACCTGCGAAACCGGCGGCTACCGAATGCCGCCGATCCTGAACGATCCCGCGAAAGATCGTTCCGCTGTTTCGTTTCGTGACGCCGACCTTTGCGGGCTTAAACTTGCGACCGAGATCAGCTCGATCCTTCAAGCCCCGTGCCTGTCGCATCCCTACCACGCCGGATGCATCGATGTCTCGCGGCCTTTGGACAACCGAAAACTATTCGGTCGATTCGCAAAATCGCTGAACACCGAAGATCGCAACCGCCTTTTGGAAAGCGTTTACCAAAACTACCACCAAACGGTTCAGCATGCGATCGAACGCATCCTGCAGCAGTTCACTTTCGTTGTGCACCTATCGGTACGCAGCTTTGCACCGATCAAGAAAGGACGCCGCATCCGAACCGACGTCGGACTCCTTTACGATCCCTCACGGTCATACGAATCCGACCTATGCATGGACTGGATTGACGAAGTCTATTTCAACTTTGGCAATTTAAGAGTCCGACGAAACTATCCCGCTCGCGGAACACGCAACGGTCTGCTCGGATCAATGCGAGAACAGTTCTCGCCGGAGCATTACCTAGGCATTGAAATCTGGGTCAATCGCTGGTGGGCCAATCGGCAATCATCCATTCGCGACGAAGCGGTTTACGAACTGTCCGAAGGCCTGCGAATGACAATTGGCCTACCCGTCTGCGAAGCCGCGTAAAATCACGGCAGCTAAGGCCACCTTCAATCCACAGCAGTGGCCTCCGACAGTCAATCGATCAAGTCAAATTCGATCGCCGCCTTGACGCACCCATCTTTTCGATTGGCGAACACGTCGTAGGCTTCGACGCCTTGATCGATTGAGAATCGATGCGTCAAACACCAAGATAGATCCAGCGGCTGATGCTTCATCTGGTCCGCAACCGCGTCCATCAAGCTTCTTGCCGGACATCGCCCGGTTCCGAGCACCAAATTTTTGTCATAAGCCTCTGCCGGTGAAAAGGCAAAATGAGGTGCGGTGTGGCAGCCGATGACCGACATTTTTCCACCCGGACGAATCAAGTCGTATGCCAAACGCTGTGCCTGAGGCAACCCGACGAATTCCAAAACGGCATCCGCGCCACGGCCATTTGTATGTGCACGCACAAATGATGCTGCCTCGTCTGCGTCCGTAAATGAATCGGCACCTCGCTGGGCCGCCTGCCGGGCGCGGCTTGCGTTCAAGTCAATCGCGACGACCTTCCTTGCTTGGCGCTGAAACGCGAATCCGATCGAAAGTAACCCCACGGTTCCACAGCCAATGACGACAACACAATCAGCACCTTGCTGTTCGTCGATCGACAACGAAGCGCCGTAGAATGCCGTGCTCAGATTGTCCCCCAGTAACAACGCATCGCTGGCCGAAACCCAATCGGGAACCTTGACTACCGTCCCGTCGGCTAACGGTACACGCACCAATTCCGCTTGACCGCCATGCAGCCCAGCGCCGTCTTGTCGCCAACCGAACAATTGCCCTTCAGAGCAGCGTGCCGACAACCCGTGCTTGCAGTAGTAACATTCGCCACAGCTGCTCGTGAATGGCGCACAAATACGGTCTCCGATGTCAACCGATGTGACACGGTCACCTTTGTCGATCACTTTCCCGACAAATTCGTGACCCATCACTGTGCCGACGTCCAACCCAACTTCGCGTCCGAAATATGGATGCAAGTCGCTTCCGCAAAGCCCCGCTAGCTCGACTTGAACGACAACATCGCGATCGTTTTCAATTTTTGCGTCTGCGACTTCGTCGACGACAACGGACTGGACTTCACGAAAGCAGATCGCACGCATGGGGACAAAACTTCTAGGTGGGGGTACCGATGCCGAAAACGGTGTTCACTGTGATACGATGGGGCATGTTTAACATGGCCGTTTTGGGCTGTCACCCGGGAATAGATCTAAAGTGAATCGGTACGACGAAGCTGACGGTTTGCAGCGTCAATTGAAACTAACGTGGCTACTGCTTCTTTTGGTGGTCGGCCTCATCGCCGTCCCCAGACTTGTTTCGATGTTCCGCTGGAACGCAGCCGCGGGTGACCCTCGCCCGGTAACGCCGCGTGGCGAACTTGCCTCTTGGGAGAAGACCACAACGGACTTGTTCAGTCGCGTCAGCCCCTCGGTTGTCTACCTGACAACACGATCACGTGTCGCAGATCCTTTCTATCGACGCGCGGTCGAAGTCGATGCCGGCTCGGGCAGCGGATTCATGTGGGACGAATTGGGGCACATTGTGACCAACTTTCACGTCCTCCAGGATGCATCATCGGCCCGCGTTGTGATGTGGGACCACTCGTCCTACGAAGCCTCGCTGGTCGGAGGATCACCTGACCATGATCTAGCGGTGCTACGAATCAATGCACCACAAGAAAAACTAAAGCCAGTGCTGATCGGCGAAAGTGGCGAACTACTTGTTGGGCAGTCAGTGTTTGCGATCGGCAATCCGTTTGGGCTCAGCCAAACCCTGACAACAGGAATCGTCTCAGCCAAAAGCCGCACGATCCAAAGCCCGACGGGACGCTCGATTGATGAGGTGATCCAAATTGATGCGGCGATCAATCCCGGCAATTCAGGCGGACCTCTGATGGACAGCGCCGGACGATTGATCGGTGTCAACACCGCGATCTATAGCCCATCGGGTGCGTCCGCGGGTGTTGGCTTTGCCATCCCGATCGACACGGTCAACCGAGTCGTCCCACAGATCATTGCCTCCGGTCGATATGAACCGCCACAACTAGGCATCAGAGTCAATCAAGAATTTAGCGACGCGATTACGCGACGGCTCGATGTCAGCGGCGTCCTGATCATGGACATCATCGAAGGCGGTGGGGCCGACCAAGCAGGCTTGCGTGGTACCATCGTCGGTCGTCAAGAACTGGTTCAACTCGGCGACGTCATCACGTCGATCAACGGCTCCGATATTAGCAACATGGACGAAATGCTGAAGACGCTTGATCGCTTCACGCGGGGCGCAAGCGTGACAATCGAATATTGGCGAGAAGGACAAACGGCAACCGCCGACGTACCGCTGCGTTGATACGTAAAAACCGAAGTCTGCCCTAGCGTAGCCCAAACGCTGCCAGCCGCTATTTGACTTGCAAACGATTCGAAATCTGCATGCCGATCGCTAGTGGGCGGACGGCTTCTTGCGCCAGTTGCTTTTGATAATAGCTTGCAACAACCCCATCTAGCTGAACACAACCGTCGTGTATCGAAACCCGAACTCGACGAAGCTCTGCTGGCCCGACCTCATGAACCGCCGCTTCGAATAAGCGAATCTTCTCGCCAGAACCGTCGGACTCTACATCATCTGTCGAAGATGGCACCACGATGTGACTGCTTCGCGTCCCCTGCCGCCGTAGCTCTTCGGACGAAGTAACACCCCCGGATGTACCGCCGCCATGCCTCACGACCTGCTTGCGACGAACGACGTCAACTCCTGAACTGATCATTACCAAACCTCCTGTTTGCACACACCTCCACGAAGCAAATCGACCCAACGTTTGGTGTGGCACGCATCAACGTTGAAAAAGCACTTTGAATCGAACAAGGATGGAATGCGAAAATCATGCCCCGAGCCTCCAAACTTATCAAACTGATAGGCTTTTCCTAAAACATTTCGCCGGACATTGGAAAAGTAAACCGCACAGCGAAAATGCTTCGCTTTGCATGCATTTCAAAATGGACCAACCTGAGACACCGTCGCACATTTATTGACCGAAGTGGTCAGTGAATCGCCGCTTTGCTATCAGAAACTCCCGTGCTGACTGATCACGCAAACCGACTTGCAGAGTGTTCTTCTGTTCGCATTTTGAACGCAAATCGAAATGCCCCAATTTCGGACGATCTCTTGTGTGAAACCGCCGATGTGAAACCAGCTTTTTATCGGAGAAATCTAGGGTCGGAATGTCGTCTGAACGCGAAAACTGTCTTGGGGTGAACATCGCTAGATTGCTAGACTCGGCGGTCCTTAAACCCATGCGAGCAGTTGCGATGGAATTTGCCGGCGGCAAGTTCCGTAAGACCGACTGTTCGCTTGACTTCCGCGCGCCAAATACACCCCTAACGTGGTTTGAGCAGTCACTCCGGCCAGTGTCCTGAATGCAGGAAGACGCTTGAGCTTGATCAAGCGTCGGTCGATGCTGCGCAGAATGGGTCGCCACAAGCTTCGCCGATCCACTGCGATTGCGGGATGAAGCTGATCGCTGCGGAATGGAAAGGCGGTGAGATCGAAGCATTGTGTTCCGATTGCGGAACCGAATACGTCGTCAATTCCGCTGGCGCAGGTGCACAGCTGCCGTGCCGCTGCGGTGGGCTGATCACTATCCCGACCATGCGTCTGGTTGACTGGCAGCCTTCGGCTCCGGTAGCAACACCAGCCCATGTTGGTTCGTCAGCGATCACCGATGTGGACAACGATGCCCGATCGCCCGAACCAGTTTTGGCTGCTGAGGCGGAAAAATCATCGGCGACCATTCGCGAAACGGTCACGGAATCAAATATCGACGACATGGCTTCTGCCGAGGTCGCTGCCGCTGACGAGGACATGACGCCCGAGCCTATCGAGACCGACTCGACCGAGCTCGCTTGTCAACAGCCGCCAAAACCAGTGCTGCCGATCGTTGCTTCGCCAACGCTCTTTACCATCACGACGGCGAGCGTCAGCCAAAGGATTGCTAAAGATCCAGTTGCCGAAACAAGTAACTCATGCAATGCACTCGAAGACGTAGCTCCATCGAGCAGCACTTGCCTTCGCATTGACGCTTCGCTTCCGATCGCTCCAAAGCTGGAACTGATTCAACTCGAACTTCCCAGCCGATCACAAACATCAACGCAAGCATCCCGCACTGCAGCTTCGGTTCGTTTACCGATCACCACATTCGGACCGCTATTTCAAATCCAGCCGCCCGATACGGCAGCCTCGCTCGCGTTAGAGCTTCGTGCCGATACCGCTCGTCTTCCGATCGTCGCTTCGCCAGAGCTGTTCTCCATTGAACATCCGACTCGCGGTGATGCGAGAACGAAATGCTTGGATCTTCCGATTGTCGCGGCACCCGAGCTTTATCAAATCCAATGGAACGAGCTGCCCCGACAAATAGACGAAACAGTTGTTCGGCTCCCCATCGTTGCCGCACCAACGCTCCATGAGATAGAGCTTTCGCCTGAGGAACCGACCGAACAGAGATCAACCGAACAAAGGTCAATAAAACCGCTTCCTATCGTCGCGGCTCCAGAGCTGTTTCAAATTGAAACGCCAGTCCCACGCCCAATTCCAGCCTATACGCAACAGCTTCCGATTATCGCCGCACCGGAACTGTATTCGATCGAAGTGGTCGAGACTGTTGACGAACCGACCGAGGATTTCGAAGACAACGACTTGGCAGTCGACAACTTGGTGCTCCCCGTCGTTCGGTCTCCAGAGCTGTTCCAGATCGAATTTAATGCAGAGAGCGTCGTCAGTGAGGTTAATGACGCTACCGCCGATGTCACATCAACGACTGCTCAATCGATCGAACTTCCCATCACTGCCGTTCCAACGGTTTATCAAATCTCACTTGTTGACTTGCCTCAAGTCACGGCTACCGATTCGCAGCCGCCGCAAACGGAACCAGCCGCCACGGAACATTCGGTAGCCGAAGAACAACTTGCTGCGACAGCGAAACTGGCCGACGATCATTTTGAGCTTGCTTGCCCAGGATGCAAAGCAACCTACCCGATGCCGCGTGATGCGATCGGCGAATCCGCCGAATGCGAATGCGGCTTCGTATTTCAAATCAAAGACAATGTCGATGCGATCGATGACGCTCTTGCATTCGATCTCGTCCCCTTTCCACCCTTGGTTGCTGATCGCACCGGTCACCGCGCGACGGCAGCAGAGGACTCCACATCGCCTGAGATGGCGGCTCGCAAAAACGCGACGGATCCATTGATCAGTCCCAAGGTTGAACCAGCCGAGATCGAACGCCAACGCAGTCGCTCGATCGATCGCATGTCGACAACTTCGTTGCTGATGCGATACGCCGCATCGACGCTGGCCGTCATCCCGATCGCAACGTTGTTGTATTGGTTTGTGGCCCAGCAAAATCCCACCACGTTGTCTTGGCAAACCTTACAAAATGCATTCCGCAGCCAAGGCTCGACCGCTCCACTTCCGACATTGGTCGAGCAACCAGAAATCGCTTCAGCAGACCAGCTTCAGCCATTGGTAACGCCACCGGCAATCGCCATGGAGGCAGCGAACACACCGAATGTGAACCTCGCGTCGGCGGAAAGCGATCAAGCAATCGACGTCGCGGCGAGCAGCAACCGAGCGGTCGAACCTGAATCGATCGATCCCCAAGACCAGCTATCGGAATTCCTTCGACCGGTTCAGCAAATTGCGATCGAGCTTCGCAAACCTCAGCGGCTTGATCGAGCATCACTCCAACGCTTCGCCAATGCGATCGAATCGCTTCGACCACGTCATCGCGAATTAACGCAACACGATTTGACGTGGCTGGGAGAATCGTGGAGATCTCTGGCCGAACGGGCTGAATCGGCAGACTTAGCATCGCGATGCTTTTACCAAGCATCTAGCGCCTATTCACTGTTGTTGACAATCGAACAGACGGAAGTCTCCAAAGCGTTTGCAGAGGAGCAGCAACGAATGCTGTATGACCGATCTCGTGAAGCACAGCGTATTGCGTTGTTACAATCCGGACATGAACTTCGGTAGGGGATCGCGAGCGGCAGTCGACTTGCAATAGGCAAGTCATTTGCGAACTGGATGCACCCTCAAGCAACCGTCGCTAACGCGATGCGGCTCAGGAGTAAGAAAACCAGCCGCGATCGCTTGCCCATAAAACTGAGCCGTAATGGCGCTAGCCACGGTTAAGTGCTTCTCTCCAGCCCGAGGCTGCACCTAGCACATCGCAATGCCAGACCCTTGCGACGAGTGATCGTGGCTGACCATCAATGACAGCCTCGTGCGAGGCTCCCGCCTCGCATACCATGTCTTGCAGGCTCCGCCTGCGCTACAGAATGAACTCAAGCAACCGTCGCTAGCGCGATGCGGCTCAGGAGCAGGAAAACCACCCGCGATCGGTTACCCAAAAAACTGAGCCGCAATGGCGCTAGCCACGGTTACGTGACCAACAAAACTGAGCCGTTTTGGCGCTAGCCACGGTTAAGTCCTTCTCGCCAGCCCTAGGCTGCGTCCAGCACATCGCTATGCCAGATCCTTGCGACGATTGATTGTGGCTGACCATCGATGACAGCCTCGTGCGAGGCTCCTGCCTCGCATGCCATGTCTTCCAGGCTCCGCCTGCGCTACAGAATGAACTCAAGCAACCGTCGCAAACGCGATGCGGCTCAAGAGCAAAAACTCTGCGACTATTCTTGTGGCTCGGTCATCTTCCAAGGGTCCAACGCTTCGGTCAGTTCCGCTTCTGGCAAGATGTTCTTTTCCAAGCACAGCTCGCGAATGGTTTGACCGCTCGCAAACGCCTCTTTGGCCAACTTCGCTGCCATCTCGTACCCGATCAACGGATTCAAGCTGGTGCACATCGACAAGCTCTGTTCCACAGCGGCATTGCACGATTCCTCATTCGCTTCCATCTCTTCGACACAGAATTCGATGAATGCGTCGACACCTTGCGCCAACAACAAAATCGACTCCAACACCGTGTGCGCCATCACGGGCATCATGATGTTTAGCTGAAAGTTTCCTCCGGCGGCACCACTGACCGTGATCACGGAATCATTGCCGATCACGCGTGCGGTCAACTGCATCATCGATTCGCACATCACCGGATTGACTTTCCCCGGCATGATGGAACTGCCGGGCTGACGCGATGGCAACTTGACTTCATAAAACCCGCAACGTGGTCCACTGCCAAGCCAACGAATATTGTTGGACAGGTTGAACATCGTCTGAGCGATGCACTTCAGTTCGCCATGAGACTGCACCAATGCGTCCCGTTGTGCGTTGGCTTCGAAATGGTTCACCGCTTCGATGAATGAGATCCCGGTGCGTTCTTGAAGAGCCTTTGCGACGCGGGCGCCAAACTCTGGATGGGTGTTGATTCCGCTACCCACCGCCGTGCCGCCGACAGGCAATTCCAGCACCGCATCGCGTGCGATTTCGGCACGCTTAATCGACAACTCGACCTGTCGTGCGAACCCGCCGAACTCTTGACCGAGACGCAGCGGCGTCGCGTCCATTAAGTGAGTTCGACCGATCTTCATAACCTTGTCCCATGCAGCTGCCTTGGCTTCCAAGACCGCGTGCAGTTTTTTTAGCGACGGGATCAGTGCGGTTTCGATCTGAACGGCGGTCGCGACGTGAATCGCGGTTGGGAAAGTATCATTGGTACTCTGTCCCATGTTCACGTGGTCGTTGGGGTGAATGGACTTTTCGGTTTTCGTCCAGTCGCCACCGTCGATCTCGATCGCACGGTTGCTGATCACCTCGTTGACGTTCATGTTGCTGCTAGTGCCACTGCCCGTCTGGAAGACGTCGATCGGGAAGTGATCGGAAAGCTTGCCTTCAACGACTTCTTCGGCAGCAGCCAACATCGCGTCAACCTGAGCGTCGGTCAGAGGATTTTTCCCGCTGCCGGTCAACTTACCTAGATCACGATTGGCAACACCACAGGCGTGCTTGACCATCCCCATCGCTCGGATCATCGCATCGGGTAGGCGCCAGCCGCTGATCGGGAAGTTTTCAACCGCTCGCTGCGTTTGGGCACCGTAGTAAGCCGTGGAGGGAACCTGCACGTTCCCCATCGAGTCGTGTTCAGTTCGATAGTCCGTCATGATCATT
Source organism: Stieleria sp. JC731 (assembly GCF_020966635.1). NCBI lineage: Bacteria > Pseudomonadati > Planctomycetota > Planctomycetia > Pirellulales > Pirellulaceae > Stieleria > Stieleria sp. JC731. Next base: position 1,074,247 of record NZ_JAJKFQ010000011.1, on the reverse strand, counting down.
ATCCAAGCAGAAAGGTGTCTCAATCGGCTTCCAAGTTTATCGATGGCGCCGGAATTGGGATAGCCGCACAAAACAAAGTACCGCGACGACAAAATGAATTGCCGCCGCGGTACTTGGTGTTTTAACGCGATTTTAATCGACTACTTGGCGATGCAGTAAAGGTGGTGCTTCCCACGCAGGTAAATCTCATCTCCCACAATCGCGGCGGACGCATCGATTTCGGCGGCAAGCTTATTCGAAGCGACGACTTCCAGCGATTTGCCGTGCCGAATCACGACCGTCTCGCCATCGCGTCCCGTAATATAGATGTGATCATTTGCCGCAACCGGACTGGCATAAATGCTGCGGATACCGTCCAGACGTGTCTCATCGATGATTACGTCGCCAGTTGCCGCGTCCCGGGAGACGATAATCCCGTTGTTGCTTTTCACAAAGTACAACTGGCCCTTATAAAGCAACGGCGAAGGCACATAGGGTGCCGCGTCTTCCCCAATCCAAGTGATGTTATCCGAATCCGTAACGTCGCCTTTGGACGATAGCGGTATCGAGTAGATCGCGTAGCCTCGATAGCCCGTCATCACGATCACGTCGTCCTTGTAGCGGACCGGTGACGGAATCGGGTTTTGGGCCTGGCCACCGCACTCCCAAACAATTTCGCCCGAAGCCAGATCATAGCTTCGGACCTTGTTGGTACCGTTCGTGATCACTTGATAGGCACCGTTGTACTCGGTGATCAATGGGGTCGCCCAGGTCGTTGGCTCATCACGCTTTTGACGCCACTGTTCGTCCCCAGTCTTGGCATTGAGCGCCACGATGAACGATTCACCTTCGTGATCAAAGGGAACGACCAATGTGCCGTTGGCAAGCGCAGGTGAACTTCCTTCGCCAAACTGTGCACGGGTTTGCATCGTGCCAAGATTCTTCTCCCAAAGCTTTTTCCCTTCGAAGTCGATAGCGAAGACCCCGCGTGAACCGAAGGAAACATAAAGGCGATCGCCGTCGGTCAAGGGAGACGAAGAGGCAAACGTATTCGTGTTGTGGCCCGCTTCGTGAGGCACCTGCTCAGTTAAAACCGATCGCCAAACTTCAGTTCCATTCGCGCGATCATAGGCAACAACAGCGAACTGATAGTATTTCGTCGGTGACGGCCCACCGCCGAAACCACGTCGTCCACCACGACGCCTGCCGCGTTCTTGTTCACCCTGATCATTTGACGTGTCAGCCTGAGCCTCCTCCGCAGGTGCTCCCTCCTTTGACCGATCGGTCTCAATCGCGGTCGCGACATAAACCCGATCCCCCAAAATGATCGGGGTCGAACTGCCGGCGCCGGGAACTTCAATCTTCCAACGGATGTTTTCTGATTCACTCCAAGTGGTCGGAGGATTTGAATTCTCCGCCACGCCTGAAAACTCGGGACCACGCCACTGGGGCCAGCCTTGTGTCAGGTCGGCGGCAAATGTGATCGACGGAAGAATCAAAAGCAGAGCAATTGCGGGCAGCAATCTCATTTGGCGGACCCCATGAGTGGCAATTTGTGACTAGCGGTAAAACAATTTGAGAGAAAGCGTGCCGACGGACACACCCAGTTAAACCGCCTAACCAGGCAATGGTTCCGAATCCGCTCACTCGACCGAGTCATTCTAGGCAATGATCAATCGGTGCGCTGCAGCGTCACACCGACGAAGAACTCAGCAGCCAGCTTTGCGAGCAATCGACAAACTAAGCTTGAGCGATCCTACGAAGACCTTTCCCGAAGCTGTTCCGCAACTCCGCTCCAGCCCTTTCCCATCTTACTCGTACTCAGCGAAGCGGTACTCGTACTCGAAACTCCCCACCCCACCAAAACAGCGAATCAATCTGCACCGACGCAACCACTAGCTGGCCCCAACCGCGATCGAGAACCGGATTCGAGCAACGATAACGAGTACCGGGCAGAGCCCTGAAGTACGAGTACGACTCCCTTCCCGTCCTACTCGAACACCGCCGCTGTAAAACCTTGCCGAATCTTCGGGTTGTCCCAAGGCTTTCCGCACGAAGTCCCGATGTCGCACTTCGGCTTCCACACTACATGGCGAAACTCTGCCGATGAGAGCTTAAGGCAATCCAATTCTCAACAGGCAGACTCGGGCACTAAACCGAACAAGGCGGATCCCCCATGATGATTCGACGAATCACCTTAGCTCTAGCCCTGGCTTCGGCCTCATTCGCGTCCGCGGGTGAAGGCCGCAAATCGTTGGCCGACAAGCATGCCCCTGCGGGAATCATGGGCGACCACCTTCACGATCAAGGTGAATGGATGGTCGAATACAAGTTCATGTCCATGTCGATGGAAGACAACCAAATCGTCAAAGACAAAGTTTCCGATGCCGACGCAATCGGTCCCGCAGGCATGCCAGCTGGCATCAACGTCAACGGGATCATGACCAATGCCGGTGCTGCACCAACCGACATGACCATGGAAATGCACATGCTGCACGTCATGTATGGAGCGAGCGAGAATGTCACGCTCTACACGATGTTGATGCTGCCGAGTTTGACGATGGATCACATCCGTGGCGATATGAATCCCGCAGGCCGCGGCAGTTCCTTCACGACACACAACAGTGGCTTTGGAGACACATCTTTCGGCGCGTTGTTGCGACTTTACAGCGACGATTGCCAAGACTGGATCGCGAACCTGGGATGCAGCGTTCCGACTGGCGACATCTATCGCGAGTCAACTGAACCGACCGGCGGATTGGTTTCACAGCCATTGCCATACCCCATGCGTCTGGGCAGCGGAACATTCAACGCCAAGCCAGGCCTAACCTATAAACGATTTGGATCATGGTGGTCTGTGGGCTATCAGTTCCAAACAGACCTGCCCATCGGACGCAACTATCGCGGCTATAGCGTTGGCGACGAATATCGATTCAATAGCTGGACCAGCGTCTTGCTAACAGACCATTGGTCTGTCTCGCTACGAGGAGAACACTTGTGGCGTACCGCATACGATGGCGAAGATCCCGCAACGCCAAACATGCTGATCGAAACCAATGTCGAGAGCTTCCGCGGCGGCTATTGGTACAACCTGGGACTGGGAACCCAATTCATGAAAAACGGCCATTACTTCAACTTTGAATTCGTTCCAACGATCGCTCAAGATCTTGACGGAATTCAGTTGGAAACCGATTACGCTGTGATCGCAAGCTGGTCTAAAGCTTGGTAAACCCTGTTACCAAGCGATTGAACAACTTTCGGCGGATTTGACTTCCGAGTCTCCAGCCTATTTTTTACCAGCGATTGATCGCTTGGGCTGAGGATGTTGCTCCAGCAAGAGCTTTAGTGAAGCAACCGCCTCTGGCTGCGATGCGGCGAGGTTTTTCGTTTCCAAAGGATCAGCTTTATAGTCATAGAGTTCATAATCGGTCGGGTCAGGGTCCTGACGCTTATTGGATTCCCAAGCGACCAACCGATACCGATCGGTTCGGATCGCGCGACCGATTCGATTGGATCGCGGATAGACATGGATGACATGGTCGCGAACCGAATTGACCTTGCCCAAGACCACGTCCGACTGGTCAACTCCATCAACTTTGGCCGGTGGCTCAAGACCGGCAAGGGCCGACAGCGTCGGATACAGATCCACCGACTCGATCAACGCTTTGCTTTGCTGTACTTGACCTCCAAGTCGACTCGGGGCCGAAATAATTAGCGGGATGCGCGCCGCCTGTTCATAGTTTGTGTGCTTGCACCACATTCCGTGATCACCGAGATGCCAACCATGATCGCCCCACAAAACCACGATGGTATTGTCGCGAAGCTTTTGACGATCCAGTTCATCTAAAACTCGCCCGACTTGTGCGTCCATGTAACTCGTCGCGGCATAGTAGCCGTGAATCAAACGCTGATCGGTTGCTTCGGATAAGTCACCTTTGTTCGGAATGTCGCTGTAGTTTCGCAGCTCACCCCAGTTCGTCGGCGCATACTTGGGTGCCCCTTCCGGAGGTGTCGTTACCGTAGGCATCGGGAGTTCGACATCGTCATAGAGCTCCCAGTATTTTTCAGGCGCATTGAATGGAAGGTGCGGCTTGACAAATCCAACCGCGATAAAGAACGGAGTGTCTTTGCGTTTGGCTGCTGCCGCGATTCGCTTTACCGCTTCGTCCGCAGTCTTCCCATCCGGATAAGCATCGTCTGAAACTTCAGCTCGCTCCGTCGCGGCATATCGCGTTTTGCCGCCAGCCTTTTGCGGATTGGCGCGTGACTCTTCCAATTGATATGCCGGTCCCGGTGGATTCCAGTGCTTCACCGACCAAGTTGCCGCGTCATCGGAATTGCCGTGCCCCCGGTGATAGATTTTCCCCATGCTTTCGGCACGATAACCCGCAGCTTGAAAGTGCTGCCCCATCGTGATCGCATCGGGAGCCCCTTTGCGGAAATTGGTTGCCAAGTCATACACACCGATTGATTGCGGTCGCAGTCCGGTCATCAACGCGTTGCGTGAAGGGGCGCAAACGGCTTGATTGCAGTATGCCGCATTGAACTGGACACCTTTGGCGGCCAACGCATCAATGTTGGGTGTTTTCGCGATGGCGTCGCCGTAGCAACCGATCGCAGGTTTCAAGTCGTCAACACAGATCAGCAAGATATTCGGCTTGTCAGCCGCATTGGCGGCGGTTGTTAAGACGGATGCCAGAAGTGCCATCAACCAAGCAAAAGTTTTCATGACGCAGTCCAGGAGGGAATGGGGAGGGGACCGCTATTGTACTTGGTTTTGAATATGGAACGTTGAGCGTCGAGCCAAAGTTTGAGTGGTGATGAGGCGAGGAGAAGACACCATTGCGAGCGTGGCGCAGGGAAAAACTGACTGAGCCGCTTTGGCGCTAGCCGCGGTTGAGTGAGCTGCAAGCCAATGGGCAGGCGGGAGCCTGCAAGACATCGCATGCGAGGCGGGAGCCTCGCACGAGGGCAAGAAACCGTCGCTAGCGCGATCACGGCTCAGGGCAAAACACACTGAACCACGTCGGCGCTGGCCGCGGTTGAAGACTATCTCAAACGCTATTCACGCGACGATTTACTTCGACAAAACGTCTTGGAATCGCTCGAACAAATAATGGCTGTCGTGCGGACCAGATGATGCCTCGGGGTGGTGCTGCACACCAAACGCGATCGCTTCTTTGTGACGTACACCGGCAACGGTGTTATCGTTCAAATTACGGTGAGTGACTTCCAAGCAATCTGGAAGCGAATCCTCTTCGACTGCGAAACCGTGGTTCTGAGTCGTGATTTCGACTTTGCCAGTTTCCAAGTCCAGTACGGGTTGGTTGGCACCGCGGTGACCGAACTTCAACTTGAACGTTTTCGCACCAAGGGCGAGTGACAACAGTTGGTGTCCCAAGCAAATTCCGAAAACCGGTTTTTGACCAACCAGTGCGGCAATGGTTTTCTGTGCGTAAGTCAATGGCTCCGGATCGCCAGGGCCGTTAGACAGAAAAATCCCGTCGGGATTCAACTTCAAAATGTCTTCTGCGCTGGTGTCACCTGGCACAACCGTGACTTGGTTTCCACGCGAGGCAAAGTGGCGAGGGATGTTCCACTTCATACCGAAGTCCATGCACACGACATGAGCTCCACCAGCATCTTGCGCTTTATCGCCTCGCAGGCGACTGACCTCTGCCGCGGTCCAGTCATCAAGCTGCGTATCCCATTTCACAGCCGACTTTGGCATCACTTCGCGAACCAAGTCGCGGCCAACTAAACCTTCGCTATTCTTCGCCTTTTCGACGAGCGAAGCGTCATCAAGATCCGTTGTCGAAAGAATGCCTCGCATCGCACCTTTCTCGCGGATTCGTCGAACCAGTGCTCGAGTATCAATCCCAGAAAGGGCAATGATGTTGTTCTCTTTGAGGTAACTCGAAAGAGAACCTTCAGCTCGGTAGTTACTGAAGACACGACTGTCTTCGCGAACGATAAACCCGGCCAAAGAGGGTTTTTCATGCTCGACGTCGATCGAATTGACGCCGTAATTGCCAATTTCGGGATAAGTCATCGTGACGATCTGACCGCGATAACTCGGGTCCGTCAGGATTTCTTGGTAGCCCGTCATGGAGGTGTTGAAGACCACCTCACCGCTGATTTCACCGTCTGCACCGAAACCTTCACCGGTGTAGATCGAACCGTCTTCGAGTGCGAGTTTTGCCGTGACGCTCATATAGTCTGTATAGCAAGCTTGAGTTGATTGTCACCGGAGAAGGATACCGCGATCGAGCGATCTCGGCGAGGGCCCAGCGGCTCGCATTTGTGCCAAATGGTCAAATCACTTCCCACGCCGGAACCTTCCGTCGCTTCATCTCCCCCAATGGCGGAACCATAGGTCCGCAAAGATCCCAAATGGCTTCCCAAAGACCGCGTTGCCAAGGGTTGCTGAGCGATCGAGGTCATTTTTCGAATCGCAGCAGATAGTTTTCTTTTAAACCATCCACCTTCACCTCATCGACAAACTTCAAACCGGACTCGTTCACCTCTTTTTTGAAGGTTTCTTTGCCGGCCCGCACGTGAGTCAGCAGCCAATCACGCGACTGCCCGGGAATCCGATCAAAGTCGATCAAAACTAACCGACCACCCGGACGCAATGCACGAACGATCGAGGCCAGTGACTGCTGTGGAGATTCGAAGTGGTGGTAGGTATCGCAGATGAACACCAAATCGACCGATTCGGGCGGCAATCGGATCGAAGTATCGGTCCCCAAAACCGTCGTGATGTTCTCGATCCCTTCATCGCTCGAGCGCTTTGCGATGTGCTGCAAAAACTTGGGCGAGATATCAACGCTATAGACCCAACCTCCCCACCCGGTGCGTTTTGCGAACAACCGGCTGTAAAATCCAGTTCCCGCGCCGACATCCGCGATCCGATCTCCCGGTTTGATCTGACAGGCTTCTAGGATCGCGTCCCGTGCCGAATAGACCTCGCGACTTTCGACCTCGAACTTTTCAATCCACTCATCAACATTCAGGTCGTCTGATTTGAAGTTGTTGTTGATGCCTTCGGGGACGCTACTGGATTCAGCAACCACCTCTTGCCCGGTTGCGGTCGTCGCCAAGGCGGACATGAACGAGCACGCAAAACATGCAAGGAATAGCGAGTGGAATCTGCGAAGGGAGCGTTTCATAGTTCTAGCTTGGGTGGGCAGGATATTTCGAGTTTCAATCCATCATTCGGACTGGTACTGGCGTATGAAGCCATGATCGATATGGTTTTTCAGCTTCAAACACCACCGCGAGTGGAAACTGAACCAGTGATAGTCTAGTAAAGCTTTTTGGTCGCCAGTGTTGAGCAGCTTCAGAAACTGCCCCTGTGGCTGGAATCGTTTTAGAGGCTGTTCTCGAACGGAAGCTTGCAAATTGTGCCACAAGATTGGTGCCTGACGAACCGCGTAGACCCCCGCCTTGGGACAAGGCGATTGAAGGATCGTCCCCGAGTCCCCGACTGCGAAGATTCTAGGATCGGACAGCGTTTGCAGAGTCGGATGAGTCGCAATGAAACCACTCGCGTCAGTCTCAAGCCCCAATAAAGAAATCACCGAGGGTGCCGCTGCACCCGTTGCCCAGATGACAACATCAGCATCAATCCGCTTTTGGGTTTCGGTCAACACATACCCAGACGTGGCGTCAACAACGCGTTCAGAACGATGTACCTGAATACCTCTTTGATCCAGCATCGATTCGAGACGCGAAACGCTGCGGTCGTTCAGACTGCCCGCGATACGCTCGCTACTGCTGACCATCACTATGGAGGCAGATCTTTCGTCGAGCTGAAGTCGCTGAGAAAGACAAAAAGCGATTTCGACACCTGCTACCCCGCCTCCGACAATCACAATCTGCATCGGACGAGGCGATGAGTTTTCCTCGCTTCGAATTACCGATTCAGCATTCAGCATGGCAGCCTGCAAACGCTTTATGAAAGTTTGCATCGGCTTGATCGCAACAACCTGCGAATCATCTCGATAGTCTTCGTATCCTGCCGGCACAGAACCGACACCAATCGACATCAGATCGAAGGGAACGTCGCCATGACCGGCAACGCGTATTTGACGAGATTCGAGGTCGAGCGTCTCGGTTTCGCCGAGAATCAATTCCGCGCCAGCCTTTTCGACCAACCGCTGCAACTCGATACGCATCGCATCACGATCGAACTGCTTTCCCAAAGTCCCGGGCAGCATCCCAGAATATGTCGCTTCAGGAAAATTGCTCACGCAGATCAAATCGCAGCTGGGGATCGGCTCGGATTCCCATTGCTTGACAACATGAGCGTTGGTGTGACCGATGCCGAGCAGCACAATTTGCTTCCGACCCATCGGCTACTCTTCGAAAGACGGAACGCAAAACGCCGATAGGCGAACTGCCCCATAAACATCGCACAGCATATGGCGGTGCATCTGCCCCAGCGCTACATCAACGACTCGCATCAGCCTAAGCCTTGCATTCACCGGTAGAGCACTGGTTCCATGGCATCTTGGCGATCATCATTCCCATCGCACAAGTATCCGTGATCCCAGCAAACATCAATCCTGCACCGACAAATGCGGACAGCCCGATGAAGTATTCGTGCACGGTGAGAGCCAGGATGACGCCGACCAGTACCAGAAAGCCAGCTGCGATTCGGACCTGACGCTCCAGCGACATCATCTTTTTGCCGCGGACGACCGGTAGACCTGCTTGCTCCCAAGCCTTTGTTCCGCCATCGACACTGACGACATCGTCATACCCCGCGTCTGCAAACTTTTTGACACCCTTGGCTGAACGGCCACCACTTTGGCAGATCACGTACAGCGGCTTGCCAGAAGAACCGTTTCGGGACTGCATGTACTCTGCGGGACTGAGCGAATCGAGAGGCACGTTCTTGGCGCCTTCGACATGCACGGTCCGATATTCGACCGGAGTCCGCACGTCGACCAATTCAATCTCTTCGTTCTTTCGTTTTTCAGCTAGTTCTTGAACATCAATGGTTTGCATCGAATCGTCCCCTTTGTTTGTGTCGGCCCACGCTCATTTCTTGGAGCCTTGCCCACCACGCTAAACACTCCAACCGGCTCGTCGCCCGTTGCACGTGAATGTCTCTGCCTAAATATATCGTCACCTCGCGAGGTGTCAACCATTCTTTTTATTCACGACCTGCGATTTTCCCTCTCCTATGCAAAGACCGAGCCAAACCGACCGGCTTGGCCGCCTAAATGCGCGTGCCGGATTCCGGACTTCCATGCCTAGCCCCTTATCCTAAGACCAACCGAATTCTGAATCGCAAGCTTCGCGATACCTTGGTTTCCGATGCAACGGACCTGACACCATTGCCCCGGAGCAATTTCAGCCGGAGCGGCGAAGACGGCGATGAATTCGTACAGCGTTGAAGCTCAAAAGTCGGTTTCTCAAACGCTAGACTCAACAAACACAGCGTCACCGACCTGCGTTCAGATTGTTGAAATGGACCGGTCGCACGATTGCATTGCATGCATTAGGCTACGGTCCCAGTAGAGAACAGACAGGTATGTCTTTCGGAGCGCTTTACTCGGACGTGGATGATGGCATTGGACCATACATTGCCGGAATTAACCGGCTACACAGACACATGGCATCGTCGCCATCTGCTGGATCTTGAATCTCTTTCGGCTGACGAGATTCGCACATTGCTGGACGTCGCTCAGGCGTTAAAAGACGCGACAGAAGGTTGTCGTCGTAAGCTGCCGTTGCTGTCTGGCAAGACATGCGCGAACTTGTTTTTCGAAAACAGTACCCGAACGCGAAACAGTTTTTCGCTAGCGGCTAAACGCCTCGGTGCGGACACGGTCGAATTCGGTTCCAGCGGTTCAAGTACCGCCAAGGGCGAGACTTTCGCGGACACGGCGAAAACGATTGAGGCGATGGGAGTGGACTGGGTGGTGACCCGCCATTCCACCCCTGGCACACCCAACCTATTAGCTCGCGAGCTAACCTGCTGTGTGATGAACGCTGGCGACGGGCCTCACGAACACCCGACGCAAGGTCTGCTGGACTTGTTAACCATCCGCCAGCACCGTGGTTCGATCGAAGGCCTAACGGTTGCGTTGGTCGGTGACATCGCCCATAGCCGAACGGCGCGAAGCAATATCTGGGGCCTAAAAAAGCTTGGCGCCCACGTGATTATTTGCGGGCCGCCGACTTTGGTTAGTCCCCGCTGGCAAGAACTGGGCTTCGAAGTCGCACACCACTTGGATGAAATCTTGCCGCGGTGCGACGTGCTGAACCTGTTGCGTATTCAGTTCGAACGTCAACACGCGAGACCGTTCCCAAGTGTTCACGAGTATGCGGCGTTGTACGCGATGAACGCCAAGCGAATGCAATTGGCCAGCGACGACATCTTGATCATGGCCCCTGGTCCGATCAATCGCGGCGTCGAAATCACTCCCGAAGTCGCCGACGGTCCACACTCGGTCATCCTGGAACAAGTGACCAATGGAATTGCCGTTCGCATGTCCGCGCTGTACCTGCTGTCGGTTGCCGACGATCGCTACCGCAATCAACTTTCCGCCGGCGTTTAAAAACGATCCACCTATTCGATGAATAAACCAGTATTGATTTCCGGCGGGACATTGGTCGATCCCAGCCAAAACCTGAACCGTTCCGGTCGGCTGCTCGTCATCGACGGTCGCGTCGCGGCGATCGACCCCGCCGATAAAGATATTCCCGACGGCGTCCAAACCATCGATGCCAGTTCCTGCTTGGTCGCGCCAGGACTGGTTGACCTGGGTGTCGAATTGCGTGAACCGGGATTCGAAGAAGACGAGACGATTGAAAGTGGCAGCCAAGCCGCACTTGCCGGCGGATATACCTCGATCCTTGCGACCGCCAGCACTTATCCCGTCATCGACTCACACGGTTCGGTGGAATTTGTCCGGCAAAAATCCGCGCAAGCCAAAGCCGCGCGTGTTCATGTGATCGGCTGCCTTAGCAAAGGTCAAAAGGGTGAGCAGATGGCTGAGCTTGGATTGCTCGCCGAAGCGGGCGCGGTCGCTTTCAGTGACGCACCGCGGGCCATTCGTAGCGATGCGTTGCTAAAGAGGGCGCTTGAATATTGTCGGATGCTCAACCGTCCCATTTTTGATCGGCCCGAGATCCCCGAAATGGCCGCCGGTGGCGTGATGCACGACGGCAAGGTTTCATTGGTGCTGGGGCTAAAGGGATTGCCTACCGAGGCGGAGGACTTGGCCGTCGCTCGAGACGTGCGTTTGGCAGAAGCGACCGACGGCCGATTGCATGTCGGCCCGGTTAGCACGATGGGTGCGGTCGATCTGTTGCGTCGAGTCAAATCGCGTGGCGTCGCAGTCACCGCATCGGTTTGTCCTCACAACTTGATGCAATGCGACGAAGTCATGCGCACCTACGAATCGCGGTACAAAGTCCACCCGCCGCTTCGTAGCCCCAACCATGTTTCGACGCTATGCCAGGCGGTCAAAGACAAGACGATTGACGCGATCCAATCGGGACATATGCCGCGTAGCCGCGAAAAGATGATGAACGATTTGGATGAGTCACCGTTTGGAATGTCATCGCTCGAAACATCGTTCGCAACCGCCGCGACCGCACTGGTGCGTTCGGGGATTTTGGATTGGGTTGAACTGATCGATCGAATGTCGACACGGCCGGCTCAAATCGCGGGCATTGATGCTGGCACACTGAAAGTTGGCAGCAATGCCGACATCGTCATCATCGATCCCAATGCAGGATGGAAAGTCGATCCGTCTCAATTCCGATCGACTTGCATCAGCACGCCTTTCGAGGGAATGGAGTTGATCGGCCGAGTTTGTAAAACGCTGGTCGAAGGCGAAGTTCGGTTTCAATACCAATAGACATTCGCTAGCAGCAGTTGTGTGATAGAAGCAAAAACCATCGCGAGCGCGAGTACGGCACAGTCCGATTTCACTTGATCCGCTTCGGCACTAGCCGCGGTTGCTGGCCATGTTGTTTGTAATTACATAACCGTCGCTAGCGCGATCACGGCTCAGTCTGATTTCACATGAGCCGCTTTGGCGCTAGCCGCGGTTACTGGCCATGTTCTTTGTAATCACTCAACCGTCGCTAGCGCGATCACGGCTCAGTCTGATTTCACATGATCCGCTTCGGCGCTAGCCGCGGTTGCTGGCCATCTTGTTTGCAATCACCAAACCATCGCGAGCGCGATCACGGATCAGTCTGATTTCACATGAGCCGCTTCGGCGCTAATCGCGGTTGTCACTTGCCAATCCCACTGAAATCAAAACGACTATCGATCCAGTTGCTGCCTTGTCGCTTCCAACACTGCTTCTGGAATCGTGTGTCCGTCTTCAAACGGAATCCAGTTGACCTGGATCGAGCGGCTTCGCAACCATTGATTCAACTTCTGCGAATCTGCAAACGGCAAGACGGAATCATCCCGTCCGTGCGACAACAATACTTGCGTCTTGCTGTCCTGCGCAATTTGCGTTTGAGTAATCGCAAGAGCGGGTGAATACAGAAACAAATGCTCCAGCAAATGGTTTTGCTCGGTGAGCGCCATCGCTGACAATGTGGCACCTTGAGAAAAGCCGCCCAGAGAAATGCGAGCCTGCGGGTACTTCTCAGCCAACTCTCGGATCAACTTCAATACACGATCTTTCGAATCAACAAACTCGGCTTCGGTTGTCGCCCAAGCCAAACTTCCTGGCGACATTTCCACCGGTCCATTGGGATACACAAAAGCGCGGCGGTCTCCACCGATAATGCCCCCAAGCGGAATCAAGTCTTGATTGGTTGTGCCATAACCATGCAGCAGCACAACGATCTGATCCGCACTGGCAAGATCCACGCCGGAATAGGCAAGCTCTAAACCTCCCCATTGGCCCCAATCTTTTTGCACTCGTCCATCTTCGCCTGCACCTTCAAATGTTGACGGATTGGTTTCAGATTTTGAACACCCAATTAGACATACAAACAACGCGACAATCGGTAGAAACTTCAAGCGTTAAGTCCTTTCTTTGGAGTATTAAGAGCAACTTTAAAACATCATTCATTGCAGGCGAGAACCCCAGCAAACGCATCATCTTAGCTTAGCTGAATTATCAAGCGGCTAAACGTCGGAACCAGAATCGCTATGGCTCCAAACTACTCTCTTCCTCGTCACGATCGTGCTCACTGTCGCGGGATGTTTTTGGTTGATCGGGTGCTTGCGATGAATTGATTTCGCTAGAGTAACTTTCCAGCGTTTCATGGCTCCAAAACGGAGTGCCGTTTTGATGTTCGATAGGGTCTTCTGAGATTTTGTGAATATAAGTGTCAACCAACAGATCATAGTCATCGCGTGTTTCATAAGTTGGCCTGAACTCTTTCCGCAGCGATTTCAGTCCTTCCAAAACTTCATTGGCTTTGCCTGCTTCTAATTCGACGATGGTGTTCTGGATCAGATCTTTGGTCGCTTCTGAGAAATAGATGTTCGACTGCAATCGATCAAGCTTGCCAACACACCAAGCGACTCCAAAACTCATCATCAATGACGCGACTCCAAAACCGATTCGCACATTTCGTTCACCGTGATATTCGGAATAGAGCCAGGCAATCGGCAAGGCGACTGTCAGCAACAAAATCAGTTCAAGCATTGATAAACTCCCAAAGCACTCAATCGCAATCCGCCATGACACTGACCAGCATCGAATAGTACCCGTCACGCTCCGTCGTGACGCACCCGTGTCCCATCCCACAAAACCAACGCTTGGCATCACGGGGACCGTGATGCGTACAGTTTGAGCATCCCAAAAGTACCCGTCACGCTCCGCCGTGACGCACCAGTGTCCCATCCCACCAAACCAACGCCCGGCATCACGGGGACCGTGATGGATACAATTTGAGCATCCCCAAAGTCCCTGTCACGCTCCGCCGTGACGCTCCAGTGTCTCATCCCACCAAACCAACGCCCGGCATGACGGGGACCGTGATGGGTACAGTTTGAGCATCCCAAAAGTACCCGTCACGCTCCGCCGTGACGCACCCGTGTCCCATCCCACCAAACCAACGCCCGGCATCACGGGGACCGTGATGGGTACAATTCGAAACCTTCATCTCACAGCCCCAAATACACCCATCCCAACCGAACAGCAACATCGCGACAGGAGACAACAACTGCACAGCGATGTAAATCGATCGCGTAGAATCTAAACTTGATTTCCACAAATGACACGAAGGCGGTTCGATGAAGATGCGATCAAACAAAGATATCTCTAGCAATCTCGACCGACGCACGGTTTTGGCTGCGTCGCTAGGGACGCTTGCACTTGGCAAATTCGCCCACTGCGTGAACGCCCAGTTATCGGTGCTTGATGTCAAGACGATTAGCCCAACACCGAACATCTATTGCGGATGGCCAACGTTGATTTTACGGCGCAACGGGCAGCTGATGCTGGTTTGGTCCGGCGGGCGTGAAAGCCACGTTTGCCCATTTGGCCGTGTCGACATGATGCGTTCTGATGACCAAGGGGAAACGTGGACTTGGCCAAGAACGATTCTCGATGGGGCAAGCGACGATCGCGATGCAGGTGCTCTCGAAACGGATCAAGGAACATTGATCGTCACCACGTTTACTTCGCTCGCCTACGAATCAATCTATAAGGACCAGATTGCTCGGCAAAAACGCGGCGACAAAAATGCTTGGCCCGAAGATCAGCTCGCCAGGTGGAGTGCTGTTCACAACCGGATGTCTGATAATGAACGCGATTCGGAACTGGGGCAGTGGGCAATTCGTTCCACCGACGAGGGACGAACCTGGAGCAACCGTATCCCGACGATCGTCAATAGCCCGCACGGCCCAATACAACTAAGCGACGGTCGATTGCTGTATCCCGGTAAAGAACTGTGGACCACCCAAAAGCGGATTGGCGCATCGGTCTCAACAGACGACGGCCAATCATGGCAGTGGCTTGCGGAAATCCCCACTCGTGATGGAGACAAGGCTACCGATTATCACGAACTGCATGGCGTCGAATGTCAAAGCGGAAAACTGGTTGTCCACATTCGAAATCATAATCCCAAGAACAATCGGGAAACGCTGCAAACGGAATCCACCGATGGAGGAGAAACCTGGACGGTTCCGCATTCGATCGGGATTTGGGGGCTACCATCGCATCTGCTGCGATTGAAGGATGGTCGATTGTTGATGAGCTATGGCCATCGGCGCGATCCGTTGGGAATCCAAGTCAGAATCAGTGATGACGAAGGAACAACGTGGAGCGATTCGTTGCCAATCTGGGATCAAGGAACCAGCGGAGATCTCGGCTATCCCAGCACGGTTGAATTGGATGACGGAAGTCTCGTGAGCGTTTGGTATGAGAAGATGAAATCATCCCCGAAAGCGGTTTTACGACAAGCGAGATGGAGAGTCTGATTGAGACCGTGAGTTGGTGAGAGAAGGATGGGTTTTGGTTAATCCGTTGTGCTGCTGAGAACCGCACGCCAACGGGCCTGCGGCAGATGTGTTGGTCAGTCCACATCAGCCGCAGAGCGTTAGCCCACGGTTAAAGGGCGTGGCGAAGAGCGGTGGTGGCAGATGCCGATAACCGCACGCTGGCGCGTTGCGGCAGATGTAATGGTCGGTCGAAATC
This sequence comes from Stieleria sp. JC731, assembly GCF_020966635.1. Taxonomy (NCBI): domain Bacteria; kingdom Pseudomonadati; phylum Planctomycetota; class Planctomycetia; order Pirellulales; family Pirellulaceae; genus Stieleria; species Stieleria sp. JC731. The sequence goes on along the minus strand of NZ_JAJKFQ010000011.1, from coordinate 1,058,630 downwards.
AGCCGCTGAGCGTTAGCTCACGGTTAGTGGGTCTTGTGAAAAGCGGTGGTGGTAGAGGTTGGGAACCGCACGCTGGCGCGTTGCGGCTGATGTATTGGTCGGTCGAAATCAGCCGCTGAGCGTTAGCTCACGGTTAATGGGCGTGGCGAAGAGCGGTGGTGGCAGAGGTTGGGAACCGCACGCTGGCGCGTTGCGGCTGATGCGATGGTCAATCCAAATCAGCCGCCGAGCGTTAGCTCACGGTTAAAGGGCTTGGTGAAAAGCGGTGGCAGCAGAGGTTGGGAACCGCACGCTGGCGCGTGGCGGCTGATGGGTTGGTCAGTCGAAATCAGCCGCCGAGCATTAGCTCGCGGTTAATGGGTATGGTGAAATGGCGTTGGTGGTGGATGCTGGGAACCGCACGCTGGCGCGTGGCGGCTGATGGAGTCGCGTCTAATCAGTCGCTGGCGCGCCAGCGTGCAGTTCTCCCCCAGACTAGTCAAACACAAGTTCTTCCCATGCGACAAATTTGAAGGTAGGCGGTCGGACTTATGTCCCCACAATGACGTAACACTGACTTGGCACTACTTCTGGATGGTTGGTCATGGACGTCGAAATACTCAGCCGACTGCAATTCGCCGGAACGATAATGTTTCATTATCTGTTTCCGCCATTGTCAATCGGCTTGGGGCTTCAATTATTTTTGTGCGAGCTTGCTTATTTCCGAACACGGAAACCCGAATGGGAAATCGCTGCGAGGTTTTGGACTCGCGTTTTTGCGGTCAACTTCGCGATGGGCGTATCGACCGGCATCGTGATGGAGTTCGAATTCGGAACAAATTGGGCAGCTTATTCTCGATTCGTCGGTGACGTCTTTGGCTCCGCATTGGCGGCGGAAGGCATCTTTGCGTTTTTTCTTGAGAGTGGCTTTCTGGCCATCCTTGTGTTCGGTTGGGATCGGGTGAAACCACCGCTGCACTTGTTTAGCACTCTGATGGTTTTCCTGGGATCGGTATTCAGCGCCGTATGGATAGTCATTGCCAACAGTTGGCAACAAACGCCTGCCGGATATCACATCGTCTGGCATGATGTGCAGGGGACTCCAATGCCAAGAGCCGAAATCACGGACTTCTGGGCAATGGTTTTCAATCCGTCGTCGGTTGACCGCCTATCCCACACCATTATCGGTGCCCTGGTGCTCGGCGCTTTTTTTGTCGCTTCGGTGTGTTCTTACTATGTGCTCAAAGGCAAGCATCTGGACGTCGCACGTCGTTGCCTTTCGATCGCCTTGCCGACCGCTTTGTTGTTCACCATCACCGCGGCAATGACCGGACATGACGCGGCACAGAGGCTGGTTGAGACGCAACCGGCCAAATTGGCCGCCATGGAAGCTCATTTCGAAACAAGCGAAGATCCGACCGGCCTTTACCTATTCGGATGGCCCGATGCTGAATCGAAAACGGTCCATTTTGGCCTCAAGCTTCCACGACTTTTAAGCTTCTTAGTTTACAACGATTTCAAAACTCCCGTGCCCGGGATGGACAAGATTCCGATCGAAGACCAGCCTCCAATCTGGTTACCGTTTCAAACGTTTCACCTGATGGTCGGATTGGGCACGCTGATGATTTTTGTCGCTGCACTGGGATGCTTTCATTGGTACCGCCGAACGCTAGAGAACAGTCGTTGGCTGCTTTGGGTGATCATCTTCATGCCCATCGCCGCGATGACCGCCAATCATGCCGGATGGGTCACTGCCGAAGTGGGGCGTCAGCCCTGGATCGTGTATCCGTCCGTCCAAGACGGCGTCGAAATGATGGGGCTCCGCACCTCGGATGGCCTAAGTGAATCGGTCACTGCCGATCAAGTGCTCGCGTCAATCGTCCTGTTTGGGATGATCTACTCGATGCTTTTCGCGGTTTGGATTTTCGTGCTCAACCATAAAATTCAGCACGGCCCCGAAACCCTCGAACAGTTGGCCAAGATCAAAGCGAGTCATGCAAACCGTGGAATGCAGGAGCTATTCGAAAAACAAGGCCGCGCACTTGGTGGCGATCTGATGGAGGATGACAGTGATCGCAATTGACTACGACACACTGACTTGGATTTGGTTCTTTCTGCTGGGCGTCCTGCTCTGTGGATACACGATCCTGGATGGATTCGATCTGGGTGTGGGCATCCTTCATCTTTTCATTGCAAAGTCGGATGACGAACGACGCCTTGTGATGAATTCCATCGGTCCGTTATGGGATGGCAACGAAGTCTGGCTAGTGACATTTGGGGGTGCACTTTTCGCCGCGTTCCCGGTGGCATACGCGACCGTGTTCAGCAGTTTTTACACGGCATTTAACCTACTTTTGACCTGTCTCATTGGGCGGGCTGTCAGTTTAGAATTTCGCTCGAAAGTCCATTCCAAATCGTGGCGACGCGTTTGGGATGTTGGCTTTTTCGCTTCGTCGCTATGTGCCGCAATGCTGCTAGGGATCGCGGGTGGCAATATTTTGGCAGGCATGGAACTGGGGCCTGGCTACCGCTACCAAGGATCACTACTTGGTCAACTTTACTGGTACCCATTGCTCGTGGGCCTGTTGACTGCATCGCTATTTGCGATGCATGGGGCAATCTACTTGTACCTTAAAACCGAAGATGCACTTCAAGAGCGGGTAAGACAATGGATCACGCCATTGTTTTTCGTTTTCGCCTCGCTGTACTTATTAGTCACGGTCGCTACCTGGGCTCATGTGCCACATTCGACGGAGAACATCAGCAAGTACCCGATTCTATGGGCTGTCCCAGTTTTAAACTTGCTGGCCGTCCTGAATATTCCCAGAGCCATGCATCTTCGATTGCCGCTGTATGCGTTTTTCAGCTCTTCGATGGTGATTCTGGCACTCGCATCGTTGTTTAGCGTCGCTGTATGTCCGAATTTGATGCTTTCCACGATCGATCCATCATTAAGCGTCACGCTCGAAAACGCTCGCAGTAGCCATCGAACGCTCGGAATCATGCTCGCTGTAGCGGCGATCGGATTGCCTTGCGTCCTTTCCTATACAGTAACGATCTACTGGATCTTTCGCGGCAAAGTCAAATTGGATTCACATAGTTACTAATTGATCGCGAGGCAAAGATCGCGTGCTCAAGATCAATTGGAATTTCAATTATCCCGCGGCCAACGTCCTTTCAAGCACTTTTTCGGTGGCGATCTTTGACAGAGCTTTCAGCGTCAGTTGCGGATTGATCTCGCAACCGGCTGGGAACAATGAGGCATCCGCGACCGTCAAGTTATCAACCTGTTGATCGCAATCGGTTTTAACCAAAAACGATTCGGGATCGATCACATCACCAATCGCGGTGCCGCCTTGTCCGTGGGTTGTTAACAAGTTGACAAAGGCAGGCCCCCGTTTGCGAATTTCACACAGCGCCCATTCCATATCATCCATATTGCGGATCGCTGCCGGTCGTCCGTGCCGCAACAACATCGCCTTGGTTGGAAGGTACAGCGTGACAGGATCATCCTCTGTTGCGGCCGCAAAGTAGATCCTTGCGATGCGTTTCATCCCGTTGAGTAGGAGTTCAAACTCTTCGCAGTTGAGCGACAAATGAACCTTGCCACAGGAATCGATATAGTTGCAATCGCGCACTTGCGTCGGCACGACAATTCCAGCCATCGACAAGTGATTGAATTTCCGCATCGCACAGGCAAAATGTTGGAACCAGCCGGTTAGCGCTAACGCGACCGTGCCTGGGAAATGAAACCAATTCTCCAACGCAGGCTCTTCGACGACTTTTCCATTTTCTTCGACGTGTCGGCCTTCAACGATAAAGCACTGCGTCACACCGGGTTCCGGCCGAGCTGAACTCGCGGGCCAAATCGGCTTTTCAAACATGGCATAGACGGCTGTTCCAACATTTGCCGAAAATCGTTTGCCGATGTGCTCGTTTCGCAGACCGGCATTGCGAAGCCCTTGCGAAAGCAGTTTCGTTGTCGGCCCAAATCCTGATGCGACAACGTATTGATCAGCCGTCACAGTCGCTGAAGTTCGACATCCGTTGTCGTCTGTTCGTTTGACATCGATTCCGGTTACAGTCGGCCGCCCCGATTCGCTACGTCGGATCCGCAGATGCGTTGCTTCGGTTCGGTAGGAAACATTCGCGGGTTTAGCGTTGTGCATCGCTTGAACGAGATAGCTATTTGGCTTGTCAGCCTTGTACGGGTGAACCCCGCCAACATGGTGTCCAAAGCTATCAACGGAATTGTCGCTACCACAGCCGCTGCAGTCCTTGCGTATCGATACTGGCAATGGTTGCGGATCTTCACCTACGATACGGCAGCCTTCTGCAAATCGCATACTCCGATCGCTGATGTGCATGTCGGTCACATCGGTATTAACACCCAGTTCCGCATTGATGCCTTGCATGATGGCAGAGAGGACGTCGTAGTCGACACCGACCGGTTGCCGTCCGGCCCACTTCGTTTCGTAAACTTCTCGTTTGATCGGAAGGTGGATAGCGTTGTTAACGTAAGGTCCACCGCCAAACACTTTAGCTTGGCAAATATTGATGGTCTGTCGCGCAGGAATCTTTTTGCGACGATTGGGAAGTGCGAGATCTAATTTACTGTTGACGTTTCCAAGACCACCGCTGATTTGTGCCCCGGCGTCTTTATACAATCGATAGAGAACTTCATCACTGCGTGGTGGAGAAAGCTTGATCGTTCCGTCTGGTTGTTGTTGCCGTTGGATCAGAGCGTCAGGACTGACGTAGTCTCCGTAGTCGATGATCAACACGTTCAACCCTTCAGCGGTTAGCCTCGCAGCACAAGTTGCACCGCCGGCCCCGCTTCCGATGATTACGACGTCGTAGTGTTGGTTGAGGTCTGCCAGTGGCGGTGGCGGAATCGAAACCAGATTCTCAGCATCCTGACACTCTTCACTCCATCCCAACCCAATAAGTGTTCGCGCCGGCTCACGAGAATGAATCACTAACCGACCCACCATGGCCAGACCGGCGGCTGCCATGTGCAAGAGATGGTCTTCGTCCCAGCAAATCAATGGCGGCGAATGGCTCGAGCGCCGCGTTTCACCTTGGTTTAGAACTTGCCGGACCATCGCGGGTGGATGATCAGACAATTTCCTTCCGGTGTGTTTAAAGCTATAGAACTCCAGCCATAGCAGCGCAACATTCATCCCTTGTTGCACTCGCCAAGGCAAATGCGCTGCGTATTTCAATACGTCACATGCGACCGCAGCAGCATTGTCTCCTTGGCGACCGCACCAGAGGGCATCAATCTGAGCGGAAAGGATTGCGACCAAGGTTGGAAAACGCTTTTCCTTGATGTCGGCCAAAGGACATTTCTGCTCGTTTTTACCTAAGAGAGAAAATGGAAACATCCCAGCGGCAAGTGCTGACTGATGAAATGTCCGACGGTCAAACTCCCCCTTCGCGGATTCTGCGATACGCGAGAGTTCTTTCAGTGGAAAACAATCATCCATCCGACCGTCCTTGGTCCAACAGGTGTCTTGACATCGATTCGATCGCAAGTCGTTAGGATCAAACTGACAATCAGTTTGACCGACAACTTAACGTTCATTGCAGAGCGTTCGCTCGCCCTGTATCGAAGGATCATCGTCGCTCAGCAGACATTGTTTGAACGCTTCATGCGGGGGATGTGTTCGAAAGCGTTGTGGAGAGGCCGCGATAACGATCGTGCGGATTAGCCCATCGTTTCCAGGAGACCGCGGATCGTCTTTTGTGGAATGGTCGCCGGACTTTCGACGACTCGGATACCCACCCCGCTTGGCTGTCCGATCATTCCGGTTGGACGTCATGGTTCGGTTGGACGGGTCAGCTAAAAAGATCCGAGTTCGTTCGGGAAAATGGAACGGACAAAACCTAGCTGCCTGCCGAAGAGACATTCAAGTGTTTGCCCTTAACAAACGCGACATCCGTCATTCGGTGGAAACAAATGCCACCGATTCCTTGAAGCATTAGTCCGGCCAGCGGTTTCGATCCATGAAGCGAGACATGTACCTTGTTCGCAAGTTGTTGGAGTTTGTTGAAGAGAAGGGAACGCGTTTATTTAAAGGATCCATTCCCATCGAAGGATACGAGCGTGAAGGCGTTGTCACGCACGTGTTCTTGCTTGCCGACGCAGGGTTTATCGAACTCGGTGAAGAAACCCTAACGAACCGTGGTCCCCTGGTTCTTACTTGGAAAGGTTGTAACTACTTAGACGAACTCCGGGCCAAAGGACTCTACCTAACGCCGACGCTTAAGTAGTCGCTCCTATCATGCCCCGAGACACGCTTCAATCTCGACGACCTTTCCGAGACTGAAACGTTCTGAACTCTCACCCGCTACAGTCCCCAAGCTTCACGCCCTGATCTGATTCACGGCCAGTCCTTTTGTCAGATCAGCGTCAGCCAGAAGGCGGGGCCGTCATCGATGCAAAGCGTCTCGTTTGCACGGATACTGTTGTGGATAGGCTCTAGTTTTTAGCAGTGTGGTCACCACGCCAGACGTCGGCATCGCAACACAAACGCGATGCAAACCAACGGTTTTCTAGCGAAACGATTGAAATGACGACCAGAGACCGAGTCGGCTGAACGGTGATGTCGAGCGGCTACCGTTGTTGGCACGGCGGTGGCATGAACGATCGATTTCCAAATTTTCGAGTTTTCCTGCTTTCTCTCGCCAAGACTTGGACGGTCGCAGCGAACCCGAGTGCATTCATTGCCGTAAAATGGACGCGATCGTGTTCTCAGGCCGAACGATTGAAAGGTCATCTGTTCTTTTCCGTCGTCGCAAATCGAAGCACGGTGTCACATCATGATCATGCCCGCACCGTAAGACTCGCCCCGGAAATCGCAACGCTGGAAAACATCATCGAAATCGACCACGTCACCAAGCGATACGGTGACATCGAAGCACTGCAAGATATCTCGTTGCAGTTTCCTCCGGGAGTCACGGGGCTACTCGGGCCAAACGGGTCAGGGAAAAGCACCCTAATCAAGGCGTTGCTGGGTTTGCTAAGCACCCAAGCAGGCAATGGACGTATCCTCGATTATAAGTGGCCACGCGACGCGCAACAGATTCGTGATTCGATCGGTTATCTTCCCGAAGATGACTGCTATATCGCTGGTCTCGACGGCATCGAATCGGTCCGTCTGATGTCTGAATTGTCAGGTCTACGGGGCAAAGAAGCGTTGCGTCGAAGCCATGAAATGATGGACTTTTGCGGCTTTGGTGAAGAGCGTTATCGTGAAGTCGAATCGTATTCGACGGGTATGCGGCAAAAGCTTAAGTTCGCACAAGCTCTCGTTCACGACCCACCTTTGCTGATTCTTGATGAGCCGACGACCGGACTAGATCCCGATCAACGCCTCGCCATGCTCAAACGAATTCGAAATCTCGCTACTTCGCATGGCAAGTCGATCATCTTGTCAACGCACATCCTGTCTGACGTTCGCACGGTCTGCGATCATGTGATCATTCTGGTCAACGGACAGGTCCGAATGGCTGATTCGATGGCCAACCTTAGTCGTCCCATCGAGCCGACCATGCACCTATCGATTTTGGGTGACCACCAACCTTTTCAGAATCGTGCGTCTGAGGCGGGGTTTCAATCCGCGTGGAATCAAGACAAACGGACCTTGGATGTCTTCGGAATTGAATCAACCGAAACAATGACCATCTGGAACTGGGCGGCGGAAACGGGAACCGCGATCCGGGCGATCGAGCCAGCAGTGAATTCGCTGGAACAAATCTTTATCGACGTGGCCGCAGCGAAAAAGCATGGGTCGAATGACAATGCGATCCCGGCTGGCAGCGCTCGTTTATCGGAGGATGAACGTGGCAATCAATAATCTCGGATATCGCCCGTGGAATCGACAACGGACCCAACAACTGCTGCGTCCATTCGTTGTCGCCCGAGGCGGCATATCACTGGTCCTAAAACGCAAATGGTTACGACTGCTGTTGTTGGTCGCTTGGATTCCAGTCCTGGTGCCGGCCTTTGGTATCTTCGCGTTTGAATACGCGTCGACCGAACCCGGTTTGCAGCGAAGCATCGTACGATTCGTCAGCTTGCCTTTAGGGCATCCCGAATTGGGCGACTTGATTCAATCAAACCCCGAACAGGCCCGGCATGATGTTTGGGCGCTTTTGATTTTGACCTACTTTCGGATCCCGCAACTCTTTGCGATGGTTGCGTTGACGGGAATGATCGCACCGCTTCTGGTGTCCTATGACATCCGCACGAAAGCTTACTTGATGTACTTTTCGCGGCCACTGACACCGCTGCAATATGTGCTCGGCAAATCGGCGGTCATCTGGTACTTCCTAGCGGTGATCATCACTGTGCCTGCGTTGCTGTTGTACTTGCTAGGAATATTACTGTCGCCAGATTTCTCGGTCATTGGTGAGACATACGATATACCTTTGCGGGTTCTTGCGGCATCCGTTGTTTTGGTGATCCCAACAACGATGCTAGCAGTCCTTTATTCGTCGCTGACCGCGGAAAGCCGATACGCGACATTCGCGTGGTTCGCGACATGGGTGATGGGTTTTGTCGCTTACCAGTTTTTAACGTTCTCGAGTATGCGGGCCGCTCACCGTCCTCGACGCAGACAACGCGGCCCGATGGACTGGGAAGCGATGGGAGTCGATCTGGATCGTTGGCGACCACTATCCCCGTTTCACATGCTTGGCAAAGTCGAGTCTTGGATCTTTGGGATCGATTCGACACCGGGAAGCATCATGCCATCCGTCGTCGTGCTGTCGCTCATTACTGGGGTCGGACTATTTGTTATTCACCGACGTATCAAGGGGCGACTGAGTGTCTGATTCAATGATCAGTCTAAGCCATGTCACAAAGCTATATGGCAACGTGATTGGTGTAAACGATTTGGTTGCTGACCTTCCCGCGGGTGCGTATGGGTTGATCGGTCCAAATGGGTCGGGAAAAACCACGCTGATCAACATTTTGATCGGACACTTTCGCCCGACGCTCGGATCAGTCAAAGTCTTCGGAGAGACACCAACAAGCAACCGTAACATTCTGCGTGACATCGGCCTGTGCCCCGCTTCGGACGTTTTGTATCCGAACGTCTCCGCCTTTGAATGGGTGAAGTTTCAAGTGCGATTGCACGGCTATAGTCATTCCCAGTCACGGCAGATGGCTGAACAGGCACTCGAGATGGTTGGCATGACCGCCGCGATGCATCGTCACATGGGAACCTACTCACTCGGAATGCGACAGCGAGCCAAACTGGCGCAAGCGATCGCGCACAATCCGAAGCTACTGATTCTGGACGAACCTTACAACGGGTTGGACCCCATCGGTCGGGCAGCGATGACGAGGATTCTGAAAGAGTGGACGGCACAGGGTCACGGCTTGCTATTCGCAAGCCACGTTCTCCATGAAATCGAAGCCGTCACGTCTTCCTTTTTGTTAATCCACGGCGGACGTTTATTGGCTGCTGGCAGCGCGTCGGATATCGAATCGATCCTTGAAGGCACCAGCCAGCAGGTCCGACTCCGAGGTCCCAACGTGGCCTTGCTGTTGCATCGTCTTGCAGATGCCCCTTGGATCGATTCATTATCGCTTTCACAGGAACGCCACGAATTGAAGCTTTCCGTTCGAGATCCCGCGCAGCTATATGAACAGCTTCCACGCTGGATTACCGAAGATCAGATTCAGATCGAACAGGTCCGATCATCCGAAGGTGAATTAGACGCGTTATTTGATTCGTTGCTGCGACATCATCGGGGAGAAGCCTAATGAACTCTTTGTTAGCTCCACTCGACGTGATGACTTTCGAACTTCGTCGATCAATCACCTGGGGACGAATCAGCATCTGGGTTGTCTTGGTCGCTTTTCCCACGGCAATCATCACTGCCATGTTGATGATCGCCAAAATGGAAATGGGCGACCGGTACAACGCACAGGAAATGATCGAACCATTTGGGATGGCGATGTATTTCCTGATCCCAGAAGTATCCTGTTTGCTTGGTCTGTTGTTATGGGCAGCCCCCGCGATTAGCACCGAAATCGAAGGTCAGACGTGGATCTACCTCACCGTTCGGACCAACGGTCGATGGGCGGTGCTTGTCGGCAAGTACCTGACCGCAGTCGTCTGGACTCTCGCATCAACCTTGACCGCCTTGACGATCAGTTGTTTGATCGTTGGTCCTGAAATCGCGAATGAGCTCTGGTGGACGATCGCCAAGCTATCTGTCTTATCGTGTTTTTCCCACGCTGCACTATATATCCTGATCGGCAGCGTTTGTTATCGGCGAACGATGGTGGCAGCCGTCATTTACACCATGGTTGTCGAAGTCGTCGCCTCCTTCATTCCGGCGGTGGTGAACGAATTTACGATTAACTACCGCCTCCGTGGCTTACTGACCAATTGGATGGACTGGAAAGATGCCCAAAATAATGCAGGGAACATATTCGGCAGCGAACCGAGTTCGACGCACATCATGATTCTTGGCGTGATGGTCGCCATCTTCCTAGTGGCAGCGGTTTATCGTGTGGAGAAAACCGAATTCCCGACGGGCCAAGCCAGTTCGTAACCGACGACTAGCAACCGAAGGTAGCTTTATACACTTGGCACCTTCCGGAGAAGTCATTGATTGCGATCGGACAAATCACGTCTGTCTGAACCGGAACCAGCCAAATTTGAACTGGCCGAATCTGATTCGGCCGCCCGTTTCTGTTGCCGTTGCCCCAACCTATAGGCCGCGAAAAGCCAGACGCCCAGAATTGGCAGTGAATAAAGGTTGACCGTGGCGAAGGTCATTCCGGCAAAATTCTTTAGCGAACCAAGAATCTGGCCGGCGGTCGCATCACCACCGCGAAGTACCACGGTATCGATAAAGTTCTTGGATTTGTATTTCTGTTCCCGACTGACAACGGTGAATAGAACCTCACGCGAAGGCACCGTGATTCCATAGGCTGTCGCCCTGGAAATAACCATCGCTGTCGCCACGACCGCCAGACTCGCGTTCCAAGACAACGCCGTGAATGAAATCATGTAAATCGCTGGCAGCACCATCAGTGCGATGGAAACGCCAAAGCGTTTCAGTACAAATCCGGACAAAATGACTTGTGCGAATAGCGTCAGCAACTGAGTTGAAAAGTCGATGTAAGCGAAGATCTGAATCTTTTCTTGGTCATCAACCACCGATTTTGCAACGATATCGGCTTGCTGAAAATACAACTGGGTTCCGGCAGCTTGCCCAAAGAACAAGAACAGGCAAATTGACAACAGGTAGACCGAACTAAATACCTGTGTGATGCCCTGCCAAAGTCCTCCGACGGGCAGGTTGTCTTCTGCCGATTCTTCATCGACATTCTTGGCAGTTCGGGCGACGTGAGCCGGGTCCTCAGAATCAGTCGCGATCAGTTGCTGGCTCTTTCTCACTGCCCGTTCCAATCGCCATGCGAACCAAAGTCCACATTGCAGTGTGACCGCGGGAATAAGCAATAGATTCGGCGTCGATAACTTCGTCGCGATTTGACTGGTCAAAAACGATCCCGCGATGGCTCCGACGGTTCCCCCCGCGGCGATCCTTCCGAAAAGACGCTTTGCCTGATCACTGCTAAACAGATCCGCCAGCACCGACCAGAACATGCTGGTCCCGACCAACGCGAAAACATTCACCCACACGAAAAACGCTCGGGCCGACCAAACCTGTAGGGGTTCAAATCCGGAACGTTGGGCAAAGCTGAATCCGATCAGGCTGACGGTGAAAAAGTGAACCACGATCCGCACCAACCATCGTCGCGACAGCCGATTCACCAACGCAGAATAGGCCGGAACCGCGACCAGCATGACCGCAAAGGTCACCAACATCAGCCCCTGCAGCTGCTTGGTACCGCCAATCGCCCCCATGGTTTCGCGAACCGGGCGAACGATGCTGTAGCTCAGCAAAGTGAAAAAGAACCAGCAAGTTGCCCACCAAACGACACCCTGCTCGTTGAAGGCCTGCGTGCTGACTGATCGCTGACGCCCGTCCTGGACGGTATCGCTGCCCGTCGCTTCAGCGGAATCGTTGGGAGCTCGGTAGGGATTCGATTGAGTCACAGAAGAGAATTCCAAGGACCATTTGGAAAATCGACAGCCAATTACCCGCAACGGTTCATCACTGGGAACGATAACGGCACCGTGATAGGGACTATCAGTGGACGGCTATCGTAGAACAGTCGCTAAAAGGACTCAATTGCAAGACCAGCTCCCAATGTCGAACCGAGCCGTACCGATCAGAACAATATGACCCGATCGTGGAAAACCGAATCGGCGTGTAAATCACCACCACAATGCCCTCCGCCAGAGGCAAGATTTCGCGACGCACCTGCAATCGATCCGTCAACTACATTTCGATAGACTGTAGTGATTGAAGGGAAACGACACCTATTGATTCGATAGAAACAGTATTTGCTATGGCAAAGGCCAGTCAACGCGCCGGTTGGCGACGATCCAAAACCGGACCGATTCGTCAAGAGACGGAATTCGGTAGCCGAGGTCGCGAACGCAGAAAGCTGCTTTTCCGCGTCAGCATGTTGACGACTTTCGCGGTCGCGTTGGCGATCGTTTTGATGTTTGTCCTGCTTCGCAAACCCAGCTTGAAAGTCCCCCTCGTTGCCTCATTCGTTTCCGCTTCGGAGTACATGGCTAGCGATAGCCCGCTATTTACCGCTCCCAACCCTTTCGCCGAAGAAGACGTCGAATTACTACAGGCGTGGTTTCAAGGCGGTCCGAATTCGCCCGACGAAAACGTCAAACTGGTCGGAAATCCCAGTAACTATTCCGGCGTTATGGGTGGCGGAAAACTGATCGATCAAATCACCGCGTCGCTTGCCAACGCGACACCCGGTGGGCCAAACGGCGATATGTTGATGGTCTACCTCAGTGCCCATGGATTCGCCGATGGTGGAAAACCATTTCTTGCGACCGGTGAAAGTCGAGCCGACCAACGGGACACCTGGGTCTCCTTTGATGAACTGTATGGTCAAATCCGACAAACGCTATCCGATCATGAAAAGTCATCTCGTGATCTGAAACTGGTGCTTTTCGTCGATGCCGCCAGGGTCGCTCCTCAATGGGACTGGGGTCAATTCACCGAATCATTCGCCGACGCGTGTCAATCGGTTTCCAATCGCAGCCCTGAACAGATCGCTGTGATCTTGTCGGCAGATAAGGGTCAACGCAGTTGGTGTGATCCCAGACAGGGCCAAGGCATATTCACAACCACGGTGGTCGAAGCGTTAACAGGCTTTGCAGATCGAGACAACGATGGTGTCGTGACCGTTGGTGAAGTTGCCGATCATGTTTCCTCGCAAACACAAGCTTACGCGGGCAGCATTTGGGACGCGTTACAAACCCCAACTCTACTTAACCAACAAGCCAAAGCATGGCCTCTGTTGAATCAGCCTGCCAAACGCTCGATTCCGTCAAAACCGCGCGTCGATGTCGCTCAACTTCGCGCAGCCTTCGACAGCGTGGACCAGCTTTGGATGCGACACAATGCATTAGGCCGTCGTACCCATCCGCCGCTGGCGTTTGATCCGCTCGGATGGTCTGCACTGGAAAAACATCTCTCGCGGCTCGACCAATTGGTGCTCGCGGGCCCCAAGTATCGCGACGAATTCAATGCACTGTTTTCACAATGTGCGACAACACTAACCGAATTTGAAAACGGCTCGCCGACGCTGCCCAAAGAATCATCATTAAGCGAACTGGGGCTGCGTGACTACTTCCTTCCGCGTGAGTCAAACACGGCTGAATTTGAAGAGACTGTCGCAGCTTGGAAAAAGAAAGCCGAGATCGCTGCCGTCCAAGTCCCACTCACATCGACCAATGCGACGCGATTTCTTTCCGATTGGATCACCGAATCGAAGTTCGATTCCAAAGCTAACGAGCTTGCCGCAGAACTACTGGAATCACGTCAACTGGCGACAGGATCGATGCCGGCCCAGTATGTCGAATCTCACTTCATGCGATTGCTCGACGCAAGCGATTTGACTCATCTCAGCTCCGCCGACCGAAGTCTGATATTCGCATCGCATCTCGATAGCCGTAAAGCTCTCTATAAAGGAGACCTTCGTGTCAACTTTTGGATCCGCGAAGAATTTGACCGACTAAACGCAGATCGTCTTCGAAGCGTCGATCAAGTCTTCTCGCAAAGCAACGATGAACGCGCGGCCGGCTCCGCACGTTTGCAAAGCTCGATCCGTGAAAGCTTCGCGACGTTGACTGATCAAGCCGACCAAATCTCTGCAGCCATTGCCCAACGTGATCAGTCATTGCACCGTCTGCCCCGAATCGGCGAAACCCTTCTCGCGGATATCGACGCATTCTCGCAAGAAGAGTTACTGCCGGATGATCAGAGCCGCCTGAAGCTGAAAGTCGCAACGGAGGCCCTGAAAGAACTTTTGAATTCGCTTCAGCTGGCCAAACGCTCCGAAGCCCGATCGCTACAACAGTCCGTGCAGCAAATCGGTTCGGCAAACGCGAAGGCTCAGAACGCGATGAACGCGGTTGTCGACCGATTGAAGTATCGCATTGCTCGCGCCGTCGACCTCAAAGCCGGCGACGCTCGCGGATTGCGGCAATTGTACGCGTTGCTATGTGGAAGCGGCGTCAACGACGCGGTGGATCGTCAACGGATCCACAACCGGTTGTGCAATTTGCTCGATTCCCAGCAATCATCGATCGGCCAAGTTCGCGTGGATCTAAAGCTAACTCGTGAAGCATCCAGCCAAACCCAAGTCCTCGATTGGATGTCGATCGGCGGCATTCATTTCTGGGATTACTGGATGCAAGCGGTCGGAGCCGACGCCGCAATCTCCGACGCGAGCGAACAGGCGACCGAAGTGACCGAGCGCGAATCACTTGATTTAATGCGGCGATTTAGTGATCGAGGTAGCGAATTCCGAAACCGCACCGCATTGCTGGCCGCGGGGCAGTTGACCTCCAATCTGCATGTTGATGCAGTCAAGCAGGATCCGGCAACAAGACTTGCCGACGGGGCCGACATCGAACTCGCCCGACGTTTGCTGGTCCATTGGGACACAATGTTACGCGGTCAAACGATCCTTCTGAGCCATGCACCACGGGAAATTGCGGATCTTGGCAGAGCCAGATTTGAACTCGATCAACAGCTATTCTTGATCGATCACGCAAGGCGAACCTTGGAAGAGTTTTGGTGTGCTGCCAAAATTGGCGATTCGCCATTCTGTGTTTCGGCTGCCGAACAGCTGCTCGCCAGTCGGAACAGCGGCCTGTTTATCGGGGTGCTGCCACCGAAAATTGCGAATCAAGACCTTCAAGAAAAGTTATCACTTTGTCGGGACGTGATCTCGGCTGGCGATACGTTGCGACCGGAACCCAGTGACGACCTCCGTGACGGCACACTGCTGAAATTCGTTGCCGATCAAGACGTTCGCTTCAATCTATCGGTCCCCGATCCGCTGCCGCTTGGCAATGTCGCGATCGGTTCTCCCGAAAGCGAAGAAAGCAAGACGGCGCTGATAAGTGACGCGAATAATCAATCGCTTGCCGTAACAATGCATTTTCCCAAACGGCTTCCCGATCAAACGAATCATTTTAGCGCCGATGTCTTTTTCCGAGGCCTGCGGCGCGGTGGCAGCATCGAAGTGAAGGATCTAGTCGGCGGCCGACAACTCGTTTTTAAACTACCCAACTATGGGCCACCGGTCGCCAGGGTGACCCGCAAGCAACAGCAACCCGAACGACTGATGTTGGTCATCGATTGTTCTGGATCAATGGCAACCACGACCAGTAACAACGGCTCGTCTCGACTGGATATCGCACGCAACGCGGTGATCCAATTCTTAAACGGACTCGATCCCAACGTCGAAGTCGGACTGATCGTTTTCGGAAGCCAATACGGATTTGTCGAAAAGGAAGGTCGCATCCTTCCGGAAATCGACAACGGGCAACAGAAACTACCGGTAGAAGAACTGACTAACGGCAAACGACGCCCTGTCGGACTGATCGCTGCCAATGAAACGGTCCGTTACAACCCAAACTTTGACGTACGACTGATTCGAAAGACCAGCCCGCTGGAGAAGCAACACCTTGATGCTTTGAAATCGGAGATCCGTCAGTTGGGAGCAATCGGCGTCACGCCCACCTATTTAGCCATCGAAAAAGCCTACGAAGCACTCGGCCGTGACTCCGGACACATCATTGTTTTGACCGACGGCAAACCCAAAGTCATCTCGACGCCCGATATCACTCTGGACAACCATCAAGACGCCGCGAGGGCGGTCGCTCGCTCTCGTGGAGACATCAAGCTCACGATTGTTAAGTATCTCGACAGTGACACCGAACTGGGACAGAACTTTCGAGACGCGAAAGTGCTCGATGCTGCTGATGGGCAGTCGCTCTTGCGATACCTGCAAGACGTCAGCGTCAAACCGGTCGTTCAATGGCAAAACCGAATCGGTGCGGTTAGCCGGGAAGGTTCTTTCGGAAACCTGATTCCACTAGCCACATGGCCTCCCGAACGCTCCGAAACGAAACAAGGGCAACCGGTTTCGCCGGCAGCTAGCTTTTCGATCCGTGCCCGTATGCCCCAGTCAGCCAACCCCGTCGACACCTCGACACAAGTTCGTGTACAGGGCGGCGAACGTTTCGAATTGGAGCTTGAAAACGCTAGCTTGACGCACAAACCGTTCGAGTACCAAGGGACTTTGATTCGAGACCAACTGCGGACCGAGAAGAGCGATGCAAGTCGTTTTGTGGTTCATGCCGGACCACTTGGCAAACGATTTAATCGCCAGTTGGTGCTGCAACTGGCAATCGAAAGCGCCCAATCACAACAGCCCAACGGAAAGTTCACACCACGTCCATCGGACATCTGGGTTGAACTCGAAGGCATCGATAGCCGTCGCAACCAAAGAGGCCGAAAACAAAGCTATCTGTTTGGGATTCCCGAATTTAAGCCGGATCAACCGATCCCCATTTTGATGTGTCGTATCGACAACTTCCCACAGCAGTTTGATAAGGTCGACGTCAAAGCGTGGTTCCGTTTTGGTGACCAACCGCAAGAAGGCACCGCATTATCACTGTCTAACTCCAACGCCGTCAAAATTGACTCGGTTCCCGGTGTCAGCTTTCGTACTGAGAAGAAGATCGATGACTCGGGCCGTTTGGTCGTCACGGTGACCGAGAGCTACGAAGAAACTCGCGAACTAGCTTCGATACGGCTATTGCCAAAGCCGCTTCCGCAAGAAGCCTCGACAGCGATCTATGATCAGATGCGAGTGGTCGTGCGAGAGTTTTACTACGACGATCCCGCATCAGACGTGCAAATCAGCGTGATCGATCGCACCGAACTCCAAGACGAGAGCACGCTTTACGCCGAAGGCGATGTCGAAATTGACATCGATAGCCGCTGATTGTTGGAAGGTCTGAATTCACTCAACCGTCGCTAGCGCAATCACGGCTCAGTTTGTTTGCATATGAGCCGCTTCGGCGCTAGCCGCGGTTGCTGACCATGTTGTTTGCAATCACTCAACCGTCGCTAGCGCGATTGCGGCTCAGTTGGATAGACCGTTAATAGTCGACTTCAACACCAAAGTACGGGGTCAAACCGGGTGACAACACAACCGTATTTCCGAAACTTCCTTGTGGAGGAATCCGCAAGTTAAGGTGCTCGTAGTAGTTGTTGTCGAACAGGTTTTCAGCACCAAACGTCACGTTGACGTTGCTTCGCGGCCGTAGATAGCCTCGTAGGTAGCTGGTGGTAAAACCGGGGGTTGGGGTTTCCAGCGTCACGACTGCGACATCGGATCGTGTTTGACCAGCACCGGGCGACGAACTGAGCGTTCCCAAGCGGTCTTGGTTGTCCACCATTCGAAGCCCCCATTCCAGACCCCAGCGGTCTTGGCGGCTATCATCAGTCAAGCGAATCCCTAAACGACCTTCCAGCGGAAAGATGCCCGCAAGCGGCTGATCGATTTCACGGTCGCGGCCATCGAGATAGTTCAAGCTTGAAAACAACTGGACCCCATCAACCAAGTCGGCTTCGCCGTAGTATTCAAACCCGGTCAATGTCGCATACTCAGTATTGACCGCGCGAAGCAATCGAGACCCTTGCGGATCGTTGATCAAGTTCGCGTTGTAGGTCACGTAATCCACGATCCAACTATGAAATCCGCCGATGCGTCCACGCACGTATTCGTAATCCCAGTCGAGCCGAATGTCGGCTTGCCAGTTACGTTCTTTGCTAAGCGATGGATCACCGATCAACCGGCTAAATCCGCTTTGAATGATAGCCAGGAATAGCCCATCGCTATATCGCTGTTCCAGCGTTGGCAATCGCTCTGCGTACCCGCCACCGACACGCAAAGACCAGGACGGTGCGAGATCGATATCGTTGGTGAGGAAGTAGGAAAGCAAGACATCCGAGACATCCAAGTCTTCGTTGATTGGTCCCAAAGCTGGTGGAAGTGCCGGATCGCGGAAATTCGAGACCGCGTTGACATCGTCAGGGTCGGCCTGGGTATGTGCGAACGCGACGCGAAACCCGGTCGCCGATTCGATGAAGTCGATCATCGAGAACGAATACTCGGTGTAGAAACCTGGCTCAACAAATTCCGATTTTGGCAAACCTGTCGTGATCGTCCCCAGCGGGTTCCCTGAGATGTCCCGAAATCCGTTTAGGTCGTAGAACTCTTCGACTTGCTGTTTGACGTAGCGAACATCCGCACCGAATCCGATCGTTCGATCCCGGTCAATTTCCTGCGTCATCCCGGCGCGGACACCGGCACTTAGCAATTCACCATCGACGGTTCCGAAGAATGGTCGCGTGGGATCGGGTGGAAACAGCAGTGGCCCCGGTCCGGTCTGCTGACTGCGTTGCACGTTTGTCAGTGCTTCGTCAACACGCTGCAAGACAGGAAAATCACTTCGGCGTTTACTTGCCGCTGCGGTGTCGCCGTTGAATTCAGTGTTGCTAATCCACGAGTCAACGCGATAGGAAAACCCCGTTCGCTTATTGCGATGAATTACGCTGTTGGTGATTCCGTCGCTATTTAGTGCGTCAACGTCAAAGAATTGGCCCGCGTATTCGGTTCCCGATTCGGTGACGTGCGTGTAGCGGAACTCACTACGCGTTTGATCGTCGAGGTCAAAGCCGATCCCTGAAAACAAGTTGAACGCGTCATAGCTGGACGGCACTAGAAGGCCATCTCCAGCCGCATAGTCGCTACCTTTTCGGTACCCGAGGTTTGCGTAGTAACCCATATTTTCGCCGCCGCCAAAGAACGTCGCCGAATTGTATGTTTGGCCACCGTTGGTTCGCAGGTTGGTGCCTAGACGCAAATGGTGTTCTGATCCACATTCGTACCGAGGTGTGGCGATGGTATCGATGTTCAAGAAGGCGAATCCACTGCCGTACCGCACAGTGTATGGACCGCTATAGACCTGAACGTTACCGATCAGGAACGGATCGATTTTTGAAAAGACGCCGTCCAAGTCACTTCGAGCAGGAAACAGATACGATCCATCTTGGCTGGTATAAACCTGGCCGTTGTAGTAGCCGCGGATCTTCGGGTCAAAACCCAAAGAACTTCGTCGTCTCGCTTTGACCGTCTGAGTCGCGGCCGACTCCACCAGTGTTTCACCGATGTCGGGCGTTTGGGTCAAATTGAAAGTCCCAGCGGGAACGATTTCAACTGCCGGCGATTCGGTCAATGCGATCTCGCTTGTACCCTGAACATCTTCGAGCTGTTCGACAAAGCTAGCCGAATCGACAAGAGATGATGTGTTACTATCGAACCCCGCCTTGCTAATCAGGCTCCAGTCGGCAAAACCAAAGTTATCTGGCAAGCTCGGATCTGCAAAGTTAGCCTCTCCACCGACATCGATTGGCTGAATGGCCTGTTCATTGACCGATTCGGAGAGCGCAGGGGCGAAGGGATTTAGTTCTTCGAACTGAACCGGCAACACTTCGTCGTTCGCAAGTGCTTCAGCGATCGCCAAGAACCGAAATTCCGGTTCTGCTGATGCGTCGTTGTTATCCTCAGCTTGCGCTGCTTGATTGGCGCAGCAAACAGCCAACGCAGCGGCGATCCCGAAGACCGATGACCTGAAGTGGAACATCCCTATTCCCAATGGTTGGCGGCACAGCAGCAACCCCGAAACGGCAAAGCCTCGCCTAAACCGTCACCTTGATTGTGCTTCGCTTTCACCGCGCGTAACGCCATCCCTGCGTTACACCTAGCGCGGTGTATTGATGTGTGATCGGTTTCCCCCAACCCTGGCTAGATCTTTTATAGCTAATTCGAACAAGTTGCCTGAAACCTCCCATTTTGCCAAACAGTACGAAAAGCCCCCAATTCAATCTGTAGACGAACCAATCGCGAGCACCAACAGAAGGTCGGAATCGTCTCCATGGCAAACTTTGGCGGCTGACGAAGCTATCGCGGAACTGACGACCGCAACTGTTGCAGCGATCTTGAACCGTCGATCTATAAGCTGTCCCGGCCGAAAGACCGGGCAATCGAAATCACAAAGTGGTACCACAACCGGTGAAATTCAGGCGGCAGCCCCTGTCCAATTGACCAGTCCAAGTGCCCGAATCTTTGGGTGGTCTAGACCGACCAATTCCACACGCCGCACGTCCACGCTTGACGGCCCCCTTTAGCAACCTCGACTTCATGAACCAAGACAACCTAACGAATTCAGGTCGTTGGCGACTCCGTCGTTCGTGGCTGAACCGAAGCATGGAGGTTGCTTTCAAAACCAGTGCGGGGTCGAAGCGAACGGCACTCACAGGAACACTGTCAGTTGGAACCCTCGCATTGGCGGCCGTTTTCGGATGCAATGGCCCAAGTCATGTTAGTGAGCATGTCGCCAATCGTCCGATTCCCCCAGCTCATCAAGTTCAACCACCTGTTTACTCACACCAGGGTTTGAGCGCTGGCAGAGAGCTACCTGCGGGGACATCCCAGTGGAGTTCACAAACGATTCGACAAGTCAGCGCGACCGAGCTGACAGATGAACAATTGCTGAATGCTTGGGACCGTTTCAACGATCCACGTCTACATTGGGTCCAACGAATCAGCCTGAGCAACATCGATCAATCTTCGCAGGTCGATGAACGCTTGCAAGCGATCGGTTTCCCGCCATTGAAGACAGCTGACTTCGCCAGTGCCCGTCAAAAAATGGCCGAGTCGCTGGCGCACTTAGTTGTCGATATGAGATTCCATCATCACTGTTTACAAACGCTGATACGTGAACTTGATGAACAGGAAGACGTGATGGACGCCGCACGGCTTCGCGCCCAAATCGGATCTGGTAAAGGATCCGATGTCGACGTTCTTGCCGATGAAGCGAACATCACCGCCGAGATGCAAGATGCCGAGCGAGAAGCGATCAACAATTTTGCTAAGCAGCTGAATGTCCTCGCGGGTCAAGAGTTGACTCACGCGCTAATCGATTCGATTGGAGATCAGCCTCAGTTAACCATTCCCGGGCTTGTCGACAAAGTGCCGGCAGAAAACCTTCGTGGTCGAACGGATGTTGATCAGGCGACACGTGAGCTTCGATCACGCGGGACTCAGGCAGGCATCAGCGAAGCACAGTACTATCCATTGCTGGCACTGCGCGGATACATCCACGCACGCCGCAATGAGCCTTCAAGCCTGCCAGGCTATTCGCCAAATATTCCCGGCATCCCGCTGGACACACTACCGGAAAGTTCGTTTTCAAATGAGTCGTTTGCCCCAATCGTGTCGGGAACGTCTTCGCAATCACCTTACCAGAACTCTCTTGTCAGCTATCATCAAGTCGTCTCGCATGCCGCGACGGAAGTCGAAGATTTGTTGAGCGACTACCACCGCAAGGTAGCCGCTACACGACAACTTCGCGAACAACTTGCTGCACAACTCGATGCGTTGCGTCAAGCGGTTATCAACTTCGAAGCGGGCACTGCAAGTTCCGCCACAGTTGCCAAACAACAACGTCAACTTGTTGACCAGTACTTCCAATTGCATCGCCAAGAACGTCAACTGGGACATATCGCGATCGAGTTGTTTGTTGCCTTTGGTGGCCCCAGTCGGCAAGACTTAATCGTTCCGGCTGCATTGACCAGTCGATAGCCAATCGCAAATCCATTGATCGGGTATGACAAAGATACAGTTCGTCTATTTTGACCTCGGAAATATCTTCGTCGCCTTCGATCCCAAGTTGGCGAGCAACAATTTGGCAAAGCTTGCAGGGACGTCGCCATCGGTCGCATGGGAAATCCTGTACCAAAGTGGGCTCGAAGATCGATTCGAGCACGGGGAGATTTCTTCTCAGGAATTCGCCGATCAGTTGCGAAAGGCCTTGGCCATCCAAGACAGTACGATTACTGACCAATCAATCCTCGATGCGATCAGCGACATGTTCACGCCGATCAAATCCATGGCCACCCTGGTGGAAAAGACGCGAAACGCCATCGGCAAGGTTGGAATCCTTTCGAACACATGCGAAGCACACTGGGATTGGATAAAACGTCAATCGTGGGAAATCGCATCTTTGCAATTCGACGTCGAGATTCTTAGTTGCCGCGTCGGCGCGATGAAACCTGTTGAGGCGATCTACCTTGCGGCTGAGCAGGCTGCAGGCGTCGCTCCCGAATCGATCTTTTTTATCGATGACAAGCAAGTGAACGTCGATGCCGCTCGGGCACGAGGATGGGACGCGCATCGATGTCTTGGTGGTGGTGAAGCAGCCGCGGTATTCAAACAGCAGCTGAACATCGGCTGAAATACGCCACCACAAGGATCTTTCTGCCAATCCAGATTCTCACCTTCTCCGCAGCGGCATCTAATTCTGACCAACCGCAGTTGCCGTGGCTGGCGCTGATTGAGCGATTTCGATGTGACTCGGTTTCACTGTGCCTTGATTTCACTGTGCCTTGATTTCACTGTGATTTGTGTTCACTGCCACGTGATGTGTCGTGACTTGGTGTGAAGGGCTTGTCGTGGCCTAAATCTCGTGGCTCTGTCTAAATGCTGCAGCGTCTCGCTGGCAGTGGTATGTTAGCGGTTTCCCCCACGGGAAAATCAACCTGCGGAACATTCAGTTTGGCTCGCCAAGATTTCTTGGCAAACCGTCTCGATGTCCGAACGGTTGATCCCACCTACGACTTCTTCTTCCTCCAAAACGCTTGCAGCGGATGCCGTCAAGGATCTGAATTCGATGAATCGTTGTTCAACGCTTGCCCTTTTGTGTCTCTTCATTGTCGCGATAAAACATTGCGATCAATCTCGCGCCGAGGATCGTCCTAACATCCTTTGGTTGACGTGTGAAGACAACAACGTCAACTGGGTCGGTTGCTACGGCAATCCCCATGCAGATACTCCCAACATTGACGCCTTAGCCAAAGAAGGCTTTCAGTACATGCATTGCTATGCCAATGCTCCCGTTTGTGCTCCTCAGCGAAGCACTTGGATTACCGGTGTGCATGCCATCTCGATGGGCACCCATCCGATGCGCAGCCGTTATCCGATCCCCCACGACCAAATCAAATACTATCCCGATCTTCTCAAGCAAGCTGGCTACTTCGTCGGTAACGACCGTAAAACGGATTACAACATCGGCGGTCGTGAGGACGGCAGTGCGTGGGACACCAAGAAAACAGACTGGAACGCTCTAAAAAAGAACCAGCCGTTCTTCATGGTTATCAACAGTACGCAATCCCATGAATCGAAAGCGTTCGGCGATGTGAACCAGACCAAGCGAGACCCACAGAATGTACGGTTGGCGAAATACCATCCAGACATTCCTGTCATCCGCAAGAACTACGCTCACTATCACGATGCCGTGAAGAAGATGGATGACGAGATCGGCGCGGCACTTAAAAAATTGGAAGAAGCCGGACTCGCAGAGAACACCATCGTCATTCACAACTCTGACCACGGCGGAGTCATCGCGCGAAGCAAGCGTTTCCTGTTCAATAGCGGAACTCATTGCCCACTGATTATTCGGATTCCCGAAAAGTTCAAATCACTTCGTCCCGGTGAACCGGGCTCGAAAGTGCACGATTTGGTCAGCTTCGTCGATATGCCGAAAACATGGCTCGACGTTTGTGGGGTTGATCCTCCCGGCTACATGCAAGGCAAAGTCTTCCTCGGCCCCAATCAGCAAAAACGAGATTTCCACGTCAGCTTTCGAACACGGATGGATGAACGATGCGACAACGTTCGCGCGGTTCGTGACGGCAACCTGTTGCTCATTCGCAACTACATGCCTTACGCACCTTGGGGACAACACCTCAACTATCTTTGGAATATGGAAGCCACCCAAGCTTGGGAAGCACACCATCGAGCTGGAAAAACCGATGCGATCACGGGACGTTTCTTCGGCACGAAGCCACCAGTCGAACTGTATGACACTGCCAAAGACCCTGACAACGTTCACAATTTAATCGATGATCCACAATACGCCGAAGACGTCCAGCGTTTAAATGCGGCCTTGGATAAATGGCAGCGGGACATCCATGATGCCGGGCTGTTGCCGGAAAGCGAAGTGGTTCGGCGCAGCGAACTATCAGGGAAAACCATCTATGAAATGGTTCGCGATTCGTCGCTATACGATGTCGAAACCCTACAAAAAGCAGCCGGGGTTTCGCTATCGCGAGACCCAGCCGTTCTCGATCAGCTGTACAAGAACTTGCGAAGCGATGACCCCGGTGTTCGGTACTGGGGTGTCGTCGGACTGTTCAACCAACAACCTACATCCGAATTAGATTTGGATCAGGTCCGTTCGGTCATGGAAGATGACTCGCACCACGTCCGCGTGATGGCGGCCTGGATCCTCTATCGGGCTGGCGACAAGGCTGCTGCACAGTCCTGCTGGAACTCGCTGTTGGAGCAGGACTCTTATGCATCGCTGAAAATCTTCAATGTGGTCGATTGGATCGGCGATGACATTGAACCCTATCGCGCATCAATGCAAAAGTGTGGCTTCAGTCATAGCGGCTACGTCGATCGAATGAAAGAATACATGGCGATTCCATAATCGGTTTCCGATGGCTTTTTAGCACGATTGCTCAGACCAATAATCGGGCAATCGTGCCATCTTCTTCGGCCCTCGGTTCGTCTTCAACTGGAAGACGCAACACACAGCCTGCTCGGCCCGCAGGACTGTTGGCAGACCACACGGTGAACCGCTTGGCAATGTTAGCTTTGGTGATTTAGGTGGCCTACGCAAATCCAGGCGACGCAACCAATCCTGAATTCCGCGTCGCGGCGGCAGTGAAAGTTTAACGACTAGGGTGATTTTTCCCGATGTAGTGATCAGGAAATCTATCTGACCACTTTTTCGTTTATCAACTGACTGCGAAATGGCCACCTCTTTGAAGTCTATCTCCCTAGCGCGACGATCGATTCGAGCCGGAACCAATTCGTATCCACGTGGCGCCGCATGGGTTTTGGGACTTTGTTTGGTATTAGCCAACTGCTCCGGAATCGTCTCGGCTGCTCAAAGACGCGGAACGTCGTCGAACGTCGTCCCCGTCACTTATTCAGAACCCATCTTCGACGGAGCTTGTGACGCGATCCCGATCACACGTCCAACGGTGATGCGACAACGCTTGGCCACTGGACCTACTGGCGGTTTTTGGGCTCGGGCTGAATATCTCTATTGGGACCGTACCGGTGCGGAGTTTCCGGTTCTGGTAACAACCAGCGATAGCGGAACAGATCGGGCTGACGCGGGCGTTTTGGGTAGCTTTTCAACAACCGTATTCGGCGGCACCGACTACTTGGGCGAGCAAGAATCCGGCGGAAGGTACTCCATCGGCTTTTGGTGGGACCACAGCCATGACCTCGGGCTGGAGTTTACGTATACAAACTTGGGTGACCAAAACGTTTCTTTTGCCGCCAACAGCAATAGCCAAAGCATACTGGCTCGTCCGTTTGTCAACGTCGATACGGGATTTGAAGACGCACGTTTACTTGCGTTTCCAAGCGAAGTTTCAGGCAATATCCAAATCAATGCGGACAGCAGCTTTCAAATGTTCGACCTGTCGATCCGCCGATCGATTTCGAACTATCAGTCCGCCCCCGTATACCTCTCTCTCGGATATCGCTCGGCGAACTTAGACGAGAGCGTTCAAGTTGTTGATGTCTCAAATTCGCTGACTGGGGCGACTCAAGGGATTTCGCTAACTTCGACAGACTCATTCCGAACGGAAAATGAGTTTCATGGTGTTCGCGTCGGCCTCTCAAACGACATGCCGATAATTTACCTTCCCCTGATCGATGGAGTTGTGCTCGGAATTGACGGGTCAATCGGCGTTGGACAAACCAACCGTCGTACCGTCATCGCAGGGCAATCGGTGACTCAGAATGGACTGGGGCAATCTGCAACCACGACCGGCGGACTACTTGCGCAGTCGACAAATATCGGCACGCATGAGAGCGATTCATTCGGAACGCTGCATGACTTGTCACTTCGGCTGACCAAGACGTTCAGCCGAAACCTGACAGCCACTCTGGGCTATTCCGTTTACGGTTGGAGTGATGTCGGTCGTGCTGCCGAGCAAATCGACCGACGCGTCAACCCGACTCAGATTTCACCCGGAACGCTTTCCGGATCAGCCCGTCCAGCGTTCTCTGACGTGACAAACGAGTTCATCGCACACGGCATCACATTCGGTGCAAACCTGGCCTGGTGAGACGCCCCATCGATGAACCTGTCGATTTAGATCAATCTTCTGACGTTTCTTTCGAATAGATCAGCACGGCATAAGGTCCGATCGAAACGCCCGACGAAGATTTTAAACCGTCACGCGCTTGATCGATCGCATCGACATTTTCGACTGGGAAATCATCGAATTCGTCACTGTAGCCAGTCCAATCGGAATTGAAACGTAATCGCCAGGGGCCCGAATCTGGGAATCCGATTTCGTAGCTTGCCCAAGACCGGTTTGCAAAATTTGCGACAACAACCACGTCGTTTTGGGGATCGTCATCACGCCGGACGAAAGCGACCAATTTGTCGGCTTCGTTAACATGATGCATGTCGATGAATTGACCTTTGAGACCGCCGGTTTTGCCACCACGGTTGAGCCGCAGGTTGATCAAGTCTTTGAATAGGCGATTGATTCCTTTAAACCTTTTGACACGATCCCATTGCAGCGGATCACCATCGTCAAACCAATCGTCTTCCAACATTTCCTGTCCTTGGAAGAGCATCGGAATCCCTGGAGCAGTCAGCGCCATCGCGGCAGCCAGCACCGTTCGCTTTTGCGCGAATCGTCCTTCGGCATCTTCGCTGTCGATTTCGGTCGGGACCCGTGCTTTACCGTTGGCTACTTCATCATGTGATTCGCTGTAGATGACTCGCTGAAATGCGTCGCCGTTGTACCGGTTGCACAACGCATCACGAACGGCCCACATATCACGATGGGCATCGTCCATTTCTTGAACCACTTGGCGAATCGGATGCACAAAGCCTGCATCCCATTGAGTCGTGAATCCGGCGCCGCCATGGTCGGGACCTTTGGTTAGCCAGTTGTTTTTCTGCAGGTCTTCTGCAACCAGAATGCAATTTGGAAACTCGGATCGGATGTCCCGATTGATCCACTGCATCAGTCCCCATCCCTCGGCAATATCATCGTTGCCGATCCCAGAGATCGTTCGGATATAAGCAGTCATGTCGTAGCGCAAGCCATCGGCATGGAACTCACGCATCCACATCATCGCATTGTCGTAAATGTACTGCCGGACTTCACCCCGACCGTAGTCAGGCCGGGTCTCGCCCCAAGGGGTTGAAGAGCGGTCATCGTTGTAAAAATAGATCCCGCCTTTGCCGTTTTCACTCCATCCGTCGAACTGCCATAGATCCAAATCACTGGGACCGAAATGGTTGTAAACGACGTCAATGATGACCGCCAAACCGTGGCCGTGTGCAGCCTTGATCAACCGTTTCAGTTCGTCAGGTCCTCCATAGGCTTGCTCAACGGCGAAAGGATGCGCGGGGTTGTATCCCCATGACCAGTCGCCGGCAAACTCGCCAACCGGCATGATCTGGATTGCGTTGACGCCTAGCTTTTCCAAGTGCGGTAGCTTTTCGATTGCCGCGGCAAACGTTCCCGGATGGTCTTCCTGAGTTCGGTGAAACGTTCCGATGTGCAACTCGTAGATAACCAGCTCATCATGAGTCGGTGGAACAAATCGATCGTCCTGCCAATTAAAACGGTCTTCGTAGACGATCGCATTGCCAACGCTGTTGGTGACCTCTTTGGCGTATGGGTCGATCCGGTCCAGCTCCTGATTTCCATTGACGATGCGATATTTGTATTCATCCCCAGGCTTCGCTTGATCAATATTCAAATACCAGTACCCATTCCCTTCGGATCGCATGGGGTGCTGGTCCGGCTGCCATTGATTGAATGTTCCCATCACGGCGACGCGATCGGCGTTCGGTGCCCAGACGCGAAAAGCGACACCGTTCGGGTGCACGATTGCCCCCATCCCGGCAATCGCCTTCTCGTCGGACGACTGCTTGGAAGATGATGACGACTTCGAAGATTTGACAGCGTCCTTTTCGGGCGGCAGTTGGGTTGTCGACATAACGTTCTGCATGTTGAAGGGTTTGGACGCGAAAGATCGCGGTGATAGACAGCAAATGCCGAGTCCGCCGATCGCAAGTTTTGGACCAAAACCGTCTAGTGGCCTAATTTCACGCCGGCGAACAGCCGACTGATCGATAGGCGACCAGCCCAAAAGCCAACGCGTGAATAGAGCGGCTAAACCTCGGCTGAATCGGTACTTCGAATGCTTTGATTTCGACCGCCAGTGGAGAAACTCTGGGGGGTAATCCCGGGGAAACCCGTTTGCAGCGGAAGTGGGCTTGGCAGCCACAGAATGCATTTGCTAGTTGAGGTGCTGCGGTGTAGACGGCTGACATTTCGACGAATGGTTAGCTGTTGTGCTCCGCAGGCAAATGCCGCTCTGGCCATCACGGGCTGGGTGAGTGTGGCCAAGGATTGACCGGTACGGCTAGAGATCGAAAAGTGAGTTGCCAAAATGGATTTTGGCAGATGCGTGACGCCAGCAAAGCGTCCATTCGCGTTCGAACCTGGCCGGGAACAAGCGTTTTTCGCGATAGGATTGAGATGCAAACGCAATCAACGATGAACCAGAAATACAGTCTTGTTGCGCTGCGATTGCTGCTGATCGCGATGACTTGCACCGTACTAGGCGGGTGCCACGACGGCCCTATGTACGGACTGAAAACGATGAATCCTTACTACACCATGTGGGCGTGGAAAAAGGATGAAGCCCTGGGTGTAACAGACCATGAACGGCTTAGCCAAATTCGCTCACTATCGGGCCAAATCGCAGAGATGCCCGAGAAAGAGCAGGACTTTTGGGCCGATCACCTTGAGCGAATCATCGATACCGACCCAAGTCCCGAAATGCGTTTCCACGCCGTCCATGCGGCTTCAGGGCTCAAATCATCGCAGAAGTCCTTGAACCTGATCGAAAAAGGGCTTGGCGACGAAAGCATCAAGGTTCAAACCGCTTGCTGTCAGTCGCTAGGCGTTCGCAAAGAGCCTGAAGCGGTCCAGATGCTCGCACAAACGCTGGGATCGACGACCGAAATCGACGTCAAACATTCCGCGATCGCAGCCTTGAAAAACCACAAAGGTGCGATGCCGACCAATGCCCTTCGTGTAATTCTGGAAGAGCAAGATCCGGCGACCGTTTACTTGGCGATGGACAGCTTGCGTGACGTGATGGACCAAGACCTTGGCAACGATCCAAAAACTTGGATCGCGGCAATCGACGCCAAGCAATCGCCCAACATTCCAGGCACGGAATCGGCTGATGTGCAAATCGCCGAAAAGGACGCTCGTTCGCTTAAATAAGCGGGGCTATGGCTGCGTGAGTTTCCTTTAGACGCACGGCCTAAGTTGAAGGCGTCGTGCGTTTGATCAACGCGAGATTTGCTTTAAGAAATTCTCGGCGTTCTCTAGGTGGGCTTTCATTTTGGCGTCGTCCATCTTCTCAGCCATACTGCACATCATCGCCCAGCGTGGATTCTGAGAAAGCTCATCTCGGTGAATCCATATCCATCGCCAATACAGACCGTCCCAAACATCGCACCATGGGCCCTTCGCATAGTGGCTCATCTTGCGGACATAGGACGAACCGGAAAAGTACGGCTTCGTTGTGATCTGTCCGCCATCAGCGTTTTGACTCATCGCGTAAACATTGGGAACCATCACCCAGTCATAGCTGTCGATGAACATCTCCATGAACCAGCGATAAATGTCATCCGGATCGATCTCACAGAGGAACATGAATCCGCCCAAGACCATCAGCCTTTCGATGTGGTGACAATATCCAGTTTCAAGCAATCGGCGAATGGTATCATCGATTGGGTCAATCCCGGTGGAACCATCGTAGAAGCACGACGGCAACGCGCGATGATGCTTCCAGTGATTGGTCGTCCGCATTTTGACGCCGAGATCCTGATAGGTCGCCCGCATGAACTCGCGCCATCCGATCACTTGCCTGACGAAGCCTTCGATCGAGTTGATCGGAGTATCATTTTTGTCAGCATAGGCCAATGCTTCATCGATGACTTGTTGGGGTGTAAGCAAGCCGATGTTTAACGCCGGGGTCAAAACGCTATGCCAAAGCCATGATTGGCCTTCTTCGATCGCGTCTTCATAGGGTCCGAAGTTCTCCAACCGCTGCGCAACAAAGTCTTCAAGCCAACGTTCGGCCTGGCTGTGTGTGGTTGGATAATAAAGTTCGTCCAAAGACCCTGGGTTGTCAGCAAACTGCTCAGCAACCGATTCACACGCCTCCTTATCAATCTCGTTTCTGCGGAAGGATGTCAGCGTTGGTAAGTCCTTGAGCAGCTTCTTGGGGACCTTCTTGCGATTGTCCTCATCGAAACTCCATTGTCCGCCTTGCGGCTCGCCTTCAGAATCGATCAAGACGTTCATCCGTCTACGCTGCCACTTGTAAAAGTCTGCCATGTACCATCGCGACTTTTCACTTCGATACGAATGGTTTTCTTCAGGGGTGTTAATGAACCCTGGCGTTTGCAGCACCTCCAGCTTGGCACCGAATTGCTTGGCAGCGGCGCGTAGTCGCTTTTCGAGAATGAAGTCCACGGGATCAACCACAGCCCAATCGCCATCGGTCGATGCTTGACCATCGAAGTGCCGTTTTAACTGATGCTTCAGCACTTCGCCTGGCTCGTAGGCAAGATAGTGCAGCTGCATTTCCTGATCCGACAACCTGTCCGCGTAGCGTCGCATCGATGCGCGATGCAACCAAAGCTTTTGCAGATGAAACTTTGCCGGATACTGCGTATCCCCGAAGAACAGGCTGTCTTCGATAAACAGCACTTCATCTGGCTGTAGGTCAATTCCTGGATGAGGATCGAACAGTTGGTGAGGGAAAATCAGAAGGATCAAGAGGGCGGTCACTAACAGGGAAGTCGAATTGAAGTGCGGGACAGCACTGTAGAAAGCTGCCAATCGTGAAAACGACCGTTAATATCCGAGTAAACCGTTGGACCATCTCAAGACGCCGGACAAAAGCGACGCTCCACCGTCACACAAAGCTGACGTCGCCGGAATGTTCGCCGTCAATCAAACGAAAAGTATCGATTGAGATCGCTACTCAGCCCCCCGCGCTCCAACACTTAGCTTCGTTAGGCCAACCTCCAACGGTCAACGTGGGGAGGCTTTCAAATCATGCTGGAATCTAGACGGCGCAACGTCGCACAAGAGGGCTTCGAATGGGATGGCTTTGGAATTCAAGCACGGCTGTCGAGGACGAGGAAAAACTAGACGAGTTGTGGGACTCCAAGTCTAAACTCGACGCGATCAGTAACGTCCAGGCGGTGATCGAGTTCAACATGGACGGGACAATCATTGAGGCAAACGACAACTTCCTGCAAGCGATGCGATATCGATCAGAGGATGAAATCGTCGGCATGCACCACCGCATTTTCATGGATCCGCATGAAGCCGGAAGCGCTGCTTACGAGCAGTTTTGGCGAGTGCTCCGCAGCGGTGAACCGCACTCGGGAAGATTCCGTCGCATTCGAAGTGACGGCACTCAAATCTGGCTCGACGCAAGCTACTACCCGCTGCTGGACCAGTACGGGAAGCCCTTCAAGATTCTGAAATTTGCGAAAGAGATCACAAACGCGGTCGAGAAAGAGACATCCAATGTCCAGGTCGGCGAAGCGGTCGCAACGAGCATCGAACAGATGGTCGAAACGATCAACGAAATCTCTTCACAACTGACCCAAACGGCTCACCAAGTTACCAAGACGGAAGAAGAGATTTCGTCAAACGTTCAATCCGTTACCCGACTCGAACAGAGTAGCCAATTGATTGTCGACGTAGTCGAAACGATCCGTGGCTTGGCCGAACAAACAAACTTGCTGGCCCTTAACGCCACGATCGAGTCCGCTCGTGCCGGTGAAGCCGGCAAGGGATTCGCGGTGGTTGCCAACGAGGTAAAGGAACTTGCCAAACAGACAGCGAGTGCGACCGACAGCATTGGCGAAACGGTCGACGACATTCGCACCCTGATCGCGTCGAATGTCCAAGCTTCATCCAGTTTGAATGAACGCATTCGAATCGTCACCGAAAGCATGCACTCGATTGCCGCTGCCGTCGAAGAACAATCAGCAACGATGGCCAACCTAAATCAAACGGCAACGATGCTCCGCATCTAGCTAGCCACTTGAACGGCGGCGGCAATGGAGCCGCCGCCGGGAAACCAGGATTTCGCAACCGGTGTTTTCAGCGGCTGCCTTTCACATCTCGGTTCGCTGATTTTCTACGTGTCGCGTCAGTAAAAGATGTTGCTACGGCCCGATCATCGTGTCATGCCTCATCAAGCGGCGGGATCCTATCGCTGTCAATTCGCAATGTGATGCTTCGTGCGACTCCGGGTTTCCGCTCAATCAGTTGCCTTGCTGTGAGCGTCTTGCTCATGTTGTGAACCGTTGGCGGTGATACGCGAAAGTAGCGTTGGAAATCTGACTCTGCTGGTGCACGCCGATTCAATTTGACATACGCATCGATAAATGCGAGATATTGGCCCTGCTTGTATGTGAATTCATCGGATTGTGGGTCCATTTCTTTCTCCAGATGCCGAGAAGATTGTCCGTCAAACGAGCACATATTGATCCGCGAACTTGATTATAAAAGGCTGAGCTCCATAGCAGGAAGGGCTTAGCCGAAGTTACAGCGATCACTGCAAACAGCGAGCATCCAAGATAGTCTCAACACAGCGAGGAAACACCGACCTCGCCTCTCAAAGTTCCACGCGACAGCACAAATCAGCCTGCTGTCCAACCAAAATCGCAAGTGGCGATTTCAGCACAGATGACGCTGTTTGGTTGCGTTCGTCGACAGGACAAACTCACACGCATACTTGCTGGTTACCCATCGCTAAACCGGTTCAAGCGAAAAACCACATGTCTTCGCTGTGTTAATCGACCAAGGTACAATCAGACGTGCTTCACTGTTTGACAGGAAGCACTGATAGGACCGGAACAGAAGAGCGAACCGGCGGTCCGAATGATCTGGGTCCGTGGGCTGCGAAATCTTAAAAAGCAACAGCCTTAGAAAGGCAATGTGATTTCGCTTTGAGGATGCCAAAGAGCCGACGGCCGGATTTGAACCGGCGACCTGCGCATTACGAATGCGACGCTCTACCAGCTGAGCTACGTCGGCATGCTCACTTGTGCCGAACTATATCGGACGCCGAAGTGATCGATGTCCAGCAAATTACAAAACGATTCCTGTCTCGACCAGGGTGCTTTCGATGTGTTTTTCACGTTGGCAGGAATTACTTAAATCAGTTGTCGAGCGCCAGCGAATTCAGGCGTGGGTGGAAAACAAAAGCAAACTCACATCAGCTTTGCCAACGAACCCAGCACTGGAGGGGCAAGCGATGTCATGCACCACGCGTGCGAAAAGAAGAGAGCATTGCCCGACCGTCAGTGTTCGCACGGATAAAATTCTCAGGGCCGGAATCTTCCAAAAACGCTCAAAATCGACGCAAAGGCGTACCGAAGCCAACTATCTGGACAAAAATTGGCGGGTTTTGTGCCCGAATCTGAGCGATCCGCGTGCCACGACTCGACAAAAAACTTTTTTTTCGGTAAATATTCCAATCCTGGGGAGATTCCCCACGCGTTTAGCCCCAGCTTCGGCGTGTCTCGACCGT
This sequence comes from Stieleria sp. JC731, assembly GCF_020966635.1. Taxonomy (NCBI): domain Bacteria; kingdom Pseudomonadati; phylum Planctomycetota; class Planctomycetia; order Pirellulales; family Pirellulaceae; genus Stieleria; species Stieleria sp. JC731. The sequence continues at coordinate 1,024,399 of NZ_JAJKFQ010000011.1, read as the reverse complement.
TGAGACCACCGAAAGCCACTATGTCCTTCAACAGCCCATCGCCGATCGGGCAGGAGAAACTGGACCTGATGAATGAAGTCGAACTGGACGTCGTCGACTTGAAAGAACTCATTCTGTCGAACAATTCGTTCGGCCCGAATGACGTAGTGGAGATTCGTCAGATGATCGCGGAGAACTACGGTCATTTTGCCGAACTTCGCGATGCCGTGTCCGAAATGGAACACGACGAGAACATCACACCGGCTGGCAAAACCAAAATGGGTGTTTGCCAATTCCTGTTGGGCCGTTTCTCGGAGTCACTTGGAACTCTGCAAGCTGCTGACGGCAGCGCGACGGCATTGTTCTACGCCGCTCGAAGTATGTTCGAGCTGAAGCGTTACGATGATGCCATTCAAACCTACGAAAAAGCACAGACCGCGGGATACAACGAAGATCAATGCAAGATCTTCATCGCGGAATCAAATCGATATGCAGGCCGAATCGAAAAGGCCATGATGTTGCTCGACGACATCTTTGGCCCTGCCGAGCAGACTGCCGAATACATGTACCAACGTGCTTCGACGGTTGCTTACCTCGGCGGTCGTCGCGAAGAAGCAATCACGCTTTACCAGCGTGCTGTCCAAACCGACGAAAACCATGCGGGAGCTTTGTTTGGCTTGGCATGGGAAAACGATCGAATGGGCAACGACGAAGAAGCAATCAAGCTTTACGAGCGGGCTGCGAAAGCGTTCCCAACCGGAGTCGGTGCACTGATCAACCTTGGGCTGATCTACGAAGACCGCAACGAATTCGATAAGGCGCAAGCTTGCTACAAGCGAATCCTGGATTCACATCCACACGATCCGCGTACTCGCCTGTACGTCAAAGACGCTTCGGCAAACGGCAACATGCTGTACGACGAAGAAATGCAGCGTCGCAATGATCGCCTGACTCAAACCTTGGCAATGCCGGTCGCGAACTTTGAACTCAGTGTTCGAAGCCGCAACTGCTTGTCGAAGATGGGCATCGAATCGATCGGCGATCTGACTCGCACGACCGAATCCGAGCTGCTGTCGAGCAAAAACTTTGGCGAAACCAGCTTGATCGAAATTCGCGAAATGCTGACCTCCAAGGGCCTCAAGCTCGGTCAGTTCGCACACGAAAAGAAAACTGCCGACCCACCGGTCGACACCAGCCACCTGTCTCCCGACGAGCAGGCGATGCTGGAGCGTCCGATTTCGGATCTGAACCTCTCCGTTCGTGCACGCAAATGTATGGCTCGTTTGCAACTGAACACGATCGGCGAATTGCTTCGTAAAACCGGTGACGAGCTTCTTGAGTGCAAGAACTTTGGTGTGACTAGCTTGACCGAAGTTCGCGAAAAGCTGACCGACCTCGGTTTGAAGCTTCGTGGTGACTGAGAAAGCTGCCGTATTGCACTGAACATCATCCTCCAGTGATGTTCTGGCAAATCGCCAACGACCAAACGACGGGTCGGATCCGACACCAACTGCGGATCCGGCCTTTGTTTTTATGATGCCCACCCGATGGGCTGCCGAGCATTCCGAATTGCACCGTTCCGTTTGATGACTTTCCGCTTCGACCTGCACCAGACCGACCCTCAAACCGGTGCGCGACGCGGCACTTTTCAAACGCCACATGGACCGGTTCAAACGCCGGGCTTCATGCCCGTAGGGACTCAAGGGACGGTCAAAGGCCTCACGATCGATCAGGTCAAATCGACCGGCGCCCATATGATCCTGGGCAACACATACCATCTGGGACTGCGTCCCGGTCCTGAAATCGTTCGCGCACTCGGCGGACTGCACGCGATGTTCTCTTGGGATGGCCCGATCCTGACCGACAGTGGCGGCTTCCAAGTCTTTTCACTCAAAGACATCAGCAAGATCAGCGAACAAAGCGTGATCTTCCGTAGCCACATCGACGGAGCCATCGTCAACCTGACACCGGAATACTCAATCGAGATCCAAGAAGCCCTGGGCAGCGACGTCGCGATGGTGCTTGACCACGTCGTCGCCCTGCCAGCCGAAAAAGGCGAAGTCCAGGACGCGATGGAGCGATCGATCCGTTGGGCACGCCGCTGCCTAGAGCACGCCAGCCGTGACGACCAAGCAAAGTTCGCGATCGTGCAGGGCGGTCTCGATGTCGAGCTTCGCCAACAGTGCGCCCGCGAGATGGCCACGATGGATTTCGAAGGCTTCGCCGTGGGAGGACTAAGCGTCGGCGAGACTCCCGACGAGATGTACCGAATCACCGAAGCGACGACGCCGGAACTTCCCACCAACAAACCTCGCTATCTAATGGGAGTCGGTCGGCCGATCGACTTGCTCGAGAGCATTCAACGCGGCATCGACTTATTCGACTGCGTCATGCCAACCCGAAATGGGCGAAACGGATTCGCCTTTACCGAACACGGACACGTTAAGATCAGAAACGCAGTTCACAAAACGGATACTTCCCCCCTCGATCCGACCTGTGACTGTTTTACATGCACGCGACATAGCCGCGGCTATCTGCGTCACCTCTTCATCGCCGGAGAAATGCTTGGACCGAGTTTGCTTTCCCTGCACAACCTGCACTACTACCAACGTGTGATGGCTGGGGCGCGAGCTGCGATCGAAGCAGGTAAACTGACAGAATACATCGCCGAAAAGAAACGACTGTGGGGGATGCAGTGAGACAGATTATTGCGGTCGTTCGTCCGCACTTGGCCGAACAAGTTCTCGAATCACTTAAGCGTGCGCCGCTGGAAGCCATCTCGGTTAGCGAGGTGAAGGGCTACGGGCGTCAGAAAAGCTACTTGGACGAGTACCAAGAAACCGAGTTCTCCGAAGCGTTTCTACCGAAGGTGGAAATCGTGATGTGGGTCGACGAATCTCGCTACGAAGAGATTCTCGAAAAGGTCGTCGCGGCGGCACGGACAGGCCGAATCGGTGATGGCAAAGTCTTCACCCTGCCAGTGGAAGTATTTCAGTAGGCGACGACTCGGCCAGCAATGGCTCTGTCAGAAACAAGCTGGCGCGTTTCGGCTTAAATAAGCTGGCGGCCAAAGAGTCTTCTTCGCTCGCACACCAGCGCGGCATCGACTCATACCCATTAAAGAAGGGTTCCGACATTTGCCGGAACCCTTTCGATAGTTTTGTCTGACAAGCCTAAAAGGCGTCAATCAATTTGGCAGAGACTACTTCAGCTTGGCAGCGAAGTGTGGTCCGCCGTAAAGAGCTGCGTCGCCCAACATTTCTTCGATGCGGAGCAGTTGGTTGTACTTTGCCATACGATCGCTTCGGCTAGCCGAACCGGTCTTGATCTGGCCGGTGCACAATGCAACTGCCAAGTCAGCGATGGTGCTGTCTTCGGTTTCACCACTGCGGTGGCTCGTGACGGCGGTGTAACCGTGGCGAGCGGCCAGTTGGATCGAGTCGATGGTTTCGGTCAGCGAACCGATTTGGTTGACTTTGATCAGGATGCTGTTCGCGATTCCTTCGTCGATACCTTTTTGCAGACGTTGAACGTTGGTAACGAACAAGTCATCGCCAACCAGTTGAACCTTGTCGCCAACTCGCTCGGTCAGCTTCTTCCAGGTGGCCCAATCGTCTTCGTCGCAACCGTCTTCGATGCTGCAGATGGGGTACTTTTCGCACCAGTCGGCCAAGAAGTCGACCATTTCGTCGCCCGACAGTTCCTTGCCGTCGATCGAGTACTTTTGCTTGTCGCGGTCGTAGAATTCGGTCGATGCGGCATCCAGAGCGATCCAGACTTGTTCGCCGGCTTTGTAACCAGCTTGGTCGATCGCTTGCATGATGACGTCTAGAGCTTCTTGGTTGCTCTTCAAGTCAGGAGCGAAACCGCCTTCGTCACCGACAGCGGTGTTGTAACCTTTGCTGCTGAGAACCTTTTTCAGGTTGTGGAAGATTTCGGTTCCGCAACGCAGTGCGTCACTGAAACGTTCGAAGCCCAGCGGCATCACCATGAACTCTTGGATGTCGACTGAGTTATCCGCGTGCTCACCACCGTTGATGATGTTCATCATCGGTGCGGGCAGCAAACGTGCTCCGACGCCACCGAGGTAGCGATACAGAGGTTGGCCGGTCGAAGCGGCGGCGGCGTGTGCGGTTGCCAAAGAAACGCCCAAGATGGCGTTAGCACCGAGGTTGCTCTTGTTGTCCGTGCCGTCCAGGTTGATCATCGCGGCGTCGATTTCGGCTTGGTCCAGAGCGTCCATGCCTTGCAGTTCGCTAGCGATCTTTTCGTTGACGTTGTTGACCGCGGTCAGAACGCCTTTGCCGAGGAAGACAGACTTATCGCCGTCACGCAGTTCCCAAGCTTCGTGGGCGCCAGTGCTGGCACCGCTGGGGACCGCCGCACGACCATGCGCACCGTCCTCCAACAGGACCTCGCATTCAATCGTGGGGTTTCCGCGGCTGTCGAGAATCTGGCGTGCGTGGATCGCTTGGATCAGGGACATCGGAATTCCTCTTGCAAATTGGTTCGGTTGGGGGTGTGTTAAGGGGGGAATGCCTAAAGCCAACGCTTGTCGGTTCGGGCGGCATTCTGTCCAATGCAGGCTCAAGTGACTACCCGCCGACCGCTTTGGCGACAATTTACACCCTTGGTTCGTCCACAATGTTCACTGGTCTCGTAGAAACGATGGGAACGGTCGTCGATCTGATCGATGCACCACCCGGAAAACGTCTTCGAATTCAATCCGAATTGATCGCTTCTGATGCCAGTCTCGGCGACAGTATCTGTGTCAACGGATGCTGCTTGACAGTTGTCGCGATCGATTCGGACGTGCTTGATTTCGAAGCCGGTGAGGAAACGCTGTCACGCACCAACTTGGGTTCACTGGAAAAAAATAGCCAAGTCAACTTGGAACGATCGCTAGCGGTCGGGGCAAGAATGGGGGGCCATTATGTCAGCGGTCACGTCGACACGCTGGGCGAATTGATCGAAAGGACCGAGGATCCCCCATGGGCAACCCTTCGATTTCGGCTGCCAACACAGTACGCTTCACAGGTCGTGGGTAAAGGCAGTATTGCGATCGACGGAATCAGCTTGACGGTCGTCGATGCCGACGCAGACAGTTTTACGGTCGCGCTGATTCCGCACACCCTGAGCGTTACCACGCTTGGCCAACGGAACGTCGGCGACAAAGTCAATTTGGAAACAGACCTGTTGGCAAAATACGTCCAACGATCGCTCGGACTCCTTTCAGACGAACAAATTCAGTCCTTCAATGCTCCCAGCTAGACCAACCGCCACCCGCGGACATTGGGGCAACAAACATCTGGGTCAACAAAGACAGGCACATACGTTTTGAATCAACCACGCCAAACCGCCAGCTATCTGTCCCGTCGCCTTAGCGAAGCCGGCTTACGACCGGTTTCGAAATACGGACAGAACTTCCTGATCGATCTAAACCTCGTCAACTTGATCGCCGACTCGGCAGAAATACAACCCAACGACGTCGTGCTCGAAGTCGGGACCGGTGTCGGATCGCTGACCAGTCAACTCGCTGATAAAGCCGCCGCGGTCCTGACCGTCGAGATTGACAAGAACCTTCATCAGCTTGCAAGCGAAGAATTGGCGCATCGCCCGAATGTCAAACTGATTCAAGGCGACGCGCTGCGAAACAAAAATTCACTGCGTGACGATGTGATGGAATCGATCCGCGAGGCGATGCAGCGGATCGGGGACGAAGCGAGATTCCTGCTCGTCGCCAACCTTCCTTACAACGTCGCGACACCCATCATTTCGAATTTGCTGCACCAAACCCCCGCGCCTGATTCGATGGTCGTGACGATCCAAAAGGAACTCGCCGAACGGATCGTTGCCCAGCCGTCCACGAAGGACTACAGCGCTCTGAGTATCTGGATCCAATCAAACTGCAACGCCGAAATCGTTCGCGTGCTCGGTCCCAAAGTCTTCTGGCCACGCCCCAAAGTCGACTCCGCAGTTTTACGGATGGACCTTGATCGAGCCAAACGCGACACCATTCCCGATCTGAAGTACTTTCACGAAACCGTTCGCGCGCTGTTCTTTCACCGTCGCAAATTTCTACGTAGCAACGTTATCAGCGCGATGAAAGGAAGACTGGATAAGTCCGTGATTGACGAAATCCTGCAACAGCTTGGACACAACGAAGACTCACGCGCCGAACAGCTTTCCGTTGAGCAAATCAAGACGCTGGTCGAAAGCTTGCGGGTTGCCGAAGCGGAACACTCGAGCGATCAATAAAACCGACGCGATCGTAGCAACGATTTTGTGTCAACCTCTGCCAACACCCAACTGTAAAAAACCGTCGCCGTGAGTCAAAACGCAAAGCTCTTTGCCGGCATCGCCGAGAAAAACCCGACCCTGTTCCGACGCCTTCGAGTTGGCCTGGGTGATCCTGCCGCTTGGATCGAAATGCCGTCTCAGCAGTTCGCCATCGTCCGTGACTTGGAGATGCATCGCGTTCGCGAAAATAGTGACGCCGCACAGGTGTTCTGTCCCGCCGACTTCGCACCTGCAAATGGCCTCGACGCGGATCGCGAAACCGCAACCGCGCAGGCACTGGCACAGTTCTGCGTCAAGGAAGGACTTCAGTCCGTCACCGTCGACCGGACATTTCCCTTCATCTTCGCATGGCATTTAAGCCAACAAGGCATCAATGTCGACTACGACAAAGATCTTGGCGTTGTCGATCGGCGTCAAAAGACAGAACAGGAAATTCATTGGCTCGCAGAAGCCCAAAGTGTTACTGAATCGGTGATGCGGCAGATTTGCGAAACGATCGCTTCGGCAGACGTGCTCGGCGACGGCACCTTGGCTTCGCAAGGCGAATCGCTGACCAGTGAAGTGGTTCGATCGATGGCCGCTCGCGAATTCATGCAGCGCGGGTATTCGATGTCACACGGCGCGATCATTGCGATGGCCCCGCAAGTGGCCGATTGCCACCATGCCGGTAGCGGAGCGCTGAAGACCAATACCCCAATCATCGTCGATCTGTTCCCCACGAACAATCAAACGCGTTACTGCGGTGACTGCACACGAACGGTCGTCAACGGCCAGCCAAGCGAGACAGTTAAACGCATGCATGCCGCCGTTGTCGCTGCCAAAGCGGCCGCAACCGCGGCTCTGGTTCCGGGTAGCTCCGGCGATGCCGTTCACAAAGCCACCGACAGAGCGTTGATGGCGGCCGGTTACAAAACCTCGCGCGGAACCATTACTGACGAGCCTTCGATCCAGCACGGCACCGGGCATGGGATCGGACTCGAAGTCCATGAGCCGATTCTGCTCGATCACGGCGGCGGCGAGTTACTCGAACGCGAAGTGTTCACGATCGAGCCGGGCCTTTACGGACGACTTGAAGGTGGCGTTCGAGTCGAAGACATGTTGGTGGTTCGCCCAGGCCAGCCCGAAAACTTGAATCGCTTGCACGAAGGTTTGGACTGGGCATGAGCGATAGCGAAATTGCGCGAATCGGAATCGTCACTGTCAGTGACCGTGCGAGCCGAGGCGAATACGAGGATCTTGGCGGACCCGCGATCCGGCAATACCTCGATGAAGTCCTGACCAGTCCCTTCGAGCCAGTCGCACGTGTGATCGCTGACGACCGAACTGCAATCGAAACGACGCTACGAGATCTCTGTATCGAACAAGGATGCTGTTTGGTTGTGACCACCGGAGGCACCGGCCCATCGGCGCGTGATGTCACCCCTGAAGCGACAGAATCGGTGTGCGATCGGATGATGCCAGGCTTCGGCGAATTGATGCGCAAGGTGTCTTTGGAGAAAGTCCCCACCGCGATCCTTTCGCGGCAGACCGCCGGATTGCTGGGAAGCAGCTTGATCGTGAATCTACCTGGAAAACCCAAAGCGATCGCGGAGTGTTTGGATGCAGTGTTTCCGGCAATCCCTTATTGCATCGACCTAATGGACGGCCCGCGATTGGAAACGGATCCAAACCGAATCCAAGCGTTCCGTCCAAAGGGAAAATAGGATCAGTAGAGATAGAGATAGCGTGCGGTTAGGCTCGTGCGAGACTCCCGCCTCGCATGCAATGTCTCACGGGCTCTGCCCGTAGAAGATGATCACATAACCGTCGCTAGCGCGATCGCGGCTCAGTTCAATTGATCCATCAGCCGCCACGCGCCAGCGTGCGGTTAGGTGTGTGCGTCTCTGCCCGCTGAAAAGGTTAAACAATCACATAACCGTCGCTAGCGCGAATACGGCTCAATTCAATTGATCCATCAGCCGCCACGCGCCAGCGTGCGGTTACGTGTGTGCGTCTCTGCCGGCTGAACAAGCTAAACGATCACAAAACCGTCGCTAGCGCGAACACGGCTCAGTTCATCACACCTGAGCCGTTTTGGCGCTAGCCACGGTTTCGTGTCTTCTAGTCCGCTGCGGCTGGCGGGAGCCTCGCTCGAGTTTCCTTCGGCTCCAACACTGCATCGCCAACTGCGGCTTGCGATTGACTAATCCAATCACGCCGCAGGGCCTGCACACGCACCACTCTACAGGGCGATGTTTGACGCCAAATCACCACCGTGACCGAACAATCAATCCCGAGCGGTGCTATAACTAGTTCCCCAGTGACCGACGACGCATGAATTGATTAGGCGGCTGTTGACGGCTTCACCCTGAACTGATTTCCTTTTCTCGCTTGACGCTCTTCGCATGTCCAGTCCTACGGATCTTCAACGCTACTACCAAGAATGGCTCGACATCCCGTCCGATCGACTTCCGCCTAATCACTACGCCCTGTTAGGTATCGACGACTTCGAAAGTGATCCCGAGCGCATCGAAGCTGCCGCGAAAGAGCGAGGTGCGTATCTGCACCAACTCGCCGCAGGACCGGAAAGAAAAACAGTTCAGCAATTGCTCAGCCAAGTTGCGGTCGCAAAACGGACATTGTTATCCGAAGATCAGCGAACCGCGTACGATGACCAATTAAAAGCGGCTGCGTCTCAGCCCGCATCACAGCCAACATCCAGCGAACCTGCCGCCGAGCACAACTCCAGTCCTGAACCGAGCGCAACAACGGTTTACCGCAGACGAAAACAAAGCCAATGGCACATCCATGCGATCAGCGCGTCGCTGTTGTTGGCGATCGTCGGAATCATCTACTGGGTTAACCGTGACCCTGGAGGACGTCGCGCTGCCGATGTCCGACAAGTCGATTCTGCGAAAAACGATTCGATCGCTACCGAACCCAGTGCGGCGGAACCATCCGAAAGTGAAAGCACCGAATCGCCAAACGAATCAAACGTTCGGCGAAAGGCCCCTGCGATGGCGGCCCCCTCATCGTCCGCTGCGCCACGAAATCGCAAAAGCCCGATCGTGGCTCGACGCGAGCAAGGAAGCGGCTTGGGTTCGGGGCTTGGCAGCAAGTTCGGCGATATCCTAAACGATATTGAAGCTCAGTCCTCAGAAGCCGCCAGCCAAATGAAGGCTTCGCCTGATGGCTTTCGTCCACTTGGCGGAATCCAAATCAGCAAAGTAGACAACAATGCCGACTCGGAAACTTGGCCTCAGAACGCAGTTCCAGTCGATGAGTTTCCGACAGCTTTGGAAAAGCGATTCGAATTTGAAAACAACGATGGTGTCTTTGAGGTCGCTGATCAGTCGTTGGTGATTAAATCTCAGGCTGACAAAAAGAAAGTCGTACTAGTTGATCAACGACAAAAGCTTGCGCTCGGTCAATCCGTCATTATTGAATCGTCGTTACCATCGGGGTCAAAGAACCGTTGTTCGTTTGGCTTAGCGATCGATGGAGTGGAAATCGGAATCCGTCCCTATAGCGATGGCATCGAAGTCTTTGCCAAAGACCGCGAGCAGGATGCCAAACCCTCGTCCGTTTCGAAGTTAAAAACAGAGAGCGACGACGTTTTATTGACGGTGGGACGAGACACAGAGGATCACAATCGCCTTCACTGGATGCTCCAAATCGACAATCAATTTCACAGCGGCTTTGTCGATGCGACTGAGATTTCCGATCAAGCCACAATCTCGGTCCTGGTCTCGGCGCCGACTGAAGAACTCGATCGCCCAATGCGTCTGCGTTCGATCGCGGTTGCCGACTCAACGTCGAACTAGCTAGCGACGTGTTGATATTTAGGTTCGATCTCTCAAGAAGTCGCTTTCTGCTTCGCAATCCCCTTTGGAAAGAACGCTAGCTTCACGGAGTCAGGGGCGACAAAGGTTGATGGTGTACTAGGCTGACCTAGAGGACCAACCGCTAAGTATCACCCGAATCACCATGCCGGAATACTGGGACAAAACAATGCACGCCCTGATTATGATCGCATCTGCGGCTGCGATCATTCTGTTTGTTAAATATGGTTTGCTGCGCGGCATCGACCATGTCGCCAGTGCGATGCACTGGAGTGTCAAGGCGCGCGGAAAGCTAACCGGTTTCGCGACGTCTGTCCCCGAAATGGTGTGCTTGGTTGCCGCTGGCCTTTCCGGTGTCTGGGAGGCGGGACTTTGGAATATCGCCAGCTCGAACATCATCAATTGCGTGTTAATGTTTGCTGCGGTAGCGACCTATCGGCAATTTGGCGATCTAGCAAATCGACGCTTCATTGACGAAATCGCGTTCGCCGCGTTGGCGATTGCGGTCCCGATCGTGCTGATGCAATTGGGCTTGGACACGCAATGGTACTTGGTACCGATTTTGTTCTGCTTCTTTGCGGTTTATCAATTCGTTGACCGCAAGATCAATCCGCCCAGCAAGGATGACCTTCCCAGCGAAGAAGCGGTCGGCAATTTACCTCTCGGAATCATCATCGCCTGCACCGCGCTGATCGCGATCGGGATCGCGGGAATGTTCCTTGGTGATGCCACCGCACAGGTTGTTCGTGAATTGGGGATTCACCCGATCGTTGCCGGCTGGGTCCTTGGCTTCGTGACCAGCATTCCAGAAATGGTCACGTTCTTCGCCGTCTATGCGACAGCGAAACGCGAAGGGACGCTGCACAAACTAGATGATACGCAAGAAGCCTTGGATAATTTGACAGGTTCCAACATGGCAAACGTTGGGATCGTCTATCCGATCGGCTTGGCCGCTTTCTTGTTAGCGACGCTTTTGATCTAGTCGGCCAAAAGTTTGCCGAGCCAGTCATCCTCCCGTGGCCGGGAGGATGACACTGCATGGACATCAGCTACCGTCTTAGTCGCTCAACAGACGTTGCGATTGATGCACTGACTATTGAGCAACCTTTTCAAACTCGCCGGCGATGGCCCGTACCAAGCGGTCCCAGTGGACATACTTTTGCAGGGCCGCATTGACAGAATCAACCGTTGCCGCTTCGATTTGCTCGGCGTGTTGAGCGGCATATTGCATGGTTCGGTCCATGAACATCGTTTCGAGCAACTCACCAATCAACGCACCGTCATTCGTTCGACGTACCCGAGCAGCTTGCAAATAGGCTTGCTTGGCCTTTTCCAGCTCATCAGCAGTGACGCCTTCTTTTCGAAGCCGATCGACCTCTTCTTGAATAACCTCGATCAAACGATCTTTGTTTTCAGGGTTGGTGATCGCGTAGATCGTGAAATCGACACGCTCGTCTTTGGGACGAGACGTCAGTCCGCTTCGTACGCCATACGACAGACCTTCTTGCTGCCGGACTCGATCGGCAAGACGACTGCTCAAGCCTCCTCCGCCGAGGATGTAATTCCCTAAGACCAAGTTGGCATAATCTGGCGAGCTGTCGGCCAGCTCCAATTGTGCCTGCGAAAAGAAGAACGCGTTGGCTTTGTCGGGCGTGTTAAAACTATCCAAGCCACCATCGGCATCGACATTTGCCGGACGGTCGATACGAACATAGGGAACCTCGGATTGCCAATCGTTCAAGATGCCGGTGACCTGGTCTTTTAGTTGATCAACATCGAAGTCGCCAACAGCAGCTAGCTCACCACGACTACCACCGATCAATTCCTGGTATGCGGTTTTGATCTCGTCGATTGAAACGTTCTCATACATCGAAATCTCTTCTTCGATCGTTTGAACGTAGCGAATATCGCTTTTTTCGTAAGGCGAAAGCCGGCGTCGGACGTCGCGTGGTGCGATCGACTCGGGCATCGTGCTACTTTGCTGAAGATTAGTGATCAGCTGACGGCGTAGCACTTCCAATTCGTTTCCGTCAAAGCGAGGCGATCGCAGGATATTCCCCATCAGATCGATCACCTCTGGCAAAAACTCGCGTTTCGTTTTCAGGGTAACTTTCAACAGGCCTGGAACAGTGTTGATCGAAAGCTCGGCTCGCAAACGCGTCAGCTCATCTTGTAGCGCCTGGTAATCGAGCTTGTCGGTCCCGCGAGCCATCATGATTCCCATCAGCTCGATCGCGCCGATTCGGTCGATCATTTTATCGGCCGTGCCAAATCGCAATGTCAAAACGACATTAACAGCGCCACCACGTGTTTGCTTTGGCAATAAAGCGTAGTCGATGCCATTGTCCAGCTTTCCACGCTGCGTCCGTTGCTCGATGTTTTCAGGAGACGGATCGAACTGCTCGCCTTGTTGAATGACTTCACGGCCTTTGTAGCCTTCGAGTCGGGCGACCAAGTTGGGTGACTCGGGGATCAAAACACGATCCGACTTTTCGCTCGGAATAAATAGCCCAACGGTGCGATTGTTGCGAACCAGGTACTTCTGGGTGAACTGTTGAACTTGCTCTGCGGTCAGCTCTTCGACCAAGTCACGGAACAAGAAATACAATCGCCAATCGCCTTGTGCCGCCCACTCGCTAAGCGAGATCGCCAAACGGTCTGTATCGGCCGCTTCCAACTCTCGTTGCTTGAGAATCTGTTGCTTCGCTCGTTCCACTTCCTGTTCGGTGATCGGGTTTTGCGCGAACTCTTCTTCCAAAATCGAGATCAGCTTTGAGCGGGCTGCTTCGATCGAATCTTCCGGTGGGACTTCGGTTAGCGTCATCAAAACACCGGGTTCGGCAAACGCATACGCTAATGCGTATACGCTGCTGGCAATGTCCGTTTCTACCAACCCCTGATAGAGACGTCCGCTCGGTTCATCCCCCAACACGATTGACAATGCCTTGGCGGCGGCGAATTCCGGGTGACTACCCGAAGGAATGTGGTAAGCGGTCCCGACGAGCTGGATATCGCCTACACGGCGCAGAACGACAGTTCGTTCACCGTCCTGAGCCGGTTCGGTGGTGTAGGTCGGATCGATCGGCGTTTCAGGAGACTCCAACTTGCCAAACGTTTCGGTGATCAGTTCCGTCGCTGACGCGGTATCAAATTTGCCGGCAACAATCAGCAGGATGTTGTCGGGGCGATAATACTTGCGATAAAAGTTCCTCAAGTTGACAACAGGCACGCGTTCAATGTCGCTTCGGTTGCCGATCGTTGACTTGCCATAGTTGTGCCAATCGAAAGAAACCGACTGCATCCGCTGCATTAGGATTCGAAACGGAGAGTTTTCGCCGCGCTCAAATTCGTTGCGAACGACTGTCATTTCGCTCTCGAGGTCTTCGCCACGAATGAAGCTATTGAGCAGTCGATCCGCTTCAAGCTGCAACGCAAACTTTAAGTTGTCTTCCGAAGCGGGCAACGTTTCGTAGTAATTCGTGCGGTCGACCCATGTCGTGCCGTTGAACCGAGCCCCACGATCTTGCAGCACCTTGGGAATGTTCGGATTGTCAGGCGTGCCTTTGAAAAGCATGTGCTCCAACAGGTGAGCCATACCGGCTTCGCCGTATCCTTCATGACGTGAGCCGACAAAGACGGTCATGTTTACCGTGACGACTTCTTTACTGTCATCGGGAAAGAGCAAGACGCGGACACCGTTGTCCAACTTGTATTCCGAAATGCCTTCGATTTCAGTGACTTTCATTAGCGATTGGTCGGCCGTGTCGCTTTTGGCAACCGGCGTTGATGAGGTGGTGCTCTCGTCTTGTCCCAGAAGCGGCGTCATAAACAGACAGCCAAGGAAGACGAGCGGGAAGACTCTATTTCGGACGTGACACTTCACTTTCAAACTCCATCTAGTATTCATCGGCCCCGTTCAAGCTAGGCCCCACAGCTGGAAAAGATCTTGCGTCAGAAAAATTACATCTGACGCAAATCCTGATGATGCCAGCCCCAAACTGTATTGATGACGTCACGGTAAAAACGTGACGAAACCGCAATACAGCCAGGCAACACAATACAGGTCGCTGGCAACGTTGCAGCCCCAGCATGACGGTCAAGCGAAAAAGGGAGACAGTTTAAACTGACCTTCATTGTATCGAACGTCGCACTTGCTACCCAGGCTGGCAATCGCCAGGTAATCTTTCGAAGGACCACCGATCACTGCATTCTCAAGGATTGCGTTCGGTAGGATTCAGACCGTCCGATGAATCACGTGCCATCCCGGAACCTGTACCGAATCGGTTTCCTAATACGACTGCGAAACCATTCGATTAATCCGCTGCCCCTGCTTCGCCAATGAATGATAACGACGAATCAAGTTGGATCGATGTTGCCTCGATCGACGAAATCGCTCCCGGAAAAGCCAAGGAGGTCATCGTTGGCCCGAACGTGATCGCAATATTCCAAGTCGACGACCGATACTTTGCACTCGACGGACTTTGCGCTCACCAAGGCGGTCCGATCGCCAAAGGCGAATGCTCGCTGACAGATCAAGGCAAGCCCTGTGTCACTTGCCCCTGGCATGGCTGGCAGTACGAATTGGAAACAGGCATCCAAACGGTCAACCGGCAACCACTGCAACGAACCTTTCCGGTTCGAAAAAACGGGGACCGTATCGAAGTTTCCGTTGACTGATTCCGAGACAGTGCCGCGAACCGACTGTCAACCTTTCGAAGAAGCCTGCGCGACTGGCTTGATGAACATCAAACTCGCCCAGGCAAAAATCCAAGCCAATCCGCCGAGTGGTGTGATCGCTCCGAGCCAGCTGGTATCCGTTAACACGAGCACGTAAAGACTACCACTGAACAGGATGACGCCTGCGACGAAAAGCACCGCGGCGACACGTGTGGCGCGAGCGACAGGGAGCGAAGCGAGTGCGACCAGTGCGACGGCATGAACCAAGTGGTAGCGAGCACCGGTATCAAACTGCGCAAGGCGTTTTGCAATGTGCTCGGGCTCTTGGGAATACCCCGCAATAAAGTCTTCGAGTCCGTGTGCCCCGAAAGCACCAATGATGACTCCCAACGCACCGGTCACGGCAGCCGTCAATAAGATCCCGCGATTCATGATGATGTCAGCTGCGTATCGACCGCACGCAACAGCTTATCCATCTGGAAGGGCTTGCGAATGTAGTCGCTCACGCCTAGCAGCTCTGCATAAGCTTTGTGGCGACTGCCTTCGTTTCCGGTAATCATGATGACCGGGACCATCGCTTCGTTCATCCGTCGAAGCTTTTCAAGAACAAGGAACCCGCTTCGCTTGGGCATCATCATGTCCAAGATAATCAAGTCAGGCGATTCCTTTTCGGCGAGCGCGAGCCCTTGATTGCCATCACGAGCAACGACGACTTGGTAGCCTTCGTGCTCGAGCGCGTACCGCACACTTTCGATGATCTCGACATCATCATCGACAATTAAGATCTTGGCCGTCTTGCTGGCGTTTTCAACAGATTGCAAAGCTTCTTCTTCGGCCATCAGGTGTCACAGGGGCTGTGTCTGGTTGTTTAGTTGTCCGAGAATGAAACCGGACTCGTATCCCAGTGGTTTATTTTACCGATCGGCGAGGAGCAAACCACATGGTCCATGACCCATCGGTCCAAATCAGACAAAACGGCTGTGTTCATTTCGTCATCGTCGACATACTGACGCACCTCGAGTTGGGCATCGATCGACGCGGCGGCATGAATTTGCTTCGCCATTTGATCGTGACAATACTCGCTTCTTTGCACCGCGTGTTGCCAAAGCATTGCAACTCGCTGTTTTTTTAGATGTTGAAACTCTGCCTTGGTGCAATCGGGTAGCTCAAACTGACCACCTAGCGAAATAGCTGCCGCAAATAAACTTGGATAGCTAAGCGCCATTCGCGTCGCCATGGTGCCGCCTTCGCGATAACCGGCAAGCACGATTCGTCCGGCGTGCACGTTGTACTTCTTGCGTGCTTGAGTGACTGCGGCAATGACACTGTGCCGCACCTGTTCGACAACCGCATCACTGGATCCCCAAGCGAAACGATGTCCCGACGCGTCTTCAGCGCGAGGAGCTCGAATTCCAGTCGCCAAATAGTTTCGTGTGCTGATGTGGGGCATCACATGACTGACCTGATTCTCATTGAATCCGTCACTGTGCAACCAAACGATCAACGGGTACTGGTAGTTCGCTTCATAGTGAAGCGGTACAAAGAATGTTTGTGATTGTGGTGGACTTACCCAAGCTTTGCCAGTTTCGTCACACTGACCGCTCTGGCCGCCGAGTTCACAATCGCCTGCTATCTGATCGGCAAAGCCAAACTCATCCAGCGAAGCCTGACCCTCCGCGAAATCCTGGTCATTGGCGCCCCCAAGTACGGATGCATCAAAACGGTTCATCGCAGACCGGATTTTATCTAGAGAAGGAAGTTCCAACCACCGAAGTGGCTTGCCTACAAACGTAGGGTGACCGGCGTTTGAATGTCAACGCTGAAGGCAGTTTCTGGCAATCGAAACGAGCTTTTTGTCAGCGGACATCCGTCACGTCCGGCCAATCGTAGGACAAACTTTAACTTTCCAGCAAGAAGAGTTTTGAATTGTTCGAAGCTATGGGTGATAGCATCCCCTTAAATCTATCGACTCCGATTTCACCAGAATGACGGCCTCGAATGCACGACACCAGGCAACACGTGCTAGCATCTTCGTGCCGTAAAGATACAACGAACACAGACGGCTCTTCGAATAAGATCGCTGCCGCGCACGCCGCACCTTGTAATGCGGATCATCGATGGAGCAGGACGATCGTCCAGAATGGTGGTGCGCAGGAACGGGACAGCTAGATCGCCATTCTCCTAGCAGCTAATAACAGCTGCTAGCGGCGAAGAACCGATGCCAGTTCGACAAGATGTCGAAGACTGTCGCAATACGCAGTGTAACGCAATTTGGGGCGAAGCTCGTCGTCCAAAGCTCGACCGCCGACAATTAGCGATGTGTTGTCACCCAAAGCGTTCGCCAATTGATTTTCTTCACGAACAAACTCGACGGAATCATTCACCGACGTGACGCTCAACCAAACCAATGTAGGTTGGTAATCCTGAACCGCTTGGATCAATGCATCCGAAGGTAAATTGTTGCCCAGATTAACTGCGTTCCAGCCGTTTTCGAGCAGTGCTAACTCGACCATCGCGGTCGGTAACTGGTAGGGATCTGATGCCGGCGAGGCACCGATCGCGACGCAAGCATCGGAGGTGACCTCCGGCAGGCCTTCACGCAAACGCTGGATCAGTCGATGGCAAATGGTGCAGCTGCGTCTCTCTTGGTAGATCGAAATATCGCCGCAATTCCAAGCGTCCCCAATCCCACGCATCGCATCGGTAATCAAATCCTCCGCGGCTTCGGCTCGCCCCCAGCCTTGCGAAATGCGATTGGCAAGAAGCTGCATACACTTTGTCTCGTCGCCACACGCAAGGGCAGCCCGAAATTCCTGCTGCGTCGGCTCCCGACCCTCACCTGGAATCGAAGGCCGGCGGGCAGCGGGCGGGGATGCGAGTGTCAACTCCGTTTCGTCGATCCCAAGAACGTCAGGGTCGACGAGCGTCCGGCTGGTTGAACGCAAAAATTCGCGTAGTGCAGTCAGTGTAATGCGGCGGTGTCCGCCGACAGTCCGCATCGTCGGGATCGCTCCCTTATCACACCATCGTTTGACGGATGATTCGCTGACACGAAGGGACTGAGCAACTTCCTTCGGCGAAAATTGAACGCGATTGGAGCCCACGGCAGAGGCAAACTTCGTAGCGGAGTGATGACAAAAGCGGAACGATAGGACGAATGAACGTTTTGTGTCCGAATCGTTCATTGCCCCGTCAGATACTAGCGAAAACGTTCATACCGCCAAGTTACAAATCGCCAAAAATTTGGCCCCACCCCCTGAACACTGCGATTAACGGTCCTTTCAACCACAT
The DNA here is from genome assembly GCF_020966635.1 of Stieleria sp. JC731. Taxonomy (NCBI): domain Bacteria; kingdom Pseudomonadati; phylum Planctomycetota; class Planctomycetia; order Pirellulales; family Pirellulaceae; genus Stieleria; species Stieleria sp. JC731. The sequence goes on along the minus strand of NZ_JAJKFQ010000011.1, from coordinate 1,006,331 downwards.
TAGCCGGCAAAATCCTGATCGACCTAAAAACCAAGTGACCGGTTCATCAGTGCAGCCTGCTCGGGTGAACGATCTGCGGATGAATCGGAAAAAAACAGTATAGACACGATATTTCCGCTGGCATCGCGGCGGATCGATCCACGGAAGAGAAATTTATCAATAAATGCGGTTGCCGCCCATTGTCCAAGAACGGTCAGACGCATATACCGTTATGAACGTTTTGAACGAATTGATCGTCTTCCGGAACGAGCTTAAGGATCCCTGATGTCCCCGAATTCAACTCTCTGCCCAGACCAACAAGCCGCTCCGAGCAAGTCCGCATCGAAAAAACTGCGTGCACGCGAGCCCGCCTGGATTCGCTGTAGCGAGCTGGAGCAGGCGAACCGCGAAGTCGAACCGCTGCTGCGTTCGTACGCAGATCTATCGCCCGAACAACTGAAGTCCGCGATTAAAAAGCGGCTGCGAGAGGAACTCGGGTTTATCTCCAATCCTGAGTTCAGCGATCCGCTTCTGGGCAAAGACGTTTTTGACAGCCCGATAGATTTGGCCCCTCGCAAAGCAGAACTGGGAATAGCAGCGGTCCGCCGCAGTGGTATCGATATGCCGATCCACCTCGGGCGACTTTGTGAGGCACCGCTGTTGAACCCCGAACAAGAACGCATGCTGTTCCAACGGATGAACTATCTGTTGCAGCAGGCTGAGGTACATCGCAGTCACCTCAATCCACAGCGTCCATCGCGAGTGCGAATGGAGCTAATCGACCGCCTGATCGCTCTCGCCGAATGGCATCGCGACCGAATCGTTGAAGCCAATCTACGGCTGGTGTTCTCGATCGTGAAGAAGTTTGTAAATCCCAACAACAACTTTGACGATCTTCTGAGCGACGGCATTGTTGCCTTGATCCGTGCGGTCGAAAAGTTTGACTTTGACAGAGGCTTTCGATTCAGCACCTACGCGACGCAGGTTATTCGGCGAAACTCATACAGAACCGTCGTTGTGAAGCAGCAAGAGCGTCAGAAGACAGTCGGTGGGCTTCAAGACCTTGATCTTGATCTTACCGATGAGGGACGTGAGTCCGCGATTAGCGAGAAACGCTGGCACGAACTACGCAGCCGCCTCTCGGTCATGCTGGACGATCTCGATCGCCGTGAAAAGCTGATTATCCGTGCGAGATTTTCACTTGGTGCCCATCGCAAGGTTCACACGTTGCAGTCTCTTGCAAACCGTCTTGGAGTTTCCAAGGAACGCGTTCGTCAATTGGAACGGCGTGCCATGGAAAAACTGCGTGCAATGGCTGGCAAGTCAAACTTGGCCGAATTGGAACCGCAGTGATTCTGAATCGGACCCGATGGATCGCAACTACAACTCGATCGAGAGCTGCCTTACTGATCGATCGCAAGTGGATCGATCTTTGTTGTCGTAGCGGTTGGGCTGACCGCTAACGCTCATGCACCCAAGCGATTCATTGCTGCGATTCTGTGGACTGCATTCCAGCGCAGTGCAAAACTGACACGCGGGACATCCTCGGTCCTCTACTGCCTTGTCGACCACACCATTGTTGGACGACTCAATACCAAGGTCGTGAAATTGCTCCCTTTCTTCAAGGCCCGAATTCATCATGGCCCGATGTGATCTCACAAGCACCTGATGCGGTTTAGAAAGCTGTCGGGATTTTGTTATCCATCCAACGATTTCATGGTTGAGTGGGCGACGCTTTCTGTTCCGTCTTGGCACGATGACGTGCCCTGTTTACAGGCGTTTTTCGGCAGACATTCGGGATGCCGTTGGCCAAAGGGTAGAATCCCGTTGCCAAATCGCACTTCCGTGCCGAATCAGATGCATCACCTTTCAAGCTTACAAGACTCGTCCGTGCAACACTTCGTCGCTTCATCATCGTTACCCGTCAGTGCTTCGGATGCGTTCGCTTACCATGAACGGAAGGGGGCTTTGGAGCACTTGATTCCTCCGTGGCAGGATGTGAAAGTTGAAAGTAGCGACGGAAGTCTGACTCCCGGAAGCATTGTGGTTTTGAAAACGAAGATCGGCCCCAAGTCGATTCGTTGGATCGCTCAACACACCACCTATGAACCGCCAAGGCTTTTTGTCGATGTGCAGCAGTCGGGGCCTTTCGCTGCCTGGGAGCATCGCCATGAATTTGATCACTTGACGGACAATCACTGCACCCTTCGAGACAAGGTACAGTACGAGTTGCCGTTTGGGAAAGCGGGGCAGACCTTCGGTGCTTCGTTCGCCAAGCACCAACTCGAATCGATGTTCGCCTATCGTCACCGCGTCACAATTGATGACCTTGAATTGGCCCGGCGACATGATGTCCCGAAAATGAAAATCGCGATCTCCGGTGCGTCGGGTCTGGTCGGAAAGCGACTCAGCAATTTCCTAAGACTGATCGGACACGACGTCGTCCGTTTGGAACGGACCGCTGAAAAAGCACAAGGATCCCCTGATGCGATCGCCCCCTGGGGCCAAGGTAGCGAAGCAGAGAAGCTCAATGGTTTTGATGCGGTTGTGCATCTGGCCGGCAAGTCAATCGCGTCGGGACACTGGAACGAAAAAGTAAAGCAAGAGATTCGCGATAGCCGTGTGGAACTAACAACACAGCTGGCCAATCTATTGGCCCAACTAAGTTCACCGCCGAAAGTACTCGTTTGCGCGTCGGCCACAGGTTTCTATGGAGATCGCGACGAAGAAACGTTAACCGAATCAAGTGTTGCCGGCGAAGACTTCCTGGCTTCCGTTGCGAGGGAGTGGGAAGCCGCTTGCCAACCTGCCGCCGATGCCGGGATCCGAGTCTGCAACACCAGGCTGGGAATTGTGCTCGACCCACGTGGTGGTGCACTGCAACAGATGTTGCTGCCTGCGAAAATGATGGGCGGCCATTTGGGAAGCGGCCAGCAGTGGTGGAGCTGGATATCACTTGATGATGTCGTCGGCGGTATCTACCACGCCATCTGTACCGAAAGCCTTGCTGGATCGATCAATTTTTCGACGCCACATCCACTTCGCAATCGTGAGTTCGCAAAGACCTTAGGGCAAGTGATTTCTCGTCCCGCATTGGTTCCCGCCCCAGCCTTTGTGTTGCGATTAGCCTTAGGTGAGATGGCAGACGCACTTCTGCTATCGAGCACCAAAGCGATTCCCAAAAAACTTATCGAGTCCGGGTACCGGTTCCGCTTCGAACATGCTGACGATGCACTGCGGTATTGCCTGGGAGTTGATCGAATGGAGTCCGATCGATGAAGACAAGTTTGATTCTGCTGCTGAATCTGCTTGCGACTTGGTACATGGTCGGCCTGATCTGGATGGTTCAGCTAGTGCACTACAAACTGTTTAACCAAGTCGGATCGGATCAATTTATTCAATACGAACAAGCACATTGCCGCGGCATGTCGCCGATCGTTATTCCTCCGATGTTGGTCGAATTGGTAACAGCTTGCCTGCTGGTTTATTTCACACCCACAGGGATTCCTCGCTGGGTTTTGGCAGTTGGTCTGGCAGCTGTGTTCGGTATTTGGCTGTCAACGTTTCTAATTCAAGTGCCGTGTCACGAACGGCTGTCGTCGCAATACAGCGAAGGTGACTACAACCGGCTTGTCAGCAGCAACTGGATCAGAACGGTACTTTGGACTTTCCGAGGACTGTTAATGGGATACATCGTCAGCCGCCTGATGATTGAGACGAGCACGCAGGCGACTACTCGTTAGATATAAATCTCACTTCGCTGGTGCCCTTGGGTATATCCAGACAGATCAACGTCTTGTTGGCATCACGATGGAAGCTTCCCGGTTGAAGCTGACTTCGTTTTGAGCAGGAAGTCAGCTTGATCGTCTTGCCTGCTCCTTCAAATGTCGTCGGGATTGGCTGTTGCGAGCTGTTAAGTTCGATCGTTAACGCAGGGCATGCCAACGGCGAATCGATCTGTAAAGTCGTCTCATCGACGAGACGTAATGTTGCGAGTTCTTTTGCGGCATAGTAGCGTCCAATCTCACTACACTTCATCCAAAGTGTTTGATCAGCAAAGCGGCGGTGAATCGATTCGACGACCCGCTGAAATGCGTGAAATCCGGATAGATCTCCGTTGCAATACATGCCCGGCCAGTGGCAAAGCATCACAGCGGGTTCACCACGCTTGATCAATTCGACCATCCTGCCGCTCGTCGCATCTTCATTACAATAACGGTCAGGATCACTTTTCTTATTACCTTCCCAGCTGCCAAACCAATCGCCTGTGCCAGCTGGAACATTCACGGTTAATCGATCAACAGACTGGGTGTCGTCAGCGTACTCAAGTGACGGAATCGTGGACTCGTCGCCTTCGCGGACATACTTAAAATAGTGTGGCAACTCGGATCCGAAAACGTCACGTACCGCTTGGTGAACCGCGATCGGCAACTTGGCTTTGACTCGATTGCCGAAACCACCAGGCGTTGTGATGCCTTCGCACGACAATCCACAGCGCTTCAAAATTCGCAATGCATAAGCCAAGTACGATGCCAAGTAGTCGACGCTGACATCGGTTTGTGGATAACTGTTTTCCATCGTTGCCGAATTCGCGGACTCCATCGGGCGACCGGTCGCAAGATCGATCACTCGAGTGTGCGTGATCATTTCTGGGTGGATGTCCCAGTTGGGCATCATCAATTCGCGAACAAGCTTGACCGAATCATCCAATTGCTTTTTCGACCAACCGGGAATGAAACGGTCGACCCAACCGACGCATGCTGGGTAAGGCACGATGCTGTACTTGCCTTTTACAGAATGTTCGGCACACCATTCACCGAACTGGCGAACGAAAGAGTCCGGGATTTCCCGAGGCCATTGCTGCCACTGCTGATGATAGATTTGCCGATCAGGCCAAGCTTCGGCAAACTGAGGCATACAGAAATGTCCCATGTTCACCAAGCACGTCGAATCATCGATGATGAACGACAAAGGGACACGTCCAAGCGGATTTACAATACTGGCGTTGAAAGTGCTGGCATTGACGGAACGTGCAGCCGACTTGCTAGTGACCTTATCGTCTGCCGATAGCACACGGACTCCGCTTGCGAAATCCAATCCAGCAATGACGCCGCTAGCGGCAGCGCCCTTGGCAATCGCACTGCCAACAAGCCCGATGGCCTTTCGCCGGTTCAATTCCGGACCTTCAATCGACTTGACCATTGGATGATGCCTTTCGTGGATCGGTTCCATTGCGAATTTGCGATAGAACCATCATACACAAAATCATCAGAGCCTTTGCTTATCTCGTCGGACCGACCTTCATCGGTGCGAAGCTAACCAGTCATTAGCCCAAGAACTCAAGCAGCCCCAGCGATGAAATATTCGCTGTCACGGCATACGTGTATTGAAGTAACGTTTGCGCGTTTTGCATTTTGATAACGGCATCGGGAAAGTCCGTGCCTTGGACTTCGGCGATCGATGTCTCGGTCGAAAGCATCAAATCATCGACCCGTGACTCCATTGTCTGCATGGTTTTCAGCGAGGTACTTTGCTGGCCCATCGCGTCATAGATTTGACTGGCCGCAAGATCCAGTTCGGTCCAACGCCGGTCTAGGGCGGCCGAAGCAGCGGCGTTGGATAGCCCACGCTCGTTGCGAAGGTCATCCGCGGTCGCACTTAGAATTTGAAACAGGTCCGACGTTCCAGGGAACTCCAGACTGTCGTCCCCGGCTGAACTGATCGACGTCGAATCGATCGTGACCGTTCGTCCTGTCGCGGAGTCCGTCAACACTTGTTGACTGGCAAAACCGACCGGAACCGTCGTCGCACCTTCATCAATGCTAAGCGTGCCGGTCCCTTGTAAATTGACGGTACCAGAAAAGCCCGCGGTGATATTGGTGGTGTCGACATAGATGACTTGGCCATCACGACCTTTGACTTCCAAATTGGTATCCGCATTGGTAAACGGGATCGGATCACCGCCATTGAGCGAGATGGTGCCGAATGCGCCGGTACCGCTTGTGTCATCGACCGTGACTTCGTGAACACCAATATTCCCGATGACAGTATCGCCCGTCGCGGAACTGACACCCGTCGCGATCCCGGATAAACCGAAGTAACTCGTACTGGTGTGGCGGACTTCTAAAGTCGCACGACCGACGACGGTATCCGTTCCGCCACCAAGTGTGGCGCCAGTTGTCCCCACCAACAGCGTGGATTGTCGACCGGAAGCGCCAAAGATTTCCTTTCCCGAATAGAACGTGTCGATCGAAATCGATTCACCAATGAAGGTTTGGCTGCGCTGAGACGTCCCGTTGTATGTCGATTGAGGCAAGCCATTTTCATAGATCGGCTTGTCAAATTGGAAAGGAGGATCGACCGAACGGGTCCCGCCATACAGGTAGTTCCCGTTGAACTTCGTCAAGCCAATCGCTTTCGCTTGTTCCAGTAAAGCGTCGATCTCGGTCGACAAAGAAAGCTTTTCGTCGTCATCAAGTGCCTGGATCCCACGTTGCACAAGCGTTTTGGCATAGCTAACCAGCTCACCCGCATCTTGCAATTGGGCAACAGAGGCGTTCAAAGTCGAAGTTGCCAGTTCGATAGACTGCTTATCCGTTTGCAGTTTGACATATTCGGTTTTGAATGCACGGATGCGACGATAGTCAATCGGTTCTTCCGACGCATTCTGAAATCGAAGCCCTGACGTAATTTGCTTTTGAGATGACAGCAGCCGCGAATTGTGCAACGACGAAAAATGAATCGCGTTCCGGGTGAAGGCTGCTGTGGTGACACGACTATTCATCGACTTACCTTAGGATCGAAAAGAGCTCGTTGAGAATATTGTCAGTCGCTTGAATGATTCTCACCGCGGCTTCGTAGGACTTTTGATATTGCTGCAGATAGACCAGTTCTTCGTTGAGGTCGACAGCTGATTTGGAGTCACGTTCTTGCTCAAGACGCAGCTTGTACGCTCCCAAACTGTCGGACAGCTTCTCGTTGGTTTGGATATCGAATCCAAGCTCGGTAGCGATTTCGTCTGTAAATTCGGAAAAGGTCCGATCGCCGGGCATTAGCGGTGCGCCATGCACCGCGATGAAATTAGGCAGATTGGAAGTGTCCGATGGCTCGCCCGTTTTACCTGATGCCAAACGCCGAGGGTCAAGCAACAGCTGATCATCGACCTTCATCGTGTTCCCATCAAACCCGAAGAAGAACGAATTGAGCTGCATCGCGGAGAGGAAATTCGTTTGATCTGGCTCACCGATGAATGTTGACGAAAACTCATCAGCGTTGTTCAACGTGCCGGCCTCAAACGTCACTCTCGCACCGTTGGGCAATTCGATTTCGGAGCCCGCTTCGTAACCTTCGCCAACGTTGTACTTTTCGACCAAACCGCCGCCCGAATCGAAAACGTTGACGAACAGTCCGCTCGTTTGCCCGACCGTTCCGGTACCTTCGATGCGAAACGTATAGGTTTCGTTCGTATCGCCGGTATAGGTGCCAGACAATTCGGCCGTACTAGTCCCGGTGACCAACGACAAATCGGGCTGAGTATCAATGCCGCCTGCAAAATCAAATTTGAATCCGGATGCGCTGGTGATCTGGATTTGATTTGTCGAGGTGTTGACCGAAGCGTTCAGTCCGGTCAAACCAGAGATTCTTGCCGCGACATCGTCCAAACTATCGACACTAGGATCGATGCTGATTGTTTGCAGCTCACGATTTCCGTTCGCATCCGTCAAGGCGATCGTCAGGTCTCCGGAACGAATGTCCGCATAGTTGATCTCGCCAGAGAGCGGATCGGAGGCAGAATCGATTCGCGTGTTTCCGACGAGGTTCTGAAACCCGCCGGCAGGCCCGACACCGGTAGCATGAATTTGGTTGATCGTGTTGATCAATTGATTGGCCAGCTGATCCAGCTTTTCTTCAACTGCGGGAATCGTTTCGTTGTACGCATTCAACAGCGCACCCAATCGCCCATTTTCGACCGTCAACGGCGTTTCACGTCCGTCCAAGTAAACTTCAAGTGGATCGACGGAATCGCCAACGGTCAGCTCATTGGCAAAGTTCCCTTGCTGAATCGAGTGACGACCGATGACTAGGTTCAACGTCCCGTCGCTTTGCTCTCGTCGTTCAACACCGATGGCGGCAGCGAGACGGTTCAACAGAGCGTCACGGTCATCAAGTTCATTGTTGTGTTCAATCCCACGGGCTTTGAATCCAGCGATCGCGAGGCTGACATCGCTAAGATGCTCAAATTCACGATTGATGTTTTCCGCTTCGTGTGTCACCTGCAAACGAACGGTTTGCCTTAAGCTGTTCAGCTCTTCCTTCGTGCTGGCAATCGCCTGTGCAAATTGTTGCGCCGACTTGAGAACAACTTCACGCTGTGTCGGCTCGTTGGGACTGGACGATAGATTTTTGAACTCGGAAAGAAAGACGTCCAAAACCTGCCCAAGTTCGCTATCGCCCGAAAGCAACGACGATTCAATTTTACGCTCGATGACCAAAGACTCATCGACGAAGGTGACATCCGAAATCACATTCGTCAACGTTGTCTCGGTAACCTTGTCTTCGATACGACGGATGTAAGAGATATCAACGCCATTGCCGATTCGGTGACCGGCAATCAAGTTTGGCGGAACGGTCGCCATCTCGACGCGGCGGCGGTGGTAGCCTTCGGTGTTCGCATTGCCGACATTGTTGGACACCACCTGCAGTGCGAACTGGCTGCTACGGAGAGCCGATAAACCGATGTTGAAATTTGGCATGCTTAGCAATTCCTTCCGAAGATCTTTTCGGTTGGCAGTTTCATCGATTGCCCATCCGCTTGATAACCTTGCTGGTCATCACCACATTGCAGCACACCCATCAAATATCGACGGTGAAAATCCATCGAGTAAAAGATGACGGCTTGCGTCGCAGTCAAACTATGGCGTGCTTCGACGATTCGGTCGCTGACTACTTTCCGTCGTTCGTCCAGTTGAGCAGCTTTGGTTTCCGACGCGTGTCGGATTAGTTGACGCAAACCGATTTTTCGCTTCTGTTCACCTACGACTTCATCTGCGAGTCCGTCGAGCAACTGTTCGCGGGACTGCCGGCTTAGTTCGGACCGTTCCTTCAGTTGTTCGATCAACGGGGCGACGCGATCGAGACCATCGGTCGATGGACCATGGACACCCGTACCGTCGATCATGGACGCCATCGCCTCGTTCAACGTTTCGAGCGTGTCTGCGATACGTTCTTCCAGCTCGAGGTGTGACTCAAGCAACGCGTCGTAGTTTTCCGTTTGCAGCCTCATTGTGATTCCGTCGGGTATGGGCTGAGTCCAAAACCGGACCCTCGTTGTTAGTAAATATACGACTGATAAGTTAGGAAACCTTTGACAGGCTTTCCCCAACTAAGGGTTTGCCGTCCTGTTGGCTGTTGTATTGTTCGGCCAACATCTGCCCGACACCCAAAGCATTGGACTTTGATAGGTGTTGGCCAATGAACATGTCGAACATCCCTCCGAATGAGTCGCTCGCCTCGCCGCCAAAGAATCCTTCGTCAAGCGAGTTTCTCATCTCTTTCAGCAGCATCGAAACGAACACGCTTTCGAATTCCTGGCCGATCTCCTGGATGTTTTCTGCCGAAGCGGTCACGCCGTTTCCAATCGCAGACATTCCGGTCGGAGCCGACATCGCCATGCTTGATGAAATCCCATCCATTGGTTTTCCCTTCCAGAGCTATTCGATGACCAGTTCAGCTTTTAACGCACCATGATTCCGTAGCGAAGTCATGATGTTGATTAACGTCGTTGGAGAGACAGCCAGCGTGTTTAGCGCCGTCGCAAGATCACCCACCGTCATACCCGCTGGCAAAACGTTGTAGCGTCCGCCGCTTTCAAAGACGTCGATTCCGGTTCTCGGCAACACAGTGGTATCTCCACCGGCCAAGGGATTCGGCTGTGACGCGACAGCCGTTTCATTCGTCGCGATGACGATATTTTCACTCGCGAACAAGACCGGTGCGATCTTGACGTGATGTCCAAACACCACCGAACCGGTCTTTTGATTGATGACAACTCGCGCGGGCGTATCCGGGGTCACGCGTAGATTGCCGATGATCGAAACGAACTGCGTGACTGAATCACTGAACGATGGCGGAATGAATACATCGACCGTTCCACTATCGGTTGCACGTGCATAGCCGGGAAAGACACGATTGAGCGCATTGGTGATCTCTGTCGCGGTCGAATAGGACTTATTCCGAAGGACGATTCGAATCTGACCGTTGTTGACGATGCTGGTGCAGGGGATTTCGCGTTCAACGATCGCTTCGCAAACACCGACGGTCGGATGGTTGACTTGAACCGAAGCCGCCGCGCCTTGCGCACTGATACCGCCACCGATGATGGGGCCTTGCGCGATCGCGTAGATCTCGTCATCGATCCCACGCAGCGCGGTTTGGTTCAACGTCCCACCACGCAAACTTGATGCGTCGTCACCCACCGAAACGGTGACCAAGATTGTCTCGCCCTTCCGCGCGAACGCGGGGACCTTTCCAGACACCACCACCGCAGACATGTTTTTCGTATCAACGGTGTTAACACGAAGTCCCTTTCGCAGATAGAAGTTCGTCGCCATTTGACGCGTTTGTAGCGACTTGCCTCCCGTACCGCTGAGCCCGAAAACCAAACCCTCGCCAGAGAGATGGTTTACACGGTCGCCTTCGATAAACGTGATATCCTTGATTCGCACCGAGGGATCAAAACGCGGCGAAGCGGGTGGCAAAGGCGGCAAAGCCGATGCCGGATCCGGTTGCATCCCAACAGGTGGATTAGCTGCAGGCCCAGGCAACGGCTGTACGGCGCCCGCGCCTGGCGGAAGTGCCGGCAATCCTTGCGCATACAATGTCGAGCATTGTCCCAGCACTAACGCTAGCAGCGCAAGCCACAACAAGACGACTCGTGTCGGACGATTGTGCAATGTCACGTCGGTTCCAAACCCCGTGCGTGGAAAAGTCACGGCTTGAATGCTCCTTAGAATGGCCACAAGCGATTGATGCGAGAGCTCAGCCATCCCTGGCTTGTGAATGCTTGCTCGGCGCCTTCGGCATCAAGCGTCAACCGCAGGTCGGCAACCTTGTTCGAGGGAACCATATTGCCTGGCAGAATGTCGTATTGACGAACCACACCGGTCAATCTCATACGACGCACATCACCCTGCACGCTGACCGATCGAAAGCCTTCGAGGACGAGGTTGCCGTTGGGTAGTACGTCGACAACGGTGACACCGAATTGATCACTGATCGCTCGCGCACTTCGGAACTCCGCGTCACCACTGAAGCCCCGTTGGTTTGCGGAGTTCGTTCCCAAGAACGCGTCACCGGTACTGGTACCGACATCGCCTCCGAACGCGTAATCAAATCCTTGCGACGAACTTGATTGCCCCTGCTTGTCCATGACGCGTTCGTCGCGGTTTTCGACATCGGTGCTTTCGGCCACCATGACCGTCAAGGTGTCGCCGCGTTGTCTCGCGACGTAGTCTCGGTATTGGTCTATCTGGTTCGCACTTCGTCTTTCAAACAGGCTTTGTGCGGGTGAATGTTGGCACCACAGAACGGTCGCCACCATCCATGTCAAAACCCAAGTAAATATTGTCAATCGAATCTGGATCATCGAACTAGCCTCCTTTGCCCGGTCGGGGCGATCGTGGCCAAGTTTGCACTGACCACTTCCGCATTGAATCGTTTTCCGGATTTGGGGTTGAGGATTTCGATCGTATCCCCGGGGTGCCCCGGTTCCATCGCACGGGCGTTCTTAAGACGGATCTCTCCCGCTCCGGCGCGAATGACGACATCGATCACATCATTGCGTTTGACAACCGGCGTTGAACTTTGCCGGGATGCGATCAAATGACTTGCCAGCAGAATTGTCCCCGGCGGAACGTAGCGACTGGCCGTCTTTCCGGCGACGGAATCCGCGTCGACATAATCAGCGCGTGAGCTGATGGTGCGCTCGACCACCTGAATCATTTGATCGGTGATCGTCGCGCCACGTGTTACAGGTTCGCTGGCAACCGCCACACGCATCGACAAACCGACAGTCACGTCCAGCCAGACTTGGTGCGGAAGTCGACTTTGTGTGGAGCTCTTCTGAGCGCACTGCATCTGCAAACGGGTACGCCCGATCGGAAAGTCGTTGCGTGGTGCCAACTTGATCGCGTCACTGGAAATATCGAATTGGTTGATAAACGAATCGACCTGTGTGGCATTGTCCAGTCGAATGCTGATTCGCTTGGCATCAATCCCAAACTGACTGCCCAATTGGGCCGCAAGGATATTCGTGATCATCTTGGATTGATGATCCGGCGAAGTCGAAATCGCCTGAGCCACAGCCGGCCCAATGATCTGAAAATCCTGCCGTGAAAAGCCAGCGAGCAATAACCGTGTATTGATCTGTCGCTGTGAAATCAAACAGGGTTGTCCGTCGACGACCGAATCGAGATCCAATTGCGACATCAAACGGCGATCCGTTGTCGAGCCACCTTCGAGCGTCGCGATGTCACCGATGTGCACCGTCCGATCGGTCACGCCGCTTTGTCCCTCTTTGACTCGCAGGGTTACCCGTTCCGCCTGGACGTTGGTGACCATCATGGCCATCCCCATCGCAACGACCACCGAAGCGAGTATCGGCAAACGTATTTGCCGAAACATCCGCTTGATAGCTGATGGGATTTTCGAATTGGAGATTCGTTCATTCATTGAACTATAGAAACCTATCGAACGAGGTCACTTGCCGAGGAGAGCATCTCGTCACCGGCTCGAATGGCACGCGAGTTGATTTCGTAGGCGCGTTGGGCTGTGATCAAGGACACGAGTTCCGAGACAACTTCGACGTTTGAACCTTCAACGTAGTTCTGTCGCACCAATCCATTGCCGGTGACGCCTGGCAACCCAAGGACCTCGGCACCGCTCGCGGGGGTCTCGGTGTAAAGGTTGTTTCCGATGTTCTGAAGGCCGGCGGGATTGGGAAAACGAGCCAACTGAATCGTCGGCCCGGTGGTGGAAACTCCGTTGACCTGATAGCTAACAACGCCTCCAGCCGAGATCGACAACTGCGTCGCTTCAGGTGGGATCGTCACCGCAGGATCCAGAATGTATCCGTCCGCGGTGACCAACTGCCCTTGGTCATCACGAACGAATGATCCGTCACGCGTGTAAGCGATATTTGCACCCTGTGTTACTTTGAAGAACCCTTCGCCTTCGATCGCCATGTGCGTATCGATCCCGGTTTCCTGCGGCGTCCCCTGCGAAAACATCGTTGTTGTGCCCACGGCACGAACACCGCTACCGATTTGCAAACCGATCGGCTTGATGATTCCGTTCGCACCGGCCGCCCCGGGTGGGCTGTTTGTGTCGTAGATCAAATCGGCGAAATTGATGTGCTTACGCTTAAACCCGGTTGTATTGACATTCGCCAAGTTATTGGCCGTGTTGTCAATCATCACCTCTTGGGCGCGCATACCAGTCGCGCTGGAGTAAAAAGCTTTTAACATTGGCCTGGGTTGCTACGGGTAAAGGACAAATGCGAATAAGACAGAATCGGATTCGTTCGAAGCGGGAGGGCGACCGTCAAACGGATCCGGCCTGCCTATGAACGAATGTATTCTTGAAGTGAATCAGCCAGCGAACTGGTTGCCTTCTGAACGGCTTCATGCTGGCGGGTGTTGACGATCAGCGAGATCAATTCGAAAACCGGCTGAACGTTGGACAGCTCATGTCGGTTCTGAACGATCTTCGCCGGAGCCTCGCTCTCCACGGTATCAACGCCTCGCGTGAACGCGATCGCGCCGAAAGGGATCAACGTTTCGTTGTTATCAAATGCGACCGCTTGGATCTTCCCAAGCACATTTCCGTTGGCGGAAACGGTTCCGTCGCTAGCGATACCGATGCTCTGTTCGGCAATGTTTGGGTCAACGACAATTGCGCCGTTCTCTCCCTGGATGGGATAGCCATCTTCGTTGACCAGCTCACCGCTTTCGGCGTCACGAAACAGACGGCCATTTCGAGTCAAGATTTCTTGATCGCCATTTTGGAACGAGAAGAACCCATTTCCAGAAATTGCGATGTCCAGGGGGCGATTGGTATCGACGAGCCGACCTGGTCGAAAATCCGTGGTGACTTTGTCGACCTCGGGGCCGCGGTCGATCGTCAGCTCGGGCGATCCGTCACCGAACCGCTGGCGAACTGCGGGCTGTACCCGACGGTGGCCGCTGCTGTTGACGTGCATCAGGTTGCTGCTGATCAGCTCTTGATGCTTTGCGAGCATCTGCATCGCCGCGGCGCCGCTATAGAGACCGTTGATCATTGAACCTTCCGTGGTAAACGTTGAATCCGGCAAAGGGAACTCAAACGGCTGCTGCCCCAGCCGCTGAGAACCTGACCGCTGTCATAAACTGTGTCGAATATTCCGCTTCCAACGGTGAGTTTATCGGGTCCGGTTGAGCAAGAACGACGGAGGGTTAACGGACATCGGCGGGAACTTCGCCCGGCAGAGGTTGCCGAGAAGGCCAAGTTTTTGCTGTGTTGAGCCCACCTGCGCGGCGACTGGCAGCTGCCTTTTGCCGGTGGGTGTGTTTAACGCATTGAAGTTCCCACCGCCGGTCTGATAACTGATGCCCATGCCGGTAAGGGTTCGCCCTCAATGGCCCGCCTTTGATCGCTCCGAATTGGATTGAACGTTGTGCGGCGTCGATAACCTTTAACGATCTGGAAAGATAAGTCGGTCACGTCAACCTGCACGCGGCCCCTCCGCAACCAATACTTTCCAGCAAGAATGCCGATCGACCTCCCAATCCAACAATTGATCCATGGCAGACGAAAACGACTCAGGTGCAGACGAGAAGAAAAAAGGCGGGCTAGGCAAGATCATCGTCTGGGGACTCATCTTCGTGATGGGTGCCGGGACCGGCATCGCCGTTCCCTTGTTTGTCCTCCCTTCCAACCAATCCACCGCCAGCCAGCCGGCGCCGGATGAAAACCGCATGGATATCCCCGAACCCGATGACAAATTGGGATTCGTGGACTTCGACGAAGTCGTGGTGAACTTGAACGACAGTCGCTACTCGCGATACCTCACGTGCACGTTCTCACTTCAAGTTGCCGCATCGCAAAAAGACGCGATCGACAAACTTGTCGAAGACAACAACGTTGTCCTAAAGAACTGGCTGATTGCGCACCTACGCGACAAGAAGCTGGAAGACGTTCGTGGAAAGCTGGGGCACAACTTACTGCGCCGCGAGATCCACGACAAATTTAACGAAATGCTGTTCACCGATGGCATTGAAAGAATCCAGGACGTTCTCTTTCAAGATTTCAAGGTTCAATGACCCTCCGCGCTTTCGACTTTCGCGAAATCGCGGGCCTGGATGACACAGCTACCGCGATCCGAACTTGGCTATCCAAGTCGACATCGTTCTTTTCGGACGAGTGGGTTCAAGCTACGGGCTTTGGGGCAAAGCTCGGGCTCGGCCCAGTCTCGACCGATTCGTTCGAGTCGATCTTGGATGCAACGCCAAGAACGGATTGGTGTAGCGTCGCCTACTTGCGTGAAGACCTGCCAACACTCTGGTACTCCAGCGGTGCGCAGTTCCGAAAGCTTGTCGGCGAACTGATCTGCATCGACCCTCCGGAAGAAACCGAGGGCGAGCAGTCAGAACCAGAGGAGCCTGTCGAACTTGGCGCAATCGAAGCAGACCTCGTTCAATGGTTCCTCGACACCATGGCGGCTTGCCTGGGCCAAGGATGGATGGGCAATGAAGACATGACGGTCCAAACGAGCCATCTCGAAAAGGACCCTCGTAAGCTTCGCCTCTATCGCGCAAAGGACCTAATGACGAAGGTCACGCTGAAGATCGAATGCAAATCGGTCGTCGCTGATGTCCATTGGCTGCTTCCAAAACAAAAGATCTCGAAGCTGTTCGAAGACACCGTCGACAACCGACGAAAGGCGCCACCAAAATCGCCTTCTAAGGAAATGATCGCGCAGATGCCCGTCGAAGTCATCACGCTTCTGGGATCGGCAAAGATTTCGATGAAGGACCTAAAAGACATCAAACCTGGACAACTGATTGTCCTTGATCAAAGGATTGACGCACCGATGACCTCCACGGTCGATGGTGCACCATCGTTCGAATGCTGGCCAGGCCGCTTGGGCAATATGCAAGCGGTTCAAGTCTCGCAAACCAAGAATGGTTAAACACAAGGAAGGAGACAAAGGATGAGTGAGGGAGAACAGCCAAACGACGATGTGGACGACGAAGCACAAGCCGCTGCTGAAGAAGGCGACGCGGCAACGGCAACCGCTACCGAAGATGATATTCCCGAGTTTCAGCAGCTAGAACCCAATCCTCCCAAAGGAAATGGGAACCTGGACCTATCACGATTTGGTAGCGTTCACGTGACGCTGACGGCTGAACTCGGACGGACACAATTAACGATCGAAGAACTAATCGCCCTGGCGGAAGGATCGGTGATTGAACTAAACCGGGCCATCAGCGCGCCGGTCGAAATTGTTGCTCAGGGAGTGCCAATGGGAAACGGCGAAGTCGTCGTAGTCGACGACCAATTTGCAATTCGGATCAAGCAGATCTATTCGAATTAAGAAAAGCAACCTGCGGCATAATCATGGATGGAAAGATGCCTTCAACTTGGACCGAACATCGAAGACGCGTGTTTAAAACACTGCTGTTTTGCGCTGTTACCGCAACCGGTATTCAGACTGCCGGATCGGCATACGCACAGCAAGGTTATAGCTCGTCGAACCTTCGGTCTCAGGAATATCAAACTCGCCAATCGCAAACGCGTCGGTTTGAAGGGATCATCGACCAGCTTTCCACCGACCCGAACACGACCCGTTCGTCGCAATCGCGTGAAGATTTGGGTCGCAGCTTCAATCCTTCGCAAAGTGCCTCGCCAAACAACCGAGGTCTTGCGACCAACGGTCTGCGTCCGATCGATGATGACCGGATGTCCGGCCGCGAAAGCGTCTTGTCGAATCAGTCTTCATACGGCGGACCACTACGCGATGAGAGGGAACAGGCGGTCACACTACGCCCACGTCCGATGACGGTTCGCCGGGCAAGCTACGAAGACGTCACTCCCTCGCAAGTTGTGACAGAGCCCCTGCAGGCAAATCGAGAACTTGCGCAGCGAAACACCCAGTCTCACTACGATTCTTTTATCGAGCGCGAAAAGCAGGCAGCGGGATCATCAACGGCGAACGCCAACGCGACGGAAATGATCAAGAAGATCGCGATCAACCTTTGCTTCGTCTTGGCATTGGCGATCGCAGGGATCTTGGTCTATCGCCTGATCCAGAAAGGAAAATTCGCAAACCCGGTCGACCAACTGCGAAGCCAAGGCAAGCTAAAGATCCATCAGGTTCTCGAAGTCTCACGAGGCGTGAACCTCTATCTTGTTGACGGCATGAATAGCCGCGTCCTAGTGGCTGTCGATCCGAGCGGAATTAAATCGGTCAATGTCCTGCCCGGAAGTTTCGAAGACGCGATGGATGAAACGGACGCCTATGATGTCGCCAACGAAATCGAAGAACCCATCGCACAACCAACGATCAAACTCAGCCGCGCCGAACGCCGCAAACAAGCCGCAGCCCCCACGCTCGATCAGACATCAAGTAAAGAGATCGACGAAAACCTAATTAAGATGCTGTTGGCCAAAGGAAGCAGCGCCGCCTGATCGTATCGAGCATGGAAATGGATTTCCTTCTACTATCCCAAGCCGCCGCGGAACCGATCGCCGGATCACCGGAGATGTTTTCCGATCTTGCACCACCGCTACAAGTCGCGGCGTTGCTGGGTATGCTCAGCTTTGCCGTCGCGATGCTTGTCAGCGTGACCGCATTCACTCGAATCATCATCGTCCTGTCATTCGTTCGTCGTGCTCTTTCGACTCAAGAAATTCCGCCGAACCAAGTCATGATGGGACTGAGCTTGTTCTTGACGCTTTTCGTCATGGCACCGACTTTCGAGAAAATCCATCAGGACGCGGTCATCCCCTTGATGGAAGCGCAAGCGAATCAAGAAGAAGGCGAACCGCCAACGTTCGGTTACATCGATGCTTGGCAGGCTGCGTCAGAGCCGTTGAAAGAATTCATGATGACGAACACTCGCACAAGTGACTTGGCGTTGTTCTTTGAACTCTCTGATACACCGCCACCCTCGCAACGTATCGACACACCGATGAAAGTCGCCGTGCCGGCATTCATCATCAGCGAACTGAAAACGGCCTTCATCATGGGCTTCTGCATCTACATTCCGTTCCTGCTGATCGATTTGGTGATCTCCACCATCTTGATGGCACTTGGAATGATGATGATGCCTCCGGTCGTCGTTTCGACGCCTTGCAAGCTGCTTCTGTTTGTCCTTGTTGACGGATGGCAATTGATCTCACGAGCCCTCGTAGCGAGCTTTGCCTGACGGCCTCCCGCAGCACCCAACAATCTAACGGCAGGTTTCGTTTACCGCCCGACGGTTCAACGATGAATAACAACTAGGGATAGATGAAAGACACGGACTCCAATTTCGGATTCTTGCAGCGAAGTGAGTTGTGGCTCTCGGCCTCATTCTTGCTAATGCTGGTCGTATTGATCATCCCTCTGCCAACGTTCTTGTTGGACATGTTCTTGGCGTGCAACATCGCTTCGGCGGTATTGCTCCTGCTGGTCACCTTGGGCGCAAAGAAGCCGCTGGACCTTGCATCGTTTCCGTCTTTGTTGTTGCTGCTAACGCTGTTGCGTTTGTCACTGAACGTCGCAACCACCCGCTTGATTCTGCTTGATGGCAACGCCGGAAAGATCGTTCTAACCTTTGGTGACTTTGTCGTCGGCGGGAACCTTGTCGTCGGGATCGTGATCTTCCTGATCCTGGTCACGATTCAGTTCATCGTGATCACCAAAGGTGCGACGCGGATCTCCGAAGTCAACGCGAGATTCACGTTGGACGCGATGCCCGGTAAGCAAATGGCGATCGATGCCGAGCTGAACAGTGGCGCGATCGACGAGAACGAAGCTCGAACCCGTCGTAAAGGCCTGACACAAGAGGCCGAGTTTTACGGGGCGATGGATGGTGCCAGTAAGTACGTCCGCGGAGATGCGATCGCCGGCCTGATCATCATGGTCGTCAACATCCTAGGCGGCGTGGTGCTTGGCGTCAGCAATGGCCAGGCGATCACGGATGCGTTGCAAGTCTATTCGATCTTAACGATCGGTGACGGCTTGGTTTCGCAGATCCCTGCACTGATCATCGCCACCAGCGCCGGTATTCTGGTGACCAAAAGCGCGTCGGAGTCCAGTCTCGGTGACGAAATCAACCAACAGGTTTCCGGGGCATATCGCTCACTATATCTGGGCCCGGTGATCTTGCTATGCATCGCGATCACACCGGGCTTTCCCAAGCTGCCGTTTATCTTTTTGGCGATCGTCATCTTTGCGTTTGTGTATCTCGCAAAACAAAAGGCCGAGCGGCAGGAAGCTGAATCCAAACCGGATACCGGTCCAACCGAAGCACCGCCACCGCCAGAGGAACGTGGGCTTCAAAAGTTCATTCAGCCTGAAAGGGTGATTATCGAAATCGGTGCCGGATTGATTTCCCTGGCAGAGCCCAAGCACGGCAAAGGGATCGCCGAACGGATTTCGACTTTGCGAGAAGACGTCGCGATGGAACACGGCTTCTGGGTTCCGGCAGCTCGCATTAGGGACAACCTCCAGATCGGCGTGAACGAGTATCGATTCCTAATTTGCGGGCGTGAAATCGCTCGCGGAAAGTTGCACGTCAACGATTTCCTAGCGATCAATCCGGGAAACATTAATGCCGAATTAGAAGGCGAACCGATCCGAGACCCTGCGTTTGACTTGCCCGCGAAATGGATTTCCGAAACGTCGCGACGACGTGCTGAAGTCCTAGGGTTCACCGTCGTCGATGCCCCGACGGTATTGATCACTCATCTAAGCGAGTGCCTTCGCAAACATGCGCACGAGCTTTTAAGTCGCCAAGACCTGCAATCCATGCTAGAGAAGCTTAAGGAAATCGCACCGACAACGGTCGACGAAATTAAGCCCGATACGGTCCGACCGGCAACCCTACATCAAGTGCTCATCCATCTGCTGCGGGAGCGAATCTCGATCACGGCATTGGAAAAGATTGTCGAGTCGGCGGTCCAGTTTGGCCATCAAATTAAGGATCCCGTTCAATTGACAGAAAAGATCCGCGGGAACATCGGACACATCATCTGTGATCGCTTTCGCGATGCCAACGGAAACGTTCGAGTCATCATCCTTGAACCACGCCTAGAACATCACTTCCGCGAGAGCGCGAATGCGGAGTCGATCTTACTGCGACCAGACCAATTGGAGCGGCTGATCATGGACATTCAATCGAAATGGGAAGCCTCGCGATTGAAGAATCAGACCGCGGCAGTTCTCGTCGATTCCTCAATCCGATATCCACTGCATCGGACCATCTTTCGATCGTTGGCCGAAGTCAGCATCATCGCCTATAGCGAAATCCCTCAAGACCTTCGAATCGAGTCTGAAGGGATGATCCGCTACGAAGACATCATCGGTGGCCGCGGTTCGGGTGAACCGCAAATTCTTGGAATGAATGGCGCCGATTCCGGCACGGAGGGTAATTGATGAGTAACCGTCGTATGACACGGCGAAAGGAAATGCGGCAACAACAAGCGTTTCCGTTCGGCATGTTAGCTGGACTGTTGACGGCCATTGCCGTCACGCTGATCGGAGTCTTCCTGCGATTGGAAGCCTTCACCATCCTGACGCGTGCTACCGTTTCCTCGTTAATACTCGGGACGGTCGTTTCGCTCGGCGTCGGTGTCATCCGCTTAGCCGATTCCGGCTACAAAACTGATCGTGGATAGTGATGAAAGCCACCCTTGATTCAACCTATAAACGCTCATCGCAATCCGCACGCGATCAATTGGTGCTGGATAACATCGACTATGTCGGTCGCATCCTAAGCACCATGACTTTCGTCGTGCGCGATCGTGACCACCGAGAGAATCTTCACTCGGCGGGTGTTTTGGGATTGGTTCAAGCGGCCAACAGCTTCGATAGCTCACAAGGTGTTGCCTTTCGAACGTTCGCTTACCCACGCATCCGCGGTGCGATCGTTGACGAGATGCGCAAACTGAATCCGCTGTCGCCGCGCGTCATGCGCATGGTTAATGTGGTTAAACGCATCTGCGAAACCATGGAGCCACCGATCAGTCCTGAAGAGATTTCGAAGCGATCAGGGCTAACGGTCAGCGAAGTGGTGGAATGCTTAGAAGCGATGCGTTTCGTCAAGCCAGATAACTGGGAGGATCTGTCAGATGTTGTTCACAAAACTTGGCGGACCAAAATCGATTCTGCGGAAGATCTGGCCGAAAGAGAAGAACTAGCAGAGTTGATCGGTGATTTGATTGAACAATTGCCAGACAAAGAACGCTTGGTCCTGACTCTGTATTTCAGTGAAGAATTGAACCTGGCAGAGATCGGAGCGGCGATGGGTTTGAGTGAGTCTCGCGTCTCACGCTTGCTCGCTTCGGGCAAGTTTAAATTAAGGGAGGCGATTCGGTGGAAGACAAGTTAGCTGTCAATGAACAACCACGGCGTGTTCGACCGGTCGGCCCAATGGCACGCGCCGGTGTTCCCAACACACGCATCGACAGCGTTAGCAATCCACCTGTTGCCAAACACGCCCCCGAAGCATGTCGCCGTGAACCCGAAGTTCGTGTCATCAAACAAGGTGACCGAATCGAATCCATCGTGATCTCCTGCACCTGTGGTGAAGAGATTACAGTGATCTGTGGCTATGACCAATCAGAGTGATCGTGAATACAAGAAAACTACATCATCGCCGCACGCCGATGCAGTTGAATCCTGTATCCGAATTGCGTTTGAACACAAAGCGACGCCTTCTGCAGCTGCTTATCATCGCTAGCGCGATCACAATCGGTTCGTCCGCGAGTGCGCAAGAACGCGATCATGCTCCCCGTACTCGTGCGAGCGCATTGGCGCGACTGGAACGTTTTCAACAAAGCGTCAAAGACAAAATCAAATCGGCATTCGGCAGCGATGAAAAGCAAGCTCCGCTGCCTCTCGATGCACAAGGCCCGCACGATTCAGTTGCACAAACCGGTGGTGACTATGTTTCGACACAGTCACAAGCCCAAGAGCCCTGGGACGCTAGCGCGTTGCCGCTGCAAAGCGACGTGCACGTCGCACCGGTTCCCGGGCTAAGCGACGAACCACCTGTTTACCGTGAATCGACGTCTGCGTATTCACAATACATGAAACCCGAACCCGGTGGGCTTAGTCGTTCTATCAGCCATCGACGTTCGAATGAGACGGCTCAGGCGATCATCTCGGGCGATGATTCGAGCAAAGTTCAAACCGCTTCGATGGAGCCTTACCTAAAGGAAACTCCGGCCACTGCGGTTCAGTACCAACAGGACGCTCTATCATCAGACGGCATCGGCCCCTATGGAATGACGTCTTCGTCGAACGATCGCAATAGCGCCTACCCGAACAACACGCTTCCGGTCCCACCACCGATCCGCACCCAGCCGATTACCGGCGCCATGATGGTGGGCAATCCGCGAACCCCAACGGCCCGGGGAACCATCCTTGGTGAAGAACCACTGACGGCGACCCAGCATGCGTTACGTTTGATCGAAGAAAACGGTGATCTGAAAGCCAAGCTCGCGACCAGCCTCGCAGAAGGCGAACGCCTTCGTGAAAAACTCACTTCGACACAGTCGCTACTGCAAAACTCGACCGAAGCGGTCGCGTCCGCTCAGGATGAGATGGATCGACTGACGCATGAAAATCGCCAGCTCGAACGAAAACTCGCCGAAGCTGAATCGAAATACAATCGCTATCTTCGTGAAACCGATCGCATGCTGGAATCGATTCGTGAGGAACTGGACGAAGTTCTGGTTCGTGAACTTTCCACCGACAAACAGTAGGCAACCTCGAAAGGCGAGTCATGGAAGGACGATTACGCCCATTGATGGGCCTCTTGTTTTCATTGCTAATCTCAGTCGCTAGCGCAATCGCATGTGAAAAGTGTGGGCGACCGACGAACTGTCCCACCGGAGCCTGCCAAACTAAATCGCCAGTTCCAAATGCACCGACTCCAACGAGACGGTCTTCGCTGTTGGGGCAATTGCGTCCGAACCGGGTGTTGATCGTTACCTGCCTGGACCGACAAGATCGCCTTCGCGAGCAGACCGAACTGATGCACCAATTGGCGACCCATCTGCGACGTCAATCCACCGTCGAAGTTGTCGAATCAGACCACCGTATGTGCCTGCAACATTCTCCGATGCAGACCGGTCGATTTGATGAACGCCAATTGGTCGAAATGGGAACTCGCTATTCCGCCGACACGGTGATCTACTGTGAAATCGCGAACATTGATTCCTACCGTCCCATGAAGCTGGAATTACGATTCTTGATGGTAAGCACCCACCAGTCGATCGCGCTCGCTTCGGCGTCGCGGCATCATGACTTGGGACACACACCGACCAGAAAGCAGTTCCTTAGCACATTCGATCCCTATGAGCACTCCGCAGAAAGTCTGCTGCGCTCGCCTTCGCGATTGATTGACTTCTCTGCCAATAAGCTTGCTGCTGAACTACTGCGTCTGTAGCTGACTTGATTGGTCTTGGTGCCACCCAAGTTGATGTGCGGATAGATTCACCAGAACGATCGGTCCAGCTTGTGACGGCGCCTTCCTAAAAATGCGGTCGATGGTATCTTAGCGACGTACCAGATGACCACCTTAATCTGTGGATAAGTTGCCCAGGGTGGATATCCTTGATGCGCGACACAGATAGTAAACAGGTTGGCAGAAAACGCGTCACAACACGGAGACGCCCCCATCCGCCACGGCGAAGAATGGGCGAACGCGTTAACACACGGCCTGGCCGCGTTGGGTGCATGCGTATTGGGAACCCTTTTGGTCTGGAAAGCATCTGCACAATCAACCGGATTGGCGATCGCATGCGCCGCCTACACGGCCTCTGTTGTCGCCACGTTTACGTCATCAACGTTGTCACACGTGATCTTTCGCCAACCGCTTTTGGATCGATTGCGTGCTTGGGATCAGGCAATGATTTACGCGATGATTTCAGGAACCTACACGCCGATCATTTTTCGCCATGCACCGCCAGAAACCTCAACGCCACTGTTGATCGCGATTTGGGTTGCGGCTTTTACCGGCATCACAACAAAGCTTTTCGCGCGTCATCGAATCAACAACGTTGCGACGATTGGCTACCTGCTTCTCGGCTGGCTACCTGCGATTCCGTTGTACTCCCATGTGCCTACCGAAGTTGGCTATGGGATGATGATCGGAGGTGTTCTCTACAGCATTGGCGTAGCGGTGCTTCTGCAAGACCACCGAGTGCGATACATGCATTCGGTCTGGCACCTGATCGTAATGTCAGCCGCTATGGCACACTTCCTGACGATCCTGTGGTACGTGGTTGGCTAGTGCTTCGTTCCGTATGAAAATACGGGTTCGGGTCACTAGCCGACGCACGTTAGCCCCGGTTATTGCACTGAAACCGTGGCGAACGCCATACGGCTAATCCTAAAATCGAGCGGGTTCGGGTCATCAGCCGACGGGCGTTAGCCCCGGTTATTGCACTCAAACCGTGGCTAACGCCATACGGCTAATCCTAAAGGCGATAGCCCGCTAAACGCCTACCAGGTCAGCAGGCCACCTGGACCATCACAGTCCTCTTCCCAGTGACGGCGGATTTCGCGAAGCCCGTACGCACACATCTCGAAGTGTTCGCTCATCCGGTGAATAACTTCACAGGGCGGGCGATCGACGCCGCCTTCGATCTGCGCTGCTATCGCGTAGGCTCGCTTCCCTTGTCGACAGTAGTCCAGAAACCGATCACGAACATCGTCATGATTCTTGGCTCCCTGCAGACTCTCGGGATACATGCCGGACCAAAACAAAGTGAAATCACCGACATGACGGTAAACCTCACGCTTTGCGAGTCCGATTCGACGTTCCGCTTGGGAAACCATCTGAAGCAAATGTTTTGTTCGCATCCCATCGTTTTGACGGAGCGAATAAAGAGAATCGG
This sequence comes from Stieleria sp. JC731, assembly GCF_020966635.1. Classification (NCBI taxonomy): domain Bacteria; kingdom Pseudomonadati; phylum Planctomycetota; class Planctomycetia; order Pirellulales; family Pirellulaceae; genus Stieleria; species Stieleria sp. JC731. Next base: position 981,203 of record NZ_JAJKFQ010000011.1, on the reverse strand, counting down.
CCCTGACGAACCGAAGCATCAAGTCACTGACGTAGTCGACCAACTGAACGTCGACCACACCTAGTTTCGTATGAAAGATAAACTCGCTAACACCACGAAAGAATCTTTCGATGGTTGACGAACTTGGTCGAGAATCTTCATCCCGATCCGTGTTGTCTGGATTTGCGTCCCCAGTTGACGTCATCGGCAAAGCCTCCGGAAGAACAACGGGCTGCCGAGGACACATCAACGCCATGAAAAATCGTTTCGCGTGTGTATCAGTCGGCACTCACTTTGTTATCTCACGACAGCTATCGATTCATTCAACCAGCTGTCAAGACCAACTGCATGATACTTAAAGATCAGTCGACTGTTTGAAAACTACCCCACCATTCCGCGTTTGGTTGCCAATTCGCCTTCAAAATCCGTTGGTGGAAGTCCTCAAGCCTTTGTTTATTGGCAGTTTGTATGCGTCGATAATATTCTTGCGTTTGTTTTGGATCGTATCGAGGATCGGGTTCAGGGCGTTTAGCACCGACTTCGGTAAGCCATTGATCCAGCTGCTGCCACAACTGTTGGGTCTTGGCAGGATTGGACAGGGATAGATCACTTGTTTCGCCGGCGTCGTTGTCCAAATCGTAAAGCTCGTTCCGACCGTCTTCGAAGTAGTGAATCAGTTTCCAACGCTGAAGCTGTATGATCGCGTTGGGTTCTCCGCCTTGATTTCCGTAGTGTGGATAGTGCCAGTAAAGTGGACGTTCATCAATCGATCCGCCTTCGATGATGGGTTTCAAACTAACGCCGTCGACGTGTTGCTGCGGCTTTAGCGGCAACCCGCACAGGTCTAGCAACGTCGGATAAAGGTCAGCACCAGTGACCGGCGTTGCGTCTTCGCTGCCAGCTTTGATTGCCGCCGGAAACCGAATGTAAAGTGGCTCTCGGATGCCACCTTCCCACTGACGCCCTTTGCCTCCACGTAGTGGCAAATTACTGGTCGCATACGCATCGCCTGACGACACACCACCGTTGTCGCTGGTGAACACCACGATCGTGTTTTCAGCCAATTCGAGTTCTTCCAGTGTTTCAAGTACGACGCCTACGGCATCGTCCACCGTCTCGACCATGCCTGCGTAGACAGGATGGTCTTGAACTTGTCGAACCGGCAATGTCCGATCGACTTTGAAGCGTTCTTGGCCTTCGGGCAACTCCGGTGCAAGCTCACGATACTTTTGCCACAACGGTTTCGTCGTCTGCACAGGTGCGTGCACACTGTAAAACGAAAGCATCGCGAAGAATGGTTGATCCTGGTGGCGCCGGATGTAGTCAGCGGTTTCCTCGGCCAAACGGATGGGCAACGATTCACCGGGGGGACCGTCTTCCAGTACTGGATTTTTATACGGCGAAAAGAAGCCGCCAGGAGGACTGCCGCGATCATGGCCGCCTTTGTTTTCATCGTAACCGTGATCATCCGGCCACGAACCCTTGTCCCCTAGGTGCCACTTCCCGGCGAAGAACGTTCCGTATCCTGCTTCACGAAACGCCTCTGCGATCGTGACATCTTCGTCCGGAAGCCGATGTTCATATTCGGCTGGCAAAACACGGTTTGGACGCGTCCACTCCAATCCGCTCTTTGCGCCGATCCAATCGGTGATCCCATTTCGCGCCGGAAACGTCCCCAATTGAATGCTCGCTCGTGACGGACTGCACACGCAACAAGTTGCGTAGCCGTTTTTGAAGCGCAGACCTTCTGCAGCAATACTGTCGATGTTGGGTGACTGATAAAACGTACTGCCTTCGCCGGATAGATCGTGCGCCCCCATGTCGTCCATCAAAATTAAAACGACGTTGGGCTTCGCCGCGTTCAGTTGCCCGCTTGCTAGGCCAAGGCAGGCGACAAGAGTGAAGGCAACACCAAGAAGCTTTTGAGGTGGGTAGAACCGCGCTTTCATTTCGGAATCGTTGATCGAGTTCAGGATGCAAATCGGAGCTTGCATCTTAGCTGAACGTCACAACGCGTTTGTCGCTAACCGACATCGATCACTACAGATTGCGGCGAAAAGCACTACGCAGCGAGAAGCACTACGCTGGCATTTTCAATTTGACAATCAATCGTTCAATGACACCGGTTTAATCTCGACCATCAAAGCATCTCGCATTTGGCGTGTTCGAGCCATGGTGAGATTTCCTGGCCGATCTTTCCAGTGACAAGTTAATTGTTCTTGGTGGGTCGGAATGCATTGACCCAAGACAGGAACGAAGAGATTTGTCGCGTTTGAATCCAGACTCGTCCATTGCCCCGGAACTGAGCTACCAAGCCTTCACCACCGAAGAAGAATGATTTGATTTTCCCGCCGGAGCGAAGGCCCGGCAGAACGGTGACGCGGTAGTCAAGACTTTCTTCGAACGCAACGATGTATCCGGTATCGACGATATACTCATCCGTCACGTCGACTTCCAAGATGGCGCCATACGAATTGAAGAACAAGTCTCCTGTGCCGCTGGCTTTCAATAGTACCAATCCTTCACCGCTGAAAAAGCCCTTCGCACCCTGCCACTTGCCAGTCACTTCGACGCCGGGACCATTCAACATGAACGCTCCGCGTTGCAACATGACGCAGCTATCTTCCAGCCTCAGATAAGCAAGGTCGCCTGCGGCTCCACCTGCAAACAGAATTTCACCGGGACCGTCTTGCGCCGTAAACGTGTTGATGATCAGACTTTCGCCACCAAGCATTCGGCCAAAGGTCTTTCCCAAACCGCCCTTAAAGCCGGCTTCCAATTTGATGTTTGGTGACATCGAAACCATCGCGGAAGGTTCGGCAAAGATCTTGCCACCGTGATCCAGATCGATTTGGACCATCGAAAAATCTGGACGCTGGGTGATTTGGAACGACAGGTCTGGTGTCGTCCCCGACAGGTCGTTGCCGCCGGTGTTCGTCGTGGCAGACATCGGTACCGAACCAGCCGGAAATGCCGAACCGGCTGGCAGTGGCGCCCCCCCCCACATCGCATCCGTCCCGTCAGCTGTCCCGGCTGCGGGCGATCCGGCTGAGGGCAGTGGCATGTCAAAGGGATTCGCGGTATTGCCGGTACCAGGAGCGTCAAATGGTGGCAACGAATCCGACGCCAGCGCTGAACCTTGGGGTTGCTGTTCGGCAGCGTAGGGATCTTCCGAAGCGTATGGATCTTCAGCCACAATTTCGGGTTCCGGCGGCTTGGGAACCGGGATCATCATCAACTGACCGCACTCTTTACATTTCCCTTTCTTACCGGCCATTTCGTCAGCGACTTTGTAGTGCTTTTGGCAGGAGGGGCAAGCGAACTGAATCATGATGTCACGAATGGGATGGGGACGAGTTTGAACTGCTGTCGATGAGTTGCCGACGAAGACCGATATGACGAATACGAATTAACGCGGTTTCAACTTAGGGCCCAACAACTTTCCAAAGCTTGGCGGGTTGTGCGACTGGAAATACAGTTTGCCTTGTCCGCTAAACTTACAAACGAGCCCCTCGCCGCCCAAAACGCTGCCCACGAGACTCTTGCTGGCCTTTCCGATACGGAACTGCAATGTGTCTTCGAAAGCGACGATGTGCCCGGTGTCGACAACGTACTCGCCGTTAACCTCAACGCAGTGGATCGCGCCAAAACTGTTTAGCAACAAGTCGCCGACGCCACTGCACTTGACCCAGAACATGCTCTCACCACTGAAGAGAGCTTTTCCCAGGCCCTGCCAGGTTGCATCGATGTCGATGCTTGTCGATGACGCCAACCAACTAGAACCTTGTACGATTAGCGTACCGCCGGTCATTTGGTAGTACATGATGTCGCCCAGCAGCTGCGGCCCGATGATCAGCGATTGATCATGCTGTGTCGCGGTGAAGTGGTTGAGGAAAAAGTTTTCCCCCGCGAACATCCGCTTGAGCCCTTTGGCGATTCCGCCACCGCCGCCTTTCTTTCGGCTGGTCGTTTCGACGTTAAAGCCGCCGTTCATCGCGATCATCGCGCCGACTTCACACGTCACCGTTTCTCCCGCGGCCAAGGTCAACTTGGCAACGGTCATCGCCGGTCGTGATAACAGTTCGTACTGCATATTGCTAACTCGAAAAGGTTGCTAACCCGGTTGTTGGTTGATTGCGACTACGCCCAATACAGGCTCACTACCACAGGTGCGAATTGGTCCAGGCCGCTAATCCGTCGAAGGATCGAGATTGCATGTAAATTCGACCGGGCCCGTTAACGCGGGTGATTAAACCTTCGCCGCTAAAGAAGCTTGAAAAGATTCCGCCGGCCATCCCAACTTGAACGCCAATGGTCGGTTCATAGGCGACCAGGTGTCCGGTATCGACGATGTACTCGCCTTCGACCTCGCGTTCAAAAATGCCGCCATAGGCCCCGAACCAAACTTTGCCAACACCGCTGACCTTTAATCGGAACAAGCCTTCGCGAGCGATAAACATTCGAAGTCCCGCCCAACCAAGTCCAAGCTTGACCGTGGGCTCGCAAGCGATAAATGCTCCGGGCTGAAGGAACATCGTGTTTCCGTTCAGCTCGATGCAGTGCATGTCACCAGGAAACGGCTGCGTCAGCACCAAATCACCGCCGGTCGACGTTGTAAACGTGTTGATAAACATCGACTCGCTACCGAAGACGCGTTTTAGTACGCCTTGGGCAACGCCGCCGCTCCACTTGGTCGACATTTCGATCGAACCATCCATGCTGGCCATCGCGTCGGCTTCGGCGATAATCTGCTCTCCGGGTTCAAGCCGAACATGCAAATTGGCAAACGATGGTTTGTCGCGAATCTCGGTGTGCATCAACCTTCTCCCTTGGGATTTGGTCCCTTCGTTGCTCTTTCTTGAACTTGTTCCCAATCGGCTTCGATTGGCGTGTACTGTGTTTTGGGTAACGCGTCGACCAGAGCGTTGACGCTCGCGATGCGGTCTTCGTGCTGCGGGTGAGTGCTGATCCACGCTAAAACGTCTGGCACGTCACCATGCTCTTCTTCCATGATTTCAAAGAACTCCGCCATGCCTTTGGGATCAATGCCTGCGGCATGTAACATACGGACCCCTTCGGCATCGGCCGCGTCTTCCTGGCCACGCGAGTAACTGTTGACGGCGGCGAACTGGAAGAATTCGATCCCGGCAGCGACGACGCCGGTGACATCACCAAATAGCAAACTCGCACCGGCCCACAACCCAAGCGACTGGGCGACTCGCTCCATCCCATGACGCAAGGTCGCATGAGACATCTCATGGGCGACGACTGCGGCGACTTGTTCTGCAGTTTTTGCCTGCTTTATCAGTCCGGTGTAAACCACGATTACGCCACCAGGCAAACAGAATGCGTTCGTCACCGGCGAATCGATCACGTGGATTTCAAACTCAATGCCCTCAACCGCGGCATGCGGTGCTAAACGATCAACCATTTTCTCGATCGCGCCGACGACAACCTCGTCATGAACCTCTGGACCGCCGTGGTCCATCGCCGCATATGCCTGGTCACCGATCTTCTTATCAACGCTTACCGGCATCGCATGGATCGCAGCCGGCGTTCCATGCCGCACCGCAAAGTATCCGGCCACCGTTAAGACGACCAATCCGACAAAACAAGCGAATCCGAAAAGCATCGCGCGTCGCGACTGTGCTTTGATCACTCGCTTGGAAGCGCCGAGCTGATCCTCCAAAATTCCAGAGGACTGCTCCGAAAGGCTTTTTGCGAATTTCTTGTGATCGCAGAAAATGGTGACGGAACGTTCCGGATTGCGACAGAACACCATTTGATTGTTGAATCCCCCCATCTCGATTTTGCAATCGCGATAGGGAATCACATAGCGATCCCCGTTGATGCTCAGGGCTTCGATCGCCAGGGGAGTCAACGTAATCTCGGCGCCGGCACGCCCGGTCGGCAGCTCGTCATTGAACACGCCCCCTGAAAATTGCTGGTCAATCATCTTACTGCCAACTGTGCAACGATTACGATCGATTGTTCGAGTATACCAATGTGCAAAACCAGCGTGTTCCGGCAGGCCCTCGATTTGCTAGGCTCTGTCTGAATAGTCAAAGCGAATGAAAACGGGTTCATCCAACCACCAAGAAGCATCTCGCGGTACCGCACGGTCGACTCGTGCTTCCCCAATCGCGATGACACTTCTGGTGCAACGATTATCGAAAGCAGCCCAGGAAGTTCGTTTCGGTTTAGTCCTGATCGTCAATTGCCTACCCAATCATGAAATTTCAAACGGATTTTCGCCCCGATCAAATCGACGAATCGGTGTTTCGTGCCCAGGGAACAATCATTTTGGGCGACGTGACCATCGGAAACGACAGCACGGTGTTGTTTCACACGGTGATTCGTGGTGATACCGAAAAAATTGTTATCGGTAGCAGAACCAATCTTCAGGATCACTGCGTCGTGCATGCCGATCCCGGTTTCCCGTGCATAATAGGAAACCAAGTAACGGTCGGGCACGGCGCGATCGTCCATGGGGCGACGATCGAGGACAACGTCCTGATCGGTATGCGAGCTGTCATCCTTAACGGTGCCAAGATCGGCGAAGGTTCGCTAATCGCCGCCGGGTCGGTAGTCACCGAAGGTATGGAGGTTCCGCCGAAATCGATCGTCGCGGGCGTCCCAGCAAAAGTTCGGGGACAAGTAAGCGATCGCCACTCAGAAATGATTAAGCATGGTGCTGATCACTACGTCGCTGCCGGTAAGGCGTACCGCGAAGGGTCCGCCTAAGCCGTTCTCCTGCAGCGACTTGATCTTGCTTGCGTGTTGTACTCGAACGGATCGACAGTCGTTCGACTGCGGCGAGACGGCAATCAGCATTACCGAACAACCTGATGGCTTTACAGGTTTCATCAGTCACACGGTTGCCTTCGATTTCGCAAAACCAGTCGAGAAGATCGCTACCTTCACGGACGGAAGGGCAACATTTAATTACCAGCGAACTCGAACAAGTTCTCCGGCAGTTTCTCGGGCCAGTCCCCAGTCAAAACAACGTTTCGGATTCGAGCTTTGGTCGCACGTGAATCGTGAAAGAATCCGAATACCATGCTTCCATCGCGAGTTGTCGGTTGATCTTGGTAAGCCAAGTCGCCGTTCACTTTGATCGTCAATTGATCTCCGTCACGTGAGATTTCGACTTCGTTCCAATCGGATTCTTTCAGTTCGATGCTTCGTTCTGGTGCCCCCGGAACAGAAACTTCATATCCCTTGGGGATGCTCCATGACGAACTGCCGGTACTCATCCAGTGCAGTTTGCATCCGTCTGGTCGCAGCATATAGGCCACACGGTCAATGGTTGGATGAGCTTCGATCTTTCCTTGTTCATAAAAGAACTCGTACCGCAGCGTTTCCCCGTCGCAGAGCGGCCGATGATACTGCAGGCACCGCTGGTCTTGGTGACCGTGTTGATTCAATTGCCCACTGATGATTTCACCGTCTTTGACGGTCCAGCTCAGCTGACTTGCTTGGTCGACCGATGGACGTGAACGGACCGCGCGTGGTTCGCCTGCTGACGGATCTTGCTTGTCCATATTTATGTCTGAAGATGGCAATCTTGATCCATAGTAGACGCCGGTCCAACCACGCATGTTTTGGTTGTTAATCAAATTGACTTCCCGTGGAATCGTTGGTTCGCCAACGATCTTGATGTTGTGAATGGTCAAAGCTTTGTCACCACCACAAGCAAATCCGATAAACGGCATGCTATTGAAGCGTGTCTCTTTGTAGAACAGCTTTCCGTTGCCAAAAAAGCTATTGTGCTGATCGTCACGTACGACTCGACAATCATTCAATTGGTTCTTGTTTAGATCCTTCGTGAAGTGCCTGACCCAGTCACTCGAACCATCGGAATTGACATAGATCGCTTCGGAACTGCCATTGGGCATGTAGTCAATTCCGTCGACAATGACAGACGATTCAGTCCAACCACCATCCTCGCTAGACATTTCGATGCTGAAGTTTCCTTCGAGCGGATACTTCAACCAAAAATAGTCGTAGCCGAACCCAGCCACGTGCGAAACATTGCCTTCACCGTCAGCAACCCAATGGGCAGGCAACTTGCCTTCATAGCGTTCGTGTGAACTGGCCTGCGTCGCGGTCGCCCAGTGAACCAACGCATCAGAGTTTTGCCAATCCGATGAGTCTGCCCAGCCATGTTTCCAGTTGAACTTCGATATCCAAGGGTGCAGGAACCCGCGTCCTTGTGAATGGGTTTGCTGCAGCATTGCATCGGTCACCTGTTTTACAAACGGTTCGAACTGCTTCTTTTGAGCCAGCATCGATGCCAACTGCATCGCGGCCAGCGTTACACGCTGACGTTGACCGTTAAATTCAGGCGTTGCCAATTTAGTTCGCTCGCCGATGCGGTTGATCAATTCGGGGTCGATCTCCATCTCGAAAGCGGCCAACGCGATCGCCAACGCGACATCCGCCCCAGCCCTTTCTTTGGCTTGTGCTTTCGCCAACCGATCCAGCAGATCCTGCCTCATCCCGGTTTCCTGAGCCAACCGGGTCAGGAAGTAGTAATTCGTGACGATCGGCAACTCGGTATCAGCGACCGGTGGGAACGGTGGATAGTGTCCACCGACATCCGCCGGTATCCAATCGGGAAGCGGCTGCCGACGTGCAAGGGTTTGAATCACATTCAAGGCTCCGTCACCGGAAAATGTCCAATCGGCGAGGTCGTGATACGCCACCGCATGGTCACCGGAACCCTGGTAACTTTCCAGCGCCCAACAGCCCACCCAATCCAACGACGTATCCAACCCCGCGTTGAACGCGTCCGATCGCATCGCTAGGAATAGCATTGCCTGCTTCATCATCCCGCGCGGCAGTAGCAATCGAGCGACTTCTTCGAGCTGGTTTGCCCGGCGTCGAAGCTGCGACGAAACATCGGTATAGCGAGCGTTGTAGTGCTCGGTCAGTTCCAGGTAGTCCCGGAGCGCCTGCGAAGCAAGTTTTTCATCCAGGTTGTTATTCAAACAAACCTTGCCAATCGTCAGCGCCAAGTGATCGAAAGGATTGACATTGTCATAACGCTCCGTGGGACGATTAGCGTTGATGAGCGACAAACCTAGTTTCGCCGCATACTCACGAGTTTCGGTTTGTTTAAGCGCGAGTGAAATCACCTGCAGCGGAAGCTCTTTACGAATCGAGTTGATCTCGTCAACACTGACTTTCTGTAAATGCTTCAGTGCCTCGCCTGCGCGCTCGGCACGCAGCAAGACCAACGTCGCCAGCAGCTCAGACGTAATATCGGTGCCTTTGATCTTACTAAGCAGGTTGTCGGTTTTATCGCTCCAGTGAACCCGCTTGGCCAACTGATCAAAAACACTATCGATAACGATGTCGTGTCCGTTTTTAATCGATGTCTCGATGAAAAGCGGTCGTGGATCTTTACCCTCCGGCAAGACCAACCTGACGTATGGCTGGTAAACGTACCGCGTCCACAATTCGGCTTCACGCCAAACCTTGTCTAGTTCTAGCATCCGTCTTGCCAGTCGAATTTCATCGGCATCGACTTGGGCGTTCGGATTTGTCGCGTTGCTGCTCGCACCACTTTGTGCAGAGCCAAATAGATCGCTTAGTGACGACACGCTGCTTTTTAGCGCGTCGAGGGCAGACGATCGTTCGGGGGCTGCGATTGCGGCATCAAAGGCCGCTGCCGAAAGATCAAGCATGGCGTTTTTAGCAGCCGCTTCGGACAAGTCCAGCAGCTTCCACTGATCGACGTTCGGAGTCACCGCTCGTTTCCAGCTTGCTTCGGCTGCTGGTTTGTCACCACGCTTCAAGAATGCTTTTCCGAGTTCTGCCAGGACCGTGCAGTCTTCGTTTGCAGACTGGCCAAGCACGGAATCGAAGGCTTGCATGAGAAGCTGTTGGTCGTTCTGATCCGCTTCTTTTAGCAGCTGTATCGCCAACAGGATGATGTAGTCGCGTCGCTTGCGAACCTCTGATTTGCCGCTTCCGTCTTCAGCGGCCTCGATGGGATTTTGCAACCATTCACCGATTAGCGAGCGAAGTTTCCCTGAATCCCCATTCAGGCTTTTCAGCAGAGCGATCGCCGCGGAAACGGACTGATCGTCGGGACGATTGTCTGCAATTTCCTGAAGCTCTTTTTCGAACGCATCGAGATCACCTTTCGCCTCCGGGTTTTGCACGGCCCGCTCTGTCACGTCCAACCAAATCGACGAGAAACCGTTGCCGGTAAAAGGTTGATCGCCCGTCGAGATTGCGAAATCCACCGCGCCTTTCATCTCGTTTGCCGCATTGACAAACGAACGTGATGCCGCCACACCGCCTTGGTTTAACACATCATCCAGCAGAGACTGCTCTAGCTTTTCAAATTGCTCCTGTTGACGAGCGTTCCCGTATTGGCCGGCTTTTTGAAACAGCGATCGATCGAAATCTCTGGCGAAACGCAATCCATCCGCCGGATACCCCAAACCCGAGAAGAACTCCAAAATGGATTGGGTGCTTTGGATTTTCCGGTAAGCTTCATACTGTGCGTTGCCGTAATTGGCTGAGAGATCATCAAACTTTTCAATTCCTTCCAGCGCGACCGTCCTAGCCTTCTCTTTATTGCCGTTGTCTTTGAGAAAGTTGCAGTAGCGGGCGGGCAACGAATAGCGGAATTCGCTGCTATTCCGATTCGATGTCAACGTCATAGCACGTTGATAAAACTGATCCGCCGTTTCTGCCATCGGTTTAAACGTATCGATGTAGCTTCCAACCAGCCAAATCATGTCATAGGTTGGCGCCGGCTTTGCATCTTCGGCAACAACCGGCTCCAACACTTCTTTGGCTTTTGCAAACTGCTCGTCTGCGACATACAGCAGTCCCAGCCAGACTTTGCCCGAATGCCATTGATCGTTCTCGGCCAATTGCTCTTTAACGATCTTCTCCACAATCGAGCGCATTTCTGGCTGCTTTTCGAGGTGCCGAATGAAGTACGTTGTCACGTTGTTGTGGCGACCATCGGAGTGTGTTGAATAACCCGCGAAAAGTCTTTCGTAACCCTGGTCGGATTTTGAATTACGCACCATTGAGTCGGCCAATTTACGCACCAATTCCTCGCTATCGAGCAATTTGCTGGCGTCGCCCGCAACGTTGCTTAACGCGTTGTTCCAATTCGAACTGCTGTCGTCCGAATCCAGCATGACGGCAAACAGTTCCTTCGCCTTGGGCAACTGACCGTCGACACGCAACATGCGATCGCAGACTTCCGCGACACGATACGGGGTAAATTTCTTGACTCCGACTTCGATCATCAGATCGGCAAGTTCCGGCAATCGCCGTTGGCGTTCAAACGGTTGCAGAATGTCATAAAACTGGTTGCTGAACCGCGACTGATCGCGACGAAGCAATTTCAAATAAGCATCGCAGGCTTCATCCATTTTGCCGGCTTGGGTGAACTGCTTCGCCGTGGCCTCAAGAGCCTGCGCACCGTTGACGCTGTCGAGATCGGCGCTACCCATCAGGGCCAACGCTTTCTGTTTCTGGCCCGCAGCGTCATACATTTCCGTCAGCTCCATTCGAATTCTGGAACTGTTGGGTGCGTTTTCAAAACGCTCTTCCGTTTTCTTGATCAGATCCATCAAGCGACCAGTATTGGCCAGCATTTGCAGCGCACTGGTTCGACGAACTTGTTCGGTCGTCCGATAGTTGCGACTGGTTTGCGTAGGCGTGCTGCGACGGAGCAACTCCATCGCCACCTCGGCGGCTTGTTCGTTCTGTTGCTGGGCATAGAAGAACGACATGATCGATTGCAATTGATCGATACTGCTACCGCTTCGACTGCGCATCCGGCGGACCAAGTCGGTCGCCAAATCTTTCATCCCCAGCCCGCCCATCAGCTTGGCCAGTTCAATTTGTGCTTCGGTATTGAGGCGAACTCCAAATAGCCGACGCGCGGCCAACTTGGCTCGTTCGGCGTTGCCGACAGCGGCACTTAGCTTTGCGGCGGCAAATTCGCGAATGGCCATCGTTTGCCGATCATAAATCGAAATCGATTCGATCGCCGATAGTGCGTCCTCTTTTCGTCCGGCACGCAAATTCAGATCTGCAAGCATCAACTTCAAATCCGAATCCAGCATCGGTATCGAATCGCTGGCAATTCCGCTGGCCTCGCTAAGAACATCAGCGGCCTTGCCCGATTGATCGTCCCATTGCAAGACACACGCCAGCATCATTCGCTGCCAAACCTGGTCGACCGGTTGTTCGACTTCGGACAGCCTGTCTGAGATCCAGGTGAGCCAGGTTGCCGTTAAATCTTTTTCGTCGAGTTGTTCCCAAACATTATGGAATTGCTGAAGCAACGAGTCGTCGGGCCCTAAACCGCGAGGAGGGAAATCGATGGTGACTTGCCGATAGTTTCCATTGACATATTTGTAAGTGCTGCGTGCCCCGCCAACGTTTCCTATCGAAATGTGACGTTGCTGTAAGGGCTGTTCCGCCGTGACCTGAACGACACGGTCAATCAATTGGAACAGACGCTCACGGAAAGTCTCATCTTCAATACCGAGACTTAATCCATCTGTGACGCGTTGCGTGTTACTAAAGCTGGTCAACGCCACCGCATTGACGTTGGCACCGGAGTTGGCATAAGTCACATCTGGCTTTTCTCGAACGACATTGATCACCTTCCATAGCTGATCGTCATTGCCATAGAGTGCTACCTGCGACAAAGCCAATGACAATTCCGGTGGTTGCATCGTCTCCGAAGCTAGGTCCTCCACCAGAGACGTCACGAACGTTTCGGCGTACTGGCTTGACTTCTCTCGTTGACCGGCAATTCGCAATTCAGCGATGTAGAATTCCAACCAATTCCTAGACATCTGGCCGAAAGAGTCCGTGCTAGATTCGGCTTCTGGATTTTCAACCCTTTCTCGCAACCAGTCCAATCGATCTTCGGGCATCGGCTGGACCGTAAATCCGGTCCGTTGGTAATTCCGTGCCCTTGTCATCAACATTGACCCGATGATGTACTCCCCAGATTCCGGATCTTTCTCTTGAAGTAACCAAAGGAGGTCCCAATTGGACGGATCCTGGTAAGAGATCGTATTTGTCTGCGACGCCGCCGACACGATCGCATGGGCAATGTACGCATCCCAGACCTGATCTGCAGTCGCGTCATCAGCCATCGCCTTTTTCTCAAGCTCATTCGCTTCCGCAGCGACATCCTCTCCCTCACGAAGCCGATAGGTTGTCTTGCAGTAAAGGGCCATGATTTTGGCCTGCCCCAAATCCATCGGCGTAGGCAACTGAGAATTACTGGAGTACCCATATCGCTCGTCGACGAGCCGCTGAAGCGAATACAGATTGCTATATCGCACGTAACGGATAGGGGGATTCGGATAGTTTCGCCCTTGAACGGTACGAAACTTTTCGTATGGCTTCCCGCCCTCAGGAAGCGTCGAGTCGGGTAAATCCAATGAGATGATTTGGTCAGCGGTGCTTGCCGACTTTTCCCAGTCTCCGGCTTTCGCCTGCAGCGCCATTAAATTGACAAGCATCTCCCAATTTTTGCTGTCGCTCTGCAAAGCGTTGTTTGCCAGCTTGATTGCCAATTCGAGCTCACTGGTGTTGAGCAATCGATTTAAATTGCGAGTTAGCTGTTTGGAATCCGATGCCGATTCGCTGAGCTTTGTCCAAATGGCTTCGGCTTCAGTTAGTGCTCCCGTATCGAGCAATAGTGACGCGAGCATGGCTTCGTTTTTGCGATCCGGTGACAACCTCGTCAGTTGCCGCTGCAAACTTAACGCTTCGTCGTATTCGCCTGCCTGCTGCGACAAAGTCACAAGACGTTCCAGCAACATCGTGTCACGACCGCTTTCTTGCAGCAGACCTTCGAGTGTTTGAATCGCAAGGCCGACGTCTCCGACTTGAGCATATGCACTAGCGGTTAAATCTGTCGTGCTGCGTCGATCACCTGACTCGCGACCACGGATTTCAAGACGAGTAATCAACTGATCCAAGCGGTTCGACCGTAGGTAGAGGTCGGCCAACTGTTCAACGATCCCACGTTGGACATCGAGATCGTCACTCTCGTCCAACATCTGCCAATACAATTCGATCGCTTGATCGGTTTTAAAATCCTCTGCCAATTGCGTTGCCAACATCCGCTGGGCTTCGATGCTGCGAGGATTCATGCGAACACATCGACGAAGCGAATCCAGACGCAAGTCGATTTTGCCTAACCGAGCACAAAGGTCAGCGTAAAACCGGAACGATTCGACCGATCCGCCAGACGATGCCAGCAGTTCGTCACCGATACTCATCGCTTTGTCTTGTTCGCCAATCTGCAAATAGAGCGACGACAGTTTCTGCAAGTGGCCGCTTCGAAAGCGGCTATCGGTATCAGCCAACAACCGTCGCTTTTGAATCGCTTCTCGAAGCCGCGCCGAATCTTCGTACATCTGAGCCGCAATGACTAACGACTCGACCGAGTCTGGCGTCAGTTCGATGGCCTTTTCGATCGCCTCGGTCGCTTCACGCGGTTGTTGCGATGCGTTGTAGAGAACCGCGAGGCGTCGCCATGCTGTCGAGTCATCGTTATCGGCGTCAACAACGGCAACCAGCTCGGCAATTCGTTCTTCTAACTTTCCAGCCGCTTGATAGGTTTTGACTTCTTCTGCAAAAACTCGCTCGGCATCGTCAAGCGATTCGGCCAATTTTGACGCCGACTGAATTTGCTCAATCGATTCGTCGAACTGCTCGTCTTCACGCAGCCACTGTGCAAACTGAAGTCGTTCGTCAATGGTTGGGTCCAGCTGACAGGCTTCGGACATCACCTTCAAAGCATCATCGAAACGGTCAAATTGCTTGAAGATTTCAGCCAGTCGCACGAGGTTTTTTCGCGTCCGCAGATCGCCTTCGGCAAGCGACTTCCAAACGGTGATCGCTTCATCCTTGCGATCAAGTTTGTGCAAATATTCACCCAAATACTCTTTGTACTGCGGTTCTTGCGGTGCAGAGTCGAGCGCTTTGCGATACTGCTTGAGCGCGAGTTCTTCGAGGCCCGCGTCGCGCAACAGATCCGCCACCTGTGACTGCACAACGGCGTCTTCGCTGCGTAGTTCGGCAAGCCGCATCCAGACGTCAGCGGCGTCCTGTTCACGCTGCTCTTTGTCTTGTTTTTTATCCTGCAGGATGACTTGTCCCCAGCGAACCAGATGGTCGGGGTTGTCCTGATCGATTTCTGATAATTCTTGGTATTGTTCGGCCGCGTCACCGAACCGTTCTGCGGCGACATACGCATCGATCAGTGCCAGGCGTGGTTCTGTTTCAGAGGGCGCACGCTTGATGGCCTTTTCGAACCACTCGATCGCTTCGGGAGTCCGGCCTTGGACCGAAAGGGTTCTGGCGAGTCGCACGATCGCGTCGACATCATCAGGATGTTCGCCGATCCAGTTTTCGTAGTAGCTGGCCAATCCGGCATAGTCCGCACCGCCCAGAAATGCCGATTCGATTCTGCGACGGGCTTCGTTGTGGAGATAGCTTCCCGGACGCAAACGGGCGATCAATGATTCCAGACGTTTGATCGCATCCTCTTTCTGCCCGGAACGGATTTGAAGCTCCGCGGCACGCATCGCATAGACAACTTTCTCATTGTCGGTTCGAGCCGCTTTGGATAAAGCTTCGTAACGCTGCAAAGCCCCTTCGATATCGCCTTCTTCGACCAGGATATGTGCGATCCGTTCTCGCACCCGTTGATCACCAGGGAAGGCTTCTTCAAGTTGTTTCCAAACCTGCAACGCCTCTTCCTGTCGTCCGGCTCGCTGATGAAGCCGTCCGAGTGCACCGGCGATCTTTAAGTACTCTTGCTTCGGCGGATCTTTTTCCAAAGCATCGGCAAACGCTTCGGTGGCCTCATTTTCCTGCCCGACCAACAGCAGGGCTTCGCCAAGGTAGTTCGATGCCAACGGATCTTGTGGAAGCTTGTTCTTTGCGACGGTCAACGCTTTGACCGCTTCGGCGTCCTCGCCACGCTGAAGCTGCAACAGTCCGACAACCATCATGTAGCGTCCGGTCGCTTCGTCATCGGCTTGCTGTGTCGATTCTTTGCTCAGCCGTTCGATCAAGTCGCCGATGTCACCACGCCCGATGTGATAGCTGAAGACGCGATCAAGCGATGTGCCGCGTGTCGGTCTTCGCAGCAGCACTGTCAAAAACCGTTCCGCAGTGATGCGCTCGCGCTGCTGTTCTGGTGATTCTTGTTCTGGCGATTCTTTGGTTGCGTTTGATGAGTCGCTGTTACCTGTTACCGCTTCAGTTCCTTGTCCGGAAACGGGCGCGAGACCTCCGATCATTCCGCTCGCGGTGCAGCATGCCAAAAGTCCTGTGAGCAGCAATCGCTTTGAGCTGACTTGCGATTTGCCGGATTGACTTTTGCTGCTAGACAATTTGTTGTCATGCGATTTGGCAACACGACAAGACAAATCAACACGCCAATCGAACCATGTCGACGACATATGCACAAACTCCAATTCGCGATCACGATCAACTGAGAGAAGAACGAAAGCCAAGTCGCTGGTCAGGCGACTGGCGTTTGCCGCACCCAATTCGGTCCCCGAATTCGTCATGCGACGCCCACTAAACTATCACAGCCAGCCCCCCAGCAGGCAACACTCTAGACAAAAAATCTAAATTCAACGGGATGCAGAAGCGCCTCGTCCAGACGCTTTGAAAGTCGTCAGCGAGTGAAATACGTTGATCCCATCATGAAACCTGGCGACAAAAGCGATCGTGAAACAAGTCATTGTCGCTAAAAAAGACGCGATAAACTCAATACGTCACTTCGAAAACGCGGACGCGTATGCCTTGTTCGTGATCGTCGTCGATCGCTTGACGATGATGGCCATACGGCGAATTCGAAGATATAGTGTCATCATGTCAACGACCGGTTCACCCTCAGAATCGCAATTCGAAAATATCATTGCGGACTACCTCGAACGTGTGGACTCCGGGGAAACTCCGGATCCGGCGTCGTATCTGCTGCGCTATCCAGAGCACTGCGAAGAGCTTCAAAGCTTCTTCCGCAATCACCATTGGCTTGGTGAAGCCCCCGCGCCGCCTCCGGTGTCACTTTGTGGGCAGGAGATCGGCTCCTACAAAATTGATTCCGAAATTGCCCGTGGAGGCATGGGAGTCGTCTATCGGGCTCATCAAAAAGGGCTCGATCGCATGGTCGCGATCAAAGTCATCAGCAATGGTGTCTTGGCGAGTGAAGAAGAACGCCGCCGATTCCGGATCGAAGCCGAAGCGGCAGCCGGACTGGACCACCCAGGGATCATCTCGATTTTTGAAATTGGCAGTTGGAGCGGCCACGAATACTTTTCGATGCCGCTGGTCGATGGTCCGACATTGCAACGCTTTGTTGATGACCAAGCTTGGGATGACCGCACGGTTGCCCGTGTCGTGCGAGATATCGCACAAGCGGTTGACTACGCTCACCGCGCCGGCATCGTCCATCGCGATTTGAAACCGGACAACATTTTAGTCGGTGCAGATCAACGCCCGCTGGTCGCCGACTTCGGGTTGGCAAAATGGCATCGCGAAGGAACGTTGCTGACGCGAACCGGACAGGTGCTTGGCACGCCAAATTACATGAGTCCTGAGCAGGCCGCCGGCAAGTCAGATGCCGATGGTACAAGCGACATCTATTCGTTGGGTGCGATTCTGTATGCGTTGCTCACTGGCGTTCCGCCTCACGAAGGCAACAACCCTGCCGAAGTCCTGCGCAGCGTGCTGCAAGACGAACCGGTGCCGCCGCGACGCTATCGCAGCGATATCGAACGCGACATCGAAAACATTTGCTTAAAAGCTTTGCATCCCGATCCGGCGGGACGATATCGCAGCGCTGGTGAACTTGCCGATGACTTGCAATGTTATCTCAATGGTGAAGCGATCTCTGCGGCGGGAAGCGGACTGATTGAGCGTGTTGCCAGAGAGATCGGACGCGATCAGCACCAAGACCATTTCCAACGTTGGCACGCGGCCTTGGTATTTCTAGGTGTGATCGTCTTCACCGCTCATATCTTGATCTTCGTGCTGCTCCAATCGGGCTTTGATCCGCGCGCTGCCTATTGGATCCCACGGATCACGATGTTCGCATTGATCCTGGGTACGATCTACCGAGCCCGGGACGGATCTCTGTCACCACGGAGCATCGCCGAACGCCCTGTCTGGTCAATTTGGCTGGGCTACTTGAGCTCGCTAGCGGTGATCAATGTCTTGCTGCTGATGGGCGGAATCAAACAAGAGCATCTCTTTCCGCTCGCGTCGGCGCTCAGTGGTTTCGCTTTCGTTGCGATGAGCGGACACATCTGGGGCGGATCGGCGCTTGCCGGATTAGCGTTCTTCGCACTGGCACCACTGATGGCAACTCGTCTATTGGAGCCCTACGCTCCGGTGCTGTTTGGCACCGCCTACCTCGTTTCAATCTTTGCGATCAGCCAGCATTACCGCCGCAGCGGTAAACGCAAACGAGAAATCACCAGCGACGAGGCCGCATCGTAGTCCGCACGGCAACACGCGACTTAGGCGGACTGAGTCTCCAATAGGATGCCTATGTCGGCGGGCAACACCACCATGAATGCCATCACGATCGCCGTTGACTACTGCGGATAGTTGTTTGCAGAGCATCCCAGGCTGCCGCCCAAATCAACGGGGGCCTACGCCACCCCATCGGTGATTCGCGTTTTATCGTTAGGGGGCGTCGTAAAGCAGCCCCTATTGCCGCTATCCTGTAGGACTTCGTCAGGGTCGACCTAGTCCTTATTTCCGGAACATCGATCGCTCCGATCTACGCTGTGGCAACCGTCAGCAGTGTTCTCGGGCACCGGAGAGTCCGATTCCGTTCGAAGGTCGACCGTTCTAAACGTCGATCCCCCGGACGGACAGGGATCACAGATAACGCAGGATGTGATGTGCCCGATCGGCGTTTTATCCCATCGCGTTGGTTAGCTTCGTGGATTTCCAGCAACATTTCGGTAACGAAACTCCTCCCACCGACCACTATGTCTCGATTCTTGAGCATTGGGCCGGTTTACGACCTGATTCGGTGGCGTTCCTATTTACGGACGTCGAGGAATTAGAGGTCAAATTGACGTATGCGCGACTTTGGGAGGAGGTCCGGGCGCTCGCCGGGTACCTGCAAAGTCGCTGTCGGATTCGTCCAGGTGACCGTGTCCTTTTGCTTTACCCCCCCGGGCTGGACTTCATCGTCGGGTTCTTTGCCTGCCACGCCGCCGGTGCGGTCGCGGTCCCCGCGTTCCCGCCGCGAAAAAACCGCAAGGCATCGCGAATCCGCTCGATCGTCGTCGACGCGGGCGCAAAGTGGGCTCTGACCACAAATCAGCAAGCCGAGCAAATCCGCGGCAACGACCATCACCGAGATTTGATGGGCGTCCAGATCCTGGGTACAGACGACGCGGAATGTCGAGATGTCGG
The DNA here is from genome assembly GCF_020966635.1 of Stieleria sp. JC731. Taxonomy (NCBI): domain Bacteria; kingdom Pseudomonadati; phylum Planctomycetota; class Planctomycetia; order Pirellulales; family Pirellulaceae; genus Stieleria; species Stieleria sp. JC731. The sequence goes on along the minus strand of NZ_JAJKFQ010000011.1, from coordinate 961,760 downwards.
TTCCTATCGCCGACCCGCGATCGATGGCGACACTCTTGCGGTGATGCAGTACACCTCAGGCTCGACCGGTTCGCCCAAAGGCGTGATGCTGACCCAGCGCAACCTGGTATCCAATGCCAAACTGATCTGGCATGCGTTTGAACCGGCACCAAAGTCCGTTGGCGTTTCGTGGTTGCCAACCTACCACGACATGGGCCTTGTCGGTGGCATCCTGGTGCCGATCTTCATCGGCTGTGACAACATTCTGATGAGCCCGATGACGTTCTTGCAACGTCCGACACGATGGCTGCGCGCGATCTCGAAGTACGGCGGAACGATCACCGGTGGGCCTAACTTCGCCTACCAACTTTGCGTTGACAAGATTTCCGAAAGCGAAATGGAAGGGCTGGATCTCAGCACGCTGCAAATCGCATTCAACGGTGCCGAACCGATTCGCGCCGCCACTCTCGATGCGTTCCGCAAGAAATTCGAGCCCTACGGATTCAACCCATCGGCAAGCCTGCCGTGCTACGGCATGGCGGAAACGACATTGATCGTCACCGGTGGACCTAGCGATCCACGACCGATTGTCAAATCCTTTGACCGCAGCGAACTGGACACCAAACGTGTCGTTCCTGTGAAAGAAAACGATCCGGCGGCGCGCAAGCTGGTCGGCTGCGGTGCCGTGTTGCCATCCGAAACGGTCCTAATCGTTGATCCGGATTCGCTGCAGAAACTGCCGCCTGATTCGATCGGTGAAATCTGGGTCAGCAGCCCTTCGGTCGGCGCCGGATACTACGGACGTAAAGAAGCGACCGAGCGGACCTTCAAAGCCAAAACGGCGGACGGCGACGGCCCCTACCTACGGACCGGTGACTTGGGCTTCTTGTTCGACGGGCAACTGTATATCTCTGGACGCCTGAAAGACATGATCGTGGTCCGCGGTGTCAATCGATACCCGCAGGATATCGAGGAGACCGTTGAACGCGCCAGCGATGTGGTTCAAGCCGGCGCGGTTGCTGCCTTTGCGATGGACCAAGAAGGTCGCGAACAACTGGCGATCGTTGCCGAAGTCTCGCGTGCTCGAGATGTCGATTGGGATTCGCAAATCCAAGCGATCCGCCGTGCTGTCACAGACGAACATGAACTGCCGCCTGACGCAGTCTACCTGGTTCGCAGTAGCAGTGTGCCCAAAACGAGCAGCGGCAAAATTCAGCGACACGCTTGCTTGCACGCTGTCCGTGACAACGAGTTAAAGCTGATCGCCAAGTGGGTCCGCTGGGAAGAATCCGGTACGGGAACGGTCGTTTCCTCGGATGCTCGGCCGATGATGCAAGCCGCCTCGGCAGCGTCGTCTTCGATCACCGAAGCCGACGTCAATCCGTTGATCGTTCAGGCGATCCAATACCACGTTCGCTCGGTCGCAGGTGAACGAGCCAAACAGTTGTCCTTGGAAACCAACATCGTGTTGGACTTGGGGCTCGATAGCTTGGAACGGCTAGAAATCGCCCGGAACCTGGAACGCACCTTCGGTGGTCGCTTTCCAGAACAGGTGCTCGACGAAATCGAAACGATCGGCGAGACCGCGATGGCGATCAGTCGATACTTGCCAGCCGGTGCCGATGCTCGCGCCGAAGCCATGCTTTCGGGCAATTCCAACGGTGCTGTCCAGCCAACACGTGCAGCGGCAAGTGCATCGATCGCGCCGCAAGTTCCAGCTTCGGTTGAACCCGAAGACAGCGTCGAACAGTTCGCCGAGTATCGCCGATTGAAAGCGACGATGGAACAGATGCGAATGACGGGTGTTCCCAACCCATACTTCACCGTACACGACGGCATCGCGGCCGACACCACGGTGGTCGGTGGCAAAGAACTGATCAGCTTCGCGACGTACAACTACCTTGGCATGAGCGGGCACCCCGACGTGTCGGCGGCAGCCGCTGACGCGGTTAAGAAGTACGGCACCAGTGTTTCGGCTAGCCGTTTGGTGTCCGGCGAAAAACCGATCCACCGTCAGCTGGAAGACACGATTGCCAAGTTCGTCGGCGTTGACGATTCGATCTTGATGGTCGGTGGTCACGCCACCAATGAAACCACGATTGGTCACCTCGTCGGCGAAGGCGATTTGATCCTGCACGATTCGCTGTCTCACAACAGTATCGTCCAAGGTGCCTTGCTGTCGGGTGCGCGACGTCGCCCGTTCCCACACAACGATTTCGCCGCACTGGATCGAACGCTGCAGGAACTACGTTCACAGTATCGGCGTGTGCTGGTCGTGATCGAAGGCGTCTACAGTATGGACGGCGACTTCAGCAATCTGCCCGAGTTCATCAAGGTCAAGAAAAAGCATCGCTGCATGCTGATGGTCGACGAAGCGCATAGCTTTGGAACGATGGGCCAAACCGGACACGGCATGGCCGAGTACTGGGACTGCGACGCACGTGATGTTGATATTTGGATGGGAACGCTATCCAAATCGGCGGCGTCCTGTGGCGGCTACATCGCCGGCAGCAAAGCTCTTGTCGAATACTTGCGTTACACCGCGCCGGGATTCGTTTTCAGCGTCGGCATGCCTCCTGCGCAAGTCGCCGCGGCACTCGCGGCGTTGCAGATCGTCGAAAAAGAACCCGAGCGTGTTGAGCGACTGCGTAAAAACAGCGAACTGTTTTTAAGCCTTTGCAAAGAAGCGGGACTGGATACCGGGGTCAGCGAGAAAACGCCTGTCGTTCCCGTTATCACGGGCAACTCACTTGTCGCACTACGACTAAGCAACCGCTTGAAAGGGGATGGGATCAACGTTCAACCGATCCTTTACCCAGCGGTCGAAGAATCCGCCGCCCGACTACGGTTCTTTATTACCAGCGAGCACAACGAAGATCAGATTCGGACCACGGTCGCCCGCACGGCAAGTCACCTTGCCGATCTGGGCTACGCCGCAAAGGCAACCGTCTAAGCCTTCGCTCGCGAAACAAAGTTTTAGGCGGACGTTTACCGCGTCACGCCTGACCTAGCAGGACGACTTCTTAGCGGCCGTCCATGTTTTGCCTGACGCAATCGTTCGCTTAAGTTGTGTATTCGCTGTTGAAGCGAACGTATTCACACGTCAAGTCGCTCGCCCATCGCGTGGATGTGCCTTCGCCGGTTCCAACAACAAGCTCGACTTCAACTTCGGGGTTGGCTTTCATCGTCTTACTAAGCGTCGATGCGTCGTAAGTGAGCGGAGTACCGTTTTCAAAGATGGTCGTTCCGCAGATCTTTAACGTGGTGCTTTCCGGTTGAATCTTAAACGGTGTGTAGCCTGCAGCCGAGACAATCCGCCCCCAGTTGGGATCACCACCGGTGATCGCAGTTTTGACCAAGGGGCTTTCGCCGATGGCTTTAGCGATGCCGTTGGCATCGGCATCCGACAACGCGCCGCTTACAGTGATCTTCATCACGTGCTTAGCCCCTTCGCCATCAGCGACCAATTCACGGGCGAGGTCAATGCAGACTTCGTTTAGCGCCTCGGCAAATGCCGATAGGTTTTGATCGGTGATTGTCACGCCGCTTTTACCGCTGGCAAGCGCTAACACCGTATCGTTGGTGCTCGTGTGGCCATCCACGCTGACTTGGTTGAAACTCAGCTCGGTCGCATCGACCAATAATTGACGCAGTGTTTCTGGAGCGACATCGGCATCCGTCATCACGACTCCCAACATTGTCGCCATATTGGGTGCGATCATCCCCGCGCCTTTTGCCATCGCAGCGATCCGTACCTCTTGGCCGTCAATGGATAGACAGCGGTGCTTGGTCTTCGGACCTTTGTCGGTTGTTAAAATCGCGGCTGCGGCCGAACCGAAGTCATCGATTCCGCTTCCCAGCTTCTTGGTGACCGATTCAACTCCCGCTTTAATTCGCTCCATCGGCAATAGCTTGCCAATGATTCCGGTGCTCATCACGAGTACGTTTTCGGCGTCGAAATCAAAGTGGGATGCGACCAAGCGACACATTTCGGCGGCGTCCGTCTGACCTTGTTCGCCGGTGCATGCGTTCGCGTTGCCGCTGTTGGTGATCACAGCTCGGATCGTTGATGATGGCGTTCGCTTTTTACAAAGAAGCACCGGTGCGGCAACGATCTGATTCTTGGTATAGACGCCGGCCCCCTGGACGGGCGAATCCGTCACGATCAATGAAAGGTCCGGACGACCACTTGCTTTAATCCCGCATGCCACTCCGCCGAATCGGAAACCGCGTGGAAGTAAATTGTCGGACATTAAAACAGAGACCTTGAAGATAGGGTGAAGCAAGTAGATCGAATGATTCGACAACGCGCTGGCACGCAGTTTTGTGACAGCAGGACTTATTTTTTGCGGACGTCAATTTCCGCGGGGATTCATAGCAACCAACACGGTCAACGGTAAATACTTCGATATCGTGCGACCGCCTGGGCGGACTACGGCACCGTCGATCCAGATTGCCGTATTAGACTTGGCCATCACTCGCAAAATCGAATCTCGGGTAATTGGCCCCAATCTCTGTTTGCTCGATTGCCAAGTCTGGGGATTTTACGGTTTGACTTTGGTTCACAATAGATGTGGACCGAATCGCTATCTTGGTGACCGGATTTCCGATAAAAAATCCGCAATTGAACCGTCGCTTTATATCCCTGGCCACTGATGAACGCCTTGAACTTGGCAACCACTTCACGCGATCCGAATTCGCCCGCAGTTGGATCTCCGGTCGTTGCCTGCGACGGACTGTCAAAGCAATATGGCAGCTTTCAGGCCCTGGAGGATTGCAGCCTAACAGTCCACGAAGGCGATGTCTTCGGGCTACTGGGCCCAAACGGAGCAGGGAAGACCACTCTGATCCGATCATTGCTAGGCTACCTTCAACGAACGTCCGGGTCCGTCCGCGTTTGCGGCGTCGATCCGCAAACCGATTCGGTCGAAGTCCGGCGACGGGTTTCCTATCTGCCAGGTGATGCACGGTTGCCGCGACACTTGCGAGGCGAAGGTGTATTGCGATTTTTCGCCGACATCCATCCGCTCGGTGATTACCAAAGGAGCCGCGATATTGCGGACGACCTGGAACTCGACACGCGACGCCATGTCGGCATGATGTCGACCGGCATGCGACAAAAGTTAGCGCTCGCGGTCGTCTTGGCTCCGCCGACACCTCTGCTCATCCTGGACGAACCGACAGCGAACCTTGATCCGTCAGTGCGGGCTACCGTTTTGCGATACGTCATGGACGCCCATCAAGCGGGACGCACCGTGATGTTCTCATCGCACGTGCTGAGTGAAATTGAAGAAACCTGCAACCGTGTGGCCTTTCTACGTCGCGGACGTTTGGCACGTGAACTGGTGATGTCCGAACTTTTTCAGCGTCACCGTATTTGGGGCGACTTTCCTTCGCCACTAAATAAAGATCAAGCACAGCACCTCGTTCCGGACCACTTCCGCAATGACGTTTCAGTCGAGGTGATTTCTACCTGCGAAGCATCTACATCGACGGCCATTCGGATCGACACTTCGGGCGACCTGGCACCACTACTTGATTGGATTAACTCATTGAATCTGTCCCGCCTGCGTATCGAACCTTTAGGGCTCCGGTCGATCTACGATTCGGTTCATCACCAATCGACCGATGACCCTCGTGTCACCGTCGCATCAACGGAAGGGGCGGAGTGATGGACTCGACACTCGTTCGTAGCTACATCAAGCAGGCAGCCCTGCTATTTCTATCACTTGCATTTGCGATGTTCGCGTTCGCCTGGGTGCGCGTGTGGGTGGTCAGTCTTTTGGACATGGGACAGTTTCAGACGATCCTTGAACAGTTCCGTGACTTTGAAAAGTTCGCGCCAATCAGCTTTGATTCGTTGTTTACTTATCAAGGCCGTGTCGGGATGACCTTTGACGAACCCGTGATCATCATCTGCGTTGTGATCTGGTGCATCTCGCGCGGCAGCGACGTTGTCAGTGGCGAACTCGGTCGTGGGACCATGGAAATGCTTTTAGCGCAGCCGATTCGCCGCACCACATTGTTATGGTCGCATGCCATGGTGGCGGTCAGTGGCCTCGCATTGTTGTGTCTTGTCGTTTGGGGAGGGATCGCCGTTGGGGTACAGCTGACCACGGTCAAGGAAACGCAGCCAAAACCGGTCGTCCAGGTTCCGATTTTCGGCTGGGAAGTTCCCATGCAACTCGGTGAACCGATTAAAGAATCGTTTCCACTTCACGAACGGATCGATACGTTCGTCTACGCTTCGGCAACTTTCAACCTGTTCGCATTTGGATTCTTTTTGTTGGGACTTTCGTCCCTGCTTAGCTGCCGCGATCGTTATCGTTGGCGAACGATCGGCTTGGTCATGGGCATCTACGTTTTGCAAGCGGTCATGTTCGGGTTGGGCAAAGCAACCGAGTCGTTGCAGTGGTTGCTGAATCTGACATTCTTTAGCTGCTATAAGCCACAAAAGTTGGTCAGCATGATCAATGATGGAGGCTTCGCGGCGCCGTGGAGTTTGATAACCAAGATGCCCGATGCCAGCCTGCCGCCGCTAGCGTACCCGCTATTGCTGATCGGGTTGGGGTTATTGTTTTACGGGCTTGCCGCAAGAACGTTTGCAAAGCGAGATTTGCCAGCGCCGGTTTGACAGAGCCCACCTGAGCGTGATCCCGCTAGCGACGGTTTCTTGTTCTCGTGCGAGGCTCCCGCCTCGCATGCGTTGTCCCGCAGGCTTTGCCTGCCCATTGGTTCGCGGCTCACTCAACCGCGGCTAGCGCCTTTGCGGCTCATCAACACCATCCACCTGAACCGTGATCGCGCTAGCGACGGTTAAGTGAAGCGTAGGATATTACCACCATCAACCGCGGCTAGCGCCGTTGCGGCTCATAACCACTCGAAAAACATATCGGCGCAATTTAAACGACAAACGCGACTTGGACTTTCGCCGCTGCTAGACTAACTGAATGAGCACCACTCCCCAATCGACGACATCGGCGGAACCATCCGGCCTGTTTAAATTGCTTGCCGCCACGGCGGCGGTGCTGCTGGTCGGAATCGTCTTCGGTGCTTCGCTCTGGATTCTGACGGCAATCGTTGCCGCATCGGTGATTTTGCTGAACCAATACCTCGCCAAAACCTGGGCCACCGCAACGATCGCCAAGCGAACCAGCGGCAACCAAGAACTTCATGTCGGCGAACGATTCGATGTAAATCTGGTCGTCCAGAACACCTCGCGAGTTCCCGTGCTGTGGCTATTGGTCGAAGACTTGGTCCCGCATTGGGCAACGATTCACGACCCTCCCACCCTGGCCATCGAAGGCGATCGACTTCGTGTCATGTTGCTGTGGCCAGGCCAAACCAAAACACTCGATTATCAGGTCCGCTGCAATCGACGGGGCTACTTTCAGATCGGCCCGACCGTTCTGGAAACGGGCGACGTGATGGGACTTTACCGCCGCTACCGCGTCGGGACGGAGCCGCAATACGTCACCGTGCTTCCCAAGATCATCCCGCTGGAAGGCTACGATATCGCCTCGCCTCGTCCGATGGGCGAAATTCGTATGCGAGACAACGTATTCGAAGACCCCACACGCCTGCGTGGAATTCGGCAATGGCAACCGGGTGATCCGATGCGTCGTGTTCACTGGTCTGCGACGGCAAGGACAGGAATCTTGCATAGCAAGGTCTATGAACCGACCTCGATCGCGGGTGCTACCGTTGTGATCGACCTTCATGTCGATACCAATCCGACTTGCAACGAACCAGTTCGCACAGACTTGGCAATCACTGCCGCAGGATCGATCGCGAGCACCTTGATGGAACAGTCACAACCCTTCGCGATGGTGACCAACGGTCGTGACGCAGCGGACCGAATTCGAATGGATGGTTGGCGAGGAGATCACCGCGTCCGAGAACAAGCCAAACTGTCGGCGCAGATGACAAACAAGAATGATCGACTTCGCCCGGTCGTGATCGACGCCGGAAAAGGACCCGCCCATTTCAAGAAACTGCGAACTCAGCTGGCTCGGCTAGAACGCAGCGACGGCATGTCACTTGCCCAACTGTTAATCGAAGCCGAATCCCGAATCAGCAGCGAGACAACGCTGATCGCGATCTTTCAAAAGGCGACCCCAGAAACGATCGCCATGTTGGTTGGCTTTGCCAGACGCGGCAAAGCTGTTGCCGCAGTCATCAACACGCTTGATACCAATGAATACGGTCAAGCGGCCGGACCATTGATCGCGGCCAACATCCCGACCATGCATTTGGCCGACGAGCGTTCGATTCGCGACGTTTGCCGCGCGTCGGCCAGTTCACTTCGGGCTGTCTGATAGATAAGTGCACGCTAACGGCCGCCTTGTTTTGGCCGCTTTGACGAAAGCCCTGACCTACTTCTCAAACCACTTGCGAATGATATGCAGCGTGGTCGCCCGGCCAGCTCGTGCGATTGACGTGGTCAAAGGGATTTCCTTCGGGCAAACGGCAACACAGTTTTGTGCGTTACCACAAGCCTGAATACCACCGGGCTCAGTCAACGCGTCCAGGCGTTCACCGGCCAACGCTTTGCCGGTCGGGTGGTTGTTGAACAGCATCGCTTGCGAGATCGCGTGAGGGCCGACGAAAGCTTTGTCGAACGCTTCGTTTTTACGAGCTTCGAACGCTTCGTCGCTTTCGCCGCTTTGCTGTTGTAGTTCGATCTTCGTGTATTGCGGACAAGCTTCGACGCAACAACCGCAACTCATGCACTGGCTGAGCGGATAGTTGCGTTCTTGCATCTCACGCAACTGTCGTTCGCCGGCACCCATGTCGTAGTAGCTGTCGACAGGCACCCAGCCTTTGACCCGTTTTAGTCCACGGAATAGACGCGAACGGTCGACCATCAAATCCCGGATCACGGGGAATTTTGACATCGGTTCGAGAACCAGCTCGTCAGGATTGTCTTGCATCAGTCGGTCAACCAATGCACTACAACTTTGACGAACTCGGCCGTTGATCACCATCGTGCAGGCGCCACAGACTTCTTCCAAGCACCCGCAGTCCCAACAGACAGGCAGTGACTTGTTGCCATCGGCGTCTTTTCCAAGAGCCGCGATCCTTTGCAGAACCGAAATGACGTTCAGCTCAGGCTCGTACTTGATCTTGAAAAGTTGCCAGTACGGTTCTTTACCAGGACCGTCTTGTCGCTTGACACGAACGTTGATGAACTCAGGGCGTTTCGCATGCTCGTCGAAAGCAATCATGGAGTCAGCCTATTTAGAACCTGAAGGATGGTGTTGAGTTGGTGTCGGGGTGGTTAAATCGATCGCCGATTCTGATTCGCAATCGACTCAGGCAGTTGCAGCCGCAGCGGTGCCGTTTTTCTTCGCTTCGGCACGCTCTTTAAAGACTTGCTCGATGATGTCAGCGCCGACCAATCCGTACAAACGTGGTCGCGGTTGAATCAACGACGTGTCGACGTCTTCGTAAGACAGCTTGGGTTTCATCGTGGCATGATCGTAATCGGCGATCGTGCTTTTGAGGAACTTTTCGTTGTTCTTGTCGAACTCGTCCAACCATTGTTCGGCTTGTTTGCGTCGCTCGGCTGGGTCTTCCGCTGTCAGCGAAGGCTTTTGGAATTCCGGTTTGTAGTGAGCACCACGGCACTCGTCGCGTTGCAAAGCGCCTTGCAGAATGCACTTCGCGATCGGGAACATGTCCTGCAGCGACTTCGAAAACAGCACGTTCTGGTTGGACCAACTGCCGGTGTCCGACAAGTTGACCTTCATCGCGCGTTCGTGAAGATCATTGACGGTATCGATCGCTTCTTTGAGTTGATCGTTTCGACGAACGACGGTTGCGGCGCGAGTCATCACGTCGCCGAGTTCTTGGTGAATCAGGTAAGGATTCTCATCGCTACCCGAATTGCCCTTCAACAGATTGTCGTGGCGTTCTTGTTGCTTCTTCACAGCCGCTTCGACATCGCTGGACGCCAAATCGGCGTGGCCTTCGGCTTGGTTGTCGATGTAGTTAGAAATCGACGGCCCGGTGAATAGCCCAGTGAAAATGCACGAAAGCAGCGAGTTGGCTCCAAGCCGGTTTGCACCGTGATAGTGGTAGTCGCATTCGCCGATCGCATACAGACCTTCGATGTTGGTCATGTGGTTCTTGGGAGCCCCAGGCTCCAGTCCACCAGCGGCGGTACGAACATAGTCGGCCCACAGACCGCCCATGCTGTAGTGAACCGCAGGGAAGATCCGCATCGGTTCGATACGTGGATCGACGCCCTGGAACTTTTCGTAGATTTCCAAGATGCCGCCCAGCTTGCGGTCCAGCTCGCTCTTGGAAATGTGGGTCAAATCCAAGTAAACGCACATCCGCTCGTCATCGACGCTCAAACCTTCGTTGACGCAGATATCAAAGATTTCACGAGTCGCGATATCACGTGGAACCAAATTTCCATATTCGGGATACCGTTCTTCCAAGAAGTAATATCGCTCGCCTGCAGGAATGTCGCGTGGTGAGCGAACATCGTGTGGCTTCCGCGGCACCCAAACTCGGCCACCTTCACCGCGAGCCGATTCGCTCATCAGACGCAGCTTATCGCTACCCGGAATCGCAGTCGGGTGAACTTGAATGAATTCACCATTGGCGTATTTGGCGCCTGCTTGAAAACAGCGACTGGCGGCACTACCGGAGCAGAACACACTCATCGTGCTGCGACCGTAGATCAGGCCACATCCGCCGGTCGCGACGACAACCGCATCAGCCGGGAATGCCTGCAGTTCCATCGACACCATGTCTTGCGCAACGACACCGCGGCAACGACCACTGCTGTCTTGGATCAAGCCTTGGAAATCCCAGAATTCGAACTTCCGCACCATGCCTTCGGTCTCGCGGCGGCGGACCTGTTCGTCCAGGGCATACAGCAGCTGTTGCCCGGTAGTTGCCCCTGCGAAGGCGGTTCGCTTGTAAAGCGTTCCGCCAAAACGTCGACGGTCGATGAAGCCTTCGCCGGTGCGGTTGAAAGGAACGCCCAAACGGTCCATCAGGTCGATGACCTTGGGTGCCCAGTCCGCCATTTCTTTGACCGGCGGCTGGTGGTTCAAAAAGTCACCGCCGTAAACGGTATCGTCAAAGTGTTTCCACTCGTTATCGCCCAACTGACGTGTTTGGTCATTGCAGCTATTGATCCCGCCCTGGGCGCAAACGCTGTGCGAGCGTTTCACGGGGGTCAAGCTGATCAGATCCACGTTGATGCCAAGTTCGGCCAGCTTCATCGTGCTGGCCAGTCCGGCTAGTCCTCCGCCTACAACGACGACTCGGTGATTTGCCATGGCGATTCGGTTCTTTATTTCTAAGGTGGTGACTGCGTTGAATGGTTCGTGGCCGACGCATGACAAGCGTGGCCAAAATTGGCGGCGCGTTGCCTAGGAAGCCGGCGTGAATTCTTTCATCGCGGCTTGAACCGGTTCGGATTCCTCGGACTCTGAATCACTTTCAGATTCCACGGTGCTTTCTGGAGTCCGCTTTTCTTCGTTTTCTGGGACCATGCCTGACGCAACGCCCATTTCGTACATGCGGTCTTCGACCTGCTCCATCGCCTGCGCGTCTTCTTCGCTTGGGAGCACGGCCGCAGCCCATGCTGACAGTGAGATAACCGTCAAAACGACTCCGAACGCCACAAAAACTTTGCTGGCCCGCTGCTGAGCTTGAGGACTAATCCACAGCCCCCAAGTAATCCCGGCGGTCCATAAGCCGTTTGCCAAGTGGTAAACCAGCGAAAGCACGCCGACGAGATAGATGGCCGGCCAAACAATGCCCCAGCCAAAGTCCATCGCCGTCACCAGCGAGCTGCCGGCGTTATAGGGGTGGAACATGCCGAAGCCGATCTTGTTGATCGACGTGATCCACCACTCGGCGTGAAAACCGCCGTGCAAGTGCATGATGTGCAGGAACAGGTACACCAAGCCGATGATGCCGGTGTAGCGTTGCCAGGTGTAGCGTTTGTTGCTGGCGAATCGATATTGCCCGCTGTTGGGACGCCCGGTCTTTGCGATCCAAATGCCCAAAATTGCATGGAACAATAGTGGCAGAAAGATAAAGCCCCATTCGATCAGCGGCAAAAGCGCCCCGGGGCTATGGATCATGAACACGGCACGCTGAAACGTTTCCGGCCCGTTCAGCAAGCTGGCGTTGGTCGTCAGGTGAACGACCATGTACAAACCCAATGGCACGATGCCGGTCAATGAATGAAGCCGACGAATGGCAAATTCGTGCTTTTCGAAGAACGAAACCTCGGTATCGGAACGACTGTCGGACACGTGACTGATTGACCGGTTGTGTGAGGATCGAAAAATCGTCCGCAGCCTAACTTGGCCACGGAATTTACCCTTTCATTGATGGCTGAACATCGGTTGTGAGCATTGTCTGGTCGAGTCTAGGTCGTCAATGCACCTGCATCAGGCCATCGTTCCCACATCGCACCAAAACCGCTCGACAATCCCTTTGTAGCCAACAAATGAATCGCATGGGGGACGGCGACCACGCCCTCCTCCCAATTCTGCTAAGTTTCTGGTTTGCATAATCTACGCCCCTTTCGATCTGTCGACCAGATCGACTGATTGCCGCAGTCAATTTTGCTCCCCGGCTGACAAACCTTGATGAATATTTGGTGGATCGTCGCGCTCGCGATTACCGTCGTTCTTGTCTGTATTTTGCGTTTTCGCCTGCACGCGTTTGTGACCCTGCTGTTAGCAGGACTTCTTGTCGCAGCCCTGACTAAAACGGAGACCCTGCAGGTTCATGCACAACAAGAGGTCGCCGCTGAACGTTTCACGCCAAAGGAGGCTGAGTCATTCCCGCACAGCAGCCCCGTCAAACGGCTGTCAACGGAATTCGGAAACACTGTTGGCCGCATCGGAATTCTGATCGCGCTGGCCAGCGTCATCGGTGGATTGCTCAGTGAATCTGGCGCCGCAAGAATCATCGTCGAACGAATCTTGGCGATCACCGGTCCCAAACGAGCCCCCGAAGCTCTCGCGCTCAGCTCTTTTGTGATCGGAATCCCAGTGTTCTTCGACACGGTTTTCTACCTGATGGTGCCGCTCGCCCGTTCGATGCGCCGAGCCGTCGGCAAAAACTATGTCCTGTTTCTACTGGCGATCTTGGCCGGGGGCTCGATCGCGCACTCGCTGATCCCGCCAACGCCGGGGCCTTTGCAAGTGGCTGAAATCCTGCACATCGATGTCGGAGTGGTCCTGATCGCTGGACTTTCAATCGGATCGCTCAGCAGTGTGCTCTCACTTGCGGCGGCTCGCTTGATCAATCACTTCGTCGATGTCCCGCTACGCGGCGAAGATTCTGACGAACCAGAAACGTCATCGATGTCAAACGAGGAACCTGCAACGTCCCCGAGTTCCATATCCGCAGATGGCTTATCAACACCACAGGCAAGTCCGGCGCCGGGGCTGACCGTTTCCCTGCTACCAATCATCGTCCCCGTCGTCTTGATCACACTCGGTAGCGTTGTGAACTACGCGATCGATGCGGGGCACATGGCCAACAGTTCGATAACCAAAGGGATTCAGTTTGTTGGTGACAAAAACATTGCGATCGCGATCGGATTGGCTCTCGCGTTTCGGCTCGTTCGATTTGTCGATGCGGAACGTCGACAAAGCCTGGTCAGCCGAGCCTTGGCATCCGCTGGAAACATCATCTTGATCACGGCCGCGGGCGGGGCCTTCGGAAAGATGCTTTTCTATGCTGGAATTGCGTCCGCGGTCAGCGATTTAGTGGATACCAACGCGGGACTGGTTTTGTTGCCGGTCGCTTTCTTAGTGACGACCGCGATCCGCACGCTGCAAGGTTCCGCAACGGTCGCAATGATTACCGCTGCCGGAGTGCTGCAAGGCTTTGCCACCGGAGGCAACTTGCCGTTCCATCCGGTTTATTTGGCGATGGCAATCGGAGCGGGCAGCAAGCCTGTGTCTTGGATGACCGACAGTGCGTTCTGGGTGATCACCCGGATGAGTGGCATGACGGAATCGGAAGGCCTGAAAGTGATCTCGCCGATGAGCACCGCGATGGGATTATCGGCACTGTTGGTCACAGTCCTCGCCGCTTGGCTCGTCCCGGCAGTTTGAACTCCCCCCGGACCACGCTTCCGGTAAGAAACGCTCGTTCCCGCCAGTGTCCCCCGACACTCTGTGTAGGGAGCACTCATTCTCGACATCGTCCCCCGACACTCCGTGTCGGGAACGCGCTTCCCCACCATTATCACCCTTCACTCCGTGTCGGTAGCACTCCTCCCCACAGACATCGCAAACCAGAAAACGACCAAACGAAAAACCAACACGTCCTCAACGCTCGACAAGTTAGTCTCCAATCACAACTCTTCATCAGGTAGAATTGATCATCCTGCCTTGAATCCCACCTGCATTCCAAAGCGAACCCGACATGTCCAGTCACCATTGTCGCCGCTTCCGTGATCGCCCACTCTCGCGTCGCCGACTCCTTGGTGAAGTCGGCAGTGGTCTTGGTGCGATCGCGTTGAGTTCCTTGATGTCTGACGCCAGTGCTTCACAACGCACTGACGGATCGCAAGCGTCTGGCCCGCTGTCCCCCAAACCGACACACTTCGAACCGAAAGCTCGAAGCGTGATCTTCCTCTACATGGACGGTGGCCCCAGCCAAGTTGACACCTTCGACCCGAAGCCGCTGCTCAAGAAATACAACGGTGCCGATCCGACGCAAACGATTGGCAAACTGGCCCCAACACAGTTCGATAACGTGGGCAAAGTCTTGGCGAGCCCTTGGGACTTCGCAAAGCATGGTGACAGCGGCATCGAAGTCAGCAGCTTGTTTCCTCACCTTTCCAAAGTGGTGGACGAGCTTGCCGTTGTTCGTTCGATGACCAGTGAGTTCTCTGAACATACGTCGGCAAATTACTTTCTACATACCGGTAGCGGCTTACAAGGACGCCCCAGCATGGGTGCTTGGTTCGGCTACGGCTTGGGAAGCGAAAACGCGGAGCTACCCGGATTTGTCGTTCTCAACGGAGGCCTGATCCCGCCCGGAGGCCTGGACTGTTTCGGAAGTGGCTTTCTGCCGTCGGCCTATCAAGGCAGCATCTTTTTGCCTCAAGACAATCCGATCGCGAATATCAAGCCTGCCGAACCAAACGTCCAACTGCAGCGCAACAAGTTGGACCTGATCGCCGAGATCGATCGCAAAACGATGCAGTCAGAAGGCTATGACGACGAGATCGAAACGGCGATTCAGAATTTTGAAATCGCATTCCGAATGCAAACCACCGTCCCAGACTTAATGGATCTTCGCCAAGAATCGGCGGCGACCAAACGGATGTATGGATTGGAGTCGGACTTCCAAAACACACGAACCTTTGGAACCGAATGTCTGGTCGCACGTCGCTTGGTCGAACGTGGAGTGCGATTTATTGAACTGACTTGTCCGGCCGGCAATGGCGATCGCTGGGATCAACATTCCAACCTCGTCGACGGCCACACCAAAAACTGCAGAACAGTGGATCAACCGATCGCCGCTTTGATCGAAGACCTCCGGCAACGTGGCTTGTTGGATTCAACGCTGATCGTCTGGGCTGGCGAGTTCGGCAGGACTCCGTTTGCACAAGGAGCGAACGGTCGTGACCACAATCCGTTCGGCTTTACCGTTTGGCTTGCCGGCGGCGGAATCAAAGGTGGTGTGACCGTTGGCGAAACCGATGAATGGGGCTATCACGCGATTCGTGATCGATACGAAATGCACGACCTTCACGCGACGATGCTGCACTTAATGGGACTGGATCATACGCGTACCACATTCCGGTTCAGCGGACGCGATATGCGATTGACGGACGTGCATGGAAAACTGATCGAGGGGATTTTGGCATGATTAACGCAAGTACGAAACTTTGCCAAACATCGAATGTACCTCACCATCGGATCTTGCTATCCGTCCTGGCAAGCTTGTTTTGTTGCACAATCACACTCGGCGAAGAAATCCTTCAAACGAACAGCGACAATCAAAGCCACAGCGACGACGCAGCTTTCTTTGAAAACAAGATCCGGCCGTTGCTTGTCGACAAGTGCTACGAATGTCATGCCGGTGACGAAGCCGAAGCTGGTCTCTCACTCGACAGTCAACAAGGCTGGCAAACCGGTGGTGATTCGGGCGCCGCGATCATGGTCGGCGACCCTGACAAAAGTTTGATCATGGACGCAGTCCGCTACACCGAAGAACGTGTCATGGGGATGCCCCCGGATTCACGTTTAAGTGACGATGAAATCAAGGATTTGCAGCGTTGGATTGCCGGTGGTGCCTATGATCCGCGTCAATCAACGCAGACAACATCAAGACGCCCCAAATTCGATCTGCAGGAGCGTGTCGATCAACATTGGTCTTGGCAACCGATCGAATCTCCTACGCCACCGGCAATTGAAAATGACGATTGGTCTCGCGATGACATCGACCGATTCGTCTTGGCAAAACTTCGTGCCGCGAACATTCACCCCGCCAAAGACGCCGACCCACTGACTTGGTTGCGTCGCGTTAGCTTTGACTTGACGGGCCTGCCGCCTTCGCTGGAAATGATCCGCCGCATCCAGCAAGATGCCTCTTGGGAAACCAAAGAACAGATCGTCGATCAGCTTTTAGATTCGCCCCGCTTTGGTGAAAAATGGGCACGACACTGGCTCGACCTTGTCAGGTACGCAGACACTTATGGGCACGAATTTGATTACCCGATCGAGAACGCCCATCGCTATCGTGACTACGTCATCCGGGCTTTCAACAGCGATGTGCCATACGATCGCTTCATCAAAGAACACTTGGCAGGCGACTTATTGCAGTCACCGCGTCTGCATCCGGAAAAGAAGTATGACGAATCAATCGTCGGGACAGGTTTTTGGTACCTGCACGAAGCCACCCACGCTCCGACCGATGTGCTGCAGAACGAAGCTGACGTCGTTTCGAATCAAATCGATGTTTTCGGCAAAACCTTTCTCGGTCTGACAATCGCTTGTGCTCGCTGTCACGATCATAAATTCGATGCGATCAGCACCGCAGACTACTACGCATTTCAAGCGTTGCTGGAAAGTAGCTGCCGCCAAGAAGTGCCACTAGACAGCTATGGCAGTCGCAGTGACTTGGCCAATCAAATCGATGACGTCCGAGAAGAATTCGCAAATCACGTCCGTGACTCAGCTGTCAAATTTGATGACGACGAAGGTTTGCGTGCTGCGTTCGCAAAACTAAGCGAAGCGAAACAGGCGTTCTCACAAAACCAATGGGACGCATACTCAGCCCGTGCGAAACAGCTTGCCGATTTCGATACGGACCGAATTCCTGAAGGTTGGTCCACGACCGGACGCGCGTTCCAGCCGGTCACAAAGTCACCGAAGTACCTTATCAGTGCGGTGCCGGAAGGCCATCGCTCCGGAACCGTTGACAGTGGCGTTTACGGATCATCGGCGGCGGGAACACTCCGATCACCAACCTTCGAAATCACATCGCCTCGAATCGACATCTGGATGCGCTGCGATCGCAATATGACCGTTCGTATCGTGATCGACCATTACGAGATGGCGAAGTTTCAATCCCTGCTGTTTGGTGGCACCATCCGCGACAAACAACAGACCGATACGTCCGGCGAATACAAATGGATTTCGCTTGATGGCGATTTAAAGAAGTACATCGGACACCAAGCTTACTTGGAATTCGAGGACACCGGCGAGGGATCGATGGCGATCGATCAGATCTGGATGTCCGAGACTTGGCCGGAGACTTCACCACCGGACGGTATCATTTCGATGGATTTCGACACGGCCAAGCAGTCGCTTCAAAATCAATTCACCGACGGCAAGACAACAAAGCTTTTGCAGCGATGGGCAACGACGGAAACCGTCAACGATACTCCCAAAGAAATCTTGGCAATCGACTACTACAGCAAACGACTTGCCGATCTATCGAAGTCTTGGAAAAAGGCACCGATGGCGATTGCGATGGCAGCAGGGACTCGTCAATCGGCTCCCATCTATATCCGTGGTGGCCATTCCAACCATGGTGAACTCGTCGAACCGAGGAACCTAACGGCACTCGGTGGCAATCCTGGCAGTCGTCTGGATTTAGCTAACGAAATCGCCTCGCTACAGAATCCATTGACCGCGCGAGTCCGTGTTAATCGAGTCTGGCACCATCTATTCGGAACCGGCATCGTCGCCTCGGTTGATGATTTCGGACCACAAGGCATCATGCCAACTCATCCGCAGTTGCTCGATCACCTAGCAACAACATTTGCAGAAGACGGATGGTCAATCAAACGCTTGATTCGGCGCATCGTCCTTTCGCGAACTTATGGCCAGTCAAGCAACGCCCATCCGGCAAATGATCCGCAGTACATTGGCGAAGCGGATCCGACCAATTCGCTACTGCATCGAATGAACATTCGCCGCTTGGGAGCGGAGATGATACGAGATGGGATCTTGCACAGTGCGGGAACACTTTCGGACCAAATGTATGGGCAACCGATCCCAACCCATCGGACCGCGTTCATGACTGGGCGTGGTGCTCGTGGGAGCGGCCCGCTGGATGGCGAAGGTCGGCGAACGATTTACCAAGCGGTGTACCGTAATTTCTTGAATCCGTTTCTACTGACGTTCGATATGCCGAATCCCTTTGGCCCCAAAGGGCGACGCAGTCAATCCAACGTCCCGGCTCAATCGCTAGCGATGATGAACGATCCGTTTGTCATCGACCAAGCCACTCGCTGGGCCAAACAAGTCAGCGGCGACCAGCGACCGATCGAAGAGTGTATCCACGAGATGGCATTGCGAGCCCACGGCCAACCCTTACCCGACGAAGCAATCGAAACCCTAGTCAGCTTTGTCGAAACGCAAACCAAAGCGAGACAAGGAAATCAAGTCGCAGCCCTAGCCGACCTTGCCCAATCCTTGTGGGCAATGAAACGCTATCTCTATTTGCGATAAATCCTACTTCGTACTTCCTACTCGTACTCCTACTCAGCAAAGCGGTACTCGTACTCGAAACCCGCCACTGCATCACCCCAGCGAAACAGCGAGATCCAACGTCACCGCAAGCTGGGTTTCCCATCGCGATAAAAGCCCGATTCGAGAACGAGAACGAGTACCGGGCAAAGCCCTGAAGTACGAGTACGCTTCGTGACCACAATTTCCCCCATCGTACTCGTCCTCAGCGAAGCGGTACTCGTACTCGAAACCCGCCGTCTCACAACTCCAGCAAGAATCCCAAGATCCAACGTCACCGCAAGAATGGGCCTAATCCCGACGCGGAACGCCCGACTCGAGAACGAGGAACGAGTACCGGGCGAAGCCCTGAAGTACGAGTACGATTCCCGGCAGCAAATCGCCCAATCGTACTCCTACTCGTACTCAGCGAAGCGGTACTCCTACTCGAATCCCGCCTCAACAATCAGGCGACTGAAACTACGAAAAACCCCAGCAACAATCACTCTCCATCCGATTCCCCCAGCTCTTCTATCATCGAAGGCCGAAACGGTTGGCTCAGCATTTGATACGTCCGGTCTGCGTTGTGCGAAATCGGATTGTTGGCGTCTCGCTCTGAAGTCCAGACTTCTTGGCCTTTGTAGCGGGCATAGAGATTGTGATGCGAAAAGCGGGCCAACGACCAATGCCAACGTGGACCCTCGTCAGTTTGGATCGCGGTCAGTTGCAAAAACGCTTCCGGATCCGTGCCGACCGAGCAAACATATGCGAATAAAGCTCCGTCGAGAGTTGCCCCTTCAGAAGTCGCCTTATCCAAAGTCGACGAAGCAGCGATTTGAGATCGATAGAACGGTTGTGGGAGCAATCGCTGTTGAACGCGGTCGCCGGAAGCTGACACAGAGACTAAGTCAAAGTTGCGACCGATAGCACGCATCTGTTGCAATCTCGCGACAGGTGTCGAAGCGACCAGACCATCCGAACCGGAAACCAACGTCGGTTTGATCCCGGTGCGAGTACTCCACGTGTCGAACTCTCCCTCCGACTTGATCGTTTCTGGAGACAGGGAGTGCAGCTCATGCACGATGGCGCGTTGTCCGCTGGGATTGACATATCGCCAAAAGCAAGCGACTGCCTCGGCTGATCCTTCGTGCGTCCACACATAAACAGTTCCAAAGGACGATCCTTGCTGCTGTGGATGCCCCCAAGCGTAGACCGGTCCATCGGCCAGTTCCAATTGCGATGAGTTTTCAGAATTCGTCTCGCGTGAAAGCTTGTAATGTCTGGAGATCGAGTCAAACAATCGCCGCCAAGAAGATTCGTTTTCAGGTTCATCCGCGAAGCAAGAATCGACGGTGAAAGCCGCAATTAACAATGCAAGCTGCATCGCGACTCGTAAGCATGTTCGTGGTCGTAGCATTGGATTGTGAAGACGATGTTGAGTGCGATTATTTCCGTAATTTGGAAGTCGACCTGTCCGAGTGATTCCTACGGAATCCAGAACGCTCTATTGACAACGATCCAATTCTTGCAGCCCTGTGTGCGCTAAAAAGACAGAGATTCGTCAGTCGTCGGTATCCGCAGTATCTCCCGATGCGAAGTGAGATGCACTTCTTTATTAGCGTGATGAGTTTGCAAATTCAAACAGAATCATGATTTGCCAGACATGCGAGTCAGCCTCGACCGCTGTCCTCCAAGCGTCCGATGTACTTCAATCGTAGCGCGTGATACAGCTTTGCTGATGTCATTCGCATGCATCGGTGTGTTCATTGTTTTGACGCAGGGGCGCGGGAGGCGGAAAGTCGCTGAAAAAGTCAAATTGGAACGGAGTCTGTTTGAGTATGACGTTTTCCATTTTAGATTCGGTTCATTACCGCTGCATCCTTATACACTCTGCGTCCCTGCGACTCCCCGTCTCTGCGTCATCTTTTTCCAAAGCCTCCTGGTCGCGAAGGCTATGTCGAAGCGCCGAAACACCTTGACTTCCGTCACACACAATAGAGCTGAACTTGGGATATCATTTCTTCCGACAATCAATGGCTCCAGACAATATCCTGTCGATTGATTCGTGATCCACTCGACGGCAAGGTTTTTGTCGGAGATACCAAAGGTGACTTCGCTGGCACTGGGCACGTCATGACCTCCCGCACAGCAAACATGCACCGAGCGACGTTCGGCAAGGCAGAGATTGCCGTTTAGATCAATCACGAAGGTCGCTGCTTGGTCTTGAGAGCCTTGTGTGATTCCTAGCGACGACAACACACCCCCGAAGCTGCTCGACTGTGGTGATCGGCTGGACTGGGGACGAAGCTATGTTTCGCAGATGCTCGGGACCGACATATTGATCCCTCCGTGGACCGTTGTTCAAGACCGCTTTCCATCGCTGAGCACAAGGTCATGACTTTCGGTCCACGTCGGTGGCTCGCATTTTTCAGCCAGCTTGCGTATGACTGATTCTGGCACCGCATCATGCCTCGATCGGTTTTGCCGAAGTATTTCACTGAATGGTGGCTCAAGGTAAACCGTCTCGATACGAGCGTTGTAGTCGGCGAACAAGTCAGTCCAACGGCCACGCGTCAGTCGCATCGTATTGGTTGCGTTGAATGCGAATGAAGTTTTGGAACGCAAGAATTCGCGACAGAGTTCCTTCGCTCGCTGAGCCACTTTGCCTTGATTGTCCCTTGGATCAATCCCAAGCTCCGTTCGGATCTTGTCCAGTGAAACGATCGGCAAGTTTGCGTAATTTCTGGAGAGCCAAGTGTCCTTGCCACTACCCGGTAAACCGGCCATCAACGTCACGGTGCATGAGAAGTCTTCGTGTGGAACATAGTGAAGATTTGGCTCGGACTGACGGAAAAAGGTGAAGCGAGCATGGTCCGTCTCGAATCGATAGGGCTCGTCATAGCACCCTGCTTCTTCAGCGGTGAGTTTCCAATAGTGAAGGTTCTCTTCGGGACGAGTCATCGAGTCGGTGTCTCGTCCGCGAGTGTCTGCCAACGCAAACAGATACAGCAATCGATTGTTGACCAACCATGAAAGCCGCACGACTTCATGAGTCGGTTCATCGCGTTCCAGCAGAAACGCGGGTCGTCCGTGGAAACGCACCAGTCGAGCAATCTCTTCGCGAGTCGTCAGGTCGCAACCCAGTTCACGCAAAATCGACCGGGCGACGTGCTCGCCTTTGACGGCGTGTTTCGGAGAACGAACACGTCCCGTCTCCGGATCGGTTTCACTCGTCAATGGTTTGGCAACATCGTGGAACAATGCCGTGAAGATCAGCACGGTTTGATCATGTGCCGACAGTGATGACCACTCATCAAGTCCGAACAGTTGCCGCAGCACCATCTTGGTATGAGTCCAGACGTCTCCTTCGGAATGCCACTGAGCATCCTGGGCGCAGTTCGACATCGCCTGACACCACGACTGGGATTCGGCCCACGCCGTGATCTCTTCAAGCGATGACTGATGTAGTTGTTCCCAGTTCATGACCAAATATCCACATTGTCCGCAATCGCATTTGGCACCATTGGCTGATGTTGCCAGTGCGTGCTTTGCTTGATCTTTTCGACAAATTCAGGACGAACAAACTTCGCCCGACCGTTGACGACGCCACTTGCCTCGGTCCGCAGATACAGACCTTCCATGAGATCGTCAGGCCGACTTGTAATCGGGTTATCAAAGTGGCTTTTGAACTGCGATGGTCCGATCAAATCCTCGAGACCACTTCGGCTCACCGCGCCCATGTGGACGACAGGAACCGTCTGAATGCCCGCACCTTCGAGCAACGACATTCGACGCGTCAGATCGAGGAATGCCTCTTGCTGCTTGTCGTAGATATCGAACTCGTAGAAGTAGTGCGACAGCTTACGATAGTGGATCGAATGCCTCGCATACACCCATTCCCCGAACATGATAAATCGGTTCGTCAGCCTATCTTCCAATACATTCCGTTTGACGATCGCCCATTGCTTGAACAAGTCGTACTGAGGATGCATCCCTTCGGTGATCAGATGCCCTCTGCATTGCAGTACGATGTCACCTGAATCCGAGAAGTGGATGCCGACGTTTGTCCCGTCAATCTTCTCCTCCACAATAAGCGACTCATCAGCGATGAACCGCTTCGACTCTGCTTCGCCAAGATGCTTGTCGTCATCGGTCCCCTTGGACCCGAACAAATGTGGCGTGCGGGGGTACTTGGTGAAATCACCATGAGACGCACCCATTGTTAGACTCCCATTGTTTGGGGATAGAGAACTCTGATTGCCGTTTAGAAATTACGCTGATGACACCGGCATGCCGAATAGGTTCGCCCACACGCCCGTTAGCTGGACAACTAGCTATCCAAATCCAGATGGCTTGCACTCTGCCTGATGCGCCTGGTTCACGAAGCAAGAGCTTGGTCCTAAGAGCAATCGCCACCGGCAAAGCAAATGAAAGGGACCAAGTTTTGGAAGAAGCTCCTAACCCGTTGAGTGGACTCTGAATTTTCGCGCCAAGATTCTGTTTCCCAGCTGCCCATGGCCATAGTGAAAGAAAACGCCGCAAGATGTCTGAACAACTTGCGGCATTTGGATTTTTCAAAAGCAGTCGGGGCGACGCGATTTGAAGGTGTCGCCAACCCATTTCTGGCACGAAAGAAACCGTCGAAAACGCCGTGATTTACCGTGTTTTTCGCGGCAAGCCTCTGCACCCCTCAGTTCTTGCACCCTTTTTCACAGAAATTTGTCAGGTCAGAGGCAGCTATGGCCGCTTCTGACCCAACTGGTTGCCAAAACCTAGTCCGGTTCTTTGATGCGTGTCGCGCGATCTGCTTCTTTCGTTGCCAGCGACAAATGGTGGATCACGACGTACGGATCGAACAAGAATTTTCGTCCGACCCGAATGACTGGTAGCTCGTTGTCGCGAAGCATGGTGACAATCTTTGGCACAGAGACGTTGATTACATGCGAAAGCTCATGCCGAGTCAGCAGTCGCCTGCGTTTCGCCAAACGATCAGCAACATGGTCCGCAATGGCATTCGCAAGAGTTTCGAGTTCGAGAGGAGTCAGCCCAGCAAGAGAATTGTTCATCGTAATGATCCATTTAGAGTCAGAACGCAGGCTGCTAACCGCAGCCTGCAAGATGAGGAATAGAATGAACCACATTGGGACGACTGACACAGCGATTTCCACGCAAAACTACTTGTGATGAAGGAGGTTGACCGTTTTGGTATCTAATCCGTCAGGTCGTCGGCGAGAAACATTCCCGTTCAGTCGGACGGTGGGTTTGCAGCAGGCGATGAAAGGTCAATGCGAAATTAGCCCATCACAAATTTGGCCCGCTACAGCCCTCACTCGGGCAATTTCGTTTGCGTCGTGCCCAGTTCATTCAATCCATCCCGCGGCGTAATTGTCAGCCTCGGGCGGCCTTTCGGGAGGCATCGTCCCAAGACCTTCGCTACAATCCGACCTTGCAACGCACCTCGCTTTACAGACAAGCTGGCTCGACGGATGTAGTGCCTTCATTCGAGCCGTGTACCGTTCCCCAATCGACTCAACGATAACATGCCCATCCCCACGAAGAGACGCATAAGACGTCGTGCTTTCCATACGGTACGGTCGTTTCGCAAAGACAGTCCAATCGCCGTGGGGCGTACGGCATGAAGAAACTGACTTTTGAGTCATTAAGGAATTTCTGCTCGGAGCACGGCGTCGAGCCCCCATGTTTTTCCTTCCTTGTCCCAGACGAAGCCACCTACACCTGCTTTCACATTCAACCCGACCTACCCGTGGCTATCGACGCCACGGGGTTCAAAGCCGAAGACGACGCATCAGTCGCCAAGTTCAGACGCTTCCTCAATGAAAGCGCCTCGCGTAAGGCAGACCTCACGCTCTCTCCCGAATACAGCTGCCCCTGGCCGGCACTTGAGGGCGCGATCAAAGATGGAGCCCGACCGAAAAGGGGCGGTCTTTGGCTCCTAGGTTGTCAGTCCATTTCAAGAGATGAGGTCAGTCAACTCGAGAGCCGGATTGGATGCAAGATTCTCTACGAGAATAACGCCGTCCAGGACTCGAACAAGAACTTTGTCGATCCGCTAGCGATCAGCTTCGTCGATTCGAGCGACGAGCTCGTGGTCGTGCTTCAGTTCAAGACTCAGCCGATGGGCGTAAAGCCGATTCCCAATGAAAGGGACAACCTCGTTTGCGGAAGCCGCGCATATGCAATCACGAATAATGATGACGACTCAATCATCCTCATACCCGTGATCTGTTCGGACGCGTTGGACTTTGTCCCGCAGTCATTCCCCGGCTTCGCAACCAAGCCCATCTTAGTATGCCATCTCCAGCTGAACCCAAAACCGCGTCAGCACAATATCTCTCGCTATCGCGCTGAGACGCTTCGCGCACAGGCATCGGATAAGGAGATCATCTCGTTGAACTGGGCCGTTTCTACGCGGGCGAATTACTACGGAAAGGAAGTCCCCATCACCGACGCCCCGCACAGTGCCCTCTACACAAAGTCGACGGAACTTGATGTCAGCGATGCTCGGCTACAACACAACCACGAACGAGGCCTCTATCTCTTCCGGTGGGATGACTATCGTGCGATGGTGTACGTGGCGAGCTACGACGAACACTGCTTAGAGCTTCAACTCACTAAGCCTTTCCAAGGATTCGCCCCTGCGGAAACCTGCCTACGAACGGGTCCTGCAGTGAAGGACTTCCTAACTTGGAATGGGAAGACATGGGTCCCAGGCGGCACTCCCGACGATGGTGTCAATGCGCTCCTCAAGTCAGTGAATCTCCAGACTCGCGTCCCATATAGTTGCAACAGCTGTCAATTGACATTAGAGCGATTCGTTGCGCTTGCAACTGGAAACGTATCCAGCATCCAATGGATAGCTCCAAAGGAGCTAGAGCCCCTGGCGCTGAACGCGGGGGAAGTGTTGGTACGGACTGCGTACGCCCGAGATCCTGAGGGTAGAGCCTCATTAGACGACCGGATGTCTCGTTTGCGAGCCCTATACGATATCTTTGATGTTGCAAACGGGTTTGGGACCGGGGATCTCAAGCCGCTAGGTGGGGCCTCGTTGGACTACAAACCCGATAGGCCGCACGACAATGTTTACCACGGTCAACAGCCGAAGGGCACCGCTCTCTTCTTGGGAATGGTGGGTAACGAAGAACGTGCGATCGCTCAGCTCGATCGAGTCGTTGGCGCTGTCAGCGAAGGGTACCGGCGGTTCTTCTCGTGGTTCTACGTCGGTGCCAAATTGTCGTCTAGAGTCGTTTCGTCTTCAGCGAGAATTACAAAGACTCCTTCGCGGGTTAGTAGAATCACGAGGGCATAATGGAACTATCTGAAATCGAACGCACCCTTGGTGCCAGATTCAGCAACATTTCGCGGCTGGGCGACAATAAATCAATTTTTCGGTGCGAGCGTACGTTCGCAGACCATCCCTTATCGGTCTTCTACTTCGACGCATCCGGCACGATGGCCGGTGAGGACTTCGATCCGGGTCGATACCAAGAAAATCTCTTGGCTGAAGACTTCTATGCCAACACGGGGCCACTGCAGTGGAGCTTCTACTTAATCTTCATCCTCGAAAGGGAATTGTACGAAACTCCTGCGGTCCGCGCGGTTAGGCGCACCGTTGTCCAAGATGACCACTTCGCACGCAAATACGTCGTTCCTCAAGACGAGCTGCGAGATTTTGTCGATCGCGCACTCGATGTGGATGGAGAAATCACCACCTCCATTGGTGATGTTGTGGATGAGTGGATTAAGAAGCTCGAACCAGCGGGACTTAGCGATATCGGCAGAACCCCTCGCACGAAGCTGATCTCGCGCATCAAAGACGGAGTGCCTGCCCCCAGCGTGCGAAGCAATAGAGATGCCTCGCCGGTCGAGAGGGATACGCTACGCGGCCTCCAGTCCTTGACAATAAGTAACTATCGTCGACGACCACCTGAGAAGACCTACTCGCTCAGGCGAGTCAATCTCCTTGCAGGTCCAAATGGCAGCGGGAAAACGTCTTTCCTCGAAGCCATCGAACTCGTACTTTGTGGACGGACTGAAGCGAGCGGCGAAGAAGAGGCAACGCTTTACGTCGACACGATCGACAGCAAGAGCGAACGCTACGAGCCTGATAACGTCGCAAAGTATAGAAAGCGTGACGCGCTTTGGTTTGGTCGTTCTTATCGAAGTGGAAACGAACTCCCAAAGTCTTTCGGGAGGTATGTCTTCTTTTCGAGCGACGCCGCCTACAAACTCGCGTACGAGGAAAATGGCGAAGTCCTCAACCAGGCGTTCGCGGACTTGCTACTCGGGGGCGAAGCGACGAGGATTTTCGAACGCATTCAAGGTCTGACGAAGGCGCTAGGCAAGGAGCACCAAGAGCTGGCACGTTCGCTCGAACAGGGCCGAACGGAGCTGTCAGAGCTTGAGGCCGAGGTGCGCGGACTCGAAGCAAAAGTGTCGGAAGCCGACAACTTGGCTAAAGTTCAGCGTGCGTTGTCGGCGGATGTTGGGCTTTCCGAAAGCCTAAGTTCCTCCGATGCGCTTAACGCGCTTTCAACCGCAAAGCGGCATCTTGCGCACGCGAGACGTAGCGCCGACTGGCTCCGCTCCTTGTCTCTCAAAATCCTCACTAAAGACAAGGAGCGTCTAGAGACAGCAATCTCTGCAATTGATGGCCGCCGCAAAGCGGCTGCTAGCGCGAAAACTCTAGCTGATGAGCTTAACTCCTCACTCCAGACTTTGCGTGAGGAGGCAGAAACAGTTAAAGCTGCGGCAGAAATCCTTGCAATCTTGGCAGGCACGCCTGTTGAGCATTTGTCGGCTATGGAAACGCGGCTGCCGGAGTTAAAGGAACGCCGGGGCGGCCTGTCGCGCACTAGAGTCCGCCTGATTGCCTCCGCAGAACATACAGACCTTGGGAGGAAGAGATTAACGGAGATTGTAACAAATATCGACGAAGCCGAACGGGAGCTCGAAGGACTGAAGGAACAGGCTAGAGACATCGAACGGACCATCTCGCAGCTAGCCAAGCTCCGCCGTGCGCTTGCGAACACTGGTGCTAAGATCCTTGACCTTCTCCCTGAGGAGGAGGATTGCCCACTTTGCGGTCAATTTCACGGGCGCAAAGTCTTAGAACAAAAGATCACGGAGCAGGAGGTTAAGGCCCCAGCAGAGCGACTCCTGGCTGCAACGTCCAAGAAGATTCGCTCCTTGGAGACGGAACTCGGGACACTGCGCGATGCTCGAGACGCGGCCCGACAGGCCCTCGCGTACCTCAACGCCACGGTCAAAGCGGACGGAGTTGAAAATCTGCCTCTCAACGAGATTGCTGCCCGCCTCAACGGGGAAGTCTCGCGGTGTGACGCCGAAGTTAAGGAGCTTGACGCTGTTCTACAGAAAGCAACCGCCCTAGAGCAAAACGGTTTCGCACTTGATAATGTTGCCGAAGTATTTGATCGTCTCTCGCGCCTCATGGAAATGGAAGAGGCGGACATTGAAACCGAAAAACTCGACAAGCGTAGCGCCCGGCTATTACAGAGCATTGCCAGTATCTCGGAAGATCGCCAGAAGGCCAGTAGATCAGCGGAAGCCGCCGAAAACGCTCTACAGGAGGCAGCGTTGGATGTTTTCCCGGGGCTTCGAGAGCCCAAGAACGTCGAAGACAAGGCGATCGCTCAAATTCGTTCCATTGACGCGGCGACCGAAGAGCTCGTGGCGGCCCGACAGATTATCCGCGTTGATGATACCGATGACGCCACCACACTTGAGAACCGTGTCACAGCCCACCTAGAAGAGTTGCGTAGCGCAATCAACTTCCGCACGCAACTTGAAGAGAATTCAGCCACACTCGAAAAGTACCGTACCCAGATCGAGTCTCTCAAACTCAGGTTGCCTGCCCAAAAGGCGAAATTCAAGAGAGTTCACGAGGCTCTCGTCGCCCTCGACACACTGGAGGCTGGGTCAGGTCTCAAAGACCGACTTACTGAATTCCTTACTCGCTACAAGGCCGCAATCCTTAGGATTTTTAGCCAGATTCACCTCCCTAGTGAATTCTCAGATATCTCACTCGATGCTGGCGACGGGAACGAGATCCTCCTCACTAGAGAGGCCGATGGTGCGGTCGCAAGGTTGGATCAGATCAGCACCGGCCAGCGAGCGGCTTTGGCGATATCAGTCTTCTTGGCCCTAAACCGCTCGGTTCGCGATCGCGTTGGGATATTGATGATTGACGATCCTGTCGCCAACATTGATGACCTAAACAGTCTGGCGTTTCTTGACTATCTTCGAAATGTCGCACTCAATGGAACGCAAGTCTTTTTCGCAACAGCCGACGAGAACCTCAGTGAGCTCTTTCAAAAAAAGTTTGCACTCCTGGGTGGCGAATACTTCCAGACGATTCACTTCAGTCACTAGCTAGTGAGCGACCGTTTTCGATCGACTACCGAAGCCCTGCCCCGACCAATCTATGCTGTCGTCAACCCCAACACTCCGCCAATGGCGTTCACGCCCCGACGCGTTGAGGTAAGTCCGTATCGCTGAGTGAGGCCCGCCGTCCATTTGAACTTATGCGTTTGTTAAGAATGACAAACTGTCCTGTGCACCGAAAGTGGCTCCTAAATTGGCGAACCCGTGACTGCCGACATCGGAGCAAAGCAGGCCTAAACCAGCGGGTAAACTGCGGCATATTCCTTGATGGGATTGGTATAGCTGTTCACGGCCGCTTCGTTGCGGTCGAGGTGCCGATTTTTTGTACCCATCAAGGAGTCTTTCGATGTCGCACGTTGTGGAAATTCAGACGCAGGTTCGTGATCCGGTGGCGAACCAGCCGGCTTGCTTGCGGTTGAAGTTGCAAGAACCAACCTACGGTGCTGCAAAACTGTTTTCGGAAATGAAGACCGGTTGGATCGTCCGGCTGGAAAGTGGCGGTACGCAGTCGTTTGTGATTTGAACACCGGCAAAGTCGAATTCGACAATTTCGAGGGTCGATGGGGAGATCGAGAAAAGCTCGATCAGTTTTTACAGCTTACGCGGTTGAACGAGCAAAGATCGAAGCCCGAAAGAATGGGCGTTCGGTGACGGAGCAGCAACTTACCGATGGATCGGTCAAGCTCACCATCGATGTCGGAGGGGTGGCATGACCAAGATCATCGAAGTGATTGTGTCACCGACTGGGGACGCAAAAGTTGGAACAAAAGGCTTTGCCGGTGCTGAGTGCCGGGACGCCAGCGCGTTCATCGAAAAGGCGATTGGAACCCGGCAATGCGAAACGCTGACCGCCGAGTACCATCGTCAGCAAACGCATCAAACGAACAGGGAGCAGGCTTAGCCAATCGTCTGCTTGGCATGCTCGACCATTTCGGCAACGGTCTGTCGCAGTAATTCGTCTCTACCGAACTCCATGCCAATGCCACGGATTTTGTCGGTGACGATTTGGTTCTTTGGCAGCCGGGACTCGCCGTTGATTTGGCTGCTGCTTTCGGCAAGCTCTTTGGCGATCATTGCAACGTCGAACTCGGACACATAGCGGTCATAGCAATTGAATGCTTCACCGGTGATTCCATCTGCGGTCAGCAAGATCCCCACGGCCTTAGCCACATCGGCGGCGTGGACCTCTTTTCCACCGCGTGAACAGTCGACAGTTTCACCACGGACAATCGCGCAGACCAAGTCGTACCATTTGCTTCGCTCCACGGGGTAGGAAACGCCATAAACTCCGGTCGGCCTTATTGCGCAAATCGGATAGCCCTGCCCCAGTCCGTAGCTGTGGACGAACTTTTCAATGGCTGCCTTGTGGGCGCCGTAGTGACTCTTGGCCCAAAGCGGATGAGCTTCATCGAGTAGGCGATCGTCCAAAATCTTGTCGTGAACGGCACACGTTGAAAATGTGACGAATCGACCGGTCCCAGCAGAACGGGCGGCTTCGATCAGCTTCAACGTCCCCACGACATTCTTCTCGACGAACTCGATCACGTCGCCTTCGCCGCCAGCGAAGCCGGAACCTGGCCGGTAGAGCGCCGCATGGACCACGGCATCGCAGCCTTCGACAAGCGTCTTTGCGCTTTCAGCTTCACCAAGCCCACCTTCAATCCAGTCGAGATTCTTGATTCCGTCGAATCCGCTGGTGCCACTCGTTGGGCGATGCCAGCAACGTAGCGAGTGTCCCTGACTGGCGAGGTCTTTCGCAATGTAGCGGCCGATGAAACCGGTGGCTCCGGTGAGTGCAACTTTCATGTCATGTCCATTTGATCGTCATCGCTGACGGTGGCGTCAATCGCTTTTCTTCTACCTACCAAGGAGTGTATCAGTATGTCCTTAGCGGAACAGCTTGGTGAATACGTCGCAGCGTGCTTCATCGGCATTTGGATCACGCCACCTGAACCAACGAATCGGTCCGCGAGGGTGGAACTATCGCTTCAAACGAGTGTGGTTGGATGAGTACTTGGAAAGCTGCATCGTGGAAACGTCAACCCAAGCAAGAACGACAAAAGTTAAAACCCCCAAACCCAAGAAGCGAAAGGCGACAATCACCAACAATCCTGATTCTGGATTCCGCAAGCAGTTACTCGAAGAATGCAAATCAGGAAACCTTGGCTAGCTTTGGTTGATTGGCTGCAACGCCCTTGCAGCAGAGGCTCGTAAGTGATCGTGCCTCTTTGACAGATGCCCACAGTGTCGTTCAATCATTTGGACGCTGGTTCCAACCAACTCCGCAACCGTCGCGATATCAACTCCCCTTTCTAGACAGTCGGTGATGTAGGTGTGCCGGTATGAATAGGGCACAAGCGATGGATCGATATCCAGCTTTTCTGTCAGCCGCTTCACTCAGCATGTGATCGCGTTGACGCTAAGATCCCCAGTTCGTCCCCCGAAACAAGGGACCACTATCCCGATCATCTGTCAGCATTTTCGTGATCGTTTGCAAACGTGGGGACAAGTGAACCACTTTCGGTTTCTTTGTGTGCTTTCGCCGTTTGTGATCGGGAAGCGTCCAGGTAGTGACTTCTTTATTGACGTGTTCCACCCGAACAGACGCAACATCTTGCGGACGCCCACCGGTATAGCGGATTGCGATTAAGGCAAGCTGAAATTGCTTGTCAGCAATGCTCGCCCCGCCTCCGTTCCTGATGGCGAAAATCATTTTCTCGTGCTCACCTGATGCGACGAGTTTTTCACGTCGGCTTTGCGGCAGCTTTGTCATGTATTAGAGATTGTTGGCCGCAATTCGGCGCTGCTGCTGCCCCCAGTTAAAAACTCGCTGAATCGCAGTAATCGCGCCGCGTGTGTGCCGAATTCCCCAAAGTTGGTTTTGAATTCAACCAATCGGTGACATGCATTGCTCAATGTCCAAAATCTGCATATCTCCGTGACGTTCCAAGAATTGATCGATGTACCAGACGTAATCGGTCAGCGTTTTCACCGTCAGCGATTCATTTCGAATCTGGCGTTTTGCATCGACGATGTATTCCGACGCCAATTCACGGAAGGTTGGATTTTTTTCGTCGATCCGTTTTTCTTTCGCGTTCAGCTGGTGCCAAAGTTCCCACGCGACTTTCCTGTCAGGATCAAGACGGATTTGCTGCCCGTTGTCATTGGTCACAAACCAGCAATTGCGGCCCTTTCGGAACCAAGGCTCTTTCATAGAAGTCGTCAGTCTAGAGGTGGAAACCAAAAAGACTAACGGACACGGTTGGTCACTGCGAATTGCAGGATCGTGCCATTTTAGTGCCAGAAGCACTCAGAATTTAGTCGGGGCGACACGATTTGAACGTGCGACCACCCTTAAAAAACAATGGTTTGAGAGGTGTTTTCTGGTTTGGTGGGCAAATTCCTGGTAGTTTTGACCATGAAAAGTTGCCCACGAGACTTGCCCGAAAGCACCATGAGCAGAGAACAAATTAAACTTGGAAGACCCGAGAAGCTGCCGTCAGGAAAGGTACGCTGGAAAAAGATGTTCCGTGGACACCCATGGAAGTCGAAGGCGTTCGATCAGGATAGCCGACGAAATCGCTCGCTGGCGTGGACTGACTTCGTTGTGTGGCGGGAGACGACTCGAAAGAAAGCTGAGGATGAGCTTAACGAGCAGGATCAAAAAGACCCGCTTCGAGAATACCTCACCACTCTTCTGAAGGACGATATTGAATTCGCCGATCTGCGTGGAAATGAGAAACAGTCCAAGTGGGCAAAAGACGTTCTGGCAATTGCTCGAAAGACTGACAGTGCCGGACTGGAAGAGTTACGGGAATTACTGAAGCTGCCAGACCCAAGTGAGGAACCCGATCATCTTCTTGTCGCTCGTGAAATGATGCGAGTCGCTGTCGAGGATAAGCGGATTGAAGACCCAGAGTATCAGACGAGCAAACTTATTGAACAATGGCTTGTCTTTCGGATTTCAGATGTGAAAGCAGGTGAACTCACGGCCGGTGCGATGAACAACCAGCGGATCTCCTTGGAACGGTTTGCGAAGTTTTGTCCAAACATACTTCACGCAAATGAAATGAAGCTGATGGAATTCCGGGCGTCTCTACAAGCGAGCGAACTTGCAAAAAGTACTCAGCGAGACACCTTAATCACGACAAAAAGTTTTTTGGAATGGTGCGGCGATACCGCAAGGGTGATCGAACCGATTCGGAATCTGCGAAAACGTGGCACCGGAATCAAAGTCCCCACAAAGCGGATGATAACGATCTGGAGTGACAGTGATGTGCAGGATCTACTTGGAAACACACCTGACCGCATTCGGCTTTTCTGCCTTCTCATCCTTAACACCGGTGCCTACGAAAGCGACATCGGAACTTGGACTAAAGACGCTTTTGATCCTGTTGAGCGAACACTGACGTTCAAGCGTCATAAAGAAAAGGACGAACCAAATGTTCCGACCGTCACCTATCAGCTTTGGGATGAGACTGTTCGGCTGATCAAGGAAAATGAATCGTCGCATCCGTCTCTGCTTCTTTCGACGACGATAAATACGCCGCTGTGGCGGGACTTTCTGAACAAAGACGGACGACGATCCCGAAAAGGCATGGTCGGCAAGAACTTTCGGGATCTAAGAAAACGGCTGAAGAAAACTAACTGGGGTGCTCTCGACGATTTGCGAAAGACGGCGATCAGCAAGCTCGATAATCACGGCGAATACGCTCGATACGCTCAGTACTTTGCTGGCCACTCACCCGAAGGAACAACTGATCGTTTCTACCGGAAGCCCAGTCAGGAGCAGTTTGATGACGCCGTGATCTGGTTGGGACAACAGTTCAATCAGACGACGACGTGCTATCAGTGATAGGCATTGCTGACAGACATCAGATTCTACGAATCACACCTTCGATCATGCTTTTCTCTAACCTGTGACCAGTCATAGTCCGAATAAGCATGATCACATTGTGACCAGTCGAAATCTTTCTCTTCGTGTGTTGGTTTTGGCTTGGTCGGCTTGCTCGTCGAACGCAAGCCCTTCCGAAAGATTTCTTTCAGACTGGAACTGGCGTCGAGTTCTGTCTTGAGCAGAGATACAAGACTGAAATGGAATTGCCGAGTTGAAGCCGGGGCATCATGCTCTAGGAGCCAATCGATAACTTCAGCTTGAGGGTGCGTAGAAAGAGCGACACCGATGGCAAGTTCGAACATCTCTTTCGACTGGAAGTGGTCCAGCCATTTCTCGTATTCGTCGGCGTGGTCTTCACGAAACGCAAGTCGAATTTGTCTGCTTTGTTCTCGATCAAACATGGTGTCGATGATCGGATACATCTCGTCCAGCAAGGCTCGGTATTCCTTGGAAGCTGATCTCGATACCACACGCAGTTTGGCTGGGTAGTCGATTGCTTCTTCTCTGCTGACTGTCTTCTTTGCTGGAGTCTCCTTGTGCTGCACCGTCCGATTGTGCATCCCGTCGATCATTTTGATCAGATCAGCGACTGACTCATTTGCTGAATCATCACCTGAGCCCAACTTCGCAAAAATCTCTGTTACCTTTGCGGCGTAGAGGGCAGCTTCATCGGTCGCCCCAACAAGATCGTTGATCCACAGCTTTTCGATTGGATCGACTCCGAGGAACTGGCAGAGTGCTTTTAGCTGAGCTTCGTTCCGCTTCTCAATTCGTGTGAGTCCCTTCGACGACACCTTCCGCAGCCAGTCATACGGCAGTCCCGTTTCAGCGGCGACTTCCTTCTGCGAAAGCCCCTTGTTTTGGAGCAAGCAACGGAGGTTCTGTGCAAATATCTCGGCATTTATAGACACATTATGCAGCACAGATCCCTTGGATTTCATTTTGTGACGGAAATTGTGTCGGAAAAACGGCTCGTCCGATTGCTTCGCATAACAACCGCTTGCCGGGCACAAGAGTCGCCAGTGTGGCGATCACCCGGTTCAGTTCGAGCCGATCACACAACACCGTTCGACGGAGAGCTAAATGACGAAGAAACGATTTCGATTAACCAACGCCGAGAAGGCTCGTTTGGACTCACTAACCTTCGACCCTATCAGCAAGTCCATGGCCGTGCTGATGAGCGAAGAGAACTTCAGCGCTCATCGGGGAGCGGCAGAAATCGATGATGGTCCGGACATCGAATATCAGTGCATCGTATTCGGAAATGATGGCTTTGAAAGCGATGTTCGGAGTCGCAAGCAGGTTGCACGACTCGCAATGAAATTGGATGAACTCGAAATACCGCTCCTTGGCTTTGGAGTTGAGCCAGATGGTTACACATGGGCGTTGCGAGTTGACTTTGAGGACGCCGAACTGCTTGACCTAGTTGTTTGGGACGTTTGGTTTGACCTCACTTGCCCCGATGCGAATCCGGTGAAGGAAGAATTGAGCGAGTATCTCGACGCCGCAGGACTTGCCGCTGCATAGAAGCAACTATCCACAACACGAAACTACCACCACGGGAGCCTTCGATTGATTTCGAAAGCTCCCGTTTTTTTGCCAGACCAACAGTGCCGCTTCGGCAACGGTGCTGGTAGTTCGACGGTCGCCATGGCTCGCTTGGGAGTAAATGGAATTGGAATCGATATCGACGAAACCTACTGTCAGTCCGCTAAAGCAAGAGTGTTGGCTGAGAAGGAGCGAGTTGTTGAAACGGATACGGCGGATAATCAATTGTCCGTTTATCAGGAAGAGACCGAGACCACTTTGACAACTTTGCCGAAGTTGGAGGTGGACCAAGGATTCGTTCCAATGTCTGAACCTATGCGTCAGCCAAAGCAGGCCGGTTAATAGCGATCTGCACATGATGATCGATAACCACGATCCAAGGATGGATCGTGGCTATTAACGAGTTCCAGTGCAAATTTTGGACTGAGACATTTCAGTGGCAAAAAGATGAGATTTTCAGGGTGTTTCGGCTGATTCTGGACTTCGTGATAGAGCGGTGGTGTAAGTCGGCTTGTTGTCCGACCAGATCGCTACTTGTTTCAGTGCATTTGGCTGCAAGCACACCACTTGTTCCCCGAAACCGTCAGCTATTAACGGCTGCCAACCCGGTAAAAGCTTCAAATGGCTTGATCAATCGAGTGACTTCATCAGGGGAAGGCATCAGTTCGGGCTCTGAGAGGAGCAGAACTGGTTTGACTGTTTTGGATTCGGGAAGTTAGGCTTCGGTTTCGCAATCCGTGATTGTCCAAATCCGAATTCCCTAGCTCCATATCTTCCAGCTTAAATGCCAATTGGTCTTCATAGCTTGGAAAATCAAAATCATTCTCGGTCGTCTCACAAAAAGTGGACGACAGAATATAGCTCCATTCTTGTCTGTTTGTTTTTGTTCTAGGAAGAGTGAATTTGCCGATCACGGCTTTGCCAATGCCGTAGGCACGGGCACGACCTTTCGACGCCTTTCCTCCATGTTTGGCTGGATGGTAATAATCGGCCCGAATGTAGATCCAATTCCAGTCGAGCAGCTTATTGAAGAACTGCCGCTGCTTCTCGTGTTTCCCGAGTTTTAATTCGAAAGCAGACAGTATTTTTGGCAGTGCATGAACTGGGATCTCACGATCACAACAACGAACAAAACGAAGGAAGTAGGCCACAGCACGAATCACCTCTTGCTGTTTCTTCAGTTTCAACGCTTGCTTACGACCAACTATTAGCGGAACCAGTTCGTTAACAATCAAATCGCATTCTTCTTCGTTGAATTCGATCTGTTCACAATCGACGGCGACATCAACAGTATTACCACTGACGGCCCATGTTTTTTTGTCACTGACCCGAAAACCAATTGATGACCACCGATCAGCCGTAGTCTTCCACTTTCCATTGATTCCAGAATTCCAAATTTTCGCAACATCACGTTCAATCAATCGCTCAATTTCGTCGAATCCATCAATCAATCTCGAACTCAGTCGCTTGTTGGGGATCTCTTTGCAAAAGCGAAGGACTGTCTCATGAGCAAGATCACTCTTGCAGCCCTCTGCCCGCAACGCCAACAGCGTGACATAGATCGCTACGTTTAGATCTCTGAAATGACCGGGCTCACCTCGCTTCCAAAAGGCAATCAATGCCCCACGGGCTTTGCCCTTAAGCGAATAGTCGGTCGGTGCGGACAAGTTAGAAGTTTCAGGTCGAAAGTCGGGACTTGAATCCTCAGAAGTTAGGTTCTTAGAAGTTGTCGCTTGAACTAGTGGCTTCTTAGAAGTGTCTTCGCCCTCTTTGTCTCTTGAGCACAAATCTCGAATTGCCAATCGATCAACGACGTATCGGAAAACATCGTCCTTGGCCATGTACTGACGAGACCGATCATTGAGCCACTGCATGTATCCCACAACATCTTGGGTGTTTTGGCCACGCCGATTTTTTAGGTCAAGGGGCCGGTCCAACAGCATTGTTCGCCCTCGGGCAAGAGGCAACCGATGAGCCTTCTGAGGATCAGGGTAGATCTCAATTTGGCGGATTCGTTTTCCGCTTTTTTGTGTCTGAAAGAACTGGCATTCAGGATACAACTGATCGAGTTCACTGAGTTGCCGATCCAGCCATCGCACACGAGTTTTCAAGGGACTGGCTTTGCCGAAGTACAACAAGATGTGGATGCCGCCAGCTTCGTTGTTGCTAATTTGAAAGTGGCAGCCGTCCTTCCCCCAGAACCGATCAAGCAGAACAGCAAAACGCCTCAAGAACAACGTCAATGATCCTTTGTGGAGATCAAGATCAATCAGCAGGTAGTACGAGTTTTCTGCACCGAAGACTCCATAGATCTCCCGTCCGCATTCATGATCTTTGCATTTGTCACGGCTGAACCATTCTTTGGTGAACGTCCTCCAGCCCCAAACATCAAGTGTTGAATCCCAGACGTTTTTTCCAAACTCGTCCTTGGTCCAGTCGCCGCTGGTCCAGCGGATTAGTTTTGATCGATCATTAGACTGGCCAAAGATCTGCCAGAATTGCTGGCGTGCCGTGTTCAACGGAGTCCGTTTGATTTCGACTGTTTGGTCGAAATGGAAGAGGTTGTATGGTTGGCTTGGCACCTCATATTCGTGGTCAGCACTTTCGATCCGCATCTTTCGCATGACAACAATAGTTGCCGCTGCCTTTTCGCCTTTGCGTACTTTGCGAAATTTCGATTCCCATTGGGATCGAGTTTTCAGGTGCTTTGGAACTTCTTCCCATCCAACAAAATCTGCTTGCGCTTTTGCGTCTGATAACGCTACTATATCTATAGACATATCGATTCCTTTCGATCCACCAGCCGCTCTTTGCCGAGAGCGGTTTACTTTTTGGTTGGATCATTATTCGTTTTTTCAAAATAAATGGAAGCAGTTTCTTCAACGACTCGAATTGCGTTTGATCGTTCGGACCTGTTCAGCGGTGAAGAACGCACGACGACCCAATCGCATCTCTGGTTCCGGCACGAGTCCGGTTTCTATACGAGAACGCAACGTCTCGTATGGAACAGCAAGCTCATCCGCTAGGTCAGTGACGGATCGTAACTGCAACGAACGCTTAACGAGCGATTGCGGTAGCACACTCAAAAGCGTTTCTGCTCCAACCGTTTGTTGAAGTCGCTCTAATACCTGATCTGAATCGTCGTCGTTCATAATCGCCTCCTTCGTATATGTAGTAGGAAGATCATGATTTTCAGAGGCAAATCACGAACTGCTTGACTTTATTTTTTAACTCGGTTAGCTTCCTACTCACGACACGAATCTGTCGCACGACGAGTCTTTCAATAAGCTCACTTGGACGCCATTGGTGTCCCCTACCTGCTTCTCTCGTGCAACGTGTCGGACCAGACATCATGAACGATTGCAATGCAATCGACCGCTGATTGTCTGGTTTCATCCCGGCTCCAAAGAGCCATTCATTCCCGTTGGCGATCACGGCGTGTTGCTGCGCTGTTGGTCAGCCAACAAGAGCAGGTGAGGTAGAGAATGCCAGCGTTTAATTCATGGAAGACAAGACTAGAGGAGGGTGCCGAGTTGGTTCCCGAAATGAAGCGACTGTCGCTCCGGGAGAGGGTTGTCTCCGACTCCCAATTCATCAAGTCTATGCACAACAATGGAGAGATGGATCTCAGGTCAGCTTGGCGGGAGTCAATTCGCTTGGGTGAAGAGTATTCGTGGTTGCTTGATGGCAAGCCGTATTACAACATCCACCCAAACTTGGTTAGCCATCTGTGCAGATGCAACCTATCGAAAATTCCAGCGAGTTACTTGGAAGTTCCCGGTGGATTCGATACCGCACTAATCCGGTTATCGGGGCCGTGCCCCGAGATTGTGGTTGATGGTGAAGAATACGTCCGGTCGATACTCATTTCGCATTCAATTGCGGATGTGGACGATTCCGAACTGGACGCCCTCTTTACCAACGGGACGCCAATATCGAATGTTGCTGCGAAATCGAACGAAATCAACTTGCGCATAGATCTAGGTGAACGTGGAACATGCGATGGCATGGCGTACATCAAAGATTGGCTTGTTCATTTGCCATGTCAGCCTGACAGGAACTTGGATGAAGAGTTCTCGGCATTCGAAACAGCAGCACCACAGCAGATAGCTCCGGGAACACGGAGGCGGGAGGTGCTGAGGAACTGCGTGCGAATGATCGCTACCGTTGGGCTCATTGCAAATAGCCCCCAAGACAACCTCCTTCAGTTCGATGTCTTGGCAAAGGATCGGCAGCGATTTGAGGCCGCAGACGAAGAGGTTCGACAATCTTTGATCAGCCGGGCCAGACGCCGTGGAAAGCACGGCTGGAATGTGGGGACCAACGAAATGTTCGTTCCCGACTTGCCCAAGCGGACCGAATCATCACTGAATGACGAGCGAGGCCAGCACAGCCATGCGCACATTCGCACTGGTCATCTGCACGCTGTTCGATGTGGTCCCGGTCGCAAAGATGTGAAGATCAAGTGGTTTAGGCCAACCGTTGTTCGACCAGATCTTCCGTTCGCTTCTACCTGAGTTGTGATGGACGAAACCCAAAGGAGCGAAATATGACCGAGACAACTGAATTCAACTTTGAAGCCGAAATGGAAATTCGACGACGGCTGCTGCGACACCTCATCGCCAATTGGAATGATGATCTCGTTA
Source organism: Stieleria sp. JC731 (assembly GCF_020966635.1). Lineage (NCBI taxonomy): Bacteria > Pseudomonadati > Planctomycetota > Planctomycetia > Pirellulales > Pirellulaceae > Stieleria > Stieleria sp. JC731. Next base: position 921,303 of record NZ_JAJKFQ010000011.1, on the reverse strand, counting down.
GAACTGCGACAGATGGATTTGAAGAACTACTTTCCGACGCTCATGAAGAAATGCTAGAGAATTTGCTTTCACCGCTCATCGAATGGTCCGACTTTTGGCCAAATCGGATGGCTGCCGAGATTCTCAATCTGAGCCTCGATGACGAATACGACTGCCGGGAGTTGCTGGATCGTTTTGAGGGGCAAGAACAACAAGCGGACTCGAACACGGACTCGTCGAAGAGCAACTGGAGGGACGAGGGGTTTTGATCGTGTCTTTGTCGCTCATCGTTTTGCGAACTCAACAACCGTCACTTCCAGAGACGATTCCAAGTTTTGCGTCTCGTCCAGCATGATTCCTATTGCCCTCCCCTGATCGAAGCCACCAGAACCGGCTCCGATCAGGGGGAAGGCGATGGATAGAAAGCCATTCTCTTCAGCAATCCTGATTGCATTGCAAACAGAATCACGGATCGACTGTTCTGAGGCCCGCCACAAAATGTTGATTCCGGCGACGTGGATGATGCCTTTGAACGGGAGCTTCCCCGCTGAGGTCAATATTGCTGAGCCCAGTGGCATCGGCCCGTGCTTCGCCAGTTCCTTGAATGGTGTGGTGCCACCACGCTTCTTGATCGCACCCGAGACGCCTTGAGGAAGCAAGAACCACCACGGAATGATGTTCCGATTCCAAGAATTGACGATCAAGTCCACATCTTGGTCGAGCAGGTCGCCTTTGGTGACATTGACGTTCAAAGAATCGTCCTCAAACCCACTGGGTTACGCCATTCACGACTCGGTAATACTTGCCGCTAATCTCTCTTGCCAACCCCTGCTTTGCCAGTTTCTTTCCTTCAACGGGGTCAATTGGTCCTCCTTGAGTTGATTCTGTTCTTCGCCGCCTTCTTTGCCTTGGAGCGGGAGGTTGTACTTCTCTCAAGCACAAGAATTCATCGAGATTTTCCCTGCTGACCCGGAACCTTGATCGCCTAGTTCCGCTGCCGACATTTACCGCTCGAAGTTCCCCGTTGCGAATCCAACCGATCACGGTTTCAGGGGAGACCTTGAGCAGCTTCGCAATCTCAGATGGGGTCAGGAATGGTTCTATTGAATCCGGCACAGCTATTACCGCCCGAATATTGCAAACTGCGGCAAGTGATCACTCAACGCAAAGGATTCCTTGTCGTCGATGTTCAAACGGAACGCCCCTTCAAATAACGGCCTCGATTCAGTCACCCGATCCGCAATCGGACCAGCGGCCATGACATAATCGATGCGCCATTTTGGAATATCGGCTTTGATCGTCGGCCCTTCGCCTTTGCCGACCTTGGCGAACGTATCCACCCAACCGGCTTCGATCCAAAGTTTGTATTCTTCGGTCTCGGGACCGTGGTTGAGATCACCGATCAATAGCATTGACTTTCCAGCATCGAGATCCGGCTTCATCGATTCGATCATCGCCCGAATTTCTTTCAATCGGATTTCTGGATCGGCAGTCGGGTATAAGTGAGCCGAGTGAACGATGAATGATTCGCCGCTGGGCAATCTCACTGTGGCTCGGCCCCAGTGTCGAGTAAAAACCTCTTTGGGCCGTTGGCCCCTCATAGGCGCATTCTGAGATTCAGTGATCTCGAACTTGCTCAGGAGCGTGCCCGGCCAGTTGCCACCGCTGGGAAATCGGACGTGCTTCATTCCCAGCAATTCGGCGACTTCTTTGGTCAATTCCTCGCTGGGGGATTCGGAGAAGTTGACAATATCCGGCTCGTAGAGTGCCAATTCCATCGTAAGGCGTTTGGCCATCTGGCCTTCGGCGACGGCTTTCTTTGCGAGCGTCCTCTGTTTGGGCCAGCCGGTTAGGCCGTAGATGTTGTAGGCGATGACGCTCAGTGGTTTCGGTTTCTTATCAGCGGCAAAGAGACATGGATTGGCTGCGGCAATCGTCGTTCCGACTGCTGCACAGAATTGTCGTCGTGAAATCATCATTTGGCTCTCCATGTTTAATCGGATCGCATTCTACACCGCCCGATTTGCTCCCGGTAGAATTGCAGGGAGGATAACAATCATGGTCAAAAGCAGACAATAAACCGCCCGTAACCCAGCCAGCAAGTTTGCCCATCTGCAAGAGAAGTTGCAGAAGCAGAAAACGCAAGCCAAGAAGAAGACCGAAAAGAAGAAGTGATGCAGAATCCGGCGTGGATCCTCCTTGCTTGATCATCGTTGGCATCGGAGGGGTTTGGTTGCTTTCACCGTCGATTCCATGGCTGGGCAAATTGCCCGGTGACATTCGAATTGAGGGCGAAAACTTCAAGCTCTATTTCCCGGTTGTAACCTGTATCGTGGTCAGTCTGTTGCTGACAGGGATTATGTAGTTAGTTTGGTACTTCTATCCGTGACGATTACTGTGTCTCCTCGAAGATCTTCCACCGGGCTTCGATTGCGGCTTCCGAGGGTCTCAAGGCTTCGTTGCTTGGTACTGACAGGGCACGTCCGTTCAATTCTTCAAAGGAAGATCCGACCAGCGAGTCCGATATTTTAACCTTTAGGGTGCCGGGTTCGACGCCAATCATTTGCAGGTCAAACAACGTGTGAATGTCCGCACGGAGCAAGACACCGTTCGTGACGTGATTCGATTGGTCGCCTAAGAACGGACGAATATGTGCGGCCTCCAAAGCCTGAACCACATCACAACCCGTAACTGCACATCGCTCTCCATACGCTTTCAGCAACTCTTTTCGGAACTGAGGCTGGCCTCGCCGTTGGACAATCTCACGGAGCCTGCGCTGCCGTTCGTCTGTAGCGTCGGTGGGATCAAAGTATCCTTCTGCAGCCAGATTGGACGAGACGGTCTGAATCTCGTCGGAAAATAATCCATCGAGGTTCGCAACAAGCGACAGCCACTCCTTGGCGGCTTCGTCATTTCCCCGAAGCCAACCACCCTGCGGGAATTTGAAACCATCCGGCTTCGGCAGTTCTACCTTTTGTAGCGGCGTCACCTTGAACGCAATGCAGTAGCCCTTTTCTGCCTTGTCAGCGTAATAGGGATCTGTCGCCGGATCTTCTCCAAATCGTTCAATTAGACGGTCACGCAAGTCTTGCTTCCTCTCATACTCGAACTTGTCAAGATCGCTGACCACTGATTTCCAGACAATACGTTGAGACTGCGAGTCGTACCAAAACAGCATATGCCCGGCTTCGACCTCGTAGTATGGCCACATGCGTTTCTGCCACATGTTGAACCAGAACGCCTGTTCAAACTCCTCCCAGTCTTCGGGGATCGAATAGCCACGACTCGTGATGAAGGCGTCGGACGTGGCTGGCTGGATTGGTTCGACGGAGAAGCCTAGACCTCGAAGAACGTAGTTCGCTTGACCCTTCTTTTCGCCGCCGCTGAACTCACCGTGGTCGAGTATGGTGCCGGTCAAATGGCGAAATGCAATTCCCACAACAGCCTTTGGTGCGTATGCTTTGCCTTCATGGACGAGTTGGTATCCAGTCGCATCACCAAATTCATGTTGGATTCCCTCATCCAGATCTTTCAGAGCGAGGAGCACATGATCCTTGGTCAGTCCGTCAGGGATTGTTTTAGGCATGGCAGGTTTAGTTTCGCATAGATGGTTCGGACGTTTTCAAAGCGGTATTCAATTGCTCAAAGTTCTGCGAGAAGAGTTGTGATCTCTTCCTCGGAGAGCATTCGATAGCTTTCTAAAGCCTTTCGCACGTCATCACTCGATGGCTTCCTGAGATAACATTCGGCGACCGCTTCCCTAATCATTTTTGACTGAATCTCAAGCGCCTGCTTGGGACGTTTGATTTCCTTGCCGTAGAGGACTTCTCCCGGCTGATACCGGACCATCTGAACGATCAGCAGCGCCGCATAGATTTCACCGCAGTAGTTGTTCTCAGTGCAGACCTCCTGCAACAGATCAACGTCGCCACTGATGCTGTCGTAGACGGAATACAGGTAGCCGTCAAACCACTCCTTCTCGGTGTCTTTTCCGCTGGTGGCAACTTCGAGCATGGTGACGAGTTTGCCGATCAGATGGCCACGCTTAACAACATCCAACTTGTACCACCGGTACAGCACTTTCACCAAGGTTGTGAAGATGTCGAGGAAGTTTTCCATCCCGTTGATGTTGCCACGCTCGGAGTGCTTCTTGAGTTTCTTCTTGATGTGACGTTCCACGAAGTCATAAATTGCCTGTTCAACTTGGTCGGCTTCTCGCTTCGCATTGAGCAACCAGTCTGGAGCTATGTCGCTCTGGAAGGGATCGGAGATGCGAATGCGGAATTTTCGCTTGCCCGCTCGTCGCCCGGCTCCGTCATTGAAACGGATATTGAGATGACGAAGGTACTCCGCAATGGCACCAGGTCCGTCACGCTGTCCAAGCTCTTCGAGGTATTCCGGAAGCCCATCCCCCGTTTCCTCGATTCGGCTCTTCGACGTAGACGAGCCTCCTCCCGGTTCGTGCGTGAGTTGGTCCTCCTGAACGATCCACACAGCAAGGCTTTCGACCCGCTCACCGTTGGTAAGATCTGCGACCAACGAAGCCAAAATCGTTGCCTTGCAGTCAGCGAGAGTGTTTTCAGGCAGAAGGAGGTCTTCCGTTGCGTTTTCCTTTAGCGCCAGTGCAAGCGTTTTCCGGGGTAGTTTTTCACCGGGCGTGCGGATAGCAAGACGAAGCTTTACGACTTCGTTTCCAAGTGAATGTGTAAAGGTAACTCGCAGATGTTCTGGATCTCTCAAAATCGCCGACTGGAGCCTCAGACTTTTTGTCTCGGTTTCAGTCGGTTCGGGCGATTCATCAGAGCCGGGGTCGAACTCATCGAGGGGCAAAGGGCGTTTCGAGAGGTCTTGGTCAAACAGTTGTTCGATATGGTCATTCGACTCGTGCATCAGCAAACACGCCTCAATATTTCTTCCTTCAAATGCAGCCGACGTAAAGTTCGCACTCCCGACCACGCACCCACCGCCTGTCCTGGACTGCCAAGCAAACAGTTTTGCATGAACACGACGAGACGCATCCTTACCTGTCGAGTTATGTATTTCGGAGAGCTTGAATGCCGGGAGGTCTCGCAAGGGAGCCACTGGCAAGTTCGTGTAGCCCTGCTGGACAAGCATCTCGACCTGTGAACCGGGCCATTGCTGCGACAATCTTTTGCAGATGCCTCCATCTTTATCATGGAATGGAGAGACAATGAAGAACTTCTTCGGCGGCGTTTTTCCGATTGATTGTTCGACTGAACTCCAGATCGGTCCATCGTAGGTATGGACAAGTCGAAGTTGCTGGTCGTCTGATGCCTCCTCGTACTCTTTCAACCATCTGTGGTCCTGTTGAGTTTCAGAAAGCCAGTCTGATGCGATACGCCCAACTTCAGCATCCGTGTCATGGGCTGCACGCTGGAAGAACTTCAACGAAGCCGAAGCGAGTTGCATTGCTTCAGAGTCTTCTTCATCAAAGTCGAATGGTATCGAGTTGAGAAGCTCCAGATTGCTAGAGCATCCTGAGCGAGTCAGATTGTTGCTCCCACATTGAATTTGACCACCACTATCAGTCAGGAGGAGGTTCAGCTTCGGGTGGAAGACGCCCTGACTTCGATGGACGGGCACGACGAGATAACGTCGATTAAGTCGTCTCGCTCGGACATCTCGTTGCAGCAGTTCTTGCCACTGCCTGCCATCCATAAAGACTGCGATGCGCCGTGCCTTTCTTAATGTCGAACACTTCAGCAACCGTCGCTCGAAGAAGTCAGGATCAAATTGAAATGTTGAGAAGAGGGCGATATAGGCGGGGTCGCCTTCTAGCAGAGAGGCGTGATCGAGATACTTCATTGAGCACCTCGTTCATTCAGTTCGGCTTGAAGAAGGTCTTGCCCTTGCTCGGTAAGATGCGTGATTCCGCCGTCATCCTCTGTCATCAGTGCTAAATCGGTCAGTATTTGGACGCCGCTGACCATTCGAGGATTACCAATCCCGATTTTTTCATGAGGATGGTCCGTTATAACCTTCTGGCCATCGACTTGAATGAGGCACCGATCACCTTTCGCCGTCTTTTCATAAGCCATCGCCTGATGCTGTTGGACGACGTACCTTGACAAAACGAAACTTGCCAAGTCGCACCATGAACAAGTGAACCACTGGCCAAAATGCCGTTCCAGACCGAGTGACACAACAGGTGGAACCAAGTCGAGGTAAGGATCATTTGCCGCTGTGGCGAGCCAATTACCATGGTCGGTCCCACTCCATCGTCGAAACCGACCCAGAGTTAGCGCAAAGAGAATCATTGGCACTGCCAGACCTGTTGCCTCATACAGGAAGCGGCGATTTCTTATCGCCTCTTCCAGCCAGTGCTCGGCTACCCTGCTGGCTGGCCGAATCGCTTCGTCAAGTTGTTGGCTCGCTTCTTCATCCAACGAAGTAATGTTGATACCAAACTGATTGAAGAATTCTGCGGGCATTGTTTTGCCGAATGGACCTGACAGATTGCAGTCAAGAAATGTGTTCAGTTCTCGATTGACGGTGGCTTCGTTCAACATGGATGAAAGCTCATCCGTTGTGGCTCCACCGATTCCCTTGTCAGATAAGTTCGTGACCAGCCAAGAGAACATCCCCTCCAACGCAACTGCCATGAAATGGTGGAAGTAAAACATTCGCCAACGGAGAGCAATGTCTTGAATGCTGTTGGGCCATTCGACGCCTAAGCGATCACCTTCATCGCTGACTACCTCTCCGTAGTAGGTGGCCATCCCGAAGTGTTCTTCAGTCAGCGACCATTCATCTGTGCTCAACTGTCGGCACAACTCAAGGATCAGGACAAGCGAACGGTTGCGAACGCTGTGCGAGTTTTCCTTTGTACTCGACTTGCCGAAGAACATGTCTTGCAGCAACGGCTGATCGGGTGCCGCTGAATCCGTCAGTTCGCACAGACCACCACGCTTACCCCACTCTCGAAGACTGTTCACCGAACATTTTCGGTGCCTTGTCGATACGCTCCGAACGGATTCAAGTTTTCCAATGAGTGAGTCGTAGCCTTTCGCCAACTCAAGTCCAAGCGGTGACAACTCAATGTCATCAAAGGTAAGTTCAAGATCCTCCGCTTCTTCGTCTACAGCTTCACGCTGCTCATCGCTAATGAAGCAGCCGAGATTTACAAGCGAGTTGTAGTAGGCATCCATTGCCGGAACTTTTGCGAAATTCAACTTCTTAAAGTTTGCTTCACCCTGCTCATCTTTCCAATTGCTGGCCTTGTTTGATCCAACCAGACCGCCACCGTCGCACGGGTGGCCTTCGTGATGAAGCACGCAGGCAAGTGTGAGTGCCGCTTCTCGGAGTTTGATGGCGTCACGCAATCCGAGAGCGTAAGCCTGTCCTCGCTCGTATTTCTGGAAGTTGTATATGCACCACGGGATGTACGAGAAGTAGCGAGCCCTCGGCGTGATCGATGTAATGCAGAACATTAGGCGGCTGGCGAGTCGAGTCGAACCACGAAGGCCGAGGCCCAGCGGGTCTTGAACTTCCGACGCTGGAACGCTCTTGCTCCACCGCAAGAGTTGTCTTGTTGCTTTCTGCTTCTTCTTCGCCATTGATGCTAATTTTGATCAACCAGCAATTGAATCTTTACCGAGAGACTGGAAAAGTTTCAAACTGCCGGGCCCTGAAATATTGAATTTGCCCTACCGGCGGCTGCCAACATTTGACATTGAACGCATTGTACGGAATAGCGGAACACAGAATGTCCCTAACAAGCGTGTGCTTGTTCTACCAGGACAATTCCGATGTGCGAGTTCAGTTCGTAAAAGCAGAAAGCAACAAAGGCAACCTTTCATCTCTAAATAATCTTCGACTATGCTATTCGTAAGGCAGGCAGTGGAGAGCAATGACGAAGTTTTTCGATGAGTATTGCAGGAAAATCGGTTCGAGACCTACGGCGACGATGGAAACCGCACAAGGAGCGATTGAACGCAGGACGGTCGGGGCACCCAACGACCGTCCGGTTTCATCGAGCCTGTAGTTGGTTGCAACGGGCGGAGCAGGCGGATGGAAGTGACGATCTCGATTTGGTGTTGATGAGCCAATGGATTGCATTCAATGCCCTCTACGGCCAATGGGATGAGGGGGCAAAGGAGCCGGTTTCCGATCATGTTTGCTGGCGGCATTTTGTTGACAGAATACTGTCGCTCGACAAAGACAAAATCGTCACCGATGTTTTGATGGACAATAAACCTCTCGTCATGACGATCTTTGACGACGAGTATCTGAGCAGATACTTCTGGCGGGAACCGAATGACAAGCGGGCAAAACGATCACGGAAAACCAAGTTTGACGCTCGGACGTGGTACTTGGAAGGGTGCTGGACGCTGATTCTTGATCGCTTGATTGTGCGGGTATATCTGCTGCGATGCCAACTCGTCCATGGGGCCGCAACTTACAACAGCCGACTCAATCGCAGGTCAATCCGACGTAGCTCCCAGATGATGGATCATCTAATCCGATCTTTCCTTCTCGTTTGGATTAACCAAGGTGCCGACGAAGATTGGGGAATCATGTGCTATCCGCCGATGAGCTTGATGAGTTCGGTGCGTTGAACCTGAAGTGGCGCAGGCAATTCAAAAATCGACCCCAAATGCCCTTCTGCACATCACGGGCAAATGCCATTACCGTATATCCATTCAGGCGGCGTAAAAGGGAAAGCCAACGAGGCGACTGTCCAACGGGGGCAACGAAGGAGCAGAACACCCCGCCAGCACGAGGACTTGAACCACAATCAGTTTATTGTTGCAAATGCTGTGCGGTACAGAACCTTCAACCCAGTTCCCTGTCGAGGTATTCCTCAGCTTCTCTCTGTCGCCGTAGCCACTCCCGTTTTATCGTAGACGGTGGCGTTATGACCTCGACTTCTCCAGTCAGCCGATCAAAGAAACGCTGCAACGCTTCAAGGCTCGTACATCTGGTCCCACCAACTTGAATTGTCTCAAGTCGAACTCTCATGCCATCGTTGGCGATCTTGCCTGCTTGTGCCCATCGGAACAGGGTGGACAAGTGAAGTTTCTTGCCGTTCCGTATTTTCGGCAATCGCTTCGCAGCTTCGGCAAAGGACACAACTTCCTCATTGAATACATCGATAGCCATGTCGGTCTCCATTTTTGGTGTCAGAAAGAATCATCACAATGCTGCTACTATCGAGACTCGGTAGTCGCTGCAATGAAGCGTGTAACTGCCTGTTTGCTGGTTACGATTCGAGATCCGATTTTCACAGTCTCCAATTTCACGCCACCGACACCACGGAGCGACCAACGCCACACGGTACTGACATGCGGACGTTTTTGGCCTCTGACTTCGGGCAAGAAATTGCGTGCTTCCGTTAACGAGATTACGTCCTCGGTAAGTAGGTTCAAATCTGCCATAATTGATCTCCTCTATTGAGATGAAAGAATGATGCGATCTCGATCCGCACCGTGAGCAGCGTGAGCATGAAACAGGACTGTCCCTTCTGCAAACCGATTGATGTCTGGCTAGAAACCGACAATGCGATGGTGTTGTGGGACGGCTATCCAGTGTCGGAAGGGCACTCACTCGTTGTCCCAAGACAGCACGTCGCAAGCGTCTATGATCTGCCAAGCAATACTCTGGCCGAGTTATGGCAGTTGGTTGCAGAAACTAGGAAGCAACTTGAAGAGACGTTTCATCCCGATGGTTTCAACATCGGCCTAAACGATGGAGAGGCGGCGGGGCAAACGGTGATGCACGCTCACATTCATGTCATTCCAAGATGGAAAGATGACGTGTCAGACCCACGAGGCGGTGTTCGCTGGATCATCCCAGAAAAAGCTCGCTATTGGGGTGACGAATGACGGTGGTGACACCAACACCCGAAGAGCAGGTACGTTTCCTTCGCAACATCCAGCGACTACTTGTTGAGGGCCAATTCACGGCCTCCTACAAGTTTGCCTTGCTTCATGCGATTGCCGACTTGTGTGTACTGAAGGGTGATGATTCCGGGGGCGCACTGGATCTGGATGTTCGTGATATTGCCGAGAAGTTCATTGAACTGTACTGGCAGCAATGCCGACCGTTTCAACTTGGCAATCAATCGACGGGACTCATTCTTCAACAGAACACAGGACGACAGGCGGCAGTTATCTCTAAAATTATCAAAGCTCAAGATGACTTCGGTGGCTCACTTGCGAGGCTGAAGCTGACGGCACCTGATCTTTGGCGATCACTTTCCGGAACCGTCAAACGGGTCGTGAATGAGATGCCACTATGGAAATTGCAGACGGTCGGCAGCGAGCGACTTGATTTCCTGTACGACAACTTGGATGCGACGACGAAGACGATCACGCTGAAGCCCGGTGTGGCCTTTTGCTTCCGTGCCTTCTACGGCCTGATGAGAGATTTGATTCAGGGTGCGTGGGTTCGGTTCGTCCAGAAGCTCAACGCCAACGACCTTGGCAACCTGACCGATCTCGGGACGTTCCTGTTCGATCAGGAGCGATCTTCGCTCGAAGCCTACAAGAACATCCTGATTGATGTTCAGGAACGGCAGTGCTTTTACTGCCACAAGGATTTGCAGCGAAGCATGGACGTGGACCACGTCATCCCTTGGTCACGCTATCCGGCCGATCTGGGCACAACTTCGTGTTGGCTCATCCTCGCTGCAACAATGCGAAATCCGACTACCTCGCCGCAGAACAACATTTGCAGTCGTGGGCTGATCGGAATCGAACTCATTCAGAGGAAATGGCAGAACGGCTTTCTGACGCTGGATTGCCATCGGACTCATCGGCATCGCTGCGAATCACCGAATGGGCCTACGAGCAAGTTGAGGAGTCCAATGGTCAGGTCTGGGTGAACGACTCTGTGTTTCTGCATTTGGGACCGGCTTGGAGAGAACTATTGGTGGCATGACCGTTCGTCACACCGGCCAATCATCGTCCAAATATTGCTTCACGAGGGCCGCATGTGACAATGGCGTTCTTAGATTGTCCAAGTCGCCGTTGGTCGTGTAGTCCAGAAGGACAACAGTGTTCTGTGAAGCGATACCCCGAAGTTGCTGAAGTTCATCTTGGACACAGTGCGCCAACATCCATTTGTAAACGGGCAAGTAGATCAATTCACGGGCTTCACGATACGGCAGCAGTTCCTTGCCGTGGATTCCCTTCCTGTGACCACGGACGCTTCCAAAGCGACGAATCGTCCGCTTGAGTCCCTTCATGTTCGTCACATGAAGTTTCGAATCATCGACATCCTCAGTTTCGAAGACTTTGAGTGCTTGCCAGATTCCTTCAACACAAGTGGCGACGACACCATCTGAAAACGGAACCGGGATGTTTCCATGAGGCCAGAATGGAGAGAAGTGGACCCAAGGCTCATCAGCCATCGAGGTGACATCCATGATCTCGATATCTTCACTATGCTTCTTGCGAAGGTTGTTAGGTTTCGATCTCTTGTGGGCGATCAAGATGGTCATTTACCTGATTCGCCGTTCGGGGGTTCCGCCGTATGTGCATCAAGACATTCGGTGGCTTGTTCATAACCGCCACAATCAAGCACGAAGTACATGGCCGCTTCTTCATCGGTCATGGTAAATGTACCGGGCTTTTCACCTTTTGGGCCTTCCGTGAAAAGGGCATCAACCCTCGTATTCAGTTGCGACATCTCCATGCCCGATAAGGCCAATTGATCAAGAACAGATCTGGCTTTCCCAATTGATCCGCACACGCCAACAAAGTTCTGTGCAAGATGTCTCCACTCAGGCTCTTCGTTGATGCTACTTGGCTCGTTCAGCTTACGGGACAAGTCAATTGCTGCTTCTTGTGAGGTTGATGACAGAGGTTCGTCAGAAACCGATTGAGACAGGCCGTCTGGGACTGGCTTCACCGCATTCGGGTTATGAATAATTCTGCTCACGCAAGCGCTGCCCAATCGAATCTGCCAAACGGCAGACAATATGCTGAATGCCTCCACAAACTGCTCCCGATCATCGTCCGAAGCAAGACGTTCCGCAGGTACGAATGGCGACTTAGGAGCACGCATTGGCACCGGATCTCCGCTATGACGAACTCTGCGACTGTCGGTCCAGTAAGGAACTGCGGCCATTGCAGTTCCTAGAAGAGCATTTTTAAGGTCTACATCATGGATTGGTGATGGAACGCCAAAAGCAACGATGTTGATTACACCGCTTTCACACTGGCTCAACTTGCGCTCAACCGCCGTGCGAATCTTGCTGCTGACAGGAATATCATCTGGTGCGTCGGGAAGATCCGCCGACGTGACGACACCCGGAGGACTCGGATAATCCTCTAATACATAGTCAGGCGTGAGATTCCGAACGATGCACGAATGAGTAATTTCATGGATTGGCCCCAAGTCGGGGAAACCTGAATGTTCACCGAAATATATGCTCTCTATTGGTGAAGTCTTTGACACGCTTCGATAAGAGTTCCTATCCCACTCGAAGTCCACGCCATCGATTTGCGCATTGTCCCCATCGGTTTCTTTGTGATGTTCGTACAATAGTTCAATAATTGCTTTCGCTCTCTCTGCCTGTTCCTGCGTGGACGCTGCCAACCCCAGCGTCACGACAAAGTCTATATCGACGTTTGCATCTTTGATAATCTTATCGACTTCGAGACTGATAGATGGCGGCATTTCTTCGTGTAGCACGGTCACTTCAATGCGCACCGGCTGGCCCTTGAACTCTCCGAAGATGTCCGAATTCTTCCAGTCAGCTTCAGCTTTCGTCATGTCACGAATTGGGCACTCAAGTTCAATCGAACCTTTGTCCAACACTTCGCAGACCCTTGCTGTTACAGCAACTTCATAACGAACGTCCTCAAGTTGATCTCTGGCACTTTTACGATTCTTGTCAGCGTCGCCTGACTTCATTGCTGACTCGACGAGTAGCTGTTTCTTGAAGGCACTGCGTGCCATGTCCATACCAAGCTCCGATACCACTGTACTCAGGTTCTTTTCAAACTCCCTCGCTTCTCCGATCCACCAATCTGTGAAGACTGCGCCATAAAGAAAGCTCATCAATTCGTTCAGGCTATACAAACCATCGTCTATGGCTTGCCGTAAGTCGTTCTGCTCTAACTCTTTCGCTGCTTCGATGTCGCCGTCAAAACTCGATCCCTGAAGGAGTTCGCAAAGGGTTGGGAAGTTTGACTTAAAAGGATTCATTGGAGCTTCAATTCAATCGGTCGATGATCACTGGTCGAATCATCATCGGAAAAATCACCATCACGAACAATCACACGACAGACAGGATTCCGGTCCTTCGCAGGACCAGGCACGAATGCGAAGTCCAACATGGAGTCAGGATAGTTGTCCTTGCCATCTCCATCTCTGTCAGCCCAGTTTGTATCGATGAACTCAACCGGCTTCGCCCAAGAGAAGATGTTGTCTCTGAAGATCTCTAGGAATGCACTGTTTCCACGCTCGGTTGCAAAATCATAATCCATGTTGAAATCGCCGATATTGATCACGCCGACGTTTTGATCCCGACCCCACTCTCTCAGACCAATCGCTTGCTGCTTCCTGAGCTCTGCATTGCCACGGGCAAGGTGGTTCGTCATGACGATGAACTGGATGCCAGTAACTCTGTCTTGCAGTCGAACGTACAACGGAGATCGATGAGTGCCGTTGTTGAGGATAAAGTCTCGGTGTTCCATCAGCTCCTTTGTTTCGAGCAGTTCAAACCGCTCTGAATCAAAACTGATCTGAAGCCGGTCGCTTCGTCCAGTTCGGCCATTGATCGATTGGAATTGACGGCCAAGGGCGGCAGTGTAGCGATCAAAGTTCTCTGCACGCACTTCTTGAAGGCAGAATATGTCGTAGCCGTTGAATGCGTTCAGTTGCTCAGCGATCACGCTGGGGTCGTTGCCGTCTGATTCGACATTCCAAGCGAGAATGGAAATTGTTTTGCTGTCGGTAATCGGATCGACCGAGGTTGGTTGCTCGACATCAGGGACCGACGTAGCCGTTGCCTCGCAACCGACAAGTACGAGGAGAGCAAGACTCCATCCAACTAATTTCCACATGAACCTATTGCGTTAAAATCATGTCCTGACGGAACCTCCAACCTCGAAGGCAGGGACATGCTTGATCTTCAAACACTATGACAACGATGCTCAGACGGCGAGATCTTTGAGTTCTTGTGCTTCCGTGTGGAAGGCCAAAGCTCGCCGCCTCATCACCGAGGGGAACGTCGCCAAGTTTGGTCAAAACGAACACATGAGAAGCTACCTGCTTAAAACTGGTGACGCTTTTGGGAAGCACACGAATTCAGTTCGGGCCGCTGGATTTCCATTCTCTAATCTTCGTCAATCGCAAGCAGCGAGTAAGTTTCAGTCCAGTCATTGGCACTTAGAATAACTCGTGGAGCTAGATTCACATGGTGTGGCTGAAGAGTCTCGCCCGCAACCCACTCTTTGATCATGCAATAATCACGCAGGTTCCGGCAGAAGAATGGTGGCAAACCAGTGACGTTCAAACCATTGCGTTTCTTTTCAAAGGCAAGCTTTGAACTCAGCTTAGTCCTATCCTCATGAGGCAAATCTCGCCTAGCGTAGTGCTTCAACCCATCAGAAAACATGCCGTGCTTTTCTTTTGCGTTCGACAGCAAATAGAGGCAAAAAAGCCAAAGTAACGCATAGCTGTTATCTTCCGTGTCTTGGATTTTTTGAACACCAATTTCTCCCAGATCTTTATGCAGTGACCAATCAGAAGCTATGCACCCCAACGTGGCGAAGAGCGGATACCACGGAACATCCGAATCTTCGCACTGTTTGGACACAAACGAACTATTGTCATCGCCTCCTGACCAGACCTTCGCAAATGATGTACTAAGTTGACCTCGGTATGATGCGATATGTCTATGCCATTTCGCCAAATCTGCAATGCCGATCATCCCTTGAATGAAGTCGCCAACCTCTGACGTCATCACCTCGTTGAATTTGCTTAACTCATCTGCTTTGTGAGTGCCTGAACTGCTAAGACTTTCGACTATCGACTCTGCAACGAGATACTCTTGCAAGGAGCGGTGCGGAAAGAAGAAAGTGCCTTCCCGTTTTCTTTCAAGAATACATGCGGTCAGGAGGTCTCGGCGGACAGACTCCACATCGTCGCCAGATTTCAAATAGGTATCTAGGATCTCTTGGGGCACTTCACCAGACTGAAATCCCATCTCACGCTTCTGAGTCCAAAGCCAGAATGCAAGTTCCGCCATGAACTTGCGGCGTTCCGCAAGCGAGTAGTATCTCCTAGCTTCTTTGTCTTGCTCACGTTCGAGAATCATGTCAATGAAAATGGAATAAAGGAGGCACACGGTAAGTGAATCAGTGGCACCTTTCCACTCTGGCAGAACCTCTGCGAGCATTTGTAATTGGACAGGTCGCTTCGCTATGTCAAGTAGTCGCTTATCCGTTAGTGTTCCCACTTTGTCGCTGGCCCTAGTGAATTTCCATTGGTCGCTCTTCGAATCGAATGTTGACTTCTTGTATTCGAAAAAACGATGTAGAAAGGCTCGTATCTGATCTGGGGAAAACGGGAGCAACTCAACAATTTTGTATGACGGCCATTCGGGGTCTCGTACATTCTGACCTTTTACTGTCCTGATACCTTTCAACGCATGACTGAACTCCGCTTCATCAAGAAAAGCAGTCGGCCTGCCAAGGAGCAAGACCTTGCTATCGCCGTCCACGAGTCGGTTTAGCTGCTTAAAGTTGTAGCAAAACGAGTCCCATGAAAGCGTGTGTTTCATCTCGTCGAAGCCATCAAGGATTACCACAAATCGCCCCATGCGGTTCAGTTCCATGAATCGGTGAAACGAGTAATTGGGCACAGCGGCGTGTGCAGTAAACGCCTTCCCAAGCAACCCCTCTAGCGATTGTTCATTCGATATGTCTCCAAGCCGCAACAAGATCGGCGTTCGAAAGTTGCTGTCCGCTACTGCACGCTCACTTAAGATGAAAGCAATCCTCTTTGCAAAGGTTGTCTTACCCATCCCATACGATGCGATAATTGCAATGGGTGATTGGTCCTCAAACTTCAGAGAGTTACCGCCAATCCAGTCAAGTATTTCCGCCTCAAGCGTTCCGGGCGGGCCGATCTCGTTAGCGTAGTACAGAAAGTTCTGATATGTCCAACGATATTCAGGTCGGTCAACTTTGTGAAACATATGGGTGAAGTATGAGGATAGCCCTCGCTCAGAAAACGCTGCTTTAGCTCCTTGCAAATATGCTCGAAAATCCACGATTTGGTTTTGAAGGGCAGAGGCGGTGACATGGCGTAGTGTTCGTGATGACCCAACCATGGCCTCGGCGTTGGGCGAAAGCCCAATACGTGTTACGATCAACACTTCCCGAATTTGGTCCGTGTCGAGCAATGGCTGGTAGTCGGCGACGATCTGAATCACGTCGGCCTTGGAAAGGTTGGCCGAATAGTCTTTGCATTCAACAGCAAACGTGAGTGTGTCACCAATGCGTTGTTCTTTGCACAGTAAATCAACTTTCTTGTGCCCGACCTGAACTTCGGATTGCACGGAGATCCCTGCTAGATCGAGTAGTCCGTGAACCCATCTCTCGAACGCTTTGGATGTCTCAGAGTGGTCGGCCATGCTTTGTTTGCTCCAATGATAAATACGTCACAAGCGACATTCGCAAACTAGACCTTACGTTGTGAGTTCGTTTGGAACAGAGTGCCGGTCAACTCGCCTTCAAAGTAGCCTTCATTCAGGAATGTAAGCAAACTCTTGATTTGCTTTTTATCGGTCGGAAAAACTATTGCGTCTTTGTCGTCCACTTTCTTGGTGTTCACTTCCAGCCCATACTTTTTCGCTCTTCCTGAGATTTTTCTTGGTGTCACTGTGTCGAGAACGCCTGATTGCAAAATTGCAGTGAATCTTCGTCTCATCCATGAATTGACGTGGCCCCGAACAGCGTCGGCGTCTTCGACAAGTAAGCGGTCATGCTCCAACACTTGGTCAATTTGCTCGTTTGTTGCTTCGTTGTAAAACTTGCTGATGTCAACAATGCTGTTCATGGTTCGGTAATTGCGGAACAGGAGCTTTCCGTCCACGACTGCGCCCGCCAGCTTAGTGTCGAGCGTGATCCCCGCCTTCTTGTTTTCTTTGAGCGTGTTGCCGTCGCCAAGCAACGTGAACCCCTTCTTCAGTAAACGGCCTTTATTGAAGCTTTGAAAGTAGATCGTCGGCATATTGGCCTTGCGGTCATAGTCGCCAGCGAAGATCGCTTTGATATGCTCGTCCGTCTTGAGGTTGAAGTCGTCGGGACTCTGAGGCTGTTTAACCGCATCGATCATCGATGCGTCGATGTCGAATTTGGAAAGCTCATAAACTTCTGTCTCGTCAATGTTGTAGCTTCCGTCAAAGGCAACCCGTGTTCTGTTTTCGAGAAGCTGGTCGTACTGCTCCGAGAACATCTCTATGAGAGTATTCTGCGTAGTGTTGTCTACACGCATACGTTTCACGGTATGACCGACGACGACAAAGAAGTGCATTGCCATTATTCGTGCCCAAGCTCGAAGAAAATGTAATCGGAAAGTTGAACGACGGTACTTTCACCGGACTGCTTTCGGATAATTCGATTCGTCACCAGCAGGTACGTCATGTCGTCGTCGCAAACAACCTCGTAGAAGTGGAAACCTACGAATCCAAGAAGCGGATTGAAGTGGAATGCGTTGCTGTGATAGATGGCGAGAAAGATCATCCCAAAGATGAATACCGTCGTTAGCGTGTTATCACGGAAGTCAACAACATCCGTTGCCAACAAGGGCAGCAGGTAAGCAATTAAGTAGGCAAGCACTTCTTTGTCCGTGCTTTTGATCTTCTTGACATGAAGCGACTGTCGCTCAAGATTGTTTTTTGCGTAATGGATCACGAGAAAGCAGATTACGGGCAACGCCACGGTGACCAGCAGCAGCGGCCATGTTGAATCGACCGGTTTTCCGCTTGCGATCTCTCGAACAGCGAAAGCTGCCAGTACGGGAGCGAGCGAGCTTGCGACGAGCAGTAGTTTTGCAATCTTGCTTAGCATGTTTGGATTCTTAATTGTGACATGTTCACCCTCGTCCGTAGTTTGATCGTCGGCACATGATTTTTAGGAAGTCCTCTGGGTCAGACTGCTCGTCGAGCAACCGCTCGATGTCGTTGCCACCGATCCAGACCGTATCAGGTAAGTCACGGTTGCCCCAAGACCTGCCAAGGGCCGTTGTCGCCACTGACGTAAAGCCACTTCGGCTAACGAAGAAAGAGAGTTTTGAACGACAGGTGGCGCACTTCCCAAGAAAGGTATTGACGTCCGACACAGGGCTTCGGTCAATCTGATTCTTGCATTCCACAAAGACATCGGACTGCCAACGAATCCAAAATGCGTCTAACTGCTTGTGCTCGCACAATAAATCGACTTCACCAGCGTCAGTTGCGAGCCGTTTCTCGACGACTTGGAACACCAATCCGAAAAAGGTCTCAGAGAAGTCCTCAAGCGCAAGTCCCTTTTCGTGTTTCGATTCGGCAGTGTCACATTTTTTCCACAGTTCCTTGAGCCGATTCCAAGGCACCCCGTCACCGAAACTGGATCCTGTGATCATTGGCGGTATCGTTCCCGCCAGCCCCATTCTCTCTGCGATCTCCTGCAAGAGTCGATGCTTTGTTTCGCCATTTTGAGATTTGGTAGCGACGGAGATTGCCTCAGTAAACTTCCCGTCGTTGACAAACTCAGTCACCAATTCGTCGGCGTTAGGTGTAACAGCAGCCAGCGTCTCAACCAAATGAAACTCCGATGCAATGCCAGCCGCTTGATGAATCGGGCGGTCCGTCAGCGCTATAGCGGCGAGATACTCTTGGATGCTCGCATGAACGAACTGTACCGAATCAGTGCTGCTATGCGTGACTACACCAGAGCGTTCCGCAAGTTCTAGGAATGGTCGAAGGTCTTCATAGCTTCCTGATGCAATAACGCTCTTGCTCCAATCCTGAAGACGACAACTGTTTTGCTCATTCGTCGTCATCCACAGGGCAAGGTCAGACAGCAACACACGAACTTCCCGCTGCGACGAGGCGAACTCAACGCCCCGCTGCTTGTCCCATTGTCGCAACAAAATATCGACGCTGGTGGCACAGATGTCAGCCCATGTCGTTGGCAGGTGACCTTGCTGATCGAAGATGTGCCCGATCATGTTGAGAAGGATCGGATTGCTCGCAAAAGCTCTTAAATCGGCGTGGCTAGAAATTGCTATCCAAGCTCTTCCCGCAATCTCTTGAGGGAACCGCTGTACAAGGTATGAACGGATTGCTTCATCATCGAAGTGCATTAGGTTGGCGACTGCGACCTCGCTAGGTAACAGATTTGCCGCCGATGGACGAGTCGCATATATCCATCTAATCTCGGGCCACTCAAGTCGCCAAGTTTGAAGCAGATTCCTCAACTCCTCGGAACGTCCGGGGGCAGCCTCGTCCAACCCATCCAAAAACAGTGTTGCATTTGATTCGTGAAGAAGCTTGTCAATTTCTACTTGGTCAAGCTGACGGCCAGCGGTCTCCCACAGAAATCGCCGTAGGCTGCGTGGTTCTCTGCTGAGTAATTCAGTAAGCCGACGCCCTTGGATGTAGAAAGGAACCCGTCTGAGAGTCGGAAGTTCCCTAATCAGTCTGCCAGCGTAAGACTGAAGCAACACAGACTTTCCAATACCGGCATCCCCCACGATACAGCGGTCTTCATGTTCGCTCAGAAACGATTCAGCGGTTTCGTGTGATCCTGCGGCGTCGAGAGTGCGGGATGACAGCGGAGATGGCTCGTCACTCGGTACTGAGGCTACTCTCAGAGCATCGGCAAGTCGTGAGTCCAAAGTACGTACATATTGTTCGACACCATCACTCACGCTGGATGTTCCTCATTTCGACAGCGACAGGTCGTTGCGGCTCAATCCGCTAATTGACCAAAAAGTATCACCAGCATACGATCTAGGGTGTGACCCATCAATCGGGGGCGTGTGCAAGCCAAGTCCGGCAGGAGCGGAAGATGCAGTTTGGTTTTCGTGTAAAGCAGCTTCGTGAGAAGCGAGAGTGGACGCAAAAGGAACTAGCAGATCGACTCGATGTGAGTGTGTCCTACATCTCGAAGGTCGAGAACGAACGACTGCACTTTGGCGATTACCCAAGTGCAAAATTCATTCGAAAGCTTGCGGATGAACTGGAGGCTGACGAGGACGAATTGCTTCTGCTGGCAGATAAAGTTCCAGAAGGTCTCAGAAAAAGGATCAGGGAAAACCCAGAAGCTTTTCGACAATTTGCCTCCTTGGATGACCGAGCCATGAGCAAGCTCTTGACAAAGGCGGGTGCCCGATGAACGCCATTCAGTGTAATCAAAAACTCAATCTAGCCTCATTCTGACGGAGTAGTTCAATGGCACGGAAGGCGATTCCCGATAAAGAATGGAAAATTGTGCTTGCTCGCTCTGGTGGCGTTTGTGCAATGCCGGGATGCGACAAACAGCTAGTGGAACCGGGCAATGAAGCAGACGAAGCCGCCTTCATCGGCGAGCGGGCACACATCGTCGGCCAGAGCCGTCAAGGACCGAGAGGCGATGTCGAGATGTCCGAGGAGGACCGAGACAAGCATGGCAATATCCTCCTGCTGTGCCAGAACTGTCACGACAAAGTTGACAAACAGCCGAGGACATACAGTGTCCCAGTCCTGCAACGCATTAAGCAGGAACACGAAGCAAAAGTCGCTGGACTAACTCCCATTTCGCCACACACGGAAGCACCCGTGATGGTTGACGAAACTATCTATAGCTCGTTGCTTCCGGTCACACACTTACCAATGGCTGTGTTTGCCGCTCCATGCGATTTTGGAGATCGTCAGGACAAGAAGGTAAAGTCCCTGATCGACTATCCGAAGGAGTCCGAGGAGATAATTCGGTTCCTAATCCGAGAACGCACGCTGTTTTCGTTCACAGATCTCCGAGATCCCAAAGGCCCTTTTTCCTGCGTGGTGGAACCGGAACAAACAAAGAAGTTTCAATCGAAGAGGTTCTGGTCTACCGCTGAAGGGAACAGACGATTCATCACGCTATTGAACCGTGCTCTGTATAAGTACACGGCAAGGCTCGGCCTACAATATGACCCGACTCACAAACGCTTCTTTTTCCCGGTTTTGAAAGCAGGCGTGGAACGCTCTGTCGACTATCGACCATTGAACAAGTCAACTGAAAATCGAGGAGTTGCTTGGGAGGAGAAGTACCGAAAGACGGGCGAAGGAAAAGGTTTTTGGTGGCATCTCGCAGCAGGACTACGTTTTCATCGAATGGCAAATGACCAATGGTGTCTTAGCATTCGGCCAGAACGCCACCTGACGATTGATGGAACCATTCCGCTCCCAGCGGAGAAGATTGGCCGGAAGGTGACTCGCCTTAAGGCGAATATGTTTAATGACAAATACCTGAGCGAAGTAAATTTTTGGCGAGACTTTCTATCAAACGGATCGCCTCGTTTTGCGTTGGACTTTGGAAGTCAGGCAGCCGTGATCTCGACAGAGTTCATTTCGTTTGATGTTACTTGGCCGGGTATTCCCGGTGACACGAAGGAATTCAAGAACGTGAGCTACGAGGAGGATCTATTCACACTTACGCACCTGAGCAAATTCGACTCTGGCGAAGATGATTTCGACTGGGACGATGACGAATTCGACGGAGGAGGGTTCGATGACATCGACGACTCAGCGACCAACTAAGCTTCTCCCACTAACACTTTCGCACCCTAAAACCGAAACTGAGTGGATTGCAGAACCGGGACTTCGTTTTGGCGACGGCCAGATAGAGTACGATCCCAAAGTGGGAATACCGCTGTTTGGCCCTCGATCTCTCGGAACATCACGGCATAAGTCGGAGATTCACGTCGGTTTCATCGGTACAAGTGAAACGGTTGCAAAGGCTCAGAGGTTCTACGAGACATGCTGCAAAGGAATCGATGGTAACGAAGACTATCATCCATTTCCGGGTTGCACCTCGGAAATGGGATTCCGATGCAACCTTGACCTCGATGCGTCTGAGGTCATCCGTCAGCACGAATACGATCAAATATTGTCACCACGCCTGAAACGAGAGAAGTTTGACACGTTGCTCAGTGTCCTCAAGCAAAAACTCTACCTTGCATCGGAGAGAGATCGTCCAACCGACTATGTTGTGATTGCACTTCCAGATGAGCTTTTTAGGAAATGCAGAAGCGTGGAGTTTTCTGAGAAGGGTGTGGGAAAGATCTACCGAAATCTTCGGCGTTCGATCAAAGCAGTTGCAATGTCGTTTGGCGTACCGACACAAATCATCCTCGAAAAGACAATCGACACTTTTGGCACGGACGAAACAACCGTCCATCCGGCGCAGATAGCGTGGAATTTGTTTACCGGGATGTATTTCAAGGTGGAAGGCTTGCCATGGGGGCCGAGCGAACTGACACCGGGCACTTGTTACATTGGAATCAGCTTCTTTCGACCATTAGGTGATTCCTCGTCTTTGCGAACAAGCGTCGTGCAGGCATTCGATGAGAACGGCCAAGGACTTGTATTGCGAGGTCACAAGTTCAAGTGGGACGAGAAGAAATACGGCAAGTCTCCTCACCTACCAGAAGATCAAGCTAAGGACTTGATCGAAATGGTTTTGGATCAATACAAGCTTGAGAATGAACAGCGTCTTCCGCAACGAGTTGTCATTCACAAAACATCTCGATTCGAGCCGGAAGAACAACGAGGATTCCAAGACGCACTCAAGCAAGTCAGTCGGTTTGATCTTGTTTCATTGTGCCCTACAAGTGAATCGAGGCTGCTGCGGACAGGCCAATATCCTCCCATGCGTGGCACCGTGTTTCACGTCGGCGACCTGTCGTATTGCTACACAAGCGGGTACATGAAGGGAAAGGGTTATCCTCATGGCCACGTCCCATCCCCAATTCAAATTGCAGACCATGTTGGAGATACGGCGAGAACAGAACTGCTTCGGGAAGTCTTGGCCTTGACGAAGATGAACTGGAACTCAGCCAACATGTTTGGGCTGATGCCAATCACTTTGCGTTTTTCCCGCTTGGTTGGAGATATCCTGCGTGAGATTCCAGAGAACGAAACACCGAAGGCGAAGTACAAGTTCTACATGTAGCAATGAAGCTCCTCTTTCTCCACGGTTGGCACAGCGTTGTCGGCGGGGTCAAGCCAACCTACCTGAAGAACGCTGGACACGAAGTTATCAACCCAGCGCTCGATGACGACGATTTTGATCTCGCCGTTCGCACGGCCCAAACAGAATACGATGAGCATCAGCCCGATGTGATTGTCGGCTCTTCCCGTGGCGGTGCAGTCGCAGTCAATATGAACAGCGTCGAGACACCATTGGTCTTGCTGTGCCCTGCGTGGAAGAATTGGGGCAAAGCAACGACAGTGAAAAAGAACACGATCATTCTCCATTCACGCCAAGATGATGTGATCCCGTTCGCTGATTCGGAAGAACTTGTCGCCAACAGCGGACTCCCACCGGAGACGATCATTGAAGTCGGAAACGATCACCGCCTCGCCGATCCAAAGCCACTTCAGTCAATGTTGGAAGCATGTTCCAAAATCGGAGCGAACAATGGCAGATGAAGCAATGAATCCCGAACTCGACCGCTACATCTTGGAAACGGGAGAAAGTGACAAGATTGATGCCAAGGGACCAATGGGCTGGGACGGCGGGGTTGAATCAGCAGGACTCGCTAAAGACATCGCTGCATTTGCGAATTCTAAAGATGGGGGCGTAATTGTCATCGGGAAGTCTGAGAGTGACGATGGTTCGTTCGCTCTCGATGGGGTGTCGGATCAACAGTCAGCATCCTTCGAGACAACCAAAGTCGCAACATGGGTCAACAACCGATTCTCGCCGCCCATCGGGCTCGTCTGCCACACGCATCGTCATACGAATAAGAAGTTTGTCATCATCACAATTGATGAGTTTTCAGATGTTCCACACCTTTGCACAAAGACTTTCCAAGACCCAGCTAATGCCAAGAAGCTGCTGCTGCGGGAGAAGACCATCTATGTTCGCACCGCCAACGCAGAATCGGCTCCATTGGGAACAATTGAAGAGCTTCGAACTGTAATTGGATTGGCAACAGCAAAACGTGGCCAGGAGATGCTGGCTATGTTCAATTCGATGCTCTCTGGCAACCCGTTGATAGCGAGCAAGTCATCTGATGAGCAGTTCGAAGAAGAGCTTTCAACCGTCACAGCGGATCTCGGTGAAGCGTACATTAAAGCCACGGAGAAAGGCGTTTGGGTGCTGAGCATTCGGCCAAGCAATTTCAATCAGCAGTTGTTTGACGACGACGCACAAGAACTCGAAGAGAGAATTCGAAGGAACCAAGTCCGCTTGCGGTCAGACTTCCCGCCGAGCCGAACCGGCACACACATGAGAGACTGGGGCCTATGTAACGACACCTACCGGGAAACGTGGGGGTTAACAACCTCTGGTCAATTCATACTACTTCGACCGTACTACGAGAACGAACGAGAATTTGAATGTCCTTGGCGAGACCTGTCTGGGCAGCGAAGTGAACCAATCTTGCCCCCCGGAAAGTGGCTCGATGTAAAACCCTCGCTGCTCACCATTGCCGAGTTCTTCGCATTCGCAGAGCGATTCGTCGGTGAGTACGGTGTTGGCGAGCGAGTTTCAGTCCAAGTACGGGCAACATCAATTAACGGGCGACATTTGGTAACAACGGACGGCAATATCAACCGTGACATGACCCCAGAATGCCGAGCAAACCAGTTCACTTTTACGAAGCTGTTGAGCGTCGAAGAATTTCGAGCAACGTGGGAAGAATTGGCAGCCCAAGCAATGAAAAGATTCAGCGACATCTTCCCTGATACGATGACAACGCTGGATACAATGGAGGACTGGGTAGACCGGTTCAAGCACCGGCAATACTGAGATGGAGTAGTTACTTAAGTCGAAGCAGAAGAAGAACGAATCCGTGATACGTTCACCAGCGTTATAACACCCGCTTGTCAGTCGTTAACTCACTCACAGGAGAACGACGATGGCGAGCAAAAGCGAACAACTTCGAACTGAGACCACAAATCAGATCATTCAAGCTCTTGAGTCAGGGGCATTGCCACCTTGGCGAAAACCGTGGCGGACAACCAACGCTGGTCCACATCGCAACTTGGTTTCAGGCAAGCCGTATAGCGGCGTGAATCCCCTGATCTTGGAACTGGCATCACAACGCCACGGATTCACTTCTTCAGTTTGGGCCACATTTCGGCAATGGAAGGAAACCGATGGGCATGTCAAACGTCGGCCTGACAATGTAAAGCCGGGCAAGTGGGGCACGACGATTTGCTACGCCGCCACCGTCACAAAAAAGAAACGTGCCGCTGATGGGAGCGAAGAGGAAGACAAGTTTTGGATACTCAAATCTTTTTGCGTCTTCAATCTCGACCAAGTGGATGGTCCCTTCGATCATCTCCGACCGTCAGAACCAGAACCGACGAAGTTGTTTGAAAACTTCGAGGCCGGTGATGAACTGATCGCCGCAACCGGTGCCGACATTCGTTGTGGGAATCAGGCGTATTACAATCCCGCTGGCGATTTCATCGTCTTGCCTTCGAAAGAGTCGTTTCACTCCAGTCCTGATTATTACGAAACGGCCTTCCACGAGATGGCCAATTGGTCTGAGCCAGAACATCGACTGAACTAGAATCGAAAGGGCGAAGGGTACGCCATGGGCGAACTCATCGCTGAGATCTCGGCCTGCTATCTTGCTGCCGAGTTAGGCATCCCCAACAGCGAGCGAATCGATCAGTCAGGGGCGTACTTGAAGAGTTGGCTCAAAAACCTAAAAGACGATAATCGTGCGATTTTCAGGGCATGTTCGCAGGCCAGTAAAGTCAACGACTACTTATTGTCGTTTGTTCGTACCCCTGAGCCGGTAGAGGCAACGGCGTAGGCACGAGGCCGTTACAAAAATTGCAATGGGCAGTTGGGTCACGACGATCCAATTGCCCACTTCTTTGTATTTAACACCCGCTTGTTGGTTGTTGTGTGGTTGAACATTGAGGCCCTTTGCTTCAACACGAACATCCAATCTCAATGCGAAGACGAAACCTAAGAGGCATGAACATGAATGGACAACCTGCCAACGAAGTCAACGATGTTGCACCGTCGTCCCTGTCGCACTTGATCGGGCAGCGAAGTGTTATCGATCAAGTTTCTGTCGCTCTCGACGCTTGCCAGATTGACAATCGCCGTTTCGATCATGCAATGCTCGTAGGCAGTCCGGGCCTTGGGAAATCCCAGTTGGCTTCCGTAATTGCAAAGGAGATGGCAACCGGTTTCCATGAAGTCTTGGGGCAAACGATCAGCCACGCATCAGATTTGAACGCTTTGTTTCTCAGCGCTCAGGACAAAGACGTTATCCATATCGATGAGGGGCATCTTACTCCAATTTCTATCCAAACAGCTTTGTATCTGGCTTTGGACAAGCGTTGCATTGTTCTCAATTCGAAAAACGGCAAAGCACCACAGACAATCCCACTCGCTGACTTCACGTTGTTGTTGAGCACAACTGATGAATACGGATTGCTTCAACCACTTCGTGATCGCTGTCGTTTGGTTCTGCGGTTCGAGTTCTATTCCAACGAAGAATTGACGACCGTTCTACTTCAACGAACTCGATTCCTTGGCTGGGAGATCCACGAGGAATTATTGCCAAAGATCGCCAGTCGATCACGGGGAACGCCACGTCTGGCACTCAGACTTCTCCAGAGTTGCCGTCGTGTCGCTCGCAGTCAGGGCGAAACCACAATCACCGCTCATCACTTGAAACGATCCTGCCAACTGGAACAACTGCACGGTGACTTGGGGCTTGGACCGACCGAGCAGAAGTACATCCAAATACTGGGCGACGGGAATGCCCGCTTGAACGTGATCTCATCGATGTTGGGGCTACCAGCACGAACTGTTTCGCAAGTTGTTGAACCGTTTTTGCTGCGGACTTCTTTGCTTTCGAAAGATGATCAGAGTAAGCGTCAGTTGACGGCCAAAGGCAGGGAATACTTGACGAGTTGTCGATCAATTCAGGACTAATTGGCGTCAGATTCCCGTCAGATAACACCCGCTTATCATTCATCTCAAATGAGGACCAACAGATATGAATCAGCCACAAAAAGTTGCCGTCAGCATTTCTGAGATGGCACGGATGGTCGGCCTCAGCCGCCAGCGTTTTCATCAGTTGAAGGGAATTACATTTCCAGAGCCCCGGCGTGATCCAGAAACAAATCGTCCGTTTTACGATGAGGAACTCCAACAGGTTTGCCTTGATGTACGTCGTCGAAACTGTGGCATCGATGGGCAGCCGGTGTTGTTCTATTCGCCAAGACACCCGCTTGGTCAACAATCAAAGCCAGTCAGGAAACCGAAAGCCAAGCCCAAACAGTCGAGTCAGTATTCCGACTTGATGGCAGGTCTTGATGCTCTCGGATTGTCGGCCACTGCTGCCCAAGTTGAGGCTGCCGTCAAACAAGTCTTTCCTGATGGAATCCAAAACTTGAATTCGGGGGAAGTCATCCGTGCCGTGTTCCTGCAACTCAAGCGTCAAGAACTGGGCTGATAACCCGGTTCGATAAGGCAGAATCTCCTCCCAATTTCCCCCCCTCGGAGTCACATTCATGTCACATTCCAGTCCACAAGCCCGCAACAATTGGGGCGATAATGTTTTCAAAGGTATCCCGGTCGGCAGCGAAGTGATCCCTCTTGCTAATCAGTTTCACCAGTCCACGGATTACGCTTCTGATTCGCTTCGGGCGTTCGGCAATGACCTGCGAAAATTTGCTAAGTGGTTCACTGACTCCAATCGTGAACCGCTGAACTTCGAACGAGTGACAGCCAGAGACATCGCCGATTGTCGGGAACACCTGCGACGGGATCTCGGACAGGCGACGGCCACGGTTAATCGGTGTCTGGTCACGCTTCGCCGGTTCTTCGGATGGCTGGCTGAAAATGGCCATCTCTCAAATAATCCAGCCAAGAAGGTGAAGCAGCTTCGAAAGCAGGAGTTGGCACCAAAGGGATTGGAAAGAAGTCGGGTGAGAAAGTTACTGCGGGAAGTTGAACTGCGGCAGGACATCCGAGCCCAAGCCATTTTTAATATGCTCTTGTTTACAGGCTGCCGTGTCAGTGATCTAGCCGGACTTGAACTGACTGATTTGATGATCGGCGTTCGAAGCGGCACGGCAGTGTTTCGGCAAGGGAAAGGGAACAAGCAGAGATCCGTTCCATTGCCACTGCCAGCACGGCAAGCGATCCACGCCTATCTCGACACTCGGCCACCTGTTGATTCTGATCGTGTATTTGTCGGTGAACGTGGACCGTTGACTTCTCGTGGCGTTCGCAATTTGTGCGACAAGTACTCAGCATTTTGCGGGTTCAAGATTCATCCGCACTTATTGAGGCACACGATGGCCCACCAGTTCTTGGCAGATAATAACAATGATCTGGTTAGTCTGGCGCAGATATTGGGACACGAGAGCTTGAACACCACTTCAAAATACACATTAGGATCCCAGAAGCAACTTGGCGAAGCGTCAGACAACTTGAGCTACTAGCCAATGTTGCCGTTGGCGACATAGATGGGGGAAGCTCACTGTGAGATAACACATGGATTGGGGTGTGTCAGCAAATTATTGATCGCTAAAGAACATCAAATGCTGTTACAATTCCAACTAGGTTTCCCGCTCTGTCTGTGACAAGCAACGGCCTCTCTAAGGCGTCGAATTCGATTTCATCTAACGGCGTAGTGTTGAGACAGGGCTTTGAATTGGCAGGCACATCAAACAGGAGGCCGTGGGATCGAGCTTCTGTTAGGCTCATGGCCAAACGCATTTTCCTATCCTCCGATTTCGAGCCACCATTCTTCAGGAAAGAAACCAACTTAACGTCACTAAGAATCATCCACTCATCACAGACTTTGATTGGCAAATAGGAGAAAGAGTTGGCAAGCATGGTCTTTCGTGCCAAGCTCACTGGGTGCCAATAGTCCGCAGTCATCGGCGAACGCACCATAATGTCACCAACAGTCGTCATGGGCTCCCTTCCGTTCATTAGTGCGTCTTCCAAAATCAATGCTAGTTCAATGCAATGGCCTGTTAAGTACCTCGCCTTTGCACCCTGATGCAATGCGTCGTTTCGGGCATTCGCAACCAACGGGTACAAAACGTCAGCTTTGGTATGCCATGTCTGCTGATGCGGAAACAATGCTTTCCCGAGTGAAGATTCGGCAGCAAGCTGAAGAAGCGATGGGCCGTAATTTCCTAGCGTTGATACCTCTCCTAGTCGGTAACTACCGATGCGTTCAAACACAAAAAGCACTTCGTCAAACGCCTCAGCATCTTTCTGGGCGGCAAGTCTCGCTTGTCGAAGTTCTTCAAGAAAATGTATTGCGACCTCTCCTTGAACTGGCCGCCAATCCCGCTCTTTGTTCTTCTTTCTAATTCGCTCTCTCTGATCCATCTTATTCTCAAAAAAACAGAAAACTGCATGGAGTGCGTAAACTAGCATCTCCGCTAGACCAACGCACTACGAATCTACTTGGGCAAATCAACTACTTGTCCTTGGGAAAACACTCGCTGGTCTACCAAGCAAATGACCTCCAAACGTGTGATGGCGGCATTCTCAGCCATCGACCAAATCGCTGAAGGTGAATCCGCTGAGTACGACGTGATTCCGCTTTAACACCCGCTTGTTTTGCATCAACAGCAATACAACTTTTGCAATGGAGCAAGCAATGAGCGAGATTAAAGCAAGCGGAATTCTTCACGGCCACGAACTATCCGACATGCCAGTCCTGAATCCGGGAGACTGGTTTGGGAAAGCGTTTCTAATTGAAATAGGTGGTAGCTACACGCCGTTGTTCTTGATCGTCGAGGCTAAGAGCATGTGCGATGCCATTGACGAATTTTGCTATCAACGAGCGATACGGTCATTTGATCGTTGTCGAGGACGAAAATCTCGGCGACTATCCCGAAGATGATCGCCACTACGGTCCTAGCGGCCAAGTTCTCGATCTCGATCACTTGATGATCTACGGTCAAGAAGGAGCAGAGATCCCATTTTCCTGTCGTTATCACGGAAACGGACTACCAACCGAAGGAGTTCTCCCAACTGAGTTCGAACATGTCGAAGCGGATTAACACCCTCTTCCCAGATGTCACACAACTCAACTCTAAAGGGAAAACAAAAATGGGCTGGCTTTACCGACCAGATTTCACACGGAAAGAACTGATCGCCGACATCACCAAGTCTTGGGAGCGACAATCAGGCGACAAATTGGTTCAAACCGAATGTTTGGCTAAGTGCTTCCGTGGCGGTTCATTCTCAGGCGTTCTGTGGGCTGTTTGGGAGCGACGATTCACAAAGGATGGTGAAGACGTTGAACCAAAGCAGCGGTGGATCACTTGCGACCTAATCGAATATCGCCGTGATTCAGGATGGGGAAACAAAAGCATGGACGAATCGATGCACCCGTACTATTTCAGTTGCCCGATGAAGTATCTGAACATGGCTCCCATCGATGAATTTGGCGGCAATGCTGAATGGCGTGCTGAAGTGATGAGACATCACGAGAAGCGAAAGGCGAAACGCCAATCACGAGCAATCATCGTTTGATTGCGGACGACAAGTAACACCCGCTTGTGGATCGTTCAAACAAACATCCACAAGCGAGGTAGATCTAGCATGGAACCGTTGGAGGCATACGAATACGCATCAAGTTGGGGGGCGTTCATGAAAAACGGCGATCCCGGTGCTTGCATGTACGGATTCAATTCAGACTGTCGGCCTCAATCGGAAGAACATCGGCAAGCCGTTATTGAATGGATGAAACAATGCCGATTGGTCGTCACCGAACGACCAGCAGGCTTTGAGGATGAACTCGAAAAGCTCGATACCTTTTTTGAATTCATCACCAAGAGAAACAACGAAGCCGAATCCGATGGATCGTTCATCATCGAGATCAGCCTTTGCGGATCGGTCACATGCTGCACTCTAGACGGAAAAAAACTGGAAGGCGAAACGCTGTCGGATATGCACGACTGTAATCATTCAGGTGATGCCGAACCTGCTTGCCAGTACATCCTCGACACCTACAAGCCTGAATTCCGAATCGTTCGGCGAGTTGACGATGTTTATCAAAATGCCCTTGCCTCAGCAGAGGAAAAGGACCAAGTCTGCCGTGAAATTTACGGCGGTGGCGGCTCCAAATTCAACGAAGAAGACGCAAATCTCTATCTCGTTTGGGCTGCTGCTTCCAATCTGGAGGCAATGCAAGAGGCAGAGTAACACCCGCTTGAACAGAAACAAATGAGCCATGGTGTTGACCATGGCTCTTTCTTTATCGCACAACGGAGAAGTTAATGAGCAAGCGATTGTTCAGCTTAGGTCAGATTGTCAGCACACCCGGAGCTTTGGAGCTTTTGGAAAAGCACAATCTGAACGCACTGCATTTTATCCAGAAGCATGTCACCGGAAGTTTTGGAGAAATTTGCGATGAGGACAGAGAGGCAAATAACGAAGCCATTTGGAATGGCGAACGGATTCTCTCGTCTTACAAAATCAACGAGACGGACAAAATCTGGATCATCACTGAAGCTGATCGCAGTTCGACATGCCTCCTGCTTCCAGAGGAGTATTGATCCATGCCATCAATCGAAACAAGCGTGATCGATTCGCTCTACACGAACACGACGCTGGGCCGTTCAGTTGAAGAAGGGCTCAACGTCTGGATCTGCGAAAACCTAACTGCCTTTCGCCAATCGCTTGACTTGCTCAAAGGCAAACCACATCTGCGGGTCATCAGCGCCGGTCCCAGCATCGTGAAGCGAGCGGGATAACACCCGCTTGATGACCGTAGCAAACACTCCCACTTTCACAGGAGCCAGCGATGGCCGACCAGACCGAAGCGATCCGTCGTGAATTATGCAAGACATTGAATGTCGAACCCGGCAGCCGGGAAGATCTTGAGGCCAAATACGGTGATGTTTACGACACAACACAACTTCAAGAAAGTTTCACCGTTCTTAGCTTCTGTGCCCCCTTTTGCATCGTGGCTCGGAAGAGCGATGGCGTCAGGGGCAGCGTCCTCTTCCAGCATAACCCTCGCTTCTATCATTCCTTTAAGCCCGAGTAACCAACATCAAGTTGAAGGGACCATCGATGGATCGATGGTCCTTTTGTTCATGGCCGACTAACACCCGCTTGTTGGTTGTAACAAACAACAACCCTCAACCGGAGAACAACAATGGCATGGTCTTGGTCGCACTCACATGAAGCGTATGCAGCCGTGGAAGAACAACTCCAACTCAAAGCCGAAGCTGCCAACAACGGCAATCAAGAAGCTGCGGACTGGCTTCAAGTCATCTGGGCTGAATGGATCGCAAGCGATTGGCGGGAAGATCGAGTCACAACCGATCTCGATCTCAAGAAGCACGAGACCGGACTGATACGAGCCAAGCGACAGGGAGAACAACTTGGTTACGACAAGCTGGCTGCCGACATCTGGAACTGGAGCAGTGAACTCGCAACTTGCACCAGCGGTGGCTGGGACGCTTGGGTTTGCCCGTTCGGTTGCCACCTGCTACCGTTCGCTGTCGAGGTCGATTGAGGATCAGTTGAATTGCAACGTCGATGTCCTTCAGTATGGAGCATCGACGTTGCAAAAAAATAAATCAAACAATTCTCGACCAATTACTTTAAGTTCTCTTCCAGACAGAGCCCCCGTCACGCCTTGTGCATTGTAGCTTTTATATGCGTGACCAGATTTTTTCGCCGCCAAGAGGTTTGTTGCAAAAGTTGAAGTCTTTGGATTCTTGAGCCTGATTGCTCACGCTTGAATTTGCTTTTGAATGCGTTGCCCACAAAATACGGCGGCAGAAATTTCCCTTCAGCAACAAAGATTTTCAGGATTCATGGACGAATCTCTGCGCCATTCAACCAAATCTTTGAGCAAGACATCGTGCTGCGAGATGGATTGCTGTGGTTGATGGCGAAGCCAACTCCAAAACTTTCGTTGTATTCCATGTAGATCGTTGTGACGTTGGTTAGATCGTCATGATGCTGGGTTGTTTTTGCCCGTATCGGAAGCAGGTCTGCTCTGCCTGCGTCTCTCGCAGCTTGTTCAAGTCCCATTTGAAATCTGTTCGGAGTCATGTTCGCCCAAAGGTTCTCACTCTTGATCTTGAAAGCGACACCTCTAGCGATTTCATTGATGCTAGTGTCGGTATCTGGTATCGAGCTTACCGTTGCAGATGAGCCAGCAGGCTTTGTCGATTGGGCACCATTTGCCTTCAAGTCAGCGATATCCTCCTCGGTGAGTCCCTCCGTCGAAATCATGTTGCCGTTGTATTCGAGCCATTCTGTTTCTGGCTTACTGTTTAACTTGCCGATTATGCCGAGCAATAGAAAACATCCGACAGATGCACCCGCCCATTTCATCTTTGCTTGCTTGCTCCAAGTAGGATGTCGCCAGATCAACAGCAAACCAATCGGTGCGCACAGGAATGCAAATGATGCAACGACTGCGGTAGAAGCCATCAGCGATTTTCCAGCGGCAGAGGCTTCAGTCTTGAGTACAACAATCTCGGATTGCAGTTCGATTAACCGATCCAAGTGCCGTTGAATTTCATGCTGTTCTTTGGAGCATGTTTTCGGAACTTCTCCTCTTTCGTAAGATGCTTTCCCGAGGGCAATCAGCTTTTGGCGTCGTTGGAACTGTGATGTTTTGACTTTCCCAGCGATAACTGTTTGGTTCCCGAGGGCTTTCGCCTTGTCTGCAATCGTCTTCGCTTTTGGTGAACTGACGCCAGCTACTTCAAGCTCGGAGATTTTTTGATTGAGTCGTTTAATTTCATCGAAAAGAGATTCGTGAGTCTCTGCGTGGAAGTCGGTATCGAACACCTGTTGACCGATGGAAAGGTACAACGCAGGAAGATGCACCTGCTGAATCTTCGTGTGCACTGCCTGCTTTGTTGCCAATTGCCCAGCCAGTTTTGCTGACCCACCGAATGATGCTGATGCGTCTTGATTCCCTTCACGCTCTTCGGTGCTCTCATCAACAGTAGGCTTTACAGGGAGCGGCGGTGGTGTGGTTGGATTTGCTTGTGGAAATAGGCCCTTTACCGATCCCGCAGTTCTCCATTGGGACATTCCTTCCTTCCAAATACGGTCGTCCTTTTGTAGTTTTCCACCACGAGCCAGTTCCTTCAACTGAGCGTCACTATATGGGCCGTGCTTCTCGTCGCCATTCATGTAGTACCACTGATTCGCCACCACAAAATCTCCCTTTCCTAGCGGTTGCGACCGGTGAACTGCCCATGATCCACCTGAGCGGTGAAGTTCTTCCGGCATGAATTGCAGGTAATGACCTGTCCGCCCTGCTGCATTCGGATTGGATAGGTGCCAACGGCACCGCACTTGGGACACTGAGTGACGCCTTGCGACATTGAGTTCTCCTGAGCAATCGGATGTTGAATTGGTGTTTACTGGGATGAGCGGAACCCAGCCCAAAACCGGCTCAAAAATATTTCGCCAGCGACTTTGAGCCGATTTGAGACGCACTTTCGCTCAACCATGTAGAGCCATAGTCGTCATCAGAATTGGGTTCGTATATGCTGGAAATCTTCGACTTTCAGCACTGGAATCGATTGATGGAACTCGGCCACACACAACGACTTAAGAACTGGTTGGACCTTGCAAGGCAGGGACAGGTCGATGCACGAAATGAGATCATTGCCCATGCCTGTGAGCGGCTGCGATTGCTGACCCGAAGGATGTTGAAGAACTACCCCAAAGTGAAGCGGTGGTCAGAAACCGACGATGTGCTGCAAAACGCCATGATCCGGTTGCATCGATCACTTGCCGAGATCCAACCAGAAACCCCAAGGCAGTTCTATGGGTTGGCAACGACTCAGATTCGCCGTGAGTTGATCGACCTTGCAAGACACCACTACGGAGCACACGGCAATGGTGCCAACCATCACACCGATGGTGGCGAAACAACGGAACGAAAATCGGATGAACGTGAGCCTGAATCGCTGGAGGGCTGGAGCCTTTTCCATGAGGCAGTTGAAGGCTTACCAGATGATGAACGAGAGGCAGTTAATCTGATCTGGTACGAGGGACTCTCTCAGCCAGATGCCGCTCAACTGTTGGAAATCTCGTTGGCCACGCTAAAACGCCGATGGCAACGAGCACGAATCACATTGGGAAAGCTGGTCGAGGATATAGAGCTTGGTTGACGACAACGAAGACATCATTGCAACGCTATTATTGAAGTGGGAAGAAGCTTGGGATCTTGGGGAAGATCTATCTCCCGCCGAGTTATGCTCCAATCGTCCCGATCTTCAGGACAAGTTGGCCGACCAAATCAACCTTTTGAAATCCATGAACTGGATGAAGCACGATGCTGCTGACGATTCCAATGACGATGATAACGACGAACTGATTGGGAGGACTCTCGCAGGCCGCTATCGTATCGACGAACTGGTTGGCAGCGGTGGGCATGGGCGGGTTTACAAAGCATTCGATCCTGAACTGGAGCGGCATGTTGCCGTCAAAGTTTCAAAGACGGTCGCAAGCCCTGAACAGTCAGAGCAACTGCTGGAAGAAGCACGTCGTGCAGCGAAGTTGAAACACCCCGGCATCGTTGCAGTTCATGATGTGGGAAGACATGACGGTCAACTGTTCTTTGTGACTGAATTGGTCGAAGGCAAGAACCTCGCAGACATCATCGAGAATGATCGACCGAACATCATCGAATCCAAGCGAATTGTTTGCGATGTTGGGGCCTCACTTCATTTTGCACACCAGCAAGGATTTCTTCATCGAGACATCAAGCCTGCAAATTTCTTGATCGATGAACACGGTCGAGTGCTGGTCACTGATTTTGGCATCGCCACGACCATCGATAAGATCGAAGATCATCGTGGTGGGACACCGGGAACACTTCCATACATGGCTCCTGAACAAATAGCCGGTGAAGTCCAGTTGATCGATGCTCGGACAGACATCCATGCTTTGGGCGTCGTTTTGTACGAGTTGCTTACCGGCCAACTTCCCTATCAAGGACGAACTCCGACCGCCGTTCGTGAGCAGATCTTGCTTCGGCAACCGAAGCCTCCTTCGGCATACAACAAAGCGATTTCGAAGCAACTAGAGGCCGTTTGTTTGAAATGCTTGGCGAAACATCCCGCTGATCGATTCGAAACCGCAAATGATGTTGGTATCGCAATCAGTGCCAAAGAATCGACGCTAAGCAAGCAGTGGCTTGCAGGTTTGATACTGTCGCTTGTTGCTGCTATGGGCATTTGGATGTTCTGGCCTTCGGCATTATCGAGGGAAACTGCTTCGCAAAACTCACCAGTGCGGAGCGAAGGTGCATTTGTATTCACCGGCACGGAGCGGATTGTCACGCCATTGATGCGTCGAGCCCCCGTCACTCTGGAAGCTTGGATTGATCCCGAGATCACTGACATAAACTGCCACTTTATTATCGGTGGTGATGTTCGTGGTGAGTTCGGAGTTAGCGTCGGAATCTGCGGAGCGGTTCTTGCTGCTGAAACCGTTCCCCAAATGGTCAAGTCGAATGAGGTCGTCAGACCGGGCCAGTGGTCACATGTTTGTGCAGTCTTTGGGAAAACAGATACCCGCCTGTATTTGAATGGAAAGCTTGTTCATACCGGGCCAGCGACCAAAGCTGTTGCTCCAAATGCACATTTCGTGGTTGGCAATGTTAGCGAAGACACGCCCATCGACTACTTCGCTGGCAAGATCCGAAGTGTTCGGATTTCAGATGGCGAACGCTACTCGGATGACTTCCAACCTGATGAGTCGTTCGCACCAATTAAGGAAGCAAACAAATCTGCTCTCTTGATCTACGACGGCACTCAATTCGAGGGCGGCATTGCCAAAGATCTGTCAGGCAACGGAAACGATGGGCGATGGGAATCGTTCGCTCGATAATTTGAGGTCTTTTGTTGACTCCAAGATTGAACGAAAAAGGCCGGGGAAGCTGGCGAGGTAGATTTCAGGATTAGAAGGAACCTCGGCAATAGCCCGGCCAGATCCAAGTGTATCATCATTCAAGATGAAGTTCTGTCGCTTTTGTCATTTCCACTGAACGGCCATCTGGATCTTTCACCACGGTTCGTAGTCCCCACCTAGTCTGTTTCAGGTCATTCAAGATTTCGACATTCTGATCACGCATCGTGGCCAAGATCGATTCAATGTCGTCAACACTGAATCCAATGCGAGTGGTGCGATCCACTTCATCGGGAGCCTGTGCCGGATAAACCTCCATGACCAGAGCATCGAGTTCCGCAGCCCAGTGAATCGGTCCGCTGCCATGCTGCTCTTCCTGAAAGCGAAGACCGAGCATTTCGTAAAAGCTCACCGTGCGGACCGGTTCGGTTGAACGAATGACAAGGAGGTTGAGTTGGGGTGATGTCATTTCTGTCCTCCCAACGTGATCGACCATTCATTCAGTCCGACATTGGCTGCGGAAACTGAATTTCTTGGGACATAAACTTTCTCTGAGGGAGTCAGCAGTGTTCCCAACATATCATTACCTACAAGTTCACGCTGATGAGCCACGAACTCACTCATGTCGATGATCTCGACGATTTCGTTCTTGCCGAAGGATTCCAGAGTCTTCCCTCGTAGGCCGAGTTGAACTGCTCTGCGTTCGCACTTGCCACCGCTCGGAGTATGGTCTGGGTCCCACTGAAGCCTCACGTCGGATCGGGCGACGGCTGCTTTCCATGCTTCATCGCTCTCAAACAACTCAGGAACGAATGACGATGGGACCGCCTGTTCCAAAAGAGAATCGAAAAAATGTCGCCCCAGTCGAATTGCCAGAACGACTTCCTGTCCCTGAGATCGCCCCCAATTACTCCGGTACATCATCCATAGGAAATTTGGCTTGATCCAACTCATGCGGTTGTAACTGAACTCGCCGCCGAAGTAGCCATTCTTGACGGCGAAGTTCCCGATCTCCGGTCGATATGCTTGATAGACGATGATCGTTTCATCATCGTATTGAGCCATTATGTGTCGTCCGTTTTGCGGCCAACTTTTGGACTGTTCAACGTAGCTTTCGATGTGCAAAGAACTTACTTTCATGTTTCGCTTCGGCTTCCTGACAGGCATTTCAGCCACTCAAATTGAGTGCCCAGCAGCTTTAGTCGCCAGTTGGGAGAGGCACGAAGACTCTCCAGAACAAGTTCGCCAATTGACCTGACGTTTGACATCACAGGTAGGCCGTTCGCATCCATTCGCAAAGGTGATCGTGATTCGTTCAAAAGAGATTTTGCGATAGGTTTGACACGGGTATCGCCGAGCTTGCAAAGGCTATCGATTGCAGTCAGCCTGTGGTGATCGTCGCCGCCGTTGTTGGCCCACTCGATCAGAACGTCGGCACTCTTCCTGCCCGGCAATTCCCCGAGCGCCCTCAAAATGGAGTCAATTGTATGGTGGTCTGATTCGTTTGCGAGTAAGTCAATCACTGAATCTATAGCGGTTCGGCTGCGAATTTGACGCAGCCCTAAAACGGCATAGAATCTGACTTGCGGATGCTCATCGTTAAGTAATCGGAGCAGCAACGCTTCGTCTCGCCGTTTCCACTTAGCGGCATGAGCGGCACAGTAGCGAATGACTCCATGCGGCGATTCGGTAAGTTGCAGAAGAACCTCACTGGAGAGATTCCCGTCACCGTTGAGTTTGAAGAACGCTGTTTTGGCCACCTCTTCGTTTTCCGATTGCAGCAGTTGGGCCACTTTCTCACAGGCTGCATTTCCAAAGAGACACAGGTTTGCACTGATTGCTGCCATCTGAACTTTTGGGCATTCATCGTCGAGTAATTTCAACAACGAAGTTTTTGCCTCAGCAATTTCGAATTTTTCAATGACCGCACATGCCGCTGCCCGAACGTCAGGAACGCCGTCTTCGATCAACTGACATATTCTCTGTTGGCCCGATGCTGAGAGTTTCGGTAGCCGCCGAATGGCATGAACCGCCTCTGCACGATCCAAATCTGATGTGGAAGCACTGTTCAGCAAGGCAATCAGAGCGGATTCATTACCCGTAAGGCCGTAACCGAACCAGAACATGTCATAGCCCCCGAGCAACTCATCAAGCCAACGCTCGTACCACGACAAGAAGTCTGGTTCCCTAACGACGTAGGGAGCCTGTCCATCGGCGTCAAGATAGACGACTCGACCTGCAAACTCACCGGTAACGATCAGTCCCATCTCGTAGGTGCAACCCTGAGTACCGATGGAGATCATTCCTTGATAGGGCGAGGCACAATTGTTGAACTGACTCTCCCAGTCATTCTCTCGGGACATCTCGGGATGTAACGGGCTGGGTAGATCAATGATCTTGTCCGCAGGATATTCTGCCGTCCAGTCGCTAAAGTCGTTTGATTGATCCAATTTGTATATGCCGTAGTACGGACCCGCTCCGCCGTTGCCTGCAATCCGTAGGAAGCTCCGATAGTCAGAAGGCAAAGTCACATTGTGCTCAGACTCAAATCGAATCAAAAACGCCTCATCAACAGGTGAGTTGAGCCGAAAACGGTGGCGATCTGACCCAAAACAAGACAACCCCCGTTGCCGCACCTGATTCAGCTTGCTCAGTATCCGTTCAATACGTTGGTCGTTCTTTTCTGCCATCGCATGTTTCTTCAATTTTTCGTGGCCACTGGCACGCTCGCCAAAAATAAGTAGGTCGAGGGCAGAATTGTGAACACCCTAGATCGTATTCCTGAAACTCGTCACAGACATCGCTATCCCAAATTCCATGTTTGGTGCAGTTGCACCCCACAAACATCGCACTCGAAGTGATTGTCTTTGACAATGCTGATCTGTCGGCAGTTGTCACACCGCCGAAATATCACTGGCATCGAAAATCCATCAGTCACGACGACCCCAACTTGTTTCAATGCCTGTTCGACGGCATTCCATGACGACGGCTCCGGGCAATATCCAGTCGATTGATTCGTCACCCACTCGGCAATGATCTCATTGGCGGAGAAATCAAAGGTGATCTCACCTGCACTCAGTACATCATTACCTCCCGCACAGCTAACATGCTCCGACCGACGAGGAGCAAGACGAAGGTGGCCGTTTAAATCGACTACGAATGTTGCGGTTTGCTCATTTGAGCCCTGTGTGATTCCCAACGACGTTAGCACGGACCGAAGTTGATCTGGCGTCTTGATTGGCTGTGCTGGAGATGACACAAGCGGTCTCAAATGGTCAGGGCCGATATATCGATATCTTTTGAGACCTTTGTTCAAGGCAGAACTCCATCTTTTGCTGCAAGATCATGACATTCGATCCCGATTTACGCCATCAGAAGCAGGCTCGGAAATGCTCGTGGTTTGTAGATCGCATGTTACGCCTCCTGAATTTGCGGACAGAGCCGATGACACCACGGAAGGACAATAGGTTCGCTCACTGATTGCCCTGAATTAACACCCGCTTGTTGAGGGCCAGAAACTCTGTCCTCTGGCCCACGATTCTCATTCACGGAGCAGGAACTTGATCCTTCGAGCAATACCCATCGGCGAGCCGCCCAGCCGTCGATACATCATCCGAAATCAGCATGACCGTTCCGTTTGGGACGGCGAAAAGTTCGTCGAGGATAAGTCTGAGGCCATGTTGTTCGCCACAGCATCCGATGCCTGCATGGTGATGCAGGACATCTTGAAAGACTTCTACAAAGGTATTAGCTCACGGAAAGTCCGCTATGTCTGTCCTGTCGAGATCGAGGTCTGGGGTGCTGTTAGTCCGAAACAGGTTGCACACTACTTGCATCGTGCATCAGTCTTAAACGTGAAGACACACGAACACGGCAATGGCCCTACGTTTGACTCTCTGGTGCTTCCAACAATCCACTGGGGAATGTTGAGTGAGGTCGAAGCCTCAATCACTGATCCCAATTACAAGAAGCCAGATGATCCCGCCGTTGAATGGGGGCTGGAGGAGCCAGATGAAGACGAGTAAGAGCGGAACATTCCTTCGGGCCAGCATGATCGTCTTTGTGATCTACAAAGCGTTGGCTTGGACTTGGAACTGGATGACGGGGACCAATTTTTGGACGGCATTCGAGATGGTCGTCAGTGCCGTATCGACGGTTGCGTTTTTCGGCGGCATTGCTTGGATGCTGACCAAAGTTGGGATGGCCGTACTTTGGGGCCGAAATCCTGAGTATCAGCAGTACCGGCAGAACGGCGGCGATCCGTTCTTCGATTCTTTGCCGTCAGCCGTGAATGGGAGTCGTAACGACGGTCAGTTCGAGTGCCCCGTTTGCTCCTCGCCAGTGCAGAATCGAATCGATGTCTGTGGCCGTTGTGGGTACGGGGCAGATGGGGACTCGGCGGCTTACTTCGAGCGGTACGGGCGGTGAAGCCTGCGGACATGAAGGATGAAGAGTGGCAAGAGATCAGGAGCAGGCATGGAGTCTGATAACGGGCTCCGTCACTTGCGTCAGTCAACGCAAGTCACCCCGTTTCGTGTTGTTGTACGCTCCACCAATGGGGACAGGACTGGGCCGA
The DNA here is from genome assembly GCF_020966635.1 of Stieleria sp. JC731. NCBI lineage: Bacteria > Pseudomonadati > Planctomycetota > Planctomycetia > Pirellulales > Pirellulaceae > Stieleria > Stieleria sp. JC731. Next base: position 879,687 of record NZ_JAJKFQ010000011.1, on the reverse strand, counting down.
GGACTGGTCGAATTGACTCAGGAAATTTGACCACGAACTTGCCCACCATTTTGCCCATGGAATTAGGCCATAAATAAACGCCGCAAGTTGTTTGCTGGAAACAAGTTGCGGCGTTCAGTTTTTTCAATTCAAGTCGGGGCGACACGATTTGAACGTGCGACCTTCTGGTCCCAAACCAGACGCTCTGCCAGGCTGAGCTACGCCCCGATTGGCGTTGTGGCGATAGATTAACGGAGATTGATTCCGAGCGAAAGGTTCACTGACCTCGCTTTTTTCTTTTCGCCTTGATGAACTGTGTCACCAAACTTCCTCCACCGTTTCAATCATTGTGCCGCATCTGAACGGCCGGTGAACGAAGCGAGAAGTATACATATCCGATGACCTGCGAAAAGGCCTGACAAGTCACCGAATTGAAAACTTCTCGATTGCTGTCAGGTCGGCCTCGGAAGCATCGCTTCTTGACTGATTTCAGCAAATTCGCACGATCCAGTGAACTGCAACCCGATCGCAGCAAGTGAAGCCCCCCGCTGAACCACTCGTGGAACTTCTCGCCAAAATTCATGCCGCTGACTACGACTCGGTGCGAGTGCAGTAAATTCCGGCGATCACGGGGGCTGTGGCCAGCAAAAGGACTCGGAAGGCAGAGCCCTTTTGCATTTGCTCGAACGCGAGGTTGGTTTTGGTCGAGCTTGTTTTTTGGATCGGGCGATTGGGAGTTGGCCCTGGCTGCCCGTGCGAGAACCGCCGCTAACGCGGTGCGGCTGATGGGACTGCTGCTTGATTTTCAGATTAGCGAATGGCTTAGAGCCGACTGCCCGAAGGAGAACCGCCGCTAACGCGGTGCGGCTCATAGGGCAGTCGTACTACTCTTCAGTTGGGCTCGGTTGCCCGTGCGAGAATCGCCGCTAACGCTGTGCGGCTAATAGCACTAGCTGGCTTGTGATGGCTCGGCGTGGCCGAGCTGGGCCAAGACTTGAAGGACACCGTTTAAGTGAGCCAAGCGAGGTCCGAAGCGGTCAACGAATTCATTCAACATGAACTCGCTCTCTTCCAAACTGTCTTCGCTGTCCGCAATCTCTTCGGTCAAGCTATCAAGGAAACGAGTCTGCACGCGGCTGAGCGTTTCTGCGGCAGTGCGGCAAGAGCGAGCCAATTCTGGGTTCGCGTCTTTCCACTGTTGAAGCTCGGTTGCACGTTGTTCATTGACAGCATTTTGCTGCTGAATCATTTGCTCGAGAAGACGGTTTTGCTGTTGTTGGCCAGCGATGAGGTGACGAAGCAGGTCGATCATGATTTGGTCTTTCGTCTTTCGTGTCTCGGTTTCTGCGTCCGCAGAAACGTCGATGCGAAAGACGGGTGAAAGTGGTTCATGCTCGTATGAAGACATCAGCAATAAATCCTTGGTAGCGCAATGAACACGATCAAGCTGGCAGGTAGACGCCAGCCTCGATGGAGCAGGTCCGAGTATAACCCGAGCATTTTTCTGTTGTCGATGAAATGCGGCAGGTGTCGGTAATTTTCCCCCGCGCCTCCAGGAAAAATTTGCCATACCCCACGATTTTAAACTTTTCTGACGAGCATCCGGCACGTCGCTGCGATCGTTAAAGTCCGCACGACCGGAAAGCCGAATCAATTGTTGCATCCTTTCAACTGGCGACCGCTCGCCGAAAGGATTCTCCTCCCGCGATTCCCTTGACCGTTGCCCAATGGCAGATAGCTCGCCCGAAAACAAAAACCCGACCCTTGGATACCTGACTGTCGTCAACGATGAGTTCACCGGCTGGACCGGTGGGATGCTTGTTCTTGATCGCGGAGGTCGTCCGATGGAGTTTCAGTGCACACTTCCAGTCCGACCCACAAAAGCTCATGAGATCCTGTTTGGACCCACACTCCCTCGCCATCTGATCAGTGAAGTGATCGGAAAGCTATTGCTACAGAAATGCCGCACGCCGCTTTCAATCGTTTGTACCGATCTGGAAGAGGCACTAGACGTCGAAGCGTTTACCCAATGTCCCGTTGTGCTGGTCAGCGAAGCGACCGAACAGGACCAACCGTCCGATACATCCACCGTGAAGTCGACGAATAAGATCGATGAGATGGAAGCCATCGCGTTTGCAGGTGCGACGTTTCTTGCTGCGATCGATGTCGCCGCGAAAGTCGAATCGTATGCCGGTCGCTTTGGTGATCTTCCCGATGCGGTTGAACCGTTCGAACGAATTCGCGAAGCGATCAAAGAAGCTCATTCGCAACTTGCTCGTCAGCAAAGCGGTGCTGCCTAATGGTCTGGTTCCCAAAGCGGACGTCGACAAGTACGCCTACGTCTTCGAGCCCGTCAACCAAGTCGACTTCATCGTCCGACTTGGTTGCATCGATCGATTCGGTCGCCTCTTGGCACCGTGACGATGTGTTTGCGCCGGAACTCGTTTCACTTGACCTTGCGCCGATTGAACCGATCGCGATTCCCATTCGGCTTCCTGCTCTGAAAACGAAAGTCAAAGGGTTCGTGTTTCCGAACGCCAACCGACCGTTCGTTCCGCCTGCGGTCGGTAACCTTGCCGAACCGACAGACGAACAAAGACAACGGAAACGCAACACAAAGAAATCGTCTCACGGTCGCATCAAGCCGCCTTCGGATATCGTCAAGCTGCAAGACCGCCTGTTCTACATGCTGCAGCCGCCGCTGGAGTCTCTTGTCGGCAGCGGTCAGCTGAACTTTCCGTTCGAGCCGTTTCCCTATCAGCTTGACGGAATGGCGTTTTTATTCCCGCGATATGCGGGGATCCTGGCCGACGAAATGGGACTGGGTAAAACGATGCAGGCGATCAGCACGATCCGACTGTTGCTCTGCAGTGGTGAAGTTTCCAACGTGTTATTGGTTTGTCCCAAACCGTTGGTCACAAACTGGCTTCGTGAATTCAGTGTCTGGGCACCAGAAATTCCCATCGTTGCGATCGAGGGCAACTCGGCCAAACGAGAGTTCCAGTGGACCAGTCCTCAAGTCCCCGTGAAGGTCGCCAACTATGAACTGTTGATGCGTGACCATACGATTCTCGAGGAGCACGATTTGCACTTCGATCTCGTCGTACTCGATGAAGCTCAGCGGATCAAAAACCGCACGAGCACAACTGCGGAAGTGATCCGATCGATCAAGCGAACACGAAGTTGGGCACTGACGGGAACTCCTGTCGAAAACTGCCCCGATGACTTGGTCGGGATCTTTGAGTTCCTTTCACCCGGTTATCTGAAACCGGGGATGCCGATGCATCAAATTGCCAAGCATGCGGGTGACTTTATCCTGCGTCGGACCAAAGACATGGTGCTCGACGACATGCCACCGAAGCTTTATCGCGATGCCGAACTGGATCTGACGCCGGAACAGTGGGCAACCTACGAAGCGGCCGAAACCGAAGGCGTCGTTCATCTGGAAAACCTGGAACAGTCACTGACGATCCAACACGTTTTTGAACTCGTCTTGCGGCTAAAGCAGATCTGCAACTTTGACCCGGTGACCGGCAGCAGCTGCAAACTGGAACGCTTGGTCGCGGATATCGAAGAAGTCGCCGCGAGCGGCAAGAAAGCGATCGTGTTTAGCCAATGGGTCAAAAGCCTTGATAAGATCAAAGCGGCTTTGCAACCCTACGGTCCGCTGGAATACCACGGGAAAATTCCACACAAGAAGCGTAACGGCGTGATCGATCAGTTTAAGAACGATCCGAACAGCCACGTGATCTTGATGAGCTATGGCGCAGGCAGTGTCGGATTGAACTTGCAATTCTGCGAGTACGTATTCTTGTTTGATCGTTGGTGGAATCCGGCGATCGAAGACCAGGCAATCAACCGTGCACACCGTCTTGGAGCGGCAGGCGCGGTCACGGTCACAAAGATGATGGCGGTCGGGACGATCGAGCAACGGATCAACGACGTGCTCGATCAAAAGCGAGAGATGTTCGACACGCTGTTCTCCAGCCACGAACAGCCAACGCGAAATGTTGGCTTGAGCCGTGATGAGATCTTTGGTCTGTTCGACTTGCGTGCGCCCTGCGGAAAGAAAGTCGCTTAACCAAGTCGTCGACCTGACCGAAGGCGATACTGGTTTTCAGATCGCCTGGAAAGACTTCGACGTTTTCGCATCGCCGATGACGATGCGTTTGCCCCTAGCAGCCTGTTGATATTCAGGTTTGATCTCTCGTAAAGTCGGTTCGACTCGGGAAAACCAGCGGGGAGGTGCGTTACCTACACGGGGTGTAGATTGACAATGAAATCCAACAGGTTGTTACTGTTTCCGAAACTGTGTTGTTGGTAACGCTGGCTGAGGGGAAGTGCGTTTCTTACACGGAGTGTAGGTTGACAATAGAGAATCAACAGATTGTTACTGCTTCCGAAACTGTGTGGTTGGTAACGCTGGCTGAAAGGATTGAAATGTTGCCGCGGGAATTGGCGGAGGGTACTGCGCTGGCTGAGGTATTGAAATTGCTGACGGATAACTGAATCGTTGATTGACATCGATTCCGTCGGCTTTCATTTGGTCGAGTGTAATTTTTGCGTCGACCCATTTGTCAACGGAAGCTTCACGTCGCTCCACTTCCTCTCGCAGCTTTTTCGCTCGGGCTTCAATCTCGGTAACTTTCAGATCCTGAAACGCGGTGTCGAGATCAAAACGTAGCTGGTAGAGGAACTTTAATTCCGCGATCGCCCCAACGCTCGACACCGACTTTTCTTTGTCTTCGCTTGCATCGACAAGTGCTTTTTGCATTTGCTGAATCCGCGACTCGATCTGTGGAGCCAACTGCATTCGTATCTGATCTGCGGAGTTCCCAATCGTTAACCGATTCTTTGTTGCGTTGGAGGCTGGCAGGGCTGCATAAGGATTCTGGGGAAACTGCCCGAATGCAGCCGACACGGTTGGAGTGGGAAGTGCCAGTTTTATCTTTCCGCGTAGGACGTCTTTGATCGTGTCCATCGGCCAGCATTTAAGCTGTTCACCATCAGTTCCTTTGGGCAAAGTCTCACGATCTAAAAAATCAGCTAGCTCCATCACCGAGTCACTCGATTCGGGCAAAGACGGCTTGGGAACTGTTGATTCGTCGCTGGGCCTTAATTCATTGCTCGACTCAGCCTCAGCAGGTTCGGCAGGTAAGACTGGCTGTGCAATGCCTTCAGTTGCGTCGTCCGCTTCTGGAATGTTTGGTACTGCAACACTGGGTGCTGCAACGCTGGGTGCTGGTGGAGTAGTGCTGATCGCTGGCAGGTCTTGGGCGTATGCAGCGGCAGTCATGCTGACCATCGCAGTGATACAGAAGCAACGGCGGAACATCGGCATTGGAAATCCTCGCAAGGGGAAAGTTTTGCGTGAGATAGTGAATGCCGCACTGGTGCATTCCATTTGCGGCGTTGTAAGCGACACTGACTGAAGGTCCGGGCAACAAAACCGTGGATCAATACGTCGTTCTTGATACCGAACGCTGCATGAACTGCTCGGCTTCACGAAGCAACTGTTCGACGTCATAGATTTCTTGCATCGCGGGATCCGAACTGGAACTGCCGACCCGAGGGATGTGGACGTCATTTGGCATCTGGATACCAGATGGCAAAGAAGGCTGAGACGATTGAAAGCTTGGTTGATCCGCATGTGTTGATTCACTCGATGATCGAAGTGGAGTTGCTCGGCCACTTGGCGCACTGGTCATGGGAGGAATCCCAAAGTTTGGCAGGGATTCACGCGAACTGTTTAGTCGAGGCACAGATGCAGAATCGACCGGTGAACGTTCATCACCAACGGGGGCAGCGTCGAATCTCATTTCATAGTCACTGTTGTTGGAAAGATCGTCCTTCAGCGTGAACGGTTCTTTGGGGGCGATCACCACTGGAGATTGAGCAGCAGGTGCAAACACCGAACGAACCCGTGCCGGATCAGAAAAAACGATCAAAGTCAAAAAAGCTGCGACCGGTGCAACAAACCAAGGTCGACTCCACCAAGCGACTTTCGATGACGCCACTACGGATACTTGCGAAGACGATGGATAAGATTCTGGGTTCTGCATCTCACTAAGCACCCGTTCGAGTTCGGCTTGAACCTCTGCCGCAGTCTCCGGCCGATCGCTGACATTCTTCGACAACAAACGATCCACCAGATCGCTGACTCGGCGAGGAATCTGGGAGTTCATTTTCCAGAGCGGCCGGTGGGGCTGACTGACAATTCGATGAAGCACCGCAAGCGATCGTTCGGCACGCCAAGGCGGTCGCCCAGTGAACATGAAGTAGATCACCGCTCCGAGACTGAAGAGATCGCTGCGCGGCCCCACGTCACCGCCACGTGCCTGTTCGGGAGACATGTAGTGCGGTGTTCCGGCGATGAACCCGGTTCGCGTCAAGCTGGCGTCGTCGACAGCACGAGCCAACCCAAAGTCACTGATCCATGTTCGGCTACAACTGTGATTGACCAAGATGTTGGCCGGCTTCACGTCACGGTGAATGATGCCTTGGCGATGCGCGGCAGCCAGTCCGGTCGCGGCCTGCGATGCGATCCGTAGCGCATCAAAAACCGATAGCGGGCCATAAAGGTCGACGTGCCGTTGCAATGAAATTCCGTCGATGAAACGCATGACGAGGTACGGCAAAGCTGCCGTTGTGTCGACTTCATGAATAGCCACCACATTCTCGTGAACCACCGCAGCGGCGGCGCGGCCTTCGCGAATGAAGCGCTGTTTTGCGGCACCGCTGCGAGCCAAATGTGGCGCTAGAACCTTGATCGCGACCATGCGATTGAGTTCGGCGTCGTGTGCTTTGACCACCACTCCCATGCCACCGGAACCGATTTCACGCTCGATGGTGTAGCGTCCCAGTTGACCTAGGATCTCTGGCTGGCTGCCTGGCTGGATCGCTCCGATCGATCGCAACTGCATGATCGGATCGTCATCGTCAAACAGTCGGGCATCGCAAGACGATGAATCGGCGATATCGCTCTGCGGATCATCGAGCACGCTTTCGTCTAGGAATCTTGCCGCATCGTTCCACCATGATGCGTCTGCGGTTTCCTGCTCCAAACGCTGTTGGCAATGTTCGCAGCTAGAAAGGTGTTGCGACAAGGCATCGCGTTGCGATTCGTCGAGTAGATCGTCCGCCGCCGCGATGACTGATTCTGTTGGGCATTTCATTGTGATTCTCCCACATTCGAAGTCTGCCTGACGCTCGTTTCGCTGAGCTGTTCGACCAAGTCACCGCTAACGTCTTGAACGAGTCGCTTGAGGTGTGACATGACACGACTGCGAGCGAGATAGACCGCGCCGACATCGATGTTCAGGTCATTCGCAACTGTGCGTGGTGATTGGCATTCGATGGCTGTCCGAGAGAACGCTTCCCAAGTTTCTGGGCGGACCGTAGTTCGAACTTTTCTGGCGGCCCATCGAAATGCACGTCGACGAAACGCGATGGCGAATTCTTGTTCGGCCGAACAAGTCGCCTGAACATCAGCCAATCGTTGTAGTGATTCGGTTCCACCGACGGGCTGGACGTGCCCACGTAGCTGCCGCAGGCGATTGAGCGATTGATTTCGAGCGACCCGGAACAGCCAGCTTCGAAAGCGACCGCGTTGCTCGTTAGGTTCAAATTTTTCGACCGACTGAGCCACAGCGATTAGCACCTCTTGCACCAAGTCTGTCGCGTCACTGGGTTGCAGACCGTGACGGCGTCCGATTCCGTAGATTAGTGGTTCGTAAAGCTGAACGAACTCCTGCCACGCGGCTGTATCGGCGTGATCGGGCAAACGAGCGATCAAGCTCTCGCGGGTTTCCGGTTCCATGATTGTGATTCCTCTCAAGCGTTGACTAACGCGGGAGCCAAGAATCTATCACGAAGGGGATCAGTTTTTTGAAAGAAGGTTCTGCCGAGGCAAGAACTGAATCAGATGCTTGCTCGGCATTTGTGAACTAGCCGAAACCGGGTGAGAAGTCGGCGCATAAAAAAAGCCACCTGGAGCAACGAATGCTGCCAGATGGCTTAATTTGGAGTGACCCCTACGGGACTCGAACCCGTGTTACCGCCGTGAAAGGGCGATGTCCTAGACCGCTAGACGAAGGGGCCGTAACGATGTCGCAACAAGTATTTTCCTGTCGCTGACTTCGATGAGCGGAGTTGTACCGAAGACCACCAAGGACCGTCAAGGGTTCGCTGAAAAACCTGACGAAATTTGCTTAGACGTGCCCTCCGCAGAGGTGCGTCATCACGGCCCGGTGTAAAACGATGACTCGTTCGGCCTTCTAGACCTATGCATCGACAGCGGCGTCGCCAGACTCCAGGCTTTTCTGGATAGCTTCGTAGACTTCGCGACGGTGGACGGGTACCTCTCGTGGTGCTTCGACGCCCAACCGCACTTTATCACCACGGATCTCTACAACGACGATCTTAATGTCGTTGTTGATGACGATACTTTCGTTCTTCTTACGCGATAAAACCAACATGTTTCAGTCCTTTCGTTAACCGGCCTGATATTCTTTATTTTGATGCCTACGGTGCGAGTCAGAACGTCCGACGGGAGGGTCACACGGCTCGGGTCGCTGTAGGCCGGTTCAATGTGGGGCTCGCTTGGGAGGTAGAGCCTCCACTCCTACCAACAAACTCTAGAACAAAATTTGTGGCGGTCAAGGAATTCCGACTTGACAAAACTGCTTTTCTAACCTTTTCGCCAACCGTCCAATGCGTTCAACCGTTAAAGTTTTCCTTTAGGGGGGCAAACTGTACAGTTAGGTGCACTGTCCGGCGGCTTATCAAGATCTCGGCTAAATTCGTCGTCTCTGAACCTTCTTAAGGGCGACTCAGCACTAGTGAACACATCTGCCTGGGGTGGATCGATCAGGGCTAGCCTCCATCCCGATGGCGGATTTCCCAAAGGTGCCATTCACCATGACACCGAAGGAGGACTCGGGGGACTCCTATTCATTGCCACGCCCCATTGTATCCCGACCGCAACCTAGCGGCCAATAATTTCTAACGGCCAGATTCAATGGGAAGAGGATCGCTCAGGCAACGGCGCAACAAAAAAACGCGGTGAAGCCTTGGTTAAGACCTCACCGCGTTCGCGATGTCTCTAGCTGCTGTTGCAGTTCCTATCGAGCCTTAGCGGTTCGATTGGTAACCGGTTTGGGCGAACTCTTCTTCCTCTTGGATGATGATCCGAGGAGTCACCATCAGCATCAAGCTGGTGGCGTCACGCCCGACGGCAACGTTGCGGAACAGTCGGCTGAGGTATGGAATCTTGCTCAAGACAGGAACGCCACGCTCAGTTCGCCCTTCGCTAAGACGTTTGATACCACCCAACAGGATCGTACCACCGTCTGGAACACTGACCGTCGTGCTGACGGAGGTGAACGCAAAGGTCGGAAGCTGAACCGTCGTACCGGTGATGATGTCTTCGGTTTCGCTGGAGTCGACCGCGTCTTGATCATTGACCACTCCGTCACCGTTGGTGTCTTCCTGGTCGGTGCTGCTGCTGCGAGTCGTACGTGAACCTTCGAAGGTGAAGGTATCGACGTCACCGATTTGGCTGAAGAACGGTACCAGCGTTAGTCGTACGAAGCGTTTGTCATCGCTGACAATGCCTTGAACGTTCAACGAGGTGCCTTCGTTCAGGACCACGATCACAGGCTGCTGAGCGACGGCGAAGTCACCGACAACCGGAGTGATACTGGTTACGAAAGGACGCTGCGACTGGTCGTTGATCGAGGCAATTTGGCCGTCGAACAGGGTGACCTTTGGAGCCTGCATGACGTTGGTTCGTTCGTCACCCTGAGCTGCTTGCAGGAAGAAGAACGCTTCGATGTCACTAAGGATCGCAAATCCGAGTGTCGAAAGTGAACCCGCGTCAGGGGCACCGAATGCCGGTGTCACAGACAGCGTGTTGTCCAATCGGATGTCAAAGTCGGAAGTCGGCAGGCCGAGTGCACTCAACCCGACAGTCACGCTAGGACCTTCGTCATCGTTTGGCAATTGGGTGACGTTGTCATCGAACTGGACGTCAAAGTCGACACCGATTTGTTCGAAGAACGTATCGGACAAGGTGATGAAGCGAACTTCGATCGTGATCTGCAAGTTCTGCAGCGATCGCAGCGATTCGATCAGGTCAACGATTTGATCGTGAACGTCACTGGTGGTGCTGATGATCAGGCTGAGGTTCTGCTGGTAAGGTGCCATGGTGCTGTTACCACCCATGGCTTCCCAGGTATCAGGCACAACCGTCGTTTGAATCAGCTGCATCAGCGAATCAAAGTCCGCGAATGCTCCACCACCGGCACCGCCGGGAGGATTCTGTGGGCCGAAGCCGCCTTGCGATCCCATGGGGCTGTACTGGCCAAGCATGTTTGAGTTCATCTTCGATGGACTCATCGCGTTTGCTTGACGCATTCCCAAGTCGGTCGCCGAGACCGGCATCATCTGGACGTCCAATCGAGGATTGGTCATCTGATAAGCCGCTCGCAATGCACCGGCCAAGCCGTCATCGTGGCTGGAGACAAAGTTTGGAATCGGTGTGACCAAGTCCGCAACTTTGTAGACACGGGTGACAACATTTGCACGCTTTGCCTGGGCGCTGGTGATCTGCAGAACTTCGTTATTGATTTCGTAGGCCAAATCCAAATCTTGAAGAATCAGATTTAACGCACTCTTGAGTTCAATTTGGTTGCTCAGTTCCAGTGACACCACGGTGTCTTCTTGAACGTTGACCGCAGCCAAAGCACGGCGGTTAAGCACCATTGGGATTCCGGTCACGCTGGACAGGTCAGCGATGACTTCGCCAAGCGGACGGTTGCGGTATTGAACGTTCACGCGAGTCGAAAGCTTGGCTTTCAACTGTTGTTCCTGAACGGTACCGAACAGCGAACTGGAATCTTGGCTGCGTCGGATCGACAATTCGTGCCACGATTGTGGGTCACGATTGAAGGTCATCGGCTGGTCAGGATCGTATCCGGCCATCTCTGATACTGATCGCTCAACATCCATCAATCCGTATTGGAAGACTTCTTCCTTGCCGGACTGAATGTCACGCATCATTTGATCGCGTGATGCGAAACGGCTTTTCAGCATCATGTTGGTTGCGATGGTCGAACCGGGTTGCAGTTCGCTAACCTGTTTCGCAACAACTTCGGCTTCGGCAAAACGTTGGTCACGAACGAGTTCGTTGAACGTTTCGACAAGGCTAGAGATTTCTTCGTCGATTCGTGCGTTGCGAGCGGCTTCGGTAGCCATCTCGGTACGAACGGCTTCGTTTTGAAGTTCCAGTTCGATTTCGGCGCGATTGGTTTCGACGTATTGTTTTTGCTTTTCAAGTTCACGGTCGACCATACGGACGAGCGCGGACTTGTTCGCTTCGGGAACATTCGAACCGTCGACGCGTCGGCGAAGTCGGTTCAATGCGTCCAACGCATCCAAAGGAGCCGATTCCCGCATGTCAGCGGTCTTGGCCAATTCGGCAGTGATCTCGCGATAGAGACGCTGCGTCATTTCTTTGGTTTCGAGATCGACTCGCTCGATGGCGGTCATCTCGGCCTTTTCGGCTGCGGTTGGCAAACGCTTGGTCTGCAACAAGGTCAACTTGTCTTTCAGAGCGTTACGAGTTGCCAAGTCGAGTTGGCTTTCGTATTTCCAAGCTTCCACGAAGTGCATGCGTGCGGTGACTTGGTCGCCAGCTTTGAGAGCTTCCAGACCAGCTTCGTATGCCGCATGCGGATCAGCCAAGTCGGCTTGTGGAATTGGGGCACCCAAAGCTTGGACTTGTTGAACCGCAGTTCCGGGTTCACCGTTGAACAGCATTTGCTTGATGAAGCCGGCTTCGTCACCGTCCACTCCGCCGGTACCACCGGCCAGAGCGATTTGCGAATTCATCACGCCAGTTCGCTTTGCGGCGGACTCGGCATCGAGGACGAAATTCCAAACGCGTGGCTCACCTGGACCGAACGCCGACTCGGGCACGTTCAGCTGTTGTGCTTGGCGAGCAAAGTTTAGCGCGCCAGCGGTATCGCCACGATCGAGTGCCAAACGGCCTTGGGCGACCAAGCGTAAGGCTTCGTTCTTCGCTGCGGCAACGTTTTGTTGCGCGGTCGGCATTGGCTGAGCTTGAACGGCTCCGGCCATCTGTGGTGGCAGATTCAGCAGACCGGCGTCGATACCGGCGATTTGCAAGTCAACGCGAAGACGAGCCACATCGGACTTGATGTTGGGATCGACGTTCGCTGCCGCTTGAGCTGCACGATACAGCTCGACGGCGGATTCAAATTGTTTCGCATCAAGTGCCGCACGAGCCTGACCGACGAGGGCTTTGCCGCTTCGTTGGCCGGGCGCCGTCACAGCTGCGCCTTGCGCGTAAGAAGGAACGGCAGTCGTTGCCGCGCCTGAATTTTCTTTGGATGGCAGGTTCATTCCCGGCATCGACAGCTGTGCAGAGACGGTTGACGTCCCTACAAGGCACGCCATAACGGCGGCACCCCAACTCTTGGGGCCAAAAAGTCTTTCGTGGCGTTTCAACGCGACACTCCTTCTTCGCGGTGAGACTTTGTAAATACAACGTGTTGTCGCCTACGTGCGCAAACAACACCGACGTCAAGGCTAGCCCCACGGCACGTCGGTCCAACCGCATCGGACTGACATGGCGCGTGCTATTGGCATGCTTTGATCGCCCCTAGGCGTAATGCCTGCGGAACAATCTAAGCCTGCAAATCGGCTCCGACGCTCGCCGCGGATGTGGGCGGAAGTGCCGGGAGCTAGTAGACACGGAAGCGGGGATACGATTTACGCAATCCTGCTGTCAAGCTCGTCTGAGACGGGTTTCTAGCTTTTTTTTGAATTGGCACGCGTGTCGGTAGAGCAATCGAAAGACTTCAGTCGGATTTAGAGAAAACCGACAAAACCTGCGTCAATCTGGGGTATCCAGGTAAGGATCCTGACCGATCTCACGCTGCATTTTCTTCCGTTCCTTTTCGTGGTGTAGCAGCACCATCCGATCACGGAAATGTTTCTTTTCGACTTTGCGTTGAGCTTTCCGAAAAAGCTTCGCATACGAATCGACTGAGCCTTGCAGGTTCTCACCGCGAGTTTTCAGTTTCTCTGCTTTGTCGGGTCCCAAACCGCCTTTCAAGATGTCGTCATCAAGCGACAAATACTGACGATAAGATCCCGGGTCACCTTGCCGACCGCAACGACCGATCAGCTGACGGTCAATCCGAGCCGCGTCGTGCAATTCGGTACAAATGACATGCATTCCGCCGAGGTCGACAATCTGGTCGGACAGTTTGATATCCGTACCACGACCGGCCATGTTCGTCGCGACAGTGACGCGTCCCAACCCGCCGGCATCGGAAACGATTTCCGCTTCACGCTCGACGTTGTTCGCGTTGAGAACTTCATGCTCGATGCCAATCTCGGTCAACATCCTCGACAGGATTTCGCTCTTGTCGATCGATCGCGTTCCGATCAAAACAGGGCGACCGGTCGCATGGATCTCCTGGACCTCATCAACGATGGCCCTAAATTTCGAATCCAAAGCGCCAAAAACTCGGTCGGCAAGCTGCTTTCGTTTCGGCGGCCGGTTTGTCGGAACACGAAGGACCGGAGTTCGATAGATGCGCCGCAATTCACCCGCACTGGTTGCTGCCGTCCCGGTCATTCCCGCGAGGTGGTTGTATCGCAGAAATAGATCCTGGACCGTGATTCGAGCCGCTTGGCCCGTGGGAACGCTGATATCGAGACCTTCCTTTGCCTCGATCGACTGGTGGATACCGTCGCGCCATTTACGGCCTTCGGCAAGTCGTCCGGTAAACTCGTCGACGATAACGATTTCGTCAGTCCCTTTTTCGCCGGGCCGGACAACATATTGCCGGTCTAACAAGAACTCGCGGTGGACTTTGATTGCCCGCTCGGTGTACTCGTACAAATCCACCAAGCCCATCGTTCGGACGAGGTCACTTTTGGGTAACGACCGGACCTTTTGGCGGCCCCTGGCAGTCAGCTCGTACTGCTTGGTTTCGTCGTCGATCTCGTAGTGTTCATCCAGAACGTATTCTGGCGCGTGCTCCGAAGCCCAACGATAAGTTTCGGTGATCTGGTCACGAACGGTGTCTTCGAGGCTGCCGATGATCAACGGAGTTCTCGCTTCGTCGATCAAAATACTGTCGGCCTCGTCAACCAAGCAAAAGTGCATGCCTCGCATGACGGGCTTGTCACCGGATTCGGAAAAACCGCCACCTCCGTCGCCAAGCATTTCTGTCTGGATTCGGTTTTGTGCACGCAACAGCAACCGATCACGCAAAAAGTCGAACCCGAATTCCTTTGCGGTCCCATAAGTGATCGCGGAACCGTACGACTTTCGCCGTGACCCTTGGTCATCAGACGTTTGAATGATTCCGACGCTGACTCCTAACATGTGAAAGATCGGCATCATCCACTCGGCATCCCGTTTGGCCAAGTAATCGTTCACCGTTGCCAGGTGAGCGCCTTTGCCGACGAGCGAGTGAATATACAGAGGCAACGTTGCGGTCAGCGTTTTACCTTCACCCGTCTGCATCTCGGCAATGCTGCCTTCGAACAGGGAAATCCCACCGATCATTTGCACGTCATAGTGCCGCATTCCGTTGGCTCGGCGCCCCGCTTCACGAACCAGCGCGTAGCCTTCGGGCAAAAGCTTTGCCAGTTTCTCACCAGCCATCGCACGATAGCGCAAGGCGAGCGAACGCTTTTTAAGTTCGCCATCGGTGTCTTTTTGCAGTGTCGGTTCCCACCCAGCGATTTCATCCAAAGTACGCATCCAGCGCAGCATCTTTGGCGTCTTAAAACCGGAAAACAAAGAAACCGTTTTAGCGCCGGTTTGGAAACGTTCGGGCGCTAGCGTCCGTGCGGGACCTTGGTCAGCCGAATTGCTGTCGCTATCGCTAGTCACTTCCGCAGGCAATAGCTCACCTTGGACAGCACTGCCGCTTGCCAAGGCTAGATCGGCGGACACAGCTGAATCGGCTTGAGGTGCATTCGCAGCCGCATCTTGTTCAGACGGCTGATGTGGCGGTGTACCGCTGGTGTTCTGTTCCTGTTGACCAGACGAATTTGCGGATTCACCGTCATCCTGCTGAAGGTCTGTGGAATTTGTACGAGCGTTGTCAGGATGACTTGCGTTGGGCATCGGCGATCCGGTAGATGCAGGCGGCGCGGAAGCGGTCGACGGGGCTTCCGAGTTCGTTTGCGAGTTGTCTTGTTGGGTCATTCCGCTTCTTTGAAGGGCCGATTTTGCAAAAACTTTTACGCCAATCTCAGCAGTTCATTTGGGTCCGGACCGTCATTGTACTGCCCGATAGAGCCATTTCCTGTGAAGTTGCACAAGCGTGGAAAGCTGTGCCGTCAAGACAGGTTAACTAGGTGAAATATCCGGCTAATGAGGGAGGTTCTCGATCTGACGACCGATTGCGTCGATCGACTTATACCAGTCATTCCAGTATTCCCGGACTGCGCGAGACTTCAAAATGAAAAGGAACTTTCGAGGCATGACCCTGGCAGCACTGTTGCTGTCCGCCTCTGTAACGGTTCACGCCGGCGACCATGAGTATGCCGCCGCCGATCAAGCTTCACAAGCGTTTGTTGGCGATGCATTCGTCGGCGACCTGGGTGTTGAACCCGTCGCTCATCGTACGACTCATGTTGGTAACTTGCCAAGCTACACCCCCGTGACGGTCGGGGACATGCAACTGCGCAGCAAGATCGCACAAGTGGGATGCACATCATGTGACTCACCCAGCTGCGACGGTGCATGCGATTCGTCATGCGGCAGCAGCTGTGACGACAAAGCCTTTGCAGGTTTGATGAACCTCTGCGACAAGGACGGTTGGATTCGCGCCGAAGGCATGATCATGTTCATGGAAGCGCGGACCGCACCTGCATTGGTGACCACCGCGGATCCGACACAGTTTCCAGTGCTTCCCGATCCAAACAACGGGGCGGGTTCTGGAGCGACGACGCAGATCGTGTTCGGCGAAGAGCTTGACGGTGGCGTTTCCGGTGGCACACGATTCGACGTCGGACGCTACCTGTCGGACAACTTTGGCATCGGTGCTCGCTTCATGTGGCTGAGCGAAAACGGCGACGACTTCTCGATCACCGGCAACGGGACGGGCAACTCGATCGCACGTCCGTTCTTCCAGATCCCGTTGACCAACCCAGGCACCGCCTCGGAAAGTGCGTTGATCGTCAATCAGTTCAGCACGAACCCATTGATCAACAGCCAACGCGGTACGGTCCAATCGAGCTTCGCAACCGACTTGATCACAGCAGAAGCCTACGCCCGCATGACTTACTGCAAAAACAAGTCAGCACGTGTCGAACTGTTGGGCGGTTACAGCTTCGTTCGTCTTGATGACAACTTGTCGATCTACAGCCGAACCACTGACGTCGTTACCAACACGTTCCTGTCGGACTTCAGCGAATTCGATACCAAGAACGAATTCCACGGCGGTCAAATCGGCTTCGAGTCGCTTGTGACACGCGGCTGCTGGACCGTTCGGATGCTGTCGAAGATCCACATGGGTAACATGTCTCGCAGCGTGACCAAGATCGGTCGTTCTGACGACGGCTTCGATAACAACATCAACAACGTTTACAACAGCAGCCTGCTGGTTGATGAAGAGCAGGGAACTCAAGAAGAAAGCGACTTCACTTTCATTCCTGAGTTGAACCTGACGCTGGGTTACCGATTCCGCGACCACGTTTCCTTCACCGTCGGATACAACTTCCTGTACTTCGACAAAGTTGCGTTGGCTGGCGAACAGATCAACCGCAACGTCGACGGAACCGACGGGGCTCGCGTGATCGCGGCCAACGACTTCCAAGATTTCGACATTGTTGATGGAAGCCTGTGGGTCCAAGGTATCAGCCTCGGCACCTCGATCGACTACTAGTCCGATTGATTTTGAAGGTCGCGATTCTAACCGACGAGAAGCGATTTGCATCGTCCGGGAAATTCGACGCTTCTCAATAGAATCGATCAACCTAGCCAATCTGAACTGAAACTATCGAACAGCGCGGGGTGCCATGCATCTCGCGCTGTTTTTTTTTGTAGCTTCAGTGAGAAAACAGAGATCAGCGAATCCGAATTCATCAGCAGCATTCAGGTGTCGTTGCCTCGGGGCGATTCAGATGGGCAACTGGACGGGTTCTGATAAAACGCCGATCTGGTACTGTCTTGTCCCAAGATTGTTCTGAGATGACGCCAGTTTTACCTTGGTACCGAGCCGACTTTTGTGATGACCAAGACATCTAAAATAGTTCTGGGGCTGTGGCCCATTGCCGGAGTGACCACCCTCGGGGTGACTCGCAGCGACGCAGACAAGACGATTCAAGCGGCCATCGAAGCGGGGATCACCCAGTTCGATACCGCGTATAGCTATGGATACGAGGGCGAAAGCGACCGAATCCTTAGCGGGTTCCTGCAAAACCCATCGGACGAATTTTTTGTCATGGGAAAGGTCGGACAACGTTGGACCGCCGATCGTCAACGCGCTGTCGATGGATCACCTGCCCAGTTGACCAAAGACGCCGAAGAACATCTCGCTCGATTGAAAGTCGATCAAGTCAACGTTCTGTATCTTCATTCACCGGATCCCAACGTTGAACTGGAACGATCCGCCGAAGCGATGTTGGCGTTAAAGGAGCGAGGCCTTTGTCAGTCACTAGGGATCTGCAACGCTTCGCTGGAGCAAGTTCGGCTGTTCAACCAGATCGCGGGCTGTGATGCGATCCAGTGCCCGTTGAACCTTATTCAGCGGCAAACCCAGTCTGAACTGATTGCACCGGCGACGCAAATGGGAGCCGATGTCTATGTCTTTTGGACGTTGATGAAAGGCTTACTAGCGGGAAAGATTGGCCGCGATCATCAATTCGCCGAAGGTGATAGCCGCCCGAAATATCCCATTTTTCAAGGCGAGCAGCGACGCAAAGCACACGACATCATCGATCATTTAGCAGACATCGGAAGCCAAACCGGCCTATCCGTCGCACAGCTTTCGATCGGGTGGGCAGTCTCCCAGCCTGGTATCACGGGTGCGCTCGTCGGTGCACGTCGCCCCGAACAAATTGATGAAACACTGCGATCGACAACTCTGTCAGACGATATCCTGCAAAGTATCGACGCCGAAGTTCAAAAGCATTTTCCGATAGCTCAATAGCCAAGCGACGTCACGACTGCGATCTCACCGATCCTCTCCCACTGCTTCTCGACCACTGCTTCTCGCCCACAGCGAACTGATGACCATCGACGATAAGATCTTCCAATCTGTCTGCCAAACCGCTCGCCAAGCCGCATTGTTTCAATCCGCAGCCGACGCATTGGAGTGGGACGAACGCACCGGCATGCCGGTGCAGGGCGGTTCTTATCGCGCGGACCAAGTCAGTGCGTTGCGATCGACAGTGCACCGACTTCGTACCGACCCGAAGTATGGCGAGTCTCTCGACCAGCTTTCGGAACAGTGCAAAGACCTTGCCCCAGCAAGCGACAACGCCGCGACAATTCGTGAACTGAAACGTGACTTCAAGCGAGATTGCAAACTGCCGATCGATCTGGTTTCTCGTCTGAGTTCGGTGACCGTTCGCGGTCAACAAATTTGGGACCGGGCACGCAAAGAAGACTCATTTGCGATGTTCAAAGACATTCTCAGTGAGATCGTTCATCTGAAACGGGAAGCCGGCGAACGGATGGCCGAAGGCAGCGATCGATCCGCCTACGAAGCCTTGCTTGATGAATACGAGCCCGACGCAAGGATCAGCCACCTCGGTCCGGTTTTCAGTGAGTTGAAGACTCGCTTAAGCGCTTTGATCACTGAACTCGTCGACTCGCCCAAGCAACCCGACCCCTGTCCGTTACAGCAAACGTTTCCGATCGATGGCCAACGCAAGCTCAGTCGAAAGGTCGCCGAAGCCGTCGGGTTTGATTTCACCTCCGGCCGCTTGGACGAAACGAGCCATCCCTTTTGTACGACCTTGGGGCCGAACGATTGCCGCATCTTGACTCGCTATGAATCCAATTGGCTGCCCAGCGGTCTCTACGGAACATTGCACGAAGCCGGACATGGACTATACGAACAAGGACTTCGCAGCGACTGGTTTGGGTTGCCGCCGGGCAGTTTCGTGTCGCTGGGGATGCATGAATCACAGTCGCGGCTATGGGAAAACCAAGTCGGACGAAGCCGAGCGTTTTCGCATTGGCTGACCCCCATTTTGAAAGAAACGTTTCCCGAACTACTGAGCAGCCTTACCGCGGAAACGCTCTATGCCGCCGTCAACGTTGTTCGTCCCAGCCTGATCCGTGTGGAGGCAGACGAGGCAACGTACAACCTGCACATCCTGATTCGCTTTGAATTGGAGCAATCGCTGATCGCCGGTGATCTGGCAGTCGACGATCTGCCACAGGCTTGGAATGCCCAGTACGCCGAAAGTCTGGGCATCGAGCCCCCTTCGGATGCCAACGGGGTTTTACAAGACGTTCACTGGAGCGCCGGATTAATCGGATATTTCCCGACCTACACCCTCGGCAACTTGGCAGCGGCACAGCTGTTTGATTCTGCTGCCGAACATATCGGCGATGTCGAATCATTGATTAGCAAAGGTGAATTCGAACCGATTCTGCATTGGCTACGTGAGCATGTCCATCACCACGGTCGTTGCTATACAGGAAGCCAGCTGGTGGAAAACGCCACCGGAAAGCCATTGTCATCAGAGCCACTGCTGAATTATCTGACGCAAAAGCTAAAACCGATCTACGCGCTGTCATAGGCTGTTGATATCCAGTGCGGTTAATAGAGCGAGTCGCCGTATCCAGGTTTAGCTGCTGGAGCTTGCAAAGTCTGTTGCGGTGACGATTGCGAGCGATGATTTGACGCCGTGGCTCATCCGTTCTGGCACGCTGTGTATTGACCGTCAGCTAGTCCGATAGCGGGTGTGCGAAGACCGATCTTTCCAAACGGTGACGACTTCGGTTGCGCAATTTGGTCGCAGGATGCGATCTTGGCCAAACCAAAGCGGTTGAACTTGCGTCATGAAAGTGCTGGAATCTTCCCGCCGAGAATTCTTGTCTCCTGATCGAACCCAACCATGTCTACAGCGCCAGCAAAGAAGGCAAAACGAGTCATCACACCGCGGCTACGCGTGTTGCTGTACGTCGTCCTAACATTGTTCGGGGCGCTTGCCGCGAACGGGTTGTACCTCACCGGCGTAACTTGGTTGCAGTATCTGACTGGCAACGTCTACGAAAGCCATTTTTACCAATTGATGTTCTTGGGGCATCTCGGTCTGGGGCTATTAATCATTGTCCCGGTCGTCGTCTTTGGATTTGCGCACATGCTGCGGAGCAAGGACCGGCGGAACCGACGTGCCGTGAACATTGGCTATGCGTTGTTCGCGATCTCGCTGATCGTTTTAGTCAGCGGAATTCTGCTGACCCGCGTCGGTTCGTTCAACATCGTCAATCCCTCGATTCGCCGTGTTGTCTACTGGGCACACTTCCTAGCACCTCTGGCCGCCGTCTGGTTGTATTGGCTTCACCGACTGGTCGGCCCAAAAATCAAATGGCATGTCGGACGCAAAGTCAGCTTGGCAATCGGTTGCTTCGTCGCGGTCATGCTCGCGTTCCAAGCCAGCGATCCGACAATCAGTCGTGAAGCTCCCGCGAGCGGCAAGCAATACTTTGAACCTTCATTGGCAAAGACCGCAACAGGGAAGTTCATTTCAGAAAAGGTTCTAATGAACGACCAGTATTGTTTGGACTGCCACAACGACATTCACGATGATTGGTTGCATAGTGCGCACAAGCTGAGCAGTTTTAACAATCCGGCCTACCGCGCCTCCGTACGCGAAACACGAAAGGTCGCCCTCGAACGCAGCGATTCGGTCCAAGCCTCCCGCTGGTGTGCCGGTTGCCATGATCCGGTGCCTTTCTTTTCGGGTAAATTCGATGACCCGAACTACGACGATATCGGGGATGCTACAGCACACGCGGGGATCACCTGCACCGCTTGTCATGCGATTCAGTCGATCGATTCGCACATCGGAAATTCAGACTATACGATCGACGAGCCACGGCATTACCCGTTCACGTACAGCGAAAACCGTGTTCTAAAATCGCTGAACAGCTTGATGGTCAAAGCCAAGCCGGCATTTCACAAATCAGAAATGCTAAAGCCGTTTCACAAGACTGCCGAGTTTTGTGCGACTTGTCATAAGGTTTCATTGCCAGGCGAACTGACCGGTTACAAAGAATGGCTGCGCGGCCAAAACCATTACGACAGCTACCTTTTAAGCGGCGTCTCTGGACACGGTGCCCGCAGTTTTTACTATCCGCCAAAAGCCGAGACAAACTGCAACGAATGCCACATGCCTCCGGTCGCGAGTGATGAATTCGGAGCCCGCTACAACGAAAAGCTAAACCAACTGGCAGTTCATGATCATCAATTCCCCAGTGCCAACTCCGCGTTGTCGTACTGGACCGGTGATGCCGATGGAATCGAAGCCCATCGCAAATTGCTACAACGGTCACTACGAGTCGACCTGCTAGGTCTACGCCGTGGAGGAAGTATCGATGGTGAGTTGATCGCACCACTACCGACCAACGGCGCCTCTGTTGTCAAAGGCGAGTCCTATCTGATTGAAACGGTATTGCGAACGTTGACCCTGGGGCACCACTTCACCCAAGGAACCACGGATTCCAATCAAATCTGGGTGGAATTCACCGCCAAGCAAGGAGATCGAATCATTGGCAAAAGCGGTCATCGCGATGATCGTCAACGGGTCGATCCTTGGTCTCACTTTGTCAACAACTTTATCGTTGACCGCGAAGGCAACCGTATCAATCGCCGGAACGCTCAAGACATTTTCACCGCTCTGTACAACCATCAGATGCCACCCGGTGCGGGCCAAACGATGCACTACCTTTTGAACGTTCCAGACGATTCGGACGAACCGATCGAAATCACTGCCCGGTTGCTGTATCGAAAGTTTGACACCGAGTATCTGGACTATATTCGTGCCGACCGTGACCCTGATCGCGATCCGCTAGACCTTGGTGCGGTAGGTGATCCAAATGACCTACCGATCATCGAAATCGATTCTGACTCGCTCACATTAACTGTTGGCAATGTCGAACAATCTTCCGATCCGTCCTGGATGGCTGCGGAAATGTCCGACGACGGCCAGCCGATACCAACCTGGCAGCGTTTTAACGACTATGGCATTGGGCTGTTACTACGTGGACGCAACGAGTCCAAACAGGCTGCAGAAGCCTTCTCCATCGTCTCGAAATTCGGACGCTACGATGGGCCGCTGAACCTCGCCCGCGTTCAAGTCTCCGAAGGCGATTTGGCTGGCGCGACGGAAAGTCTGCAAACCGCGTTGACAATGGAACCCGCCCCGCCTTCCTGGACGCATGCATGGTTGTCCGGCGTAGTCAACCGGCAGCAGGGCAACCTCGAAATCGCGGCCGAGCAGCTTCGCGGAACGCTGAATACCAAGATCCCAGAACGGGGGTTCGACTTTTCGTTGGACTATGTCGTTCGCAACGAACTCGCGTTAACTTTGCTAGACATCGCGCAACGTGAGCTCGACATCCGTGGGAACGAAGAATCATTCAACAAATTCCTCGATGAATCTCGTCAAGAATTCCTTCGGGTGCTGGAATCGGACTCCGAAAACGCGACGGCCCACGCAAACTTGGCCAAAATCGCTGCTCTTGCTGGTGATGCCGATGCCGAATCGCACCACCGCAGATTGCATGATCGATACAAGCTTGATGACAATGCGGCCGAAGTCGCCCTGCCTGCGGCTCGACGAAAATACCCGGCGGCAAGCCATGCCGCGGAAAACCTAGTGATTTACGACCTGCACCGAACCGAAAAGTAAGATGCCGAACGAACCCGATCCGGTTCAACGAGACGACCAATCCGACAAACGTGCCGATTTGCAAGATGATGTGCAAGACGATGCGGTGATCGGCACCGCACTGCGTGCATCACTGCTGGTTTTTGTTTTTGCGATGATTCCTGTGATCTTCCTGTTGGTGTATTTAAATCTCACCAAGAAAGAGGAAGTCAGCGTTGAAATCGAAGCCGTCGCCCCCGAAGGACGCAAGGTCGACACCACAAGCCTGCCAGAAATCAAGCTTGTTGATGTCACCGAAGAATCGGGAATCAGCTTCACTCACTATGCCGGAAAGAGAGGTGAAAAACTGTTGCCCGAGACGATGGGTAGCGGTGTGGGGGTGTTTGATTATGACAACGATGGCCACCAAGACATCTTCTTTGTCAATTCGAGGGATTGGCCTTGGGCGGAATCGCCACAGACAGCCACTTGTCGTCTGTACCGAGGTGATGGCAAGTTCAATTTTACTGACGTGACCGAACAGGCGGGCCTTGATTTAACCCTTTATGGCATGGGCGTCGCGGTCGGGGACTACGACAACGATGGCGATCGTGATTTGTATATCAGCGCTGTTGGTAGCAACAAACTGATGCGTAACGAAGGTGGCAAATTCGTTGACGTGACTGAAGAAGCCCAGTGCGGCGGATCGAGTGATGCGTGGAGCACCAGTTCGTGCTTTTTGGACTATGACAATGATGGACGCCTCGACCTGTTTGTCTGCAATTACGTCACATGGAATCGCGATCTCGATCTGTCACAAACATTCTCGATCGATGGTGAAAGCCGCAGCTACGGCCCTCCAAACGCTTTCGAAGGGGCGTTCTCGTATCTCTATCACAACGAAGGGGACGGAAAGTTCAAAGACGTATCGGAATCTGCTGGAATCCAACAACGCAGTGAAGACACGAATGTGGTCTTAGGCAAAGCGATGGGGGTGATTCCGGTGGACGTCAACCGAGATGGCTTTCTGGATATCGTTGTCGCCAATGACACGGTTCGAAACTTCCTTTTCGAGAACCAGAAAGATGGGACATTCAAAGAAGTCGGCCGCTTATCCGGCATTGCGTATGACTTGGCGAGCGGCAATGCTCGAGGTGCCATGGGTATCGATGCGGCCATTTTTCGCGATGATGGGACAATCGCGATTGGCATCGGCAACTTTGCCAACGAAGCGAGCGCGCTCTACATGGCATCGCCTCGTCGTTCAACCTTCGTCGATGCGGCGATGTATACCGGGTTCGGTCCTCCGACTCGGCTCGGCCTAACGTTTGGGCTGTTCTTCTTCGATGCTGACTTAGACGGACGCTTGGATATCTTTGGAGCGAACGGTCACCTCGAAGAAGAGATCGAGAAAACCCAGCGGACCTTGCGGTACGCCCAACCACCGCAGTTGTTCTGGAACGCAGGACGCGACGCACAAAGCGAACTTGTACTGCTTGACGTCAATTGCACAGGTGAATCGTTTTGTGAACCGATCGTCGGGCGTGGCGCGACCTATGGAGATTTCGATGAAGACGGCGACCAAGACATCGTCATAGCCGTCAGCGATGGTCCGGCCAAAGTGTTCCGAAACGACCAGTCGAGTGATCATCACTATGTACGGTTTCGGCTAACCGGTACAGAAACCAACCGCGATGCGATCGGGACACAAGTGACCGTCGTTGCTGACGGCCAAAAACAGACCCGAGTTGTTTCCCCGACTCGCAGTTATCTGAGCCAGTCAGAAATTGAGCTGACGTTTGGGCTTGGCGAAGCCACAAAGGTTGATTCAGTCGAAGTAGTTTGGCCAGGGAAAGACCCCATCAAGATTGACATCGACGGAATCGATCGCCTGATCGAGATTGAGCAACCGTCAAACTGAGTTTTACGTTTGTGGTTGGACAAGGATATGTCCAATACTTAGCCGAATCGCGTTAGCGACGGTTGAATGAATCTGTGATCCCCTACCGATTGCCGTTTCCGACCCCCAGAACCGCACGCTCGCGCGTTGCGGCTGATAATGGCTCTACCTGGGCGAGTGTCTCATTAGCCGCTGGCGCTAGCCCGCGGTTCCTACAGCAAACCAACCCAACCCGCAGAACCGCACGCTCGCGCGTCGCGGCTGATAAAACAACTCCCCCTGAGCCGAATCGCGCTAGCGACGGTTCTCGCTATCAGTACAGGAAACCGCGCGTTTGCGCGCCAGCGGCTGATCGTGGCTCTACCTGGGCGAGTGTCTCATTAGCCGCTGGCGCTAGCCCGCGGTTCCTACAGCAAACTAGCCCAACCGGCGTAACCGCACGCTTGCGCGTCGCGGCTGATAATAAGCCGAATCGCATTGGCGACGGTTGAATGAACCCGTGATCCCCTAACGACTGGCGTTTCCAACCCGCAGAACCGCACGCTCGCGCGTTGCGGCTGATAATAAGCCAATTCGCGTTCGCGACGGTTCTCGCTTTAAACGATTAGTTCCCGAACAACATGACCATGGACGTCGGTCAAACGGAATTCACGTCCTTGGTATCGAAACGTCAAACGCTCATGGTCAACACCCAGCAAGTGCATGACCGTCGCGTTCAAATCATGGACATGCACGGGATCTTCGATGACATCCATTCCAAAATCGTCTGTCTTGCCAACCGACGCACCACCTTTGATCCCGCCGCCAGCGAGCCAGCACGTGAAGGCATCCTTGTGGTGATCACGCCCATTGATTCCCTTGCCTTTGGTGCCGCCTTGATTCAGTGGGGTTCGACCAAACTCCGAACCCCAGATCACGAGCGTGTCTTGCAACATCCCACGTTCTTTCAAGTCCGTCAGCAATGCTGCGATCGGCTGATCGGTTTGCTCGCACTTCTTCGGCAACCGTTCCTGTATGTTTCCGTGATGATCCCAATCGCTGTCATATAACTCGACTAACCTCACGCCTCGTTCGACAAGACGACGGGCGAGCAAGCAATTGTTTGCAAACGATTCTTTTCCAGGTGTCGCCCCATATCGCTGGATTGTCTGTGCACTTTCGCCGTCCAGATTCATCAACTCTGGAACAGACGCCTGCATCCGAAAGGCCATTTCATATTGGCTGATCCGAGTTTCGATCTCGGGGTCACCGGTCGCTAAAAACTGCTGTTGGTTGAGTTCCGCAAGGGCATTGAGTTCATCACGACGTTCGCCTCGACTGCGTCCATCGGGATTGGAAAGAAACAGAACGGGATCACCTTTGGAACGAAATTGGATGCCCTGATAGACACTTGGCAAAAAGCCGGATGACCACATGCTGGTTCCCGCTCCGCCGGCGGGGCCACTTAATAGAACAACGTAACCGGGTAGGTCTTCGTTCTCCGACCCGAGTCCGTAGCTCACCCAAGAACCGAAACTAGGGCGTCCGCCTCGTCCAAATCCGCTATGCAAAAACATTTGGGCGGGGGCATGATTGATCTCATCGGTGTGCAACGAATGGACAAAGGCTAAATCGTCAGCAACAGAACTTAAATGCGGCCAAAGCTCGCTCATCGAATGTCCGGCATCGCCATGCTTTGAAAACTTCCATGGCGATCCTGCCAAAGTCGATGTTTTGCCAATGAACGCAAAGTCGCGTCCCTTGGTCAATTCAGGCGGACAGGGTTCATTGTGTCGCTTGACCAATTCCGGTTTCGCATCGAAAAGGTCCAGGTGCGACGGTGCACCGATCATGTGCAAATAGATCACATGCTTTGCCCGCGGCGGATGATGAGGCAAACCGGCAAGTGATGTCGGCTGAGTCGCCAAGCCCTCGTTTTCGAGCAACGAAGCGAGAGCGATTCCTCCGAGCGAAAAACCGCTCGTCTTCAAAAATCCTCGGCGGCCGAGTGACGAATTCATGGGAGACTCCCGGACTTGATGCCCTTCAATCTTTGGTGATGGTTTCATGCAGGTTCAACAAGACTGTGGCGACGCCTAGAAAAGGGTCATCCTGATCGGAATGTTTTTCGAGCAAGAACGTCAATGTCGCCAACTCGCTGGGGTTGGGTTCGCGTGCCGTGCAAAGTCGAAATCCCGTTGAAATCAGTTCGTTTGGATCCCTCGAGACAGCTTCCAATTTGATACGACTGGCCAGTGACTTTGCCGCATCGACGTAAACTTGATCGTTTAGCAACGTCAATGCTTGAAGCGGCGTATTGGTTCGGCCACGTGTCACCGTGCAGGTTAATCGAGCTGTCGCATCAAAATTTAGAAAGCTTGGGTATGGCGAGCCTCGTTTGATGACGACATAAACCCCACGGCGATACTGTTCGCTTCCGGGACTGACTTCGTAATCGTATGCGGTGCCTCCTACCTTCGACCAAATGTCATCGGGCTGGTAGGGGCGAATCGATGGCCCTTCAAAGGACCGGTCTAGCAGACCTGCGATCGAGAGTGCGTTGTCTCGAACCATCTCTGCATCCATACGAAATCGCGCACCTCGCGCCAACAACCGATTCTCAGGATCGATTTCGTCCAAGTCATAGCGAATCACCGAGGACTGCCGGTAAGTTGATGAAAGGACAATTTGCTTCAGCACGTGCTTCATGGACCAATCGTTGTCCATCAGTTCCAAGGCCAGCCAATCCAGAAGCTTTGGATGGCTGGGCAAATCACCCTTCACGCCGAAGTCTTCGGGAGTGCCGACGAGTCCTCTGCCGAATATCTGTTCCCACCAACGATTCACCGCCACACGCGCGGCCAATGGGTTCTCTGGCGAAACCAGCCATCTGGCCAGCGTCAGACGGTTCGGCGGCCCGGCAGGTAAATCGTGCAAGACTTGGGGCACACCAGGAACAACCGGTTCGCCAGGACTGAGATAATCACCACGATTAAAAACGTTTGTCATTCTTGGTTGATCGAGTTCAATCATGACCAACGTCGTCTCAGGTGCATTTGCATCCCGCTGCTTCACAAGGCTATCGATTTGCTTGTCCAACTGATCCATTTGTTTGTCACTTGCAATGACATAATCCAGGATCGCATCTCGATCTTTTTTATTGAGTTGATCGAGCGACTTCGCCGCCGCAACGATCACAGCCTTTGGGATGGGTTCCGCTTGCACATCACCCTCGATCGCGGAAATCTTGAATCGCCCGATATTTAAGGAGCGGCCAAACTGCTGCGTTATGACGACTTTCCATCGTGACGCGGCTCCTGATGTGACTGGCTTTTTGAGAACGAAGGTCGCCCAGTGCGGCTTTCCAAATTCTGGCGAGATCGCCCAACCGGTTTTGGGCTTTCCGTCGACGGCCCCAAACACGTCCCATTTCTTTTGTGAAAAACTGGCTTTAGCAGATTTGAATTCCAAACTTTTGCCAACAACGTTCCCGTCTTCGTCAGAAGAATCTGCAACGGCGACTGGTCGTGTCGCCACCTGCTTGTCGGACAATGGCTTTAGCGACACTGGCTGCACAGTGAATTCATGCAATACGAAGTTGCGACGTTCGCTGCGTCCAGGGCCGTCCATCGGAAGCGACGGGTCCGTCAGAACATCCAACCGAATCGCATTGATTTGTTCACAATCCGTTTCCAACGTGACTGTGTACGTGTCCTTCGCAGGCGGATCCCCACCGCGAAGCAAAACAGATCCGTCATCCAGGGTCTCGTATTCGTCGGTTGTCCCTTCGGAATGGAAATCGACGACCCGCATCGGATGTGTTGTAGGTGCCTTCGAAATTCGTTTTTGAATCGAAGTGAATTGGTCATCAAAGGAATTGACCAGTTCATCTCGGCGGTTTTGTTTGCGTCGTTTTAGTCCATCAATTTCGCTGTTCAACGCATCCCGAATGGCATCATTTTTGGGATCGGACAATGGCATACTGGGGCCATTGAATTTGATTGACGATGGCGTCTTTGGATTCTCGCGATCCGCCTCCATTTCGGTGCTATTGAAAAACGCCAGTAGCTGATAGTACTCCTTTGCCGAAAACGGGTCGTACTTGTGGTCGTGACACTGACAACATTCCAGCGTCGTTCCTAACCAAACGGCACCCGTCGTGTTGACTCGGTCGATGACTTGTTCAATTCGTGTTTCTTCAGGTAGCGACCCCGCTTCGACATTCGTCGGTGTACATCGATGAAAACCCGTTGCGATCCGTTGTGACTCCGTCGCCCCCGGCAACAGATCACCGGCAATCTGTTCGACCGTGAACTGATCGTACGGCATGTCATCGTTGAGGGCCTGAATCACCCAATCGCGATAGGCCCAGATGTCTCGTAGGTTATCTCGTTGGAATCCGTGCGAATCGGCATAGCGAGCGAGGTCTAACCATTGCCGAGCCCAACGCTGTCCAAACTCCGGGCGAGCGAGCAACTGATCAACCAACTCAACAAGTCTTCGCTCAGAGGGATCAGCCAGAAAGTCGTCGATTTCAGAAGGCTCAGGAGGCAGGCCAATGAGATCGAGGTACAGCCGACGCACCAACTTTTCAGGACTTGTTAACGCGGACGGTCTGATTCCGTTTTCATCGAGTCGCCCAAGGATGAAATAGTCGAGCGGTGTCCGAGGCCAGTTTGAATCTGATACCGCTGGAAGCGTCGAACGAATTGGCTGCTGGTATGACCAGTGCTTCGGTTCGATGAAGTCTTGCGGCCAAACGCCGCCTTGTGAGATCCAATTTCGTAGCGTTTCGCGTTGAGTCTTGCTCAATGGATCGCCAATCGCCGGCATGATTTCATCGTGGCCGGCTGGCAATTCGATACGCCTGATTAACTCGCTTTCGTCAGGCTTTTGTGAATCGACGATACCGGAATCTTCGAAGTCTTCGCGGTTGTCGATTCGCAACCCGCCGGCTTGTTCTGTGTCACCGTGACATTCAAAGCACGCACGTTTCAAGATTGGAAACACGTCCGACTCGAAACGAACCTGTGATGTTGGGTTTGCCTTGCTATTTTTGGAAACGGCCTTCGATTCATCCTGGCCAAAACAAAAAAAGACAGGGCAACAGATCGCCACAAAAACCATGGACCAGCGGAACAGGGCCATGGACAGCGATCGAAATTGATCGATCTGCATCGAAACCAAGCCAAGGCGGGGTGATGGGGAGGGGTGCGAAGACCACTGATTCTATCACAGCACAAATCAGCCCGCACAGTTTGAGCTTCAGGCAGAGATTGAACTTCAGGCGTTGAAACCGATGCCGTCGTTCGCAGTGCGGCCGTCAATGGTGCATTCGCAACAGTTCGGCAATGGTTCGAGCCGCCTATCGGAAGGCGTAGGTCACGATCGCGGCAACGATCAGCGGCTCGCGGCGTCATTGCTCCACTCCACGTCGTAAGGGTTATGCCGAATGAATCGGCTACCCCGAGGAGATCTGCCTTCGAATTCGATGCGTTGCGGATTTGAAAACCGTCTGCAATGGGGGGACCTGGTCTTTAATCGATCAATTGCGGGCTTTGTTCGTCGTGTCAGCTGGGTTGCCGAGTCATTCAAACGTCATCGTCGATACAGAATCACAGCTCGTCGTCGGGTTGTACCGGTTGAATCTGATGTTTTGTCCGGTTGGGATCGACAAGTGAGGTGGCATGCAGATTCCGATGATTTCGAACGAGCCGCTATGGCTCAACTTGGTCGAACGGATTGACCAAGTCTGAAACAGGATCGGCCAACACCGAACCTGCAAGCAGCTTCGTAGGTGACGAGGAGCGTACCTGTGAGCCGACGGTCAAGGATGCCAAAGCGTCAACGCGCACGGACGATTATCAGCGCGGCGATTATCTGTCTTTCGCCGATTTCGATGTGTGGTTGCTACTTACCACAAATCGTTCAATCAACATTTCAGCCCTACCAAGATTTCGCGTATCGAAAATCGCTTCGCCGCCAGGCCTTGCGAAAAGCGAACGCGATCTGGGAGGCCAAGTATGCTTCACAGCACGCCAACGATCGTTGCTTAGAAGACTACCGCCGTGGGTTCCAAATGGGCTTTGTTGAAACCGCCCTGGGTAACGAAGGATGCGCACCTCCGATTCCTGAGCGTCGATTCGCTTCCTGCTATAGCGTGACCAACACCTATCCGGCGGCAGTGCCTTGGTTCAACGGGTACCGAATGGGACATACGTCCGCCGTTGCCCATGGTGTGGATCAATGGCGATTCGCACCAATTGATCCTCAACTGATCGCTGGCTGCAACCAAACCTGTGTCGAGAACGTTTCGTTTAGTGAACCGACCGTCATCGAAGAACAAATCATCGAAGACGAAACGCTCGATCTGACACCAATCACCGTTCAAAGTCCAAACATTGAAGACGTAGGCGACGTCCCAAATCAATGGCAGGCTCCTTCCGCACCGATTGACAAAGCGGAATCACGCTTGGATCCGAGTTGGCTTCGTGATTCACCTCTGGATTCCGAAGACGAGTAGCACACCGGTGCTCAAACTCCTTCAGCGTAAATGAACCCGACAGCCGCGAATGGATCGCTGCTATTCGAACCTACCGACAATCTTGACTAACTAAGCACGGATGCTGGGATCGTCATGTCAAAGTCTACAACACAACCGATTCGCTTCGCGAGCGCTCTCTTTGTCGCTCTACTCGCCCTAGCATCAACGGGATGCACTGCGGTGCTGGTGCCAATGACCGGCACGCCTGTCACACGTATCCCCAAAGAGCTTTTGGGAGTCCGACGCAGCGAGTTTGTATCTGTCCCAGTCGTCATGCTCGCCAGACCTCGTCCCGACGAATATGTTCTTGATGAGGGTGATATCCTTGCGGTTTATATTCGTGGCATCTTGCCCTACGAAGATCCGGGCAGCGTTCCCACACCTCCGCCGGTCAATTTCAACAACGGCGGCAGCAGCCTACCTCCATCGATCGGATTTCCTATTCCGGTTCAGGATAAAGGCATTGTGAACCTTCCTTTGCTTCCTCCGTTCTCTGTACGAGGGATGTCAGTTCAGGAAGTTCGCAAGAAGATTGTCCAAGCGTACTTGGACAAAGAAATCATCCGCGAATCGGATGAGTCTGCGGTCGTCTCCGTCATGCAGGAACGTCAGAACAATATCCTGGTGCTGCGTGCGAATGTCTCCGGCGGTGGATCCAGTAGCGGCGTCAGCGCTAGAAGCGACGAGTCTTCGAATGGCTATTCGATCGACTTGCCCTTTTACAAAAGCGATGTGCTGAACGCGTTGACTGCGACTGGCGGCCTTCCGGGTGTGAACGAAAAAAATGAAGTCACGATCTACCGCACTTCTCGAATGCCTTACGAACGTCGCAACGAGATCATTGCGGAATTGATGGCCACGCAAAAAGGCTGTGGCACTTGCATCACCGACTACTTTATTGATTCGAAAGCTTCACTGCCCTCCGACGGATGCTTCGCGTATTCCGACGAGTTGGTTGAAGACCAGTTCGTCACAAGAATCCCATTGCGGATGCCACCGGGACAAACGCCGAACATTAAACCATCAGATATCGAACTTGAAGACGGCGATATCCTGATGGTCGAATCACGCGAAACGGAATTCTATTACACGGGCGGTTTGCTTCGTGGAGGCCAATACTTACTACCTCGAGACTATGACCTCGACGTGCTTGGTGCTCTCGCGTTGGCGGGCAAAGGAATTGCATCATCGCAAAGCGGTGGCGGTGGCGGTGGCGGTGGCGGACTTGGCGGTCTTTCAGGCGGCCTAGGTGGTCCATCACCTTCGCTGCTGTACATCATTCGGAAATTGCCTTGCGGTCGAACGTACAACATCATGGTTGACCTCCAGCAAGCAATGAATGACTCCAGTCAAAACATTCTGGTCCAACCCGGAGATACTCTGATCCTTCGCTACAAACCTCATGAAGAGCTGGCGAACTTTGGGATCGGAACCTTCTTCACCTTTGGGATTCGCGAACTGATGCGAGACTAAGCAACTCACGTCATTCGCTTTCATTCTCGTGTCCCATATTCAGCCTGCCGAACATCGGAAGCTGAATATGGGACACCTTCTTTTCAAAAGCGTCGTTGATCGCGGTGAAGAGTTCTATCGGAACTTTCTAGCGACAGAATCCTGATGGATGAAACTTTCGAGAACGACGTCGTAGGCATCTTCCTACCGAAAGTTTGAGCACCAAGAAGTTTGGCAACTTCTTTTAAAAGTCTGTTTATGAAACCGCATCAGTGCGTTTTCAAAAGCAGTACACAAGTCATTTAATCTTGACGCCTGGATGATCGAGCAGATCTGACATTTCGATCGTCCGCAAGATGTCATTTTTGGTCGACTTTCGTGCTCCCACCGATGATCGCACAACTTCGCATGGCGATCTTCCAGTTCAGAGAAAGACGATTCGAATAGCAAAATTTTCGAGACGTTGATCCGCTGCCGCACCGCGAATTGCCCATTGAATTCTCGCTCAAGACGACCGCCCTTTGCCAGGATCGTCATTGTCGCCGTGATATTGAGCATGGCGTTTTTGTCCTATGCGCTTTTCAGCAATTCGACTTCGCTTAAACAGACAACACAGCAACTTGATGTTTCAGAGCAGCAACTGACAGAGGTCAAAGAACAACTGCAAAGCGTTGAAAGGCAACTTCGTGAGGCCAATCAACAACTGTCAGAAACTGACGACATTTCCCTGAACCACATCACGAAACTCTTTTCCAGCCAGGGGAATCTCTTCCAAATCCTGGCAAAACAATCGTCACCTCGCCCGGAATGGGCTTATCTGCTTCGCGAAATCCGACGTTCGCTTTTGCAATTCGTCGAGATTAAACGCAACCGTCAAGAACTGCCTTATCACTTCGCCAGAGCACATCTCTACCTGGGGCAGGTCGAATTGTTGCGTGGTGCGAATGATGCCGCGATGCGTTCCATACAGCTTTCCGTTCGCCTCGCGTCGGTTCTCGCTGATCCCAACTTGCACGCAACCGCTCTCAATTCACTCGGATGTGCACAGACAATCCTTGGTGACTACGAAGCAGCAAAAGTTGCGTTTGATTCGGCGATTGAGACCTACCCAAGCTCGCACGGTCCTACGACACCACTTGCGATTAGCTTGTGCAACCTAGGGCAAATCGAAAGAAAACTGAATCCGTCGTCTGACGCGGGAATGATGCATGTGCGTCGTGCGGTTGAACTCCTGCGTATCAATAGCAAAAGTCAGACTCTAGGAATCACTGCAGAAATGCTGCAGGACTTCCGGATGATTCTTGCGGAATTCGAATGGAAAAATGGCAACTTCGAAGAAGCGATCGCACTGATTGAGTCCACTCGGCAGAATCTGAACAGGCTTCTTTCTCAGCTTGACAACCAAGCCGTCAACAAACATGTCGTTGCGAGAAACCGATTCATTGCGGCGATCGAATACACCAAGCGGAATCAACATGAACTCGAATCGCTTGCAGTAGTAGACAAGCAAACATCGACTGAGACCGACGGTCGCGATCCGATCCACTATCACTCCGATCGTTGGCAATGGAGGCGATTGGTCGACAACACCACAGACATGGTTTCACCTGACCTATCGACTTCGGGAATGATGGTCGGCGAATTTGAACACCAGAACGGATTCGCGATCGGTTGGGGGATGTTTGACTGGACTCATCCGGCAGCAGTCTCGCTGGTGGGTCATCTTGCTGAACGATCGCAATTGGTTGTCGTCACGGACAACGCCTACTCGCTCGATGATGCCCGTTCAACCTTCCAACGAGCTGGTATCTCCACTGAATCGGTTCGATTTCAAATGAGCGACTGCGAATCACCTTGGTTCCGTGACGATGGACCGATCATTGCGAGAACCAAATCTGGAGATCCGCTCTGGTTTGATTCACGGCTCACACGCGATAAACGCGACGATCGCTTGGTTCTCGATGCTTTACCGCAAGAGATTCGACGCGACTGGCAAACACGTGTTGCTGACGTTCCGATTCATGTCGAAGGCGGCATGATCCTTTCTAACGGGCAAGGGTTGGTTGTCGCTTCGAAAGCCATCTTGGAAAACAATCTCGAATACGGATTCACTCAGCAAGCCATCACCGATCAGCTACGTCGGATGACCGGTGCGAAAGACATCGCGTTTGTTGACTGGATGATCGGCGAGAAGACAAAACATGTCGACATTTTCCTGACCTTTGTCGATGCAAGTACCGTTGTGGTCGGTCAGTACGATGACGCCTCCAATCCGAACGCTGGTTTACTCGACCAAATCGCGAAACAACTCAGTCACTTTTCTGTCGACGAAAAACCGCTTCATGTGGTTCGCATTCCGATGCCGTCGACCTCTGGTCAATGTTTCCCGACATACACCAATGTCGTGTTCGCCAACGGTCTATTGCTTGTTCCTTCCTATCCCGATTTAGCCAAGGAAGAGCAAGACCGAGCGGAGAGCATTTATCGTGCGCTGCTGCCGGACTGGGATGTCGCGTTTGTCGATAGCACACAACTTTGCCCCAATGGCGGTGCGCTACACTGCTTGGTTTCTAACCTCGGAAATGCAAAGTTTACGCCAATGCCAACAGTCAACAATTAACAGCCTGTCGATTCTCTATTGCCTCACATCATTCGGATAAGGCAGCGACCAATATTGCCCTACACTCCGTGTAGGCAGCATGCCTTCTCCCTTTCGCGAAGCATTAGAAAGCGACTCCACGAAAGCCCAACGCTGAAAACCAGCCGGCCGTTAGCCTGCCTCCGGCTTCGCGGACTGGGATTTCAGATCTGTCAATCGTTTTGCAATTTCGGACGCTCCGGGCTGCGACACCATACTGTGGTGGTGCCCGCTAACAGTTTCCACTTGGACATCCCTAGCCCAACGCCCCCAGCCTCGATCCTTTCGTGCATCCGTTTCGGCCGGCGATTCAGAAGGCCGAAATAGCAGCAAGGGTACGTCGACCGGCTCCAACAAAGTCTGCTGACAGATTTGTACGTGATGGGCGAACAGTCGCTGCAAATCCTCGATGATTTTCTGTACGACAGCTTCAGGCTCAGATTCATCGAGCACTCCAAGACGCTTCGCATGATCGTAGAGATACGGCAGTTGCTCTTCAGGTGCCAACGCAGCAAGGTCGTCCAGTGAGAGTTCGAGCCCGTACTCCTTTCCGGCCGGCGGGCCATCCGGATCGCAACGTTCCGGTACCGTACTGTCAAGCAACACGATTTGATTCACCCGTATCCCATCGGCGATCAATTGTCGAGCAACTTCATAAGCCATCACGCCACCGAGCGACCAACCGCCAACGGTAACGCCTTCCCGTGCGACATGATTCTCGCCACAGAAGTGAACAATTTCTTGAGCATAATCCGAGGCGAGACACTGAATGGTTTCGGGAAGAGGCTCTTCGCCGAATAAGCCTCGAGATCGAATTGCATAGAGCGGCTGTTCTGAATCAAGCTCTTTGGCCAGCTCGCGATAGCACAACACGATACCGCCGGGAGGATGGATCATAAAAATCGGCGGCCGACTTCCACCGGACTTCATCGGAACGACAAGAGAATCCGACGCGTTATCAGAATCGCCACGCAGTGCAGCTTCGACCGAGTGACTATCAAACCGATCTCGAATGACATCTGGATACAATCGAGACAGCTGTGTCGCAATCGACCGGACGTCTGACTGCTCAAACAACAGTGAGCTTGAAACGTTGATCGATAGGTCGCGACTGAGTCGACTTGCTAACATCGCCGCATCAAGTGACGCACCTCCGGATTCGAAAAAGTTTTGATCCAGTCCAATCGTCGAACATGGCAATGACTCGCAGAATGCCTCCACAAGAAAACGCTCTAGTGCCGTTTCCGGAAGCGTGCTTTCTTGGTCATCAAGGTCGGACTCTTCGTAGACCAATTGGTTTCGCAGGACCTTTCCACTTGTTCCGACCGGCAGACGTTCGATCTGCACGAATGCGGATGGACGCTTGTAGGCTGGTAACCCCGCATGTACGGCGTCTTTAACTGTTTGCAGATCCGCCGAAGGATCAAGTTCGACAAACGCGACCAGCTTCTTCACGCGGCCATTATTGTCGTCCACGATCAGTGCGGAACGATTGACACCGGGAAGCGCATCAATGAAACGCTCGACCTCTTCAATCTCGATACGGTAGCCAGATATTTTAACTTGGTTGTCTAACCGTCCGAGGAATTCGATCGAACCGTCAGGCAGCTTCCTTCCCCGATCCCCAGTCAGATAAAACCGTGTTTCGTGGCCGGTTGCGTCATTAATTTTCGACAACCGAACAAAAGCTTGTTCGGTCAAGCTCGGTCGATTGAGATAACCCGACGCAAGTCCGTTTCCAGAGATCGCGATTTGGCCAATCGCCCCTGTGGGCAAAACAGCACAACCTTCATCGACAATATCAACACCAACACCGTCAATCGGTCGCCCGATCGGAATGGGGCGTCGACGATCCACCGCACGATCAATAGAAACTGCCGTCGCCTCAACCGCCGCTTCGGTCGGACCATAGAAGTTCCACAACTCTCCCGCAAAGTGACGGCGAATCTTGCCGAGCACGTCATGTGTCAGCGTCTCCCCTCCGCACCAAATTTGTCGAAGGGAAACGAGTTCCGAAGCACGGGAATGGTCCGCGACTGCAGCTTGCAGACTGGGAACAGCCGGGAGAACACTGACTTGTTGGCGAATAGAAAAGTCCATTAGCCGATCTAGGTCGATTGGCCCCTCACCAGGAAGAAACTCCAACGTTGCCCCCTGATGAATCGACGACAAGACGATTCCCATTGCTGCATCAAATTGGTGTGAAAGCAACACCAACACTCGGTCTTCATTTTGCAGACAAACATCTTTTTGACGCCAACGAAGTGTGTTGCAAATGGCCGAATGCGCGACAACAACGCCTTTCGGTTTTCCGGTCGAACCTGACGTATAGATCACGTAGGCGGCTTGGCCTGGCACGACCTCGGGTAGTTCAAATTGACCCTCAAGGTCTGCAGCGGATTTTCCCAAGTCCGTTGGATCGATTCGCCGCAAGTCGGCTGCATCCGCCCATGAAGATTCGGAGTTTGCGATCACAAAACGAATTGACGCATCATCACAAAGCACACTCGCTTGAACAGCAGGTTGCGCATCATCCAAGGGCACTGGGACCGCTCCGGAATACATCAAACCGATGATCGCAACCCAAGCATCTTCGCCTCGCGGTAGAACGACTGGAACGACCTCGTCGGGCCGTACACCGATCCGAACCAATTCGGCACCAAATCGTTTTGCCCGATCGATGATCGGATGATCGCTTTCACTAAGCAGCTCACACACGGTTTGTTGAGATCCGCTTTCACATGGAATGGTGGGCCTGTGCTTGGAACCAAGTGCCAAACCTTTCACTGCAACGGTTGGGCGTTCGAGTAATTCAACAGCCAACGTTTCAAGCGTCGATGCCATCGACGCAATCGTTGCAGGGTCAAAGAGGTCCGCTGCGTAGCAGATCATCCCCTGTAGATGGTCCTGATCAAATTCGAAAACGAACTCCAAATCATACAAACACGTTGGAAAATCAATTGGAAAGGCTTCCTGTCGCAACCCGGCGAACATCCCGGATCGGGCATCGCCCCCAATCAAAAATCCAGCACGTCCCTGTTCGCTTTTCACATGCGACTTTTCAAACGTGCAAGAGACTTGAAACAGCGGATGATGACTATTGTCTCGCGATTTCGCGACATGCCGAACGATTTCCGAAAACGGCAGACGTTCATGTGCAAGAGCATCGATCAACGACCTGCCGACAGACTTGGCCAACGACTCGAATGTCGGGTTGTCTCCCAAGTCAGCGGGAATCGGCAGCATGTTGACGAAAAAACCGATGGTAGATTCGAATTGCCGATTGAACCTTCCCGAAAACGGCATCCCGATCGCAAACTGATCCTGCCCGGAGAACTTCGCGACAAGCACCTGCACCAAGGAGAGCACGATTGAGTTTTCGGTCACACCGAACTGTCGCGCAAGCTGATGCACTCGTCCGGTCAAATGCTTTGAGAACTTAACCGGAACGACGCCCGCACGATGACTGGCCTCCGGTGGCCGTTCGAAGTCGATCGGCAGACGCAGCAACGGACTCGACTCCGACAACGCAGATTCCCAGTAGGCGAGGCTTTCTTGCGCTGCCGATGTTTTCATCCAATCGGACTGCTGCCGAACAAATTCATGGTAGTTGCTCTGAACCGGCGCGAGGTCCGGCGTCTTTCCACGTGCAATCGACGAGTAGTGTGATGCGGCGTCGGAAAGCATCACGACTAGAGACCAAAAGTCGACAATGATGTGATGTGTGACAGCTAGAACGACGACATCATCGTCGCTAATCCGGTAGCATCTTATCCGCAGGAGCGGCCCAGTTGTTAAATCAAATGGGCTTTGGCATTCACCAAGCATCAACTGCTTCAATTCGCTTTCGCCAGCATGCGGTGTTTCAATGATTCGAAAGTCTGCGATCTGTTGCTCAAGAATACGCTGAACTGGCAGCCCACTTTCGTCTTCATCAAAAACCGTCCGAAACGCGTCGTGACGATTCACCATTGCTTCGATCGATTGACGAAGCAAACCCAAGTCGATTTTCGAACGAAAACGTGACGGAAAGAAAACGTTTGATTCAGTCGAACTAGGATTGCGTCGGAAAGCGAACCACAGCCCTTGTTGCCCGATCGATTGCGGGAACTGTTTTGGCGCTGCCGCCAAGGCAGCCCGCGCGGCTTTCTCTTTTAGCAAACGCTCCAGCAATTCACGCTTTTCAGATCCCGATAGTTCATCGAGTCGTTCAACCACCGCCGAGCCCACCTTCGGATTCGCTAAGCATCTTCGCCAAAAGTTCGTCAACCGATTCGTCACTCATCGACGGTAGCTGATCGAGCAATTCCTGTGTTGTCGTTTCCGACGAAGGTACTTCATCGACGCCACCATTGAACGCAGTTAGCGCTTTTAGCGCCAGGTCATTCAAACCTTCGGCCCGCATCAAATCGGCAATCGGCATATCAATTTGCAGCCGACTTTCGATCCAATTTCGCATTTCCACCGCCATTAGCGAATCCAGACCCAAGTTCAATAGCGGCCGGTCCCAGGGCAATTCTTCGGCTGCGATCCCCAATAAGATCGCCGCCTTGTTGCCAATTACCGCTTCGATCAGGCTTTGTCGGTCACCTGGATCAGCTTCACGAATCTCATCGATGGTTGCCAGACGGTTAAGGTTTTTGAGGCCATCGGCTTTGCCTTGCAATAGATGTGAAAATCGAAGCGAAACGTCGCCGGTCAAACCGAGGCCACGCCACTTTGTCCAATCCATTCGCAAGACGCTTTGATCCGTCACATCTTCTGCCAGGGCATGTTGCAAACAAGACATCGCCTCATCTGCAGAGAAAGTCATCACCCCCTGTCGTTCCAAGCGTTGACTGAGTTCGTCGCGCGCCGCAAGATAGCCAACTTCGCCGACGTGCCCCCAATTGATTGCGACACCGTGCATCCCAATAAACCGCCGGTGGTGTGCCAGCGAATCTAGAAATGCATTTGCGGCTGAGTAGTTCGCTTGCCCTGCATGGCCGAACACACTTGAAAGCGACGAAAACAAAACGAAGTAGTCAAGTTCGTATTCGCTTGCGATCTCGTGCAGGTTCCAACCACCTTGAACCTTGGGACGTAAAACACGTTCCAGAGTTGGTCGATCTAAGTCTGCCAACAGTCGGTCTTCCAAAACCATCGCGGTATGAAAAACACCAGCGAGTGGTGGCATTTGGCTGCTGATTTCTTGAGCGACCAACCGCAATGCTTTCGCGTCTGACAGGTCGACGGGCTTGTGCGTGACTTTCACGCCATATTTCGATTCGATCTCAGCGACTTGTCGTCGTACATCTGGGTTCAACGATTGACTGCGACCGCCAAGCACCAGATGTTTCGCACCATTCTCGGCTAGCCACTGTGCGACTCGTAGCCCAAATCCGCCCATCCCACCGGCGATCCAATAGGTGCGATCCGATTTGAAAGACACCGTATTGCCCGGTTTAGCAAAGACACGTGATGGCTCCGCTTGGTAATCGATGACAACCTTCCCGATATGCTTCGCTTGCTGCATGAACCGGAACGCTTGGTCGGTCTCGTCCGCTTCGAACACTTTTATGGGCAACGGCTGCAGTTCGCCGCTTTCGAAGCGATCTACCAAGCTCCGCAACATCGCTCCCAGTCGTTTCGGTTGATGCCGGATCAACTGATCCAGATCGATCGCCAGGAACGACAGGTTGTTGCGAAGTGGAAGCATTCCGAGCGGCGCATCGGAATAAATGTCTCGTTTGCCGATCTCTAGGAATCGTCCGCCGATCGACAGGACCGACAAGCCCTGACGAATCGCTTCTCCCGGCAAGGAATTCAAGATGACGTCGACGCCGTCGCCACGCGTCTTTTCCTGAATCTGTCGGGCAAATTGAAGCGAACGCGAATCCATCACCATCTCGGCACCTTGTTTGAGCACATG
Source organism: Stieleria sp. JC731 (assembly GCF_020966635.1). NCBI lineage: Bacteria > Pseudomonadati > Planctomycetota > Planctomycetia > Pirellulales > Pirellulaceae > Stieleria > Stieleria sp. JC731. The sequence goes on along the minus strand of NZ_JAJKFQ010000011.1, from coordinate 838,400 downwards.
GTCCCGTTTCTCATCCGTACCGGCGGTCGCAAAAATCCTTGCCCCACACAAATTTGCCAATTGCATGCCCGCCAAGCCGACCCCACCGCTAGCGGAATGAATCAAAACCTTTTCGCCGGCCCTGATTCGGGCAAGATCATTCAGTGCGTACTCGGCGGTCAAAAACGCGATCGGCAATGCAGCAGCCTCGGCGTGGGATAGCCGAGTCGGCTTGGCTGCAACCAGATCTTGCTTCACTTGGACATGGGTCGCGAACGAACCGGGAGCGACAGCGATCACTTCATCGCCGACCTTAAAATCGCCGACCTCCGATCCGATGCGAATGACGCGTCCACTGCATTCGGCGCCCAGGATAGGCGGTCCGTCCGGTAGCCCCGGATACAGATCGAGTGCCTTCATCACGTCACTGAAATTTAATCCCGCCGCGGCGACTTCGATTTCAAGTTCGTCAGCCGCCAGATCAACTTGCTTATCAGATCGATAGTGCAATTGATCGATCGATGCAGAATCGCCACGTTGTAATTTGCTGCGCTGACGAGCGAGACTTTCCGGTCGTAACGGAAGCTTGCCAGCAGGTTCGAAACGTCGCACCCACCGAATCGAGTCACGGTACATCACTTCGTCTTCGCGGTCGGTTCGACAAATCAGTTCATCAACTAAATCTTCTCGGTAGCGTTTCGAAGATAGATCTAGATCGACCAGACGCGTTGTCAGTCGCGAGACCTCGCTGGCGATCACACGCGTCATACCAATCAAAGGCCCTGCCGCGACAACGATCGAGTCTGTGTTTTGATCGGTTGGCTGAGCTCCGTTGGTGATGACGGTCAATCGAGCCCCTGAGCTTTGTTCCCCACCATCGAGTGCTTGCTGCCAAGCGGCGGAAAGGTGCAGTGGAGCCAACGAGGTTAGTACCGTGGACTTTTCCAGCACGTTGGAATCAAGTTCGGCGTTCTCAGGGACATCAACGCCCCAAAAGTAAACCACATCGGTCACGTCTTCACCGACATCGGCCAGCAGCCGGTCAAAGTGATTTCGATCTTCGGGGTCGATGATGAATGCGTCGTCACCCAGCCTTTTGAAGGCCGTACCGTGCTGCACCGTAATGACTCGATCATCTGCTGGTAACTGATCGACGATCTGACTTGCCAACCCACTTAGGTCAGAAAACAGCAGCCACTTGCGTCCGACCAAGTAGTTTTCTGAGTCGCCTTTCTCGGCCGGCTTCCAGCAATATCGATACAACAATTCGCTTGTCGAATCACCGTGCTCTGTCCCCGAAACGCGGACACTTTCAAAACCATGGACACTGGCGATCCGACGTCCCGCAGCGTTGTAGATCGCGAGGTCTGCCACCATTCGGTATTGATTTTTGCTTCGAATACGAGCAACCGCGACCAAGTCAGATTCGATTCGTGAAAAGACATCAACTGAAGCAATCTTGCTGGGCAGATACAGTCCGCCTGACGGGTCGTCAAAGGCGGGGTCGGCAATGACCATCGCGTGAAAACAGCAGTCAAGCAGCGAAGCCTCGACCGAAAAGACATCGTTTTGATCGCCGGGTTCTCGTTCGCGAGGCAACTTAATTTTCGCGATCGCGTGTCGGTCTTCTCGGGTCGCGTCGACCACGCCGCGAAATGCGTGATCGTATTTCAAACCCAGGTTTTCACAGTGATTGTAAAGGTGTTCGGCGGAAATCGTCTCGGGCAACGACTGACGCAACAAGTCCGCCGACTGCGGCCGCTCTTTCGTTTCGATCAACGAGACGCACAAGTCCGCCGTCGCGATGACATGCCATTCGTGTTGTTCAACATCGCTTCGAGAGATCGTGATCCGCCGACGGTCAGGATCATACTGTGTCTGTAATCGCTGCGGCTGATCGCTCGACAACAGACACGCACCTTCCATCTGAAAGTTCGCGATGGTGCATAGCAGATCTGGGTGAACTTGTTGCCCGACAGCCACACAAAGACGCAACAGGGCGGCGGCTGGAAGCACACACGACTGACCAACCTTGTGATCGGCGAGGATCGTTTGATGTTCAAAGTCGATTCGCAACTGCCATGTCGGAAGCCGATCATCGCAGCGGTTTCCGAGAACGGCGTCCCAATGGTCTCCTGTTCGCATCGAACGCGATTCCACAGACTCCAACCACAATCGTCGAGGCACCATCGCTAGCGAAGGCAGCTTTGTCGTATGGAATGGACGACTGGATTCGCCGGCGAGGCTGCCAGGGAAGAGGCTAGCAGGGAACCCGGCTTTAAAGAGCTCTCCTTTGGACTTGGCAAATTGTTTTAAGTCGTCTTCTTTTCGATTAAGCGATGGGACGGTCACGCAAGTCGCATTGTGTGCTGCGTAACATTCGTCGATCGCGTAGGCGAGGACCGGGTGCGGCCCAAGCTCGATGGCAAACTGAATGCCCGCGTCGACCATTGTCTCCATCGCGTCAGCAAAATAGACGGGCTGGCGAACGTTGTCCCACCAGTAATTCGCATCAAGTTTGCTGCCTTGGATCAGCCGTCCGGTAACGGTGCTGATCATAGGACAGCGATTTTCAACCGGCTTAATTGCAGCAAGTGACTGTAACAGTTCATCTCGAACAGGGTCGACAAGCGGACTGTGAAAGGCATATTCGACCTTCAGTTGACGGCAGAACACATTGCTTTGATCAAGCTGCGACGCCAATTCTTCGACCGCAAGTTTGCATCCCGAAAGCGTCAACGATGTCGGACCGTTGATTGCCGCGATTGAAATCTGATCCTCTTTTCCCAACAGATACGGCTGCACTTCTTTTTCGCTTAGTCCGACCGCAATCATTGCCCCGCGACTGGTCGCAAGATCCATCGTTCGGCCACGGTGGACGGCCACCGTGGCCGCATCGGCAAACGATAAAGCCCCTGATAAATACGCGGCCGCGATTTCACCAACACTGTGTCCGACAACAAGATCAGGTCTCACACCGGCGTCTTCCCAGACCGCTGCGAGTGCGATCTGAATCGCATACAGCGCAGGTTGGGCGATCGAAGTTTGCTGCATCCGAGATTGATCTTCTGAACGCAACAATTCCGTGCGGAGTGACCAATCAACATGCTTTGCGAATTCTCGGTCGCACTGATCGATGACATCGGAAAATGGTTTGCAAATCTGCAGCATCTGCCGACCCATCGCCCACCACTGCGGCCCTTGACCGCTGCAGACGAAGGCAACCTTGGGCACCGCAGAATGATTCAGCGATCGGTTGACCTCGACGACTGCACCGTCGGGATCAGTTTCAATCTGTCGCAATTGTGCGATCAGACCATCACGATCTTGAGCCACCGCGGCAGCTCGAAACGCATGATGCGTTCGTCGGTTCCATGCAGTTGAGACGACTGATTCAAGAGATGCATCACCCGTTGCAAGATAGCTTGCCCAACGACCTGCAGTCTCAGTCAGCGCGCCGGTGCTGTGTCCGGATATCGGCAAACAGTGGTAGTCACTCGCTGTCGAACTATTAACGCTGGCAACCGCAGGGACTTCGCCATTTTGAACAACTTCGATTGAAGTCGGTTCGCTAAGAATCAAATGGGCGTTCGCGCCGCCATAGCCGAAGCCGTTGATACCGGCAGCTTTTATACCTTCATATTGCCATTGCTGCGTCTGCTTTGGGACCGTCAGCCCCAGCCCATCAAAGTCGATCGCGGGGTTGGGTGTCGCGAAGTTCAAATGGGCAGGAATCGTTTGTTGCTTGATCGCCAATGCGACCTTGATCACGCTGGCAATTCCGGCTCCGGCTTCCAAGTGACCGATGTTCGTTTTAACGCTGCCAATCGTGCAAGGCGTCCCGCTGGAGTCACCATAGCAACTGCCGATTGCAAAGGCTTCGATCGGATCCCCGACGGAAGTCCCAGTTCCGTGGGCTTCGACATAGCTGACGTCCGCCGCATCGATACCGGCGCGTTGCATGGTCTTGCGGATCAGCGAGGCTTGAGCTTCGCCGCTGGGAACGGTCAGGCCTTCGGTACGCCCATCTTGATTGGTGGCCGAGCCACGAATCACGGCATAGATCTGATCACCGTCTTTGACCGCATCCTCAAGCCGCTTTAGCAATACCATTCCGGCTCCTTCGCTACGCACATAGCCATTGGCCGATGCGTCGAAGGTTTTACAACGCCCATCAGGTGACAAGACACCCAATTGGCTGAAGGCGACATAAAAGTCTGGCAACAATAGCGCGTTGACGCCCCCGGCGAATGCCAGTTCATTTTCGGAGTCTTGCAAGCTTTCGCAGGCGAGGTGAACGGCAATCAAGGATGACGAACATGCCGTGTCGATCGCAAGACTTTCGCCGCGCAAATCAAAGCAGTAAGAGATTCGGTTCGCGGCGATACTGCTGCTGCCGCCTGTATTGCTATACGGGCCGATCACGGCGCGATCTTGTGCGCTCAGCGCGGCGACCGAATAATCGATGCTGCTGATCCCGACGTGAACTGAGACATTGCGACCAGCCAGTTTGGTTATCGGAACGCCAGCATCTTCGGCAGCCCGATAAGCTGTTTCCAACAACATCCGTTGCTGCGGATCCATTGCCGAGGCTTCGCGTGGTGAAATTCGAAACAGTTCCGGATCGAAACGGTCGATGTCCCGGACGTAGCCCCCCCAACGGCTCTGGGTCTTCCCGGGCCGGGCGCGTCCTCCGCAATAAAACTTTTCAAGTGACCAGCGATCCGCGGGCGTCATGCTGATCGCTTCTCGACCACCGCTTAACAAGTCCCAATATTGTTCCGGGCTATCACATCCACCGGGAAAACGGCAGCCAAGTCCAATAATTGCAATAGGTTGATAGACGTCGCCCACTTCGATCGTTGACCTTTCAAAAGATGCAAAACTTAGCGTCGTCCATTCCGCTGTTGGTGATTCAATAGGTGTAGCTGGCTGGCAAGCTAGCGCAGTTTAACCAATCGCTAAATCCTCGCAGATTGTGGAGGTATCGATTCGGCACCATTTCGCCGTTCAGAAGGACTGGCCAAAAGTTTTCGAAAACGCCTAGTCCGCTGCACCAAGCGCCAAGGTTGGCGAAACCGATGCGGCTCGGAAAGCAGGAAAAATCGCGCCAGCCAAACCGATCGCGACCGCTAACAGCACGCCTTCGAGGATCGTGCTCGGGCCAATCGCGGGTGCTAAGACTCCGCTTGCCGCAGGATGACGGCTCAGCCCAGCACAGGTGATGTAGGCGAGCCCGCAACCGACTGCTGACGCCACCAATGCCAGCACACAGGATTCGGCCAAGATCATCCGAATGATGCGAAAGCGAGTCCATCCTACCGCTCGCAGCACGCCGATTTCTCGTGTTCGCTCCAACACACTGGTCATCATCGTATTGAGCGTCCCGATAGCCCCGATCGCCAATGCGATCACCGAAGTCATCCATGCCATTGCCGATGCAAGTTTCATCCGAGTATCGCTTCCGACAAACTCCTCGGTTGGCAATGCGTTCAGACGATCATCAAGATTCTCGATCGCGGCGACGACATCGCTCGCTTGGCTTGACGATAACTTTGGATCCAAAACGACATTGATGTAGGTGACTTGGCCGCTTCGATCGGTCAACGCTTGTAGCTGCTTTAGTGGAATGATCATCGAACCGTTTTCCCAAACGCTCTGACTCTTGAAGATGCCAGCGACAACATATGGCTCTTCAAAGATCATCGCCGTGTCACCGGCGGACAAGCCGACTCGGCTGGCCAAGTTGGATCCCAACGAAAGTCGTTTGGTCGTCGCATCATTGATCTCGACGGATTCCACCCACTGATAGTCTTCGCGCAACCAGCTGCCTGATTCGATCCCCATCGTTGGAATGCCGAACACCTGCTGGTCTTCCAGAGAGAGCGTTTCCAACAAAACTCCCGCGGATCGATCAACACCGTCCAGATCAGCGATGCGTCCAATGAACTCTTCAGCAACGCTGCTGCTCAGTCGATCTGCCGTGCCCTGACGTGAAACAACGACATCGACCGAATGCGATCGATAGATGTCCGCAAACGACTGTGTGAACCCCGCAGCGATTCCTCGCAATGCAACAACGGAAGCGACGGCAACCGAAAGTGCAATCAGTGTCAGCAGAGTTCGAGCGAACCGGCGTGACAAATTTCGAAACACAAGCGTGTGAAAATGCATTTTTTCTGGCATTGTCAGCGGATTGGTCTTGCCACACCAGGTTGGGAAGGATGACAAGCGACCATTCAGTCATTAGGTAACCGCAGTTTGTCCGATTCAGCCTTCCTTGTCGATTCTCTTTCGATACCTAACCCAATGCCGTCACCAATCCAGTCACATGAATCACGCCGTGAATGGATTTGCTCCAGGTTTGCACGACAGGGCACAGACCGAGCGGGTAAAGCGGGAACGAGCTATTTAATCGTTGCGGTCATCCTGCTGCACTGCTGCTGTGGTTGCGTTGTCCGAGATCGTGTTTTAAAGCACGACGGCAAAGTGAGCATGTCCGGAAACATCGCCGGCGACATGCGTCTTGCCGGGAAAATGGGTGTCGATGGCAGCCTTCGGACCGAGATTTCGATGGCGGGCGACAAACGGGATAGTGCGCTTCGCGCGATCGAAGTCTCCGGTAAGAAAAACTCTAAATCCAAAGTCGCCATCCTGGATGTCGATGGCGTCCTCGTCGACCGCTCCCCGGGTGCCTTCATCGGGGCTAGCGAAAATCCCGTCGCATTGTTCCGCGAGAAATGCGATGCGGTCATCGCTGACAAAACGGTTCACGCGATGGTGCTGCGAATCAATTCACCTGGTGGAGGTGTCACGGCGACGGACATGATGGCGCGAGAAATTCATCGCGTACGCGAATCCCGATCCATTCCGATCGTCGCTTGTCTGATGGATGTCGGTGCTGGCGGAGCGTACTTTTTGGCAACGCAGTGTGACTACATCGTATGCCACCCAACAAGTTTGGTCGGCGGTGTCGGCGTGATCCTGAATGTCTACAACTTGGAAGACACGATGGGGCAATTCAACATCCTGTCGACACCGATCAAGAGTGGCCAGAAAATCGACGCCGGTACGCCTGAACGACCGATCGCGATCGAAGAAGAAACAATGCTTCGTGACATCGCACAATCGTTTCACCAACGGTTTATCGATCGCATACAAAGCCGACGACCGACCATGGCGAACAACCAAGAACAATGGACCGACGGCAGTGTCTTTGCGGGAAGCCAATGCGTCGACGTCGGCTTGGTTGATGAAGTCGGCTACATTGATGAAGCGATCATGCATGTATGCCAACTCGCCAACATCGACGCGAATGCGCCAGTCGTGCTGTATCGTCGTCGCCAGGATCATGCCTACACGGTGTTGGACAGTATGTCAGATGGCGCAGTCATGCCAACCTTGTTCCCAATCAAAGTTCCGGGACTCGATCGAAGTTCGATGCCAACATTCTTGTACATGTGGCAATCGGATCCTTCATTGGCATCTTCGCTGTAGCGAGAGGTGCCTTCCCACACCACATCGGATCGATTTGAATCGATGAGCGAATCGCGTCAGCCGCTGGGGCTATTTGACGACCTCCCCAATGCTAAGTGGATCGTTTTTAAAGCGGTGCTATTCGTGGTGCTTGGCGGATTGTCGGGTGTTCTGCTGATTACTCGATTGAGCGAGTGGCGGGATGTCTTGATTCTTGCAACCTGTATATGGAGCTGTTGCCGAGCGTACTACTTTGCGTTTTATGTGATCGAGCACTGGATCGACTCCGATTTTAAATATTCGGGACTGGGTTCAATGTTGGTTTACATCTGGCGTCAACGGCGACAACGATAAGTCGTCACAACGCCCACCTGATTGGTCAGCATCGAAACATCCACCGGAGCTGATTCGATTCTGAACGCATCCTGTGGTGCTGTCGGCCCACCCCAAATTTGGTGAAAATTTTGAAATATGTGTTCGCATCCTGGTGGTTGATAAAGTTTTGGTACGCGTGATGTTGTAGAGTTCGCTGAGGCCCACCGAAGATGGTCACGAGTTCACTCCTAAGTAAGTACCTCGGTGGTGGGAACCCCCATCTCATTGGTGTGACAAGATCATTGATCGCGTCCACCCCACCTGCCTCGACGACGAGGCTGTTGAACAAGCCCATTTCGAAATCTGCCAAAATGTGAAGAACGTTGCTCGAAGCCCAGCGGTGTGTAGAAACCCCGGCCTCGATGTTTTTCTGACTTAACAACTGGTCTCGCACCACGATTCGTCGAGCTTGCTCGCTACCTACCTGATAATCTCCAACAAGTTTGCACTGAAGTGATATCCAACCCAACTGTTGACGACATTTGCCGAAAAGTTGAATCCTCTGTCCTCCGCGTGGCGTCGATATCAGACCTCAAGTGCACCAATGACGAAGGAAAATACGTGCTTCATGGACGTGCCCCTTCACGTGAAGATGCCCAACTTGCAGGCGTGGCAGCTCGGTTGGTCCCTGGCGTTGTCACAATTTCGCTGGAAATAAAAGTCAGCCGCTAACAGGCTGCGAACCAATCATTTGCGATTGCTCTCTACTAACGTGCGCACGGCTTCATCGCCGTCTCAGTCCGTACCAATCGCAAAGCAGAGCGTTCTTCAATAGGGCTTAGGTACGACGCACGCACTGCATCAACACATACACAGCTTCAACGCATACACTGCGTGATGTCATGAAGCAGCAGACACGTGACGCAATCACGCCTGGCGAGCAATCGATCATTTTTCAATGGCTTCGTGAGTTCAACCAAGCGGAAAACGGCGATTGGTGGACCGCGACTGAAAGAGAAGAAAATCAAGCGCGTCCACTTTTTGTCACGGTCTACTCAAACGATCAAGAGCTCGTCGGCGGTTTGATCGGATCAACCTCTCTAAAGTGGTTACGCATCGAAATCATGGCGGTCAAAGAATGCTCGCGTCGGCGAGGCATTGGGCGACTGCTATTAGGTGCCGCTGAAAAAGAAGCCCATCGTCGAGGATGCGAATACTCCTTCGTCGACACGATGGAATTTCAAAGCCCAAACTTCTACACCCGGTGTGGCTATCAAATCGCAGGGCGAATTCCCGACTGGGACTCTTTTAACCACACCAAGTTCTTTTTGACCAAGACGCTGAACGATTCAAGCGCAAGCGGCGAGCTTGCCTAATTTCGATCAGGGCGCCGCGACTTTTTCCAGAATTGAAGATCGAACACCGCTTAGTTCTGCAGGACAACTTGCCGGATATCACAGACAGCATTTTTGGCGAGGGATTTACAGCTCACTGTCAGTGTGTATTTGCCTGGCGCCAGTTTGATATGCCCAATCGACCTCGGTACGAAATTCTGAAAGTGCCCCGTATCTTGGATCTTTAACGGGAATGATTGGCTGGAGGTATCCGATAGCGATGTCACGGTAAATTCGACGTCGCTACCACCTTGCCCCTTTCCACATCCTTGGTGAACGATAACGTCAAAGTCCGATAGCTTCCCGACTTCGAAATGCCAAGTCGCGGTGTCCGACGGAACGGTCCAATACCCGATCGTGTTCTTATGTGGCTGCGGCTCGAAACGAAGTTTGTCGCCTTTGGTTTCAGCATGATGGGCGGGCAGAATCAGTTTCCCTTCGGCAGTTGGCTTCACCATCAACGGCTGATCACAAAGCCGAATCGCTTCGACCAACTCGACCTCAATCGTCGCTGGAAGTGACAGGTCTTCGGGAACGAAGATGCGCCAATGATCGATTTCAGGTACGAATTTCAGCTCACCTTCATAGCCTTCCGCTTTGACCGTTTTGAGGCGATTGTTCAAACGAGGAATCGAAACAAATCCGTTCTCGGGAGACTCTTTGACATATAGCGAGACTTTGCTGCCGGCGGCATCAACATGTCCCCAGGCGGTTGCGTTTTTCCATTCTTGTTTGCATTCTGCAGTTGCTGTTGTCATTCCGCATGCAAGGAAAAGCAGCAGCAACACTGTCGATGTCAACTTCATCATGGTTTCCGATAGGCTTGTTGTTTGGTTCGTCTGCGACTCGCTATTGGTTCTCTATTAAGAACGAAGATTCAATTCCGAGTCGGCCGCACGTCTTCAAGGATCTTTTCGAGCTGTCGCATGCTCCGCGAAAGCAAAACACGAATCGCGACGTCGGTCTTGCCCAACTTTTCGGCGATCTTTTTCGTTGGAAGCCCCTCAGCGTACCGCATCTGAATCGCTTGCTGCTGTTCTTCGCTTAGTGTCCCGACCGCTTCTTGCATTCGCATCATTCGAACGTCGCGACTGTAGACAGCACTGGGACTAGTCATGCTTGCCGACAACAACTGTTCCAGACCACCCGACGAATCTCCGGATGAGCTATTTCCGCTTGGCGCATTGAGTGACTGTTGCCGGTTGGCATCTCTCCGCTGCGCATCGAAGTGAAATCGATGGGCATCAACAACACGTCGGCGTGCCAGCTGCTGCAGCCAATCCATCGGGGAATATTGGTCAAGCGGCGCGGTGGAAAGGCTGGTCAACGCAGTCGCGGCAATGTCTTGGACCAAATCATCGACCTCGACCATCGCCAACAGGTGTTCGCCGGTAATTGAACGAACAAAGCCACACAGCTGAGCATGGTTTTCTTGCATGTAGGCGGCCAAAGCTGCCTCATCTTTGTTTTTGACCCGATCGATCAATTCACAATCCGAACCGTCAGACATTGTAGAATTTCCAGATGAATCGTGGAGAATGGTTGACGACCGCTGCGTCCGCCGGAAAACGCCCCCCATACGGAACCACCGCTTTCTCGTTCGTCCGCGTGAAGCGATCAAATGTCTGCGGTTCGCACAGCCTAATCCTTATCGCACGAACAACGCAAGGAAACGGACTGGAAAAGCGAGGGTGCACAAAAGTCCGGCAAAGCTTTGGTGGCCGCGGTCAATTCACGCCGATAGGGGTGATTAAGTCGAGGCGAAGGAAATTACGCGTTCATGGCCAATCCCAATAACGATGAAAATCTTCATAGGCAATCGCCGGGGGCCAGTCCTGCGCCGGACGAAACGACGCAGCAGCCGCTGCAAAAATTGTTAGCGGAGACGACAAAGCAACCGAGCCCCTACGAAATCGAACGGATTGGCGAGGTTGAAAACGCAGATCAAGGTACACTTCATCCGAATGAGCTGCTGTCAAATCACTCCTCGAACTCTTCAGATTCAAATAGCCATTCGCAGAACGTCATCGATTCGAATGTGGACCTTCAGCGGGATAGCCATCAGGATGCCTGCGATCACCTCGACGAGCTTCTAGAATCCTGTTTGGAAGCCTACCTCGACGCGTCTTTCGAAGCGTCGCCGGCACGCTTGCGAAGCTTTCTGCCAACCACTGATTTGCAAACCCAGCGATTTTTGCTGACCGAATTAATCAAGCTGGATATGGCCAGTGCGGCAGAAGCCATCTCTGCCGAAACTGCGACGGCTGATGGTAAACAGGAACCGACGGTTCAACGTTTGCCGAAGATCCAAGACTACCTTCCGCACTACGAAGACCTGCTGCCTTCGACCAGCGTTCCTCTTGATTTAGTCATGGAAGAAATCCAGCTTCATAAGGAAGCCGGCCGGACTCCTAACGCGGACCAATTGCAAAAACAGTTTCCGCAGCATCATGACATGATTGCCGAACTGCTCGGCGGTCAGCTGAGTGCGAAACCGGAAGCAACGATGGCCGCGGCTAGTCGGAAAAAGCCACCGGAGTTTGCGATCGGACAGACTGTTGACGACTTTGTGATCTTGCAAACTTTAGGTAGCGGGGCGTTCGCACATGTCTATCTCGCTCGCCAAGATTCGATGAGTCGACTTGTGGCTTTGAAAGTGTCGCAAGGGACGGGCGACGAACCGCAGGCACTCGCACAGTTTGACCATCCAAACATTGTCCGAGTTTACGACCAAAGGACACTGACGAAACCGTCATCACACCTGCTCTATATGCAGTTCCATCCGGGCGGGACCCTTGCTGATATCGTCCAACAAGTCAAACACACCCCTCGGCATGAGCGTCGTGGGGAGATGATTTTGAACTGTGTCGACCGTGCTTTGTTGCGAACCGCCCAGGCGGTCCCCGAGCAATCGATGCTGCGAGAAAAGCTTCGCAACCTTTCGTGGCCGATGGCGGTCGCTTGGATCGGCATCCACCTTTGCCGTGCATTGCATAACGCGCATGGTAGGGGAGTGCTGCACCGCGATGTAAAACCTGCCAACGTTCTGCTGTCGGCCGAAGGCATTCCCAAGCTCGCCGATTTCAACGTCAGCTTCGCCGGAAGCGCAGGACGTGCCGGAGCGGCGAGCAGTTTCGGCGGTTCGATCGGATACATGGCACCGGAACACCTGCGGGCGATCTCGGCAACCGCTGTCACGGTCCCGGAGGAAGTCGGCCCTCGAGCCGACCTGTATTCGCTTGCGATTTTGCTGTGGGAATTGTGGCAAGGCCGACGTCCCTTTGATTGTTCTGGGAATCCGCAGTCATGGATCGATGCGGTTGATCAACAGCTTCAAGCTCGACAAAGCCTTGATTCGCCAGGTGCGGAAAACGAAGACGTTGTCAGTCGGCTCCTGGAACAGATCCTTCGCGACGCATTGCACTTTGATTCCGACAAACGCATCGGCACTGGAAAAGAATTTGAAGCCCGTCTAAAACTCGCGCTCAATCCGGAAGCGGCTCGTATCTTTGACCCTGATCCGAACAGCCGCATCGCATGGCTTGGCCGTCGATCACCTTGGCTGATGACCTCGCTGATCATCCTAGTTCCCAATGCGCTCGCTGGGATCTATGGGTACTACTACAACTTCAAAGACACACTGGGAACTTTATTCGAAGAGGTCGACGGATTGCGATCGACGTTCGAAACGCTTTCCTTCTGCATCAACTCCATCGCATTTCCATTGGCTGCGTTCTTGGTCGTCTACTTTACCCAGCAAGTGTCACGAGGCTTGGAACGTGTGAACCACGGAAAGGAAGCGACCGAAGATGATTTGAATGCCACGTTCCAGTTGGGGCAGCGAGCGGCTGTGATCGGAGGCTTGCTGTGGTGCCTGGCCGCGATCCTGTATCCGCTGATCCTGTGGCTGATTTATCCGGAGATATCGCAACGCGAATTCAGTCACTTCTTTATGTCGCACGTCATCTGTGGTGGTGTCGCTGCGATCTATCCTTACTTTGGAATTTGCACCTATGCGGTGTCCGTGCTTTACCCAAGGCTGGTTCGAAAAACGTTGCGTGACACACGATTCGATGAACGGCTGACCCAAACGGTGGCACGCTGCGAAGCCCATCTTTATCTCGCTTGCCTCGTGCCGCTTCTAGGAGTGACACTGCTGGTGGTCAGTCAGGCCGACGCGCGAGACGTGATGCTGGTCTCATTAATCGCGACCGGGCTAGGACTGTTCGCGTCGTTCAAAGCGTACAAATTTGTACTGCGGAAACTTCAAACGATGAGCCTGGTAATGTCAAATCGCGACGACGCATCCAGCTTGGTATGAAAACGCCAAGGCTGTCGACGTTCGACTTCGGGCCCTTGAACTGGAAGCGAGTTTGTCGCGATAGTCATTGCTACCCAGCGGATCGTACAGATCCTTGTCGACGTCCTTGCCATTAGGCGCCAGCCTGCGATTCCCCAGAATCAGAACCGACCTCAATCAGCAGCTTGGCGCCAGTCTTCGGTTCCAGATACGAATAGTCGATAATCAGCCGCTTAACGCCAGCCTGCGGTTCCAGGTACGAATGGTCGATCAGTTGAATGTAAAAATCCTTTGGTCGCGGTCCTCGCGTTTGAGCAGGAAGCCGTCCGAGCCCCATTTGCAGAGCTTGGTAGCCAGTGTCGCTCGACTCTACGAATCGATTGCGTTTTCGACTCGGAGAGTCGAACGACACTTTTTCACCTCGCCAAGCGTGATGTTTTTGGGAATAACTCAGACACAGCGCCGGACGTGTTTCAGAACCAGCGGTGACTGTGTGGTCCCGTCCGCCAAGAACGCGATGGCGAAGAAGACTGACAAATGGATTTCGCAGATCGATGCGGCCGTGGCAGTTTGGCTTTAACAGAGAACATCTAATCACAGGCGATGAGCGCAATGGGCGATCAGTCGAAGACCCGGACCAGTTCGACGATGAAGTGAATCGTTGAATTCGGGGGGACGGCATTGCGTTGCCCGAGTTCGCCATAGCCGAGTTCAGACGGAATCTCCAACTCGATCATTCCGCCTTCACCGATTAGCTGCATCCCTTCACGCCAACCTTTAACGACATTGTAGAGGTTCAATGTGGCTGGCTTTCCGCGTTCGTAAGTACTGTCAAACACCGTGCCATCGTCCAGTGTGCCGATGTAGTGCACTTTCACATGGCTGGTTTCTTTTGGCTTTCGTTTGTCGCTCTTGCGAAGAATCCTGTATTTCAAACCGGATTCCGTCGTCGTGAACTCGGTTGGCGCATCAGCATCATAATTGGATGGACCATACCCGGACGAGCATCCGGTGAGTAACAATAGCCCGCCCAGCAGGGCAATAAACAGGGATCGATCGGCCATTTCGACTAGCTAAAATTCCGGTGGGATTCGTATCAGAACCAGATACGATCGTATCACGCAAAAGTTCAATCTGGCCAGAGGATATTTTAAGTGAGGCGAATTACGAATGTCGGGTATGAAGGGCATCACCGATTTTGCTGCTCACGCCTGTCTATTTCTTAACTGTGCAGACCTCGATTCACTTCGGCAATCCCAGGAAAATCGCCGCGTTATGAAAACGCGGCGTTGGCGATTGCGAGAAAACGGATTGCGAACACTCTGGGAACCAATGCGAGGTCACTGAATACCCGCTTGATCAAGCGTTGCTTGCTCAGCCGATTTCTCGTTTTGCGCGTTCTGCTGACCAAATTGCTCGATCGCTGACCGCAAGTCCGACGGTGCAACCGCTGAACCTGAACCGGCAGCCCCGATGCCAGCTCCACCTGGATTCTGTTGGGGGGCAGCACTTGGGTTCTGAATCGATGCCGCTGGCGCGTCAGGACCGATATTGGAAACCATCTGGGAAGATTCCTGCGAAGGTCTTTGAGGGGAACCGACAGAGGCCGGTGCGACATTTCCGTTTGGGATGTCACTCGCTTCCACAACAGAAGCAATCGGGATCGCCCCCATCTCCATCACTTTCAAATTGTTTGCCTCGTTCGATTCCATGAACTGGTCATAGCTATCGACAGCGACAAGCAATCGATTCATCGGAATCGGTGCCCCGTTGTATTGCCCCATCGCCATCGCTTCCACCGGAAGGCTGACGTTCAGTTGTACGATGGCCCCTGCGGCCAGGCAGTCAATTTTCTCGGTCACACTGGGGCTGGTCGGACAAATTCGTCCCAGCAATCCCACCAAGGTAAGCCGCATCCCATGAACTGCTCGAGTGCTGCAGTTTTTGATTGTGACTTCGAATGTCGGTCCGCAACCGGGATGAACATCGGCAAGTTTGGCGATGGAGACCAATTGCAAATCTCCCAATTCCGATGTGGGCAGCTGAATAGGCCCCAGCGGATGATAGACCTGCATGTTGCTGTATTGATCGACATCATTGTTGACACCGTAGCGCATCAACAATGAAATCACGTGGTCGCATCGATCCGGCCCCGACATCAGTCGATGCAGATCAATGCCGTCGGCGCTTGCTGTAGAAAGGAATGGCTCAGGAGCACACGTTGCTGAAAACAGCATCGCGAACGCGAGAGCACAACGTTTAAGTCTTTTGGTTTTCATGGCTGCTTTGATGGTTGGATGTGAAAGCGTTTGAGAACGAACCGAAGTTGGGCGAAGTTGGATTAGTCGATATCACCGAAGAGCTACTAAACGAGGCTGGCCTGAGATCTCGGCGATAGTGACGACATTCGGCTAAGCGAACGATGCGGCGCGTCGTTACATCACTAGCCAAAATTTGCTGCCAGGTGATTTTCTGTTGATCCCATGACGGTCCAGTCGCACACTGCAGTTGCATAAAAAAACCCGGCATCGGATCGGGTCCGATTCACCGGGCGATGATGTTGGCTTTGGCTCGACTGACGAAGCCGAAGCGTTCGTCAGTCGACGTCACCGTGAAGGTCACGATTAGTAGCATGCCCAGTAGCTGGTGTAGCAAGGCACGTGATAGGTCACTGGGTAGCAGTAGTTGTACGTGACTGGACGGTAGCAGTGGTAGTTGTAGTTGTAGTGTGGGCGGTAGTAGCTGTAACCGTAGCTGCGGTAGCTATGGCTATACCCGTATCCGTAGCCCACTCGACGGAAGCATGCGGCAATCGCGTCTTCGTCTTTCTCATCGTCGCCCATCAGAGCGTCAACGTCGGCTTGGCCGAAGTCGTCTTCGTCTTCTAGCGAAGTTGGCATCTCGCTCGAGACCGATGCGATGGAGTCACCGTCCAAAACGGCAAGTGATTTCAGCAAGTCATCGTCAGCGCTGACAGTGCCCATGATCATGACGATGGGAGCAACAGTAAGGAGGATTCGCTTCAACATGGTAAGGTTCCTTCAATTGGATTCGACAGAACGTTTGTTTTATGGAGAAAACGGCGAGTCTGCCGAGCTGCTCGTCGCTTTCGATTTCCTTGACACATGAAGCCAAGCGAACGAACGTTCCAGGTGTTTCCAACTTTCCGAAAAAACTTTTCTCCCCGTGCTTTTCTCCCCGTGCTTTTCTGCCCACAACAAAAGCGTCCCAAGCGATCGCCAGCACGGACAATCGAATCCAGGGACCCTGAGTTGATTTATCCCCGACAGATTGCCGATGCGATTTCCAAGGTGGCCGCGTGAATCGAAACGATGTCGTCGATTTCAGGCGCGTAGCCTCCGCTCATCGCGATGGCGACTGGCAAGGACCTCTCGCGACACCAACGAAGCGCCATCGAATCGCGACGTTTCAAACCTTCTTTAGATAGCTTCATCCGCCCAAGTCGATCTCCTTCAAATGGGTCGGCCCCCGCCAGATAAATAGCTAATTCGAATGGTTTCGCTCGATGCAAGTCATCAAGCGCGCCCAGAGCGACTTCTAAGGATGCCATATAAGCATCGTCTTCAGTCCCATCATCCAAAGGCACATCGATATCGCTGGGAAATTTGCGCAGCGGAAAGTTCTTTGCGCCATGCATCGAAAGTGTGACCGCGGATTGATCGCCCGCCAAAATAGAAGCTGTCCCGTTACCTTGATGAACATCCAAATCGATCACACAGGCTCGACCGATAACTTTTTCCGTTTGTAGAACGCGAATCGCGACAGCAGCGTCGTTGAACACACAGTAGCCTTCGCCTGCGTCTGAAAATGCGTGGTGCGTGCCGCCGGCTAAGTTCGCAGCCAATCCATCCTGCAAAGCCGCAAGCGCCGCCGCAATGGTGGCTCCCGTGCTCCGCCGCGAACGCTCCACCATCTTTTCAGACCAAGGGAACCCGATTCGACGAATTTCAGATTTCGACAAACCGCCCGATTTGACACGATCAACATAGCCCTCATCATGACAGAGCAGCAGTTGCTGATCCGTCGCGGCCGGTGGAACCAGCAGCACATCCGCCCGATGGATGTCACTAGTTGCAACATGCCGTCGCAGTCGCCGATACTTGTCCATCGGAAATCGATGCCTGTCTGGCAACGGCAGCTCGAAGTGGTCGGTATAGAAAAGTTTCACAACGGAATCGTCAATTCGAATGGAGATTTTGGAAACGCAATGATTGACTCACCCAATAACCCCTACGTCTCACCAGGCGGTTCATCCGGTCCGGGAAATACGCGTGCCCCCAATAGTATTTCCCAAACCGCGAAAACGGGACTTGTGATCACATTTGCGTTGATCAACGGAGTCGTCGTCGTTGCTGGAATCCTGTCGTACCTGTCCTTAGGCGACTTTCCTGAAGACTTGCCATTGATCCGTTTTGGTCAAGACGAGTGGTTGTTCCTTGCCATCGGAGGGTTGGCAACACTATTGACCATCCCGGTCGCGATCGTGTTGCCTAAGATAATGAAGGGGCAAGCTGCGGAACGACTTCGATCAACGGATTTAGATTTCCCCCAGCCTATCGATACCAATGCGACGTTGCCGCCCGAGGGAAGGCACTTCCTGGGCGCGTTTCAATCAAGCACGCTTATTGGGCAAGCGTTATTCGAAGGCCCTGCGATGCTCAATGCGGTGTTCGTCTTCATCGATCACAATTTTGCACATCTGTTTTTTGTGGCCGTCGGCATCGCAGGAATTGTGTTGCTTGCCCCCACACCACAGAAACTGATCAACGCGATTGAAGACGCAAATCGCCCCAGGTAATGCACTGCGAATAGTCGTCAGGCAGCACCAATGAAACGCGCCAATTTAGTCTTGGTCATCGTCGATAGGAGCCAAGATGTCTGCGATCACTCCATCCGCCGATGCGGGGACCCATCGCAGATCGATCACCAAGTCATCTGCGTCGACCGACGCGATGACCGCTGGCGATTGTTCCAATAGTGAGGCGGCCCATTGGGTTGCCGCCATCGATTGATGTTGCAACCGTAATTGACGAGATGGCAAAGCCCAACGTTTACCTTTTGACAAAACGGCCGAAGCGTTGTCAATCTTGCAACCTTTAATCGTCTGAGAAGCTGTCAGCCGAGTCGCCATGCGCTCGGCTCGACTTCGTAGATTCTCTTCACCGGTTTCGATCAACACACCGAGTGGGCTTGGCTCGTTGACAATCGATGCCAAAACGGTTGCCGCAACCGCATCATTAGCCGTCGCGAAGTTCCACACCAAGCTCGATTCAATCGTTTCAAGCAACGCCGTTTTACCAACGATCAATCCAGCGTTCGCTGATCCGGTCAGCGGTCCCGCCTGCAGCACCACAATGTCGAAGCCAGCTTTCAGCAACGATTTTGCATCCGGGACATCAGCGTATTTCGCTTCAACGGTTGCGATGGGCAATACCGCGACTTGAATCGTATCGTCAGCGGCAAGTTCGAAACATTGCAGTGGCTCCTTGCCGTCGTCAGCCATGACAACGATCGAATGCCCGGCATCCCGAAAGTCACTCGGCTCAACCGTGCCTACTCCGCCACACTGCTCAATGGCATAGCCTTCGAACAAATCCGGCAACGGCAAGCCTGATGGCAAGCGAATGGCGTGTGCACGATGCATTACGATTCGGCGACCTTGCTGCCCAGAATCTTGCTGGCCAGCTGTACTTTGACTCGCGATGTTGCTCGGCCGTGAAGCCAAGGCGACTAACGAGCGAATTGCGGAGTCGAAGTTGTTGGCAACAAGGATCCGATTGCCGGATTGATCCAATTGCCGCGTTAAGGCTTCATCAATCTGACTTCGGGCATTCAGCTTCAAGCAATCGCCTTGCAATAGGTCACATCCCAATTGCAACACACGATCGCCGACCGGAACGCCACTACCGAGTTCGTTTAGCAAGACGCCCGAGGCGTTGTAGCCGAGGGAGGCGATTTCCTTTTGACGCTCGGACCAACGTAAAATGGTCGAACGACCTTGATCAAATGCGCCACGAGCAGTCTCCGATGCGGACTTGACGATCGCGTCGATACTCTTGGAGGCGTTGTCAGGCAAATCCCGCAACAGTTCCGTGGCTTGTGAGCGGACCTTTTTGATGGTTTCCGGATCGCTGGCTTTGCGAGCCACGTCGGCGACTCCGTTACGGATGGCTTGGACAGCCCAAGGTGGTAGACGCATTTATCGATGAATCCTGTTGAATGGCTTGAATCTACAACCAATTTACTCAGTGGCTGTTCCGTCGCGATAGGGATCGCGCTCATCCGGAAACGTCGTCGCAGTGCAAACTCGGCGAACGACTGATACGTATTCGCACGATTTCGCTCGATTCACGTCACTCGACCGAATGCATTTCAGCCGGATCGATGTTCAACAAACGCAAACACCTAGCCATAGCCATGCGTGAACGTTGTGCGACATCCCTTCGGGACAAGACATCCGCATCGGCACGCGTCATACCTGACGAGGCAATTTGATCAGGCAATGCGATGTTTCAGCAATCGGCAGAAGCCTAATACCGGTCTTGTTCCGATTCGGCCCAAACGATCGCGTGTGCGCCATCGAAATTAACGTGAATCACCATCGGGGTGCAACACACCGGGCAGTCTTCGACATAGCTTTGCGATGAGCCTTCGATGGGATCCAGCGGGATCACGATTTCTTCGCCACAGTTTTCGCAGATGTAGCTGCCCTCGCCGTCGAAGTTCTCCGATTGCGATTCGTAGAATTCTGATTGGACGAGTTCCGTTTTGCCGGACTCATCAAGACGTTCGATCGACTCGCCAGAATTGGTTTCATCCATGGTGACACCATTAAAGGATTGGCCGCTGATAATTTGTTCCGTCTTCCCTTGTGGATATTTCGAAACCGTCGCGTTCACACAGTGTTGTACGAAGTGGGCGGCAAGATTTCTCGACAAGGCGGTGCTTTACGTCGAATTGTATCATGACGCCAGCCTTTTCACTTCTCTTCTTCATGACAACTTGCGGATAGGTATTTCACCATGGAACGTAAGGCAAAACGATTTTGGCGTATGGCAGCCTGTGGGGTCGCGGGGCTAGTCATTAGCATTGGCGTAGATTCGCAAAACTCGTCGGCGCAAGACGATCGGCCCGAAGGCCGACGTGAATTTCGCGGCGAACGAGACTCTCGTGGCGACCGGGGCTTCGACGGTCCTCGTGGGCCCCGCGAAGGACGTCCACGCGATGGAGAAGGCCCCGGATTCCGTGCCGAGTCGCCCGGGCCCGGCGGTCCTGGTGGTGGACGCGGCCCTCAAATGATGCTTCGGCTGCCGATCATTGCGGCTCTGGATGCCAACCGTGATGGGGAGATCTCTGAAGCCGAGATCAATAACGCGGCAAACGCTTTGAAGAAGCTCGACCACAACAAAGATGGAAAAATCGATCTCGCCGAAATGCGTCCTGACGATTTTGGCCCCCCCGGTGACCGCCGCCCAGACGAAGCTGGCCCACGCGGGAACGGCCCGCGACCAGACGGCCCGCGACCAGACGGCCCGCGACCAGACGGCCCGCGACCAGAGGGTCCACGAGCTGACGGTCCGCGACCAGAGGGCCCACGCCCCGATGGTCAGGGCGAACGCAGAATGAACGATCGAGGACCTGGAGAGCGAGGACCCGGAGATCGAGGTGCCGGTGACCGTGGCCCACGCGGAGGCGACCAGGCCGGTTCGCCACGCGGACGCGGCATGGGAATGATGGGCCGTGGCGGAGCTGATCCTGAACAGATGCTGTCTCGGTTGCTTCAGCAAGACAAAGATGGCGACGGTGCTCTATCCGAAGACGAATTGCCCCAATGGATGTCTCGTTTCATCGAGCGATTTGACGAAAACAGCGATCAAAAGCTGTCCAAGGACGAATTGAACAAAATGATGGAAGCTCGACGCACCATGGGACGGGACCGAAATGGCCCGCCGCGTGATGGTGGTGGAGCACCTGGTGGTGATCGCCCACGTCGCCCACCAGCGGAGTAGAAACGACCTGCCTGGCCAACCCAAAGGTGTTCGCAATCGCCGGACACCTAGGTTGGCCTCGCGAGTGTTGATACTGCAACCGGATTTTTTCTCCACCGCTTGTCGGATCACGCCACCTGTTCGATAGTGTTGCTCGAAACAAAGTTCAATCGGCGCCCACCGATCTTCGATTGCTTGGCGCCGTCTTCGACGATTTACTTCGCAACTCAAAATCCGAGCAGATTTCATGAGCGTTTTAGTCGCACAGCAAGCGCCCGACTTCAAAGCACAAGCGGTCATGCCCGACGGGCAATTCAAAGAAGTTTCACTTAGTGATTACAAAGGCAAGTACGTCTTGCTGTTTTTCTGGCCACTGGACTTCACGTTCGTCTGCCCAACGGAAATCATCGCCTTCTCGGACCGAGAAAAAGATTTCTCAGACCTAGGCGTTCAGATCTTGGGCGTTTCGATCGACAGCCACTTCACCCACTTGGCTTGGACCAACACGGCGCGTGACCAAGGCGGTATCGGCAAGACTTCTTATCCATTGATTTCGGATTTGAACAAGCAAATCTCGCGTGACTACGACGTCCTGCTCGATGGCGGTGTCGCACTTCGTGGTTTGTTCTTGATCGATCAAGAAGGCCTCGTACGCCACCAAGTCGTCAACGATCTCCCATTGGGACGAAGTGTTGATGAAGCACTTCGAATGGTCAAAGCACTTCAGTACTTCGAAAAGAACGGCGAAGTTTGCCCAGCGAATTGGCAAGAAGGTGCCCGCACGATCAAGCCAAACGTCGACGACAGCAAAGAGTTCTTTGGTGCCGAGTACGCGGGCTAATCGCCAGCGAACACGTTTTGGAAATGCAGCCTGACAGTGGGGTCCTGACAGTGTGACCCACACAGCGGGATATGGCAGATCTGCCCCGAACCCACTGCTTGGCTCATTGATCAAACAATAGCAGTCACGTTGTTGACTCGCTAAGCAATGGCCGCAAAGCCGATGTGAATTCGCATCGGCAGAGACTTGCGGCCATTTCGTTTTAACTTTCTTTGCCGGCTATCGCTTGTCGGCTTCATGTTTAGACCGGAATTGATTGGATGTGGTTGACTGCCCCAAACCGACTCGGCATCGCAGCTTGGCAAATCGGTGATTCCGTCTGGCGAATCGACGCGAGCGGAGGGACGTCACTATCGATCGGCGGCAATTCGGTTTCGCTTCGTCATCCCGACGATCAAACTCTGCCAGCTCTCGACGAGCAATTCGTTCGTGGCGACGAATTGCACCTCTCGTATCCTCAAACTGAATCTCTTGAATTCGGCTACCGCGTTGTCATTCGCCCGATCGAGATTGCCGATTGGTCGGCATCATCAGATCGCACTGTCTTTGAAAGGCGCAGTGCCTTTGAATGGATCGTCTCAGTTCAAACAACGCTGCTGGATTCCCACCCCACAATCGATCTGGTCAGTGATATTGACGCCTCCAAGGGGCTTGGTGCGTCTGAAACCCTGACGCTTCCAGCAACCAATTCGGTGGCTTACCGATCGAAAGTCGATGGGGCATCCGTCGCCATCCTTTTAGGGGGACGCGACGCACCCTTCACGGATTTCGTTGCCGGTGAAACGTCCACACGGCTCAGACTATTTGGCCAATTCCTTGAAAAAGGCGTCATCCGCCGCGCCCAGCCTTGGGTTTTGATCGACCGATCAGGTGAAGAAATCTCGGTGGCCACAATCGAGAAAGCGGCCGAGGCATTGGCATCCAGCCCGATCCCATTGAATTGACGCAGACCGCGCGATTGCGGTCTTGCCAAGGCGCAATACAACTGCGGAGGGTAAATTCAATTCGGAGTCGGCTCGACTTTTTTTCTCCGTTTCACATATCCGCTTGTGACGGTTTTACGGTTTTCGCTCTTCGTTGGCCCCAGCGAGCAGTTAAACCTGCCGGTAGTCGCTAGGATTCGCTGTTTCCGACTGTTCAGTTTGCGTAAACTAGAGGCATGTCACAAACATTGCGGGGTGGTATTTGCATGGGTGACCGCCTGCCGCACTTTTCACTTATCCAAGACACAACGGCGATGATTCCACGGTTGGAATCAATTTCATTCGCCCTGTCACCGCGCTCGGCATCCCGGTAACGCATGGTTCGCCAAGAGATCCGCATCGAACATATCGCCGACTGGTTCAGGCGGGTTGTCGCGATGTCGGTGTGCGCCATCGTCGTCCAATTCTTTGCGTTTCCAGTCCTGGCACAGCCTCCGGGGACTTACCCACCACCGGAAGTGGTACGGCCACCGGCAACCTCGGCAGCAGTGGAACCTGGAAAAATCCCCATCAAAGGGATGTTCGTTTTCGACGTCTCAAAAGCGCCGATCTACCTGCCACCGATGACTTACGAAAAGTGGTGGCAGCTTGAACAAGAATCGGAGAACCAAACACGCCGTTTTATTTTTGAAAGTGTCGTGATCGACGGTCGAGTCGAAGGCAACCGTGCCGACCTGAGCGTCGAAGTTCGCGTCAGTGTTGACGCCACAGACGATGAGACGGTCGAAATCCCAATGTCGATGGAGAACTTTCACCGACTCGCGCCAGCGGAATTCTTTCTTGGACAAGACAATGACAACAAGCTAGCACTCGATATCGACCAGCAAAGTGGTGTCCAACAACTGCTAGCGGCAGTCAAAACAGACACGACCGTTGCCTTTCGTATGCAGATGTCGGCACGAGTCGAAAACGATGGCTTTAAATCGTTGGAATTTCGGCTACCACCCGCCCCAACGCAAATCAAGTTGCTGACAGACGCATCGGATGTTGTTGGCCAAATCCTTGACCGCGATGACGAGGTGATCGAAACGAGTGCGGAAGCCGCAGGACGGACACGATTCAACATCGTCAGCAGTGGTGGGAACTTCACGCTGCAATGGGGCAAGCAAGACAACCCAGTCGTGACTCCGCAGTTGGAGTCGACCAGCGACGTGTCCGTCACCTGGAATTCTCCTCAGGATCAATTCGTCCAAAACGTCGAAATGACCGTTCGCGACCCGCGAGGTCCGATCTCCAGTTTCCAATTGCAATTGCCAGAGAACGCCAGCCTCTATGAAAACCCACGACTGATCGGCGGCGGGCAGTTTGGCCAACTCGAAACGTCCGAAGTCAGCGCCGATCGCCCGGGACTGTACCTGGTAACGATCCCCAAAGTCGAACGCCAAAAGAGTCTCGCGATCTCGTTTCGTGTCGAACTCACCAGCGACGCACCATCGGCCGCATCACCGCTGCGTTTCCAAGTGCCCCATGTTGTGGACGCCGTTCGCAGCCGCGGAACCGTACGGGTCACTGCGGGTCCGGACTATCGATTGCGTTGGCGAGAACGGCCGAGCGTCACCAAGATCGCCGGTAGCGACGCAGACGACCCTTCTGGAGGCGAGAACGTCCACGAGTTTCAATTCATTCGTGGCGAATTTGTTCTTCCCATGTGGCTCGATGCGACACGACGTGAAATGCGAATCACCAGCGCATCGCATGTCGAACTGCGTGACAACTATGCCGACTTGGCAATGGAAATCCGCTCTGCCGGAAACAGTAGCCCCAGCCGATTGCTGACGGTCGATATGGTTGGTTGGCAAATTCTTTCGGTCGAAAACGCACGAACGGGTGCCAGGATTTCTCGATACGATCGCGATCAATTCATCGAAATTGAAAACGCCTATACGGGAATGGAAGAATCGATTCCGGTGCTTATCAAAGCTCGTCTAGTCTTTGATTCCGAAAACAACGAAACGAAAACTCAACAGATTGATCTGACGATCCCACGAGTGGTTTTGGATGGCGATGGTCAGGAACCAGTCACGGTCACCGAATCGACGCTGGAACTGAGCAGCCGTGGACGTCGAGCCTTAGTTGTCGATCTGGGAAGATCCCAAAACCTACAACGACAGCCTGTTGACGATTCAAAGCAGGACAACAGTTTGCGAAGGTTTGCGATTGTTCCTGCTGATGCCGAAGCGCGTGTCATCGGCGACTTGGTTGAACAGCCGCCGCGTCTTGTCTTTGAATCACTTGATGCCAACGTTCAGCTAGAAGTCGATCAAATCGATACGGTCGTGCGTTGGAAGATTCAATCGCAAACGGACCTCGAAGGCAGACTTCGTGTTGCTGTGCCTCGTTTGAACAACCAGCCAGTGGCGACCACCAGTGCTGGTACGACACTCGACGCAGCAAACACAGATTCAAACTCGACAAAATCCGAATCGGGTACGGCCAACACATGGTCGGTTCTGGTGCAAGGCAGGCCCGCCAGCATTGTTCCGGTAAGTAGCGATGAAGCCAATTCCGAGAACGATGCGTCTGGACGCACTTCACCGACACTCGATTATTTCGATGTCGTTTCTGATGCGTTAGCCGACGGAACCATGGAGATTCGTTTTCAGCGAACTTGGCCGGTCGCAAAGGCACAGCAAGATCAATCGGCAACCACACAGTTCTCGATGCCATACCCGTTGGTGCAAGACATCACGTTGCGGGGTGAGGTCACAGTCGATTTGATTGGCGATCAAGAAAACGTGCTTGAGCCAGTTGATGATTTCATCGAAGGCAACGACTTGCGTTTTCGCAATCTGCCAAAAGCACCGATCAAACTGAAACTTTCACCTCAAGCACGCGTGCAAAGCGAAGTGCAGATCGGAAAAGTCTTTATCAGAACGATCGTCAACGAAATCGCTCAGCACGACCAGGTCATCGCAGTTATCGACGGCTCAGGCGAATTCGATATCAGTTTGTTGGGAAAGGAAGCTCCCGAAACGAAAGTGATGATCGATGGCAAACCGGCAGCATTTCGCATCTCGGAGCAGAAACTGCAAATCCGATTAACTGACGAAGCCAGCTCGCATCATATCGTTGACATCCGCTTGTGGACGGATCGTTCGGCGACGGGTTTGATTGAAGACATTTCCCCCATGGTTTCGCTCGGCCCTGGACAGCAGGAAGTTTATTGGCAGCTGACCACACCGCCAAACTGCCATCTGTTGCGAACGAATCCATCGGTCGGTCGACTGATGCGCTGGACATTTGATCGCTGGCTTGTCAGACAACCGTTGCTCGCCGAAACCGCCTTGGTCAATCGAATGGTTCAAGGTGATGCGGAGTATGTCGAACTGACTCCGATGCCAAACAGCGGAAACCGTTATTTGTTTTCTGCAATGGACGATCGGGCGTTCGAAGCATTGACTGGTACACGGACATTGATTTGGATGCTGGTCGCAAGTTTTGTTGTGATATGTACGTCGGTACTAACGTACTTTCCGGCAACGCGGCACCCCGTGACACTTTTGCTGGGCATTGTTGGTCTCGCGGGTTTGCTGTCGATCGCCCCAGATGCCACGGTCCTTTTAGGGCAAGTATCGATGCTCGCGTTGATTGTCGTCGCGGTCATGTTGGCAATTCGCAGCTTGGTGATCCCGACACCGTCACGGGTTCTCAGCAGCAGCCATGTTTCACGAACATCGGCCTCACGATTCGAACCGTCAACTCGCAATGGACGCCCCGCGGAGTTCCGCTCGCCAAGTAGTATCGCAGTCACCCATTCGATTGGTCCTGAAGACGTCACGACAGCCCCCGATGAGGTTTCGTCGTGATAGTCCATCAGTCACTTCGTCGCTGCATAGTGGTGCCGATGTTCTGGCTGTTAATCGGAACAATCGGGATCGCTCAAGAAGCCAACAACGAGTCGCCGCCTGAGGTCACCGCGGAGAGTACCGCAACGACACCCAGTGCTGACTCGCAATCGACTGAATCAGCATCGGATTCGGTAGCGGAAGCGAACACGGACCAACCTGCTGCAGAAACACCTGCCGAGTCGACAGGGATGGATGAGACTCCCGCACCGGCGAAGGAAATACCAGAGCAGGAAATACCAGAGCAGGAAATACCAGAGCAGGAAATACCAGAGCAGGAGGAATCGATCGAGGACATGCCATCCGATAATGAAGTGATCGGAGTTACTCTTCCGATCGATCATTTCGATGGCCGCCCCTTCCGTCCTATCGGTGTCTATCAATCGCAGTTAGTTGGACTCGTCCCTCAGGACTTTATTCCTGTTGCGCTAGGTGAGCTTCGACAGCTGTTATCGCAAATCGACGAGCAGAATCAAAACAAGACCCAAGCTCGTTTATTGAGTTCGTTTTACGATGTCCGTCTTGATGACCAGCTTTTACTTAGCGATCGAAGTGTCCTGGTATTTGACCATCCGACAGGACAGACCGTTCGGCAAAATCTTGGACGTGTGAATCTGGCAATCACGCCTCGTCGCCCGTTATCCAGAGGCACTGCCGCCACGTCAGCGAACACGCAATCACGTTTCGAAGCGGATGCGCAAGGCCAACTGATCGCGGTTATTCCAAGTCGTGAGGTTGCCAACAAAGCGACGAACAACTCTGCCACTGAATCCACCGCGACGGAAGAGAGCTCTGAAGTCTCAAGTCAGATTTCGAGCCGCCGATCAGAACTACAGTTTGGTTGGACCTTGCGTGGCGAAAACGTCGGAGCCGTTCGAAAATTTGATCTTCGTCTGCCGCGTTGTCCGCAATCACGCCTGGTAATCTCTGTCGACAGTGACGTCACCTTGGAATCACGGCAAGGTGTTCTCGTCGAACGACCAGGGCCGCCACCGGATGCTGACGTTCAAACACGATCTGGCGAAATACGTTGGTACGTCCTTGAAGCGGGAGGCTTAAATCGCATCGAATTGTTTGCCAGAAAACGCGTCTCTGAAGCTAGTAGCAATGCCTTAATCGTTCGTCGCGAATCCAAACAGTACGAAGTGGATCTCGGTGGTGCAAAGTGGACACATCACCTTTCGCTGGAAATGCCGGTCCGCCGTGACGAGCTGCGATTCCGTTGTCCAGTCGGTTCAGTGTCAGACGTGCGTTTGAATTTCCTCGAATCAAGATTTCAAGTGATTCGAAGAACCGACGGCCAAGCGGTCATCAGCATTCAGATTCCGGGAAAGTTCCCAGAAAATGAATCGCCTCCATCTCCCGAAGGCGTTTCATCTGGTGTTGGCACCGATGAGGCGGCATCGGAATTAATGACATTGACGATCACCGGGAACTCCGATTGGAACCTCGGCGATGGCATGTGTTCGCTCCCTTCGGTAATACCGATGGATGAAAACGTCTATTGGAGCCCGACAACGACCACGGCTCGTGTCACCATTACAGGTCCTCTGGAAGTCGCCAAGTGGAACCTCCCGATCGGATGGCAACAGTCGGTTCAACAAGTCGTCAATCAGAACCAAACGATTCTGACCGGCGAAGGCCCCTCGACCAGTCCGGTACCGGCTTCAGAAGCATCGACAGACTCGCAAGCATGGTCAAGTATCGGACTGATCCGAAAGACCAATCGTACGTCAGACCATATTTGGACACGAATGCGTGTCAGCGAACAACCGGTGCAGGCAATCAAGGCGACCACTCGCATTCACTATCGATTGCTGGATGCTGATCTTTCGCCGATGACGTTTGATGTCAATCAGGATTGGATCATCGAAGAGGTGCGGATCATTCAGTCGGGTCGACGTATCAATGTCGGTCCGAAATCTCGAGTCTTCTCGATCTGGCCAACCCCATCTGAAGCGAGCCTGGCAGAACTCGATATCGAAATCACATCGCGACGAAACCTATTGGGCAATCGCGAAAACTTACGTCTTCCTGCTTCGTGGGTCATACGACCACGAGGCGCGATCACTCCGCATGTGATCGCAGTCCAAGCACCAGGACGTCGCCGCTGGAACGGTGACTCGGTTTTAATCGCAGACCGTGTCGAATTGAAGTCGCTGGACGAACAAGCGGTCTCGTTTCTTCAACCGACGTCCGAAACAATTTTGCTGCAATCCGATTCAGGTCAAGTTCCTGCGCTTGAGCTGGAACCGATCGACATCGCGATTGGTGTCTCGCTTAAGCATGTCGTGACGAATGAACCGGGCGGTGTCGTTGAAACGATCGTGATTCGGTCCGCGACATCACAGCCGATCAAAGAATTGGGAGTCCTCACGGGAACATTACATTCACTGCCCTTTGATTGGCTGTTGCGCCGGATAGATCAGTCAGCAACAGTCAGTTTGCCTCCCTCGGATATTCAGCCACCCAATGGCGATCCGTTGGGGACATACATCATTCGACTCGATGGACGCGAATTCAACGACTATGAACTTGTCGGTCGGCGATTTTTGCCGTCCGGTCAGGAACAACTATCAATCCAATTGCCCAGCGTCCGAGACGACACCAGTCAGAATGCTGAATTGTTTTTGTCGGCTCCATGGGAAGTGATGAATGTTCCCGAAGGCGTTCTGCTGGTTCCAGGAGACGACCTTATTCCTGAAACCGACGATGAGCATGAGCCAAGTGATCTTTCCCAACGCGTGCGATACGATCCCGCGCTGCGTCCAGAATTGACCATTCGGCGGCTGCATACCGATTCACGCACCTGCTTGATCTGGAAGCAATCGATTGAGGTCACAGCCAGCGGTCGAATGGAAGATTTGGTGTATCTGTCTGCCGAGCTTTCAACTCGCAAACCGATCCATATCATTCACGACGATGACCTCGAACTGATCTCCATCAATCTGAATGGCAAATTTCCAGCGATTGAACAATCCGTTGATGGGATTTGGATCGATCCTGAGCTACCGACCGACCGAGTCGCGATCTCGATGCGTCGACGACATCAGTCCAGCGGTTGGTTACGACAGTGCATGGCACCCGATGTGCAAATCGAAGGACACGTGCTGGAACAGCAAGCTGCATACGAAGTCGACCCGACCTCATTCCTATTGCACATCGAGCATTTGCAGGCACAGTCTCAGAACGGTGCTACAGACCCGGAATCGGAATCGACTCATTCTCTGGATTCACGCGTTGGCCTTTGGATCATGCCTCGGCATATTGCGTTGGGCATCGGTTGGCTGGTCGCGTTGTCGTTGGTTCAGCTTTCCTGGATGCTTTGCAAGTACGTCCCTAAAGGCTTGAACGTTCTGTTTGTCGCGATGGTTTTGTCGGCTAGCGGCGCTGTGATTTTCTGGCAGTACCAGCTCCCAATCCTGATTTGGGTAACAGTACCACTTGCTCTCGGCGGGTTATTGCACGTCATCACTCGAAAGCCTTCGAAATCGGATTCGTATGATGACATCACACAACATGGAAACGGATCGTTCCATCAGTCGAGAATTCACGAGGGTGCCGACTTTTCACTAACGCTCTCGATTTGGATTGCGGTATTCGGAACGATATTCGGCCTGATGGCGAATACGGTTTCAGCTCAGGCGATAGCTGCCGACGCTGCAAAAACTGATTTCCAAGCCCCCATCGAGCTATTGCTTCCGCTGGATCAGACCCATCATCCGACCGGCGACAAGGTTTACCTATCTAAGTCCGACTACGAACGGATTCGCGATCGTGTGAATTCGGAACTTGCAGTCGAAGCACAATTCCAGGCAGCAAGCTATCGCGTCATTCTTGAACCATCACGGGATAGCTCTCGCGATTTAACAGCAGAGATTCAGGCCGAATATCAAATCACAACGGCCCGTGAATCGACAAAGTTGCTTTTGCCGATTCGCTCGGATGCGATTCGACGGATCGAATTGATCAATGGCGACGAATCTCAAATTGCTCGATACATCGTATCCAATGCGACATCCGTCATTGTGGACATCCCGCGAGCCCGACAATTCGGACTGCGTGTGACATTCATTCCCAATGTCACCATCGCCAAAAAAAGTCCACCACCTGGTTCTACCAACACTGACACTGCCGCTTCGGAGTCATCGGAAACTTCGGAGACGGATCCAGAAGCCACTACACTTAACGAACCCGATGGTTTAACCCACACGATCCGGCTGCCGATACCGATCGTGCACATGGCAAACTTGATCGTCGAAGCACCACGTGAAATTTTGATCGAGTCACTCGGAACGCCATTTGGAAAAACACTGACTCGCCCCGAGCTAGGCCGCTACGAAGCCGACTTGGGACCTATCAACGAACTTTTGATCAAATGCCATCGCGAGCGGCGTGGCGAATCGGGACGTATGCAATCACTGCGTCGGACCTATCGCATTGCCGCGGGGGTTCAGTCAACGATTGTTGAATGCGAAATCGAATCGATCACTCCGATCGAAAGTGGGCAAAGCCTTTCGCTGACCATCCTCGGCCCGCCACCGACGAATCTAGATCCGACGACCTGGAAATTGAGCCAACGTGCTCGTGCAGAAGGGCCACTTGATGAAGAAACTCTGATCAGCTCCGTCGGGGTTTATCAGTTCATCAAACAGTCCGATGCACCGGCCCCCGTTCGATTGTTCTGGCGTTTACCATCGCTGCTGAATGACCCGACTTCCACAGAAGACCGCAAACTGCTTCCCGTGCCTGACGTCGTCGCGACCAATTCGGCACAATCGATGCAAACGATGTTCGGAATTGAGTCCGCGCCATCGGTCCGGCTCACCGAGTCGGCATCGTCATCGGTTGCGGTCAGCTCCGACGACTTTTTGAATCGCTGGGTCGGGTACTCCGGCCCATTGGCGAGAGCATTTGTTGCCGAATCAGACTTTCCATCATTCGCCCTTTGGCGAGATCGTGACGCAGAGTCTTCGTTGGTGATGCAGCATCATTTGCATGTTGACACCAACCGACTAACTCTGACTTTGAATGCGATCGTTATCGACCCAAGACCGGTAACGAATCGTATCTCGATGGCGATTCCTGCCGGATTTCAGTTGCTACGGCAATCGATCAATGGCGAACCACTTGCAATCTCGTCACAAACGAAGCTTCCCAACGGTAACATCGTCGTTTCACTGGGCGATCGAAGGATCGATGGGCAGATGGAAATCAAGCTTGTCTGCCAAGCAAACCTTCCGTCAGATGGCAAAGTCGCATTGCCTCGAATTGAAGCACTGGGCGCGATCAACCCGACGATCAACTACCAAGTGACACGATCTAGCGGCGTTCGAGTTGAAGTGGGCGATGTGCCACAACCATTGGTACTAAATCGCCCCGTCGTCGGACGACAGGAACTTCTGGCAGGACAGATTCCAGTTTTTGAACTTAGCCCCACGGCGGTCTCAGAACTGCTTGATAGTTCGTCAAACACATCGTTGCTGCCAAGTAATCTTCGAGTGCGAAAGCAACCTCGCGATGCGTCGGTGAAATGCAATCAGACCTCATTGATGCGTTATGTCGATGGACAATGGGTCTGTCACACACTTTTACAATTGCCAGCCAATCGAATACCTGACTTTGTCGACGTTGAGATCCCCGGAGCCTGGGCTAGGTCGGTAATTGTCGATGATGCAGACGTCTGGGCGGTACGCAATTCAAACGATTCTGTAGTCAGCGTCGCAAGAATTCATTTCGGTGAATCCGAAAGCGAAGACCGTGGTGTTGAAACACGACGTGTCTTGGTGACATGCACATTAGACAACCGTGATCAGGGTCGCGTGACGGTTCCCAAGATCAAGGTACTTGGAAACGTCGACGGACGCCGTGTCGTCCTGCTACCACAACGTTTAACGACGGAGGCGATTGATTGGCGACGACGAGGTGCTCGCGAAACCCAGCTTGACCCAACTTTACCGATTTTGTTCGGCAACATTCTCGAAGATCCAACGATGTATTCTGCGTACAACATCGTTGCAGAGAACTGGTCGATTCAGCTCGAACCGCTGTCACAAGCCGCCATCGATCCGGTCGCGCTATGTTGTGACGCAAGGTTATTTCTCACCGGCGATCGAGCGATCGTATTCCAACGTTTCGACATCCTCCCCGAACAAGGCACAGAAGTTGTCCTGGCGTTGCCGAGTTCGGCAAAGTGTATTGGGGTATGGGCCGGTGGTCGCGAAATTGACTTTTCACCGCAGAGCATCACCCCTGTCGATGCCAGCGCCGTCAGCCCCTCCCCGAAACAAAACCTTGTCATTCCGCTTGCCTATAGTCGGCTTCCGCAATCGCTGGAGGTTTTTCTTGAAATCACCGCAACGGAGAAGGAAACACGCGACTACCTATGTGCCCCGGTGGGAATTCCACTGCGGCGACAATGGCTATCCGTTTATCAAGCACCGTCAGCTCACTCAACACATGTGCTAACACTGCAAGCAGACGAGAGTCGCGGATTCGATCCTATCGGAACGGATCCCAATGAAATGGCGATCGCATTTGCACAAAGTGTTGTCTTGGCGATCGAGCGTTCACGCGACTTACTGGCCGAACGTAGCGACGCAGAAATATCGCAATGGTTACTGCCATGGGTCGCCCGTTACGAATCCATTGCGACGCTTGCAGGACATCGATTCGATTCCAATTTGCAATCAGACAAACCGAAGGCCGACACAGCAGACAAGACTTCGACACCTGAGGAGTCCGAATCCGAAAGTGCAACCGATGAAGCATCGATCCCGGTCGAGTCTGTCCCGACAGTGACACCGGAACGAGTCGACCCGCGTTGGACAGAACTCGATCGACGTTTACTAACTTTTGCAGGACGTTTCCTGACACCAGAAACCGAATTGCCCAAGCCACTGCTTTCGCCCATTCGGTTCCGTGACTATGAACGTCTCGAAACACGTCGGCTGAAATCTCTTGATGATCTACCAGTTCTGAAGCAGCGGTTCGCTAAACACGATGGCTTACAGAGGGGGCTGTTCAACATCATCACGTTGATCACTTTTGCGCTGGCAATCATTCTGCTTTGGCCATTTCGCGGCCGGTACCGCTATTGGCTTGAACATCCAACGACATGGCTCGTCGCGATTGCCTTGTTGGGCTGTTTCTTTGTGCCGTTTCCAGTCCCTGTCGCAATTTTACTGGTCGCCGTCTCCGCCCCAGCCTTGCGGTATTTTTCTAAACGCCCGCGAATCGCATCACCATCGAAAGCGATGTCGAGAGATCATTCACGCGGATAGGTAAAACACGGGATGAAGCATCCGCTAGTGCTTCGTTCCATATGAAAATACGGGTTCGGGTCATCAGCCGACGGGCGTTAACGCCCCGGTTACTGCACTGAAACCGTGGCTAACGCCATACGGCGAATCCTAAAATCGAGCTGGAACGAACCACTAGCGTTACTTCTGAAAAGACGCGTGGTTTGAAGCGATCTGCCGTGGTCGACGGAGACCGCTAGCTGAACCGCTTCGCGTTAAGCTTGTGCCTGAAGCTTTGCCGCCAGCAACGTGTTGTGCAGAAGCATTGCGATCGTCAACGGTCCGACTCCTCCTGGAACCGGCGTGATCGCGGAAGCGACTTCGATGGCACCAGCAAAGTCCACGTCTCCAACCAGCTTGTCACCAACTCGGTTAATCCCAACGTCGATCACAACAGCACCGGGTTTGATCATCTCGGCAGTGATCATTTCCGGTCTTCCGACAGCGGCAATCAAGATGTCAGCGTCTCGGCAAGTACTGGCCAAGTCATCGGTACGGCTGTGAGCAAGCGTCACAGTAGCGTTGGCAACGTCCGGCCCGCAGGAACCTGATTTCTGAGCCAACATCATCGCCATCGGTTTACCGACAATGTCGCTACGCCCAACCACGCAAACCTTTTTCCCCGATGTGGAAATCTTGTATCGGTGCAATAGCTGCACGATCCCGTGGGGGGTGCAAGGCAGGAAACGCGGGCGGCCCTGCATCAAAAATCCGACATTGATCGGGGAGAATGCGTCGACATCCTTCAGCGGGTCTACCGCGTCAAGAATCTCTCGCTCGTCGTACCCATGACCGGATGGCAGCGGTAGCTGCACCAAAATCCCGTTCACGGCCTTATCAGTGTTCAGGCTGTTGACGACTGCAAGCAGCTCTTTCTGTCCTGCATCAGCTGGCAAACGGTGTGTCCTACCTTCGATCCCAGCTTTTTCGCACGCCCGAGCTTTGTTGCGAACATAAACCTGACTTGCCGGGTCTTCACCAACAAGAACGGCAGCCAAACACGGTGGTTGAGCCCCATTTGCGACAAATTGCTCCACTTCCGCAGCAACTTCGGCGCGGATTTCTGCCGCGACTTTCTTTCCATCCAGCCTTTCTGCCATCGTGCCAGCCTCGTTCATACTTTTCCTGTCGCACCGATACTGCAAAAAACCATTTTGCCGAAGGTGACATCGCCATAGTGAAGATGCGGTGCGCCCGTTATAGTTTGCTCAGATTCACAGTCGACCGACTGTCGAACCGCCAGTCGTTATCACACAGGATTTTTCACTCGATGTCTACCGAAGCGTCAAAGCTTAGCCCCGTTGAAAAGATCAAAGAAGAGAGCCAGTTTTTGCGTGGCTCGATCGGCGAAGAGTTGGCAGCCGATTCCGATCACTTTAACAAAGACGATCTTCAGCTACTGAAGTTTCACGGGACTTATCAGCAAGACGATCGTGATAAACGAGCGGAGCTGAAAAAACAGGGCGGTGGGAAGGCATTTTCGATGATGGTTCGCTGCCGAATTCCAGGCGGACGCATCACCAGTTCCCAAATGTTGGCTCAGCTGGATCTTTGCGATGAGCTTGGCAATTCGACGCTAAAAATCACCACGCGTCAGACTTTGCAGCTGCACGGCATCCTGAAAAAAGACCTTCGGGAAACCATCAATCGAATCAATGAGATGGAACTGTCGACGCTTGCCGCATGTGGCGACGTCAACCGAAACATCATGTGCTGCCCAGCCAAACGGGTTGGCGGCATTCATGAGCAAATGGAAAAAATGACGGACGAACTGACCGTCGCCCTTGCTCCTGAAACCCCCGCCTACCATGAACTGTGGGTCACCGACCCCGAAACTGGCGAGAAAACTCTAGAAGGCGGCGGTCCAGTCATCGAGCCGCTTTATGGTCCGCGTTACCTGCCGCGGAAATTTAAAATGGGCATCGCATTGCCCGAAGACAATTGCATCGATATCTACACCCAGGACTTGGGATATCTGGCTGTCGTCCGTGATGGCGAAATCATCGGCTACAACGTACTCGTTGGCGGTGGAATGGGCACGACGCCAGCATTGAAAAAGACATATCCGGCGCTCGCCAAACGCATGGCTTTCTGTACGCCAGATCAAGTGATCGATGTAGCCAAAGCGATCATTAAAGTCCAACGCGACTACGGCAATCGCGCCGACCGAAAAGTCGCACGGATGAAGTACCTTGTCGATAAATGGGGAATCGAAAAATTCCGCCGCGCCGTCGAAGAGTACTTCGGCGCCCAATTGAAAGACTGCGCCGAAGACGACGTGACCGGCGTTGACGATCACATGGGTTGGCAAGAACAGGGCGACGGAAAGTGGTCCTATGGGTTGAGCATCGAAAATGGTCGGCTTTATGACAACGACCAGATTCAACTCAAAAAGATGATGCGTGAAATTTGCGAGACATTCGGCACCGAATTGCGAATGACGGGCTACCAAAGCATCATTTTCACCGACATCCAAGAAGCCGACAAAGACAAGCTGATCGCGATCGTCAAGAAATACGGTGCACCAACAACCGAAGAAACGAGCACCGTTCGTCGCTGGTCGATGGCCTGCGTCGCACTGCCAACCTGCGGCTTAGCGATCACCGAAAGCGAACGTCGCCTACCAAGCTTGATCGATGACCTGGAACAACCTCTCGCCAAGCTTGGACTCGATAGCGAGCGATTCACCATTCGTATGACGGGTTGCCCAAACGGTTGCGCACGCCCATACAACGCTGATATCGCGTTGGTTGGAAAAGCCAAGGACAAGTACACGCTTTACCTCGGCGGCGGCTGGCTCGGTAACCGACTCGCTTATATCTATAAAGACTTGGTTCCGTCCGACGATATCGTCAACGAAATCGTCAGTGTCGCCAAAGTGTTTAAGACGAACCGCAACGATGGTGAGTCGCTTGGCGAGTTCTGCGATCGGATCGGTAAAGACGTCCTACTTGAAATGACAGCGGCTGCTGAATCAGCCTAGTTTCACCAACTGAATCAACCGAGATACGCAATCTCGCTGATTTCATCAATTCAATGAATGTACTGACAGGGACGTGGAATACCGCGTCCCTGTTTTAATTCGTGCATGTCCCATGCGCCTCTTCCAGAGCAAACAAACTGATCTGAGAAGCAGGCTAATGCTTCGTTCCATATAAAAATACGGGTTCGGGTCATCAGCCGACGGGCGTTAGCCGCGGTTATTGCACTGAAACCGTGGCTAACGCCATACGGCTAATCCTAAAATCGATTTGGAACGAAGCACTAGCGAACAAAGAGATTTCGAAGGGCTACCGCAGCCGCATCCTTACTATCGCGAGGAGCCTTGGGACGAAGGTGCTCTGGAAGCTTCTTTGGACCTTGCTCTTCGATCGTCTCTTCGTCACCAGCGTCCTTTCGATCGGCGACGCTGTCTTCTGTGCCACTGTTTTCCATGGCCCTGCTCAGCATCTCCGTTGAAGCTTCTTCAGTAGAAGTACGATCCGCATTCGTTTGTGAGGCTTCATTGATGGAGCCACCAGCAGATTGAATTCCCACACCGAGGGCGGTTGGTTCGGCACGTTCGAGCTTGGATGCCAAGTCATCCAGTTCGCTAATCAGCCGCTGCGCCTCCTGCGTCTCCACCCCAGCATCCCCATCGACTCCCGAAAGAGTTGATAGATCAATCAGCGAAGGGCGGTACGGCTCATTCGTTGTGGCGTCACGTATCGATATACGAAACGAATACTTCCCCACTTGAAGCTCACCATGGTGGGACAGTTGCACCGGAGTGTCAGGTGAAGCGGTGGATCCGCCTACCTGGGTTCCGTTGCGGCTTTTCAAGTCTTTGACCAAGACACTGGAACTGTCAAAAACAATCATGCAGTGCTTGCGACTGACCGTACGCGATGCCAGGGTCAAATCGCATTCGTCGTTTCGACCGATAAGGAATGGCGAACCGGCGACACGATAACGCGTGCCCTTTCGAGAACCATTCGTCTGTAGCAAGGAGATCTTTAGCAAGCTGCAATACCGGTGCAGAGTTAATTCGTTCCGTTATTGAGAATGCAGAGGAATATAGGGAACCGTCGTGAACGTTCGCTTAAGAAACAAGCCAGCTTTGATGTTCGTTCGGTGAAAGTCTAGGCGGACTGACCGCGGGGGGACTTCACTCCGCACACGCGAAATCATGCACAAAGAACGGCTAATGCTGCTGCGTCTGCTGAGCATCCGCACAGCAGCTCACAGGCTCTTCGATAACATCTGACCAGATCGCGACTACCGAAAACGGACTACACACAGAACGCTCGATTTTGCTACGGTGAGATTCATCAAGAAGGCAATCACGGTTCGGCGGCGGCAACACACAATCGATCGATGAAGAAAACACCAATCGCTCTGACGCTGTGCTCACTGCTAGTCGTCGCACCAGGTTGCCAAACGGCCGTCCAACGCGGCTGGATCGCACCACCGGGTCCGATGAATTATCAACAGGCCAATGCTGTTATCCATGACCCGTTCCCGCTGCCAGACATTGGACCCGATGACAAATCGATGCGCCCACCGGACTACCAAAATCCGATCGCGTTACCGGTTCGGAACCAAATGAAAAACCAGGTTTCGCCTTGGCTGATGCCATAGAAACCGGCTTTCAAAACACGCAAGGGAATGGCTGATCGTTGACGCGCTGGATGCTTTTTACATCCGACGCGAAGGCTGCCGCTGAAAATAAAACCGGCTCAGCATCTAACACTTGCGGATTTTTTCGCGCCCGTCGCTGACACCCTGCGTCGCGTTTCGAGTATCGATGACCAAAGTGCTATGCTTGACGATCTGGTCATAGTCAAACGCGGAGTGATCGGTTGCGATTAACACAGCGTCTTGGCTAGCGAGAAACCCATCGGTGAGTTCCTGACTGTTCATCGCAGGCAGATCATAGTGACGCATTGGAGGTAGCGACGGAACATGTGGATCGCTGTAACTCAGTTCTGCACCTTGCTCCAACAACAACTCCATCAATTCAAATGATGGGCTTTCACGTGGATCATCGACGTCTTTCTTGTATGCCATTCCAAGCAAGCAAATCTTGCTGCCATTGATCGGCTTTCGGAATTCATTAAGAAACTCCGCCGTACGCGAAACGACGTACGTGGGCATCGATCGATTGACTTCACCAGCCAATTCGATGAAACGGGCGGTACTGCCTTGCTTACGAGCTAGCCATGACAAGTAGAACGGGTCGATCGGAATACAGTGACCGCCCAAACCGGGGCCGGGATAAAACGCCTGAAAACCGAATGGCTTTGTCTTCGCGGCGTTAATCACATCCCAGACATCGATGTCCATCTTGTCAAAGAGTGTTTTCAACTCATTAACCAACGCAATGTTGACCGCTCGGTAGATATTCTCCAGCACTTTCGCTGCTTCTGCGATTTCACAGTTGCCTACCGGAATCACACCGGCAACAGCTGCGCCATAGAGCGCTGCAGCACATGCTTGGCTATCTTCGTTTAAAGCACCGACAACCTTAGGAATGCCTGCAGCGGAGAAATCAGGGTTGCCGGGATCTTCACGTTCCGGGCTGTAGGCAACAAAGAAATCTTGCCCGGCAGTGAGTCCACTTTGCTCTAGAATCGGCACCATGACGTCCCGAGTCGTTGTCGGGTAAGTCGTGCTTTCCAGAACGACCAATTGGCCTTTGCGAAGAGCCTTGCTGATTGATTCGCAGGTACCCACCACATACGACAGATCGGGATCGCGAGCCGAATCTAGAGGTGTCGGCACGCAAATCAGCAGAACATCAGGTTCGGACAATCGTGACATGTCCGAACTCGCCTCGAATTTCTCTTTCGTGAGCCAAGCTTGGATTTTGTCATCGCCGATGTGTTTGATGTAGCTTTTCCCATCCAGCAACGAGTCGACTTTCTTTGCATCAACGTCGAAACCAAAGCAGCTGAACCCCGCGTTGATAAATGCGTCAATCAGCGGTAAACCGACATAGCCGAGCCCGATAACGCCGACCTTGCAGGTGCGATCTTCGACGGCTTTTACAAATGATTGGCTTGCGGCACTCGTCATAGCAGGCAATTGATGGTGCGGTTGAAATAGAGACAAGACGTCGGAAAAGCAGCGGCAAAAACTCGCGGCAGATACCCCGAAATTCAGACACCCAGCTCTGGAGATTACGATCGATCGCGAGGTCTGAAACGCGCAGTTTATTCTCAGAACGGTTTGTCGCTAGCTGGTGCGACAGACAACT
Organism: Stieleria sp. JC731; assembly: GCF_020966635.1. Classification (NCBI taxonomy): domain Bacteria; kingdom Pseudomonadati; phylum Planctomycetota; class Planctomycetia; order Pirellulales; family Pirellulaceae; genus Stieleria; species Stieleria sp. JC731. The sequence goes on along the minus strand of NZ_JAJKFQ010000011.1, from coordinate 797,719 downwards.
TGCTCAGTAGCGTCGGACTCGATTCACCAAAATCATTCCGATCGCGCCAAGTGCTACATTCCCCAGCCAGACCCCATAGGGAGGGATCATGCCGTCCTTTGCCTGGTTGAGCCCCAGGATGAACAGGGGGTAGTACATCAGCAGGGTTGGCAAAAAACACCGCCCAAACGTTGTCCAGTAGTCGCTGGTTCTTGAAATCATGGCCAGCGGGGCACCGATCAAAACGAAGAAAAAGCAGCTGAATCCCTCGGCCCATCGCCGCCAAGGCGCAATTTTCAATCGCATTAGTCGACGCCGACAAGAATCCAGTTCGGCCCGCCTATCGCGTCCTTTGGTGTCGGCGATCTCTTCGTAACGACTGGTCAGAATCGAAAAACTGGTTTGGGCAGCAAGCTCACCCGCCGCCTCGTGCGTTCGCGCATCCTGTCGCAATCGCTCGTCGTTGATCACGCAGAGCGGCAAATCGCCTGGGCGAGTCGATTCCTGATCTTTCGCCTGCGGCGATTCAGACAACGGGATCGGAACTTCCGTCGGACCGTTGGCAATAATCTGAAGGGAGTCGCCCCGCACCCAGCGGCTATCGACCAGCTTTAGCATCAACTGCTCGCTTTCGACGTCCAATGACAACTGACCTTCGCGAGCCTCGAACTTCATCGGCACGCCACCACTATGGATGGTCACCGTCGGATACTCGAGAATCTTCCCTTTGACGTCTCGCACATGGATCGAGAAACCGTCATCGGTGTACGAATGCTGACTGCGCATCTTTCGATACACAATGTCTTCAATCGAAAGCATGACGACTCGGTTCATCCCAGGGCGCCCCCAGGATACCGCCAAATCACTGATATAGACGGCGAAAGGGCTGAGCAAGAACGCGAAGATAAACGCTGGCTGCAGAATCCGCAGCGGTGAAATCCCCGATGCCTTCACCGTGGAAACCTCACCATCACCCGCCATCCGTCCGTAGACACACGAAACGGCAAAAAGTGCTGTCGCTGGAAAGGCGAACTGCAATGACAGCGGCAACAGGTACGGCAAAAGCTGGACGATTGCCAAAGGGCCCAACCCTTCGCGCAACAGCGTCCGACCGACGCCGATCAACAAGATCAGAAGCGTCAGTGCGATCAGCGCGACGACGAAAATCTTCAGGATTTCCGCCAAAATGTAACGGGTAAGCCGGGTTGGCATCCTTAGTCCAGGGCGTCACTCGACGATGCAGTCCACTTGGTTTTCCGTGGGGAAATTAGCAAAGCTCTGGAGCGGACAGATAGTGCGATTTTTTGGTGAAAAATCACCCAAATCGCCCCGAAAAAGAGACACAACGTCTATCTTGGATCGTCTACCTTGATTGAATGATTGGACGACACCCTTCCAGCTGGCCATACTGGCGGGGTGTTCTCCATAAAACCCAAGCGTCCTCCCGAGCCATTTATTTCGGTATGCGAATCCTTGCTGTCCTCATCGGCTCACTCTGCCTTGCCTCTGGATCCGCTTATTCCCAAGCGGTGATGGCGGTTGGACCAGGAGGAAAACCGGTCGCAGTCGTTCCACCGGGAGCAACGCCGACTGGCCCACAGCCAGCACAGCCGCCAAATCCAAATCAAAAGCCCGGCGAAAACGGTAATGCCCCAGCTCCGGGTGGAGATAAGAAAGAGGAACCGCCAGAACCAAAGATCATTCGTCGTGGCGATCAGAAAGTTGGCGATGCCAATCCGCAGGAACTTAAAGCGACGGTAGGTGAGGACGGTCGTGTCGCGTTCCAGTTTCGGAACCAGCCTTGGGTCGACTTGGTTCAATGGCTCGCGCAAATCGCCGACCAGCCGCTCGACTGGCAGGAACTTCCTGGTGACCGCGTCAATTTGCGATCGCCGGGTCGCTACACCGTCGAACAGACCAAGGACTTATTTAATCGCCACTTGCTGGCACGCGGCTACACCTTGCTGGAAATGCCTGGAGGGATCACTGTCGCGAAAACACAGGGGATCAACCCAGCGATGGTGCCACGTGTCGCAGAAGCGGACCTTGAAAACCTTTCCCCACACAAGTTCGTGCGGGTATCACTGGAAACGGGTTGGCTTTCGAGCCAGAAGATGGCTGAAGAACTTAAGCCGATGGTCAGTGGCAACGGTCAGCTCACCGCATTAACGACAACCAATCGACTCGAAGCAATGGATGCGGCGATCAACCTGCAACAGATCGCTAGGCTCTTGTCACAAGAGCGAAATGAGTCGAGCCGTGAAGCACTCGCCCCGGAATTTAAACTGCGGCACATTCCAGCCGAAGTAGCCAAAAAGATGCTGGAAGAATTCCTGGGAGTCGAGAAGAAACAAGCGGCGCCGATGACGCCGCAGCAGATGCAGATGATGCAACAGATGGCACGTCAAAACGGAGGTCAACAGCCGGCGGCAAGCAAAGCCCCTGACATTTCGATTGTCGCCAACACCCGACAGAATTCGGTCTTCATCCGCGCACCGGTCGATCGAATTGCGGTGGCAACCGAATTTCTCACCCGCATCGATGTCCCCGGCCAGGGAATCAATTCCTTGTCGGATGTCGAATCGCGAGTCGATGTGTTTCGCCTGTATTCAATCTCGCCCGACAAGCTGATTGAAATCATTTCGCAAATGAATGTCTTGGAACCGGCTACGCAAATCCAAGCGGACGATAACAATCATGCTTTGATCGTTTCGGGCTCGGCTGCGGATCGCTACATCATCGAACGGCTCATCAAACGGCTTGACGGTAGCGGACGTTCGTTCGAAGTCCTGCAACTCCGACGATTGGACGCGACCGAAGTTGCCGAGTCAATTTCGTTTTTAATGGGCAAAGACAAAGACGAAGATGACAACAATAACTCGCGGCGATACTTCTATTACGGTTTCGGCGGAAACAACGATGACAAGAAGGACAAGGATCAGTTTCGAGTCGCTGCCAATGCCCGCTACCGCCAAGTTTTACTGTGGGCAAATGAGTCCGAAATGGAACAGGTCCGAAACCTGCTAGTCAAACTCGGTGAGCTGCCGCCGCCCGGTGGAAGCCAAAGCATGGTTCGGCGAATCGACGCGTCGTCCGCACCAGAAACCTACGAATACTTGCTTCGGCTGCAGCAACAATGGTCGCAAATATCGAACACGCCTCTTGAGCTTCCGAACGCAGACGAATTTGTCGATCCGATCATCGACGACTCTCCAGCCGATTCTACAACAACTGAATCGGATGACGATGATTCGACCGACAACGATACGCCTGCGCCCAAGACCGATGACCTAGAAGCTTCATCTCGCAATGCTTCGGCGGACGTTTCGATCGTGATGTTGACGCGGACCCAAGTCGCGAATCAATCCGGCGACAACGGCGAAAGTGATGCCGAAGGCGACACCAATGCAGACTCGCCTAAAATACGATCGCAGGTCCAATCCTCGGCAGATTTTGATCGCCTATTCCAGAACTCAGATCAAATCCAACGCAATGCAGAGGGTAATGCGGCCGAGTCCTCAGATGTCGAACCCGGCACCGGTATCAGCATTGAACTGGACGAAGATGGCAACCTAGTCATTGTCGGGTCGGATCCCAAAGCTCTCGATCGCCTCGAGAACTTGATGCTGCAATTCGCTCCACCTAAACGCCCTTACCACGTCTTCAAGATCAAACACCAGTCAGCGGGATACGTTCAACTGAACCTGGAAGAGTACTTCGAAGAAGAAGAGGACGAAGATTCCAACAACGGTTTCTATCGCTGGATCTATGGTTTCGATCAGCAAAACGATGACAGTCCTTCAGGGCTCGGTAAAGCAAACAAGCTGCGGTTTGTTTATGACCCCGATACCAACACGATTGTTGTCAGCGGAGCCACTTCCTCGCAGCTGAAAACCATTGCCGAACTAATCAAACTGTGGGACGTCGCCGAACCGGCAAACAAACGCCGCATGCGTTATACCAAGTTGGTAAAAGTCGAATACGGAAGTGCTTCAAGTATCGCTGAGACTGTAAAAGAAGCGTATCGCGACCTGCTCAGCAGCAACGATAAAACCTTCAACCGCGGTGGAAACGGAGGCGGTGGAAATCAGCCAGGCCAAAGCGGTCCAGGTGCATCAAAATCATCAGGACGGGACCGCCAACAGGGAAGCGGCTTGGTCGACAGTGAGAACGGACGCGATGGTGGAGACGTAGACTTTTCGTTCAAAGGCAAGCTGTCGATGGGTGTCGATGCGATCGGCAACACCTTGCTAGTCAGCGCCGAAGGTGAACCTCTACTCGAACTTGTCGTCGACATGATCAATCAATTGGACATGGCCGCAAAACCTGCCGGCGACATGCAAATCATCTCGGTCTCGGGTAAAACCAGCGATGAAGCGATCGAAAAGGTCCTACAAGCGTTCGGCAGCAGGATCACCCCATCGCAACCTGGCCCGGATGCCAATCAGCCGGGTCAACCGATTCAGCCTGGTAACGTGCAGGCTCCGAACTCTCCCAATCGGAACGGCAACCGACGCCGTGGCCCTGCCAACGCGTTCGGTGCCCCCGGTTAACCAATGAACGTGGTCAACGCTGTATCCAAATCGGAACCAAAACCCGGATCACGGCAATTGCAGTCTCTTGCGCATTACCGATTCGCGATTTAGTTCTCACAGCGACCGGAAACGTCAACGTTCAGATGTCGCGTACAACACTCGATCGGCACCCGCCGCGCGCGCTACGTCATAGGCTTTCACCGTTTGCTCCATTTGCACGGTGCCTTCGGGATCGATAATCACAGGTGGCTGAACCCCCAAGGCAACGATCGCCTCTAAACGCTCGTGCAATTCATCGAACGAGCTGACTTCATCACCGGCGATCTGAATCGCCACCAAACCGTTACGCATACGCAATCGGACGATGACCTCGTCATACGGTTCGATCGGCGGCGGCACATCGGTATTTGCGATGCTTCCGCCTTCGGGTTTCTTAGAAATCGCGCCGGGAAGATCATATTCGGGCGTTTCAAAACTGCTGGTCCAAACGAAAAAGATCAGCAACAGAAAGACAACGTCAATCATCGGCGTCATCTTCACTTCAAGCTCGCCACTCGCTCTTGCCGCAGGCAGTCTCATGATTCTGCTCCGCTAATCCTTGACGGCTAACTTGATGTCCAGCACGCCTGCCGATGCGGATGCATGCAGCACAGGTTCGACAACCTGGTAGGGTACGGCCCCGTCGGTTCGAATCCGCAACGAAGCGGTCTTACCTTCACGTTCGAATACTCCCGCGAAAAGCGACGGCAGTGCGTCTTGATCGACCGGCTTGCCGCCCACGAGCAATTGCTGATCGCGATTAATCGTGATTGTCAGCGAAACCGGTTCGACACTAAGCGGATCATGAGACTCGGCTACCGGCAACTCGACCGGCAGCCTTGATTCCTGTCTAGCAAGATGGCTGGAGACCAGAAAGAAGATAATCAGCAGAAACACGACGTCGATCATCGGCGTCATGTTCGCTCCGGTGAAAGGGCGGTTCTGCTGATTGGGAACTTTCAAAGATCAACCACCAGCAGCTTTGACAACGGCATCGGCGGTGATACCGAAGTGCTCGTAAACCAGTGCGTATGGTCCGCTAGCACCATAGCCATGCATTCCGATGAACTCGCCATCGAATCCCAACCATCGGTCCCAGCTCATTCGCAAGCCGGCTTCAACGGCAACACGTTTGGTAACCGAAGGTGGCAACACTTGGTCTTGGTATTCCTTGCTTTGCTCGGCAAACAGGTCCAGGCATGGCATGCTGACGATGCGAACCTTCTTACCGGCTTCGGTCAATTTTTCACCGGCGGTGATGCAGAGGTTCAATTCGCTTCCGCTTCCCATCAAGATCACATCCGGGGTGCCTTCGCAATCCGATAGGATGTAACCACCGTTGGCACAACCTTCGGCTGACGCATATTTGGTTCGGCACAGGGTCGGCATGTTTTGACGAGACAACACCATGGCCGAAGGATGATCATCGGTGAGCATCGCTTTGCGATAGCACTCGGCGACTTCATTGGCGTCACCTGGGCGGAACACATAAAGCCCTGGGATTGAACGGCAAGCGGTCAAATGCTCGATTGGCTGGTGGGTTGGCCCGTCTTCACCAACACCGATCGAATCGTGTGTCAGGATGTAAAGAACTGGCTGGTGCATGATCGACGACAACCGCATCGCACCACGCATGTAATCGGTAAAGACGAAGAACGTCGCTGCGTATCCACGAAGCCCAGTCAGGCTGATCCCGTTGACCGCACCCGCCATCGCGTGTTCACGAATACCGAAGTGAAGGTTTCGTCCGCCGTATTGGTTGGGCAGAAAATCACCGGCACCTTCGAAGGTTAGATCGCTTTTGTTACTTGGTGCCAAGTCAGCCGAACCGCCGATCATGAACGGAACGTTCTTTGCGATCGCGTTCAGGACTTTGCCACTGCTATTTCGCGTCGCATCGCCTTTCTCGCTGGCTTCAAAGACAGGAATATCTGCATCCCATCCGGCGGGAAGCTTTCCGGCGAAGACGGCTTCCAATTGGGCCGCTTTCTCCGGATTGGCCGCTTTGTAGCTAGACCAGACGCCATCCCATTTTTCGTAGCCTGCTTGTCCACGTTTTCCAAGGTTGCTGTCGAAGTGCTCGACAACGCCATCTGGAACGTAGAACTTTTCTTCCGCAGGGAACCCGTAGGCTTTCTTGGTCAGTTCGACTTCGTCCCAGCCAAGCGGTGCACCGTGTGCTCCGTGAGTATTCGCTTTGTTGGGCGATCCCCAAGCGATGACGGTCTTGCAGATAATGATCGTTGGCTTTCCGCTGCATGCCTTGAACTGCTCGATCGCGTCGGCAAGGTTGGAAAGCTTGTTGACGTCAGAAACGTGGATGACGTTCCAACCGAGGCCTTCGAAGCGTTTTCCAACATCTTCGGAGAACGAGATATCGGTGTCGCCTTCGATCGTGATCTTGTTGTCGTCGTAGATCCAGCAAAGGTTGTCGAGCTTGAGGTGACCGCCAAGTGACGCGGCTTCGCAAGCGACGCCTTCCATCAAGTCGCCATCGCTGCACAACGCGTAGACGTTGTAATCGAACAACTTGTGATCAGCCGTGTTGTAATTCTCGGCCAACCATTTTTGTGCCATCGCCATGCCAACACTGTTGCTGACACCCGCACCAAGTGGGCCCGTTGTGGTTTCGATCCCGGCAGCTTCGGCGTACTCGGGGTGACCAGCACAGACGCTTCCGATTTGACGGAAATTCTTGATGTCATCCAGTTTGATCGACAGCTCATCCAGAACTTTGCCGTCCTTGTCAGTGGCTTTGACGCCTGCCAAGTGCAACACGCTGTAAAGCAGCATCGAAGCATGACCACAAGACAGAACAAAGCGATCCCGGTTTGGCCAGTTTGGGTTGGCCGGATCGTATTGCATCGTGTGGTTGAACAGCTGATACGCGATTGGTGCCAAAGCCATTGGCGTGCCAGGGTGACCGCTATTGGCAGTCTGAACCGCGTCCATGCTGAGCGTGCGGATGGTGTCGACGGCAAGGGTATCGATATCGGTCGATGCAACACTCATTGGCGTGATTTAATTTGGGCAAAAGTAAAGTTGAAATAGACTGTCGAAATTTTCCAAAATCGTACCGTTCTCGGACCATTTTCGGAAGGGACTTAGCCCCATTCGCCTGACCCCGAATCGCGTTTTTCGGGACATTTGGGCAAGCCACAAAAGATGCGTTCGGATCGAAACGCCGTTTGACTCGCCGAAATCTAGTTTCCCAGGAAAGCTCTTCAGCCGAAAAAATCTGATTCGGCCTGCGTTATTGCCCCGCAGTTTGCGAGGTTTCTTGAGATTTTTCGAACGAGCGGTCAACGCGAATCTCTTGCGCCAAAACGATCGCGTAGCAAACCAGATGCCCCAGGATTAACCAGCCAAATCGCTCTCGAAACTCATTTACCATACCCGTCGCCGATATCGCGATCGCGGCCCCGAGAATCATCGGATGTGAAATATATCCGAATGGCGCCCGCTGAATCCGCATCGGCGGCTCAAGCCCAAGCTCGGATGAATACAGCGTTCGCGTCATGCCCAACACTTGCGCGGCCCAACCAGCCAAAGAAAATCCAAGGCACACCACGATCACTGAAAGAATTTCTAGTCCCGATACGCCGCCTACCAGAATGTTCGTGGCATAAAAGGTCAGGAAAAGCCCCATCGACAACACCTTGAAGAACATCGCATCGCGGCGAAAACGCGCAAACGCGACCGATCGACGCTCCAACAGTGTCCCCACATAGATCCCATAGTGGACAAAGCTCGTCGCGGCAACAAAAAGTGCAAACGCGTCAGCAAAGCCATTCAACCAAAGCACACCGGAAACGGCTCCGACCAGCCCCACGTACGCCAAGTTGGTCCAACCGACGTGCTGTACCATCCCCTCGAAGATCCTTGTCCACGAAAGAACCCAACGAGCTTTGACGCCAGCGATCCAACCGTTCGGTTGGATTGTCTGCAAAAACAGGTTTCGCGCCTGGATGTCGTAGGTCGTGGTCAGCCATTCCAGCAATCCGCCATACCAACGCATCGTTTTGGGATAGGCAACGAAATGCAGCTTGAGGTTGATCCGCGGTTCAGGCTGACAGGGATTTGATTCACGAGTGATGTAGTGCAACTCACGATTGAAATCAAACAGTGCGGCATCGCCATGGCATAACCGAAGGCTAACCGGTTCCTCGGACGAAAGTCCAGCCATAGAAAAGTGCGTCGTGACCTCGAGGTTCTCGTTCAGCGCCAACATGCATCGGTATAAAGTCGCACCTGGGAATACCGCCCAAGGGCCATCCACGTGGCCCATGTAAAAAACTGTGTCCGAAGAGACCTTCTTCGGCGGCCCCGTCACATAGACTTCGTTCATCCCGAGCGCGGGTTTGACTTCATAGCCTGCCCCGTGAAATCGGGTGATTGTTCGGAACAACGTCGGATCTGATGAAAGCCTGTTAAAAGCCTCGCCCGCTTCACCTTCGAGATCGTGTTGCCACCAGTGCGTGCTTGATTCCAATGTCGGCGTACGCTCACGCACCCAGTTCAAAATTGCGTCGAAGTCAGCTCGATAATCCTCTGGCGACAACCTTGTTTGTAGTACCGCTTGCCGCGCGACAAGGATGCGCAGCGGAGAACTCTTTCGCCGTGTCGCCGACACAATTAGCAACGGCAACAACAACACGGTGTGATCGATGAACTCCAAAAGCCGATGCCTGGAGCTCCTGTAGCTGCTTTGAAATGTCGCTTCGCCAGAAATCCAATGCGAGGCTTCTTGGCCGAGGTAACCAGTGAGAAACAAAGCCAAACCCAGCCAGGGGTTCGACGATACATACCATGCTGTCGTTGCCATTGCCGCAATCGCTGCTGTACTGCTGAGGCAAACCAGCAGCGGCGTCAAAGCCACAATCCAGACCGCGTGTGAAACAGCCAGCACGACCAAGGCTGCCGGATGAAACCAACAGGCAATAACATACGTCCCGACGATCGCCATGGGCGTTGTCAAACAGTGCAAGGCAACGTTGATCGGACGAGTGTGGTAGCGAATGAACCCGCGGCAGACACGGGCAAACCGAGTTCGTCCTGGATCGTCGCTTTGATCGCTTGCTGCTGAGGGTCCAGCGAACTTCGCAGCTTCAGCATTCGTTGGAGACACAGGATCAAGTGTCGCGGAATCAGTGGTCATAGCAAAGCTTGATGAAACACATTTCTTGGATATACCGATTCCCGCACCCAGCGCTCGACATGGGGGGAAGAAACACGTTTCTAAGCGGCCTCCGACTTTCGTCCGATGAAAGTGTAGTACGGTGCTCTTAGCAAAGGCATGTACGGGACTTTGCCAAAACGTTCGCTTAAGTAACCGGTTTCAAAATGGTGCTGCAGCATCGCCAGATGGTCTGAACTGAGATAAACACCATCGGCAGAAAACCAATTGGTCCAAAACATCCGTGTTAATGACGAATGCTGCCGTTGCCCGGCTTCGGGATACTTGCGGGAAACATGGAAATCAGCGACAGCGATCGTTCCACCTGGTTTTAGAATTCGATGAGCGACTTCGATCGCGGCAAACCAATTCGGAATCATTGTCAACGAATAGAAGAACGTCACGATGTCGACGCTTTCGGATGGCAAGTCCAACATCGTCGCATCGACGTTTAAGCACGACGCATTGTTCAGTCGGTTCTGCTTCAGCTTTTCAGTTGCGACCTTCAACATCGAACTGGAAAGGTCAACCAGCAAAATGTCTTTCAGCTGCCCGATCCGATCGGCAACTTGCAGTACGTTTCGACCGGTCCCGGCTCCCATATCGACCCAGGACATTCCTGGATTGAAATTCAAATGTTCCAGAACGTCGTCGCGGCCATGCAACAGACGTTCTCGAAACGAGTCGTAGTCTCCGGCCTGTCCGCCATAGAAACTCTCCAGCCGTTCTGCATGTGTTTTGCCTTTGACGGGATGTAACATTAGGTGCCAAAGCACTCTCAGGTCAGAGAGTCGACCTTTTGACGTTTCCAATCGTTGGACGGGTGCGGTGTCGCTCACGCCGCTGCTCCAATCAGGTCCGCGATATAGAAACTTCCGTACGTGTGAACTCGATCGCGTTGATGCAATTGATTCGCCAAGTCACTTTGGTAGCGCAGTAGCTCACCCAATCGTGTTTGCTTTCCGTCAGAAGCGACGATCAGCGGGTCAACAAAGTCGACATCAAAGGCCGCACTTCGCCACAGGATCCTTGTTTCAGGAGCGGCCCGCTCCACAATCCGCTGCCATTCGTCAGACAAAGATTGCGGATGGTGCTCGTACAACCAGTCCATATGATCGAGCAGCACGAATCGAGAGATCACGCCATCGTGTGAACTTAGAAATGACTCGACCGTTTTGGTGTGAGTCTTGATCCGGTCAGCCAAACCATCTGCAAGCTGTTGGAAGCCTTCCTCGGTTAAGTAATCGGGGCAGCAGTCGCGTGAGTAACTTCCTGTCAAATAGACACGCCAAAAATAGTTGTCGTGTAGTGGAATTCGGGTAAAGACATGTTCGATTCGATCCTGAATGAACTTACCAATGCCGCCAGGATAACCACGATCCAGTTGCATCCGTTGGCTTCGCGGAACACCAAGCATCGCCATCACACTGTCACGACGAAGAGCCCATCGCATAGGCCTTGAAAACAGCATGTTTTGAACACCGCGGTCTTGATAGATCTTGGCTTGATCGTCCACAGTTTCGGCTTGCAAAATCTCATGAACAGCTTCGCGTAGTCCCCGCGGACGATTGATGTACCCATTGATCATCCACGCGAATAGACCGGAGGTGCCTCGAAAGTAGAAACTCTTTCGTCGACCGGTTCCATCGAAGAAGCTCGTTCTCTTGTCCCAAATCATCGCGACCGATGGATGAAGATTTGGACGCACTTGCCGGTGATAAAGCTGATCCCAGCCCTCGTGGTACCCTCGTCCGAAAACCGCAAAAAAGTCATCGAATGAAAGCGATTTGATCGAGGCCTTCTTCAGTTCCAACAAAGCATTTTGTAGCGGATTGACGTCCACAGCATGAACGGCTTGGGGCTGCTGCAATGCGTAATCCAAAGCATTGCACCCAGCAGATGTAATCACCAAGACGGTGTCATCGCTACTCAGCTGTAGGGCTTCGCGATCCAAACGTGGATCTTCCCAGCAGGTGTTGTAGACCAGATTGCGTCCGTGAATGGCGGAAAAACAACGACGCCCTATCCAATTTCGAATCATGCGACTGACATCTCCATTTCTTTCAAGGCCGGTTCGCTCGCAACTTGCTTCAAATCCAAAGTGACTTCTTTTCCATAGCGACTGACCAACTGCAGTGCACCATTGTGATGCTCCACAATCCCGGTACAGTTCTCGACCCAATCGCCCGTATTGCAATAAAACGTGTCGGCGGAATGCTTCAGCACCGGTGTATGAATGTGCCCACAAATCACACCGTCGCACTTCTTTTCCGAAGCATGATTCATGATCTTTCGCTCATAACGACTGATGAACTTCACACCACGCTTGACACGTCCCTTGATCGCCGCGCAGGCTCCATAAGGATTGCGATGGTCCCCCAAAAAACGTTGCTGAACCCAGCGATTGAGACTAAGGCAAGCGTCGTAGAAAGCCGAACTACCTTTGGAAATCCACTGCGCCCGGGTTTCAAATAGATCGAAAAGATCCCCGTGAATCACCAACAGCCGGTAGCCTCGCAGAGTTTCGAAAACGAACTCATCGGCGATGTTGACGTGAGGAAATCCTGCTGGCAACAAAGTTCGAAAGGCAGGTCCCCGCAAAAAGGAATCATGATTACCAGACGCGTAATAGATCTTCGTTCCTTGTTCTGTCAGCTCCACTAGGTGATTGATGATCCGGTCACATTGAACCGACCAATGCCATCCCGCGTTGATCTTCCAGGCGTCAATAAAGTCGCCGATAAGGTAGAGAGTTTCCGGTCGATAGCCTGTCAAAAACTTCAGGAACTCTTCGGTCCGAGCATGTTTGCAGCCAAGATGGACATCGCTCACCAATAGCGTTCTGACCGCTGTTGGTTTTTGGGCCGCTGTTGTTTTTTGGGCCGCTGTTGTTTTTTGGGCCACTGTTGGATTTTGAATCGAATTTGGCTTGTCAACCAACTTCGGTGGTGGCGGCTTAGTGACCGTCGTTGTTGCAGCGACGGTTGATGGCGTGGTTGATAGCGGGCAATCCCCCATCGCCACTGGCGTTTCTAAACGCATGGCACCGGCCCCTCTCCTCATGGAGGTGTAAGTAAAGTGTCTTACGATCTGGGCAGGAGCATAGCGAAGGATTGTTGATATCTTGTTAACACACCAAACAGGTTGCCGTAAGAATGTGTGTTGAAAACATCATTTTTGGCAGCGGAAGTTCGCCTTGACTGCCCCATGCATTGCTCGGCAGCGGACAAACATTCAGTCTTGCGGAGCTTTCCCCGATCTTAGAATTGGGACTGCTACCGAGGTCGGCTATCGAGCGATTGCAGCTCCGCTATTGCTGCGTGTTTAGATTCTCAGCCAGCTTGGACTGAGCAAGATCGATCAACGGCTTCAGATCCGAATTACTGCCATAAAGTTCAACGAGGCTGTACCAGATGATCCTCGCTTCGGCGACGCGTCCTTCCGACATCAGTTGCTCTGCCTCATCCAATCGAGCTTGAACAATACTGCGTGCATCACTTGCCTTTTCGGCAAGCTCTTCGAGCAACGCGATCTTATACCGAGCGGCATTAACTGCGGTTTCGTATTTCTCGTCTTCGCCTAGCACCGTCACCATACTGCGATACTTGTCGAGCGCTTCGGCGATATCGCCATTGTCCTCGAAGGCTTGTGCCTGCTTGTGCAACAACTCGCCCTGGTCTTTGATCGGTAGCTTGTTTTTGATTTTTATCTTCAGTTGATGCAAGAACTGAATGACATTGATTCGATCAATTTGTTGTTGCGCCCATTCGGCATTGGGGCTTTCAGGAAACCGGACGATCAACTGGCGTAGGGGATGATTCTCAGCCTCGGACAATGCGGATCGAGTGTCCTGAGCGATCAATGCTTCCGCCCGCTTTCGCAACGATGCTTCACTAGCCGGCCAAGCCACATAGGCCAACAGCAATAGGATTGCGAGTAAGCCGCCGAATAGAAACCACGGTTGATCATGCCAAACGGTCGCGTCTGGGATTTCATCTTCGTCTTCATCGGCAAGGCTAAGATCCACAACGCCTCGCCCGAGCAACTGCCTTGCTTCGTCCTTGTCCTGCTGATTGGTGACTTGCAATGGACTGAATCCGCTGCTGACGTGCTCAGCCACACCGGCCCGAGAAAGCGATCGCTTACGCACTTCGGCCAATTGCAATTTGACCGCTGTGGCAGACTGTGGCCGATTGATCGGATTTTTTTCCAACAGCTGCATGATCAACTTGTCAAACCAGACCGGGCATTGCAGCACTATGCTGGCCGGTGACTCTGGCACTTGCATTTGGACCGCTTGACGAACTTCTTCGATTGAATCGCCTTGGATCGGAAGACGTCCCGTGATCGCATGGTAGAGCAGCACACCCAACGCATACAAATCTGCTGACGCAGTAATGCTCTCGGGCGCACTACTGATATTCCCGCTGACAAGTTCAGGTGCCTGTCGTGCGACTTGGTCCATGCTTGGTGGTCGCGATGCACGAAACGGCGAACCGAAACGGTCCAATCGCATGTCGACTAAGACGGGCGAGAATCCGGAGATGATGATTTTGTCAGGCAGAATCGCGCCATGCACCGCCTGCTGCGAATGCAAGTACTCGAGAGCCTCGGCAATGCCTTGAGCGATCTCAAGTGCGTTCTCCCAACTAAGTCGTCCGCTTCGATCAATCTGCGTCTGTAGCGTCTCGCCTTCAATCAACTCATAGGCCAAGTACGCATCGGCGTCTTCAAAACCGCCTCCGAAACATCGCGCCAATCCAGGGTGCGAAAGTTTCTTTAATCGCTCCCATTCATCGGCAAACGCCTGACGAGCCTCGGGAGTACCGCCAAAGGGTGCACTAAAGAGCTTGACCGCGATTGATTTTTTCTGCTGCACATGAACCGCACGCCACACCGAGCTGGTCGACGGGTGGTCGCCCAATTTTGACTCAATTGCCAACGGACCAAGTCGACTTCGCGGCATTGCAGAATTCTGAGGTGCGGGTGAAACGGGTAACGAGTGCTATGTTCCAACTGAATAGTAGAGCTGGAACCCAATGAGCCGCACCGCGCTAGCGGCGGTTTTCTCACGGGTAACCGGGGCTAACGCCCTTCGGCTAATCCGAACAATACCAAGCCCAAAGCCCGATCGGCTAATCCAAAATCAAGTTACAACCCTATGAGCCGCACCGCGCTAGCGGCGGTTTTCTCACGGGCCACCGGGGCTAACGCCCTTCGGCACATCCGAACAATACCAAGCCTATCGCCCAATCCAAATCAAGCTGGACCAACGCACTGCGGTTTTGTGCCTTCCTAGCATAAACGCAACCTGCCGCGAAGTGGATTCCCGACCAACGGTGATTTCAATTTCAATGCTGCAATCTGTTCGGTGGCTTCGTCCGCCCTGCACAGCCCCAGACCAACCGACACCCGCCTATGTGAGGTAGC
The DNA here is from genome assembly GCF_020966635.1 of Stieleria sp. JC731. Taxonomy (NCBI): domain Bacteria; kingdom Pseudomonadati; phylum Planctomycetota; class Planctomycetia; order Pirellulales; family Pirellulaceae; genus Stieleria; species Stieleria sp. JC731. Next base: position 782,560 of record NZ_JAJKFQ010000011.1, on the reverse strand, counting down.
GTTTTCATTCATTCGCGCATACCGCCCGCTAAGGGTGAGCTACGTTTGCAATGACTCGCAATTTTGCGGAGTAACCCGCGCGATGATCCGGCGAGACCGACCCTCGGAACCGCACTTACGGATCAGTCGTTTTGCCGAATCGATTACCAGCCGGGTTGCGCCGATCGATGCTCGCACAACCGCCCCAAGAACCATTTCCATCGTTGATCATGACTCGTATTCAATTCGTCGCATGTGCGATTTGCACCCTAGCGTCACTCGTATCGCAATATGGCCAGCGAGCGAACGCCCAAACGAGTCTCGTTTCAGCGAACAGTTCTGATCAATCACATTCGATTCATCCGGCCCGCCCGGTCGATCCAAGCATGGTGCTGGGCAACGAAGCCTGCGTGAAATGCCATGCTCCCGAAATCACGGTTTGGCAGTCGACTCCCCATGCTAAGACGTTCGATTTGCTTCACCGTCAACCTGAAGCGAAACAAATCGCTTCCAAGCTTGGACTCAGTTCAATCAAGCACTCTGGCCGATGCGTGGGTTGTCACTACACCCAGCAATCCGAGCCGGGACAAAGTCCACATGTAATCGCAGGCGTTTCTTGTGAGTCGTGCCACGGAGAAGCAAAAGCGTGGCTTGAATTGCACCATGACTACGGCGGTCCCAATGTCACTCGCCAAACGGAATCATCACAACACCGAGCGGACCGAATTTCAAAAAGCATCGCCGCCGGAATGCGCAACCCGACGAATGCTTACCTCGTCGCCCAGAGCTGCTTGAGGTGTCACACAACAGCTGACGAAGAACTGGTCAATGTCGGCGGACACTCAGCAGGGTCTTTGGAATTTGAGTTTGTTTCATGGAGCCAGGGCACAATTCGCCACAACTTTGTCGCCAGCGAAGGAAAAGCAAACGCCTCGCGGTCTCCTGAAAAGCTGCGCGTCATGTTTGTAGCCGGGATGATCGCTGAATTAGAAGCTTCGCTCCGCGCGACTGCAGCAGCGACGGAAAAAGCGAAATTCGGAATCACTTCAGCCCAACGTGCAAGTCGCGCGAGCAAACGATTGCAGAGCGTTGCTCAAAAAGTCGACGAACCGATCCTGGATGAAATTCTTTCTGTTGTCGGCAGCGTGCAATTGAAACTCAACAACGGGCCACAGCTTACCGAAGCGGCCGACAAGATCGCGGGGTTGGGTTTCCGATTCGCTGAATCGAACGACGGAGCCAACCTAGCGGCTCTGGATCCATTCGTTCCTAAAGGCCGCAAGTAAAAGCTGCGTTCTACAAAATCGGTCGCAGCACTCGATACTTTATTTACCGAGAACCACGGCGACAGCGCTGCCTTCGGTTGTGTGCGTCACACATAGCACACAGCCGGAATCAAAATCCCTCGTGTGATCAACCAGATTGGCATCTTTCAGCTGATCGGCATGTAGCGCCGCAGGTATTTTTCCGTTGGCGATTACCAATGCTCCGGTAGCGATTTCCATCATCCCCGCGGCTGCACCTGTATGCCCGATCGAAGCAATGATAGGCAGCACTGGAGCATCGATTTGGCAATCATTCAATGCCATCGCTTCACCGCTATCGACCTGCCGATCTCCCATCGCATGCGAGACAACAAGGGCGATGTCCTTGGCAGCGACACCGGCTTGTTCCAAGGCAGCTTCGATGGCAAGCTTGATCGCGGAACTGGCCTGCCTTGATTCCGATTGATCGACGGAGTTCCCACGCTGACACTGTTTCATCGCTTGTGTTGGCGCGAAGCGCGAAGCGATTCCCAAGATACGTGCAAGCACTGTTGCGCCGCGACGTTGTGCGTGTTCGGCCGTTTCGATCACCAGCGATGCGGCCCCTTCACCACCAACCACACCCGTGCAATTGGGATCGTAGGGACGCGAAGCGTTGGCAACAGAATTTTCGCCACGCTCCACAATCGGAAGATCACCGGTGTAGGTCATTCGCATCGATCCGACGCGCGTCCCGGTTGCACCAACGACGTTGATATCGGCGATACCACGATCCAAGTACGAGCAACCTTCGAGCAATGCTGCTGGACCGGAAACGTCGCCGAGAACCAAAGAATTGTTGGGACCTTGCGAATTGATCGAGATCCCGACTTGGCAGGCCGGCATGTTCGGTAAGTATTTCAGCATCCAAAGCGGAACGACTTCTTTTCGCGCGGCATCGCCAAACTGCCCCGCCTGGATCTGGCCATCGCTGTCGACACAGCGACGGATCGACTCCATCAGTTCGGTCGGAGGATTGAAATAGATCTCACCTCCATAAACTGTCCCAAGACGATCCGGTGAAATCAGACCCGATTCCGAGGCAGGAATCTGATCACCAAGCCCCGCGTGCTCAACAGCCAACTGGGCCGAGGCGAATGCCGTTTGGATTTCACGGCACATGACCTTCAAGGCTTTGCGTGGTCGCACAAACTGCTTGGCATCAAAGTCGACAACAGGTGCCCCGATCCAAACTCCGTCTTGCGGATCGTCGGGTCCAGGTTTTGCCTCTTCGTCAGTCCGATCGGCAAGCGACCGTACGCCGCTACGTCCTTCTAGCAGACCGTCAAAGAATGTCTGCTGACCGATCCCAATTGCACTGACGATACCGATCCCAGTAATCACGGCAGGTTGACGTGTCATGGCTAATCGGCAGAAAGCAAAGATGAGAAGTGCAAAATTTAAACCACCTGAAATCGACTTTTTGACAGGCGAAAGACAGGTGGGTTCAAGAGTATGAAGCCTATCGGGCCGACTGAACAGTGGTCAGGTTCCCCCGACACCTGAGTCAATTCGCGATCGGATCCGAATGTTGATCCACCGCAGGGACCGCCGTTACAGCTTGCGATCGTAAAGTCGCTGTGTTTTGGCTTTTCGAGCGCCACCACGTTCGATCGTACCTCGCGACAGCGAATTGCTTTCCAGAACCCAAGAGAATTCGCCCGTTTGGATTCCAAATTTGATCGCGTCCGGCAAAATCCTCGCCAACGTAACCAGTCCCAAACCCCACTTCTGATATTCGGGCAATACGTTGGTACTGACCAGTCGCAACCGAGTGATTTTGCGTTTGCCGAGCACCAGTCTGAGCCAGCCGAACGGAAACAAATTCCCATTCATGTTTTTGAGAACTTGGTTGTAGTCCAACAGACCAAATCCCGCACCGACCGGCTGTCCATCGATTTCGGCGATGCTGGTCAACTCAGGAACGATCAAAAGTTTTAATTGCCCCGCTTGGTGAACCAGTTCTTCATCGCTCATCGGCACATACCCCCAAGTCCGCTGCAGCGACTGGTTGTAAATTCGCAGGAACGTTTTTACGTCTTCGTCGAACGTCTTTCGACTAATCGGGCGACAGTTGACCTTGAATCGTTTGGTCGCTTCATCGATCACGAACTGAAGCTTCGGATCCAAATCGTCAAGGTCTTCAATGCTGGCCTCGTAGCAAAACAAGTCCTGTGATTTTTCAAAGCCCGCGGCAACAACTAGATCTTCGTAGTATGGCTGGTTGTAAGTAATCAGGAACGTTGGCGGTGAATCAAAGCCATCGACCAGCAATCCGCACTCATAATTCAAACTGGGATTCACCGGGCCGCGAACGTCAGTCATGCCTTTGCCGGATAACCACTGACAAGCCTGATCAAACAACTCCTTGGCGACTTCAGCATCATCAACACATTCGAAGAAGCCAAAGAAGCCACGCTGCTCTTTGTGGTACCGGTTGTGGGCGTGATTGACGATCGCCAAAACGCGGCCACAAACCTTCCCGTCTTTACGCGCAAGGAACGCTTTGCATTCGGCATCATTATAAAACGGGTGCTTGCCAGAAAAACCACAAAGCTGCTTGCGTTCACCCCAAAGCGGAGCCACCCAATTCGGATCATTCTTGTAGAGATCCTTCTCCAATTGAATAAACGCTTTCTGATCGGCGCGGCTTTCGACGGGAGAACATTGAATCGATTGGCTCATAAGACTTATCTAAGATCAAATTCTAAGTTGGTAGTCACGCATCGAATTTCACGATTCGCTCAACTCGCCGTGGCTTGGATGGAACCAGTGACCGGTTTCAACAATCGGGGCTTCAACGAGTCATCTTCGGCATTGACCGTCCGTTCCGCCCGACACCGGTCTGTGAATCAGGCAATTTGTGCCAAGTCATCGCTCTAGGCCAACTGTCGATTCCGCATGACCGGAAAACCCGGTGACGATCCTGACAAGCTAATGGCCGAACGTCTTAACGACAATCATGACTGCACTCGCCCCCCAGTCTAACCGCTGCAGCCTGATCGGAGCAGGACCGGTCATCGATGAGCCCTGTCGTGGATGGGAATCGACGCGGCGGATAAATCATCACCGTTGACTAAAAATCCAACTTTAACAGGGACGTCACCTACTCGAAATCACGAGGTTTTTGACCGATCTGGTGATACTTGGGCGAATGGCCCGCAAACTGCTAACGCTGCGCTCCCATGCATGAAGCATGCATGAAAATTGCAACGTAGGAGTAAAGATGGGTGATGATCAGGAACGCAATCCGAAAGAATCGGAGCGTCCGAACGAGCGGCCACGAATCATCGATTCAGAGACAATTCTGCATGGGGAACGCGAAGTTTGGATCCGACACAACAAAGAAATGTACCGCCTTCGGTTAACTTCATCCGGCAAGTTATACTTGAGCAAGTAATGTGACCCCGCTGGCAATGTATGAATCAAGGGTCCGACCCAACCCCCGCAGCGGAAGTCCGTTGGCCCCAACGTTAAAATCGTACTGTTTTTCGCTGCTGCTTCACGGTTCGATGCTTGCGGTTCTGTACGCGGTGCCGATGTCGGTCCACCAGCGTTTTGCTTCGAAAGGGCAATCACAGGTCATCACAATCCAGGCAACCCAGTCGATGACGGCTGTCACCCCGGTCAGTGTGATCGAACCGTCAATCCGTCCGCTGGTCGAACCAGCCATCCAGACACAAGACATTCCGCCTGACGCGGACCTTTCGCCGCCTGAACAACAACCGGCTGAACCAACCCAGCATCATCGCTTGGAACGTAGCCAACGTGATCTGCCTCGCGTCACCGTGCCTTCAGCGCGGAACTCGATCGCAGACGAAACACAGCTTCAACGTCAAACCTTGACCGAACCGATGCCTGAGATCAGTCCCGTCCAACCGCGACGCAAAGCGACCACGCCGATTGTCACCGCAGTCCCCAAGCCTGCGGCGATCCCAATCGAACAGTTCGTCGGACTTGAGAAGGAAGACTCGCCCGACTTGTCAAACAACGCGCCACCGCAATACCCCCAAAAAGCCATCGCGGAAAACTGGCAAGGTGTTGTAATTCTTGAGCTCAAGATCACTTCGAACGGACGGGTCGAAGACGTGCGAGTCCACCAATCCAGTGGCCACGCCGTTTTAGATCAAGCCGCGGTTGATGCGGTTTCGAAATGGCAAGGTAAGCCCGCCAAACGCTGGGGCGTCCCCGTGGAAAGCATCGAACGGATGCCGATCCGCTTCCGTCTGTAGATCCGTTTCAGGAATTTGCTTCGGTCCGCGAATCAGGCCTCTCTGATACGTTCGCGCGAGCTGATGTTCCTGGCAGCCCTGAACCCCGCGACTCTGCAAAACTGTCAACGATTCCCGAAAAAAATTTGGGGCCGCAGCGGTTTTTCGCATGACCGTCTTGCGACACGGTTGTCAGCTTCAGCCTGAGACAAATTCGCACGCGAAAGACCTCGCCGCAACAATTGCCTCTCAATCTGAGACTCAAACATTGGTTGCTGGCCGATCGCGAATTGCGTCTTGTTCTCAGACTCTCGTTCCATACTTTCGACGCACGATTCGCGACTAGATCCTTAACGAGGAATGGTCCATCGCAAGGACCACGATTGCGGATCAATCGACGCATTAATTTACCGGCATCCGCCGGGTCATCGGCTGAGCCCTCCGCGTGGATGCACGATCTGAATTGGCTGCTTCATTTACAAAACCTGGGTTTCTTTACGACTGACGCCAACTTGTGTGGAGCCCTAATGGTCTCAAGCGGCGCGCCTGCCTCGGTGCAATCGCTAAATGTGAATGCAACGAAGAATCACGACGGCACGTGGTGGGATAGGGGGCTTGCACAAGCTTTAACTAAGAGCAAAGCTTTACCACCTAGTTGGTGCCCACCTTCCTTCAAGTAACGGCACCTGTTCAAGCAACTTTGATTCCGAAGGAATACAAGATGAAAAGCGTTTCGTTCGTTGTGGCCGTTGCCGCACTTTGCGTTGCCAGCCTGGCACCATCCGTCGCCAACGCTGGATGCTGCGAGCCAGCACCTGCTCCTTGCTGCGAACCAGCACCAGTTTGCTGCCCAGCACCTCCAGTAGAAGTTACCTTCTGCGTTGTCGATCCTTGCACCGGTTGCAAGTACCCAGTTAGCGTTTGCGTTCCTGCAGAATGCGCTGGCACCGTTCCTTGCTACGTCGGTTGCCGTCCTGGCTTCCTCGGCCGCAAGATCCTGACCTACAAGTTCACCTGCTGCGACAAGTGCGTCGACGTCGTGATCACCAAGCACGGCCGCACCATCGTTCGCGACTGATCTGATTGCATGAACCAGGATCAAGTCATCGCACCCGATGCATGATCCGCTGCAAATCAAAAGCGATCAAATTGCCAGACAGCCCCGGGAATCACTCGGGGCTGTTTTCGTTTGGTAGCGAGGGTGAAAGGAGCCTTCCATCTGCGATCAACTATTGTCGCTCCGCTCTCCGCGCCGTTCGCGGTTTCTTATCGTACTCTCAGCTCGGAGAGCGGAGCGACACTTTCAGAGCGGAGTGACACTATCGAGTGCATCAGCTCTTATTCCGCCTACTCGCCCGAGGGCCAAAGCGGTCGGCGTTCGTTTTCGGGCAAGACATTGCGATTGACACGTTCGGGGTCTTCTTGACTGAACGTTTCACGCATCGTCCTGGCGACGACTTCACGTGTCACATACTTGTCTTGCCAGCGGGTGACAAACCCTTCGCCGCGATGTTGTGGGCGAGGCAACTGCGAAGGGTGCTTGACCAATCGCCAAGCTCGAACTTCAAGCTGCCGGTTCTTACTGGACCAATCATAGAAAACGACTTGGCGGAACACTTCGCGGCCGTTGTCGTCCAGGAAGTGATTCAACTCGACCATATCAACGGTCGCTTGAGTCGTCGGGTTGCCACCTAACGAAGATGTGACAACGCAATTCGTCGGTGCTGCTGCCATAGCAACAGCCATAATGACTTGAAACAAAACGTTCATCGGCGTGGACTCCTGATGCGATCAATTGCATCCAGTACGAGCCTCAGCGCCAAACGAAATGCTGCCTTCGTTGAATCCTTAATCGACGCCGAATCATGTTCCGCAAAGATGGCGGATGGGCCACCATCTTTACGACCGAGCACCCTGAAAATCAGTGATGCTCAAACTGGATTCTTTGCCTTTCAAGGCGATGACCGCACGTCGCTAACCGACGATGCGAACCGTACTTTGCCTAGCGGTAAAAACTGCCATTGGTGCCTGTACCGGGATAGCCGCTTGTGGCTGGATACCCCGATGTTGTACCAGTACTACCTGGTGCGTACGAACCACCGACACTACCGTTGCTCATCACGCCATTAGATGGCAGTGACAAAGTCTTGTCGCCCGTAGGGAAAGACGCGCTAGCGGTAGAGAACGATGGCTTTGTGCTTCCAGTACCGACGGTTGAAGCCGGAGTGCCCGTAGGCAAAGTCATGCTGTTCGACGAAGAAGATCCGGCCGCTGGCATCGAAATCGCTGCCACGGCGGTGTTCGGTGTGGCCTCTAGACCAGCCGAAGGTGTATTGGTTTTGGGTGTGAACGGTGCCGCATTGGTTGCGGTTGCCGAAGCTTGTTTGACACTGGCCATCACATCGTCGGGCAACGCAAATCCCGATGTTGTTGGGCCTGCACTTGGCTCGCTAGCTACAGATGCTCCTGTACCGGGCATCGCATAGGACGTACTCGGTGGAATACTTGAAGGACTGATGGGAGAGGTCGCAGACGAGGGCAAGCTGTAGCTCGATCCTGTTCCCCCAGCTGACGGAGCCGGGTACGACGAAGGGATTTGATATCCCGTCGTGTTTGCGGCTGTTGCGGTGGCGCCCGGTGGAGTCGCTTTGGTTCCGAACTGGTAGCCGGCTGGGATCGCTGGCACAGACGAATTCTTGTCGGTCGAAACGTTCGAGCTTAGCGAGTAGTGAGCCGGGCCAGACTGGCTTGCCGCGGGACCACTTGCCAATGCGAATCCGTTTGCCTGAGCTGCAGCCATATTCGCTGCTGGTGAAGTCGGCCCTGCGGTCGGTACGCCAGGATTGAACCCTGCGGTGCCAACGCCTGGTGTTTTCCCCGCATCAGCAACCATGTCGCTGGTTCCAGCAGCATTGGATGCGATCGCCATCGGAGTTGCCGATGAACTTGGCGGAGCAGGATAAGTATGGCTGGGACCGTTTCCGGCAAGCATTTCAGCTGACGGAGCTTTGCGGAAGCCAAACATATTCCATTTGGGCATCGCACTGCGGCATCCTGTCGAACAAGCAACCATGGCTGCACATCCGGTAACCAACAGTTGCGTTCTTAGCTGCTTTCTATTCGGCATCCTTGCGGCCTTCTTTCTTCCTATTTGAAATCACACACCGTCCATGGTGATCGGCAATGACGAAAGCACAGGGCCAGCATTTTCGGGGCAGAATTCGCAAACGCCAAAGTTTTCCTAACTTCACGCCAGCCCTGCCAGCCGGGTATCCATGTTCCATCGGATGTCACCCATGCTTTGAGGCCACCCTAGGACGAGTGACAAACCAAGGTCAATAGCACTTTAAATACCTGCGAACGCTTTGACATCGCCGCTTGGCACTGGTCCGGTGACATTGCCCCCCAAATTCCCACCAAGGCTAGCCGATCGTGTACAACAACAGGGATGTTTCGGCATGCAACGCGATCGCAGGAACCCATAGCAATGCAGTCGGTGATTTGATTTGCCTTTGCTGATGTGTTGAAACCTTCCTTCGCCCCTTTCCCTGTATGTGTTTAACGAACTGCGACCGAATCGATCTGCGGCTTGATTTACATGCGTAGTTCGCGACCAGTCCACGAGGTTATCGATGAGTACGACGTTGTCACAGCCACCAAAGTCTGCGGCCGAAGTCGAAGTGAAGCACACCGAGTGTTTTATTGACGGTAAATGGGTTCCGGCAGCCAGCGGTAAAACGTTTGCGACCTTTAACCCGGCAACCGAACAAGAAATCGCACAGATCGCCGAAGGTGACGCGGCCGATGTCGATGCCGCAGCCAAAGCGGCACGCCACGCGTTCGAAACGGGTGATTGGCCCAAAATGGATGCCCGTGATCGCGGTCGCTTGCTTTACAAGCTTGCCGATCGGATGGAAGAAGAAATCCATTACTTGGCGGCACTAGAAACCCTCGACAACGGCAAGCCACTCAAAGACAGCTTGGGCGGAGACCTTCCGTTGGCAATCGACGCGATCCGTTACTATGCCGGATATGCCGACAAGCTTCACGGCAGCACCATTCCGATTCGTGGCAAATACCTGTGCTACACCCGACGCGAACCGATCGGCGTTGCCGGCCAAATCATCCCTTGGAACTTCCCATTGTTGATGCTGGCATGGAAATGGGGACCCGCACTGGCCGCCGGTTGTACCGTCGTGATGAAGCCGGCTGAACAGACGCCACTGACTTGCCTCGCGATGGCACAGATGGCGAAAGAAGTTGGATTCCCTGACGGCGTGATCAACATCGTCCCAGGTTTTGGCCCCACTGCCGGTGCGGCTTGCGTCAAGCATCCGCTGATTGACAAGATTGCCTTTACCGGCGAACACAGAACGGCGCAAATCATCACGCGTGATTCAGCCGATACGCTCAAGCGTTTGACGTTTGAATTGGGAGGCAAGAGCCCCAACGTAGTCTTCGCCGATGCCGACATGGACGCCGCGGTCCAAGGGGCTTACATCGGTTTGTTCTTGAACCAAGGGCAGTGCTGCTGTGCCGGCAGCCGAGTGTTTGTTGAAAAGTCTTGCCACGACGAATTTATTGAAAAGCTGACGGCGTTGACATTGAAACGCAAAGTCGGCGATCCATTCGCGTCGGACACAGATCAAGGCCCTCAAGTCGATCAAGCACAATTCGACAAGATCATGTCATACATCGACAAAGGTAAGAACGAAGGCGCCGATTGCGTTGCCGGTGGCGGTCGAGTTGGTGAGCAAGGTTACTTTGTTGAACCGACGATCTTCAACAACGTGACCGACGACATGTCAATCGCGACCGACGAAATTTTCGGCCCCGTGATGAGCGTGCTGACCTTCGACGACAAGGAAGACATGATCCACCGAGCGAACAATACGTTCTATGGCTTGGCCGCGGCGGTGTGGACGCGCGACATAGCCAACGCCCATGACTTTGCCGCAAGGGTTCGTGCAGGGACCGTCTGGGTGAACTGCTACGACGTCTTCGACGCAGCAGCGCCCTTCGGTGGATTCAAGATGAGTGGCTACGGCCGAGAACTTGGTGAAGAAGGTCTCAAGCCCTACACCGAATCCAAAACCGTCACGGTCAAGCTTTAGGCCTGGTTCTCCAACGGTCGCAATTTTACATGGCTTGTCAGCCGCTATGCGCCAGCATGCGGTTCCCGGTGTCAACTATTGGCGGGCGGAGCCCGCGAGACATCGCATGCGAGGCAGGAGCCTCGCACGAGCGGTCCTTCAAACTCGTCGCAAGGCTCCGCCTTGAGATGCACATGTCTAGCAGCCTCCCGGCTGCCGGGAATGCACGTAACCGCGGCTAACGCCGTTGCGGCTCAGGGCGAGCAATCAAACTGAGCCGGTTCGCGCTAGCGACGGTTTCCTATGTCCTGACGATAGTCAATTGATCTAACGCCGTTGCGACTCAGGGAGCATTTGTTTCGCAATCCGGGCGGTAAACTATTGCCCGGTTGGGATTGTTTGTGGGTGGGGGTAAACTGCGTTTTGCTTCTTTTCATTGTCCCCGCCCTGTGATTGCTGCCGTGCCCACCTACTTCGATACCCCTGTCGATCCTGATGAACTGATCACTCATGCGGCGGGCCCGTCCGGCTCATTGCCGCTATCGGACGAGATTCTGCGATCGTGGTCCTCGGGCGATCTATTTGGGCTGACCCAAAGCGTCGGCATGGGCTACGACCCGCGACGAGTTCTGGGCGATCAGTATTTGATTCTTAGTACCCAAGGTGGTTTGCGCGAACAGGATGGCACCGCGACGGCATTGGGTTATCACACCGGTCACTGGGAAATCGGCTTGCTCGTTCGCGCGGCTGCGGAACAGTTGTCGGCCAACAAAGCGGTTCCATTTGCGGCCTACTGTAGCGATCCATGCGACGGACGCAGCCAAGGCACCCGTGGGATGTTCGATTCGCTTCCCTACCGGAACGACGCTGCAATCGTCTTCCGACGATTGATACGCTCTCTTCCACAACGCAAAGGTGTCATCGGAATCGCAACCTGCGATAAAGGCTTGCCTGCGATGATGATGGCGCTTGCCGGCAGCAAAGACCTTGCTTGCGTATTGGTGCCCGGCGGTGTCACTTTGCCTGCAACGGTTGGTGAAGACACTGGAAAGGTTCAATCGATTGGCGTGCGATACACCCGTGGTGAGATGTCACTGGAAGAGGCTTCGCTGGAAGGTTGCCGCGCGTGCGGAACCCCCGGCGGTGGTTGCCAGTTCCTCGGCACCGCAGCAACCAGCCAAGTCGTCGCCGAAGCTTTGGGGATGACGATCCCACATGCTGCGTTGGCTCCCAGCGGTTTGCCGATCTGGACACAGATGGCACGCGATTCGGCCGCGGCTTCCATGCAGATGGTCGCCAACGGAACATCAATAGGCGATGTCTTGACGGATGACTCGATGTTCAATGCGATGCTAATTCACGCGGCCGTCGGCGGCAGCACAAACCTGCTGTTACACATTCCAGCGATCGCAGCAGCGGCGGGGTTAACGCGTCCTGATGCCGACGAATTCAGCCGCATCAACCGGATGGTTCCGCGTTTTGTCGATTGCCTGCCAAACGGCCCGGTTGGCCATCCGACGGTTCGATTCTTCCTTGCCGGTGGTGTCCCCGAAGTCGCACTTCACTTGCGTGAAATGGGTTTGCTGCGTAGTGAAGCGATGACGGTCAGCGGAATGACCTGGAATGAAATCTTGGATCAGTGGAAGGATTCTGATCGACGTCAATTCTGCCGCGAGCGACTTTTCGAATCAGACAAAGTTGATCCCGATGACGTCATCGTCCCACCAAATCGTGTAGCCCAAAAGGGACTGACCCCAACGGTTTGCTTTCCATTTGGAAACCTCTGCCCAGAGGGCTCCGTGATAAAAGCAACTTCGATCGACCCATCGGTGATCGATGATGACGACGTCTATCGAAAACGCGGTCCGGCGAGAGTCTTCACCAGCGAGCGTGATGCGATCGCCGCGGTCAAAGGGCAACTCGATCCGGCGATCAAAGAAGGCGACGTGATCGTTCTGATCGGCCGCGGCCCACTTGGATGTGGCATGGAAGAAACCTACCAAATCACTTCGGCGCTGAAGTACCTGTCATTCGGAAAACACGTCGCGTTGATCACCGACGCTAGGTTTTCTGGTGTAAGCACGGGCGCATGCATTGGGCATGTCGGTCCCGAAGCACTCGCAGGTGGTCCGATCGCGAAGGTTCGTGACGGCGACATCATCGAAATCGAAGTCAACCGCAAGTCGCTCGAAGGCACCGTCAACTTGATCGAATCAGCCGACGGAACACCAGCAGAGCAGTTGCTCGCCGAACGGCCACCACACCCAAGCCTTGCAGTCGAAAAAGACATTCCCGATGACACTCGATTATGGGCAGCACTGCAACAAGTCGGTGGAGGTGCATGGGGAGGCTGCGTCTATGATGTCGACGAAATCATTGCGACATTGCAGGCCGGAATGGAAGCACGTGCTCAGCTGAAAGCGACGAAATAGTTTCTTGGGAATCTGCTCCCGTCGCCCGAAAGCTTCACGACCAGCAGCCGTAGGCTGAGCGCTCGAATCGCGATGGTTTATCGACGAGAATATTGCTCGATGACTTTGTGATAAACCTGTGCGGTGCCTTTCGCCATCGACTGATCGGAGAAGTCTTTCTCGTGTCGGGTGCGTGCTGCTTCGGACATCTGATTCCAGTCATGCTTGCCGGTGACCAGGTCTTCGATCTTCGCTGCCAAAGAAGCAGCGTTGCGAGGCTCTGCTAATAGGCCTTCGATCCCGTCGGTGATCGCTTCGGGTGTGCCTTCGACGCGTGTGGCAATCACTGGCAATCCTGCTGCCATCGCTTCAAGGACCACCATCGGAAGCCCCTCACCGTACAGACTGGGCAGAATCATTGCGTCCAGCTTCGCTAACTCAGCAGGGACGTCGTTGGTAAAGCCAACTCGTTCGATCAGACTCGATACTTGTAGATGAGCGATCTGATCGTTGATTTGTTCTTCGTACTCGGCCGTCTCGAACGGACCGATGATGCGTAGTGTGACGTCGACTTGTTCACGAAGCTTCGTTAAGGCTTCCAAGACGACTTCCAGTCCTTTGCGTGGCCGCATCAAAGCGACCATCCCGATCACCCATCGTCCACCGACAGAAGGTACATGATCGCGCGGCGGGCAAATTGCGGGCACACCATTGTGGACAACAGTGACGTTGTCTTCGTTTACGCCTTGCCGCATGCATTCCAAACGCAAACTTTCCGAGACCGTGATCAGGTGACTGCATCCGATCAGCGACATGTTCTCGATCAATGAATTGATTCGGTTGCTGATCGGGTTCGCCGAATCACGTGCGGCGGGACTGTGGACGTGATAGACCCAAGGGATCCCTGCCAACCGAGCGGCCATCGATGCGATCATCGCCGTTCGCGGCGTATGTGCGTGCAGTACTTGATAGCCTTCACGGTGAATCAGTTTGCGGACCTTCCATACACAACGCAGATCAAAACGATTCGCCATGGGAGCTTCGAAGCACTTTCCCCATTGTCCGCCTTGCTCAGACAAGATAGCAGCGAACTTGCCGGGCTTTAGACAAACAAAATCCGCTTTGACTCCCCATTCGGGCAGGCAACGCCCTAAATGCGATTGCACCCGTTCGGCACCACTAAAGTGTTCGCCATTGACCAAATGTAGAACCGATGCCTGTTGGGTCGATGGGTGCCGGTCAAGTTGTGCATCGGCAACCGACACGACGCTCGCTTCGGACGGTTGGACGACAATCGGATCAAGCGTCTGGCCCCATGAGGACGCTTTCGTCGAGGGCTCAAGAGGAAGCATGATGTCGGCAAGTCCCGGTTAGCGGAATGCGGCGTTCGGATCGGAAGTGTTTAAAGTGACCGTGCAACGCAGGAAAGCTTCGGGCGATCAAATCGCGCGGCTTCGCCATCGCATCGAAGGAAACACGCCGGGTCACAATGACACTGACAGTTGCAGGGATTATTCCGCTGTGTGCTGACACTCACCACAACGAAGAGACAGTGAAGAATTCCTGCCACCGCCGGGCAATCCTCGAATCACCTCTCAGCGGCCGATTGGTGGTCCAAAAAACGTGGCACGGTCCCCATCAAACTGAAACGGTGCATCGAATCGGCGACTTGCAACAAAGAGCTTTGCACCACTGGGGAAAGACGCTGCCCTGCGTTAAAGTAGCGAATCTTTCGTCAAACGAATCGACCATTCCCCTCCCGCACTAAAGCAATCACCTTGAAAGCGTCCATCGTTTTGCTGCCCGGCGACGGCATCGGCCCAGAAATTACCGCTCAGGCGCACCTTGTTCTAGAAAAAGTTGCCTCCCTGTTCGGTCACGAATTCGAGTTCTCGTCCCACCTGATCGGCGGAATCGCGATCGACGAAACGGGCGATCCGCTGCCACAAGCGACGATCGATGCCTGCCGCAATGCACAAGCCATTTTGCTGGGTGCCGTTGGTGGTCCTAAATGGGATGACCCCAGTGCGAAAACTCGTCCCGAAGCCGGTTTGCTGAAGATTCGCAAAGAGCTAGGTCTGTTTGCGAACCTACGTCCAATCAAATTGTTCGACCAACTGGTTGATTCATCGCCACTGCGTCGCGAGATCATCGAAGGCACCGACATTCTGTTTCTTCGTGAATTGACCGGCGGGATCTATTTTGGCCCATCAGGTCGAACCGGCAGCGGTGCTGACGAGTCGGCGTCACAGTCGATGGTTTACTCGGTTAGCGAAGTCGAACGAATCGTCCGTTTGGCAGCGAAAGCCGCCCAGGGCCGACGCAACAAACTGACCAGTGTTGATAAAGCGAACGTTCTGGAACCGAGCCGATTGTGGCGTCAGGTTGCGGCGCGTGTTATGGAAACCGAATTCCCCGATGTCGAATATGACGTTGTGCTTGTCGACGCGATGGCGATGCACTTGATCAATCGCCCGAAAGATTTTGACGTTGTCGTCACCGGCAACATGTTTGGCGATATCTTGACCGATGAAGCGTCGATGCTGCCTGGATCACTTGGAATGTTGCCCAGCGCTTCTCTCGGCAGCGACGGCCCTGGACTATACGAACCGATCCACGGTTCCGCACCAGACATTGCCGGTAAAGGCATCGCCAACCCGTTGGCAACGATCCTTGCGGCAGCCATGTTGCTGCGTCATTCGCTGGGATTGGAAGCCGAAGCAACCGCCATCGAAACCGCAGTCAGCAACGTGCTTGCGGACGGATTGCGAACCGCCGATTTATCACGTGGTGCTGATTCGATCGGTACCGAAGCGATGGGTGAAGCAGTGCTGGAACGTCTCCAGGCATAGGGCTGCGGTGTAACCACCGTGCTCCCAACCTTTTTTAAAGCGACGGTCTAAAAAGACGCAACAAGATGCTCGAAAAAGTAGCGCTGCTAGTCCAAGGCGTAACCGCAGCAGTACCGGAAAGCGGCGATGTTTCGTCGGTAGCCGATGCTGCCGTTCGCGTTTGGTTGACAACGCGCTCGATGATTTTAATCGCGGTCATTCTGACCGCCTTGGGAATCGCGTCGCTCGTCGGCTTTCTGCTCGCTCGCAGAGAAACGATGGGTGTCGACGCGGCGCTTGTTGCCCGGTTTAATCAAAAGCTACGGGTCTGGTGGCTCATGACGGCAATCTTTGTCGTCGGCTTTTTATTGCAACGGATCGGAGTCGTTGTCCTGTTCGGTCTCGTTTCGTTTTGGGCGCTGCGTGAATTCATCACGATGACTCCAACCCGGCGCGGTGACCATCGGACACTGTTTTGGGTGTTCTTCTTCTTCACTCCGCTGCAATACATCTTCGTCGCTCTGGGCAGCCACCCACCAAGTTACGTTCCTCAGAACGATTACTATGGTCTCTACAGCATCATGATCCCGGTCTATGCGAGCCTGTTCATCCCGGCGCGAGCCGCGATCGCCGGTGACTACAAGCGGTTCCTGGAACGCAGTGCGAAAATCCAAGCGGGATTGCTAATCTGTGTTTACGCACTCAGCTACGCACCGGCGCTATTAGATTTGGATCTGGTCCGTACTGGTGGTGCCCCATGGAAGGGCAGCAACGTCAGCGTGTTGATCTTCCTGGTTGTTGTTGCGCAGTTAGCCGCCGTGCTTGAACGCGGTTGGAGCAAGCTTGCCGGCAAACACGTGATCGCCGAAAAGATCAATGGGTCTCGAACCTGGGAAGGTGTGCTCGGTTCGATGGTGACAACAGGTTTGATCGCCGCCGCCTTGTGCTGGGCAACGCCTTTCTATCCCTGGGAAGCCGGCGTCTTGGCGGCTGTCGTTACCGTGATGGCTTGCGGTGGCGCGATGACGATGAGCGCGATCAAACGCGATCGCGGGGTTACCGATACAGGGACGCTTGTCCAAGGCCACGCGGGTGTGCTGGACCAGATTGACAGCGTCTGTTTCGCCGCACCGGTGTTCTATCACCTCACTCGATTCTTTTTTTCCGCCTGATGACACTGCGACTGTTCGATACACACGCTCATTTGAACGTCAACGCTTTTGATGAAAACCTTGACGACGTCGTCAATCGTGCAAAAGACGCGGGTGTCGAAGCGATCATGGTGATTGGGATCGATGCCGCGACCAGTAAACGGGCATGCGAGCTTGCGGCGCAATTTCCCAACTACCTCTACGCCGCTGTCGGAATCCAACCCAACTCCGCAGCCGAGGCTGATCCGGCAGACTTCGCGATCATCGAAGAACTGGCGGGATACCCTGGCGTTCGCGCTATCGGCGAGACAGGACTCGATTGCTACTGGGACGACACGCCGATGGAGATGCAACAGGACTATTTTGACCGGCACATGGAACTGTGTCGACAAACGGCCCTGCCGATGGTGATCCATATGCGAGAAAGTGGCGGACTGATCGTCGAACAACTCGATCGCCAAAGCACCGTCCCGCCCGGCATCATGCACTCATTCACCGGCGATTGGGAATGCGCATCGAAATGCCTCGACCACGGATTGCATGTTAGCTTTGCCGGAATGGTCACGTTTAAAAAGAGCGATGACCTTCGAGACGTCGCCAAGCGAATTCCAGCAAACCGACTGCTCGTCGAAACCGATTGCCCTTATTTGAGCCCAGAACCACTGCGGGGCAAACGCCCCAACGAACCCGCTCGAGTCGAACATACGCTTCGCTGTCTTGCCGAAGTCCGTGGTGTTCGTCCCGAAGAACTGGCCGAAATCACCACCGAGAATGCTCGGCGGCTATTTCAACTGCCTTAGCGGACGCTCAACCAAATCGTTTAATATTCGACAGACCGATCGATTCGCTCACCACGACAATTCACCCGGTAGGAATTCATCGATCAGTTCCATGTAGTAGGGCTTCAACGATTCGACGTCGGGACGTTGATCGCTTTTGGTATAGAGATCATACGGGTTGAATAGCTGCACCCACTTGAACATGTGTTGGTCATGTTCGCTCATCAAGTGATCGTAAGCCGATTCACGATGCTGCGGGTAGAACGAGTGGTAGCGGATCATGTAAAGCGCCTCTTCAGGCAAATAATCTTTTACCACGTGGTACAGGTACTCATCGTGTCCCCAGGACATCAGGACATTGTCGAGTCCTGTATTGGGTTCATAGACCCCAAACTTGCTGTTGTACCTTACGTCTTCCGAATCGGGGTTTTCGGAAAAGAATTCAGACAGCACGATCCGATCCGAGAAAGCGCAACCGACTGGAAAGGTATCCCCAACGACCGCCCACTGGGGTTCGCCGAACAGGCAAAGGATCTTCCCTAAGTCATGAATCAAGCCAGTGATAATCATCCATCTAGGATGTCCATCAGCGCGAATCCCTTCGGCAGTCTGCATCAGGTGTTCGATTTGCGATAAATCGGTATCCGGATCACTTTCGTCAACCAACTGATTCAAGTACTCCATCGCTTGCCACACGGTCATCTTGCGACGGTTCAGCTGCAAGTATTCCGCACGTTTCTGACTGACGAAGCCGAACGTTTGATTCGCATGGTTTTGACGATAGAACTCTCGAACGCCAGGCCGAGTCTGTTCGCTGTAATCGCGAAACTCTTCAGCTGGCTTCCCGGGTGCAGGGTAGCGCTGTGCGAGATCGTCTTCCCAATCGTCGAGCGTGTCCAGCGGTCCGTCATATTTCATAGCATGCTCTGTTTTTATAGCGTCAACTCAATCGATCTGCATGGACATGCACGGCCATCCTGCATCTGACTATCGAACAGGCCGTGGCACGAAACGGCAAATCCATAACACGATACTTTAACTGTTTGAAACCCCGTCGTCGCCCAAGACGTCTTCGACGTAAGCCATTTTGACAATCACCGAACCCACCGCCAACATTGGCGAAGCAACCACGGCACCTAGAAACCCCAGGGCGACTCCTAAGAACGCCTGGAATGAAATCAGTAAAGCTGGTGGCATCGCAACTTGCTTCTGTTGAATCAGAGGCGTGATGACATAGCTTTCTAACAGCTGTAGGCCGATGTAGCCGATCGATACCATCACAGCTTGCGAGGTTCCCTCAGGCAGCGCAACCAACAACGACAAACCGAATGCGACGGCGGCACCAATGTTCGGCACGAATGTCAAAAGCGCTGTCAGAATCCCAATGGTCGTTGCCATGGGAATTCCCAAAACTGTCAACAATAGAAACGCACCAAAACCGGTGATTGCCATCGTCGCCAATCGTCCCAACGTCCATCGCCAAAGTGTTTCCACCGACTTGGACATTATCTCCGAAACCCGGTGGCGAGTTCGCATGGGAAACAGACGCAAGAACCCGTCATGATAGACCTTCGGGGCACTCGCTAGAAAAATGCCGACAAAGAAGATCAACAGTGCATTGACTAAGAAGCCGAGTGTGGTTTGGAACAGTTGGCTAACCGCACCGATCGCGTTTTTCACCGGCGAGGACCAACTACCAGCATCTCCGGACGAGTCCTTCGATTGACTAGTCTCACTGGATTGATCCTTCTCGGCGCTTGGATCCCCGCTTGAGTCCTTTTGGCGATCGCTGTCATCACGCGATTCAGCCTTCGAATTTGTTTCCTCCGTTTCACCGAACGATGCGTTCACAAACTCATTTAGAACAGGAGTGGATACCAAAACCGATTGAATCGTGGGGTAGTCCTTCGCACGCTCCATTAACTGCTTTGCACCTTGATCGATCGTTTGAGCCATACGATCGACTTGGCTCTGTGCCTGCACAAAGAAAATTAGCCCGCCGATGGTCATCAACGTTAACAGTGCCCCAACGACAACAGCCAGCGACCAAGTATTCGAGATGCCGAGATAACGTGTGACGGCATCACTGGTGTGCTTCAGAAACACACCGAAAATCAAACCGAGAAATAGAACAAGCAGAACTTCGTACGCCAGCCAAAGCGATACTGCAGCGACGATTGCAACAAGGATGACCAGATAGAAATTTAGTGTGGGTGCAACTTTCTCACTCATGGGTGCCGTTTCAAAAGGGGAGAGACTCAACTAGCCAATTCTGGAGTTCGTCACTGCAATTGGCGTGACCAAACACCCACGCACGACGGATCGTTAAAGATTATTTTTGGACCGCGGATCGAATCGCTCTAGGTGTCTCCAATGTCGCGTTCGATTCGATACGCGTTACAGCTTCGTCAGAAGACGAGGATGGAGATTGACGCGACTTGACATCCAAATTCAAAAGTCGGGTCACTTCAAACCTTTGACTTGTGACCTAGGCCAAAGGTTGTCCTATCGAACTAAACGTGCCGAGGAACCCGGGCAATCAGCCAATCTTGAAAGCCAAACCAGAGACTACGAGGCTATCGCGATAGCGAAGCTTGGCAGTGAAACTGCTGCGAATACCGGGCAAAGAAGACGTTGTCGCGATCGGATGTAACCCCGACACGACTGGACCAGCATTAATACGATAAAGCCACCGTCCGATGGAACGATGACTTTAATTCAGGATGCAGCTCGCAAAGAACGCATCTACATTCATTCGACTCAAACGATCTGCAAAACCGTCAAGAATTGGAATTCGCTTGATCGCATAGCACTTGAATTTCTTCGGTTAACGCATTGATGCGAGGCAGCTCTTTTTCGAACATTGACTTGCATTCTTGAACGCTACCGCGTCGCGCCATCGCCAGCATTTCTTGGATTTCGATGACGACGCCTTCCGTTTCATAGGTGCTCAGCATGCCTTTCAACTTATGAAGCGAAGAGGCCGCCTTAGCCGCATCTCCATCTTCAAGTTCACTTTGAATCCTGGCAATAACGTCTGGGCAGTCCGGTAGCGTCACCGCTGCCATCTCACAAAGAAGTTCAAAGTCGCCATCAAGACGCTGTAGCGCGCCTGCAAACCGTTCTTTTACTGCAAGTTGTTCATTCACCGATTCTTACTCCACTCTCGAGTCGGATATCGTAGCTGGCGATACGGTCCCGAAGCTTCCCTCGAGTGATACCGAGAATAGCCGCCGCCTTACTCTGGTTACCTTCAGTTTCGCGGAGCACTCGCAATAACAAGTAGCGTTCCGCATACGCAATGACCTCTGAATACATGTCCGTCGATTTCTCTTCGAACAAGTTATCAACCAACGCCGGCAGACCGAGGCCACTCGGTTCGTCCGCGTCTGAATCATCGGGTGCGAACTGAGGTGCCCCCAAGTCCGCGGGAACCGATGATGGTGACAAGTTGGAATTCGCCGCAGTGGGAAGATGGCTTGCTGCCGAATCGGAATCAACAACGGTCGCTTCGGCAGCATCCGTATGATCGACCGGGTTCGCAGCTACCGACGTTGCTTTGTTTGGGCTTCCCGCAAGTTCATCCTTGATGACCTTCGGCAAGACTTCTGGAACAAGTACAGGAAGTGCGGAGTCCAGAACGCAGCGACGGACGACCGCTCGCAATTGTCGAACGTTCCCAGGCCACGAATAGCCTTTAAGCATCTCAACCGTTTCCGGAGACGCACCTTCCAAATCTGGCTTATTGAACTCGACTTTCGCTTGACTTAAGAAGTGCTGAATCAGCATCGGAATGTCGCTCGGCCGTTCCCGCAGCGGCGGAAGATAGATCGTGACCGCATTAAGACGGTACAACAGGTCTTCTCGAAAAGTTGACTCGGAAACCATCTCCTCTAGCGGCCGGTTCGTTGCGGCAACGATCCGCACGTCAGTCTTCAGTTCGTTGTTGCCGCCGATGCGTTCAAACCGCTGGTCCTGCAGCACTCGCAAGACCTTGGCTTGGACGATCGATGCCATGTCACCAATTTCGTCCAAGAACAGCGTGCCTTTGTTGCACTGCTCGAACTTACCGATGCGTCGTGAATCCGCACCGGTGAAAGCTCCCTTCTCGTACCCAAATAGCTCGCTTTCCAGCAACGTGTCGGGTAGCGCCGCACAGTTGACCGCTAGAAATGGGCCATCGGCACGGTGGCTGTACTGGAACAGCGCCCGTGCAACTAACTCTTTACCGGTTCCGCTCTCTCCACGCACTAACACGGGAACGTTCTGTTTGCTAACCCGTCCGATCGCCTTGAACACTTCCAGCATCGGAGTACTGCGGCCGATAAACAGCTCGCCCGACTCCTTTGCCAGATTTTCATCAGCGACGATCGCGACAGGAACCGATGCCAACTCTCGTTGTTCGATCGCACGTGAAATCAAGTGCCGAAGCGCCGTCACCGACAGTGGTTTTGCGACGTAGTCGAAAGCACCTAACTGCATCGCCTCGATCGCCGTTCCGCTGGCGGCCTCCACCGTCATGAAGATCACCGGCAGCCGTCGATCCTTTTCTCGGATCTCGCAATACACCGCCAAACCGTTTCGGTCCGGCAACATGATATCCAGCAGGACCGCATCGAATTGGTGACGATTAATCAGTTCGAGACCTTCGTCCGCAGTCTCCGCGGTGACGATATCAGCGACCCCGTCCAATGCTTTCCTCGTCAAAAGAAAAACAGAAGGGTCGTCGTCAATTACAAGTACAGTTGGCATTCGTTAAGTCACTCGTTGAGGGCGATCTGGCAGATCGAACCCCGGTTTTGTTCAGTCACTACGGGCGATTTCTGGGATGGCTTCGTGACCAAGTTAGTCATGCCCATTGTGATGACTAGATGTCATCGCGTCGACAGGGACGTGTTGCCGATTGTTGGCACCGTCCCTATCGGCGTCCTGTTTTTCGGAACCCTTCCAAATTGATACAGGGATAGATTTTGAAAACGTCAAGGTTCGATACGGGAATGGAATCTCAATACCTTCGCTGTCCAAAGCAGACTTGATCGCAGAGACCACTTCATCGCGGCTTCGGCGTACCTCTCCAGGTTTCGACCCGGTCCACCACGCGACCTCGAAGTTGATGCTGGAGTCGGCAAACTCGTTGGCGAAAACTTCGACCATTCGTTCTCCATCGACGGTCAAACAACTTCTTACGGCATCAGCAATCACATCACGAGCTTGGTCCACGTTTTCTCCGTACGCAACTCCACAGATGATCCTGACGCGTCGATTAGGACGATCCGTCAACACATCGACCGCTGTCTTGAACAGTGCAGCGTTTGGGATAACCGAAAGCTCTCCGTCCAGTCGTCGAATGAGGGTGTTGCGGATATTGATCTCTTCAACCTGTCCGGTCAGATCATCGCTAGAGATAAAGTCGCCCATGTCGAAGGGGTATCGCCAGAGAATCAAAATCCCGGCAAAGAAATTTTCGAAGATGTCTTTGAACGCGAAGCCGATCGCTACCGAACCAACCCCAAGTAACGTCAGGGCGCGTGTTGGCGTCATTCCTGGGAATACGACCACTGCGGTAATCAAAAGTCCCGCGACCCAAACGCCGATAGTCGCTAGCTGTAGGACCAAATCTCTCAAGCTAGCTCGGACCCTGGACTGTCGCTTGAACAGTTTAGCCAAACCCCATTGAACGGATTTGGAAACCACGACTGTCAAGAACAGGGTGATCACACCCGCGATCAAAAGCGGTGATCGACGCAGAAAGTCTTTCCAAAGTTTTCCGAGACTGCTTGAAATGACTGTCCAGTTTTCTGCGAAGTCAATTTCACTGTCGATCCTAGCCTCGTCTTCGACGACGACAACACCTTTCGTTCTCTCAACAAGCCGCTCAGCCCAATCGGCATCTTCCTGAGTCTCAAATCTGCCCGACAACGTCGCAACTCCGCTGCGGACGGATACCTTCACGTCTTCGAAACGTTCGCGAGCGGAGAAGATCGATCGCAACCGATTTTCGATCGCCTCATCGGCGATCACCGCTTCGACTTCAACCGGACTCTCCTCCTGCACGCTGGTTTCCGATCCGTCCGTCGACGCAGCATCCGTGGTTTCGACTGGCGACCCACCAACAGAAAGTGCAGCTAAGAACGTAAAGAGAAAAACAAATTGCATGGAGCTTAGAATTCAGTAAGACGTTTACAGTGTTGGAAGATTGGTTGGATTTCGGTCACAGCCTTTGTGGCCGACTGCCACAGCGGCGAGCAAAAGTACAGCGGCCGAGCAGAGGTGAAGCCATTGACTAGCTTTCTGTGATTGAGAAATGGCTCATTGGGACTTGGTCACTGGGAAGTCGCTTCGCTCCAATGCTATGGAGACAATACTCCATGATGTCCGTGATCCGTGACATTGGGCGTTCAGGATCGTTCATCTTGGCCGACAGATCGGGACTAACGATCAAGCCTGAGATCGAATCGTCTTTGTGCAGCGAACCGTGGCTTCCACCGGGATGCTGGTTTGTCTCACGCACTGAGAACTCGGCACCAGGAATAGCGGTGACCCAAATAGGTGATGAACCGCTGGTGAAAGCACCTTCGATACGCTCGCACGCATTCGGGTAAAGGCCATCGACTAGGTTACCATCACTATCGACCTGATAATCGAGTGCTTCTAGATCGCCGCACATTGCCCACTTGTTCCCGTGTGCATCGGTAAAGTGGTCAACCTTCTCGTAGCCTTCGATATCGCAGTTGCCATCATCGTGTTCGCTGTCGGCACGCCAAAACTCCAATCGGCCCCGGTCGGATGTCGCGACGACATACTTCTTCGCCCCATCCAATTCCAGGTTCTCCATGACGATCTGATCGACATTCGGATCTTTCAGAACGCGATAGACAACCTCTCTTCGGACATCGAGGCAATCATCGGCGAAATAGATCGCCGCGGCTCGCATATTGGGACAAATCAAAAGCTGAGAATCGTCTTCCAGCCCTGTAGAAAAATCAGCTCGCTTGAATTCCTGCAGGTAGTTTTCCAGCTCGATCAAATTCATCGAATCGCCATGGGGCTCCGATTGCGAATGGTCTCCAACCATGATGAACGAGAATTCTGTTCCGACACGATCCCATCCGCCGATCAGCTCAACCAATTCGCCAAGGTGCTGATCAAAACTTGTCAGACGTTTCGACGCAGCGGCAGTCAAGCCTTCTTCATGTGCATCACTATCATTCAGCGGGAAATACGCAACTGTCACCGGTGGCAGCTCATCCGCTTCCGCCATCGCTTTCAGACACGCTGCGGTCGTTTCGTCGTGAAAGCCGAACTTTCCAAACATGCCCGCTTCCATTCCTTCGACCTCGCCGACGCCTTCTGGAAGGCTATGCACGAAGTCACCAAGCTTCATGTATTTGGGCCCGCAAATTTCGTCAGACAACTTTCCGGCGGCGAGCCGGATCCCCAGCGGTGTTGTCCGAGGATGAACGTGAGGACCACGGAACCACATAAAGTTCAAGCACGCTGATTCGATACCTTGAGCATGTAGCTGTTCGTAGATCAACGGGGTACGTAGCCGTTCGAAGTTCAGCCGATCTCCAAAGTCGATCAAATAGTCACGCATGCCTTCTTGAAGGACAAGCCGAAGGTCATCGCCAAAATAGGCTGTGTCCGCTGATTCCGCGTCGTACCAACATGCACCTTCGATTCCGTGGTCTTTGGGATAGGAGCCCGATGCGATCGAGCATGTTGCAGCTGGCGTGATCGAAGGGAAAATCGAGATGCACGGATGCAAAGATCCGCCTCGGCTTATCATCTTCGCAATATTCGGTAGGCGGTCGCTAGCCAACCAGTCCCGTACAACATCGAACGCCATCGCGTCGATGACGAATAGAATACATTTCTTGCTCATCGATTACTCCACCAGTGCTTCACGTAGCGTACGGATTGAGGCGTGCCCCTTTTTGACGGTTTCATACTGCCGCAGCAAAACCGCATTCAGTGCACTGCCGGCAGTTCTCTTGATTACATCTTCGTAAGCCTGCTTGATGTAGTCTTCACCTCGTTCCGCCTCAATTAGGATGCCCTTCGGATCGCCGCCTGAAATAGCTGAGCGCAAGTCAATCCAAGAACGATGTAACGCTGCGAGCCAAGTTCCATCACTCGGTGGAGTCTCGCCAGATAACTTGATGTGCTGTTGCAATTCTTCGATGAGCGTCCGTCGCGTTTCACCAATGCTGCGGAACAACTCAGAAAGCTGTTTGTCCGAAACTTCGCTGGCGATCTCCTCGAAGCCTTTTGCCGAATCGATATTAGCCTGAACGAGGTTGTTCGCCGCCCGCAGCGTCGTCTTATCCAGATCTGTTTGAGTTTCGAGATTCATAATTTATCTGCTCATCTTCAGGTCGAATTGATACTACGGCACCTCAAGTCCAGACCGGACTTCCAAGCCTTCGAGACCGAGCGAGCCTGCAACTCAAAGGCGATCTTTAGCTTGCCGTGTTGTATTGACCGCATTTGCCCGCGATGAGCCTCAGCGATTGCCATCGAGCTTGGTCCAGTAGGCAAAGCAACCCGCCCGATTTTTGAATGGTCGAAACCGAGGCTCGCACATGCGATGGTTGAATAGCTAAGCAACAACTATGCCAACGGGAACCGAAGTTTGGTTCGTGATTTTCAGATCCGGTTGCGGTCGGAATTAAGCCTAAGCTGGCCGCTGCGAAGCCAGAAACACACTCTCGACATCAAGACGCCGAACCCGGTGATCGTTTCCCGTCCCACCTGAACGATTTCCGAGCAAAACCGCACCACCAGCCGCCACGCGCCAGCGTGCGGTCAGGTTTCTGCAGTACCAAACTGGGAACCGCGGGCTAGCGCCAGCGGCTGATAAGAAATCAACCGACGTCCAACACCATCAGCCGCCACGCGCCAGCGTGCGGTTCCGAGACCCAAGCAACAAATCCAACAACCGCAAGTCAATCGCCAGCGGCTGTTAAGAAACCAACCCGACGTTCACACCACCATCAGCCGCAACGCGCCAGCGTGCGGTTCCAAGCCCCGAGTACCAAATCCAACTACCGCAGGCCAATCGCCAGCGGCTGGTAAGAAACCAACCCCGACGTCCAACCACCATCAGCCGCCACGCGCCAGCGCGCGGTTCCGAGACCCAAGCACCAAATCCCAAAACCGCAGGCCAATCGACAGCGGCTGATAAGAAACCAACCCGACGTCCAACCACCATCAGCCGCCACGCGCCAGCGTGCGGTTCCAAGCCCCGAGCAACAAATCCAAAAACCGCAGGCCAATCGACAGCGGCTGATAAGAAACCAACCCAAGCGATCACACCACCATCAGCCGCCACGCGCCAGCGTGCGGTTCCGAGACCCAAGCACCAAACCAATAACCGCAGGCCAATCGCCAGCGGCTGATAAGAAAGAACAATATCAGCACGATGGTGCGCCAACACCCGGTAATCCGCCCCCGGTTTGGCATGCTGAATGCAACATCACGTCGTCTGCGTTTCGATCGAGCGAACTCATTTCGCAGCAACGTGCAGAAATCCTGCATGCCACTGTGGATTAAACAGCGATCTCCGCCGGCAACCACTCAACCGTGCATCTCGCAGACGCTCAATATCGCAACAGCGATCACACCCAGCAATAAATACCGAGGAACATAAGATGGCTGAATCAACCGCCACTTCAACGAAGACAACGCTGAACCCCAACCCGAAGCAACACAACGTTGCCAACTCCGACAAAAAAGCACCGTTGGGTGAACGTGCTCCCGGTGCACCATTCGCAATTGTTGGGTGGTCGTACCTACTCGTACTCGCGATCGTTACCATAGCGATCTCGGTCGGCCTTTGGCTCAACCGCTAGTCAACTTCATAGCCGCATAGCGTAGATAGACAATTAAAAATCCTCCCGTCGTTGACATGACGGGAGGTTTTTAATGCCACATTGCCAATCTTATTTACACCGGCGATTGGCGTTCAACTATCCGATCGTCAAATGCTCGTCCGATTGGACTGGAGAGACCAATCTTTCGAACACGAGGTCTTTCAATTCAAGCTCGGTGCTTTCAGCGTAGATCCCGACCGCACCGCGATCGAAATCTTGGTTTGCCAGGGAAAGGATTACCCGGCCGTCGATGGTGAGTTCGATGTAGCTGCCGTGTGCAATCAACTGTAGCTTTGCTTCACCGACGACAGGGTTGTACCAATACCCGCCTTGCAAGGCCGAAAACTGCATCATCGTCTCGCCGCTATTTTCACTGCCCGTCCCCCAAGATCGCAATTGGGCGACTCCTTTTACAAGGTCAAGCGACAAATAGTATCCGTCATGTGTTGCACGATTGATACGAAATACCAAGCCACACTTGCCTTGGTCTACCATCTTCAACTTCGCTGCCAAGCGGAAACAATCGGCGTCATCTTCGAACAAGAACGCCTGGAATCCACTATGGCTTTTGATGGTCGCGACGCCGTCATCACAGATCGCCTCGTCGCCCGGCCGAGCTGGCTTCATCGGGGTCAAATGGCCTGTTGAAAGACGCCCACGAACTCGATTTCCAAACCCTTCGAACGACCTAACGCGAAGGCGTCCGCCTTCTTCGCAGATCAGTCGCTTGGGAGGCGGCATCAAATTTTGCACTGTGCGATCAGCCCCATGGCGTCCTGGTGTGAAGAAGCACCAGAGCAAGACACCTTTGTCATCATGGCAAATCCTTCCGGCATAGTTGCCTGAGGCCATCAAGACATTGTCATCGTAACTCTTCCAAGGCTCGCCGATGTTGGTCGTATGCCAATAGCGAATCTTCGCGTCTTCACGAATACTGCCGATGAGATAGTATTCGCCAGAGAGCTTTACCAAGTTTGGCACTTCGATGTCATCGTAGAGCCCTGGGTGATGCAGCGGAGGCCGGGGGCTGAAGACATCAGGGCTTGTCTCTTCCATCACGGCGACACAACCTCGACGGACTACCGGCCCGTCTTTGACACGCCCCGCACACAACAACCAACCTCTGTCGTCATCGCGGTAGTAAAACGGATCACGCCATGAAACCCAGTGTCGGCCTTCGTCGACAGACGATTCGTAGTACAGAGAATCTGGCCCAACCGGATAGTTGCTGTTGGGATCAAAATCGTAGGAGGGCTGTGGGGGACGGCCCGGTAGATCATAGGGAAGCGACGAACGGCGATCGACCCAATGCACACTCGATTTGGTCCATTCATAAAGGTTGTCACTGGTCGCCATCCCGATCCGCTGTTTCAAACCGTGATCACGCCGCGACAACCCTGTATAGAACATCCGCCAACGACCAGGACGATGCGGATCGGCGGTGACGTGCATCGTCCACAGCATCGAATCGTCCCAACTGCCGGGGTGCCCGATGTGCAGAGCATTTTCGACTCGCCGCCAATGAAAACAATCATTGCTTACCGCGTGAGCGATGTAGTCATGATTCGGCAAGACCAGGTGAAACAAGTGATAGATCCCGTCATGGAACAGGATATCAACGTCACCCAACGTTTTGCGGCTTCCGGTGGTTTCGCTATACATGCCTTGCTATCGGTGCAGTGTTATTCGGTTCTCGCAGTCCCCGATCGCTCGGCTAGTCTTTCGTAAAAAAAGCCGATTGTAGCCAGCGACCTGATTCACTTGCGGTCGGATTGATCGCTAATCTAACAAACCGCGAATTGTTCGTTGAACGGCCGCGACTTAGTTTCTGTCACAGAAATGGCGCAACCCTTCGAAAACCCCTATCGTCGATTTTCCTTTGGCAAAATAGACGTTCGCATCAGGAGCTTTCTTCATGGCCGAACACAGGTGATCGTCCGCGTTTCCAACGACGACACCATTGACCCCACAAGTCATCGCGGCCGAGTCATTACCCGAATCACCACAGTAGACTGCGGATGACAGCGGGGCATCATGATTTTCAAACCACCAACGAAGTGCGAAACCTTTGTGAACGCCGCTCGGCAAGACATCGATTAATCCGAGAGGCCCCTCGATTTGCCGACTGACAACCGTCGAAACAGGTGCCGCGTTCGTGGCAATCCAATCGTCGACCTTCTCGCAAACTTGTGCTTGCTGGCTTAACTCGAAAAAGAAACTCATCTTGAATTCAGTCTGGCAATCCGCCGGTTGTTGCCAAACTGCGTCGTCTAGTTCGTCGATCGCCGCCAAGACCTGCGGTGCACGCCAACCTGACAAGATGCTTCGCAGGCAGTCCGCATATTCGTCCGAAACTTCGTACTTCGATTCATTTCTAACGTAGATCGTGGTCCCGACATCACAAATAGCCGCATCCGGAAATGGCAAACCGGATTGCTCGATCGCATCACTGACCAGATTCCAAGACCGCCCGCTCACGTATAGCAACTGAATTTCACGTTCGTTGACGAATTGCTTTAGAGACGAGAGTGCGTCTGTGAACTGGGCTGAATCGTCCAGCGGGATCAACGTTCCGTCCAGGTCCGTTGCCAGCGTATGAATCGAGGTCATGGAGAAGATTGGGGGTGCGAGTCGTTCGTCTGGGAAGAGTAGGATTCTAACTATTTGATCCAACAGTATCGGCAACGATCAAGCCCTTCCCATTCCGGGGTACCGCAACAACCGTCGTGAGCCCCAGCTAGCCCAACTTCAGTTCGCCCTTCGTTGCTACCTCCTATTTCTGCCTCGCGTTTATTTCGCTCCACTTCATTTCCGCAATGGATTAAACAACAGAGTTGCGGTCGCAGATCAGCTAACGCGCGCATACAGAGGCTGCAAACGGAAACAGAGCCCGTCCGCTATGTTTTTGGCCGATGACGCCAATTGTGGCTACCTGCCCGATAAACACCGCGATCTCCAAGTTGGTCTGCGAGCTTGTCAATTACTCGATCAACCTTTCGCTCCGCTTGTGCTTGGCCGGGATCATCAAAAAGTGACAGCTGCGTCGGAGTATCACTGGAAACGAGCGATGACAATGAGACCCCGATTAGTCGCACCGGCCGCGGTTCCGTGTTGCGCATCATTTCGAGAAGTTCGGATGCCACACGGATGATCCCGGACGTTTCGTCGATCGGCGTTTCAAGGACCTTGGATTTGGAAAACGTGCGAAAGTCTTCTCGCCGGTATTTCAGGCCGATTGATCCTGCCTTGCGATCGTGCCGGCGAAGGCGCATCGCAGTTTGCTCGCAGAGGAAACAGACAACCGAATGCAAGAAGTCAAAGTCTGATTGATCCTCCGAAAACGTTCGCTCATGACTGATCTGTTTCGCATTCCGGTCTGGGACGACTTCGCGAGCATCGATTCCATTGGCCAATCGCCAGAGATGCATCCCCCAAGAACCAAGCTTCGTTTTTAGGATGTCGGCATCATAGCGGCGGATGTCCTCAATTCGTCTCAGGCCGATTCGATGTAGACGTTTGGCACCGACCTTTCCGACGCCCCAAACACGTTCGACAGGAAGGGGATCCAAAAAACTTTGAATCTCGTCCTCATGCACCACGACAAAACCGTTGGGCTTTTCGATGTCGCTGGCAATCTTGGCGATAAACTTTCGCGGCGCGACGCCTACGCTAGCCGTTAACCCTAGTTCCTCGGCGATTTCATTTTTGATTCTCCGCCCGATCACTTCAGCGTCACCGAACAACCGCATCGTTCCGCTGACATCCAGAAAGGCTTCATCCAAAGACAGCGGTTGCACCAACGGAGTGTATCGCGAAAAGATCTCGCGTACCTGTCGCCCAACGTCGGCATAGTGAGCATGCCTGCCTCGCAAGAACACCGCGTGCGGACACAACTGTGCGGCACGTCGACCAGGCATCGCACTGTGAATCCCATATTCCCGAGCTTCGTAGCTTGCCGCCGCAACCACCCCACGTCCGCCTCCACCACCGACAACAACGGGTTTCCCACGCAACGTTGGGTCGTCTCGTTGTTCAATGGAAGCGTAGAACGCATCCATATCGATGTGAAGAATCATAATGACAAGTCGACTTTATTCGGGCAGTCCATCGGTCAATCGCCGCAACACAGTTTACGGCCGGAGGAGACTTGATCTGATGTCCGGAATCATTGCCAGACGACTTGCCCACCCAATAGCGTTTGCTTTAGCCACCGATCATCCCAGGAAAACATCACGGTGGACAGTGGACAGCTGGTGGTCAGCCAAGGAACGCTCGGTTGAATGACCAACAAGTCCGCGGGTAGCCCAATCGCCAATCGCCCGGCATCTCGCATTCGAACAGCTTCCGCATTTCCGGCGGTGATTTGGTACCAAGCTTCCGGCGCGCTCGGGACGCTCGAAAAGTCAGCGACGCCGGATTGTTGAAACGAAGACGATTGAAATTGGACCGACAAAGCCGCCTCAATCATGGATCGGCCGACTCGCACCATTGACCTTTCGTACCCCGCCCCCACATCGCTTCCCAAAGAGATTCTCAAGCCACTCGCCAAATGAGATTGGCGATCCATCGTGCCGCTTCCTAAAAATGAATTGGCTGTAGGACAATGGGCGATCACCGAATTCGCTTTCGAAAGCGTCGTGACGGAAGCTTTGTCGAGGTAGATGCCATGACCGAAAACACTTCGCTCGGTCACTAGCCCCATCGTGTCATAAACATCGACATAGCTGAGCCCGTCGTAATGCTTTGATACGAGCTCGCATTCACGCGTCGTTTCGGAAAGGTGAGTCTGTATTGTTGCCCCGTACTGCTTCGCAAGCCCGGCTGCCGCCCGTAAGGTCTTTTCGGTGCAGGAGAGTGCCCATCGCGGTGTGACGGCAGCAGCCATCGATCCGGTCGAAGGAAAACGTCGCAGAGTCAGTTCAACTTCTTCAATCAACTGGTCCGATGGCACCGTTAAGGAGTCGGGTGAGAACTGGTCCATCATGGCTTGACCAATGACGCCACGAATGCCCGCATCGCTGAACATTTCCAGTGCCGCGATCGTGGCTTCAAACGAGGACGTCGCGTACGCGCATACCCCCGTCGTTCCCACAGACCGGCATTGTTCGATCACACGCGCAATCATCGACTTTGCGTAGTCAAGATCGTTCCATTTGGCCTCAGCCGGAAAGATGACTTCGGAAAGCCAATCGAGCAGAGGCATTCCAAAGGCGCCGATCGAATCGAATTGCGGTAGGTGCAGATGAGTATCGATGAACCCTGGCGTCAGCAAGGTTTGATCATCGCCGTGGTCCACCGACTTGGGGACGTCTCCAAATTCGATCTCTTTGATGTGGCCATCGTCGACGGTGATCACTCCGGATCGAATTTCACTAACACCTTTGGCGTCGTTCAAAAGAATCTGTCCACCAAACGTTGTCATTGAATTTAGATCCTTACGTTGTTTCACAAACGAATTGTTTCACGATACGAGCGGCAGTTGTTTGAAACGAACCTTGGCACGTAACCGACGCTAACGCGTTTCGGCTCATCGATCACAATCAAACTGAGCCGTTTTGGAGCTAGCCACGGTTGAGTGATCTACCTGAACCCAACGCACGTAACCGACGCTAACGCGTTTCGGCTCATCGATCCCAACCATACTGAGCCGTTTTGGCGCTAGCCACGGTTAAGTGATCTACCTGAACCCAACGCACGTAACCGACGCTAACGCGTTTCGGCTCATCGGAACCAACCAAACTGAGCCGTTTTGGCGCTAGCCACGGTTGAATGATCTGCCTGAACCCAACGCACACCTAACCGACGCTAACGCGTTTCGGCTCATCGATCCCGACCAAACTGAGCCGTTTTGGCGCTAGCCGCGGTTGAATAATCTGCCTCAACCCAACGCACACCTAACCGACGCTAGCGCGTTTCGGCTCATCAAACACAACCAAACTGAGCCGTTTTGGCGCTAGCCACGGTTGAATGATCTGTCTAATCCCAACGCACGTAACCGACGCTAACGCGTTTCGGCTCATCGAACACAACCAAACTGAGCCGTTTTGGCGCTAGCCACGGTTGAATGATCTGCCTGAATCCAACGCACAGCCAACCGACGCTAACGCGTCTCGGCTCATCAATCACAACGATACTGAGCCGTTTTGGCGCTAGCCACGGTTGAGTGATCTGCCTGAACCCAACGCACACCTAACCGACGCTAACGCGTTTCGGCTCATCCAACACAACCAAACTGAGCCGTTTTGGCGCTAGCCACGGTTAAGTGATCTACCTCAACCCAACACGCCTAACCGACGCTAACGCGTTTCGGCTCATCGAACACAACATTACTGAGCCGTTTTGGCGCTAGCCACGGTTAAATGATTCACTCGAAACTTCACCTTCCCTATCACCCTGAAAATGTCGGCCGCCCTTCATTTCGATCAAATGCGACTTGCACCATTCTCCAATATCGGAGTCCAAGCATTAACGCTGCATAAATAGGAAAGATATAACGCCACCGTCACGGCGATTGACCGGCACAAACCACCCATCTTCCCTGGACTTTGTTGCCGGTATGCATTGTGAGAATGGTGCGTGTTCGGACGATTGTCGACCACTATCGAGGTAAGTTTGACTGTAGGGAATGCAACGGCAGCGACGATCTGTGCTGTTAGGCGGAGGAAGCGCTCTTGGAGCTCCGTCGATCGTCGATTTGATACCGAATGAACCAATAGGTGTTACCCGTGCACCCCAACGCGATCTCCGATAGCTGCCGCAGCAAACTGTTGCAGTTAATCTCTCCGGTGACCGGCCGTACAAGGATGTTCGTTGCAGCCAAAGTCAGCACGCTTGTCGTCGCTGCGGCCTGCTGCGGCCCAACGGCTGTCGGCCAAAACTATGGCCCTCAGTCGGGCATTCCAAACGGAGCGTCTCAGACGACACCGTTCCGGCTGCCTTCGATGACCGGCGAAAGCGTTGGCAGTGCAAGCTCCGCTGGCGCGATGGTGCGTCCGGCTTCGGCTTCGACTGTAACGGTCACCCCGCAGCAGACTGCCGCACAGTCGACTGCGATGACCAACCAAGCGCCACAGTTGCGAAAGCTGGCGGTGCCTCCGCAGCACGTCCAATCGATCGCGAACGCATTAAATATGCGATTCCAGGATTTGCCTGGCGTAACAATCGCACCGGACGCACGAAACGGCCAACTGGTCGTCATGGCCCCGCCAACGACGCAGGCCACCATCGCCGGACATGTAAAACACATGGTCGCTGGTGCCATCCAACAAGCGTCGGCATCGATCAATGCTCCGTTATCGATGCGTTTGGAAAACATCTCTTGGCGGGAATTCGAACGGGACTTGAAGCAAGCCGCCGGTACCGAAATCCCAATGACGACTCGCAACAACGGGAACGAAGTCACATTTCAAATGAATGTGGCCCCGATGCGTGGCACGATGGTTCAAGTCGACCGACGACAAAACTTCGTCACCGTCCATGCTCCCGACCCGGCAATCCCCGGTTGGGAAAAGATGATTCGCGCACTCGATCGTGTCCCGAACCGATACGACGACATCACCGAAGTTCATCGCCTGGAAAACGCCGACATGGCACCGGTGCAACGGACAATGCGTTTGCTGCGTGCGTTGCGCAATGAACCGTTGCCGGAAGCCCCAGGCAGCGTATTCCAAAACGCGGTCATGCAAGCGGACCAATCTGCCGACACGCCCCCGCCAAGCGATGTCGAAACGGGCGAAGCCGGTGAAGAAGGCAGCGGCCCGCTGGGTGACGTACAAATCGAATACGTCCCAGAACTTGGACAGATCATTGTCAAAGGAACCACCCGTGACGTCCAACGGGTGATGGACTTGATCAAAGAGATCGAATCCAAAGCGGAGTTGACTCAACCCGATTCGAAAGTCGTCACGCTCGAACATGCAGACGCGAACGCGGTTTCCGAGCTACTGACGCAGCTTTACGAAGACGTCTTGTCCAGCCGACAAGGCGACGTCAGCATCACGTCGTTGGACAACCCCAATGCCTTGTTGTTGATCGGCCGTACCGAAGCGATTAGCTCGCTGGAAGAACTGATCGCCAAGATCGACCAACCGGTAGATCCGCGTAGCCGTCTGCGAGTCTTCCGTCTTCAGAATGCTTCGGCGACCGATGCAGAAGAAACGATCCGCGGTTTCTTTGTCGATCGACCAGGATCCGAAGAAGACGTCCGTCCCGGGCTGGGCACCAGAGTTCGCATCTCAGCCGACTACCGCACCAACTCGCTGATCGTCAGTGCCTCGCCACGTGACATGACCGAAGTCACTCGGCTGATCAACGAACTGGATGTCGAGAAGACAACGGCGAAAATGGAGCTACGTGTCTTCCAACTGCAGAACGCGATCGCCGAAGACTTGGCAACAACGTTGCAAGACGCCTTCACCGGCGGCGACGTTTCATCCAGTGAAGATGCGACCGCACCTTCGGCATCACTGTCTATCGTCGCTGTCGATAGCGATGAACGTCGCACGGTCGAATCCGGCATCCTTTCGGGTGCATCGATCACCGCAGAAACAACGGGCAACTCGATCGTCGTTCGGGCCTCTTCGTCCAGCATGCCCCTGATCGCTGAACTGATCCGCCAGTTGGATCGTGCCCCCGGAATCGATTCGCTGGTCAAGGTATTCACCATCGAAAACGGTGACGCGACGCAACTGTCAACCGCGTTGGAGCAACTGTTCGGTTCCGAAGCGGCAACCTCGGGCACCGGCGTCGGTGGTGCAAACCTTGCAGGATTGCCATCGTCGACCGCGTCAAGCGACAGTTCGCTGGTACCACTTCGTTTCACGACCGACATTCGCACCAATAGCATCGTTGCCAGCGGTTCGGCGTCTGACCTTGAAGTTGTCGAAAGTATCCTGATCCGTTTGGATAGCGAAGGCTTTGCCGAACGAATCACCGAGGTCATTTGGCTGAAGAACAACAACGCCGAAGACGTTGCCGCGGCCATCACCAGCTACGTGAACTCACGATTGCAGTCGCAATCACAGATCCAGCAATTCCAGTCAGGCCTCAGTGCTTACGACCTGCTTGATCGTGACATCATCGCGGTTGCCGAAGCCTACTCGAACAGTCTTCTGCTAAGCGTTTCGCCACGACTTTACGAAGAGGTCCGTTCGCTGATCGACCGACTCGATCGCCGTCGCCCGATGGTCTTGATCAAAGTTGTACTTGCTGAGGTTTCGCTAACCGACCAGTTCGAAATCGGCACCGAGTTGGGACTGCAAGACTCGCTTGCCTTCAGTCGCGACCAAGCGGTTGCGGACGTATTCGGAACGCGAGCGACAGGTGCATCAGGGTTCAACTTCAACAACGCTGGCGTCGCCAACGTCAATGACTTGAATCGCGAAGATGTCGTTGGCGGTGCGGTCTCGACCTTTGGTCTTGGACAATCCAATCCGTCGATCGGATACGGTGGCTTCGTGCTCAACGCGGCCAGCGAATCGGTCAGCCTGTTGTTCCGCACGCTGCAAGACGCAGGTCGTGCTCAAATCATCAGTACTCCAAAGTTGATGACCGCTGACAACACGAACGCCCGTATCGAAGTCGGTCGCGAAATCGCTCGATTCCGTGGCAACACGGTGTCTGGCAACGGTGTGATCTCACCACAGATCGAAGACATCCAAGTCGGTTTGATCATGGAAGTCTTGCCACGAATCGGTCGTGACGGAACGATCTCCTTGAACCTAGATATCACCCGTTCGGACCGTGATCAAGGGACCGGTACGCTGGTCCCAACAGGTGTCGAAGGCGAGACGGTTCTGATCGAAGACATCATCAACACGACAGCCCAAGTCACCTTGTCGGTCTACAGCGGACAAACGGTCATCGTGGGTGGTTTGATCCAAAAATCGCGTGCCAACCAAAGCCGCCGATTGCCTTACCTGTCCAACATTCCCGTCCTCGGCAACCTGTTCAAGTATGACTTTGAATCGGAGACCCGTAGCGAACTGTTGATCGTGATGACACCGATGCTGATCACCGGCGACCAGGACCTCGAATACGTCAAACAGACCGAGTCAAGCCGAATGAGCTGGTGCTTGGCAGACGTTGTCGAAGCCCACGGTGATGTCGGCCTCAGCGGTGGCTACGGATTGTGGGGGCCAGCGATCGGACCGACGATCTACCCCGACGTCCAACCGACCGTTGACGGCGAGATGGTCATCGGCGACTTGCCTGAAGGTATCATCCCGGGACGTAGCCGTGACTTGGAAGCCGAACTGTCCGCCCCGATGACATCGGTTCAAGGCCGCGTCGGAACCGGACCGGTAATCACGCCGGCCCCAGGGATCGCACCGACGATTGCTCCACCATCGATCATTATCGATGAAAGCGACATCGCGTCGCCGGCTGACGACAGCGTTTTGCCAGAGTCGGGCATCAACCAATCATCGTTCAACTCGGCCTCAGGGATGATCGGTGGCGACCAGACCCTGCCTGCAAGCTGGACGAAGACTCAGCGATAGCCTGGCTGGTCTGGAACAAGACTAGGAAAGCGAGGGCAGTCAGGAATCGTCTTGACTGCCCTGCAACGCAACACTTGAAAACGTCCGCTTCGTGGGGACGTCATTGGCCGACATACCATTCCCTTGGGATGCAGAACGTCTCATCGGGATCGCTGGACTACCGGCTCGCTCGCACTACTGATTCACCTGACATACGAACCATCATTAGAACGGTTTGACCCATGAAACGACGCTCATTGAGAACCGCGATTATCGTCGCCTTGGCAGCAGGGCCACTGATGATGACCGGGTGCACCGCACCGGCAACTCGCGAAGAAGCCAAACTCAAGTCGTTCTTTAATACACCAGATTGGTTGACAAGAGCACCTTGGTCGAAAAAAGCGGATGAGCCACCGAAGCCCTATCCCAACCCGGCGAAGCTGGCGGCGACTTGGACCAGCGACGTTCTGGTCCAAGCCGGCAAAACCCCGACTCGAGGTTTTGGTGGTCGACTTTTCTTCTTTGATCCAAAGTCGAAGGCCGTTCCCGTTGAAGGCACGCTGACGGTGCATGGGTTCGAGATCGGAGCAACCGGTAAAGACAAGTCAATTCGTCCGTTCAAGTTCACACCCGAACAATTCACGCAGCACTTCAGCCAAAGCGACTTTGGCGCCAGCTACAGCGTGTGGATCCCATGGGATGCCGCCGGCGGTGAAGAAAAACGAGTTTCCTTGGTTGCAACGTTCCAATCAAAAGAAGGCAAAGTCATCCAAGGTGCTCCGACAACCATCGTTCTACCCGGCAACAAAGCTGAAAACACGATGACGGATTCATCATTGGTTTACGCTCCCGATTTCCAACGACACCGTGACGCTGTTGACAATTACGCGACGCGACCGAGTGGACTCGTTACGACTACGATCCATCGTACCAAGTCGACATTGGAAAACGGGCTGGCTAACCCAGTGGAACCATCGATCCGAAAACGGATTCAAGCAATCGCGGCTGAGACGCAAGCGATCGCGAGCAATGGCGAAACACCATCGATCGATATTCCAATGCTACAGAAAACGTCACCGATCATGGCTGCCAGTGCGGAAATGACCGACGCGTCGGCGAATCGCTCGGCCGTCCGACAAGCATCACGATCGGTAACCGCACCGCGAAGAATCGAGATGCGACCGACGTCGCAGCAGAAATAACACACGAATTGATGAAGGCCCTGCGTTCAGGGGCTTCTGAACGAAATGCCTGAAGGATTCGGGCATCTGGCACAGTCTCCACCGAATCGAAGGGAAGCGGTTTGATGGATTCTGTGCCTTTTTGTATCCAAAGCGAGAAATCGTTTCTGACGCATCCCGAACCCGATTGGAACCGCCAAAGTTCACCAGCGGGAAGTGCGTCAGCAGCGGTGGACTTGCGATGCGACGCAGTGGCTCACCGAAATAATCTTGGGCATCCGCTTTCGGATGCACACGATCAAGAATGACGGATGAAAAAGCAAACCGATAAGAAGTCGAGAGCCCCTCAACGTCCTGACGGCCCGCACTGGCGTGTCGTCATGCATGACGTGATTTTTGAATCTGACACGCCTTCTGGATGGGCGTTCGACGTCGGGCTTCTGATCGCGATCCTTTGCAGCGTCACCGTCGTCTCGCTCGAAACGATACCGACGATCGCGCGCCGGGAAATTGCTGTTCTAGAAGGAATCGAATGGTTTTTGACCATTCTCTTCACAATCGAGTACGTCGCCAGGTTGGTGTGTGCGCGGCATCCGCTCAAGTACGCGCTTAGCTTTTGGGGGCTCGTCGACCTGCTCAGTATCCTGCCAACCTATGTTGGCTATTTTTGGATCACCCAAAACCAAGCTCGTTCGTTTGTCATCCTGCGTAGCATTCGACTGCTACGTGCGTTCCGGGTGCTGAAGCTCTGGCGGATGATGAGCGACGCTGATGAGCTGTGGCACGCTGTGTGGAACGCTCGGCATAAAATCGCCGTGTTCCTGATCGTTGTGCTCGTCGCGGTGACACTTAGCGGTACGCTGATGTACTTCGTCGAGACAATTGTTCCGGCTTTGCTCGCCGGAGTTCAGCCCGAAGAATACAACAGTCGCTTTGATTCAATTCCACAAGCGATGTACTGGGCCGTGGTGACAATGACCACCGTGGGATATGGCGATATCGTTCCGACAACGACAACAGGAAAAGTCATTTCGGCAACGCTGATTCTACTCGGCTATAGCTTGATCATCGTGCCGAGCGGGTTTGTCACCGCTGAACTGACTTCGCGAGGAAGCGACGATGGCGGAACTGAGCTGAAAACGAGCGAATGTCCGCGTTGCGCAAATCAACCACATTTGAAAGACGCGAATTATTGCCATCGTTGTGGCGAGCGGCTGCAAGCCTGACGCGTCTCGTGCTGCATTCCCGATCGAGCCTGAAGTGCTCCGCCTAGGCACTTAGAACTGACATCAAAAACTGTCTGAGAGAACTGCGAGGTCACAAACTATCGGCGAGCTGCAGCTTTAACAGGCAATCGCTTTCGTGAGCAGAAGTTTTACCAAGTGACGAATCAAGCGGTGGTCGAAAATTCCGCAGACTGCTTGAGATCCAACCTCGACTGGTTGTTTTTCGTTTTCGACTTCCCGTTCGTGCTTTGACGATGACTTTGACGTTCCTTGTCTTGGGCTTTCAAAATCGCGATCGTAGTTGGGAACGACAATCCGTGTACAGTCTGATAGCTAGCCGTAGCAGTGGACATGATAAAGTGACCTCCGATAACTGAGTCAATATTCAAGAAATGAGTTGAGAACTGACGGACATCGAAGTGCAAACCCCATGCCGATTCCCGATAGACAAAATCAAACCCGTGTGCATAGGGAACCACGCGACCGTCCCATGTAACCGCAGGCTGGCGCCTTGCGGCTGATTTCGGAATCGCGTGGGCTTCCACGCTTGGCTGATGACTAAAATCGATCGTCAGTCGCCGCAAGTGAAGACGGACACGCGAATTCGAACAGGCAATCCCAGCTACCGAGCAACCATGCCACCACTCAACAAATCTATGAAATCAATCCGCACGAACATGTGCCGAGTGGTTATTGCTTTGATCGCGACGATGATCGCGTATTCGGATGCTGGTCGGCAACAAGTCTTTGCTCAACGAGCCAATGCTCAGCAAGCACCGGCCCCACAGGCGGCCAAGTATCGGTACTGGACATCGGACTGGTCATTCGAAGATATCGAAATCGGAACGCTCGCCGATCGTTTGGAACGCATCGGAATTGAAATCCCAGTCAAACTCGATGGTGTTGCATCAGTCAATTTCCAAGTTTCGATCCCACTCAATGCGCTGCGGACTCCCGAGGCTTACCGCATTGAAGGAACTTTGACCGGACGCAACCTACAGTCGGATCGGTTGGTTTTTGATTCCCTGCGAGCGGAAGTGGATTACCGCGATGGAAAGTTGCTGCTGAAAAATCTGGACGCCAAACAAGGCGAGGGTCAGTTACAAGGGACAGCTTCGATGAAGCTGATTCCGAAAGGAGATTTCGCTGGCACGTTGACCCTATCGCGTTTTCGCACCGAAGCGGTGTTTGAGCTGCTATCGAAGTTCGGTGGCGATTGGGCGGAAGCCTGGTCCATTGCGACTCTTGAAGGTCAGGTTAACGTCACCGGCAAAACGGCCAAGATCGACGATCCGCTTTCATGGAATATCGATGGCCAGGTGAACGCACGAAATGTCCAGTACGGACCGAAGATTGCTTTCGATGTCGAAGTCCCCGGATTCAAGCTACAAAACAAACAGTTTCAGATCAGCAAAGCGAGCGTAACCTCCACGAGTGAACCTCGTTTCGAAGCGAACCTGGATGGGACAGTCGACATATCCGATACGCCGAAGTTGGCGTTGACATTCGCCGCAGACGATTTCCCCGTCGGTTCGTTCACCGAGGTTGTTGAAGGCAAGATCGACGTTTCTGGAAAAGTTACCGGTGTGCTAACGACTGCGCCCAACACGCCCGATCGCTTGAAGGTCAAAGCCGCCTTAGCTTCACCTCGATTGAAGGTTGCCGGACTCGATCTAGGAAGATTGGAACACGACATTGTCGTCGATCAGAAAAGCGTTTCATTGACGCCACGCCAACAGCCGTCCACTGAAGTCGATGAACTGGCGATTCTCCGATCCATTTCAGCAGACTACGATTTCACGCCGGCGGCGATATCGATCACCAACCTGGATGCGAACCTGTTTGGCGGTCGGATCCAAGGCGGATTGAACTTGGCGGTGGAACCGGACGGGATCCATCAATTCAAAGTCGATTGGGAAAATCTGGCACCACGATATACCGTACAGCTTCCCATCGCATCACGCCCTATCGCGATCGAGGCATCGACCACTGGAAAAGTCGACTGGCGAGTGCCTGCAGCGAAACTAGACCAACCGTTTGCTCACAACGGATCGGCGATTTTACGAGTCAACCAATTCGTCGCCGGTGGTGAAAACCTGGGACGATTGATCGCAGAGGTCAGCATTTCTGATGACGGTTTGGAAGCCGCCGTTGATGGTGAGATCCTTGGCGGGCGTTTGTCTATACACACGACGACCGCCCCAGACGCGCAAGCCTCTTGGGAAAACTTGCTGCAGCATACTGTCGTAGATCAACTTTCTTTGCAAGACGTTTCGCTGGACCAGGCAAGTGTTGTTGTCGGACAG
The DNA here is from genome assembly GCF_020966635.1 of Stieleria sp. JC731. Taxonomy (NCBI): domain Bacteria; kingdom Pseudomonadati; phylum Planctomycetota; class Planctomycetia; order Pirellulales; family Pirellulaceae; genus Stieleria; species Stieleria sp. JC731. The sequence goes on along the minus strand of NZ_JAJKFQ010000011.1, from coordinate 739,735 downwards.
CAGCCGGGCACCTACAGCGGACGCGCCGATTTGAAAATCGGGAATCTCGATCTGCAAAAACCGGATCAGCCATTCGATGCTTCTGTCAACATTCGGGCTTTTCGAATCGGCAACGTCGATATCGCGCCAACCCTAGCTGCATCAGTCGCAGTTCATCCAGGATGGATCGAGATCAGTTCTATCCAAGGCGTTTATGCGGGAGGACGTCTCGACGGACAAGGTGTTTGGGCGCTGACACCACAAGGAAGAAAATCTCTTTCACTGCGACTGTCTCGTGCAATCGGCAGCCACCTCTTGTTACCGATCAGCCCGGACGCGAAAGACTGGGTTTCAGGGATTGTTAGCGGTCAAGTAACAGTCACGGGGTCGGGGAAAGGCGTTGTCGAAAAGCTGCGAATCTCAGGTAACGCGATGGTCGATAATGCCGCAACATTTAATCTGCCAGTCGGTGACGCGCATAGTTCACTCGTCGTGACCTTCGATACGTCTAGCGGACGATGGACCGCAGATTTCCCGAACGTCAAATCGAAACTTGCCGGTGGCCGCGTCTCCGGAAAACTGCACCTCGCTTCACCGGCCTCCAATCGTGGAGCCCTGGATTTGGACAGTCGCTGGCGTGTGGCACATGTCGATTTTGAACGGCTGTTGAGCACCTACGTTGGTACCGCAACGATCGGGCAAGGTGATGTCACCGGCGACTTGGCGCTCAGCGGACGTCGCATTGTCGACGCCCGAAACCTGCGTGGAAACTTCCGTTTTCACTTGGGCGGCACCGACGCGAGCGCTGTCCCTGGACTGTCGACAGCCGGCGTATTACTCGGTGCGACGTCTTTAGTCGGAACGAGGTTCAATGAAGGTGTCGCGTCAGGACGCATCGCGTCGGGTGCGATCATGCTTGACGAGGTCGCGATGGTTTCTGATCGCGTTGCGGTCAAAGCCGCCGGCCGAGTCGGCCTGCTGGACACCCGCATGGATGTCGGGGTGGTGCTCTCGACAGGCAACTTCCAAGGACAAGATTTGCTTGTCGACATGATCGGACTCTCCGACCTTCTGCTCACAACTCCGTTTGGACAAATCAATCGCGTGTTGAGCGATCGTACGTTTGTCCTCGAGATCAATGGCTCGGCGCGAAGCCCTATCGTCCGTCTGCTACCGGGCGAATCGGTGCGAGCTAACTTGCGAAGGTACGCCTTTCAAGAGCTGATCACGGTATCGATCGCAGACAGTCTGTTCGCGAATTGACCGCTGGCTCGGATCACTTGGCACGCTATTAATTCCCTACTGTCACCGATCACTCGCCGAAGGTAGCGATGCCTAACGCTGGCAATGTGGGATAGTGGGCGACTTCGTGAGGAATCAAACCTCAAAATCAACAAGTCGCCAGGGATAATGTGCGTGCAGAAATCACTCTGGCTTTGAATGGACGACCGACGGCTGCGATGCCAGCCAACTGCTTTTAATAGCAACTGAGAGCATCGGTAAGTTGTGACGCCTTGACACGCGATTCCAAATTAACACGGACGATCGGTCGATTAATTGCGATATGTGCAAGACAATTTACCGATACGGTCTGACGGCGTTGTTACTGCTTCCGATCTTATGCTCGGCAGGATGTAGTGTGCTGGGATTTTCAGCCTATCCCATCGCACATGTCATGACGCAGGATACCAAAGACATCCTCGACAAGACGACGCGCCACCCCAATGTTCCACGTGAGCTTGCTAAACAGGTGCGTCCGACGCATCAAGTGGCACCAGGCGATGAATTGCTGGTCGAAGTTGTCAAAGCAGAAGACTTGTCGATTCAACTGCCTGCCGACCAGCGGGTGATGGCCGACGGAACGATCGACCTCGGACTGTATGGTCGAGTCGTGATCGCGAGCATGACAATCGAAGAGGCGGAATCGACAGTTCAATCGATCGTCAGCAATGCGGAAAAAGAGTCGATCCAGGTCAACATTCGTCTGCTTCAACCGATCCATCGGTACTATGTCATCGGCGAAGTCAACTCACCGGGCGCCTACACGCTCACCGGGCACGAAACGGTGCTTGACGGAATTATGGAAGCCGGTGGTTTGACCGCGCGAGCTTCGGCATGCGACATCTTGCTCGCACGGCCGACGAGCCCCTGTTCCTGCCGGGTCACGCTGCCGGTCTGCTATCGCTCGATCACACAATTGGGCGACTCGACAACCAACTATCACCTAAAACCGGGTGACCGAATCTTTGTCGCGCGACAGTCGTTTTGCGAAGAGATGTTGGCCTACGTCAAAGGCAGCCAAACCTGCGACCGCTGCTGTAAGAAGCAGGTGGCTTGTCGCGATGCAAGTTTGATCGAATCTGATTCGTTGGACTTTGTTATGCCAGGGATCGTTGAAATCCCAGCGATCGCACCGCCAAAATTCGAAACGTCGCCAACCGCCTCCGAGGCTCAGCCCGATGCAGGCCTGGACGTTTACTCTGCTCCTAGAAACACTGCTCCCGGCTACAGCAAGCCGAACTCAACACGTCGATCGGCGCTGCAGCCTTCCAATGCGGAAGACTTGACCGCACCTAAAACTAACCCTCGAAGCTTCGACGGTGAACTGAACTTCGGCGAACTGATTGATGAAGAATAGGCTCAAACGCCTCGCTTCGGTTCAGCCGTAGCCGTTTAATCCGGTTCGACGCGGCAACATCACGCATTCGCAGTGACTTCCACTCGTTGGGTTTACCCGACCGAACGGTCTGTGTGCACTCGCAGGACTTTTCTTCAAAGTATTGTGCACATAGGCAGTCTGTCCTCATCGCGAAGTGAGGTTGATTTCGAAACTCGTGGGACAACTTGACGTCTGTCGCGAGGTTGACCTCAGAGCAGGAGTGCCGCACTTCCCAGGCTCCGGTGGGCAGCCTTTCGGGCCCGAGACGTCAACGGAATGCTGTCCTGCAATTTCTTCATTCCAGTTCGACCTTCTTGACGCACTGCCGTTTTGGGGGAGTATTCGCCAATCCGGAAAGTCATGACAACGATAAATCGTATTCTCGTTTGCGGAGCAACTGGTTACGTCGGAGGCCGATTGGTTCGGCGACTGTTGGACAAGGGCTACGAAGTTGTTTGCCTGGTACGCAGCCCGGGAAAGCTGACAAAGTTCTCTTGGAATAAAGATCCCAAGCTTCGAATTGTCGAAGGCGGAGTTTCCGAGCGCGAACAAATGAGCAAGGCACTCGAAGGTGTCGACGCGGCCTACTACCTTGTGCACTCGATGCAGTCCGCAGGTGGGGCGTATGCCGAACGTGACCGGGAACTGGCGACCTCGTTTTTAAACGCGGTTGAATCTTCCCAATGCCAACGGATCATCTACCTCGGTGGCCTAGGCGAAATGGGATCGAATCTGTCGGACCACCTCAATAGCCGTCGCGAGGTCGCGGACATTTTGCAAAGCGGTTCCATCTCGGCAACTGTCTTTCGAGCCGCAATGATTGTCGGATCCGGCTCGGCGTCGTTCGAAACGCTTCGTTACCTTGTCGAACGATTACCAATCATGATTACCCCTCGATGGGTAACGACGGAAACGCAACCGATTGCGATCCGTGATGTGCTCCGCTACCTCGTTGATTGTCTTGATGTACCCGCGACGGCTGGCAGAGTGATCGACATCGGCGGCAAAGACATCATGACGTACGAGACAATCATGCAGATCGCGGCCCAGAAATTGGGACTCGGAAAACGCACGATTGTCCCGGTTCCGGTGCTCACCCCAAAGCTGAGCAGTCTTTGGATCGGATTGGTCACGCCGGTCAGCAGCAGAATCGCACGACCGCTGGCAGAAGGGCTGCGCAACCGGACCGTCTGCCGAAATGATGAAGCGACGCGATTAATGCCGGGTGAGTGCTTGGGAATCGAAGCAGCAATTGAAGCAGCCGTGGACCGAACTCGCGATGGGATCATCGAAACCCGTTGGTCTACAGCCGGCGAGATGCCTCACGACCCCGATTGGGCTGGTGGCACGACGCTGCAAGATAAACGCACGATCTTGGTCGACGCAACGCCTGCAGAAACCTTTGCGGAAATCATTCGCATCGGGGGCGAGCATGGCTATTGGGGTGCCGGACCACTTTGGAGTTTAAGAGGCTGGCTAGACCAGTTGATCGGCGGACCGGGCCTGCGCCGGGGTCGGCGACACCCCACCGAACTTCATTATGGCGAAGCGCTCGACTTCTGGAGAGTGACGAAGTTGACTTTCAATCAGCAATTGCGGCTACGTGCCGAAATGTGGCTGCCCGGTGACGCCGAATTGGATTTCGTTGTCTCTGCGAAAGACTCCGAGACGTTGGTAGAAATGACTGCCAGATTTCGTCCACGTGGTTTACTCGGGCTGGCATATTGGTACAGCGTCTATCCGCTACATGGCTTTGTTTTCCCAGTGATGATCCGCGGGATCAAGACTGCCGTCGAAAGTCGCCAACAAGCCAACGCGTAGCCGCGAATCGCCAACGCGTTCCAGCGTTCAATGGCAACGTCAATTGGCACATTGCTTGCACACCATTTCAAGCGTTATGGGAAGACAGCTCCCGCATCGACGAAGACTCGCGGTTGACGCTGCCCTTCCGTCAATCAATTGACTCAAACGGAAAATGGTGCCATGGATACTCATCAAAAACTTCTTGACCTTATCGGCGATTTTCGCAACGCGATGCTGACAACTCGTACCAGCCAAGGCGAACTTGACGCTCGACCAATGGCGATTGCCGAGGTTGAGGACGACGGAACACTTTGGTTTGTTAGCGACCGAAGTTCAGGAAAAATCGCCGATCTGATGCTGGATCAAGATGTCGCCGTTACGATGCAAAGCTCCAGCAAGTTCGTCTCGATCTCCGGTCAATGCCAAGCCGTCGAAGACAGGCAGAAGATTGAGCAACTTTGGAGCGAAGCGTTCAAGGTCTGGTTTCCTGAAGGCAAGGCGGACCCCTCGATCATCCTGTTGCGTGTCGACCCCGTGCGCGGTGAATACTGGGACAATTCAGGCGTACAAGGGCTTAAGTACCTGATCAAAGCAGGTAAGGCCTACCTGCAAGGTGAACGCCCGAGCCCCGACGATGCGATCAATGCGGCATTGGCCCTTTAGAACGATGGCGTAGCCACCAGGCGCTCGCTAGGTTCGCAGGCAAGTTCAACTCTTACCAGCCGCGAACAACTCCCTTTAGCGGCCTGACTAATTGGCGTACACGCCCCACGGTGACTGGTGCGCAGCCATCGCCCGTCACCGTCGCGTGCCAGTCGTTGTACTCCTTCCGTGCGACAACGGCTGGCCGCACTTTTATAGATACCGCCGAGATATTCTTCACAGGGAAGCCGGATGGTGTCGGCGATCGATAAACGATAGATCGCAGTGCGAGTTAAGCTTCCGCGGCAACGTCTTCAGAAGTCGCCTGCACACGACCAAGCATCTCTTTCAGGCGAGTAACTTCAAGTGGCTTTGGCAGGCAGAACGTCAATGGATCCGAGGCAATCGGATCACGCAACTGAGCAGGGTCTGTTGAGCTGTGAATGATGACGGGCTTTTCGCAGATATCAGCACGACCGCATTGTCGCATCTTTCGTGTGAGCTGAAGCCCGTTGAGCGAAGGCATCTCCAGGTCTGTCAAAATCAAGTCGAACGGACGGCGGGAGACCATCAGACGCCAAGCTTCATCACCATCAGAGGCGAGTGAAACGTCATAGCTGAGTGAAGTGAGCACCCGAAGCAATAGCAAACGACTTGCTGGTAAATCGTCCACTACCAGCACCCGCTTTGGTGCTGAAGTGTCGAAACAGCGGTCGTGTGAATGCTTTGGGAACATCGATTCTCCGGTGTCTGTGGTCCAATTCCCTACGAGCATATTTCATGCCAACTCACGACATCGATCCCCAGCCTGGAACAAACAGGGGCAATGTCAGGGCCAACATTCTTCCATTGGCTGTTTCGAGCCACGCCTAAACATGGCCCACAGACCGAAACGTGATTCGCGATAGACCTGATCGTGATTTGATGGTTAATCAACGATCGCTACATCCCAGATACCTGAATCAACATGGTCGCTCATCGACCATACAAATCAATCTCAATCGGCGAAAAACGGTATCTCGCAAGTTTCGGCGGGCTGAACTTAGCAATTGGCCCGGCGTTTGCGATTCCGCTCCATCACGAACGAGCCACAAGGCTTGTCACTGTTCGAGCCATCAATTCGATGCGACTCGCTTACTCCTACTCCTTTGAGGACTCCCATGCTTTACTGGGCCGCCGTATTTTTCGTTATCGCTTTGATCGCCGCTGTCTTTGGTTTTGGTGGACTCGCTGCCGGTGCAGCCGGTGTCGCGAAGATTTTGTTCTTCGTGTTCCTGGTGCTGTTCATCGTCAGCCTGATCATGGGACGCCGCACCGCCGTCTAGTTTGCCTGCGATGATCACATGTGATCGTGCAGCCATACGTCGAAGTGATGTAGCTACCGTCGTCAGACGGTGGTGATATCCAAGCCCCACGCTCTGGCGAGCGTAGCTACATCGACTCGACATCTTATTGGGGCGGCATAGGCAATGCGAAGCTCTGAGCATCAATCATCTCAGATTCGCAACCTGCCAAGCTGCCATCTATCGACGAGCGTGGACTTTCCGCGTTTGGTCGTTTTCCTAGCTCGGTATCCAACTTCCTAAGTCGCGCGAAACATTGCCCATTCCGCAATGTGCCGCAGCTAGCTACCGAAGCGTCGCAACGAACTGTTTACCCATCACCGGACGTCGCGAAATCAGGCAACGCTACGGCAGGTTGGAACATAAAGACGGTTAAGACATTCAGATGATTCAATTGTTGAAAGAAGACGGGAAACAGTATGCCGCTTTGACTTCGCTGCTTCTACGCCACGGATTGACCGACGTGGCTAGGCTGATGGGGCTCCGTCACGACCAAAGCTCCGACAGTGCTGCAGCATGTGAATCGGCTGAGCAACTCGCTTCCGACATTGAAAAACTAGGTTGTGCCTATGTGAAGTTAGCGCAGATCGTCAGCACCCGTGACGACATCGTCCCACGTGAATACATCGAGGCTTTTGCACGGCTTCAAGACAACGTCAATCCGCTTCCATGGGATCAAATCGAAGAGCTGATTTCGAGTCGATTTGACGCGAAGCCGAACCAGTTGTTCGCTTCAATTGACGAGCGTCCTCTTGCATCGGCTTCGTTGGGACAAGTTCACCGCGCAAAACTGCGAGACGGTCGTGATGTCGTTGTCAAAGTCCGTCGACCTGGCATAACGGCCGAAATAGAACAACAGATCCGGAGCCTGAAAAGGATTGCCGAGTTCGTTGATCGAGAAACGTCAGTGGGCAAACAATTTCGGTTTGGCGCATTGATCAAGGCAGTCGAATATGCCTTCGAGTCCGAAATCGATTTTCGCCGTGAAGCCGACCACCTGATCACACTCGGCGAAAACCTAGCGGACTATCCGTCAATCTGTATTCCACGCCCGGTTCCACAACTGGTCGCCGAAGACGTTCTCGTGATGGAATACGTTTCGGGAGTCCCAATCAAGGACGCAAGCGGTTCAGTTCTAATCGAACGCAACTGCGAAAAGATTGCGCAAGACTTGGTAAACGCCTACTTAAAACAGATCCTTGTCGATGGTGTGTTCCATGCCGATCCGCACCCAGGCAATTTGATGTTGCTCACGTCGGATGGGCAAGAGGAGCAACAGAGCAACTCTTGCGAAGAACACGCCGAAATGGCGTTAATCGACGCCGGAATGGTGATTGAACTGCCCCCGATGATGCGAAGAAAGTTAGGTTCTTTACTGCTAGCGTTTGGGGAGCAGGAAGGCGAGCGGGCTGCAACGATAGCCCAGGAAATTGGGCATGCCGACGAAGACTTCGACGCTGAAAAATTCCGGGTCGAAGGCGCGAGGGTCGTCGCCAGCTCTGGTGGCAGATTCGAGTCGATGTCCGTTGGTCATACCCTCGTTCGTTTTCTTTCCATCGCGGGTCAGAACGGGCTGACAATGCCGTTCGAGCTGATACTGCTAAGCAAAGCGTTCTTACAACTTGAAACCACGCTCTATTTGCTGAACCCACGATTCGACATTCATCAAATGATTCGTGCACGCACAGCAACCTTGCTGCTCAACCGTGCAAAGGAGCAAGCGAAGCCAGGACGCGTCGCCGCAGCTTTGCTTGAATCAGCAGAATTGGCATCTCACCTGCCCGAGCGGGTAAATCGGATTACTCGGCTACTGTCGGAAAACCAACTGCGGGTCAACGTTGACGCGATCGATGAAGCGATGCTGCTCTCGGGCGTTCATAAGATTGCCAACCGCATCACATCAGGGCTAATCGTAGCCTCGATGATCGTTGGGGCTTCGATCATCATGCAACTGAAGACCGATTGGATGTTGTTCGGCTATCCCGCCTTAGCAACATCTATGTTCCTACTCTCGTCGATTATCGGTTGCATTCTGATTTACCAAGCAAACTTTTCCGACCGAACGTAACAGCACAATTTGTGACGCAAGATGGGCCGACTTCCGATCGTTGAATCTGGATCGGTTCGACTTGTGGAACGAATAATCGACACACGCACAAGTTTCCCAGACGTAGTTCGCTTCGACGCTATCGCTCATGTTCAATCAACAGCACAGGGACTGATCCATGCCAGACGACAAAGGATCGAATCAATCTTCTGCCCCTGACGCAATCGCCAAGCCCAAGCGATTACCAAGTGCGAAAGCAAACATCGTGTGCGCCTCGATGCTTGTCTTATATGCGTTGTACTTCGCCCGCACGCTGATCATTCCCATCTTGATCGCTGCGTTTGCCTATCTCACTCTTCGACCTCTTGTCCGACGTGGACGACACCTTGGTATCCCATCGTCTGTCGCATCAGGCTTAATTTTGGGAACCAGCATTGTCATTACTGTGATCCCAGCTTACTTGGTGATGGAGCCCGCAAGGCAAACTCTAGACCAAGCCCCTGAATATGTCGACAACGTCAAAGAGCGGCTGAGTTTCGTCTTCAATAAGCTGGACGCCGTTAGTGACGCGACCACGAAGTTGGCAGAAGAGGAACGTGAAAAAGACATTTCCGAGGCGCCGGTCCCGGTTGAGATTAAGCAACCAAATTGGAACGCCAATCTGACGTTCATTAGCGGAACCGGGAACTTCGTTTCGTTAGTCATCGTCACCATCGTGCTTCTGTACTTTCTGCTGGCCTTTGGCGACGACTTGATAAGAAACATGCTTCACACGCTTCCTGACTTTCGAACGAAGCGAAATTTCTTCGCCGCGATCGATGGTGTGCAAGACGGATTGAGTCTCTATCTTGCGCATGTCACCACGATCAACATCATCTTGGGTGTTTGTGTATCGATCGCGATGTGGTTGTTGGGCATGCCCACGCCACTCTTGTGGGGCGTAATGGCATGTGTGTTCAACTTTGTTCCTGTTTTAGGTGCGTTCGCCGGTTCGGCGATCATCTTCGTCGTCGCACTTTTGACTTTTGATCCGCTGTACTACGCGATCATCATCACGTCGACCTTTTTGATGCTGACAACGATCGAAGGCCAGTTCATTACCCCCACCGTCCTTGGGCGGTCCATGCAAATGAATCCGGTTTTAGTCTTCATCGCAACGGTTTTCTGGGGGTGGATGTGGGGACTTGCTGGTGTGTTGCTATCGGTACCTATCCTGATAGCGATCCGAATGGCTAGCGAACACTACGAATGCTCCCGCGGCATTGCCGAATTCCTTGGTGGAAAACGTCAATCGGATGAGGAAAAGCAAAATCGGCGCGTTCCCGACCCAGGCTTGGCAATCGGTTTGAAGGTGAATCCCGACGGGTAACTTTCTCGCGGTTGGTGCTAGGCTCGGTTATCAGCCCCCCTGACAGTCCACTCGAACTTGACCTTCACCGAGAATCATCGCCCTCCGGTGTGGTCACTCGTTGGCGTCTGCTCTAAATTAGCTAAACAGTTTTCGAGATCGCGGCGAAGCGTCAGCCGCGATCCTTTTTTTGTAGCATCAACTTTTAATCGACATGAAGCGTGAAGGCGACTGCGGCGAACTGATGCGTAGCAAGTTGCTTCAGCAATTTGCCCCCGCCGCGATCGTGATCGATCAGACGCGACAGATTATCGACCGGCATGGTCACTTCGATGGATTTGTCAATGAGGATCTTCTTGGCCAACAACTTTCTGCCACGCTGCCGTCCGCAATCCTTGAAATCCTGGACCAGCCCCTAGCGACTACGCTGAACTCTGGAAATTCGGCAAGTGCGACCGGATCGTGGTTTGACGGAAATTCGCGTCGACATCTGCAAGTCCTCGTCCAACAGATTGCAGCGGAATCTGAAGCGGATTTTAGCAGCATCAGCGATCTAGGTGATTCCGAACCGCGATACTTGGTCACTTTTGAAGACGTGACTCAGGTTGACTCATTGCGTCGGAATGTGGAGGACAAGCGGCAGCGTTTGGCTCTCGCGACGCAGGCCTCCAGCATGGGTGTGTTCGATCTCGATCCACAAACCGACGAATTGATCGCCAGCGAAGTCTTTTGCAGTCTGTTCGGAAAACGTCCCGGATCGTTGACGCATGGCGAGCAGCTGTTTTCCCAGATTCACGAGAATGACGCGGCCGAGGTACGCAAACGTGTTGCAGACGCTTGCACCAATTGCACCGAGTACAACGCTGAATTCCGAGTCCGACGTGATCCCAAACGCGTCAACTGGATCGTCATGCGTGGCAAGTACATCCGTGACTCCGATGGAAAAACGAGCCTAATTGGCGTGGCATGGGATGCTACCGAACGACGTCAACTCGAACGCTCGTTAGCGCGGTCCCGACGCGAAGTTGAAATCGCACTCACCGCAGGTGGATTGGGAACGTGGAAGTGGGACATCGGCAGTGACCTGGTGACCTGGTCTGATTCGTTGCATCAGTTATTGGGATTTGGCAACGAGGAATTCGGCGGAACATTCGGTGCGTTTCGTGAGCTGGTGCATCCCGATGACACCGAAAAAGTCGAGCGAGAGATTCAAAAGACTCTGGTCGGTCGATGCGATGATTACCACATCGAATGTCGTATGCGACATCAGGGTGGCAAGTGGCTTTGGGTTTGCGGCGACGGATCAGTCGAGCGAGATTCGCAGGGCAATCCAACCCTGTTGATCGGTGCGATCATGGACATCACCGATCAAAAGCGAATCGAACGAAGACTCAAAGCGAAGTCTCGTCAACTGCGTTCGGTCACCGATGCGATGCCGGCACTGATCGCATTGATCGACACGGAAGAGAAAATTCAATTTGCCAACGAAGCCTTCGCGGCACAGTTTTCCTGCACCGTCGATGAAGCCGTTGGGAAATCCGTGTTCGAAATCCTTGGCGAAGAGACCTACAAGTCGCTGCAGTCGAACCTGATGCGTTCGCTTGCCGGTGAACGTTGCAAATTTGAGCTACCACTGCTTCAAGACGGCGGATCCGTCATCAAGGATGTCACGTTCATCCCGGAATTCGATACCGATGAAAACCAGATCGGTGTGTATGTGTTGGCCACGGACGTGACGCATCGAAAAAGATACGAACAGCGGCTGAAGGAAAACCAAGTTTACCTTTTACGCGAAACTCAGAAACTTGCCGAAGCGTTAACGCAAATCAGTTCTGCCGAAAGCAAGCTTCGCGTCCTGTTCGACCAAAGTTTCTTTTATACAGGCGTCATCGATCTGGAAGGCAACTTGATCGATATCAACGAAGCGGCGACGGTTCCATTCGGCTTTGCTTCCGATGAAGTTTTGGGCACCAAGTTCTGGGACACGCCATGGTGGACCGGACACCCCGATTCCCAAACCAAATTACAACACCACTTCAAAGACGCCCTGCAAGGTAAACCCTATCGCGAGGTGATCGCATTCAACGGTCCCGGTGGAATTCTTCGGTACACAGACTTCATCTATCAGCCGGCCATCGGAGATGACGGTGAGATTCAGTTTGTCGTCGCGACAGGACAGGACGTTACCGAATCGATCGTTCAGCAAGCACAAATTCGCAAAAGCGAACAACGGTTACGCTTAGCACTCAACGCTGCCGACCTAAAACTGTGGCAGTGGAATGTTGGAGAGGATCGTTGGTTCTCAAGTTTTGGTGAAGAAGCCTCGAGCGGCCAGTTGGCATCGCGACCAACGGATTCTCTGGCGACGTTCATCGAAAGCATTCACCCCGAGGACCGTGCACGCGTCGAATCGAAACTGTGTGCCTGCTTGGACGACCGCACCGCTTTTCGCGAAGAGTATCGCGTTGTGCGGGACAGCAAAACACGCTGGATTCTTGCATTGGCGCACGTCAGCATTGATGAAGACGACGCGCCATTGCAGTTGATCGGTGTCGAACTGGACATCACCGATCGCAAGTTGACCGAACTAAAACTGGACGAAGCACGCCGCGCTGCCGAAGAGGCCAACGTCTCCAAAAGTGCCTTCCTAGCGAACATGAGCCATGAAATTCGGACGCCGATGACTGCGATTTTGGGCTACACCGAGTTGGCCCAGTCGACCGGCGATGCTCGCGAACGCGACGAACACCTCAGCACCATTCGACGCAACGGTTACTATCTGCTCGAGATCATCAACGACATTTTGGATCTTTCCAAAATTGAAGCCGGTAAAATCGAAATTGCGAGGCAACGATTCGAACCGGCTAGCCTAGTCGCTGACGTTCAATCGATCATGAGCGTTCGTGCTGCCGAAAATCAATTGGAACTTGAGGTTCAATATGATGGCTTATTGCCGGAAGTGATCCGAACGGATCCAAAGCGACTGAAGCAGATTTTGATCAACCTTATCGGCAACGCGATCAAGTTTACAAAACAGGGCGGTGTCACCGTTACGGTACGCTATATCGAAGGCGACGAGGGGTACTTGGAATTCCAAGTTTCCGACACAGGAATCGGGATGACACAAAAGCAACAAAACCTTTTGTTCGAACCCTTCACCCAAGGTGACGCGCGTATCAATCGCCAGTTTGGTGGCACGGGTCTCGGCCTGGCGATCAGTCAACGCCTAGCAAACATACTTGGCGGCGAGATCAACTGCGAAAGTAAGATCGGCGAAGGCAGCACGTTTACCTTCCAAGTCAAAGCGCCACCGCTACCAGGCGTCACGATGGTCAGCCCGATCAAAGAGACCGTGCAAAAACGCAGCGAGTACTCGGTAGCCAACATTCGTTTGGAAAAACGCATCTTGGTTGTCGACGACCGACCCGACATTCGCTTGCTTAGCAAACGAATCTTGACCAAGGCAGGCGCGACCGTTGTCGAGGCCGTTGATGGCTTGGACGCGATCGATCGATACAACGAATCCGTCCAAGCAAACAAAACTATCGATTGCATTATTCTCGATATGCAAATGCCTCGCCTTGACGGATACCGGACAGCTTCAAGGCTCCGGAAAATGGACTTTCATGGTCCGATCATCGCGGTGACCGCAGAAGCAATGGACGGCGATTCGAACCGATGTATTGCCAGCGGCTGCGATGATTATTTAAGCAAACCGATTGACGCAAACAAACTTCTTCGTCTTGTCGACGGACTTTGCGACGACAACTAAACGCAGGTTCCCGCCCAGCGATGCCGTGATTGATCAACATCGGGCGTTCTGAACCTCCCCGAACTCTGCAATATCAGCTGCCAAAAACCCCTGAATGAACCGTCACGGTGGTTGAAAAACAACCAATGGGCCGGCTGACTTCTTCGGATCGACTGATTTCCGGCATGACGTGCTCGATTTGCTGAACAGTTGCCAACGCATGGCAGAATTGGCGCAGCCTTTGCTTCCTATTGCGACAATCGCCAACAGGCGGATGTCCAAGTCGAGTTGGTTTCCTTGGCGATGATTTTTCACTAAACGCTGTGCACCAAAGCGATAAGAAATGAAGGAGCAAAAACTTCGAGTGTATCTCGTTCACGGTGATCCGGCTTCGCGCCATATCATCGAAGCAACGCTTGAGAAACTCCGGCATCGAATCGAACTGTCAACGGATCATCCGGCGACATTCCTTCGGCGATGTCAGGAGAACCCTCCCGATATAGCTATTGTCGGGACGGATTTTCAAGACACCGATGTCTTTGCTGTTGCCAATGAATTATCGCAGGTAAACACATGCCCTGTTGTGATGATCATCTACCCCGAGGATATCGACCGAGTCGAAAGACTGATGTCGGACAATTTAACGGGCGTCATAGTTTCGCCAGTCAGTGATCGCGATCTTCGGCCTGCGCTTTACTTGGCAGGACGTCGTTTTGAACAAGCGAAAAGCTTGGAAAAGCGTTGTAGGGAGATCAGAAGCGAGATAAACAAACTCGCTGATCAAGGTTCGGAGGATGAACGATGATAGATAGGGTCAATAGACAACAGACAATTTATTTGGCACACGGCGACACGTCGGTGCGCAAGGTCCTAACAACGATCATCATCACGCTTGGTCACAAGCTACCCGTCACGACCGATTCCGGGAAAGAGTTGATCGATGCCGCTGTCTCAAAACCGGCTGATGTGTTGATCGCTTCACCTGGCCTATCGGATATGGATGGGATCGAAGCGTTGATACAGGTTGGCTATGTCAAACCGACGCCCAGTATCATCGTCGCTAAAAACGACGATCTGGACAAAGTCGAACGCGCCATGGAAGATCATGTAATGGCGTATTTGGTCGAGCCGGTCACCGCCGAATCTCTGCAGCCCGCCATCTTTCTGTGCCAGAAACGATTTCGGCATCTGCAGTCGTTGGAAGAGCAGGTGACTTCGCTTCAGCAAAAGCTAGACGATCGAAAACAGATCGAGAAAGCGAAAGGTATCATCATGCAGGTGCGGCAATTGGATGAACCGGAAGCACACCGCTATCTCCAAAACACCGCGCGTCGAACAAGGCGTCGGCTGGCGGAGATTGCCAAACAGATCGTCGATGGTGGAAGCCTTCTAGGAATAGATGACTTCTTGAACGATCTCGACATCGACCGTCAAACCTAGGATGCATCGTCCTATTCCTTTGGCTGGATGCTGACCATGACACCCGAGACTAAGTCCTTTTCACGATAGGCAAGGGCGACTAAGGTTTTTGTCCCGAACTTAGTCTCGCACTGAATCTTTTCCCTTCCACCTTCTTGGTGTGCCCGTTCCAAAATAGGACGCAAACCCGCGATCCCAAGACGACGGCTAACGATATCTGCATTGCGTCCGATGTCTTTCATCTCAAGGTTTAGCAGTTCGGCAGCGCTGGGAGAGAACCGCCGGATGAGCAGACGATTGTCAAAGTAAACGACGCAGGCCTCTATCAGCTCGATAAGGTTGTCGATATCAGTGCTCGCACGTTCTAGTTCGCTAATCTTTTTCTGATGGTCCGCATTCACCGCGGACAACTCTTCGTGAACGCTGCGCAGCTCTTCTTCACACAGTTCGAACCCGGTGACTGCGGTATTGAAATCCTTCGTCAGTGATTCAAGCTCGTGATTTGCTAATCCCAGTTGTTCGGTCAGAACCTGAATGTCTTGTTTGGCGAATTCTAGCTCTTTCTCACATTCATGAAGATATTTTGGATCGGCACGACCTGCTTCAAAGGGATCCTTTAAACTTTCCCACGACGCAACACTTACTCCGTCTGTTTCGCTGCCGAATTGTATCAAAAAATATCTGGTCGAAGTCGCGTGATCGAGTAGCGTCTGAACTGAAATCAGGATTTCCGGCTTGCCTTTTTCCTGCAATGACACCACCGCTTGCTGCTCCGCAGGATGCCCCATTTGAGCTTGATCTAATGCATCAGCCACAGATGCCAACAGATGCGGCTTCAGTAGATCATAAAGATGCGATGTCGAACGTCCGGTCGGGACCTGCATGAAACGCTCGCCGCCAGGAAAAGTGTGCATGACACGTAGGTCGTCTGCCACCAAAATGCTGGGTGGAATCGCTTTCGCAAGCACCAAGTCATAGAGAGCGAGCAGTCGGTCAGGTTTGCCGGAAAGATCTTCAGACGGAGCACGCGGCAACGACGAATCGGGCAATCGCGCCGCAGCGAACGGACTTGCTTCTTTAGTGTCAGGTAGCGATCGTCTTCGATAGATTCGCCAATGCGGATTCAACGTTTCAAACGCGTTTTCAAATCCGCTCGTTGTCTCGCTGGGCCCTAGAAATAAGACGCCTTCATGTTTCAAAGCGAATTTAAACTCTTCAAGGCACCAAGCCTGAACTTCGCGTTTGAGATAGATCAAAAAGTTTCGACACGTCACAAGATCTAGTTTGGCGAACGGAGGATTCTGAAGCATGTTGTGGTTCGCGAAAACGATGCGACTACGCAATTCGCTTTTGACCAAATAGCCGTTTTCAACCTCGTCAAAATACTTCGACAGGCGTGCCGGGCTCACCCCGGTAAGCTCAGAACGCGAGTAGACTCCGGCGGCAGCTTTCGCCAGCGATTGCTCCTGTATATCGGTCGCAAAGATTTTGAATTCAACATCGGACCCCAACTCTTCGATACATTCCTGCAGAACAATCGCAGTTGAGTACGCTTCTTCGCCGGTTGCGCATGCACATGTCCACACGCGAAGAGTTCCAGAGGACTTCGAACGGATCATCTCTGGAAATACAGATTGTTTTAAAAACTCGAAAGCCTCCGCGTCTCTAAAAAACTGCGTGACATTGATCAGCAAATCTTGATACAAGCAATGCGTTTCATTCACATTATTGGATAGATACGACGAGTAGTCATCAATACGATCGTATCCAGTGAGACTCATGCGGCGCAGGATCCGCCTTTCGATGGTCTTGGTCTTGTAGTTGGTAAAATCGAGTTGAAACGTTGCCTTCAAATGTGAAAGCACAAGATCGATTCCGGATTCTTCTTTGTCTCCCGTCATGAACTGCCGGACAAAGGAATGTCTGTCTTCGTTGTCCACATAGCGTTGTAAAACATCCCCGATCAATTCAGGTTTCGAAACGATACACTGAGTTCCCGCGGCCATGACGTGCTGAGGCATCGTTGGGAATCGACATGACGCAGGCTCTTGGACAATCACCAATCCCATCTGCTCGTCAATCAAACGAGATCCGCGGCTGCCGTCATCACCCGCCCCTGATAGTACAATTCCGATTGACCGCTCTTTTAGATTCTCTGCGAGGGATCGAAAGAACTGGTCGATGGATCGATGAGCGGTACCGTCTGTGGGGCGACTGAAGAGCCAAAGGCATCCGTCTCGATACTCGATGCCGTGTCCCGGAGGTATGACATAGATCGTATTTGGCTGCACCTGGATCCCATCGGTAACCAAATTCACGTCCATCTCAGTCATTCTTGACAACAATTCGTCTAAACGACTTTCCATCGTAGGCGAGAGGTGTTGAACAACGACGAACGCCAACCCCAGATCGATTGGCATCGAGCAAAAGATCTTTTCGAGTGATTCCAGCCCACCCGCAGAAGAACCGATCCCAACAACGAATGAGGGCGTTGTGGAAAGATGAATGTTGTCGTCATCATTGGATGGATTGGATTCAATCACATCCGTAGCGTTGGCCGAGACATCCGTCTTGGATGTCTCATTTGGTCGTTTCATCCCACACCGTTTGCAGATGATTGGTTTCGAATCATCGAATCTTTACTACCACAAACACACCTGATGTATTCGTGTGGACGGTCCGCCTCAAAATCCTTTTCCCCGACTCGCGAGCGCTGCACTGTTTTCATCTCGAGTTTCAACTCGAGCCTCTCCCAAAGGGACCTGCTCCTCCCCTTTAAAACGATGGCTTTCAAACAATTGGAACTCAAACGAACCGCATAGCCTCCAAGGAAGCGGCAACGTTTCCTGATAGCTTCTCGGAATCATTGAGCGACAAAGAAGACCCGACCAGAACCAATGACTTTCCTGCCATAGCATTGGGGCACCACCATGGCAGATCTCCGACAAACGAACCATCTCAAGCAGCACATAGCTCCGAAGATAGACTATCGGACCACCCTGCGATGCTGATTTGCATCGTTTTGGCCAGAACTTGTTTGTTTTCGCGGCTTTAATTTTCAAAAACGGGGTTGCCACTATCACGCAAAGTTAGATGCGAGCACTTCGGCAGCCATCTGTGCACTACCTACGGATGGCTAATGAGTCGGCATTTGTCGATGCAGTCTTCTTTATCACAGGAATAGCCACTCCAAACGCGGACGTAATCTGCCTACGGTGCACGTTCGCGACCAAGAAAATTTGCAACGCAGAGGACCTTCAAAGCTGCAAGCGAATCTCTGGACTGTTTGCTTTCACTTTGACACGGAATTGACCAGTCAAAGGAGTTTTAAAAGGATGATTCGTCATTGGCACGGTGCTTGCATTTGCAGGCTTATCCGCGCGAGTCACCTTGGGTGAATCGCCGCCGTCGGCATTCGTCTTCCTGTCTTGAATTCGAATGAAGCATTACTGATGGCCGCTCCGACTCGGCTCTAGAACTCAAGTTGAAAGGTATCACCATGAAGACTCAATTGCGTACCGCTTTTTGTTGTGCACTTGCCGCTATCGCGATGACTGGTTGCGATGTTGATCAAACCAAAGAAGGCGAAATGCCCGACCTGGACGTCGAAGTAACCGGCGACGCTGGACAGTTACCTGAATTCGACGTTGAAGGTCCAGACGTCGATGTTTCGACGAAAACAAAAGAGATCGAAGTCCCTGATGTCGACGTGAAGATGAAGAAGACCGACATCGAAGTCCCCGATGTTGACATCGACATTCCAGAAGAAAACGAGAACGAGTAGTCCGCGAGGCAAGTGCGTTCAACCAACGCAACTTTCCCAACGCCGAACACTCATCGAACTCACACCGAACAATAAACGGATCAATCATGTCTACCGCGACCCCAACTAGTACCAACACCCTACTGAAAGTTATCCTCGCCGTTCTCCTTCCACCGCTTGCGGTCTTCATGGAACGCGGCATCGGAACTCAGTTTTTCCTGAATATCGTCCTAACCCTGATCGGATTCTGGATTATCGGTATCATCCACGCGTTGGCGGTCATCCTGTAGTCAGGCGATCGAAGATCCTGAAGCTTGCTGCTTGAATGTTGGCGTCCTCATCCCTGGGTGAGGACGCAACGTTGGAAACAAGCGTGGGACACACCGCTCACGCCTTGTTCGCATGTGGATACGATTAATCGTCGTATGGATCCTCAGAAGATCAACCCAGCCAACAATCTCTTTGTGTTGGCTTGTAAAACCGGCCCTAGTCTTGTGGTCGAAAACATTGGCTGTTCAGGTTCATTAAACTTGATCGTCCAAAGCTAAAAGAACCCGCTTAAGGGCGGGCACCAATCAGTTCAAATTCCATGGACATCTTCAAAAAGACGTTTGCCGATTTCTTTGAAGATCGTTGCATGACGATGTCAGCCGCCTTGGCTTACTACACAGTATTCGCGCTGCCGCCACTACTGTATCTACTGATCATCATCATGACCTTTGGGTTGTCGCTGGCATACGAGTCCAGCCAGGCCGAGGAACAAGCACAGACATTGCTTGAGCAGCAGACGGCTCAGATGATTGGCAATTCTGCAGCATCCGATGAAATTGCCTCGATTATCCAAAGTGATCGCGAGACTGGCGGACAGTGGTGGAAGTCCACCGTCAGCTTTATCGCGATCATTGTTAGCGCCACCGGTGTCGTCAGCGCGATTCAAGATTCGCTCAACCGAGTTTGGTCCGTCAAACCGGACCCGCGCCGATCTGGAATCAAAGACTTCTTTCTTAAGCGACTCTTATCACTGGCGATGATTCTTGGACTTGGCTTTTTGCTGCTGGTCTCTTTGGTTGTATCGACCATGCTGTCGCTCATCGGTAACCATGTCGCCTCGATGGTGGGTAGCGGCAACCTTCTAGCTCAGTTCATCAACTACGTCGTACAGACCTTCGTTACCTATGTACTGTTCGCATCGATCTTCAAATTCATGCCCGATGCGAACACTCGATGGCGAGACGTTGCGGTCGGCGCGGCGTTCACAACGACACTGTTTCTAATCGGCCGGTTCGCTTTGTCTCACTATCTGAGCGAGAGCAAGCCGGGTGCGGAACTCGGAAGTGCAGCTGCGTCGCTGGCCGTGATCCTGGTTTGGGTCTATTACAGCAGTATGATCTTTTTACTGGGCGCAGAAGCGACCAAGGCGTACTCCATCAAGTACGGCGGAGGCATTCAGCCGCAACGCGGTGCGGTGCGAGTTGTCGAGACCACCCGCCCACGCACTCCCACCTCAACTGGCTAGACCGGCCCACGCTGAGCCTGCGTCGCCAAGGTTTTCGAATGGGCCTCCCCTGACTGGCGCGGACAAATGCCGGGTTGCGATCTTGGCCATCCGTCGTCCAAACTGTGCAGAAATCCTTGCCAGCTTTGCGCTTTGCGAGCGGCAATCGTTTCTAGCATTTGAAGTTCGGTCTTTAGCGCCATGGCAGTCCTTTCCCTCGCGAACATCTCAATCGGCTTTCGCGGACCCAATCTTCTTGATGAAGTCACGGCTCAGGTCGAACAAGGCGACCGAATCGGCTTGCTAGGTCGAAACGGAGCGGGCAAAACGACGCTGCTAAAAATGCTCGCCGGTGAATTGACGCCAGATCACGGAGAGATCATCGCATCGGATTCCGTAGTGATCCGCCGACTGGTTCAAGACGTACCGCAGGACGAGTCCGGAACGATCGAACAGATGGTCCGTGCAGGCATCTCCAAGACATTGCTTTCAGACCCCGCTTCCGCTTGGCAGGTCGACCATAGTGTCGAACGAACGCTTAGCGACATGCAATTGGATCCGACTCTGGATTTCCAGTCTCTCTCCAGCGGGATGAAGCGACGTGTCTTGTTGGCCCGCTCAATCGTCAGCCAACCTGATGTGTTATTGCTCGACGAACCGACCAACCACTTGGACGTCGAATCCATTTTGTGGCTCGAAGATTTTTTGAAGCGCTGGTCGAAGACGCTAATTTTCATCACCCACGACCGATCGTTTTTACAAGCGCTGGCGTCTCGCATTTGGGAAATCGATCGCGGCAAGTTATTCGACTGGACGTGCGACTATTCCACATTTTTGAAGCGCAAAGAGCAAGCGATTGAGGCAGAGGAAAAGCAAAACGCTTTGTTCGACAAGCGGCTTGCCGAAGAGGAAGCTTGGATTCGTCAAGGCATCAAGGCACGCCGGACACGCAACGAAGGACGTGTTCGAAGGTTGAAAGAAATGCGGGTCCAACGGCAGGATCGCCAAAAGCAAGTTGGCAAAGCGAAGCTTTCAGTTCACGAAGCCGAACGCAGTGGTGTCCTTGTCGCTGATGTGAAAGACATGAGCTTCGCCTACGGGGACCACGAAATTGTTCGTGACTTTTCCACCACTATTATGCGCGGTGACAAGATCGGCTTGATCGGCCCCAACGGTGCGGGAAAGTCGACCTTGCTGAAGTTGCTGCTCGGCCAATTGGCTCCCGATTCGGGGACCGTCCGTCTGGGTACAAAACTGGAAATCGCTTACTTCGACCAATTGCGTGACACTCTCGATCCCGAACAGACCGTCCAGGAAAATGTCGGCGAAGGTAGCGATGAGTTAACGATTGGCGGGGCCAAGAAGCACATCCTCGGATACCTTCAAGACTACCTTTTCACACCCGAGCGAGCCCGTACCAAAGTCAAATTCCTTTCCGGCGGAGAACGCAACCGAGCTTTGCTTGCGAAGTTGATGACGAAGCCAGCAAACGTCTTGATCTTGGACGAACCGACAAACGATCTTGATGCCGAAACGCTCGAGCTACTCGAAGATGTATTGGTCAGCTTTGAAGGTACACTTCTGTTGGTCAGCCACGACCGGACGTTCTTGAACAACGTTGTTACGAGCACGTTGGTTTTCGAAGACAACAATGTGCGGGCGTACGTGGGCGGATATGACGACTGGCAACAAGCAGTCAAACGGCGTAGCGATTCAACGCCCAAAACGGTAGAGAAGCCAAAGAACAATTCGCCAGCAAGCCAGCCAGCGAAAACAGAATCAAAGCAAACTCAGCCACCGACACAAACTCAGCCGGCAAAGAAAAAGCTCAGCTACAAAGAGCAACGTGAGCTAGACAGCCTTCCGGAAAAAATCGAAGCGACAGAAACAAAAATCGCAGAGATGCATACCATGATGGCTGACCCGGCGTACTACCAAAGCGGTGGCGACAAGGTTGCCAACGATGCCGTGCAACTGAAGTCTCTCGAATCAGAACTGCAGGAATATTACACTCGCTGGGAAGAACTCGAAGCTTGATTTCAGCTTCGACGAGATCTGCATTCTGAAACCGCGATCATATTTGGCGTGCAAGGATCGCATGCCGTGGTGAGTGTGACGCGTCTGTTATCAAAAGTTGATCGCCGCCAACTTTTGCAAGCTGGCGGCGATCGCGGTGGGCGTCGTGCCCCTTGAGGCCCATCCTTACTGCGCAGAATTTATCGCACTTATTTATCATTGACAGTACCAAAATGGCGGCTACCCGGCATTTTCAAAACTTTTGCTAAAGAACCAATTGCAATGCCACTTGTCAGAGTGATGTTTGTCGCCAGTTCGACACTCAATCGACTGTGTTGAAACATCATCACGCGCTCTTAAGTCGGAACCGGTTGTGAGCTTCATCTGAGTTTGAAGTTGAACAATAAAACGCTATGCGTTGGTTACTTTGGTCGATCGATGTCACAACGTCAGGGGGCACCCATTGATAGCGACCTACTGCCACCGCCAATAATTTGATGGTGAGAATCGATCGCAACTTCTTCGATTCGAGCACCCGACTAAACATGTCGTGATCGCACGACCGTCAAATTCATCGCCAACAGGCATCTGTTTGAATTGGGAAAGTTAACGTAGTAGCGCTCCGATGAAGGAGAATGTGTGCCTGTTCCCAAATCATGAGTACTGACATGGTTCCCGTTCGCTACAGAATTGCTGCTGCCCTCGCCGCTGCAGGAATCGGTCCCTATGTGGCCACTGAAACCGATCTAGGTCGAAATACCGTGCAGTCGGTCAATGGCCTCTTTGGCTCAAGTGCGCCAGTTGTCAGTGAAGCGAAAGATGATTTGGCGCATGGGATCGGAGCGACTGAAGAGCAACGAGAGCGCGGATACGCGAACAATTCTCTCTACGAGGTTGAGAAACTTCGTGAAGTGCGTCACAAAGAGTTCCGCTACGAGACCGAACTTGCGCAGAAGCTTGGCGCGATATCCGATGACCCGGAGGAACGCCCAACGCTCAGCGGTCATCAAGTTGCTGACATCGGGCAATTGCTGCGTTTTGATATCGGCCCAAACTGGGTCATTTCGCAGTTCTCGCGTGTTAGCACGGTGCTAGCGAATTTGAACCTGAAAGGCCTTCGAGTCCCCATCGTCACGGGGATTAGGGCCGATGATCTCGCCGGCACTCTGACCTACTACTTTGACAGCTCCGACCATTTACAGCGGGTCACGTTTCATGGGTTCACGGGCGATCCCTCGAAACTTGAACGTCTTATGGTTAGTGGATACGGCCTTCAACGGGAACCTGCTTTGGAAGCCGGTGCGTATACCAAACGTTGGAACGGACGTCCTACACACTTCCTGCGGCTCACGCACGCGCCCGTCGTTTTCAGCGATGCGGTTCATCAGAAGTACACGGTGTTCTTTGAGTTAAATCATCCCGACTTGCCGTATGGGATCAGTGCGGAAGCACGTAAGATTGTCGAAACTGACCACCACACCGGTCGCTGGTAACGGTCGGTAAGCTGACCACTGGCGGTCGACGATTTCCTGTGCCCACGGTTTGAAGTGACGATTAAACGGGGCACCAGAGAATCGAATTCACGCCCTTCATCGATAGAACGACTACGGAGTAAAGCAGCGTGCAATCATCTGAGGATTCCGAAGCAGCGTCTGAGCCAACAGCCCCCGTATCAGTTTCGAAAGATGAATCCTCGCCAGAGGTTTCGGCTGCCCAGTTCAGTGCATCGACCTTAGCCGAGATGCCGTCGCTGTCACGCGTCTTATCGGTCGTCGTCCTGCTCGCCGGCATTTTGGTTGTCGGAATGCTGTTTTACAAAGTCATGGTGGGATTCTTTATCCCGCTGTTCATGGCTGCGGCTCTGGTTGTGATTTTTCACCCAGTTCACGAGTGGTTTGTAAAAAAGTTCAAAGGACGCAAGTCAGTCGCCGCGGTAGCAACGACATCCGTCATTCTGACAATCGTGTTGCTGCCGTTCATCTTGCTGATCACCGTTGCCGTCGGACAATTGACAGGCCTGGTCGGACGGACAGATCTGGATGACGTAAAGTCAGCGATGGAACGTGCTCGCGAGCAGCTCGGTTTGAAGCTTGAGTTTGCGGATCGGTATCGCCGGCTTGACGCCCTTGCAGGGATGGTTGGCGATATCGACAAACCGGACGAAGTCACCTCCTACATCCAAGAGTCCGAAGAGCTGATCGTCTTCTTGGACCAGAAGACCAGTGGTGCTTCACCGACTGGTGATACCAGCGACGTCGCTGTCGAGCGACTTTCGGAACTTGGCGAGACGGTTGACGAACTAAAAGAAATGCAATCGGCCGAAGATGTTGACCCCGTCGACAAAATCGCCCTGGCAGAACGATTTCACCGCCAAGGGGTCGTCGCCTCAGCAGCGATTCACAGCTGGATCAATGCCAAACTTGGTGGTTCGTTTCGCGCCCAAGCAAAACTGCTGACAAACCCAAGCGAACGTGACTTTGCCGAAGCAATCAGGTCCGTTCGCGAATTCCTGCAACCGCGTTTTGTCAAGTTTTCAGGCGCGACCGGCCAAGCCTTGATCCACATGGCGTTCAGTTTGTTGATCATGGTGATCTCGATCTACTTTTTCTTTGTTGACGGTCCCGCCATGGTCAGAACGCTGATGCGTCTGAGCCCACTGGATGACAACTATGAACTGCAACTGCTGCACGAATTCGAAAAGACAAGTCGAGCGGTGGTTCTAGCGAGCGTTTTAAGTGCCTTGGTGCAAGGTTTACTCGCCGCGATCGCATTCTTCTTCCTAGGATTCGAATCCTACGTCTTACTATTCCTGGTAACGACGGTGATGGCCTTGGTCCCGTTCTTGGGTGCTGCCTCCGTTTGGCTGCCTTGCACGGTGTACCTCGCCGCAGTTGATCAGCGATATGGTGCAGCCATCTTCCTGTTTATCTATGGCGCAGCATTGGTCTCTTCAATTGATAACGTGATCAAAGCCATCGTGCTGCATGGTCATTCGGAACTTCATCCGCTGATCGCATTGCTCAGTGTCCTTGGTGGCGTTCCGGTATTTGGCCCCATCGGGATTCTGATTGGCCCAATGGTCGTGGTGTTCTTGCAAACCTTGTTGGAAATCCTCAACCACGAACTGCAACTTCGTGATGCACAATCCGACGATCCGGTTGTTCCGCCAGCGGAAATGATCGCGGTTGAGCCGTCTCCATCAGGCTAAGGATCTATCTGACTGGCTCATATGGCGATTAGATCGGGGCGTTAACGTCCCCGCTTTGTGCCTTGTCGATGACGGTTTGCGTTGCATCTTTATTTCGGTTGATGAAATCTCGAAATTCGATCACAGCGGGCCCCACTAACAGAATCGCAATTGGCGGGGCCAAGCAAAGAACCACCGGAAGCAACAGCTTTAGCGAAGCTGAATTTCCTGCTCGCTCCACGCGGTTTTGACGATCCAAGCGAATTCGCATCGCATATTCACGAAGCGAATCGGCGAGCTTTCCACCCAATTTTTGACTCTGACGCATCATCGCGCACCATGCCGCGACTTCGGTCATTTCGATGCGTTTGGAAAACGAGTCAAACGCCTTTTCCGCACTTCCTGATTGAGCTTGCCTGCTGACAATTCGTAGCTCGCTGGCTAACGCAGGGTACATCTCCCTACAGTGTAGCTCGACCTGATCGATCGCCTTTGGAAGCGGCACGCCGCCATCGATTGACATGGCGACCATATCGATCACATCTGGAATAGCGCGTTCTAGCTCTTTGCGCCGCTTGGAAGATTGACTCGTCAAAATTAATCGTGGAACGCAATAGCTCATCAATAGCGTGGTCCCGGCGACGCTGAAGTAGATCGCTTCGACACCATCCGCGATTCCGGCAGCCAATCCCGCCGCGTCCAACGTGATGCAAACCAAAATTCCTATATTGCGTTTGGCTAGAAAATCGTCGAGCGCGTTGAGATGATGCGAACCGGAAAGGCTTAAGTCTTGGCTCAATCGCTGACGCTGTGAGTCTGAAACAGGGATCGAGTCCGCCAATGCGCGATTGAAACCGCCCAACGCAGGAGCAGAAAACAGCATCGGCTGGTCGGCAAGAGTCTCGTTTGATGCGAGTGTCAGTCGCCGTGACAACATGAAAACACTGGTTGTCAACATCGCGAAGATGACGATTAGAAGGGCGATTTCCATCTTAGAGATCCGACTTCAATGTGTACCCGACCCAAACAAGACCGATCAGTTCCGAAACGGCGGCATACGCCAACATTTTGTGCCCAAGACTGCTACTGAAAAGATTGCTGATGTAATCAGGCTCCGCCATCGTTAGGTAGATCAGAACAAAGAACCCCATCAGAACGATCGAAAGGATGGCGAATCGACCGATGCTGGTCATCGACTTGATCTTCTGCTCACACTCACTGCGGTTGTGAATCACTAGCGAAAGTCGATCAAGCGATTCGGCCAGTCGCCCACCGAGTACATGGTGAATTGAAATCGAATGCGACAGCAAGTGAACGTTGCTGGAATCGACGCGTCTGGCCAAATCAGCCACCACTGCTGTCGGTGGCATACCCAACCGCATCTGACGAACGCACTGTGTCAGTTCTTCTTTGACAGGCGTTTCGCATGAGTCGGCTGCGATCTGAAATGCGTTTTCCAGGTTTTCACCGGCACGCGTCGCCCTTGCGAGTAGTTCGAGTGATGTCGGAAACAGTTTTTCAAACTTGCCCAATCGCAATTTCATTTTGACATAGACACCGATCATCCCAATCAACGGGACCACAAACACGAAGGGCACGATCAGCAACGGATTGATGTCCAATGCCACCCCGGCGCCGCCAATGGTGAATGCGATCGCGCACAGCAGAGTCATGAAGGTCAAGCGATCCATCGAGATTCCTGCACGGATCAGAACCAGTTCAAGCCAACGATCAAAGCCGCTACCGACCGAATCGGATTCTGAAGCCGTTGCCAACTTGGCGTCGCGTCGCAGTTGTAATTTTGCGACAGCGGGTTCAGATGCAGACGAATCGGCTTTGCGGCGCACCATGATGGCCGCCAGCGCGGCGACAACAGTGATGCCACAGAAGATCGCAATTTCAACTGAAGACGGCATCATTGGCATCTCCGGTGCAAAGATCGTCCGATGCAAAAATCGAATCATCAAAGTGCACGCCGTATTCCGAAAAACGATCGATGCAGCGTGGCCGATCTCCGATCACAAATTCGCCAGTGGCATGACCGTCCTTGTCCAATCCGGTTCGGCGAAGCGAAAAGATGTCGGTTAGTGTGTAGCCATCTTTCGTCGCGTTCAGCTCTGAAATTCGCATCACCCGGCGTGCCCCGCCAGGCAGCCTAACGACGTGAACGATCAAGGACAGCCCGCTACAAATGTATGAGCGTAGAACGGACAAAGGCAATTCAAGGCCTGCCATTGCGATCATCAGTTCCAACCGGGAGATCGCATCGACGGTATCGTTTGCGTGAATGGTGGTCAGCGAGCCTTCGTGACCGGTATTCATCGCTTGCAGCATGTCGAGCGCTTCGGCACCCCGGACTTCTCCGACGATGATGCGATCCGGTCGCATCCGCAAACTGTTCTTCACCAAGTCGCGTTGACTGTATTCGCCAACACTTTCGCTGCCGGCAGGTCTGGTTTCCAAACGAGCGACATGTCGATGCTGCAACCGAAGCTCAGCCGAATCCTCAATCGTGATTATCCGCTGATCATCCGGAATACAGGATGACATCGCATTTAGCATCGTCGTCTTTC
Organism: Stieleria sp. JC731; assembly: GCF_020966635.1. Taxonomy (NCBI): domain Bacteria; kingdom Pseudomonadati; phylum Planctomycetota; class Planctomycetia; order Pirellulales; family Pirellulaceae; genus Stieleria; species Stieleria sp. JC731. Next base: position 711,710 of record NZ_JAJKFQ010000011.1, on the reverse strand, counting down.
CAGAACCGGTACCTCCAGAGATCAAGATATTCTCTCGAGCCTGAACGGCTGCTTCCAGAAAACTTGCCATCGTTTCGTTCAGCGTCCCGTTGCCAACCAAGTTTGTTAGATTTGCATGTCGGTTACCGAATCGCCGCACCGAAAGTTTGGGTCCGTCTAGAGCTAGCGGTGGGATGACCGCATTGATCCGCGAACCGTCTTCGAGGCGTGCATCGACGAGCGGACATGACTCATCAATTCGGCGGCCAACTCGTGTGACAATCCTGCGAATGATCCGCATCAGGTGTGCATCGTCAGCAAAAACAACCGGTGATGGTTTCAGAACACCGTTGCTTTCGATAAAGACTTCATGCGAATGATTGACCAAAATGTCGCTGACATCAGCCTGCTGCAACAAGTACTCTAACGGACCGTTGCCGAACATTTCCCAAGGTAGCTCGGTCATCAACCGTTCAGTTTCGTCATCATCGAATTCGTCTTGATCGTTGAACATTTCGATGAAGTAACGGAGTTCTTCGATCAGCTGATCTCGCTCCATCTCCTCGGCTGTTGCAACATCGAGGTTTTCGACTATTCGCTGATGCACGCGTTGCTTCTTCGCCTGAAAGGCAATCTCACGTTGGACATCATCGTGAGGATGGAATTGGCGAACATCCGGCTGAGTTTCTGTTTTTGCAAACGAAATCATTTTGCGGCTCCGGGTGCTGCACTGGCTGCCGCTGGTGCTGGTGGATAGCCAGCGTAGGGTGACATCGGGTATGGCATACCGTAGTACCCAGCTGCCGGAACCATCGCGGGAATCATCGAAGGCGAAGTTGCTGCCGGTGAAGGTGCCGGGACATTCGTAAAGACGCGTTCTTTGATCGAGCGGTTTGAACCGAAATGGACCTTCGAAAGTGCTGTTCCGCGATAGATCTCCATCTCATGGACGGTGTTATCGAAATCGATAATCTGATCGATTGTCACGGGGTCAACCAAACTGACCAATTGGCTGTCTTCTGGACCACGAAGTGTCAACGACAGTTCGCCATGCCCACAAGCAACGCGGATCATCTCCGCTTGCTTTGGTGCGACCGCCAAAGTTACACGAACCGATTTATCATCGGGTAAGGGACTGGCGAGGTCCGTCGGAGTGCTCGACATGCCAATGGCAAGGATCTCTGCGTCCTGAATCAAAGTCGATGTCGCACCGATTAATTCTGACTCACCCGATATCCCAGTCGCCCCGATGGTGTTCCCGTTGTAGTCACGAAGCCTTGGAGGATTGAAAGCGTGGTGCTCGGGAACAAATCCGCCAGTCTTGTTGCTCAAGTCGCCTGTCGTTCCTTCGCTCTGCCCATAATGAAACAAGACATCGACCCGTTGTCCCGGACTCGCAAATCCCAACAAGGCGCTATTGGGGGTCAGCGAGATCGTCACGGCACGCTGACCTGCTTTGATCCTTCCGCCAACGCCCGGAAACTTACCCAGCGGCAGAAGCTTCATCGTGCTAAACGGCTCACTTCGTTTCATGTCCACCTGCAACACCTTGCCGATGATCTGCTTCGGATTGGTCATGAAGGCAGCTTTGCCGATAAGCTTCTCGATCTCGGCTTCGGTCAGTTGGTAAAGAGCGACATCATCGAGCGTGATTTCGGTTCCTGTCGGAATATCACGACTGGCAAGCGGAACGGTAATTCGCTTGGGAGGTGCTGGAGGCGGCTCAGGCTTTTCCGCGACCACCACAGGGGGCTCCTTTTTTAGAACGGTGCGCAACACGTAGGTCCCAGCAAGACCGACTGTCACGGCAAACATTCCGATCAGAATCGTTCCCGAGTTCACTTTTGATTGTGCATTGGGTTTCATTTTGGACTAACCCGACATGGATGTGATCGCATTTGCAACGTGCAAGCCAATCGCTTGGACGAAGTCTGCAGGCTCTGGTTGAAGGTTCATCCATGAACAATTGCGGTGTCCTGAAAGTTACGAATCGTCGCTTGCAGCTCGATTTGTTTGTCGAAACTAATTCTTCGACTTAAGCACGAATAACGTGGAACAACAGCAACGCCCAAACTGACATTGCTACCGGAAGTGCATACGGCACCGAATGTTGAAGAACCACCGTACCGCTGCCATCATCCGTACTTGATTCGCCCCCTTCATTTGGCACAGGCATAGATTTCTGGGCGGAAGCACTGCGGGCGAGCAGCACCACAGTACAAAGCACGGCGAAAACGGTGCTCGCGATGAAAACGATCAATGTTGGCATCGCTCCGATCCATGCCCCAATCGCTCCCATCATCTTCACATCGCCTCCACCGCCACCACCGATCAGCCACAGCAGCAGCAGGATTCCAAATCCGGTCGCGAAACCTCCCAGAGAAGTCACCATTCCTGCAAAGCCGGAATCGAAAACGTTCCATGTCAGTCCGAGAACAGCAGCCGAGACGGTCAACCAGTTCGGTATCCGCCGGTCTTTGAGATCCAGATAGGTTGCGACGGATGTAAACAGAATCATTGCCGCGATGGTAATCGTATTGAGTTCCATGGATGATCAATTGTGTTGGTGTAGTTGCGAAGAATGGCGTCGAAACGTTTACCGACTGGCCAATTTGCCTTCCTGGCGTTGCAGAAAGTCAGCTGGCAAACAGCCACGCCATAGAGCGAGTGCACGTCCCGCATGTGACAGGAATGTAAAATTCTTTTCAATCGTGGTCTCATCCATCGCGATGATTTCGCGACTGAGCCACTGAGCTGCACGAATGATGGATTCGCGTGGTGGCTGTAGTTCTTCGGGAGCCATCGCCCACCATTCCAAAACATGTCCGGTCGCAAGAATCCGACGGCTAAGCTCGTTCGTTCCTGGATCGGGCACAGGCAACGATGCGTTGGGCCAGTTCCCATCCCAATAGCCGTGCTCCGCTTGCGAACAGAGCAAACGTTGATTCATAACGAGTAAGTAATCACAGATCTGATCTCTCACCTGAGACGTCAACAACGTTGTGACTCCCTCATCCCGCATCTGATCATCGATGCGTAGCAGCATCGTCAATGTGTACAGTCGGTGTTGGCCATAGCAAACGCCTTCGGGCTGTTGTTGACGCATCAATCGACTTGCAAATGTGTCGAAATCGATGGCCTGGCCTTCACGCGTAAACCAATGCTGACCGTCGATCGCATAAAACGCGGTGGCCAACGAAGTCCATTCATACTCGCGTTGATTCAGACTGAAATGGTTCAATCCGTACTCGATGATTTCCCCCAGGCGGCCATCTCCGTTCGCTGTCTTCACGGGCTGCGACAATGGGACACCAATTTCGCAAAGCGTTCCCATCAAATGGTCAACGTGGCTGACCGATTCGCGTCCGACCTGTGTCGAAACGGCAATGCCACCCTCGGACCGTTGCAGCAGCGGAGCAGGAGCCGACCACATGGATTCAAACGCGTCATGATTCAACAGCAGTTCCTGCATTCGCGGGCCGGAAAGAGAATCATCACCAAACGTCGCATCTTTGCCCCACATGCGAATCGCATGATCAACGAAATTCACTTTCGTCGGCTGCTCATTGAATCGCGGACGCAGCTTATAGAGCACTTCGGTTAACTGCTGGTCAGTGACCGCCATTGGATAATCGTACAGCGGCCCAACCTCTCGCGGTTGATCACGCAGCGCCGGCATCATTGGACGATCATTGACATCGTCATGTCGCTTCCACGCGACCAACCCCAGGGCGACAAACACAAGTATCTGAATCGAATAGAACTTTGTCATTGATACATCACAAATTTGATGAGCAACCGAAATTGATTAGCACAGAGAGAGCACTGGATGAGTTACAACGGTGGCTTGCCAAGCGAATGCCTTTCGCAACCACACCGGTGTAATTATTTAGCAACCGCGGTAAGCACAATCGCCTGCTGATCCTCAAAGGCAATTCTCCACGATGGAGTTCCTCTCCGGATTTGACGGACCAAGTTTTGTTGTTGGCCCTTGTCGATAATCATTGCGTCGAATGCGTACTTCTCGGCAATGCGATTCCACATCGGATGTCCTTCATAGATCGCTTGATAGTCTTGCCGCACACTCTCTGGCAGACGACTGGTACCACTACCAGCCATCACTGCAATATCAGATCGCGTTTGCAACCAGTCGCTCCATTGAACTGGGCAATACACCAATGAACGAAAGCGACGCTCACCAAGGTATTGACTAAGCCCGATCGGAAAGTTCGATCCGATTAATTGAGATTGACTGCGGGGCTTGCCACCGAGGACAGTCGATCCCCAAGGTGAAAAACTGAATCCCATCCAGAGGATCAATCCACAGATCAATGTGAATGTAAATTTCAGCGGCTGCTGCTTGGGTTGTGCATGTGTTTCGGAAACAGCATCGTTTTTCGAAATCGCCACAGCGGCAACGGACAGTGCAAACAGCGGTGCAAACCACAACGAGTAGACAGGATTGATCGCCATCAAAACGGTGCCAGCGACTGGCAGCATCACCCAGAATGCATCAATTTTGTGACGTCTGGCGACCACCATCCAACCGGCCCAAGCGATCATCAACATCAAACCCAATGGGCTTGCCATCGCTGCGGGCTCCCAGCCGCCGATCGAATCCACAACTGGGTTTTCTGTTGCCCATAGCAACGCGTCCCAAAGTTTCCAGCCATCCGGATTGACCAGCGTGACCAGTCCACAAACCTCTAGCAGCAGCAAGCGTTGCTTCAGTTCGACGGAGTCGAAAGCGGAACGCCATGATCCCACTTTCATGTCGTTTGCAACTTGGGCAACTGCCAGAAGGGCAAGCACGCCCAGCCCGACTAGGAACGATGCGTCAAGGTTCGCCCAGATGATGAACAACAATGCCATCGAAATCCAAATACGAACCGAAGCATGCCGCCACTCTATGGAACGACGTTCACATTGAAACTGATTCATTAACAAAGCGACACAGACGGCCAAACAAACTTGGCCGAAGGTGTGGCTGGTCAAACCAGTCATGGATGGAAAACTAGCCAAGACGGCCGGCACCATCAGGAGAGCAGCCCACCACCGACGACTCGCTTGAACCGAGATTGCGGCGACAGTGATGATTGCGATCGTCTGAAGTACCGCGAACGAGAATGAAACAAGTTCGGCACCACCAGTCCGAAACAAACCGGCGATGATTTGATCGGAAGCCCATCCGATGCGGAAATGGCGAATGCCTTCAGACAACGGAACTCGCGTTTCAAAGGCCGCGGCGTTGCCTTGCAAAATGCTTTCCCAGGTACCCGGATACGACACTGGAAAATAGCTGAGGATCAAAAACAATCCGACGAACACGCTACATAGAAGGGCGTGAGGCCAGCGCAAAACGCAGCTTTCAGGTAGCATCACTTCGAGCTGATGTGCCGAAGCAGCCTGCCTTAGATTAGTAGACACGGCGACGATTCTGGGGCATGTGGGGTGTGGGGTTGCCAACGATTGTTTCACGAGCACGTCGGCGAAGATGTCTTCGTCCAAGAAGGTGAGACAATCTGACGAATTGCGAAAAGTTTCAGGTCCGGTGGACCTTACGCCCTGTGCCGATTCTTCGGCTTGCGTCATGTCTGCAGAAGAAGACGACGCGATTCTTACGTCGACAGACCTGCAATGCAGGAGACTCGCGTCTATGGAGACTCGCCTAGTCCATAAACTGATGTGCAGAACGCAGGACCATCAGATCCAGGGTCACTGGCATCTTGAAAATCCGATCCCATGGTTGAGGCCCCGTGACCGACGACGCCGTTGGCTTGATAGGATTGGTTGAGTTGCTGAACGCCTTTGGCGACGTCAGTCAATTCCGAGACGACCGCATCGCGCAGCGCGGTCAAACCGGCAATCAAACCGATCACCATGATGGTGACGATTAAGATGAGTTCGATCGAGATGACAAAACCCCGTTCGTCTTGCCAAAGAGCCGCGAACAGGTGTTTGGTGTCAAAGACGATCGAGCGAGTTTGAAAAGCCCCCATGGCTATGCTCGACTATCTTGCGCGAATGATTAGGGTGCAGGTCCGAAGACGACGGCGGCACCGTAGTCTGAAACGTCCCACTTTCCTTCGTTGTTCGAAGGAGGAATGCTGAAGCTAATACATGCTTGTGTCTGGCCCATCATGTAGTCAGATCCGTCAATAAAGTCCGAACCGACAGTTGTGCCAGAATGCCCGGCGGCACCTTGATAACTAAAACTCTGATTCATCTCTTGGACGCTGCTCGCCGTGTCAGCCAACTCGACGACGATCCCGTCACGAACGGCAGTAAACCCGACCAACAACCCGATCGCAATCGTGGTCGCAACAGCAACCAACTCGATCGAAATGACAGAGCCGTTGGCGTCGTTTATCAGTTTTTTAAATGAACGATCCACAACTAGTTCCAACAGTGCAAGAAAAAACAGGCTGGTACAACGGCGTGCACCAGCCTGCCGTTAGATTCGATTAAATACGAAACAACGATTACAGTTCGTTCGTCGGCGCGCCGGTGAACGTGATGCAGTTGTCAGCTTCGCCAGAGACATCGTCAGGCGAATCGCACCAGTCCAAAGCGTCACTGAAGTTCGAACCTGCGGTCGTAGCGCTGTGTCCGGTAACACCGTTGTAGCTGTACGATTGGTTCATGTCCTGAACGGCACCAGCGGTGTCCGACAGTTCGCTGACAACACCGTCACGAACGGCGGTCAAACCGGTCAACAGACCGATAACGCAGATTGTCGAAATCAGAACCAATTCGATCGAGACAACAAAACCTGCCTCGTCATTCCAAAGTTTTTGAGCAGTGATTTTCACTGTTTGAATCTCCAAGGATTAGAGTGAACGACTGGCTTATGAACTGACCAGCCAGCCGTAATCGAGTGAAATTGAATCCACTCGAACAAAACCTAGGTCAAAGAATGAGGGTTGCCCCTCACGCCACCAAAAAAAGGAAAATTGGCACAAATTTCCGGGGGGAGTGGCGGATCCACTGAGCCGCAACGGCGTTAGCCGCGGTTAGGTGACACAGCCATCCAAACCAAAACGCGCAACCGTCGCTAGCGCGATCACGGCTCAGCCCAAACAACATGAGCCGCAACGGCGCTAGCCGCGGTTAAGTGGCACAGCTAGCCAAGCCAAAACACACAACCGTCGCTAGCGCGATCACGGCTCAGCCCAAACAATATGAGCCGCAACGGCGCTAGCCGCGGTTAAATGACCTGGAAATCCAAATCGCAACACACAACCGTCGCTAGCGCGATCACGGCTCAGGACAAACAATATGAGCCGCAACGGCGCTAGCCGCGGTTAAGGGACACAGCTAGCCAAGCCAAAACACACAACCGTCGCTAGCGCGATACCGGCTCAGGCCAAACAATATGAGCCGCAACGGCGTTAGCCGCGGTTAAGTGATACAGCCATCCAAGCCAAAACACACAACCGTCGCTTGCGCGATCACGGCTCAGCCCCCCTTGAGCCGCGATCGCGCTAGCGACGGTTGAATGACGTAATCATTAAAACGCTAGTCGGGAAACCTCTTTCGGCGTTCAATTCCTTCCGCTCGACGTCCGCTTCAACGTCTATCTGGATTGCTCAAGACGCGAAAACTCGGACAACCCTTTTGCCGCTTGAACATTGTTCGGCTCAAGCTCTAAAGCTCGGTGGTAATGTTGCTTTGCCAATTCAAGCTCGCCAGTCACAGCCATGACGTAGGCAATGTTGACTTGCGATTCGACTTCCGATCCGACTTTCCTAAACAACTGCAAACTCTCCTGATAGCGTTTCTGGTGCCCAAGAACAATCGCCAAATTGTTGGTGCAACGCTCGTTGGTCGGATCACGTTCGATCGCCATTCGAAGACTTTTTTCTGCCTCAGCAAGATCATCGTTAAGGAACAACGCGAATCCCAAATCACCGATCGCTTCGACCTCAGGATCTACTCCCTCGGCTGCAAATCGCAAGTGCTCGATCGCTTCGTCCAGACGCTCTTGTTTCAGCAAAACGACACCAAGCCGATGCCGAGTGGGTTGATGGGCTGGAACTTCTTCCAAAATCTCTTCGTAGAGCTTCTTCGCATTTTGAATCTCGCCGTTGCGTTCGAGCATCCGCGCCACACCAAAACGCACGTCGACTTGATCCGTATCGGGAACAGTCAGCGCAATCGCACTTTGGTTTAACAAAGATGCGCAGCCGCCATGCGACAGAAGCATAAACAGGATCGCCGTGATCAATACGAATCGGCGTGAAAGTTGATTTCCGACACGCAAGATCGTGCTTCCAAGCTGAACACGTTGATTCCGGACTGACCGACGACGCATGATCTAGTTTCTCGATCCGAAGTTGCGTGAATTGCCGCGATAACTGTTAACAGAATTTTCGAATGCTGCCGCGGCTTCGGTCGCTTCCAATCCTGTCGGAAACGCCGGCGCGACGACGACAATTTGGTCCGCAAACTCGATCCCGTACGCTTGCAGCACCTTGACGACAACTCGGCGACGAAGCTCGTCCAATTCTTCGTTGTAGTGAACCGGGTAATAGTGCTCGGTATCCCATTGCTTGCTTGTCACGCTTCGTTCAACGATGACTTGAGGCCGGATCTCCGTCGTCGGATCAGCTTGAACAAGATGAGCGATTTGACGAACGTGGTCTTCGCCGTCGGGTGTTAAACGCAGTCCGTGTGGCCTGATCTCACCGATATAGTCAAACAGACTTGCGGCCTTTTCATTGGCAGCCCTACGAGCGGGATCCTCTTGCAAATTGATTTCGAATTCGTGCATGTACACGATGAACTTTGCAAGTTCCGCGTTGTCTTCCTGGCGTTGATTGATTTCGTCAAGTTGACTTCCCAGCGTACGCGGTTCAATCACATTTCCTTGCGGAGTCGAAACGTGGCATCCTAATAGGAAAGTCAGCAAACTGAACCCGCCTGCGATCCATTGTCTCGCAACACGTCTATTCACACGACCATGGATTGAATTCATTGCGAAACCCCACACTCGCCGGCCAAATAGGCTTTCTGTCTCGCAAGGGTACGCTTCACCGAGGTCTTGATGCGTTCGGTCACGGTACGTGGATCTTGCCCCAATCGCTGCTGGGCAACTTCGGGCCAAACTGTGCTACGGTGATCAAACCCTTCATAGCCTTCGATCATTTGACGTGCGAAAAAGTCTGCGTCGGTCGGATCCGTCACATGCATTCCCGGCAAGAACAAAGGCACTTCATCGGTTTCTAAAGGGTGAACCAGTTCCGGGCTGACCAATACCACCAACTCTGTTTCGAAACGTGACGTTTGGCGAGAAGAGAAGAGTTGGCCGAGCATTGGCAGGTCACCCAAGTACGGAACCCGAGTTTTCTGACCACCTTGTTCCTCTTGAATCAACCCGGCAATGGCCAGCCATTGTCCTTCTCTTAAATCCACTGTCGTTTCGACTCGTCGCAAGTTCAGTCCCGGGATCCCCCCGACAGTCGCATCAGAATTGAGCGTGCTAAAGGACGGCGCGACTTCAAGCCTGACAAGGTCTTTGTCTGTCACCGTGGGAGTAAAATTGAGTTCGGTACCGAAACCTCGGAAGGTGGTTGTGGCAGCACCAACTCCGTTGACACCAACAGTAGTAGGCACCGCAAATTCGCCGCCTGCAATGAATCTTGCTGGCTTTCCACTGATCGTTACCAGCGTGGGTTCGGCTAGGACTTTGCCATAACCATGGGTGGCGATTGCGCTAAGAAAGAATTCAACGTCACCATCATCTAAAATGACAGAGAGGTTGCTTCCGCCAGTGATCGTGCTGCTTAAATCGAGCGATTTGACGAGTGACGAAAAATTCGCGCCAGCCCCACGACTCGAGTTACGGACCAGTTCAGCAACCCGAACCTTCAACATCACCTGCTGCTCGCCAGGGACTCGTAGCAGATTGATGAAGTGGCTTGAATCCAAATCGTCAAAATGATCATCGTGGTCGTCGATGTCTGCATCGTCAGCAACTCGCCCGAGCACACGATCGTACTGATTGCGGTTGTATGGATTATCGCCAAGCAATCGCATGATCTCGGCAGCTTCCTTCGCATCGCGAGCTTGCCCGCGAACGATCACTTTGTCGTCGATCGGAAAAAGGAAGATTTGGCTATTTGGGAACAGCTCGTTGATGCGAGACTGAAGGGATTTGTAGCGAGCTTCACGACGTCGCTGCTCTTGCTGAGCGTTGTCAACTTCAACGTAGTACCGGAGCACCTGCGTTCCCTTTCCGGGAACTTCAAACCAGAACGTGATCGTGGTTTCGCCGACTTCCTTCCCGATGATTTCGATTTCATCATCATCAAAGAGATGGATGTCCAAAATGTTGGGATCGGTAATCGCCGTCCTTCGAACCGGCACCTTGGTACGAATGATTTTCGACTGCGATGGCTCCACACGAAGCAACATTTCGGGTTCGTAGATTTCTTCGATCAACGAGTTTTCTTTCTCGATCGAAATCTGCGAAGGGTTTTCCAGTGGCCCGGATTTGTCAGCGACTGGGCGACTGGCAAGTGCTTGCGCCATCCCCTTTTGCTGCCCAGTGGCGCATACCGCAAACACAACAATGATCGCAGGGATCACGAAGCGAATTCGTCGGTGAGGGCGAGGGCGAGTTTCGTTCAAGGAACGCGAATTGAAAAAGTTTGTCAGTTTTTCGAAGATTGGCTCATGTGTGAAATACGCAAACCAAACTGACTGGCGAAAGGGCAATCGAGGGTTTCCCCTAAAGCAACCCACCGCCGGAAGGGGCCGGATGTAAAGATAGGAAACTTATCTCGATCGGCTTTGCCTCAAATGAGTCAATTCACGCAAGCTGGTGAACGTCAGCGGCGTCAAGGTAGACGCGGATCGCAAAACGAGCGAAGCAGGCGAGTGATTCGTCCGAATAACGAAAGGCGTCAATGACGATTGATCGATTGCCCCACGCGATGGCCCCACCATGTGCACCCACAAAGGCTTGTACCATTTCACAACCGCACGCATTCATCTGCTTGTGTTGATGGTGGTGGCCGCAAACTTCACCGCATTGCCTTGCATCGTGCTTGCTACAGAGACGTGCGACGATGCTCTTCCGGCGCAGTTCTGCGACGGGGACCAAAGCGATTCGTCGCTAACCTGCACTAGCGAAATCGAAACGTGGATGCTGACCGAGCCGGTTGGAGATCTTCACCCTCGATACCCCTATGATGCGATGCAATTGGACTATTACCATCGACCGTATAGTCCCCATCACGTTTCGCAGCATTACGGCCAACCGAGCTTTGCGGAAACCAAACATCCGTACCAAACGCGGCACTTGAAGTCCATTTACGCTGAGATCGAAAAGGAAGTCATCGACATTCGTCCCGAAACCCTGCGACGCGCTTCAACGGAAACGACAGAACAAATCCTGAAGAAAGATCGACCATTGGAGTTCGTCGATTGGCGCGATCATGAACGAGCGAGGGTGCGATGGGAACGTCAACAGGAAGGCCGATCTTCAGACGTGCATGCGTTCGACAAGAAGAAAGGTGCCGAGTTAATCCTCGGCACCAAAGTCAAAGTTCACGAGATCCGTTCACAGATCGAATAGGCGTCTTTACCAAGCATCAAGGTCTGGAATGATCGGTTGATTATCCGAGGGAGGGTCTTTGGTGATCTTGCCATCAGCTACACCGTCTTCTAGATCGATCTTGCTGAGCGTTTCCTGAAATTGGGTCGGATCGATACTGCCATTCTCACGCAAAACCGTGAGCATCGACCGGCAGAGCAAAGCCAATTCGCCAACTTGGTTTTCAAGCTCTTCGATACGAGATTCTTGACTCTTTAGAGCGCGACTTTGCCGCATCCGATCGCGGCGAACCGTTTTGGACGTTTCGCGAAGCGACTCGATATCAGCCCTTTGGCGATACTCGTTGTCAAAGACAAACTTCCATAGATCCATAGCGATCCCCGCGTGTTTAAAGCTGTTTATTTGGTTGCCGTCCCGCCGACGGCAGACTGACGTCAAGCAACGCTGGTACAGGTGGATATCGAGCTGACTTTGAAGAGATGCAAATTCAGCTGCCTTGTGGTGAAGACAGCGGCAATGCACCAAACCGACGATCGTGATTCCCAAACCTGGTTCGCAATAATGATCAACTATCGCAACGAGCCGACATCGACGATTGAAAACTTGATCGATTGATAGGGATTCTTTTCGCCGGCTTCGTAAATCACGCCAAGATGATCATCGTCGATCGACACCATTCCGCTATAGGCCGCCGGACCGACATGGATCATCGGACCATCCACCCAAGACTCGGTTTCATCGTTGGAATAACGCAGTCGAAGGTCGCTGCGACCTTTGCCAGTCGGTCCATTTGAGTCAGGACCACAGAACACGATTTTGTTTTGCCCCACGGCGATCAGACTGCACTGGACGACGGGGGGATCGAGTACATCTGCAACCGGACGAAAGTGCTTGTACGTTGCATCCTGACTGACAAAAGACTTGCCCCCATCGTGGCTCCATGCTTCGCCGCGAGTGCCCGGTGCTTTTCCGTTTTGGTCTCTCGTATTGATGTAAAGCGTTCCGTCACCTAGCTCGACAACCGTCGTCTCGTTTGAATCCATTCCATCCTCGTAGTCGTCATCCACCGCACCGATCTTCCATGATTGCCCATGATCATCGCTGTAGATCAGATGTGCCCCGAGGGCGCCTCGATCTTCACCATCGTCACCTAGACGATGGTCTGCAGGGACGACGATCCTGCCACGATTGGGGCCGTGTTGAATCTGAATCGATTGGACCGGCCCGGTCGCATACCAGCCCCATTGTTCAAGTTTGACATCTGCAGTGATCTCTCGGCGTTCTGACCAAGACTGGCCATTGTCGTCGCTATAGATCACAAAGACACGATCGTTCTCTAAAGTGAAGGGCATCCAAATGCGACCGACGTGTTCTTTGTCTAAATGGTCGACAACCGGTGCCGGGTTTCCGATCGTAATTTGTGGCTCATCGCCTTTAAAGTAAGACTTGAAGTCATCGCTTTCTTGGATGACTTCGATATCCGACCAAGATTTACCACCGTCTGTAGAACGCTTTTGGACCAGATCGATCTCACTGGCGTCGCCACCTTGTCGGGCTTCACAGAATGCGAGCAAGTGTCCATTGGAAGCCTTAATGACAGCCGGAATTCGAAAAACCTTGTACCCGGATTCACCTTCTTGGAACACATTCACCGTTGGATGTGCGGCAAACAAAGTCGAACAGGTACAAATCAGGCCGAGTAAAGCAAGACAGATCGTTTCAGACAAATATTTCATCGATCGTTCCGGTGGGCGAGTTAATAGGCAGGGATGCATCGAAATGCAGGGTGGTATTCTATCCGCTTTGAAATCCAACATGTTCCAGAGACGACTGCGAGATCTCGCCATTTGATGAGGCATGATCCGAAAATCAAGTTGGCGCCAAATACGAGTACTTTCAGTGAATTCGCTATCAGAGTGCCCCGGTCGCTCACGTCGTATTCAGATAAAATTGTCGCCGAACTGCGTCATCGATCGCCGAAAGTATCTGGAGCAGTTCTGCACCGACAGCATCCGTCGATTTGATCTAAGATACGAGTCCCTCCCGCCCCATCCTCTCTCCCCAGTTCGATTAAGAATGCCCCACCTTCGATTTGTCCTATCGCTTTTCCTCGTCGCCGGATACTCATCCTGTGTTCGATCTGCCGACCCTAGCGAAACAAAACACGTGCGAGTGCTTGCCATCGGCAACAGCTTTACACGCAATGCGACAAACTACTTAGACGATCTGGCGGAGGCTGCCGGATACCGACTGTCACTCAAAAAGTTGGATATCGGTGGTTCACCGCTGGAGCTGCATGCTTCAAAAGCCGCTGCCTTTGAGGTCGATCGGCAAGACAACTCCGCCAAATACTCAGTCGGTGAAAGTTTGCAGGAAGCACTGATGAGTGAAGAGTGGGACTTTGTCACCATCCAGCAACTCAGCATCAAAAGTCACGACGTCACAACCTATCGTCCATATGCTTCGCAACTAGCGGACATCATCCACCGATACGCGCCGCAAGCTCAATTATTGGTTCATCAGACATGGGCCTATCGAATCGATGACCCAAGATTCCGAAAAGCGAGCCCCAAACCTGGCGAGCCAAAGACGCAAGCAGAGATGTATCGTGGGATTTCCAAGTCGTATTCTACGATCGTGGAGGAGCTAGCCGCCAAACGTATCCCAGTTGGTGATGCGTTCTGGGCGGCAGACAACGACGCCGACTTCGGCTTCAAAGCAAGACCATTTGATACATCGTCAGCAAATCAGTTGCCGGATCAAACTCATTCCCTTCATGTCGGATATCGATGGCGGTCGGTGAAGGGCGAACGAGTGATCCAAATGGACGGACATCACGCCAATCTCGCCGGTGAATACCTGGGAGCCTGCGTCTGGTTTGACTGTTTGTTTGATGCCAACGTTATCGGGAATGATTTTATCCCAACTGGCTTGGACAAATCGTATGCGTCGTTTCTGCAAACGACCGCTCATCAAGCGGCAAATCAAGGTGGTGATATTGTCCGCGGTGTACAGGACCAATCCCAAGCGATGGTGAAGGACGCCACCCCTCAACGTTACACGCTGACCGCCCGCGCCAGCGAAATTGATCAACGCACCAAAGAATACCCTGAGATCAACTTTACATTCGGTACCGCTAAAAAGCCGGCTGATAAGGAGTATGCATCGGTCGACACTCGCGTCGATCCAAAAGGCAAGTTAATGATCTGGCTGATGGGGTACAACAGCGGACTGTTCGAGCGTTTGAATGCAGAAGGAATTCATACCATCGGCGTCAGCTATGCGAGAGGCTGGTTTGGAAAACTATGTCGCCCCCAACCGTCCGACGCATTCGCTCGCGGCCAGGTACGTCTTGAAGCGGCAACCGGACAAGATTTTAGCGACGAGCTGGACCTTGAAACTCCGGACGGAGCGGCTGAACGGGCGAGGCAGTTCCTACTGTGGCTCGTTAGAGAAAACCCGGAAGGAAATTGGGATCAGTTTTTGGCCGACGATGGTTCTCGAATCCGATGGGACAAGGTCATCATCTCAGGTGCATCCCACGGAAGCACAACGGCTGCCCGATTTGCGAAGCATCAACGTGTAGACCGAGTCGTGATGCTCTGTGGTCCGCGCGATCAAGATCAGGATTGGCAAGCGTTGCCTTCGGCGACCCCGGCGAATCGCTTCTTTGGTTTCACTCACGTGCTCGACGGTGGTTGGACTGGCGACCACTATTGTCGATCTTGGGAATTGCTTGGCTTGCATCAGTACGGGCCGATCGTCAACATCGATGAAACGCAACCACCCTATGAAAACAGCCGTCGTTTAATCACCGATGCGGACGTTGGTGGTGACGCCGGACGGGCGCACTCGTCAGTGACCCCCGGCGGGTCGTCTCCGAAGGATGATCAAGGAGATTTGATTTTTGATCCGGTTTGGAAATACCTTTACACCCATCCCGTCGATCAAGTTGGCGATCCGGTTGAGGAAGACGCTGATTGCGAAAGGGTACACGTGGAATACAACTGACCGGATGATCGATTTAAGAGGCTGGCGTAAGGAGGGTGTGTGTGGATTTTTAACCGACGCTAACGCGTATCGGCTCAGTCCAGCATGAGCCGCAAAGGCGTTAGCCGCGGTTGAATAAACCAACGACCGCCTTACCCGAGAAACCGTCGCTAGCGCGAACCGGCTCAGTTTGATTGTCCTGTGAGCCGCAAAGGCGCTAGCCGCGGTTGAATAAACCAACCACCACCTCACCCGAGAAACCGTCGCTAGCGCGAACCGGCTCAGTCCAACATGAGCCGCAAAGGCCTTTGCCGCGGTTGAGATTTCAACCCATCGGCGCACCGGCAGCCAAGAGGCTGCGAGACGAGTGCGTCGCAAGGCGGGAGCCTTGCAACGAGTTTAAAAATTCGCTCGTGCGAGGCTCCCGCCTCGCATGCGATGTCTCGCGGGCTCTGCCCGCCAATGAGTCTGCAACTCATCCAACCGTCGCTAGCGCGAACCGGCTCAGTTTGATTGCCCCTGAGCCGCAAAGGCGCTAGCCGCGGTTGAGTGATTGTGCAATCAATGTGTGCACATACAAACGACGCTATCGCGTTACGGCTCAGCAATGCATCGCGATCCCGCGGTCGTGGGACCTCGCTTAGACTGACACGGGAGTTGCCACGAACTGTTGCAATTCCTCAACCGCCTCTCGCATCCGTTCACGTGCTCGCGATAGGCGACTTCGGACAGTATTGATCGGGATGTTCAATACCGACGCGATGTCTTCATACGCCAGTTCGTCCATCTCGCGCAAGATCAAGATCGCGCGATGATCATGATTTAAACGATCCAAGGCCGAATGAACCAGTTGCTTCTGCTCCTCGCGAATCATTGACTCATCAGCTGAACCCGCATGCGTATCTTCAAAGTCAAACGAGTATTGCTGATCATCGCCGTAGATCGATACCGCGCGGCGTCGACTCTGCCGATTTGTGATCGCCGTATTGAACGCGATCCGGTAAAGCCATGTCGAAAACTTACTGTTCCGCTTAAACGATTCGATCCGCGTAAAGGCGCGGACAAATGCCTCCTGCAAGGCCTCTTCGGCATCGTTGGGAGAGTCCAAAAAACGACACAGTGAGGCAAACAGTTTGTCTCGGTTGCACTGCACAAGTCGTGTGAATGCTTCGGAATTTCCATCGCAAGCACTTTCGACAAGCGAAGGATCATCGCATTCGAGGTCTTCAATTTTGCTCATTGTTTCGCCTAGGGCATCATGGTGTGTATTCAAAGGCCGATCGATCTGAGAGCAATGCGGGTGATTTGCGTCCTCATCGCTGGGAATGCGTCAGGAACGGCCTGCTCGTATCGCGGAGCGTTTGGACAAATCGTCACAGTTGCTGCGGATACGAACAGTCAGCCAGATGCAATCGCCATGCCACCCTCTGATGCGGGACGGTTGCAGTTTTACAACGTTGGAAACCATTGTGTTTCACGTCGGCACGCGGCTTGCTATCTCTGCGGCAACTTCACCAACCTTTGTTGGCGTTTCGCATTCACCAACCCCTGGTGACGGATCGCCTCGGTGACATTTCGCACGGTATGCAACGCGCACGTTTTGCAACTCGCACGGTTCGCAACGAAATACTTCTATGACATCCACAGCCGAAGCAATCACACCTCCGTCGGGTCGCCCGATCGACGTTCCTCAGCCGTCTTTTGCACAACGCACTTGGTGCGTATTTAGGGCGTGGCTTCAAAACCCCCGTCAGGTCGCAACCGTCCTTCCCAGTTCGACGCAATTGATGGAGTGTTTGGCATATCGAACATGCATCCGTGAAGCGGAAACGGTGATCGAACTTGGTCCAGGAGCTGGCGGAACTTCTACCGCCTTGCTCGACCAAATGCCGAAAAGCTCTCGGCTATTGTCGATCGAAAAGACAGCTGTATTCGGGGACGCACTAAGCGAAATCTCTGATTCCCGATTCGCCTACGAAATTGGCGACGCGGTAGACCTTCGATCGATCGCACGCAAACATGGGATCCGCAAGTGCGACGTAGTGGTTTCGGGCATCCCCTTCAGCGCCATTCCGGCACAAGCAGCGCGACAGATCACCAGACAGATCTATGACGTCTTGGACAACACCGGAGTTTTCCTGGCGTATCAGCTTCGCGACGACGTCACCAAGGTCGCGCACCCGCTCTTCGGGCAGCCACGAAAACAGAACGTCCCGCGAAACCTGCCTCCACTGCGGGTTTACAGCTGGACCAAAGTGGAAAGCAACAAGGCAAAAGGTTGGAAACGCCGGTTGGATATGGTGGGCTGACAAACATGGTGGGCAAAACAACCGGATCAGATGGGTTGCTGATGGATCATTGACGACAACACGAGCCCCGAAGTGTGCTCCGGTCGTTACAGAAGTCCCGGTCGTCATCGAAGTCACTGCGAGGTAAGATTCCTTTTGAACGTTTAGTTCTGAAGTTACATCACGCAACGACTGATCTTCCCAACCTGTCTCGCCATGGCCGCCAACGATCCTTCCGCCAATCAACCCGATTCCTTGCGGCAAATTGATCTCGACTTACTTTCGATGATCCAAAAACGAGATCAAATCGTTCAGGACATGGCAAAAGACGGAAAGCTACCAACTGTCGGCACCGAAAACATCCAACTTGCAAAGCTATTGCAGGACTTTGCCAAAGGATCGGATGCGGTGATGGATGCAGAAGTTCTACAGTCTTGTGCGAGCGTTCTTCGTCACATCGCAAGCCACAGCCGCCAGCAGGTTCGCACCGGGGCGGTCGCATTTCTTGGCCCGATCTATAGCTATAGCCATCTCGCTGCGATCAAGCATTTTGGTGAATCCGCAGATTTTGCACCCGTTTCCAGCATCCCGGCGGTTTTCGATGCGGTCCATCGTGGCGATGCGGTCTGTGGCATGGTGCCGATCGAAAACAGTACCGACGGCAGAATCGTTGACACGTTGGGAATGTTTGTACGGCGTCACATGCAAATCTGCGGTGAGGTCCTACTGCCGATTCATCACAACTTGTTGGCAAGCGGGACTCGCGAGCAGATCACCGAAATCCATAGCAAACCACAAGCGCTGTCACAGTGTCGCGACTGGCTGGCCGCCAACTTTCCCGCTGCCAAGCTGATCGAGGTCAGCAGCACGACTGCGGCGGCGGAATCGGCATCGCAATCGCCCCATATCGCGGCGGTCGCAAGTATGGCTGCTGGACAAGCCTACGGATTGACGGTGTTGAACGCCGACATCGAAGATCGACAAGACAACGTAACACGATTTGCAGTCCTCGGTCGGGACGAAACCGAACCGACCGGTGACGACAAAACCTCCATCTTGTTTCAAGTCGAACATCAGCCTGGTGCTCTTGCCCAAGCGATGACAGTCTTTAGCGAGGCAAACTTGAACCTGACTTGGATTGAATCCTTTCCCTCACCTGACTCTCGAAACGAATACCTCTTTTTCGTCGAATTTGCTGGGCATCGCGCTAATGCGGATGCTCAAAAAGCAATTGAAGATCTCGGCACGTTCACCAGACGCCTAGAAGTTTTGGGATCTTATCCGCTAGCTCGTTTGTAACCGACGACGTTAGTCATCGACAGCGAAGCTCCACTGCGAAAGCAAAGCTTCGCCGCAATGGCGATGTGCATGACTACTCGCGAGCTGCAGGCGTGATCTTGATGCTCAACGTTTTGTCATCACGCTGAACCTTGATCGTTGTCTCTTCCCCAATCTTCAACGCTTCGATCGCGTAGGTGTAGTCGTAGATATCTTCGATCTTGCGACCTGCCAACTCGACGACAATATCGCCGCCTTGCAGACCGGCATCGGCGGCAGGGGTTCCCGGTCGCACACCGCTCAGCTTTTGCCCTTTGATTTTGCCGGCACCGTAGTCTGGAACTGTCCCGAGTGAAGCAGTCAACCTCGCACGCGGGACTTCCTCTTCATCGCGAGGCCCTTCTTCGAGCTTGAACTCCGGTACGGAATCATCTGTCAAAAAGCCTCGCGACAGCAGAGCAAACAACTTCGCCGTGTCAGCGGCACCGTCGTAGTTGAGCTTTTCCTTCGTATCACGTGGAGTGTGATAGTCCTCATGAGCTCCTGTGAAGGCCGAAAGGATTGGCACATCGCGTGACACAAATGCTGACGCGTCGGTAGGCAAACGCGTGCTGGTCTTGTCCAGCGTCAGCGGCAACCCAACAGGCACGTTTCGGCGATTCACCAACGCTTCAAACTTTGGCGACGATCCGATCCCTTGAACGATCAACTTTTCACGCAAGCGACCGACCATATCCAAATTCAAATAAACCGCGACAGCTTTGGTCAGTGGCTTTGCGTTGTTGGTCATCCCATGTGCTTGGGCGATCCGTTCCGCTTCGGGATCAATTTCTGACTTCGGCGCATCTGGAAAAAATTCATCGAACGATTCAACAAATGCCTGCGAACCATACAAGCCCAGTTCCTCACCACTCCAAGCCGCGATCAGCAGATCACGCTGCATCTTTAAGCGACCGGCGTTCTTTTCCGAAGCCAGATACTGGGCGATTTCCAGCATAGCAGCGACACCAGATGCGTTGTCATCGGCGCCTTGGTGAACCTGATCAAGTTCGTCTTCACGCGCGAGCGAATTGCTACCCGCTCCGCGACCGAGGTGATCCACGTGAGCACCGATCGAAACGAAAGGATAAGTCGGTTCATCCTTTGACTCATCAGCGGGCAATCGAGCAATGACGTTGCGACCGACTCCCGTTTTCCTCTCAACCGTGATTGACGTCCCGACACGTTCACCTTCAAGAAGGTAGCCCAACGCCATCTCACCGCCATCGAGTGACGCTTGTTGCTCGGCAAGCTTGCCGTCAGCCTCTGAGAACAATTTTTCCGCCATCTCGTTGGTGATCGAAATGGCCGCGATGCTGACTCCCGATGCTGACGCTGCGGAATCAAATTGGATCAGTTGATTGCGAACTTTACTGGTCGGGCCAGCGACGAAGATGATCCCTTTCGCACCGAGATCACGAGCAAAGGATGCTTTTCGACGCGGCGAACTGTAACGAGCCATTTGCTGCCGACGTTCGGGAGAAATGTCTTGTGGCATATCGCGAAAAACCATCACCCATCGACCGGCAACGTTCAGGTGCACATAGCTGTCATACTCCTGAACTTCATCCGAGCCTGGCACTCGCATTCCATAGCCCGCAAAGACAACTTCGGTGGGCTCAATTTCGATATCTGCGGAAAACGCGAGCGGACGCCAATCGCGATTCAGCTCCGCTTTGGTGTCCCCAATCGATAGCTCATTTCCGTCCGCAATTTCACAACCTGCGGGAAATTCAAATTCATCAAAGAACGTTCCGTCTTGGCCCGCTGGTACAAACCCCAGGCTTTCCAAATAAGCCGCGACGTAAGCGGTCGCCCGTTTCTCCCCTTCGGTTCCGGTCAATCGGCCTTCCAGTTCAGGGCGAGTTAGATAGTCGACGTGTCGAGCCACATCCTGAGGTGAAAAATCGGGCAACGATTCCTCCGCAGCCAACTTCGCTGCTTCCGAAGCGTCTGTTTGATCACCGGATTCGCCGATCCCCAATCGCTTGCGAATCTCGGCATCGTTCCATTTCCCCAAAAAGATCTGCGAACGTTTTTCCGGAGTACGATTGCTTGTCCAAGACAGTTGATTCCCATCCGGCAGGAACACTGGCAACCCGTCAAAGCCATCGGTGTAAGTCACACGCACTGGTTCGCCCTTGCCATCCGCCCGCACGCAATAGAGTTCAAAGTTGCCAAACCCATGGCGATTGGTCGTGAAGATCAGATAGTCGCCACTGGGATGAAAAAATGGCGCCCAACTCATGGCATTGATTTCGGTCAATCGTCGGACGTCCGAACCGTCCCGTTTCATCGTATAGATTTCGGCAGTCAGGCCGTCTTCGGCAAAACGTCGCCAGCAGATGCGTTCGCCATCAGGTGAAAAGAACGGCCCGCCATCGTAGCCTGGAACATCGGTTAGCTGCCGGACGTTCGAACCATCTGCATCCATGATATAGAGGTCGATGAAGTACTGCTGATCATGCTTCAGCAGTTCTGTTTCTCGCTCCGAAAGCTGTTTTTGATAGGCAGCGCGGTTGGATGCGAAAACGATCTGTGTTCCGTCGGGGCTGTAGCTCGCCTCGGCATCATAGCCCCTCGCATTGGACAATCGCTTGTACGATCCGTCGTCGAGACGTTCATAAAGCTCATATTCCGGGTCGTAGTTCCATTCGTAGCGTGGCACATCACCGGTCAGCCGACGCTGCAGCAGGTCTTGTTGCTGGGCGACCGAGGTCGGGTCATGATGTGTACTCGAAAACAATACCCGGTCGCCTTCGGGATGAATCCAAGCACAGGTTGTTCGGCCCTGTCCCGGCGAAACCTTTTCAATGTCACCGGTTGCCAAGTCCATCAAGAAGATTTGATAGAACGGATTGGCTGGATCACGCTCACTTTGGAAGACCATCTTCTGCCCGTCACGACTGAAGTAGCCTTCACCGGCGCGGCGGCCTTCGAACGTGATCTGCCGTGTGGACGAAATCAACTCGGCTTCTTTTTCCGCAGATAGCTCTTGCTCGTCGACAGCCGCAGCGGGATCACTCGTTTGGACGTCTTCTTTACTAGCCGGCTCTTGGGGAATCGCTACCTGTGTGGTGGCGAACAAAAGAACGAGCAGTGATTGATAAATTCGCATCACGTTGTCAACGTTGTTGTAGTTTCATCAAAAGGAATCGTGTGGTTCGCCCGAACGCAAAGGACTTGTTGATCTTCAGCTTTGGCCTTTTCTAAAGTCACCTTCGATTCTGCCAACCCAGCCGGAAAACCGCTACTCCCGCGGATTGAAAGGCGGCAGTCGCAAATCGACTGACCACTAGCCTAAGCCATGCGCCCCGCGCAGCTCGATCAAATCCTCGGCCCATTCGCGATACAGTTTGCGTCGCTGCAAAGACGACTCGAATGCCCGAACCACCAGTATTTTGTGCCGAATGTCGTCCTTCACCAACCCGTAGAGCTGATGATACACCGGTTCCGGTTCCGGACCATCAGAAGCCGGTAGCTCGACACGCGCCACCGCTTCGAACCGATAGATCTGAAGCCAACCGGGGCGCTGGACCGCGACCAATCGCACATTTTGTAGCTTCATGGAGCTACCGAAGTATCCGTTGCTGTTGAGATACTTGCGGATCGCCAACTCCATCTCACGATCACCGGTCCAATTGTTCCATAAATCGGCGAAGTATTTTAGCAAAGCACGCATTCACGTTCGACATTATCGGAGCAAAGTGGTTGTTAAACGCCTCGTCGCTGAGCAGCCTGATGACTTTGTTTTGCACCTTCTCCTCCGCATGATCCTGGGGACGGAACGCTACCTTCACGGAGTGAAGGGCGACAATCAAAATCTGCTGGCTGCAAAACCTGTCATGTTTACTGCCCGGCATCCGACTCCAGTTTGGCCCGAAGCTCATCATAGGCCACTTTGAACTGCGGGTTTTCGGGATCAAGATCGACAGCTTTTTTCAATTGTTCCAACGACTTGTCGAGTTGCCCATCCAGATAAAGAGCCAAACCGTACTGAAATTGGATCGGTGCCAATTCCGGAGCCAGTTCCGCATCGCGAGCCAAAAGCCCCAAATTCTGTTTCCTAAGTTTAGCTGCTGCGGCAAGGTATTTTTCGCGCTCGGCTGGATTAACGCTCTCAGCGATTCGCTCATAAAGCGATGCCAGATTTGCATGCGGACCGGTCGTCCTCGGCTCGACACGAATGGCATCTTGATACGCATTGATCGCATCCGGAATTCGCCCCAATCGTTCGCAAATGATCCCCCAGCCAAGGTGGGCTCCCGAACGGTCCGATGAAACCATCAACTCGTCGTGAACTTCATCCAAAGCGGTATTTAACTTGGCACGTTGAGCAGCTGACAAACGCGATAGCTCTTGTGAATGCACCAAACTTTGGGCAGCCGTCGAGCGCACCAAACGCGATGGATCGTCGAGCAACTTGACAAGCTGTTCGCGAGTTTGGGTCGAACCGGTCGAAGGCAGAATGGATGCGGCACTGGAACGAACCATTGGGTGTTCATCTTGGTCATTCAAAATTGAATTGACCAAGTTGGGCAGCCCCATCACACGCCGCCGGGCGAGCTCTTCCAAAAGTGTCGCACGCGCGATTGCCGGAGCCCGGTGGTCGTCATAAGAGAGAAACTCCGCTGCGCGTTCAATGCCTTCGGGATCACCTTGGCGGAGCGGCACAAGAGCTTCTGCGAAATGCGGCTCCTTTTTGCGTTCTGCTCCATACCATTGGTCACACGCAGCGTCGCACCACTGATCCGTCTCTTTGATCAACTGTCGAATCGATTCACCATCATTCCCAATCGGCATCTCGGGAGTCTCTTCGGCAACCCGAAGCCACCGTGCATAGTCATAGGCTTCGAATCGGCTCTTCTGCTCCGGTGCCAAGTTTTTCAGCTGGTCCTGAACGTGACAGCGACTGCAAGCGTTGGGCGTCCCCAATGAGACCGACAAATCCGGGCGAGGCACTCGAATGCTGTGGTCACGCCGTGGGTCGACTTCCATATAAGTCGTCTCGGGCATATGACAATTCACGCACTTTGCACCTTCGGATCCTGGTGCGTGCTGATGGTGCGAAACAACATCGTACTTTCCGGCAGGGTGCTGATGGCACGACGTACAGGTCTGATTGCCTGGGTGTTTAAGCTTTAGTGAGTGTGGATCATGACAGTCGGTACAACGAATGCTCTTGTGGTACATCTTGCTTTGGATGAACGAACCATAAACATAGTCTTCATCTTTGATTTGACCGTCGCCGTGGTACGTCAACTCACCAAGCGTCTCTAATCGATAGTGATCACAGTAATTCGGACCACCGGTCCCACTGTCATCCATCACACCACGCCGACTGTGGCATGGGGCACATGTCTGCAGCTGCGGTTCGGGATCGTCACCCTTGAGCTGATTGACAAGACCGTAACCATAGCGTCGATCCCAGAACATGGATTTCTTGTTCGCTAGCTCAACGTGCAAAGACGCCGGTCCGTGACATGCCTCGCAGCTGACATCGATCTCGGAAAAAGTTGTGTGATAAGTCACCGTTTTCGGATCGAAATTGGTTTGCAAATTCGTCGAGTGACATTCCGCACACATCGTTTGCCAACGTTGTGCGATTCCGGTCCAGTGCAAAGGGTCGTCCGCGGCAAGTTTGTCGCTCACATCTGGCGGTCGCAGATAAAACCAGCGTTTATCGCGACTGTCCCAGGAAATACGCAGCACTTGCAGTCGCCCGACTTCGCACGTCGCAGGCTCGGCTTGATCAGGGCCAGAATTCGAATCGGCACTTTCAGACGATTTTCCTTTGTCCGGCGACGGCTTGTCATCATCAAATTCGACCATGTACTGCTGCAGTGGATAGACCCCAAAGACATACTTGACTTCGAAGTCGTGCATCTGGCCGTCTTCGCCATCGGTATGCACCATAAAACGCTTGCCGTCTCGGTACATTCGATTTTGCAGCCCATCGTGCTCGAACGTGACATCATTGAAGTCACCCAAAACCGTTTCATCGGTCGCCAAATCCATGGCTTTATCGTGATCGGATCCGATGAAGGCTTTGGTTTCCGCTTGATGGCAATCCACGCAAGCTTGACGTCCAACGAAAGTGGGCGTGATCCCTTCCGGCATCGCGGAGAAGTAATCTGCAAACACCCCTCCCGCGGCTAGCAACACGATTACCGAGGCGAATAAAAGCCAGCGCGGGCGTTTCACATTCGCACGTGCTCCGTCATTGGCGATGGTATCGGTCGATGGCGGAACGCCTTGATCCGCATCCGACGAAGCACTCGGCGATTTCTTCGCGTCCAGTGGACGAACAGACTGTTTCTTGTGACGACGTGCGGACAATGAATCGAAGCGACCGTGGTCGCGTGATGGTTTGAAGGTAAGGGGGAAGGTTCAGGGAGGGATGACAACGAAGCAATCAGCTCGCTCTCGGTTTATTCCCCCTCCGTCGGACATCATCGGTTGCGATGCTCTGGAGCATTGCCTGATCCGGTGGCAGTCGCCTGATCCAAAGTTTGCTTCACAGGAATTTCGGCTGGCTGGTTCGCCGGTGACGATTCGGCCGGCTTCAACGCTTCATTCAATAACCTTGCTGCCTCCGAACGCATTTGACGAATCAACTGATCCCGCGAATCACCGCCTGCACCAGTTTGCTCCAACAATCGGCTCGACCTCAACAATGACTCCGCAGCGCGCATTTGACGCGATGACTGATCACGCCGACTTGAACTTGGATCGGACTGGGACGTTTCCGGTTGGTCCTCTCGAAGCATCTCTTCAAGCGTCGACCCGGCTAGCACGCTTTTTTGCCCGCGGATGACATTGATGACGTCCCCCAGCATTGGGTTATTAATCGGCCCGACATCGTTCGGAGAATCCAGTGCTCGACGAATCGCTTCCTCGATCGCAGGGTTGTCCTGAATATCAGCCGAAGGCGGTGTCACGCCCTGGGGCATTGTAATCGCGGTCCCCAGCGGCGTCTTCTCGATCGTCAGCGGCTCAAAAGCTGGCGTTCTGGCATCGGGCGTTTCTTTTGCCAGCCCCGTGTCAGTCGTAGCCGTCCCGACTGGCGTGCGTGCTTGACCATTGGAAAGCTGTGCCCAGCGTTGATTGGCCCAGTGTTGATTTACCCAGCGTTGATTGGCCGGCTGGGCAGCATTCTGGGTCGGTCTTGTTTGGGCAGGTTTTGTCTGGATAGGGGCGTCATCGCTGGAAATCGCCGCACTGCCAATCGCCGCAGTTACGGCGAGTCCCATCACCCCGGCAACAATCAACTTTGACCGAGATCGAGACAGCTGCCTTTGATTGCGTTTCATTACCTGCACTTTTCACCTCCATGATCGTCATAATTCGCCTCTGGCATACCGAACCGTTCAAAGAGCGTTCGGTGCGATGCCGTGAATGCACCGCTAGGATAGCGTTTACGCAGCCGATCAGCCAACAAGAGTTATCGTGGCGGGCCGGCACTAGGAAAGCGGGTTGCGTTGTCGTTGGTCAAAAAGTGATCAGCGAATGATCAATCGAGTGCTTCGTTCCATAAGAAAATACGGGTTCGGGTCATCAGCCGACGGGCGTTAGCCCCGGTTACTGCACTGAAACCGTGGCTAAAGCCATACGGCTAATCCTAAAATCGAGTTGGAACGAAGCACTCGTGTGACTGACCAGCCAAATCGCCCGTGCAAGCACCGACCGGGCTTTGCGTTTGGCGAATTGCAGAGGATTCGAGCAAAGTCTGTCTGCATTAACTCAAATACGCTTCGCTGATCGCCGAAACGCTGAGGGCGGTCCCTGATATCGAACTGGGAATCCGCACAAACTGAAACGAAAAAACCAGTTTGGGAATTTTGCAGAAAACGAACTGCGGGGCGTCTGGCTGTAGGTGACGATTAAACGAAGGAATTCTAGACTGACAAAAGTAGCGGCAGGACAATTGGGAGTGTCGCTATCGCGTCGGCCAATTCGCCTTCATCGGCCTGCGACAACGTCGCGATTCGCTCCGTCAATTAAGAAGTACACTCGTCGGCACAACCTTCCCAATGTGGTCGACGACATTCGCAATCGGCATCGGTTGATATGAATACGTTTAGCTTGGACTACATCGATGAACTGTATGTCCAATATGTCCAGGATTCCGAAAGTGTCCCGGAGACCTGGCGGCAATATTTCGAACAATTCATGGTTGTCTCGCCTGGCAAAGGCAGCGCCGCGAAGACCGCATCAAGTTCGGGCGGCGCCAGTTTGGCAAAGTCCTCCGGCAATGGCCAGCAGACCGCCGTTGCCGAAGCACCTGCACCACCCTCGATTGGCGCCGCGATCGCTCGCGCAGCCAAGGGATCAACCGGTGACGAAGCGACCGACCAAGCCCTTTGGATGTCGCGGATGCAGGACCGGGTCAACCAATTGGTGCGTGAGTATCGTGTGCGAGGACACCTCCGCGCTCAGCTGGACCCACTGGGGATTGATCGCTCGATGCCACCAGAGCTGAGCCCGACACGCTATGGGCTTAGCAAAACCGACTTGCAGCGGCGGCTCGATTCCTCGGCGGTCGAGCATGTCAAAGGCGACACACTGGACGCCATCCTTACAAAACTGCAGAACACCTACTGCCGTTCCATCGGTGCGCAGTTCATGCATATCGACAATCGCAACATTCGCGATTGGCTGCAGCAACGGATGGAAAGCACCGAAAATCGGCTTGAACTGTCACGCCAGGTCCAGCGCCGGATCTATGCCCGACTGGCCGATGCGTCGATTTTCGAAGAATTCGTCCGCCGCAAATTCGTTGGTGCCAAGACGTTTTCGCTCGAAGGCGCCGAAACACTGATCCCGATGATCGACTTGGCCCTGGAAAAGGCCGGCGAACACGGCGTCAAAGAAGTCGTGATGGGAATGGCCCACCGCGGACGCTTGAACGTGATGGCAAACATCATGAAGAAGCGTGCAATGAATATTTTCTGGTCATTTGATGATCCAAATCCAGAGATGAACCGTGGTGGCGGTGACGTTCGCTATCACTTGGGTTACAGCAGTGACTGGAAAACCGCCAGCGGAGACCGGTTGCACATCTCGCTGTGCTTTAACCCCAGCCACTTGGAATTCGTCAACACCGTGGCGATGGGACGAGCCCGTTGCAAACAAGACCATCGCGGTGACAAAAACCGTCGTGAAGTCATGACGATGCTGATTCACGGCGACGCCGCATTCGCGGGCGAAGGCATCGTGCAAGAAACCCTGAACCTCAGCCAACTTAATGGCTACCGCGTCGGCGGAACCTTGCACATCGTGATCAACAACCAAGTCGGCTTCACCACCGAACCGGAGTGCGGTCGCAGCACAACCTATGCGACCGACATCGCACGGATGCTGCAAATCCCGATTTTCCACGTCAACGGTGAAGACCCCGAGGCCGTTGCCCAGGTTGTGTCACTGGCGATGGATTTCCGCAACGAATTCCAACGCGATGTGGTGATCGACCTATACGCCTACCGCCGCTGGGGACACAACGAAGGCGACGAGCCGCGATTTACTCAGCCACGGATGTACGCGACGATCGACCAACGTCCCAGCGTTCGCGAACAGTACCTCAACAGTCTTAAAACGCTCGGCAAGATCACAGATGCCGATGCAGAAGAGATCCAAAAGAAACGAACCGAAAAACTCGAATCGGAATTTGAAGCCAGCCAGCACGAACCCTTCGTTCCAGATACACAAACCCTGGCCGCTGGCTGGGCCGAATACTTCGGTGGCCCCGAACCCGTCGAACCGACAGACACCACCGTTGATGAAGAAAAACTCGGCGAACTTGTCGACGAGATCACTCGCCTGCCCGATGAGTTCGCGCCGCACAAGAAACTGAAGCGACTGATCGCCAACCGCCGGAAGATGTCAAAAGGCGAATTGCCCTTCGACTGGGCGACGGCTGAATTGGCCGCGTTTGCAACATTGATGTCCGGCGGACATTCCGTTCGCCTGACCGGACAAGACTGTCAACGCGGAACGTTTTCACAACGACATGCGGTTCAGCATGATGTTAAAACCGGCGAGACCTTCATGCCGTTGACTTCGCTGGCCAACGATGACGTCAGTATCGAAATCCACAACAGCCCGCTCAGCGAAGCTGGTGTCCTAGGATTCGAATACGGCTACTCACTTGATGCACCCAACGACCTCGTCATGTGGGAAGCGCAGTTCGGTGACTTCTGGAATTGTGCTCAGGTGATTGTTGACCAGTTTATCGCCAGCGCCGAAGACAAATGGAATCGGCTCAGCGGATTGGTCATGCTGTTGCCACACGGTTTCGAAGGCCAAGGCCCCGAACACTGCAGCGCTCGTGTTGAACGTTTCTTGGCCATGAGCGCTGAACACAACATCCAAGTCTGCCAACCGACAACTCCGGCGCAATACTTTCACTTGCTGCGTCGACAGGTCATTCGCAAATGGCGCAAGCCTCTTGTTGTCCTCACCCCAAAGAGCCTGCTGCGTCACCCCGAAGTGATTAGCCAACGTGCCGAAATCGCCAACGGAAGCTTCAAGAAACTGCTAGCCGATCCGAACGTCGCTGTTAAAGACGCCAAACGTGTGATCCTTTGCACCGGAAAGATCTACTACGACCTGAAGAAGCATCGCGAAGAACTCGGTCGTGAAGATGTTTCGATGATCCGACTAGAACAGCTTTATCCGCTTTCCAGCGAAGAGCTGATCAGCGCACTCGATGGCGCACCTCGCGACGCAGAACTGTTCTTCGTTCAAGACGAACCGCTTAACATGGGTTCGTGGCCCTACGTGAAACTAAACTTCGGCGATGACCTTTCCGCAGCAGGCTGGCAGCTCAAACCAGTCACACGTGCGGAATCGGCTAGCCCGAGCACCGGCAGTATGGCTGCACACGTCTTGGAACAACGTGAACTGATCGAAGCCGCTTTCGAAGATCTCGCTTAGACTTTTGAAAAAAGTGTTTTGCCATCAAAGGGTTCGCGCATCGCTGGATTCGAAGATCTATTACAATCGCTCGTGGCACTAGCCGCTTGAGCGATTCCGCCAAGCGGGGATCACTACCTGATTGGTCAAACACGGATGAACAAGTTATCTGTCAGCCAAATATCAACCCTGCGTTGGGATTTGGAAGCAGACGTCCACGCGTACTTCGAGCGTGGCTTTACCGGCATCGGTTTGTATCGTCCGAAGGTCGAAGACTACGGAATCGAACGGACAGCCGAGCTGCTTGCCGAACACTCCATGACCGCGACTTCTTTATCGTGGGCAGGGGGTTTCACCGGAAGCGATGGCCGATCCTTTGAGGACTCCGTTTCCGACGGAATCGCAGCCGTGATGCAGGCAGCCGAACTCGGTGCCGAATCACTGATCATTCTCGCTGGTGGTAAAAACAATCACATCAGCACTCACTTGCGACGTGTATTGTGCCAAGCCTTAAGGCGGATCACTGCGGTCGCATCCGAACACGGTGTTAAAGTCGCTATCGAACCGATGCACCCAGGATGTGGTGACGAATGGTCTTTCATCAACGAGCTTGATGCGACCATGGACATCATTGATCGCGTCAACAATCGGTCGCTTGGCATAGTCTTTGACACCTACCATCTGGGCATGGAAGACGATGCACTTCAGCTATTTAGTGAAGTCGCACCTTACATCCAACTCGTCCAACTGGGCGACGGCCGTCACAGCCCTCTGGGTGAAATGAATCGCTGCCTTCTCGGCGATGGGCGAGTTCCGATCATGGATCTGATGGACCTGCTGGTCCGCTACAGCTATCAAGGCGCACTCGAAGTTGAACTGATCGGTGAAGACGTCGAACACATCGGCTACGACGACGTCTTAGATCACACCCGACAGTACCTCAGCCAAATGCTCCCGCTACGCTGCTAAAAAGATTGCCGGCGTAACAGCTGGCATAGCTTGCCTTAGCCCCCAACGTCAACGCAGACGGAAACGCTCGCGCGTCTCGTTGCGGAGTAATTGCGAGCGGATACGTGAAAGCATTCACGCTCTACAAAAACAAGGCACGACAGAATGCGTGCCTTGATCTGCAGTTCGGCGACTGCCACCTACATCTCTGAAAACAATCGCCTGACTGAACTGATTAGCGGCGAATGACTTCGTCGACCAGAAAGTGTGGCGTACTCATCCCCTCGAGCAACTTTTGCTGACCCTTCACAGCAACTCGGCTATTGAGGTGAGTTCGCAAATTGATCCCCGGAAACGGTGTGACGTAAGCAGTTGTGACGCCTGTTTCATCAGTCAGTGCGTATGGCGGACTGTTGGGACGCGAAGAATAAACTTGCACCAAATACCCCGTCGCATTCTCACGAACTGGCTTAGGATCTTCGACAGGAACAACCTTTGCGGGAACCTGCGTCTGTAGTGGCATCTCAACTGTCGCTGAAGCAGGGGCAACAGCCTGCGAAGCGGTGGTAATGGACTGCGACGCAGGGGCGTGGGACTGCGAAGCGGTTAAAACCGGTTCACTGCGAACTCCAACACCGTTGCCTCGCACCAAAGTCGGACCGTCACGACGCGCGGCAATGTAGCGGTACTCCCTAGCCCGCGACAGCAATTCGCGAGTTCGATTCGCATCCGCAATGACGCCGGTTCGAAGCAGGTCTTCCGCACGACGGATCAACGGATCCATCTCGTCCGCACTGGCGCTCTCGGCAATCAGCTTTGAAAGCCAACGGTCTACATTTCCAACATCCGCCGTTACCATCGCGTCAGCAATACGTGCGATCTGTTCAACCGAAACCTCTCGACGCTTCGCAGTTTCTGCCGCACTGGCCTGAGCAACGCGACTGGCCTGCGCGACATGATTTGCTGGGCTTACCTGCGGCTCACCTAAACGACTCCCGATCTGACTGAGCGCGTTTCCGCCTACCGGAGCCGCGGTAGCAATAGGTGAAGTATTGTAAGAAGCGATCGCACCAAGTGATTGCGGCGGCATCAAGTTTGGCTGAACCGGAGATTGCCTTCCTGGACCGACAGACCACTGCTGATCAAAGCTAGCCTGCGCGGCCATCGCGTTCTGGTCGCGAGTATCGATCTGAACGATCCGAGGTGGACTGATAAAGTTGGCGACGACCTCAGAAACCTTTTTAAACGGACTGGCGATCGCGGATGCCGCCGCAGCAGCACCGTTAGCCGGAGGTGCCGAAATCGCATCCTCGGACAAGACCGACGATGCATCCAAGTCGCCTGCCAAACGATCAAAACTATCGCCTGCGGCATCTGCCAACGCAGCATCTTCCGATCCCCAGTCACGACGAAGGCCACTGCCGATCACCGCGCCACGGTCTTCAAATTCTTCAACGTCTACACCGCGGTGAAACTGAATGGCTCGATCCTGAACGACGGCTCGAGGTGTTTGCCGAATCGGTTGCAATTGTGGAACGTTATTGACGACCCTTAAGCCCGGATCGGCCGAACGAGGCTCCGCTGACTTCGATGCATTGACATCGGCCTCCGCGACTCGCTGAGTTGTTGACGATTCAGCAACAGACTCTGATGCAACTCTCTGCACAGCAGGGGACGCTTTGACCTCTTGCGGCTTCGCAGCGGCGATGGGACGAACCGGCTGAAGCGTCTTGCCAACCGAATTAGCGGGCTTCGCTTGCGTTTTTGCAGAAGCCAACTTCGCCGAAGCAGCGTTTTTGGCGATCACCGCCGCCAATGCTTCAGCGGAATCGACAACCTGATCCCGGTGCACCCAGCGGAATTCGCCCGAGGGTGGGACGATACGCATCCATTTCTTTTCTGCGGCTCCATCTTGTCGGGTTGCGACATCGATCACGGCAACCTCTTCGCCAGATTGCAGCTGCACCTGCCAACGATAGCGACGCGCCTGTCCCAAATTGGTTCCGATCCAAGCGATCGTCTTGTCCTCTAGGACAGTGGCGACCTCACCATTGCTGTCCAACCGGACGGAGTCGCCTGAAACCCAGCAGAAACTGTCTTCTGTTGGCCGAATCCCCAGCCAACCGTCCTCGGTTTCGACATAGACCTCAAGCTCTTGTCCGACGCGAAGCTCATCAGTCCGATAGTGCTTTTCGCCTGGGCCGCATCGTGTATACGCTTTTTGATCAGCAACAAAGACGACATACGGTTCTCCCGCCGCCTCGGAACTGGTGTCCGCGGCAGCCTGACTGCTGTCCACGGGAGCCTGACCAGCAGAAGCGACAATGGGATCAGTCAACGGCTGTGCGGCATTTGCATTCGATGCGATAGCGCCGACGAAAACCGCAGCCGAAGAAGCCACCAGCCCTACCGAAAACAACTTCGCAATTTGTTTCCTTAGGAGTGTACGTTTAGCTTGGTGTGAAACGCTGCGATTCGGTGCGAAGACATCCATGTCTGCTTATCCGTCTAATTTGATTCGTTTGAAGCCGATTCCAGAGCTGCGGTCGGTCACATTAGGGAACCAGCCACCGCGGACCTGTCACTGAAGCGTCAAGTTTGCCCGTTGCGAAATGCCTAAAAGCTGGCATCCATACTCGACATAGCGAAGTCGGCGGGTGCATGGCAAGACAGAACGATGTTTTCGCCCCTGTCGGAGCTGCTATTTGAATGCCCCCGCCCCCTCAATGGAGATGCCAGTGGATTATTCAGGCCAGACTCGATGATCAACCATCCCAGGTTGCGCAGAGACTCAAATATCGGTCATTTTTAGGCTAGAACACCGATCGACAGCAAAAGTGCCTACACCAGCAGCGGGTGCAATGCCGGAAAACGATCGATTCAGGAGGACAAACGCTGATCGGCGTCCGATATCCGTACCTGCGAAGCAAATTTGATGCCTTGTCGAATCGAATTCCTTTCGCTAACTTCTGACCCCCTCACCTGCAAATGCGGGTGAAATGTTTTTTAACCCCCAAACCGTCAGCTTTGATGGGACGAAGGGCCCCGCTATTTGCGGGGGCACCTGCAGCGTTCGCTGCCTTCGGTGCCAGCCCCTGGGAACAGCCGTGTTGGAAACTGTCGTTTCCGTTTGCGTCACTGTTTCGTGCGAGCCTTGGCTGATCACAGAACGGAGAAAATCTGTCGATGTCGAATCCAATTGTTCAGGAAATGATTGAAGCTGGTGTTCACTTCGGACACCGCACCAGTCTCTGGAACCCGAAGATGAAGCCATACATCTTCGGTAGCAAAAACCAAATTCACATCTTGGACATCCGCGAAACCCTTCGCGGCATGTTGCGAGCAAAGAAATACCTCGGCCAAGTTGCTTCTGGCGGATCGTTGATCTTGTTCGTCGGCACCAAGCGTCAAGCCGGCGAAGCGATCGAAGAACAAGCATCACGCTGCGGCATGCCATTTGTCAGCGAACGCTGGCTTGGTGGTACGCTGACAAACTTCCGCACCATTCGTAGCCGACTGGGCCGTTTGGAAGAGCTGGAGCAAATCCGCAACAGCGACGCGATCAACGGCTACAGCAAGAAGATGCAGTCGGCCCTGAATCGTGAATATCGCAAGATGTATCGCAACCTGAACGGCTTGCGAACCATGAACCGCTTGCCCGAATGCTTATTCATCGTTGACCCAGGCAAAGAACGCAACGCCGTTCGCGAAGCAAAACGCCTCGGCATCACCACCGTTGGCCTGATCGACACCGACAGTGATCCTTCGCTGATCGACCTGCCGATCCCAGGTAACGACGACGGTATTCGCAGCATCGAATTGATCCTGAAGCAACTCTCCGAAGCTGTCATCAAGGGACGCGGAATGACCGAAGTTCCTGGTGCAAACGATTCCGCACCTGCAGCTGAAGCCCCAGCGGCCGAACCTGCTGCTGAAGCCGCCGCTCCTGAAGCGTAAGCTCTAACGATCGATGCGGCACCTGAAACCACGGTGCCGCGCCAGACACGAACGAAATCCGCTGAGCGTCAGAACTTCAAAACCCTGACGCTTTGTTTTTAAGAGAGCCCCTGTCAATCGAATCGGCCATTCGCATTGGCCCACCGACAGCGGGACCGTCACCGTTAAATCATCTGCCAGCGATCACATGACCGCCGGCAACACTTCACATAAGACAACTCAGATTTAGACGTATCGGAGGCAGCCATGGCGATCTCAGCCAAAGACGTTAGCGAACTTAGAAAGTCCACCGGCGCAGGCATGATGGACTGCAAAAAAGCACTCGAAGAGTCCGGCGGCGACCTGGAAGGTGCACTGGATTACTTGCGCAAGAAAGGTCAAAAAGTCGCTGCAAAGCGTGCTGACCGCGAAGCAAACGAAGGCGTTGTCGTCGCAGTCGCCGAGGGCGACAAAGGCGTCCTGCTGGCACTGAGCTGCGAAACCGACTTCGTTGCCAAAAACGAAGACCACCTCAAGCTTGCCGAACAACTCGCCCAAGCGGCCCTTGCAAAAGGCCTGAAGACCAAAGAAGAAGTCGCCGCAATGGAATTCGAAGGCAGCACTGTTGCCGAGAAACTGGTCGAACGCACCGGTACCGTTGGCGAGAAAATCGAAGTCGCGGACTTCCAAGTTGTCGAAGGCGACCAACTCGCTTCTTACATCCACGCCGGCAGCAAGATCGGTGTCCTTGTTTCCTACAAGGACGGCGGCAAAGACGAGGCGGCACAGTTTTTCCGCAGCGTTGCAATGCACATCGCAGCGATGAGCCCTTCAATCTTGACCCCAGACGAGTTCGATGCCGAATACGTCGCCAAAGAAGCCGAATCGCTTCAAGGACAAATCAAGATCGAAAACGAAGACCGCGAACGCCTTGGCAAACCACTCAAGAACGTCCCTCAGTACGCTAGCCGCAAACAACTGACCCCAGAAGTTTTGGCTGCCGCAGAAGAAGCAATCAAGGCTGAACTAAAGGCTGAAGGCAAACCAGAAAAGATCTGGGACAAGATCGTTCCCGGAAAAATGGAACGCTTCGTCGCCGACAACACCTTGTTGGACCAAGAGAAGTGCTTGCTAAGCCAGTTCTACGCTCTTGATGACACCAAGACAGTCGAAGCCGCAATCGCAGAATTCAGCGACGGCGCCGAAGTTGTCGCGTTCAAGCGAGTTTCCGTTGGTGGCTAAGCCACGCAGTGGTGCCGCCGGACGGTGTTAAAACCGTCCAAACTCTCCCATCCAAGAAACCTCGTTCGTCCCCTGCGGATGAACGAGGTTTTTTCGTATGCTCTTGAAACCTTGCCACGGTCACCCAAGACCATCACTGCTTCCCCACAGATCCTGCACCGTCATGCCCGAATCAAACGACAGCAACCTTCGCTACAAACGAGTGATCCTCAAACTCAGCGGGGAAAGCCTCGCCGATTCCGGGGGGCGAGGGATCAGCAGCAAAGAAATGGGTGAGATCGCAAACCAAATTAAACAGGCTCACGAAAGCGGCTGCCAAATTGCGATCGTCGTTGGCGGAGGCAACATCCTTCGTGGTGCGCAATTCTCTGGTACCAACGCGTTGGTCCAAGAAGCCACCGCACACTATATGGGTATGCTCGCGACAGTGATCAATTCACTCGCAATGCAAGATGCGATTGAGAAAACAGGCCTGTCGACACGCGTGATGTCTGCAGTCCCGATGGACAAGATTGCTGAAACATTCATCCGCCGCCGTGCGATCAGACATCTAGAAAAGGGGCGTGTGATCATATTGGCCGCAGGAATTGGCAACCCATTCGTGACCACCGATACCGCTGCCGCACAGCGCGCGCTAGAGATCGATGCCGACGTTGTCTTGAAAGCCACCCGTGTTGACGGCGTCTATAGCGACGACCCTGAAAAGAATCCACACGCAGTGCTTTACGACTCCCTGACATTCCGAGACGTTAGCGAGAAACAACTGCGTGTGATGGACGCCACCGCAATCGCACTTTGCGCCGAGCACAACAAGCCCATCCTGGTATTCAACTTCAAACAATCCGGCAGCATTGTCCGTGCGGTTAACGGTGAAACCGTCGGCACTTGGATCGGCGCCGAAGGTCGCTAATACGCCAAAGGCAGCACCTTTCGACGACCAAGATTCGCCAAGCTTGGTCTCAACAGCGAGGTGCAGGCTGCTCCATTCGCTTGGTGCCAGTTCTGCATCGACTGTCGGCCCAGCGTATGACCGGCCATGTACTTAAGTTGGCGCAGTGGATTGAGTGTAGGCTATAGGAGTGCCGCGAATCAATTTCGCGACATTCCTCCATCGCCCCACCAAACCCCACCTTTCTTATGCCGATCCGATTTGCCACCGCAATCTTTATCGCACTCATCGGCTTTGCCCTTCGAAGCCAAGCGGCAGAGCGAAATGTCATCTTCATCATCACCGACGACGAAAGCCCCACGCTCGGCTGCTACGGTGACCTAGCAGCCAAGACGCCCGCGATCGATGCGATTGCAAAGGACGGCGTCGTGTTCGACCGAGCATTCGCGACGACAGCTTCGTGCAGTGCCAGCCGAAGCGTCGTCATGAGCGGGCTTCACAATCATCGCAACGGCCAGTTCGGGCACGAACATGCCTATCACAAGTTCACAACGTTCCAGGATGTTGTCGGACTGGCGCTGCCCCGAGTGATGCAGCGTGCAGGGTACCGAACGGGGCACATTGGCAAGTACCACGTCGCTCCGGAAACCGTCTATCACTTCGAGACCTACCTGAAGGGCAATGGTCGCAATGCAGTCGAAATGGCCGACAAGTGCCAAGACTTCATCATCGACCGCGACGACGACCGCCCGTTCTTCTTGTACTTTGGCACTTCCGATCCACACCGTGGTGGCGGAACAGACCAAACAAGCGAATCCAAATTCAAACCGAACCTGTTCGGAAACAAGCCCAACAAAGGCTCCTTCCCAGGCGTCGACGAGACATTCTTTGATCCCAACGAAGTGACCGTTCCGCCGTTCCTTCCTGACACGACTGAAACACGGGAAGAACTCGCGCAGTACTACCAATCATGCTCGCGTGTCGACGCGGGGGTTGCACGCTTGGTCAAGATCCTAAAGGAAGCAGACCTCTACGATAAAACTCTGATCGTCTTCACTAGCGATCATGGAATGGCATTCGCCGGAGGAAAAACGACGGTTTACGAAGGCGGCCTTCACGTTCCGATGGTGGTGCGTGATCCCTATCAGCCAGAACGCGGTTTCAAAAGCCAAGCCTTAATTAGCCACATCGATATCACACCGACCCTGCTGGACTTTGCGGGTGGCCTGGATCAAAAAGCCAACGCACCCAAAAAGATGCAAAAGGTCAATCAGTTTTGGAAGGAAAACGAAGCTGCAGCGGTGAGCAATCGCAACGGAGGCAAGCCATTCAACAGCTACCATGGCAAATCATGGCTCGGATGCTTGAGCGATCCCGATCAAACTCACCACGACGTGATCATGGCATCGCACACGTTTCACGAAATCCAAATGTATTACCCGATGCGAGTCGTTCGCGATGACAAGTACAAGCTGATTTGGAACATCGCCCACCCGTTGCCCTACCCATTCGCGTCCGACCTTTGGGCAGCGAGCAGCTGGCAAGCCCAACTGGCCAAAGGAAACGACGCACCATACGGACAAATGACGGTCGGCAGCTACGTGCAACGACCCGAATTTGAATTGTTCGATATGCAAACGGATCCGAACGAGTCGACCAACCTTGCCGACAGCCCCGGACATGCAGATGTTCTGGAGACGTACAAGAAGAAGCTAAAAGAGCTACAAAAGCAGTACCAGGATCCTTGGATCATGAAGTGGGATTACGAGTGATCGATGGCCGGCAGCACTTCATCCCTGAGCCGCAAAGACGCTCGCCACGGTTGAATCAACCAACGACCACGACACCCGAGAAACCGTCGCTAGCGAGAACCGGCTCACTTTGATTGCCCCTGAACCGCGAAGGCGCTAGCCGCGGTTGAGATTTCAATGAATCGGCGCTCTGGCAGCCAGGAGGCTGCGAGACAGGTACGTCGCAAGGCAGGAGCCTTGCGACGAGTTTGAAAAATTCCCTCGTGCGAGGCTCCCGCCTCGCATGCGATGTCTCGCGGGCTCTGCCCGCCAATAAGTCTGCAATTCATTTAACCGTCGCTAGCGCGAAACGGCTCACTTCGATTGCCCCTGAACCGCAAAGGCGCTAACCGCGGTTGCCTTCACGAATGGCCCCCGGTTCGGTACCGGTGGACAGATTCATGAACAAAATTTTGTCGTGAAACTGATATTGACGCAAAATCTGCAGATCGTGAAACTCCTCCCTGCTCGCATGCGAGACACCATTTGTGCCGGTCCCCCGACAGTGTATCTGAAGGAACCGGGCAAAATGTGTTACGCTGCAAAGGAGTGCGTGTGATCGAAATTTGCCCGCCTGCCTTCAGGAAAAGGCACTGCCAAAACTTGGCACGGGTGGACCGATCCGGATGGTTTCGCAGGCCCCTGCGCGATGACTGTCAGCTGGTTTGATTGGCAAACCGACCTGACCCATCAAGCGGGATTATTTCAGCGAGTTGCTGCGTCCGCAATGTTGGACCTCGATCTCAAAGAACGTGTGCGTGCAGCGGTCGACATTGTCGACGTGATTGGCACATCGCTTACCCTGTCGCCGAAAGGTCGCATGCTGGCAGCGCGCTGCCCTTGGCATGACGATCGCTCGCCCTCATTAACTGTCAACAAAGAACGGCAAACCTGGAAATGTTGGGTCTGTGACATCGGAGGCGACGTATTTAGCTTCGTCATGAAACGCGAAGGCGTCGACTTTATCACCGCCCTCAAGATGCTCGCCGATGAAGCGGGAATCGAGTACCAGGTCGGCCCCAAAGCCGAGCCAGGATCCAAAGACGACAAGTCAACTTTGCTCGCTGCCGTTCAGCTCGTTTGCAAAGCCTACTACGATCTACTCGACTCGCCCGCGTCAGACGATGCCAAGATCGCCCGAGCCTACCTAGAAGAGCGAGGGATTGATGACCAGCAACGCCAGAAATTTCAAATCGGCTTTTCGCCCGATAGCTGGGACTTCGCGACAAACCTGTTGCAACAAAACAAGTTTCGTGACGAGATTGGCCCCGCCGCAGGAATCGCACTGAACCGTCGTGGTGGCGGAAGCTACGACCTGTTCCGTGGTCGATTGATGTTCCCCATCCATGACTCGCAAGGACGCCCGATTTCGATGGGCGGACGAGTCATCCCGCCGATCGCTGCTCGACATGGCGATAAGGCGGGTGGAAAGTACATCAATGGTCCTGAAACCATACTGTTTCGAAAATCGCAGCAGCTCTATGCGTTAGACAAATCGAAAGAAGCGATCCGCAAAGGTGGACAAGCCTTGGTCATGGAAGGCTACACCGATGTTATCGCGGCTCACCAAGCTGGCATCGAACCCGCTGTCGCGGTCTTGGGGACAGCGCTTGGCGAAGGCCACGTCAAACTGCTCAAACGCTGGACCGATCGAGTCGTCTTAGTACTAGACGGTGACGCGGCCGGGCGCAGGCGAGCTGACGAAGTTTTAGAACTATTCGTCAAAGCCGATGCAGACCTACGTGTGCTGACGTTACCCGACGGAATGGACCCGGCTGACTACTTGGCCGAACACGGTCGTACCGCAATGGAAGCCCTCATCGAACAGGCTCCCGATGCCCTGGAACACAAACTGCATTCGCTAACCGAAGGCATTGATGTCACCAACGACACACACCAAGTGATGTCGGCAATCGACACAATGACATCGATCTTAGCCAAAGCAACCAAGCTTGATCCGATCAAGCTGGACCAAATGATGCTGCGACTGTCGCGCACCTTTGGCATCAGCAAAGAACGATTGGAAGAACGCTTAAAACAAAAGCGTGTTGAGCAAAAAGAACGCGATCAAAAGGCCAAGCGGTTTCGTCAAACACAACAAGCTAACCAAGACAAACCGAACTCGGCTTCAGTACAGGCAGATCAACCTTCGCCTCAACAACAAACCACAGGTTCAAAGCCGACTCGGTCCAAACCGTCTCCGTCAAAGTCCAAGCCATCTTTCGATGATGGTAACTTCGACCCCAACATGCTGCTTAACGAAGCCGCTGAGTTCGATAGCGATCCTGGCGAGATGTATTTCGACGACGCGAGCTATTACTCCGAAGTCGCCGAACCTTCGTTTGACGCACCGGTCTCTAAACCAAAACCACAGAAAGATATTCCATTAAGCTCCATCGATCGTGAGCTATTTGAAGC
This sequence comes from Stieleria sp. JC731, assembly GCF_020966635.1. Lineage (NCBI taxonomy): Bacteria > Pseudomonadati > Planctomycetota > Planctomycetia > Pirellulales > Pirellulaceae > Stieleria > Stieleria sp. JC731. Next base: position 670,439 of record NZ_JAJKFQ010000011.1, on the reverse strand, counting down.
CATGATTGAGTCGCCGGATTTAGCCGGAAGAGCAGTGGAAACGATCGACCCAGACTGGCTTGATACCTATGCGGCAAAGATGCTGCTGTCGGCTTATCAAGAGCTGGATCTGGACGGACGCGACCTTAGTGCTGACAGTCTTTTGCTATTATTAGAGAACGACTTTTTGAAAAATGAAGTCGTATCGATGCAGTTTCGACTAGCACGTCGTGAAGGACGCAGTACGCTATCTGCCGAACAACGGTTCCAAAGTGTTCTCAAGCAATATCATGATCGCGAGGAGAAGGCTGACAAGCAAAGGAAGATTGCTCAGCTAGAATCATTGAGCTTGGATGAAGAACAAGAGTTGGAACTTCTAAAACAACTTTTCGAGAGCGCTAAAACGAGTCAACAACTCGATCGATAGGAGGATCGAATCCGCTCTGACGGTGTTTGATTAGCAAACACCTTCGCACCGCACAATCTCTAACGAGATTAACAACTGCCACGGCGCCCGAAGCAGCAATGTGGCAGCAGGACCCAGCACCCGCAAATGCCCATGAGGGGCAACTCAAACAAGAGGTTTTGAATCATGCTTTTGATGGATCAAGAATTGGCTGATTTGGTCGAACGTTTCCACGAGCAAGGTTGCTTGACGTACGAAGAGATCAATAGCTACCTCCCCGACGAAGACGGAAGCCCAAAAAAGCTAAACCGTCTGATCGAAGCGATCGAACGCTTCGGAATCAAACTGGTTGATGGCGATAGCGTCGCCGCCCGTCGCATCCGCAAGCCCGAACCCAACGTACGCGAAACCCGTCGCGAGATCGAAGGCAGCGTTGATCGCGATGACCTGCCTGAAGAAGACATCACCGCTGACCTTTCCAGCGCGGATCTGCCAAAAGCGAGCGACGATCCGATCCGGATGTACCTTAGCCAAATGGCTGAGATCCCGTTGCTTTCTCGCGACGAAGAAATCTCCCTGGCAAAAAAGATCGAAGTCACCCGTCGCCAGTTCCGTCGCTGCTTGCTGGAAAGCGACTACGCACTGCGTCACACCGTCGAGGTCCTTCACCGAGTCCACGGTGGAGAACTTCCTTTCGATCGCACCATCAAGGTTTCTTTGACCGAACACCTGACCAAAGAACAAATCTCGGCGCGGATGCCACACAACCTTCGCACACTCGATCACCTGATCGTCCAAAACCGCGAAGACTTCGAAGCGATGGTCCGTAAGAGCACCCCGCCACGCCTGAAAGCGGAAGTCCGCCGACGGTTCATCTCACGCCGCAAAAAGGCTTTGGAACTTGTCGAAGAACTGAGCTTGCGAAGCCGCCGCGTCACGCCAATGCTCGCTCGACTGGAAGAATTTTCAAAGCGTATGAACTACGTTCGCTTCCGCCTTGCAGAGCTTGGAACCGATGCTGTCAGCCGCGACGAAGCTGCTGACCTTCGTCAAGAATTGCGTGAGCTAATGATGCTGACACAGGAAACGCCAGAAAGCTTGGACAAGCGAGTCAAAAAGGCTCGCGAGTACTTCGAGCGTTTCGAAGCGACCAAACGCCAACTGAGCAGCGGCAACCTCCGTCTCGTTGTCTCGATCGCGAAGAAGTATCGAAACCGTGGCCTATCGTTCTTGGATCTGATTCAAGAGGGCAACACCGGCCTGATGCGTGCGGTTGATAAATACGAATACCGTCGCGGGTTCAAGTTTAGCACTTACGCGACTTGGTGGATTCGCCAAGCAATCACCCGTGCGATCGCGGATCAAGCCCGCACCATTCGAATTCCGGTTCACATGATCGATGTGCTTAGCAAACTTCGCCAGGCACAGAAAAAGTTGGTCCAAACGCTTCGCCGCGAACCGACCTACGAAGAAATCGCTGAAGCGACCGAAGTTCCGTTGGAAGAAGTCCAACGCGTCATGGACATCGGACGTCACCCAGCCAGCCTGGATCGTCCTGTTGGTGAAGGCGAAGACAGCAGCTTCGGTGAATTCATCGAAGACAACGATAGCTTGAACCCTGTCCACATGGCGGCAACAGGCTTGCTGAAAAGCAAGATCGAAGAACTGCTTAAGACGCTGACGTATCGCGAACGCGAAATCATTCGCCTGCGATATGGCTTGGTTGATGGCTACAGCTACACGCTGGAAGAATGCGGCCGGATCTTTAAAGTAACCCGTGAACGTGTACGCCAGATCGAAGCCAAAGCGGTTGCCAAACTGCAAAGCCCGAGCCGAGCTGATCGCCTCGCATCGTTTATCAAAGTCGCGGCCTAATTTCGGTCACCGACCCAATTGAGCCCGGTGACGTGCAACGCATCATGAACCGGGCTTTCGACGCGAATCACCATTTGCGGGTCCGGTGATTCGCGACCGCTGGAGTCCTATCGGAGCAATTGGCTTTGCTTCACCCTCCTTCAAGCCGATTGCCCGAAACACAAACCGCTTGCCACAGCAATTGTTGGCAAGCGGTTTTTTTGTAGGTGGATAAGTGAAATATCACTGAGCCGCAAAGGCGCTAGCCGCGGTTGAGTGGCTGTTCCTTCAAAGCACCGGCAGCCAGGAGGCTGCGAGACAGGTACGTGGCAAGGCGGGAGCCTTGCCACGAGTTTGAAAAATTCGCTCGTGCGAGGCTCCCGCCTCGCATGCAATGTCTCGCGGGCTCTGCCCGCCAAAAACGCGTGCAACTCATTCAACCGTCGCTAGCGCGAAACGGCTCAGTTTGATTGCCCCTGAGCCGCGAAGGCGCTAGCCGCGGTTGAATCAATCAACGACCACCACACCCGAGAAACCGTCACGAGCGTGAACCGGCTCGGTGGCGGGCTGAATCCTAAAAATCGTCGACGAAAACGTAATCCGGTTTCATCGTCAGGAACCAATCACGCCATTTGCGTTGAGCTTGACGCAGCTCCGAATTCGAGGGCTCATCAGGCATGTCGAATCCTTCGAACTTTCGACTAATGAATCGCAATCCGTCACGAGCGTACAAACGCACCGGCTTGTCGGGATCGCTGAGGGCATAAATCAAAGCCGGCACCACTCGAAGTTCATCACTCATCCCAAGCAATCGTGCCGAAACACGGCGAGCCTGCCATGATTGACTTCCGCGAACCAGCCGCTCCAGGCGATCAAGTTGAGCCGACCGTTCGACGGGAGTGGTCGCGAGTGTTGCTGAATCGGCAAGTGACTTTCCGTCTAACGAATCAGCTCCGTCGCCTTCAAGCAATTCCAACATGCCTGACACCGTCTGTGCCGGTGACTTCGTGACTGCTTTACCGTTGACCAGCTGAGCTTTACTGACGTTGTCACTAAACCCCTGACCGCCGATCGTTGTCGCACTCGCACCAGTACCGAGCGATTTTTGCGTGCTGCGGATTAGAAACAGCACGGCAAACGCGGTGCTGACGTGCGGTGCGGTGTGAGCACGAGTTTCCCAACCGCCACTGTCCTTTGATTGAAGCTCCATCAGCTCCGTTACCAAGCTGTTGTACCAAGCCGGACTCTTCGAAATCGGTTGCCCAGATGCAATCTCGACGAAGCTCTCGTATCGCTCCGTTGTATAGGCCGTATAGAAGAACCAATAAAGGTTCCCGCCGAAGGTTTCGGGGTGCCCCTTTCGCCAGACTTCCATTCGGCCGATAGCGTTTTTGATCGCCGCCTCGGAAGGCTTCTTCGTCTTTTGGCGACGTTCGATGTTCGCGTCTTCTTGATAAAGCTTGACCGCTTTTGGCAATCCGACATATCCGGTGTCTTCTTCTTCCGGTGCGGTATCACCCCACATTCGAAAAGCATCACCGCCAATCAATAGGCTCGCAGCGCCAGCTAGTGCCATCGACATCGAAGTGTCTTTCTGCGATGCCAGTCCGGGATTTCGAGGGACGATGCCGTGGTATGGCCAAGGCCCGTTGACGTCTTGGACAATCAACAGCCATTCCATCGCTTTGTAGAGACGGTTGAAATCCATCTTGAAGCCATGACGGTCCAACGTCCAAATCGCAAGAATCGCATACTGCGTTTGGGACACGTCACCTTCGTGCTCGTTCGGGTATCCATAGCCGCCGTGCGACATTTGAATCTCATCGAAGTACCGCTTGAACGTTGTCAGTTCATTGCGATATCGGGTGGGGCTGACTTCACAGAGCAGCAACACTGCGACCGCACATTCGTAATTTGATTTTTGCCCCTGACCGCCAACAATTGTCCGCGCGTATTCTTGCGCGATCCGAATCCCTTCAGCGACGAAGGGATTTTGGTCGTCGTGCTCGACCTTGTAATGTGCGTAGGCACAAACAACATGTTCACCTTTGATCGTCGGTTTCGATTGCTCAATAAACCGAACACCCCGGTCGACCATCTGGATCACGACAGGATCTTCAGGTGTATAGGCCGAGGCAGATTGAGCCGAGAAAGCGACGAGAGATAAGACGAGCAATCCGAACAGGTTTTTCATCGGTGATGATTGATCGAGTAGGAACCGAAGAACCGACTAATTAATCGGCTGTTGTGGCGGTATTTTAGCCAGAAACGCATTCGATACGAGGGTCCAAGCCAATAACCAAAGCCGAGCTTGACCACTTTAAATAGCGACATTGATCCGTCCCAGCGAACAAAATCCGATAGTGGGATCATTGGGCACCGCAACAGCATCATACCGCAAAAAACGAGTCTTATCGGGCAAAAATACGCTGCCTGCAGGTCACCAGAGCGACCTTCACCGAAGCCGACACGACTGGGACTTTCCCTACCCCCTGGCCAGCTCACAAGGATCAATGCGATGAACTCACCAATCGCGGTCCCGATGCTGGATTTTTCACCACTCTTGCTTTTCGCAAAGCTCCGGTTCAGCGGTGTGCCGCCCCACATAGAGCTCACAAAGGTAGCATCCCGCACAGCAAGCCAATTCGTTGCTGTGGGGATGAACCGACCGACCCACGAGCGCTCCGTTCCATGTGAAAATACGGGTTCGGGTCATCAGCCGATGGGCGTTAGTCCCAGTTACTGCACTGAAACCGTGGCTAACGCCATACGGCTAATCCTAGGATCGAGTTAGTTCAGATGGTGGGTGGCACCGACCGAGAAACTGTTTCGTTTTATAAGAAAATACGGGTTCGGGTCATCAGCCGATGAGCGTTAGTCCCGGTTGCTGCAATGAAACCGTGGCCAACGCCAGACGGCTAATCCTAAAATCGAGTTGGAACGCAGCACTAGGCCTGGGTTTCGAAATGTTTGTGGTAGTGCAACGTCATGACAGAAAGGACGGCAGATGTCACGCTAAAGGTGCCCAGCATCGCCAGAGCAATCCAATCAGGCCGACCGAAATAGCTTGCCGAGTAACCTGCCAATCCCAAACAGATCGACGCAGGAATGCTGACCCGCCAGATGGGGTCAAAACGCTGCGAGCGTATGTAAAGCGAAAAACACTGGGCCAAGTGCATCGGAACCATTGCGAAGGCAAACAACACGCAAGTCCAAGGCGTTAAGAAACGCGACGAAATCAGGACCGCAAACCAAAATCCAAGACCGTTCATGACGAACAAGGTGGCGCAAAAAGCGACCACCAATATCGTCAACACAAATGTCGACCCGAGCGTGACTCGCTTCAGCAAGACGAAACTTTCATGGCGTTTACGCTCGGCTATCAGCCTGCCAAAGTCCGGCGATTTCGTCCTCGCATAGACATACGACACCATCAATAGGTTGCTGAAAATCTGCCAAGTCATTCCGTAGCGTCCTGCGATTTCGGGTCCGTGAACATCGAACAGGACCGGTACCATCGGCATCAATGCCAAGTAGCGTACGACGGACTGAACTCCAATTCGCCACTGCAATGGCCAAATCTCCGTTCGCCATTGAAATTGCCCCGGCTTGGTTCGCCACAGCTGCACAAACAGCTTTCGATAGCGTCCTAGCACCAAGCTCAGCTCCCAAACCAACTGAACCAGGACGGACGCAGCAATCGCCCAAACATGAGCATTCAGGGCAAGGAAAGCCCAAACCGCTAAGCTGCCTGTGATCACTTGGCCCAGACGATACCGATTGACCACCTGAACTTGGTTGCAGCCTTCCAAGAGGGCAACCAGTGGAGCAATCGAAAGCGTTAATCCACTTGCCAGGACCGCAAACGCCAATGGCATAAACGCCATCGACACCATCTGTTTCCGGAGCAGCATCAGGTAGCCGAAAATTACCCCGCCGATGATCAGAATGGCCGCTGCAATCGCAAACCACGTTACGGCAAACCTGGTAATTGCGGCCAGTCGCGACCGGTTTGACTTGGGGCCTCGAATCACTCCACCAGAATCGACTCGCATCCCCGCAATTTCGTGGCTGGCGGCGTGCATGATCGTGTTCAACAGCCCGGCATCAGCCAATGCCTGCAGACCGGTGATCGAAAGAATCAGGAAATAGATTCCTTGCTGTTCCGGCCGTAGGCAAAATGCGATCAGAAGCGTCGTGATAACGCCCGAAGGAATTTGCCAAATCCGTGTCGCCATCGCATAAGAAACAGCTCGGTTGACGCCAAAACGCTGCAGCAGTCGAAGCATCAGAGCATGGGGGACCGGTTTTTAGAAAAGGCGATCATTGACAAAAAGCCGACAAGCACGAAATCGTGCCCCTTGGTATGAAATATGCTACCGCAGCACTCGCCACAATTCGATGCGAAATGGTGCCCGGGACGAATCGAAAACGTTGCTTGCGAAGTGAAACTGGCATCTGTCACGACGGCGTAATCATTGACTCGGCGCGACTAAGACCAGACCGATCGATTACAGTACAGTCGCTCCACTTGGTGTCGCAAAGCAGAGTATTACATCGCGCTACCGCCGCGCGGCGAATCTATCATACGTCGCCGATTGATGAACAGTTCTCGACACTGTATCGCGATCAATCGACTATTAATCAGCATTCGATTGCCTGCGAATTAAACTAACCGACCTCCAAATCGCTCCTCCGCCGCTGCTTGCCAAATATGCCAAAACCCTATCAACCGGGCGTTTTCATTCCCGCATTCACAGTCCTGGTTAGTTTGTTTCTGGCAGCCGATTACTCGAGGGCGGGAATTATCGACGAATTCGACTCCGATCGGCACGCCCGATTCCTAAGCGATGACAGTGCGAACCCGAATTTCTTTCTCGATCATTCCCAACTGTCCGGTGTCGCTCGTCAACGAGCCGTGTTGATCAGTCCACGGCATTATGTGACCGCGAACCATATCGCTGGCACGTCCGCCACCTTTGTCGGCCTCGACGGAGTCGAGCGGACTTACTTGTCCACTTCGTCCCAGCGACTGACAACGTATATCCCAGGCCTCGGATCAGTTGGCAGTGACATTCGCGTCCATCGAATCGATTCGGAAGTCGACGCGGCGATTCAACCATTGCCCATCGTGGTGGGAACCGCTGCGGATCTAATCGGAAGGGAGCTGATCGCGTTTGAGCAACATGATTGGGCCGGACGCAACATCATCGATAACATTGGCATCGTTCAATTTGACACCGGTTCGGGCGATACGGTAGCCATGCAGTTTTCGTACGACACCGACAGCAACTCGGGCAGCGGGGGGCTAGGCCAAGACGAGATCGGATTGCTCACTGGCGATTCAGGTGGCACGGCTTTGATGTCGATCAATGGGACGCTTGGGATCCTTGGCACCCACATGGGCATCGACGTTCCGGCGGGATCAAGCGCTGCCGCGGGCGATCGTTACGACAGCTTTTCGACACTGCTTGCCCCTTATGAAGACCAACTGTCCGGTATCCTTGCGGCCGATGGTTATCAGCTGATGACAATCCAAGTCACAGCGATTCCGGAGCCATCATCCGCAGTTTTGATCGGGTGCGTTGGCTGTCTAATCGGTCTGCGCCGCCGACGACGGCCACAGTCGTGATCGCTCCGATTCCGGTGCAACCTTCGGACGCCCAACCAATCGGTAGTGCCGGTGTCCATAGATGCGATTGAACTGTTCAACAAACGACGATGAATGTTTCATGGGCAAGCGAATTGGGCCTACCGCTTTGTCGGAATGAAAGATCGTTGCGTCGTACTCAACAGCCTCTCGATTACTGCTACTCATCGCTAGTGCTTCGTTCCATATGAAAATACGGGTTCGGGTCATCAGCCGACGGGCGGTAGTCCCAGTCGTTGCACTGAAACCGTGGCTAACGCCATACGGCTAATCCTAAAATCGAGTTGGAACAAAGCACTAGTACTCACGGTTGCGTTCCGTCCTCAGCTCGCTTCGCCTCGATAGGCCGCCGAGGGGTGCGGAAATCCAAGCTGCTTGTCGACCCGATTATAAACTGGCAGCCCCGCTTGGTAGCGTTTCAGGTTGATCGCCGTCATGTTGGTCGAATCGTCAACTCGACGATTGGACTGTGCACCCACGTGGGGTGAAATCATCACCTTCGGATCGTCCCACAGCAAACTATCTTCGGGAAGTGGTTCGACTTCTGTCACGTCCAGGCCCGCACCTGCGAGATGACCGCTTTCGAGCGCAGCACACAACGCGGCCTCTTGAACGATCGCACCACGAGCGACATTGATCAAGTATGAACCACGCTTCATCTTGCTGAAACGTTCTTCGTCAAACAGCCCTCGTGTCGAGCGATTTAGAGGCAAAGCAAGGATGACCACGTCACTCTGCTCAAGCAGTACGTCCAGCTCGTCGGCGGGCCACAATTCATCGACCTCGGGGGGGCAATCAACGGGATAGTAGTCCGTCGCAACAATTCGCACGTCCCAAGGTGAAAGCATTCGAGCGAGCGCTCGCCCGTTTCCACCGAGTCCGACTATTCCAACCGTTTTGCCGCGCAAATCATCGGTCGGCAGTCGTACGAATTCTCGTTTTCGCTCCGCCCGGAAAAACAAAGGTGCTCTGCGAATCACACCAAACAAAAGTGAGAATGTTTGCTCGGCAACTTGAGGGGCGAACAATCCTGATGCGCTGCTAACGGTGATCTGGTCGTTGGCGATTACACCTGGAACAAGACAGTGATCCAGCCCTGCGGCCGAAGATTGAATCCAACGCAGTTTCCCCGCATCGAGCACTCGATCCCAGTTGACCGGAACCTTGGCGTGGCCGATGAAAATTTCGGCCGTCGGCAGCAGTTCGTCTATTTTTTCCTGACCGGCATTGATGACTTCGTAGTCCGGCGCGGCGGCACGGATTTGCTTGATGTGCCGTTCGCCGACAGGGTAGCACAGGACGATTCGCATGCGATCTTTATAGCTTTGCGTGACTGATTTGTTGAACTTCGTACGACTGAAGTTTCCAACCAATCGGATCGAACGACAACGGGGTGATTGCAAATAAATCCGCTCAAAAAACTTTCCAGTATCATCGTCATACTAGTGGCGACCATTTGTCACGCTCGGAAAGTCGCACCCGAACAATCGCACCCGGACAATCGCACCCGGACAGTCGATCCAGTGAGCGGATGCGATAACGGACCGAGTTGCCAAATCCAACACCGATTCCTTCACCGCCGCGTATCTTGCCTGATCACCCTCCGGTAATATGTCGGCATGAATGAAATTGTCCGCGACATCACCGAAAACCAGTTTCAGGCCTACTCTCAATTACCTTGGCTGATGCTGGCGATATTCGCCGTTCCCCTGATTGTTGCGGCATGGAAATTCAAAATGTTTCCGACAATGGTCTGGATGGGTGTATTGGCCCTGACCTTGGTGGGGAGCGTCGCAACTGTTTTCAATCCCAACCTGTTTGTTTGGGTGCTGGCGACCGACTGGCTGTTATTGATCGTCGCCAGCGTCGATTTTCTGACCCTGTATTTGACGACGAACCGAGGCATTTCCGCATCTCGCGAAATTCCACATACATGTTCGCAAGGTGTTCCGATCGAAAGCACGTTGACGATCGAAAATCGATGTTCATCGACTCTGCTCGGCCAGGTGCGTGATGACACGCCAGATAGTTTTGCATCCAATCCGGATCAACATTCGCTGCGTCTACCTCCCAATGGTCGCGCGAGCTTTCAGCGCAAACTGACGCCTTCCCAGCGTGGCGCGTTTCGACTCGAAAGTGTGACGCTGCGGTTTGCCAGTCCGATGCGTCTATGGACGCGATACCTGGAGCTGCCACTGGACAACGGCATCAATGTCTATCCGGACATGAAGCAGTTGAGTGACTACGCCATTCTGGCACGCACAAATCGCTTGAGCCTGATCGGCGTTCGTCGTACCCGGCGCATCGGACAGGACAGTGACTTCGAAAGGCTTCGTGACTACAGCCGCGACGACAACTTTCGTCATATCGATTGGCGAAGCACCGCTCGGCGCAACAAGCTGACCGTTCGCCAATTCCAAAGCGACCAAAGTCAACGCGTCATCTTTCTGCTTGACTGCGGACGCATGATGACAGGAACGCGAGACGGTTATTCACTACTGGATCACTCATTGAACGCTTGCCTGATGATGGCCTACGTGGCGCTTCATCAAGGCGACGCCGTCGGCATGCTTTGTTTTTCCGACTCGATTCACGCGTACATTCCGCCTCGTGGCGGACCGAGTCAGATGAATCGTTTATTGCATGCCGGGTTTGATCAGTTTCCACGTATGGTCGAATCACGCTATGACCAAGCTTTCCTGTATCTCCGAAACCATTGCAAGCGTCGCTCGCTGGTGGTGTTGACAACCAATGTGATCGACGAAGTCAACGGTGGTGCAATCACGGACTACCTGGTTAACCTCAACGGTCAACATTTACCCATGGGAGTCTTGCTGCGTGACCGCACCATCTTTGAAGCGGCCGACAATCCTGACGGCTCTGAAATGAATATGTATCGCGCCGCCGCAGCTGCCGACATTCTGGTCTGGCGAGAACAGGTGCTCAAGGATCTCGAACATCGTGGTGTGCTGCTGGTCGATAGCTATCCCGATGAGCTGACCGCGCCGCTGGTCAACCAATATCTTGAAGTCAAAGCCAAGCATCTGCTCTAAAATACGCGGCTTCAGTTCGCCAATCGAACGATGCGACAATGGGATTCCGTTGCTTCATATCACCGCCCACCTTGGTAGATCGGCGAGCATTCGATCATCGTCACGACTTCGCGACCTCATCTGCACCATGGACGCGCCCAGGGAGACTATCCTTTACACTCGAGTGATTAAGTAACTTGGCATTCTGTATTTGGTCCTAATCCTGGTCCTGGCAGCGGAAGGTGTGTTGTGAACTGCAAAAATGTGATGCGGCGCCACTTCTCGTTAAGTCCCCGGTTTTCCGCTCTGCTTCTGCTCTTGTTATTTCTGCTCTCGGTTTTCGGGAATGCCGCGACACAAGCATCTGATATCGATTTTGTCCGCGACGTTCGCCCGATCTTTCAAAAGCACTGCTACTCCTGCCACGGTCCAGACAAACAGAAAAGTGGTTTAAGACTGGATATCAAATCCGCCGCGTTCAACGGAGGCGATGGATATGGCCCAAGTTTGGTTGCGGGCAACGCGGCGGATAGTCCGTTGTTCGAATTGGTCACCAGTGACGATGAATACTCACGCATGCCACCTGCTGACGATTCGGAGTCCACGGCCCCACTTTCTGCAGAGGAGATCAGCATCCTGAAAGCCTGGATCGATGCGGGTGCGATTTGGCCAGACGGTGTCGATTTAGCAAAGCTGGAAAACCGGCTCGATCACTGGTCCTTCAAACCGATGAAGAGTCCTGAGATTCCTACTGTTGATGATCCAAGCTGGGCACACAACTTCATCGATCGATTCATTCAATCGCGTTTGTCGCAGGAAGGTCTATCACCCTCCGCGTCTGCGGATCACACCGTGTGGCTTCGTCGTGTCACGCTTGATCTTACCGGACTTCCGCCAACACCAAGCGAAGTCACGGCCTTCTTGCAGGATGCAGAAAAGCAGGGCGAAGCAGCCTACGTAGCGGTCGTTGATCGCCTGTTAAAATCACCGCGATACGGCGAACGATGGGGTCAACACTGGCTTGACGTTGCCCGGTATGCCGACACCCACGGGTTCGAAGTCAACACAGAGCGTCCTAATGCGTGGCCTTATCGAGACTACGTTATCGCAGCGTTCAACAATGACACGCCCTACGATCAATTCATCAGAGAACAACTCGTTGGCGATGCAATGGGAGTCGATGCTGCAACGGGATTTCTAGTCACCGCATCTGTTTTGCTGCCGGGGCAAATCGGTAAAGATGCACCGTCGATTCGTCTCGCCCGACAAGATTCACTTGACGAAATCGTGAACAATATCGGTCAAGGCTTTTTAGGGCTAAGCGTAGGTTGCGCCCGCTGTCACGACCACAAGTTCGACCCAATCACCGCCAAAGACTATTACTCGATGCAAGCCTTTGTCGCCGGTGTCGAATACGCGGACCGTGAAATCCAAACCCCCGAGTCAGAAGCGAAACGAAAAGAAGCTAAAACACTGCATCATCAAGTTGCAAAGCTGGATAGCCAACTCACTGAATTTGTTCCCCTGGCAAAGCCTCGTGAAGAGGCTCATTCAGAACGGGAAATGCCCAATGCAAAATCGAACGTTCACTCTTTTTCGCCGATCAATGCGAAGTTTGTTCGCTTCACCATTCACGATTCGAACCTTCACCCTTCGCTGGGACTGATCGAACCATGCATCGATGAATTCGAGATCTTCACCGCCGATTCGGAACCAAAAAATATTGCGTTGGCTTCCGCAGGAACCAAGGTCAGTGCTTCGGGAAGTCGAACGTCCGCACGACACAAACTGGAACATGTTAACGACGGACGCTATGGGAATGAATCGAGCTGGATGTCGGATTCCAAAGGACGCGGTTGGTTGATGTTCGAACTTCCGACGACAACTGCGATCTCGAAAGTTGTCTGGGGGCGAGATCGAAACGGCGAACTCGATGACCGCTTGGCGACGGCGTTCAGGTTAGAGGTGGGATCTACACCGGACTCACTACAGACTGTTGCCGCGATACTGCCACCGCGCCAACAGATTTCACCAATCAAGAATATCGATCGCTTTACGCCGGTGCTGGCAAAGAAACTACGTTTCACAGTCCTGTCGACCAACAACCTCGAACCGTGTATCGACGAACTCGAAGTACTCAACACGGCTGGCGAGAACGTCGCCCTTTCGAGTCAGGGGACGACCATCCGTACATCCGGGGACATCATTGTTGCCGACCGACATCAACCGGATTTCATCAACGATGGCGAATACGGCAACTCAAGAAGCTGGCTGTCCAACGCTGTTGGTACCGGCTGGATTGAGCTGGAATTTGCGGAAGCACAGCTGATCGACCGCGTCGTCTGGGGCAGGGACCGAAACGGCAAGTTCAAAGATCGACTCCCAACAGACTACCGAATCGAAATCGCAATCGATGATCGATGGCAACTTTTGGCTGACGCAACCGATCGACAACCTTGGAATCCAGACCGTCCATCCGAAAAGTCATTTACGGTTGGTGGCCTTCCCGAACAAGACGCCCGTGATGCGTCTCGTTTGCTGCGGCAGAAGAAGAAACTCGAATCACGAATTGCCAAGTTGCAGAACAGGCAAAAGGCGTTTGCGGGGCAGTTCCGTCAACCCGATGAAATCCATTTGCTTCGTCGCGGCGACCCTGAACAACCAGCCGACTTGGTGACTCCTGCCGCTCTAAGTGCTATCGGTGATTTGCGATTGCCGAACTCGACACCAGAACAACGTCGACGCGTTGCACTCGCCGAATGGATAACTAGCCCGCAGAACCCGCTGACCGCGCGAGTCATGGCAAATCGGATTTGGCAGTGGCACTTCGGAATCGGACTGGTCGAAACGGCCAACGACTTTGGAAGAAACGGGGCGTTGCCATCCCATCCAGAATTGCTCGATCGGTTGGCGTTGGAGTTGATCGATTCGGACTGGTCTGTCAAACACATGCACCGATTGATCGTCTTATCGTCAACCTATCGCCAGTCAGGCTCTTCCAACGCCAAAGCTACAGCAGTCGACGCCGACGTTCGGCTGTTGTGGCGTTACCCATCGCGACGATTGGAAGGCGAAGCGATACGCGACAGCATGCTTGCCGTCAGCGGCCAGCTAAATCTTTCCATGGGCGGACGTGGATTCGACCTTTTCAATCGTCGTGGTGGACTGACTGGGTTTTCGCCAATCGAATCGTTTAGCGGTGAGGGACTTCGACGCATGATCTATGCCCACAAAGTTCGTCGCGAACGAGACGGCGTCTTTGGCGCGTTCGATTGCCCAGACGCAGGGCAAAGCACACCGAGACGTGTGCAGTCGACAACACCGATTCAGGCATTGAACCTGTTCAACAGCCGCCTGACGCTTGAGCAATCCGATGCGTTCGCCGACCGTGTCATCGCGGAAGTTGGCGACGATACCGAGTCACAGGTCCAGCTCGCTTACACGATTGCTTTGGGACGCCCGCCATCGGCAGTGGAGCTCTCCGATGCGGAGCAAACCGTCCAGCGCTACGGCCTACCCACCCTTTGCAGAGTCCTGTTCAACAGCAACGAGTTTCTATTTCTGCCATGACAAAATTGACATTCGCATGAGCAACTCAACCGACCGAATGATTGAACCTGTTTTCAACCGCCGTGGCTTCTTAGCAAACTCCGCGACAGCGCTCAGTTCGATTGCGCTTTTGGACCTGTTGCTCGGCGATCAAGTTCTTGCCGAAAGCCCCACAATTGACCCGACGCGTCCCTTCGCACCACGGCAGCCGCACACAGCTGCCAAGGCTAAGAATGTGATCGTGATCTTCTGTGCGGGAGCTGTTAGTCAACTAGAAACGTGGGACTATAAACCGGAACTAATCAAACGTGACGGCAAGCCACTTGAAGGCGGACCGGCAGTTACATTCCAAGGCCCGGCTGGAAACTTGGCGCGTCCTCAATACCGTTTCCGTCAGCACGGCCAAACCGGAAAATGGGTCAGCGAGATGATTCCCCATCTCGCAGAACTCACCGATGAGATCGCTTTCGTTCATTCGCTGACCAGCAAAAGCAACACGCATGGTCCCGCCGAGAACTTTCTATCAACGGGCACACCGCTCGATGGATTTCCGAGCCTCGGTGCCTGGGTCAGCTACGCACTCGGCAGCGAAAACCAGAACCTTCCAGCATATGTCGCGATGCCCGATCCTCGTGGCGTTCCACAAAACGGTTCCAACAATTGGGGTTCAGGCTTCCTGCCGTCTGCATTCCAAGGAACACCGCTCAGCTCGAAAGATCCGATCCGACATCTTCGCCCGGAAGGCATTAGCGATGCGAACGATCGCGCGGCCAGGGAACTGCTACAAAAAGTCAACCAAAGACATCTCGAACAAAACCTAGGCGACGAAAAGCTTGCCGCTCGCATCGCCAGCTATCAACTGGCAGCGCGAATGCAACTGAGCGTACCAGAGATAACAGACTTGAGCTCAGAACCGGCATACGTTTTGAAGGACTATGGCGCCGATGACGAGTCCAACCCGAATCGAGCGGCTTTCGCCCGCAATTGCATTCTCGCCAGAAGGATGATTGAAAGCGGAGTTCGCTTTGTTCAACTTTTCAACGGTGCCTACGCCAGTGGAGGAGAACTCAACTGGGACGGTCACAACAAACTGAAGGAACAATACGATAAACACGCGGCCATCCTCGACCAGCCGGCGGCGGCATTGATCAAGGATCTGAAATCACGTGGTTTGCTCAGCGACACGCTCGTCGTTTGGTGTACCGAATTCGGTCGCATGCCATTTTTTCAAAAAGGCTCCAAGGGCCGAGATCACAATCCCGACGGTTTCACCTGCTGGCTCGCCGGCGCGGGTGTGAAACCTGGTGTCAGCCACGGAACCACCGACGAACTCGGGCAGAAGGCCGTCGAAGACGTTCACCCGCTATATGACTTCAACGCGACGATCCTGCATCTACTGGGACTCGATCACGAGCGTCTGACATTCCAGCACAACGGCATTCAGCGACGCCTAACAAATGTCGAAGGCCACGTCATCAAAGAAGTCCTCGGCTAATCACACAGCAGCAACAAGTTTTATCAGCCGCAAGGCGCCAGCCTGCGGTTAGTGCTGGGAACCGTACGCTGGCGCGTTGCGGCTGATCTGGGACGCATGTCGGTCGCTGGTTTTCTGCAGCCAGGGTTAGCATCGGTGCCATATGAGAATGCCCCAATGCACGGCATGTGATTTATCAGCCGCCTGGCGCCAGCCTGCGGTTAGCGCTGGGAACCGCACGCTGGCGCGTTGCGGCTGATCTGGGACGCTTTTCGTTCGGTGGACTGCTAAGAATTCTCAAGCGGCTTTACATCCGCTTGGACAACTTCGAGTGCCGCACCGGCGAGAGTCGCCGGTGGTCCGAGGCATCCATCGTTGCCAGATAAAAAAGTGAGAGTGCTGGGACTTGAACCCAGGACCATTCGATTAAAAGTCGAATGCTCTACCGACTGAGCTACACTCTCATGATCGTTCAAGGGCTGACGAGATAATCTCGCGGGGCCGGTCACGACACCCGAATCGCCTTGCGATCCACCTTGCTTTGACAACCGTAATCTAGGTTGACGAAGCAACATGTGCCCGGGCCAAAAATTAGCCAGAGGGCAAACTCCGCCCGAGTAATGTGCAAGCACAAACTTACTCGGTCAAGCGGAGCGGACAGGATTCGAACCTGCGGAACCAGTTTCCCGGTTCACCGATTTAGCAAACCGGCGCTTTCGACCACTCAGCCACCGCTCCGTTACCTTCGGCTTTCGGTAAGACTGACGCTTACCCTTGAGGCGAGATTGTGCTGGATGGAACTTATTTTGGCAACCCTTGTCTGGCCAACTAAAAATCCAACCAATCGACCCGATCCCGGCCTCTTTAAAAACTGTTGAACAGGCTAAAACCCCAGTCCACAGCGTTTAAACGCACAGTGTACAGACTGATAGAGTCGCCAAATTGTCGTTTGGTTCTCAAATCTTTTTCAAAAATTTTTCTTCGCTCATGCTGACAACAATCACACACCGCGCGATGGCCTGCGAGTTCGTTGTGATGCTGCCCCCGTCGGATGCCCCCCTAATTGATGCTGCCTTTGCCGCTCTGGAATGCCTGGATGAAATCGAAGCCGAATTGACGGTCTATCAACCCGGTAGTGAGATTTCCAAAATCAACGCGAATGCGGAAAACGAATGGGTGCCAGTCTCTGCTTCCACGTTCGGACTGATCGAGCAATCGCAGCTGTGGAGTCAGCGAACCGACGGCGCATTCGATATCACTGCCGGACCGTTGATCCGTTCCTGGGGGTTCCTCAGCCGGCAAGGGCGCAAACCCAATGGCCAAGAGATTCAGGATGCGCTACAGAAAGTGGGGCATGATCACCTGAAACTTCGCCGTGACGATTCTTCCGTTCATTTCGAACGACCGGGAATGGAAATCAATCTGGGGGCGATCGGCAAAGGCTATGCGCTCGATCGATTGGCCGCGACATTGACCGAAGCGGGGCTGAAGAACTTTTTGATCCATGGCGGCGGCAGCAGCGTGCTTGCACGCGGCGATCAAGACAACTTGGCTGAGACACGAAATGGATGGGCCGTAGGGATCGCACACCCGACAAAACCCAATCAAAGGCTGGCTGGCATCCGTTTGATCGACGCTGCCCTTTCAACCAGCGGATCGGGAAAACAGTTTTTTCACCATCGCGGCCGCCGATACGGGCATGTCATTGACCCACGCACGGGCTATCCCGCCGGGGAACTGCTATCGCTAACCGTGGTCGCCGAATCAGCGACGGATGCCGAAGCGTGCAGCACAGCCTACTTTCTAAGCCCACTAGCGAACTTAAAGGCCGATTCTGATGCAGGCGAACTGCCCGCCAAAATGCTAGCGACGATCGCAGAAAAACGACAAGACGCGGTCAAGGTCATCGCACTATCGGAATTTGATTGGATTGATCCTCCGAAGGCGGATTAGCTTGGCCCCGAAATAACGCCTCGCCTGAAACTAGCCTGGACTTGGACCCGCCAATCTTTCTAGAAGCCGACCTGAAGAGTATTGATGCAGTCGGTTTCGCTATGGGTTTAATCAATCGCATCTGCTCTGACCTAGCGTGCCCCGCAGGTCTGCCCGCAGATCTCGGTGGCTGTTAAATCAGAACCTACATGATTGAAAAGTCAGTCAACGATGAATATGAACTTCTTCCAATGGCTCCGTGATGGCGTTCGTCAATCAGTACTGATGGGCGTTAGCGATGCGGTCGAACAAATCGGCCTCCCTGAAAACAATGCGGATGCCCAGCCAACGCTGGCCGCTTTGTTGGGAAACGACTCAAGCTCCACCAGCACAACGACGCGCACACGCAAGAAAGCCACCACAGCGGCAAGTCGAAAGCGTTTGGGCAAATCACTCAAAGACATGAATTCGACAAGCTAGAACTGACATCGTCAGTCAGCTCGGTGCGCAATCGCCAAGCCTGCGCGCATCATGGCAATTGAATCTCAGGAGTCCGGTCCATTCATTGGATCATGGACTCCTTTTTCGTATCCATGCTGACGCATTGCAGATCGGTCCAGTCGCAAGCCCCAGCACAAAAAGCGATCGTGAATCCTGAAGCGTGATTCTACACCAAGCGTCTAACCTGGTTTCGACTAAAGGCTTCAGTATCGGCCGCAGATTAGAATTGGGCTGAAACTTCCAGAGCTGAAATCAAGGCGTCATTTCACCGGAACATAAACGTCGGTGATCAATTCTTCTGGCGGAGTTGTTTCCGGGTTGTTGCGATAAATTTCGAGTGACGGTTTGCGATAAGCGGCTTTATGACCGTCGGATCGAATTCGCTGATGCGCCGTGAACCATGCGTTACCAAGATGGGTGTAGCTGCCGGTGTGTCTAACGTGCATGCACTGCAACGGTTCTATCACCTGTGCTTGTAGACCATCTGGGGCAGCGATGCTTTCGTCAAGTTCCATACCGACGAAGTAGGTCAACGTCTGAGTCTTTAGATTCAGCTTGCTATACGCCGCCAACCAAGTTCCCTCGGCGTCCACCCCTGCCGTTTTCAGCTTGCGATTGATCTCGGTGATGTCCTTTTCCATCGCCGCGGAAATTTCTTGAAGGCGAACGCTAGTCGAACGGCCAATCACTCGTCGCCCTTCGATCTGTTGAACGCCGTGAACGTTTAGTGCGGAATCGACTTTGCCGGTTTCGATCTGGGACTTCAGCATCTTCAGACCGCGGTCGTAATCCATCCCAATCATGGAGACCATCAGCCGCTTCATCCAAAACAAAAAGAACGGCAAAGCACCTTTCATCTTCCAAGTGACAATGGTTCCAACCATGCCTTCGCTGTCACTTGTGGAACGGACAACGAACTCGACATCCGATTCTGACTTCCAAGGTTTCAGAAACTTTAGGTCCGCACGCAGCAGTCCTTGCTTACCTTCCGAAGGCGGAACGATTTCGGTGTGCTCCATCTGCCCCGAACCGACGATATCACTGTCCCAGCTGTAGCCCCCACCGACTTGATCTGTTTCACCCTTGAACGTCATTTCGCAATCGGGATCGGCAAGCAACCATGGCGACCACTCGCTCCACTTGGCGTAATCTCGCAAGTAGTCGAAGACGTGGTTAGCGTCGGCGTTGATGTCGATCGACTGAGAAACTTCGAAAGCCGGCATTGCAATTGCCCTTTCTGTTTGGCGGGAAGGTTCAGCTGTCGGGGCAGGCGAAAACAGCCGCTAAGAGGGACGGAAAATGTTCACTCTTCCGTCCAATAGTTTAACGGTTCGCAAGGAGAACGCTCTGCAATCTTTCTTTATTCAGACCGACTTTTGAACCAACCAACGAAGCTTGACCACCACTTTCTGGGCATACGTCCAGTGATCAATTCTTCAGTCCACGTCTCGCGTCCACTGTCGAAGTTATGCCATACCGCATCAAGGTACGGTGCCGACGACTTTGACAACGTCTCATAGAATCCGTCTTCACGGATCGCGACAAGTGCTTCGCCATAGTGTGAAAAGAAGTGTTCATCCAACAAGCTACCGGCAACGCGAACGGTGGACAGTGCACCGCGCGTCGACAATGACAATCTGTCGATTGCAAACATGGTCATCGTCGTTCCGATATCCCAAATCCCCACGCCAGTCTGATCGGCCGCCGCTTCCATTTCCTGCCAGATCCGGTTGATTTCGCTTTGCGGCAAAATGTCTGTTGGATCAACCTGCTGAACCTGAGCGGCGATCTCCGTGATCGTGATGGTCATCGCTTCAAGACTTAACGGTGGTGCTTCGGCAGCTTTTGAAGCACGACTGCCAGTCTGATGAAGCGCATCAATTAAATCCGAAACGCGATCAATGCTGGACGCTTCATCGATAATCCCTTCACGCTTCAGCTCTTCGCTTAGACGCTTGAGGTAGTGACTCGATCCATAGGCGACATCATTGAAAACGGCTAAGACTGTCAGCGGTGAAAGGTGCAAGGTCGCCGCGCCGGCTAAATCCAGTAGTCCACCGACAGCTTTCTGTGCTAACGCAGCTTCTTGGTTTTCAGCGGGTGCGATTTGCTTCTTCGTGACTCCACCGACATCGTGGATCATCATGTCCAAAGCTTGGCCGATGAAAGCTGAGTATGTTTTCGAAGATCGAAACGCAGCCGGAATCACCCACCCTGCGGTTTCGTTGACGAGTCCCCCCACAACCGCCGATGCACTACGTGCGGTCCGCTCCGGGATCGACAAGCCATAGCTAAGCGTTGCCAACAGTGAAGACGATTCCCCCGGTTCAATAGGGGAGCCTGGTTCAACAGGGGAGTCAGGATCGATTGCTTGATTCATAGAAGGTCAGCGAATAGTGCCGATCGAGCATAGTACACAGCCGATCAAATGGCGAAAGTATCACACCAACGATCAAGGCCCGGAGACAATCTCGATGAGGCGCACCGATCGCGGCGATTCGGCAGAGATGATCTCGGCAAGCCCGACGATCGACTCTCCTTCGACCAGAGAACGTCGATCGCCGAAATCATGCTCAAGTGCGACTTGCGATCCGTCGTCGAAACGCAGAGTTGTCTGCCCATCTTCGGTTTCGACTTTTCCCAAAAGTAATACGCCTTTCGTCTGGCGTTTGGGCCACTGAATCCAAGCACCACTTAGTGATGTGAATTGACGATGGATTGGCTTCTCTGCCACTTGATGCAAAACAGCCTTTAGCGACGGCGCATCCGCAATACCTTCGACGTCCACGAGACGACAAACTTCGCGATACGCTTTCAGATTCGCGATGGTTGCTTGGCGATCGTTTTGATCGGATGGATGCAAAGACTCAAGTGATTCAACAACCTTCAAACAAGCCGATTCCGCCGCTTCTAGATGGCTGGGGTCAGTCGCGAATATATCCGAAGGCAGCGGATTGATGTCTTGGACCGGACCTGCGTCCGCGATCGGCGTGTGGCTGTTGGCAACCAACCCTAAGGATTGTTGTTCGACATCGCTTTGGGCGCTCGCTTGACGCACCGGATTTTCCAACGCGGTTGTGTCAAGCTCCTGCCGATCGATCGTTGATGCCGCATCTGATTTGGCGATCGAATCCACGCCGGCATCTTCACTGTTTAGTTCGCTGTCTGGTACGGCGTTTACTTCTGATTCATTTCCCGAATCAGAGACACTGCTCGCGAAGGATTCAGAATCGAGATCTTCTGTTGCTCGTTGCCTTCTCTGCCAACGCTCCTCTTGTTGGCGTTTAGCGATCATCTCCACGGTGACACCGGGTTGATCCATCTGACCATCGAATGGTGTCAGGTTGTTTTTCAATTCCTCCATGACATCGTCCATAGGTAAATCCCACTGACGATCGACGATGTTCCCAACGGCGGGCGACCCGGTATCGCTCGAAGGATCATCTTCAGTTGGACCGGTCGACGTGATCGCGTTCGAAGACTCTGCATCAGCAAAAACATCAGTGTCACCGGAAGGATCCATCGCCGATTGAAATGGAGGATCGACGTCAGCCACCTTCGCATCGGAATCAATCAACTGTTGCGATGTAACGACAGGCTGAGCATCTGCTAGATCGGAAGCGTCGTCTGTTGAAACAACAAATTCTGATTCCTCAATTGGCCCCTGCTGAATGACTGAATCTGGAATTGTCGTTTCGCCATCTTCGGTTTCAGGAGGATCGAGCGAATCACCGAGGCCAGAACTGTTTTGAGCGGTCCCGTTGCCCGATAACGCGGCAAATTGATTCTCGTTCGACGCATCCTGCTTGGGATTCCATGCACCGTCAAAGGGATAGAACCCGAGGTTGATGTTGGACTGCAGCAGGATGAAAACAAGAGCAGGGATCGCAAGCAAACTAGGGGACGCGATCTTCAAAAAACGTATCGCGCTGCGGCGCTGCTTTCCCCAACCGTTGCTTCGATAGTAAGGCCGATCATCGTCGAGATAGACGGACGAACTGCTATCGGCTCGATCGCTGGTATCAACCCCCTGATCTGAGATTGCCGCCCCGGTCAGCAGGATTTCTTCGTCGTATTCAACATCCGATTCGTCCAGGTCGTCTTCGTAGCCATCGTCCGATGAATCGAAACCTTCAATATCGTCAAAGGCCAACCCGTCATCTTCTGCGTCCACGTAGGATTCGCTTTCCGCCCAAGCTTCCTCGACTTCTTCAAGTGTTGGTCGCCGACGATCGGTCTGTGGTTCGGTCTCGGCTAAGCCATCGTTTTCTGATGCGGTATCATGCTCAGCGATTTCCTGCCGATGTTCTGCTTGGTCGCCAGGATGGCTAACAAGCTGCGGACGTTCCAGCTTGCCCTGCTGATCCCCGGTCGCCAATGACACCTCGTTTTCGCTAGCCGGACTGTTCGCTGCACCGGTGCTAGTCGCAACAGTCGTCATCCAAGCTGGAACGTCTTTTGGAAGGCTATCGCTTCGTAGACTTTCCAGTTCCTCGTTGACCTTTTGAACCAGCTCATCTTGTTGCTGGGATGTTTGCGAAAGTTCATCCAAGGTCACCACAGGCGACTTCTTCGAGAGCGATTCATCGTGCTCATCCGACGGCAGCGCCAGCCCGGTCAGACCGATCGGTGTTCCGGTGTCTAAGGATTCGTCATCTAGAGAAACACGCGAGGGCGACGGATCGACGCTACACAGCTCGTTCTTTGCCATGTCGGTCTTGCGGATATCACCAAACGCATTTGCCGAATCAACTTGCAATGGGTTGCCATCAGCATCCAGCAATCTCGCTAGCGGCGGCAATTTTGAAAACCATTGCTCCGCAGGTATGACCTCGTCGCACCAAGGGCATTGGATTGAGCAATCCGCAGGCACCTTCATGGAGGCCACACGGACGATTTCGTGACAAGATGGGCAAGCCGTTGTATCCATTAATCACCACAAGATAAGCAGGTCCAACGGAGAGTCTACCTTGAACTCCCCCGCTCCGAACCTGGGGTTTATCGAGAATTATCGCTCGATGGGTGGTGCTTGCCGGTCCGTCAGGACAATCACAAATGTTTCATGATCGCGTTGGTCATGTCCATTTGACCGTTCAAATTGGGGGCAATTGGCTTATGCCTGATTGATTTGCTTCATCCAATCAGAGATAGACAATCGCAATCGATCCCGTTTTTTGTCGATCGCACGATTCAGTTTTTTGGCAAGCCCTTCGTTGAAATCATCGAGCAACACCGCGCGAATCACTTTTTCCATTAATTCGCCCCACTGCTCGGCAACTTCACCCCCGATTTTACTCACTCGATCGACATCAAGCGACATCAACGTCAACTCTGCTTGCTGAACCGCAGGATCAATGACGATGGCGGGCGGCAGTTCCGCATAATCTGGATAGGCATCGAGCTGCCCGTCGATCCGCAAACCGATTTTCATCTTGCCCAGGATTTCGACGCTATAAAACTTGACGCCGCGATTCCAGCGTTCGACCCGAGCCTGGAAATCCAGTGGCGTGATCAGATAGCAGTCGATCTTCCAACCTTTCGCGCTCGATGCGTCGTCTGTCAGATTCGGCGAAACTGACCGTACGTCCACGTGCACCGGAAGCGGCGCCTTGTCATCACCAGGGAAGGCGATTTTGTACTTCGTTTGCAACCCGTGTTTGACTTCTTTCCAGCGACGGTGCGTGGTGATTTTGAAGCCTTCGTGCCCGATTCGCACACCGGCCCAGACTTTTTTGGTCTCTCCCCAGTGCTTATCGTTCTCATAGGTCCTGGGGCAGTACTGCAGCGATGTATCGAGCAACTCCTGCACGGTACGGCGTGCCTGGTCCGCCGAAAGAAACGTGCTGACACTCGCCGCATGAGCTGACCGCTGAGAATGCTTGGCCAATGCCGCCCACGCGCCGGCAAACGCCGGCGCCAAAACAGAGACAAAGTGACGCCTTCGGAACCGATGTTCGGTCGGATCAAAACGACGTGGTGGACAAATCAGCCGCCGGATGCTGTCTAGCGATAGACAACCGCGAAGTAAACTCCGTCGCGTCCCGTCGCCATCGCGGCACCGGCAACTGTCATTCTTGGGTCGCTTGTGTAGCACGCATGAACCCCATTGGGCGAATAAGAACTCGACCAGCCCACTCCTTCGTATCGTCCGGGCGAAAACGATCCTGGCGGATGCGACTTCGTCCCCATGCTCGCCATCATTTGCGCCCGACGCTCGGCAACCGCCTGAAGCGCGGGATCGAAACGCAACGCTCGCAATCCTTTCCGTTGACGTTGTTGATTCAAGGTGGAAAGCACATTTTGTATTCCGCCGCGTTCACGACTGATACTGCCGCTGACGCTTGCACCGCTAGCCGAACGCACCGTCAGTTCCCCAGAAAGATCCGCGGAATTTTGGCTCGCTTTCGTCACCAGCTCGCTTTCGACAGCAGCATTGCTGACTCCACGATCCTGAGCACTCGCAGTGGCATTCACAGTAACAACCGCTGCCGACTGTGGCTGGGTTGCTCCGGTAGGTACCGAAGTTTCCGCCCCTTGCCGGACCGGTTCAACGGACACTTTTCGCTCGTGCAGCCGTCCACATTGCTGGCACCGATAGGTTTCCAGCGTGTATGAAGGGCTCGCTTGTCGGACCGACGTGACGGATTGGGCATCCACCGACGAGATAAACATCGGCAGGATGACGCACACAGCTGCAAACAGCTTCTGGAAACATCCAAATGGATTCAAACGCACAAAACATTCCTTTTTGAGTTCATCGACCAGGGACCGCATGCTCCATCAACAATCACCGTCAGGGTGTTCGTCACGCGAATGTGGCCCATTCCTGCCATGTCCCTGTTCTCATGTCCTGTTTCCCAGATTCACCAGCCCAAGCATTCGGCGATGGGCTTTTCTGGAAGGCCGCAAAGAATCCCGATCCGCGGATGAACCGGAAGGGGAAAGATAGGGCAAAGGCAAAAGTTTTTCGGTTTGCACAATTTGGCACGCCCCAACTTCAGACTGCGTAATGGCTTGCAATTGCCAATCTGCACCGAAATATTTTTCATCAACTTTTGAACGAGGCGAAGCTGGGAAAGCTGGGCAAATTCGCAACCGGAGGGTTTCAATCCGGCCCGAGTCGGACCGATCGATGCTTTTGCCGTGCTATCGAGGACCATTCGAGAACAGAATCCTAGCAGTCGAATTGTTTCTCGATTGATCAGCCAGCGTCGCTGCCGTGGAAGATCAGATTCGCGACCTGCTTTTCGGGTCAGAGTCCTTACAAAGTCGCCTTGGACGACAGAAATCCAGCGGGAAGAGCGTTACCTTCACGGAGTGAAGGGCGACAATCGGAAATTAACGGCTGCTAGGCGGTTGCAGTGTAAGCCCACTGAAAAGTTCCGGCTTCTGAAAGCGAGGCTGTTGGCTTCAGCTCGGTGACTCCGTTGCCATCGGTGCGAGTCGATGATCCGACGGGTTCCAGGTTCCAAGCCGGTTCCGAGGTGCCACGGATTTGATATGTCGAAAGCAGTCTCTCTGGCGACACCTTGGTCCGGCAGGCCCATTCAAAGTGGAAACCGTTTTCGATCGGCTGCACACTCAAGCTCCAGTGGCTCGTTCCTGCACAACCGACTCCCAAAGCAACTTCCTGATCATTGATCACTTCGACAGAGAGCTGCTGCAGCGGAGGAGATGCCGGCCAGGGTAACTCTTCAGCTTCCTCAAATGACTCGACGACGGAATCGCCGCATACCAATTGATGAATGAATCGATCGCCATTCCAGGTGAAATCGACGCGACGCTTTCCATCGGGATGGACAAGCTGGACGGGTTGAACTTGCTGACTCACTCGTATGATCTTTGTTCGATTGTTTTGATTTGAAACTGCCGCACTGGATAGCAGATCTGTTAAGCCGCCCGCCTACAACGCGTTGACGCTCACATCACGTTCTCAATGCGAAGATGACGCACCAGATGTGCTCGCGATGATGAATGGCAAATCAGCAGGCAACAAGCTGCGTGAAACGCCGAAGCAACTGCAGACCGTTTGCTTGGCTTTTCTCGGGGTGAAACTGTGTGGCGAAAAGGTTGTCTCGCGAAACCATCGCACAAAATTCATGTCCGTAGTCGCATGTTAGCGCGACGACATCGGAATCGGCAGGGCGCACATAGTACGAGTGCACGAAGTAGAAATGAGTTTCGTCGTCGACATCGCTTAGCAAAGCACACTCGTTCTGTTTTTTGACAGTGTTCCATCCCATGTGTGGAACCTTGTACTGGTCTGGAAGCTCGAACCGCACGACTTCACCCGGCAAAATGCCCAAACCTTTGTGGCTGCCGTGCTCGAAGCCTTCGTCAAAGAGCAACTGCAGCCCCAGACAAATGCCCAGAAAAGGTCGGCCGGTGCTGCAATAGTCGCGAATCGGCTGAGCCAGATCGCGGCGATTGATTTCCGCCATCGCATCGCCAAATGCACCGACGCCGGGCAAAATCAGCTGCTCAGCGTCAGCGATTTCATGAGGATCTGAAGAAATCTTGGCTTCCCCCCCGACTCGCTGGACCGCTTTTTGGACGCTGCGGAGATTTCCCATCTGGTAGTCGACGATTGTGATCATAGGAATGTCGGAGGCGGAAATGATGGCTTATCGAATATGGGAAACTGGAACATTGTCCGGACACGTTAGTACGAAAAGTGTTCGGCGTGTAGTCCCGATCACTTCGTCGCCAAAACGACCGTTTCGACCGCGATGTGTTGGCAACCATTTTCGAGGGCCGCGTTATCGATATTGTGAACCTTTAGCGAGATCCCCCCGACAGATACGCCTGCTTCTGCACACAGCTGGGGTGAACGGCTAGGTGGACGAAATGGCCCGTCTGATTTACGATCCGCAGCAAAAGAACGATGTAGAAAAACGGAATAGTTGAAAAGAGCCAATGCCAGACTCATTATTGCCGCTTGACCGGTTGATGAAGACACTCGCCGAACGAGCCGAAACCCGCCCAGAAGGGTCTTACACGACCAAATTGATGGAGGCCGGAACGGCGAAGATCGGTTCGAAAATCCTAGAAGAGGCAGCCGAATTGATCGAGGCTGCCGACGAACCCGGCGAAGAAGGACGCAATCACTTTGTCTATGAAGCCGGCGATTTGATTTATCACACGCTGGTGATGTTGGCCTATCGCGGAGTCAGCTTGGACGAAATCGCTGCCGAGCTTGCCCGTCGCGAAGGCACGTCAGGGTTGGAAGAAAAAGCCAGCCGCCAAAACCAATCTTAGCTGCCGCTACGGCAGATCCAGCAATCGAACAAAAGATAATAAAGTAAGAACGATCGATGGGACTCACAGATAAAAACCTGCGTATTGGAATCCCTAGCAAAGGGCGTTTGAGTGAACTTTCCGGAGAGCTGTTGCTGCAAGCGGGGCTGAACTTCCGGCGTCAGAATCGTGGCCTCTTTGCCAAAGTCAAAGGGCTGCCGATCGATATGATTTTCCTTCGCACCGACGATATCCCAACCCTGGTTGCCGAAGGCGCAATCGACATGGGCATTACCGGTAGTGACTTGGTCGAAGAAGCCAACGCCAATGTCACCACCCGCATGCGATTGGGTGTCGGACGTTGTCGTTTGGCGATCTGCATTCCCGAAGACAGCGAGATTCGTTCGGCCAACGAACTCGACGGCAAACGAATCGCCACCAGCTTTCCCGCCATCACGAAAGCCTACCTGGGACAACACAACGCGTTGGCTCACATGGTTTCTCTGTCCGGCAGTGTCGAAGTGATGATCAGCCTTGGCGTTGCCGATGCGATCGTCGACCTGGTCGAAACCGGCAGCACGCTGGCGGCCAATCGGCTGCGTGTCTTAGAAGAAATCGGCTCGTATGAAACGGTGCTCATTCAAAACGATCGCTGCCGCGACAAAGAAATGGCCGACCGCGTTGTCAGGCGGCTTGAAGGCGTTGTGATCGCGAGAGACTTCGCATTGCTAGAATACAACGTCCCGCTGTCGAAGCTTGCCGATGCGGAAAAAATCACTCCGGGGTTCAATTCCCCCACCATCGGAACGTTGGAAGACGAAACGCTTCGAAGCGTCCGCGTCATGGTGCGTCGCGATGAAATCATCGATGTCATGGAAAAGCTGGAACGATTGGGTGCGACGGCGATCTTCCAGACCACGATTTCCAACTGCCGCTTGTAAGCCCCCCTCCGCGAAACATTTAATCGAATATGTCTGACGACTTTCCGATCGAAATCGACGTTCAAACCGTACAAGACCTACGTCAGTCGGACGAAGAGTTTTTGCTGCTTGATGTTCGCCAGCCAGAGGAGTACTCGGTGGCGAAGATCGAGGGAAGTGTCTTGATCCCTATGGGGGAGATACTTGAACGCATCAGTGAACTAGAATCCCACAAGGATTCTCGCATCGTTGTCCAATGCCACCATGGCGGACGAAGCATGCAAGTGACGCAAGCGTTGCGAAGCCGAGGGTTCGACAAGACACAAAACATGGCCGGGGGGATCGATGCATGGAGTTTGCAGATCGATCCAGAGGTTCCACGTTACTAATCGTTTGTTTGATCTGAAACGGCAGTTGCATTCGCAGGTTCGGCTTCCAAAACCGCCGAAACTGGCAAACGCCGCAAGCAATCCGGTTGGGCGTTAATCGCTGGAGTCGAAAAACGCAAACTTCATCGCAGGGCAAAGTTTCGCTAGTGATTGCGATAACGCCCGCATGAATCTCTCTCGCTGACTTTTCCGACTTATCCAATTTCCGGCAACCGGTTCTATCAGCACGCAGTCGCAGCGACCTAGTCGTAGCGGTACGATTGTAGGTAGCCCTGTTGCTTTTGGAGGAACAGCGTGTTCACCCAAGAAAACGATTTCGGGTCCGAGTCTGCGGACCAATCGCCTCCTACTTCAGGCGAGCAGCATCACTCCGAATTGAATCGAGAGCACGAAGCGATGACAGCTGGCAGCGACCCTCTAGAGACATCCGTTTCAACCGCCGAAGTCGTCGCGAAAGCTGGCTCTGACGGACAACCCCCAAATAAGCAAGACACTGGTCAGCAAAGCACTGATCAGCAAACCCCTGATCAACTGCTGGCCAAACTTGAACAGGTCCGTGATCAACTGCAGGGCGTCATTCGCGGCAAGGCCGACGTTATCGATTCCGTGCTGACATGCATTCTGGCCGAGGGTTCGGTTCTGCTGGAAGACGTCCCCGGAGTCGGCAAAACAACACTGGCGAAGTCGATCGCGTCGCTAATCGACCTGGACTTCAAACGCATCCAATGCACGCCTGACTTGCTTCCTTCGGACATTTTGGGCAATGCGATCTTTCAGCCCACCAGTGGCGAGTTTCATTTTCGGCGTGGTCCGATTTTTTGCAACTTGTTGATCGCTGACGAAATCAACCGTGCGTCACCGCGGACTCAAAGTGCGTTGCTCGAAGCGATGGCCGAATCGCAGGTCACGATCGATTCGTCGCAGTACCGATTGGAACGACCGTTCATCGTCATTGCCACACAGAACCCCAGTGGCTTTGAAGGCACCTATCCGCTGCCCGAATCACAGCTGGACCGATTCTTGTTCAGACTGTCGATGGACTATCCGGACGTCGAAAGCGAAGTTGACTTGTTGCTCGATCAAGCCGCCAAAGATCCGTCAAGCGAACTGACACCGGTGATGCACCGCGATGAACTGGCCAGCTTGCAACGCTACGTTCGTGAAGTCAGCGTTGATCCCAAAGTCGCGCGCTACCTTGTCGAGGTAGTCAATGCCACTCGGCAAGACAGTCGACTGCGTGTCGGATGCAGCCCCCGTGGATCAAAGATGCTGCTTCGTGCTGCACAAGCAAGGGCAGTGCTCAGTCGCCGCAGCTACGTGTTGCCCGACGACATCCAAGAAGTTGCCGTTGCGGTGTTGGCACACCGAATATCGATGCGATCGGTTTCCGGGTCATGGAACGATGCTGCCGCAGTGATCGACGAACTGCTCCGCCAAACTGAGGTGATTGTGTGAGTCTGGACGTCTCGGGCGAATCAACCGACCGAGGTTCAGCTTCGGCGGGCTATTCAGGACGCCCCGATAATTCAGGACGCAAAGGGATCTCGACCAAGGGGACTCCACCGGTCGGCACCCCGGAATCCGATGCGTTCGACATGAATCGGCAGATTCAAATTTGGCTTCGACGTCTGCGTCAAACCATTACCGCGCCACTGCGTGGATATCTATCGCTGCGAAACAGCATGACGTACGCGTCCGTGTTTGCGCTGCTAGGCGTATTCATGACGCTGAACGTTATCTGGGGGTTCCCTTGGAGCGGCATGATGGGAGCGTTCTTTGCGATCCTGATCGTAGGGTTCAGCATCAATCGCTTCATGCGTCCTCAGTTGAAAATCAATGTTTCGCTGCCACGCGTCGCCGTGGCAGGTGAAGCGTTTTCCCTTAGCGTCCGCCTTTCCAACCCACGTTTATTGCCGGCGATCAACCTGCGAGTCGGCTTCCATCGCGAGGGCTTGCGTGCGATCAGTCGTGCGTTGCTACTGCGTCACTGGGACGCGTCGCCACCGGTATCGGTCATGATTTTGCGAAGTGGCGAACAGATGCAGTGGCACGGTGCGATGCGATTCGATGCGCGTGGAATCCACTCGCTGCCTCCATTTCGAGTCGTCTCGTCATTCCCATTTCACCTTTTTCACTATCGATCAGAACTGGACTGCGATACCAAGATCGCGATCACTCCCATACCAGCGAATCCTCATGATGACCCGACGTCACGAATGATGCTGGCGGAGATTGGTGACTGGACTCAGCAGCTCGTCGCCGGTGCACCGGTTGAGTATGTCGGTAATCGAGAATACCAAGTCGGTGTCCCGGTCCGCCGTTGGGATTTCGCCTCGTGGGCGCGATTGGGACGCCCCATCGTTCGCGAATACCAATCGCCATCGATCCAAGCGGTCACGCTGATTGTGGATACGTCACAGAAGCGAATTCCTACCGACGCCAATAACGCGGTGGAATTGACAGAAGATCAACGCAAGTTCGAAAGACTGATGTCGATCGCGACAACGGCAATTAACGAGATCACGAGTCGCCGAGTGCAGCTCACACTGCATGTGACCGACCAGCCAGACCAAGAAAGCTTCAATAATCAACAAACGTCAGGTGAAGCATCTGATTCGATGCTGATACGACTTGCCGCCGCCAAACCGGTTTCACCAGAAAAGGCTCAAGCGGAAATTGCCGAAGTGCTCGAAGCATGTCGCCGACGGCCCGTGCTGATCCTTTCGATGTTCGGTCTTGATTCACCGGAACGAACGGAGCTTGCCAACTTGGTTCCGTCGACGGCCAAATACATCACCGTCGATGATCAGCCCAACGCGTCGACTGTTTTTTCCGATCGAGGGAATGATTGATGGCCACCAAGCCTGTCCACCGACGACGCGCGATGATCGCTGCGGATGACGTTCGACCACAACGTTGGCGAATTGCCATCCTGCCGACAATCCTATTCATACAATCCGTATTTGTCGGTTCGGCTTTCGGTACGCTTGGCTTTACGATGTTGGTGTTCGCTAGCGCCGCGTCCTTAGTTGTCGCCATCGTTTATCTGATGGGCGGATATGACGGCTTGACCAAAGACATCGTTCAATCGGCATCCGAATCCGCAACACGATCCAAAGGTCTAAACGCCTCTCGATCCGGCAAGAAGCACGATTCACAAGGCTCACGTCGCAAGAGTGCTTCGTTCACCAAAGCCGAAGCGATGCGAAAACGTCGGGCCCGTTTTCGATTGATACGAAAGTTCGCTTCTCCGATTCTGCTGCTGCTCATCACGCTCTTTGGTGTCCTTTCACGTGTCGACGCACACGTCTCTGGCAACATGAACTTCGTTGCCATGATTGTGGACTCGGTCGCACATGGCACGCTTTTTGTGTCCCTGGGCTTTTGGGTGCTCAATCCCTATCACGGGCATCCCGCAATGTTGGCGTGCGGCTTGATAGCGATGTTAATGACCGTTACCGGCGGCGGAGTCAGCCACACCATCAGCGGCCAGTTGGTCGCCGCACTGGCAACCCTGGCCGGATACTTGGTGGGTGCCGAACATATCCTCAGCCGGACGCAACTTTTCAACTCGATTCGCAAGCGGCAGAAACTTTTTACGCGGCGATTGAAATCCCGTGAGCAGCGTTTCAACAACGGGATGCATGAAAAGGCGAAGGCTCCGTTGCCGATATCAACCGTTTCAATAAACAGCGGCGACAAGCGTAGTCCAATGCTGTTTTACATCCTGGCATTTTCGCTGCTGTTGATGTCCACAACGGCCGCAGGTCATATCGCCAACAATATGGTTCCTGGGCTTCGCGTTGACTTGCTCGATCGGCTTAGTGATTCACTGGAGCGAGTCGCGGGCGGATCGATGATCGGAAGTTCGCGATACGTTCGCGGAAGCCGCCTGGGGCAAATCCGTCGACACATGGTCGGTGACCCAAAGGAAATTGCATTGCGGGCATTCGCCGAAAACGAACCCGGATACCTTCGTGGTACGGTGTTTGATACTTACCGACGCGGTGCCTGGGCTCCGATGACGGAACGGACCTACAAAAGCAGAACGACCGACGTGATGTACCTCCGGTCCCGTTTCGTCGACCCGAACGAGCCAGCAGAAACACCATTGAAACGTGGTGGCGACCAAGACGACCGCCTTCGTTTTTCGGTCCGAAAGAATCCGGAAAGCGACATCGTTGGGACAGTCGAAGTTCACAATGTCCCGATGAAAGGCCAGTTTGTCTTTTCCGCCCTATCGACCGAGTGGATCGAAGCATCCGTCTACGGCATTCGCTTGACTCACCAAGATGTCATCACGCAAGGCGTCGATACACAACGGCCATACGTGCTTGGAATCGGGCCAGAACCACCGTTTGAGGAACTGCCACAAATTCGTCGCAACGTCATGCTGCAGGTTCCAGCAACCTTACGTGGTTTCATCAAATCGCTTTCCGAAGATGTTTGCGACGGCCGACTGACAGCTCGTTCGAAAGCCAAAGCGATCGAAGACTACTTTCAAAACAACTTCAAGTATTCCTTGGATAGCCACCCAAGTCCCCGAGATGTCGATCCGGTCGCCCATTTTCTGACTTCAAAGCACCCCGCGCACTGCGAATTCTTTGCCTCCGCAGCAGCATTGATGCTGCGTACCGTCAACGTTCCCACTCGTTACGTAACCGGATATGTGATGAGTGAGTTGAGCGACGATCGCGAATATTACATCGCTAGAAACCGGGATGCACATGCGTGGATCGAAGCCTACGACGACATCACGGAGCGATGGTTTCCGGTCGAGGCGACTGTTGGACGAAGCTATCGAACATTCAGCGATCCTGAAAGTTTGACCGATGAACTCGGCAGCGCTTCGGATGGCTTTTTTGAAGAAACCGAAGAGCGTTCGATCCTTGCACGGCTGACCGGTTGGTTGCTCTCGTTTCGAACATCAGATTCGCTAACCTTCCTGTTCCAAGTCGCACAGCTACCGATGTTCGGGCTAGTCGTCATCCTGCTTTGGTTCCGGCATCGACGCAAACTGATGGCGTTCGGTGATCCTGCAGAATACGAAAGCCGTCAAATGCTGTCCCGCGTCGATCGACGGCTTCGCAAACACTCGCTGGTCCGTGGGCCAGGCGAAACGCTGCACCAATTTGCAATGCGTGTCGAACAGGCCGCGGACGAATCCACCGATCCTCAGCTGCTTAGTCGAATCGCCACTTGGTACCGCCGATTCGCCGATGATCGCTATCAGGGAAAAATGCCGGAACCGCTTGGGGCGTAATTCTTTGCCCGTGGACGGTCACTGAACGATCCAATCGACCAGCTCGGCAAATCCGAGCTCACATCTTCTTTTGCCCCGGGAACCTTCCATAGTCCCCGCAGCGCGAAATCTCCCGGGCTCGAATATCTGCACAGCGAATTTGCACAGTGATACAGGCGGCACAATGAATCGCCTTGGACTGGTTCTAGAAGTCGACTTACCCGCCGCTAGATTAGCTCTCGATCGTTGCGATCGTTACCACCGGAAATCTTCGCTAGATATCAACCTTCCTTTAAACGGAATCTAGTCGCCAATCGGAGTTTCTTACCTAATCCGCGTGCTAACTTTTTGTGGCCCAGCGTTCAACCGCCTACCAGCACGAACCATCGCTAAACCTTACCAGATCGACATAGCTGACCGCGTCGTTCTGGCACCCGCACGGGGCCGGATGGTTTATTTGAATCACAAGGACTATTTGCATGCCTTCGACAGCTGATTCCAACCCTACTGTCAACAACGCTTCTCAAGAAGTTGTCACGATCGACCGACGCACCCCCGGTGCAGAACGCCGTGGCGGCGATCCAAACGCGACTGATGTTGGAGCGATGACCAATCCGCGTCGCAAGAAACAGCGTCGTCGCCACATCGATCCGACAACCTGCGAGCGAGACTATTCGAATCCAGAAATCGAATTCATGCGAGCGATGGACGACTACAAACGCCGCAGCGGACGCATGTTCCCAACCTGCAGCGAAGTCCTCGAAGTGATCAAGGAACTCGGCTACTACAAACTTAACGACGACCAAATCGACGCCCTGGGCCTCGACGAATGTGACGAGGACTCGGTTGAATGGGATGAGTCCTGGGACGACCAAGAACAAGACAGCGTTGAATAATCAGCCGAATTAAACGTCACGGCTGCGGTTTTAAGACTGATCGACCGGCAAGCGAAGTGACCTCAACAAGACAAGCCAAATAAAAAACCTCCGACCGCTGGTCGGAGGTTTTTTTGTGTCGTTTGATCAATCGGTTTTCGACTTGTTTTGCTTAGCAACCGATCTCACCGATTGCCAATCCGCAGCTTTGTGACTTGGCGAATTCAGGTTGGATGCATAGCCAAGTCGCCTTGTATTCTGCAAAACCAGCGGGAAAGAACCCTACTTTCATGGAGCGAAAGGCGACGATTGAAATTCAACAGCCTGTTAGTTCCCGAACGGGTCGCCGCCGAACGGATCGCCGCCGCCACCGGCAGGTGCACCGAAGGGATCGTCCATCTGACCGCCATCGTTACCGCCAGCACCGAAGGGATCTGCTCCAGCTCCGCCGCCAAATGGATTGTCGCCACCAGCGCCGAATGGGTCAGTTGTAGGGTTGGTTTCTGCAGGAGTGGATGGCGTCGTTTCCTCTTCAACCGCAGCTTCAGGTACAGCGTCGTCGGGATGCAGGATACTCGGGTCTTTGCTACCGATGGGGCGTAGACACTGGGCGACTCCGCGTGAATCGACCACATACAGTCGATCGGTTAGCCGGTTGATGGCCAGAAAGTCAGATTTCGCCAACGGAACAACGTGACTTATCGATCCGTCTTTGACATTGATCGAAGCGAAGTGACCGCTCATCAAGCGAACAAACAGTTGACCCGGAATCCCACCTAAAATCTTCGCGACGCTTCCCGTGGGTTCGTTCCAAACTGGAATCCCAGACGTTTCACTAAGCGCGAACAGGTTTCCGTAGGCCGAGTTCACAAAGACTTTATCACCCAACAGAAACGGTGTGTCATAGAACGGCTCACCCAACGGTTGGCTCCAAAGAACGTCGCCCAATCGGGTCGCGTGGACGGCGTAAGCCTGGCCGCCTTCACTTGCGAAGAAGAATCGGTCGCCACCAGCGGCTGCCGGACGACCACTGACGATACCGGCGGTATCGAGCCTGAAAATGACCGAGGGAGAACTAGTGACGTCCATAAAATAGACGAATCCACGATCGGTACCCCATGAGACGATTGGCGAAGTTGGGGATTTCGCCAGTGGCTCCAAAGCCAATCCTTCCACGGTTTGCATGTATCGAACCGTCGTGACTTTTTCTGCCAAGTCAGACAGGCGGTAGCCTTCGACGCCTTTTCGGATGGTCGGGACGAGGACAAACCCGCCGGAATTGATCGCGCCGTACAGTGGCACGTCGATTGTTGCCTTTGTATCGATTTCGCGTCCATCAGTCGCATCAAGCAGAATGATGTTTCCGCCGTTGGGCACACTGATGTACTGATCGTCGATGCCCAGCTTTCCATAGTTCAGCTCTGGGTTGCCAACTTGAGACACCCAAATCGGCTGTCCTGATTCGGCATCGCGGCAATCGACCGTTCCGTTGGAGGCGACCGTGTAGACGTAAACGCGTGGCACCGAGGTCGTGCGGATTGTCGCCCCCGGAACGCGGCGAGCCATACGAGTGACTTCACGGCGGGCCAATCGTTGAGCTTCGTCTGTGCCGACCGCTTGACCAGCGGCGTCCTTCTGGTCGGTTGCGATCCGGAACATTACCGGTGCTTCGCCGCCCTCAGGAGCGGGCCCGACGACTTCGACGTACTCGCGGGGATTTGATTTACTGACATAGATCTGAAAATCAACAATCGACTGAGCACCGTAGGCGACACGCAGCTGTCGCCGCCAAGCTTGCTCTAGCCCCAACTGCGTTGCCACCGAAGGCGACATCAGTTCGCCCGCGTTGACGGGTTTGGGCTGCGGAACGGCAAGGGAGCTGGCAACGGTTAAACAGCATGCCAACAGAGATTTGGCGCGGAACATCGTTTTGGCGCGGTGCATCATGACTGACGAATCTTCGGCGTCGAATTTTGACAAGTAAAAAAGGGTAGGTCCTTCCCGTCGCTAGCACTGCCGGGCTAAGCCCCGCAGGGATGCCCTTACTCCAGCGAACCCGTAGGTGCGAGTTGGGCGATTTCGTAGGAAAGGTCCACAGTAAATTCTAGTCGGTCCCTAGCGGTTGACCAATGAAAGCTGCCGTTTTTGCTGGTAGGAGGCATTTTCCAGTCCGATCAGGCGATGAAATCGACTTTCAGGCATCGCAAAAGCCAGGGCATCATGGTCTCGATTTCTGGATCCGGCCGTCTTATTCGGAACAACAGGGAAATCCCAATCGATCTTGCTCGATCAGAGCCGCCCGCAATTTACTGAACGCCAATGACGATAGACCATGCCCCCCGCCAGACGTCCTGTCCGTTTCGGTGGACTGCGAACTGCCCGCCAGACTAGGTTTATCTGGCGGCCCGGAATTCTCCAATCGCTGCGCGTCCAACAAATACTGTGCGATGTGCCCCCGCTCGGCGATCGAAATCCGATACACGGAACTGCTTACCGACATCCAGTTCAAAAGCTCTTCGACGAACTTCTCGCCATACTTCGCACCAAGGCGGCTTTGCTTGGACGCTTCAGGCAAAGATGAAACGGCAGTTTCTGAAACGCGAGCCGACTCGATCTTTTCAATTTGCTCACGAAGACGCTCCAATGCGCCGACAGCTGTCGTGTTGATCATCCATCCGAATCGGGGGGACTGAGGAGCGTACCTCGCCGCCATCAATCGGATCAGCAGACGTGTGGATCGTTTCCGAAGGGTCGCGCTGGTGCAGTTTCGACTGACGGCGCGAAGCCGACTGGCATCATGCGGCAATTCCAAACTGCCAAGCACTATCGCTCGCTCCTCGTCGCTAAACGAGGCCCTTTGCATGGCTTCATGAATCTGCCGAAGCTGATACTGGCATTGGTCGACATGCTCGACATAGCCATCATGCCCAAAGCTGGATTCGGCCGCCGCATTTGACGACGGTTCCATCCACTCTAAACAACGGTCCAGCGAAAGCTTGGGACGCCCGTCGCGAACCGCCTCTGCGACGCGACGCATCGTGGTAGGGTGAAAGCGAACCGGCTGTGCCAACAGGAAGTCCATCACCGTTTGCTCGCTTTCGTCGATCGACAATGAACGCCCAAGATCGAACTCCCGCTGCTGAAGAAGCCAATTGAGTTTATGGACCAGTCGCCCAGCCGAGACAGGAATTTGCAACGACTCGGCAAACCGGCGGCCTCGCACATTCTTGACTGACTCACGCAAGCTTTTATCGACGTAGGTCGCGAACTTGGTCCCGCGCGAGACATCAAATAGGATGATGGAACGTCCCAACGTGGGCTCGATCTCTTCGGAATCGATTCCCGCGTTTTGACTGATCGAATGCGACAAGGGAAGGAAGCTCGCATACAACGTCCAAAAGGACTCAATCGCGTATTCCTTGATCGACTCAAATGCGACACGTTGC
Source organism: Stieleria sp. JC731 (assembly GCF_020966635.1). Classification (NCBI taxonomy): domain Bacteria; kingdom Pseudomonadati; phylum Planctomycetota; class Planctomycetia; order Pirellulales; family Pirellulaceae; genus Stieleria; species Stieleria sp. JC731. The sequence goes on along the minus strand of NZ_JAJKFQ010000011.1, from coordinate 631,953 downwards.
TTTGCGGATAGCTGCGTGACCCGAGGCTGGATGAAGGGGATCACTTCCGGCAAATAGTGAAAAGGCTGTCGCCGGCTCGAATCATTCGAATCGACCCGTCTTCGCACCGACCGCAGATTCACACCAAAGGAATTGACCAAACCGACTTTAAAGATGTCGATCCGATGTAAATGACGGTCGAGATCACATCGATGATCCGATTCAAGGGATTCCAACGCGACTGGAATTGTCATGTCGCACCTCGCAGATCGAGGAACAGCCTAGAAAAGATTCCCCTCGCCCGTTTGTGGAGGAGAACTGGACCGGAGATCCAAATGGCCGACTACCCAAATTCTAACAAATCTCACACGGACGAATCAAATCAATGTCGGTTCAGAATCGATCAAAGGCGATTGCACCGAAAGAAATGCCGCGAACGAGACTTTTGCTAACTAGTCGACATCCTAACCAGATTTGAGCAGATTATTCTTCACTCCACACCTGGCTGTCGCTTCCTGCTTGAGAAGGCTCAACGTCGTTTAAGTTGGAAGAGCTTGCATGAGTGCCAGTTCGGAACCTAATCGCATTAATCCAGGCAAAAGAGGAGGCGAGTATTCGATCGACAACACGGTTTTGAGCTGCGCCCGCCACAATCGGTCGCGAGGCTGCCAGGAAGTCGTTGCCTACTGGGAGCAATAAGTCAGTCACATGGTATTTCCCACATCACTCCGTTGTTTTTTCGGGCGAGTCACCTCAATCGACTTGATTGAGCCACGAGCAGTGGCTCGGAACGAAGATAAAGTAGAGCGAACTGATTTCGATAACTTGAATCGGTCTGAAATTCGATGTGAGTCTTTAGCGAGCGGAAGATTCCACAAACTTCTCGCTTGCCAAGAGGTTCTTCGATCTCGCATTCCTCGGCGACGTAGCGAACCAGTTGAGGTGACCTGTTTTCTTCTTCGAGGTTGCGATAAAGAAACCGTCAGTCAGTGTTCTCGCCGCTGCCTCGCGGTTCATGCTTTAGGGAATGTACGGTTGCGTCATCCTCTCTCTTACTTTGCTTGAAAGCATCGAGTTTTGAAAGAACTATTTTGTCATGTTCACGCATATCCAGAATTCCATCAACGCCTTGTAATCCATCAAACAATCTGCGCACCCTGTGCCTTAAGTCATACGCCTTGCGGAATTGCTCGACCATCTCTGAATCGACATCGTTGTTCGTCACAGATTGGTAGGTAAACATCCAAGTCCTTCCCCCCCTCGTAATTGTAAGTGAGCATACAACATCATCCGGGCTTCCACGGCCGATCCATATCGGATTCTCTTTGAACGGTCCATTCCGAACAGATTTTGCCAACTCCTCCAGTCGCTCTTTTGAAACTGAGAACTTAACAACCTTTGGATCTATCATCCCAATCGTAAGCACCGCATCGCCCTCGGAATTGACGCTGAGAAACCACGATTGATGGAATTGCATTCCGCCAGAAGCACTCGCGGAAATTGTGATTGGCAATTCTAGTGCCGCACTGCTTGGCATCTCGATCCAGCTGAAAGTAAGTGGTGGCAACAGAATGAGCATCTGGCATAGAATCCGTGAAATCGGATTGCGACTATTCGGTACCACATATCGCATCTTTAATCTTTTCATAGTCATCGATTTTCTCTTGCAGCTCCCCTTTACAGGCTTGATCACGACAACGATCAAGACCGCTCCGCATACATTCAAGCTGTTTCTGTTAGGCGATACACTCTCGTTCGTCCTGCTCGTGTGGTTTGAGCCACCATGGCGGCTCATAGCGTTCCCTTTCTCTGCTGTTCAATATATCATCGAGTCTTTTCATGCTCTCTGATGCAAACCGCAAGAATCGCATCCGCCTGCATGGAATCAGACTTTGGAATACTCGCGCAGGCAACTTCCTTGCCTTTGCAACAAACGACAAAGCCCGCTTTCTTTGTTTTGAATTCTCCGTAGACCTGTGTAAAACAGTTAGCCGCCTCTCGTGACGAAATCCCGCTCGGTGGAAAGCCCACAATTACCATTCCTTCACCAAACGAACCAGTGTCAATCACCAGTGAACTGTTTTGCTCAAGACCTCGTGGCCCCAAGAACTTGAGCGGAGAATCACCAACATATGACCTCAAGTTCTTCCCATTGCGATACGCTATCGGATCTCTGGAGCAGAATCTTCCCCTGCCGGTGTGATAGTACCGATCTCGGAAGTACTGAAGCCCTGTCTCACCGTCATGTGAGGTGGCCCCGGGCTTCGGGGTCATCGAGACAGAAAGAGCACTTCGCCAGGGAGCCACAATTAAAAAATCGCCAACGGTCGCTAGAATGTCGGGGATTCAGACGCCGTTGCAATTCACCTTCACGCTGATCGTCGATCACGATGCCAATCCCTATCCGCGAGACTTTTGCTACCGACCGACCGGATCTGCAAGTCATGGTCACCGATGACGGAAGCCGAACGCTTTTGAAGACCGGAACACACGATTCGTTTCATAGCGGCTGTGGTGCGTTATCTGAAACCAAGCATGTCTACTTGCAAAATAGCGGAATCGCCACACGTCTCACTTCACGGCAGCCCACCAGTGTGCTTGAAGTCGGCCTGGGCACCGCGATGGGATTACTCGTCACGCTCGAACAATCTCTGCTTCACGACACCGAGCTTTATTACGCGGCCTTGGAAACCGATTGGATCGCGGCTTCGACGATGCGTTATCTCGATCCAGAGACTTGGTCAAGCTACCCAGGTTTGGTCGATCGATACTTGGACTTTCGCAGCTCACACGCAAACACAACGGGACCGGGTACCTTTCGTTGGTCGGTCGATGCAAAACGAACGGTGGATATTCACCTGACCGACGCGTTAAATTGGAGCCCCGATCATTCACAGTGCCCCTGTCACTTAATGCCCTTTGATGCGGTGTACTACGATCCGTTTTGTCCCGATACTGCCCCCGAGCTTTGGACGAGCGATTGTTTCAAACGCATGCGAACATACGTCGCCTCACACGCGACATTGACCACGTACAGTTGTAGTCGAGTGGTCCGAGATGCGATGTCGGCCGCCGGCTGGGACGTCGAACGTGTTGCGGGCCCGATTGGCGGAAAACGCGAAGTGCTCGTCGCGACTCCGGCCATAAATCACATTGATTGATTCGCCGGCGATCGATTCGAGGGCATTCGGGACGGAGCAGTTTGTGATTCGAGCTTTCTTAATCGACCGACTTTGTTACAAAAAGGTCCTGTTCATTCAAACGACCATTCGCCTTTCGATCCCCACCGCCTTATGTCCAACGTCCAAATATCCGGGAACGTTCAAGTCGGGTCGATCGACGCCTCTTGCTCACTGACCGACGCGATCCGTGACACGTTAGCGGTCATCGAACGACGATCGCGTCGTCACCGGAACATGGTGATCCAATTCGTTGTCTGTTTCTTGCTGGTCATAGCTGCGTCAATCTGCTTTTGGGACCTTCGATTTTTGATCGCATGGTCATTGATCATCGTTCTCGTTGGCATCCATGTCGCCCGAGACACCGCGATAATTCACGCTTGGCTTCGTGACATCGTCGATCAAGTTGAAAAGGAGCGATTCGACATCGACGTTTTGAAGGAAGCTGTTTCCACAAATCCAAGTGTTCCGCAGCAGACATTAGGGGCCATGTTGGAGTTGCTTGATGGCATCAAAAAGCCACTACAAGACAGCGATTCGAGCGAATCATTCGAAACCATCCGACAAGGAATCAGACGCAACAGTATCTACCACAGCACGTTGATCCTGTTGGGGGCGACGACCTTCGCGAGCACGCTAGCGTTCGTCGGTCTGATGTTTATCTTTAAGGAAACTTGGTGCTACGTCGGATTTGTCAGCTCCCTGGTGATCTGGCAGATCACTCGATTCCTGGGTCGATCATGACAAACGAGATCGATTTGCCGATCTATCTTGATCACGCCGCAACCACCCCAATTGACCCTCGGGTGCTGCTAGAGATGCAGCCATTTCTGGCCGATCGCTTTGGCAACCCGGGAAGCCGCGATCATCGATTCGGATGGGACGCGAATGATGCGATCGAAAAGGCTCGATTTCAAATCGCGAATTCAATCAACGCGTCGCCCAACGAAATCGTTTTCACGAACAGCGCCACCGAAGCGATCAATTTGGCCTTAAAAGGAATCGCCTTCGCAAACCGGAAGCAACAGCAGCGGATCGTTACCAGTCCGCTAGAACATGCTGCCGCACTGCAAACGTGCCGACAACTTCAGCGTCACGGTGCCATCGATGTTGATCAAGTCCCGGTCGACACCTACGGAAACATCGATCTGGATTGGCTGAACGAAACAGCAAAGCGGCCTAGTGTTTTTGCGATCGCATTGATGCATGCGAACAACGAAATCGGCAACCTGAATCCGATGGAAGCAATTACCGAAATCGGCATCCGGAACGAGGCACTGGTATTCTGCGATGCTACGCAATCGTTTGGCAAAGTCGCGATCGATGTGCGTGACATGCAAGTTGACTTGATGGCGTTTTCATCGCACAAGATTTACGGCCCCAAGGGTGCAGGTGCACTTTTTATACGCGGCGGTATCGCCAGGATTCCATTGGAACCGCTGGTCGTAGGCGGCAGACAAGAACGAGGTTTACTGGCTGGAACTCAAAACGTGCCGGCTATCGTCGGCTTCGGCAAAGCCTGCGAACTCGCAGCAGAGGAAATGCAGCAACACCAAACAGAACTTCAGCGATTCCAAACACAGTTCGAAGATCGATTGCGAAGCTTGGCGTCAGATGTGTCGATCAACGGCAACGTCGCCTACCGACTTCCCAGCATCAGCAATGTTCAATTCCCCGGCGTTGACGCAGGAGAGCTGATTCGTCAAATGCCAAGCATCGCTGTGAGCCGACGATCCGCTTGTGCGACTAAGGAATCGTCCGACAACCATGTGTTGCGTGCGATGGGACAATCACCTGAAGCCAGCCGAAGTGCCATCCGTTTCAGTTTCGGAAAACAATTCCCTGAATATCGCCAGCAGAAAACGTCTGCCCAAGAGATCGCTGCCATTGTCGCCGCGGCGTATCTAAAACTTGTAGCGAATGTTTAATTACTTCATCACGCGATTCACTGCATCACAACCATCAGTGATTCTCTGCCCAGAATTGTTCGATCTTCTGAGTGGTATCGGTTGCGAAGTAGCCTGACTGGTAATCCTTTTTGAAGACTTTGTCGTAGAACGCCGCTCCTTGATCGGTCAGCAACTCCGAATGCAAGGCAAAGTCCGCTGGCAGTTCACCTGATCCGAATTCAGCCAATCCAGATTTGGACAGCAGTTTCTTCTTTTTCAGAAACGTCAAGACTTCTACCATCGAACCCAATTCGCCTTCGCGTAGATCCGGATGCGAAGCGCCGATATCGGCATAGAGCCGATAATCTTTCGGCAACTTGCTGGAATCGCGGAGTGTTTCCACGAATTCAATTTCTGCGACGAAACACGGCAAACTGTAGGCGACCTTTTTAACCGGATAGCCATCTGGAACCGATCGGTTCCCAATTACCTTCCAGTGGCTCCAATATACGCCTGTCTGTTCGACTCGGAACTGAGCCAAAGGTTTCGCCTGCATCGCCAGTGCGAGGTTGGGTGTCCCATCGGACACGCAATCAAGAACCTCGACAACAACATCATCGCGTTTTAGCACCTCGACGACTTGACCATAGATCGTACGATGCCCACCAAGGGGAATCGCGAGCAGGTCGCCTAAGACGGCCTTTGGTTTCGCAGGACGCTTTTTTGTTTTGACACTGATCGCGGAAACCGCCTTGATCGGGTCCTCGACCAAATCATCGAGGTTTTGATTCAATCCCTGCTCCAGATGGTATGTCAGTTCAGCAAGACTCGGTTGCCGTCCAAGTTCTTCCTGATAATGCAGTGCAAACTGCTGCAAAAAGTCAGCACAAACGTCCAAGCCGCTATCGCTAAAGTAAAGCCCGGCACCATCGTTTTCTGTTTTCAGCCAACCCATTTTGTATCCTTCTATCCGACCGCGATGACTCGCGTTTGTCGCTGTAGTGACATCGAACGTGATCGTAGTTTATGCCTTTGTCTTTGCAGATACCGACACAAGATCCTTGTCTTGGCCTTCGCTGCAATACCGACCGAGATCTGAACGCAGAACGATTTGAAGGCAGTTGCACAACTCGGAAAGCTGAGGCAAACGATGCAGTTCCGAAGATTTGTACTCGACGGCAAACTTGGCCAGAAACTCATTCGTCATCGATTCAGCAGCATCGCTGGTGTCGATGGCTTGCTTTCCCTTCGTGACGCTAGTCCACTTCGTTTTTGCCATAATTCACATCCTGTAAACGACGTGGCCTATTTGGAACACTGACCACGCTTCGACTTGTCTTTACTTTTTTCGTTTTCCAAGAACTCGTCAACATAGGGTTTGCCTGCCTCCATGCGCGGCTTTCGCACGTTTGGATCACGGTTGGGCGACATGCTGTTGATTTCGTTCACCAGAGGCCCTGTTTTCAGCTTCTGGCCTTCGCTTGGGTTTTTGATACCGTAGTGTTCGATTAGCCCTTGTTCAATTCCTTTGGCAACTCCGTGCCGCACCCGAATCTCGTTGCCTTCGGCATCGGTTAGCGGCATTAACACCCAGTTTTTACGACTGGGATCTTGCCTGTGCTGTGACTGTCGATCGGAGACATCCTGTTTTGTAATCCCGGTGTAAATCACATCACCGTCAGGCTTATTCCCCTCTCGGACGACATAAACGGTTTCATCTGATGGGCCGGATTCAACCCCGGCCGCATCGAGTCCGAAAAAGTCGACCCAAAGACAGGGGTTTGGAACATAGGCGTATTCCAATAACCCACCATCAAGGCGAATCGGATCACGCGAAATGTAGACCGCAGTTTCTGGACTGTAGTATCGAAATCGGTTGTAGTGCAATCCGCTTTCGGCATCAAACCATTGACCGGGAAATCGCAAGTCGCAGCGTAGTTGCGAATCTGAGCTAAGTTGCTGGCCAACTTGCTCGTCAATCTGCCCCCAGGCCAGGTAACTCGCATGCCAAACGACGTTTCCCTCGGCATCGATAAACTCGCGTGGCTTGCCGACTTGGTCGGTGATGCAGGCGTAACACTGACCGTTTTGTATTGTCGCAAGCGGTGCTAGTCCTTCGGGTTCGTAAACCCAGGTATCAGTTTGCGTCGACTGTTGATCGCGGACCTCGTGGATGATGAACCGGTCGTCCCAGACAAATCGTGTTTCGCAATCGGGGCCACGTTTGCCAACTCGCCTGCCCAAGGCATCGTACTGGTATTCCCAGCGTTGGTCGCCGGGGCAATGGATCGCCCTTAAAAAGCCTTCACTATCCCATTGATAGGTCCACACCTGTTCCGAATCGGTACCGGGATGTGATGTCTTTTGGACCAAACGGCCTTCGGCATCATATTGGTATTCGGATAGTCCTTGGGCCAGCGTCTGGTTTGCCAATCCGAGTTCGACCGGATGCTGCCCATTGATGGGCGATGCTTTGCCAGAGACGATCCAGCTTGAACGAGCCCCGTCGGGCGTGTACTCGAATTGCTCGACCGCTTGATCGATCCGATTCGCCTCTTTGAGACGACCGACGGAATCATATTCATACCGCGTCGTTCCGTATCGAGCATCTTCGACGGTTAGCAATTCATCCGCATCGTCGTATGAATAGCGACGATGGACCATCACCGAATCTGAGAGGTAAAGCTTTTCAGGATCGCTGGGATGATCCCCGGGACGGCCAACCCATTGTTCGGTCAGTTGCCCAGAATCGCCATAAGCCAATTTCATCTCGAAGCTGCCGTCTCGCAGCCGATTGGTTTCGCGAGCGGCATAGTCATGCTGAAAGTCGAATCGGTCGACGCCATTGATCAACATCGATCCTGGCGTCAGGGCTGACTGGTATTCGAATTGAACATCAAGCCCCAGATCGGACGAAAGCTTCGTTCGAATCCCAAAGCCATCGTAGTCACTAGTGATAGCGACGCCATTCTGGGATTCAACAACGATGCGTCCCAGTTCATCGCGTTCGAACTGAACTTCGCAGGCGTCGTTGACGGCGGCAACCATCAAGTTAAGTTCGTCGTACTGGTACTCTTTGATCTCACCTTCGGAATTGGTAATCCGAGTGATCTGACCTGCGATATCTCGATCGAACTCGGTGACCTCACCGGCGCCATTAGTCACCGAACGGATCAAACCAGCGGCATCACGTTTGAGCTGTAGTGTTCGACCGTCGTAACTGATTTCCCGAATGGTCTTTCCATCGGCATCGTATTCATAGCGATACGTTTGCGTCGCGTTGATCGAGAGGCTCAGCAAACGCCCGGGTTCAGTGTCCCATCGATAGCGGATCCGCCGTCCGTCCGGCTCAGCCACTTCGGCGATGCGGCCACATGTTCCGTAGGTATAGGTGCGAACAAGCCCATCGGATCCTGACTCCCGAATGCGGTTTCCGGCGCGATCGTATCGAAAACGAGTCGTTCGACCTGTCGAATCACTGACCGAGGTCAGGCGGAACATCGCGTCATATGTCAGTGATGTTTCCATCCCCACATGATTGACTCGCTTCGTTTTCTTGCCGAAGGCGTCGTAGTCAAACTTGACGACCGTTCCGTCACAGTCTTCAGTGTGGACGGGATCGCCAAACGCGTTGTATTCGAAACGCTGCTGCTCACCACGTGCGTTGACATACGATTCAAGATCGCCGTTGCGGTTCCAATGGAACTTTCCGGTTGATCCGCAGGGACCGTTGACTTCGGCAATACGCCCTTGTCGATCATATTGACGCTCGATCACGGCCCCATTGGGCAGCGTGACCGAAGTGATTTGACGACGAGCGTTGTGTGTGTACGCAGTCGCTTGTCCCAAAGCGTTCGAAGACATGGCAAGATTGCCAACTTCGTCATACACGTTCGCTTCGACGCCGCCGTTGGCATCGACCGACTCGGTGATTCTGCCATGCTCGTCATATCGTCTAAAGGTTGTCGCGCCGGTCGGAGAAACCTGCTGCCAAACCTGACCTGATTGCAGCCAATGATACTTTGTCGTGAATCCGTGACTGTCGGTGACCTCGGTCAGCCGGGTCGCTTCGAAGTAACGAAAACTTTTGAAGTCATAGTTTTCTAAACCAGTTGCGACAACGCAGCGGCCTTGTTGGTCAAACTGAAACGACCACACCGCACCGTCTTTTTGAACAACACGGGTCAGCCGTCCGTCTGCTTGATATTCATATTGCTCGCTCGCACCCACGGGGTCGCGAACGGATGCTAGACGCCCCAGGCGATCATACTCGTAATGCATGATGGGTCGATTATCACCATCACTACCTTGGGCCCCAAGCACAATCAGCCGCCCTGACGTGTTGTACTGGAACGTCAAAGCACGTCGCTCACGCCGCTGTGCTGCTCGCACCAATTGATCTTGTTCGTTGTAGAAAAGATCGATTGCAAATCCGGCCGTGTTTTCGATCGCACGAAGCTTCATCTCGCCTTGCAAAACGGCTTCGAAAACGTAGCGCGTTACAAGGAAGGTATCGGTGTTCCAGGACGTGACGACGAACTCGCCGGTATCACGACGAGACAACTCTAAAAAGGCCCCTAGCGAAAGGACGGGAGTGTCCGGCCGAAGACTATCGAGGGTGCATCCGAAACGAATCGCCCCGCCCGATTCGTCAACAAACTCGACCGTGCCTTCAACTTGGCGAAGGCGACAAGACAACGATCCGGCCCAACCTTGTCCGAAAATCCCAGGTTCACTTTCCAGCAACGCCGTCGAGTAGTGCCGTGTGAATTGCAGCGGCATACGGCCATTGATTTTGAAATCCGTACTCGCTTCGAATAGGACGCCAGATGCAACATCAACGGGGTGCCCCGCACTGACCGCGCCTTGCTTTGAAGTCATGACCTTTCCTGCCGCTCAATTAAGACATCAAACTGGATTAACGGCACCCGCAATCACTTCTTCCTTGCATTCGCTTCAAGCCACCTTGAATGCTGGCACTGACAGCCGATTTTGCCGTGCTCACGGCGAGCTGACGAGCCAGTTGGGCCATCGACATTCCGACAAGCACATTCGAAAAACCAATCGTTGCGGCATTCGGAACGACCGGAATGTCACTGCAACTGGTCGCCATTAGAGGACAAACAAATGCCAGTGGCCCGCCGTTGACCGTTACCGTTGGGCTTCCGACCGCAGTCGAACCTTGAGCGCCGGGAAAAGGAATCGGGGGCATCAGAAGCTTGACCCAGGTCATCCACTGTGTGAATGCACCGAACGTTGAACTGATCGTCGATAGCGTGGTCATCGTGTTGGTGGTGTCGATGCCGGTGACATCTTTGACGAACTTTTCCACGCTTTTGGGTTTGGGAATCATCGCAGCGATCGCCGCGATCGCGATGTTGGCAAAAATGGTTAGCGTCATCAACGTCATCCCCATCGCGACGTTGGTCAGGTACCTTTTCCAGTAAGGCATATTTGTCGGTGTCGGAGGAACGGGAGCACCTTGGGGAATATGAAAAAAGTACCCCATCGCACCGACACCGCATGCTGGCATCCCATTGATCAACACGTCAGCCTTTGGGAAGGCAGGGGTATGCCATAGGTAAATCGGCCCGAAATACGGATGCACCGGGACGCCCACGACAGCATGAACGTCCACGCCGACGACGGAATCGAATAGCTTTGCTGCGGGATAGTGTGCCATGACGACCTTTTCGCCACCTAGCGAGTCGCTTTGGTGATTCGGATTGCCCCGGTCAATCGCGTGACTTGGTATTCCACGTTCAATTGATCACCGGGAGAGACTTCTTCGTACAACGGTTTATCGAGCGCACATTCAGTTTGTTGCTCGTTAATCTTAACTTTTGCGATGTAAGCTTCGGGCGTTTCTTGGACCCGGACAATCTGTTGATTGCCGATCGGCTGACTGAAGCTGGAGGTACCCGCTTCCTGAAAATACTTGCCCACCACGATCGCGTTGCCGTGATGTGTCGCCAGCCCCATGGTGTTCATCGCGGTAAAGGCATAGTACCCAGCCACTGCAACGAGCAGACAGCCTGACACCACATAGATAAATCGATTCGGGCCAGGCAAATTCGCAGAATCAAAATCGGATCCGGTTTGCTCGCTTGTCATGCGACAGTGACCTCCATCATTGGCATTTCAGGCAACCAATCCAGGCCTGGATAGGGAACCGCGGCTCGCCATACCAAGTCCACTTGGCGATCTTCCATCCGAATCTGAACCGTGTGCAGGACGACTTCGGGTTGCTGTGGTCCGCTCCCGATGTCCAACCCCAGCAGCGGACGCTCGCCCGGCAACTGGAAATCGAACTGGCCCTCCGCTGTCACGCCACGCGTCGATACGTGCTCGCTGCCATCGAGGAATTCTAAAACCAGCCCCGGTGATGCGCCGTTAAAGAATCGAAAATCCATATCTGGAATTTGCGCATCCAAGTACTGTTGACGCTGTTCGTCTGGAACCGCTTGCGCGTACATCTGCCGAAGCTCTTGTTCGGTCGCGCGATCGGCGGGCATGATCCCTGCCAGCTTCGCACGAGGCTGGCAATACTTTGAGTACCAACCGAAACCCTGCGGCATCGGCTGCCTCTCCCAAAGGTGATAGTCTTCAACACAAATCCTGTCGGGCGTCAACGGATCATTGGGGTCTTCGATGTTTGGCAAACGCAGACCATCAAGTGTTTTCTTGGTCGCTTTGACCGCGAATCCCTTGCCTAGGTGATTGCGTGGATAAGGGTAGGGCAAATTGGAATCGCTATAGATATCAACGCCACCATAAGCATTCTCGTATTTCAAATCGATCTGCTCAAAAGGCGCCGGATCGGAAATCTGAGGTGCTTGACCGGCACGATAACGACATTCGCGGTCGCCGATCATCAGAAGGTGTTTTTGGAATTCACCAACCGCCAACGAAGCGATCATCTGCCGCGTGGTTTGCCCAGCCGGTGCGTATGCCTTGCCTAACAACACGACGTCGGTTGCAAGCTTGAACGGACAGAAATCGCTTTCCATTTTGACCGACGTGTTCATCGGATCGTCGAAAAACAAATCTCCGGGATTGATCGGCTCATCTTTGGAAGCACGAATGCAGCGAGTTCCCGTATTCAGGTCGTAGGTGCGTTTGACTAAGATCGAGAGAACATGTTGCCCCTGGGGTGTTTGCCCCGGCAGAACGATTTGCTGTTCTTCACGACCATCGGTCCCGGTCGACGCGGGTTGAGACTGTTGCTGCTTTTTCGCAAGTCCATCAGCAAGCCCTTCGATCGAAACGAGAAACTCCGTTGACCCCGCCACGATCCGGTCGCCATCAGCTATTTTCGATTCGGTAACCCGCTGTCCGTTAACGATCGTGCCATTGCTACTTTGCAAATCTCGCAACGCACAACCGGTTCGACCGTATCGCAATTCGAAGTGCAATGATGACATCGCCGGATCGCTGGCGACTACGAAATCGGCATACTCCGACCGACCGATTTTCATCGATCCGTCATTGCGTCGCCAAAGCTTTTTGCCGGTCGCGGGCCCTGCGATAACGGTCAAGACTATTCGCATGATAAAAACGCTGGAACAGTTCCGGTCGAGCATCGATTGCTCAACGGCCTATGTCGCTGTCGCCTCCAGGTTTTCAATTTGCGTCAACCAATGGCGATCGTTCTTCGCTAAAGAACCTCGCCAGACCAAGTCGACTTGACGATCCTCCACTCGAACACAAACCGTTTGCAAAACGGGCTGCAATGATTCTGGACCGTTACCGATATCCAATGTGATCTGTGGTGGCAGCCCAGGTAGCTTCGCCAGCAACAGCCGATCCGGAGTCATGTGATGAATCGCTAAGGTTTCATCACCACTCAAGCGATCAAATGCCAATCCGATTGACGCGCCACTGTTGAAACGGATATCGAAACTGGGCAGCTTGAATTGCCGAGCGAGAGCGATTTGATTTGCGGGCACCAATCCCAAGGATTCTTCGCGCATCGTTTCATCTGGATCAATGAATCCTGGAACAGATCCGACAAACGAACAGCGTGGGTACCATGTTTTCTGAAACCAGCCGAATCCTTGCGGCAGGGGCAATCGGTTCCAAGACCCAACCGATTCGAGACACAATCCTGCTGGAGTGATCGGGTCGTTGGGATCTTCTAAATTGGGCAGCGGCAAACCGTCGATCGTCTCAGCCGTATTCTTGCAAACGAACCCTTTGCCAAGATGGTTTCTTGGATAACTGAATTCCAAACCGGGCTCGCTGAGCCGATCAACTCCGCCGTACGCATTTTCATATCGGATCGGCATCACAGTGAAGGGTTCCGGTGCAGAGAATTCCGGGGCTTCGCCTTCGCGATAGCGACAAAACCGATCTCCGTACACTCGAATCATTTTTCGTTTCGAGCCAACATCAACAGCAACGTCTAGTTGTCGAAGCGGCTTGTCATCCGGCGCATGTGCTGATCCGACAACAACAAGGTCGGTGACGGTTTTAAAGGGAGCAAGATCCGATTCAAACTTTACCGAACAAGTTTCCGGATCGCCTTCACCGTAGTACTCGTCGACCTCTCGGATCGGAGCGTCATCATCACAGCGTTCCAGAATTCCGTCATTGCCGATCGCGTACGTTTGCTTTGTGATGACTGCAAGGACCGATCGCCCAGCATCATCGACGCTAGGCAAAACCATCGTTTGACGCGGCTTTTCGGTTGCAGGGACAGAGGGGTCAGTCATCAAAACAAAGCATGGCGTGATTAGTGATTGCGAGTTGACGCAGGTTTTTGACACATTACGTGAAAGGCGACCAGTTAGACGATGCTAATTCAGCATGATCATTCCGCCTTTGATCATGTTGTTCGCCTTGGCTTTGGAAAGCACCATGGCCCCTTCCATCACGTTGTTGTTGTCAGCCTTGGATGTCACCGCGGCTCCGTGAATGTTGACCGATTCTTTCCCATCGATTGCGATGTTCATTCCGCTTAACTCGATCGTCCCGTCCGCCTTCATCAATAGCTTTGATTTGCCGACTTCTAGTTTGATCTCGGTCGCAGCGGTGATATGAATGTGCTGTGTTTCTGAATCAACGAGGATTTCCTTGTTGACCGTCGTCGATGACATTCCTTTGGTGACTGTGCGGCTCCAGTTTCCTTCGGTAACCGTGATCGAAGTATCTTTCTTGATCGTTTCGGTATGAGTCCCATCGACATCGATTGATCGATCGTTGTGAACCGTTTGCCGGTCATCGTGCTCGACCGTTGAATCCATGTCGTACTCGGCATGCAGCCTGATCAGCTCATTGCCTTTGGTATCGTCCATGATCAATTCGTTGTAACCGCCACCACCTTTGGTGCTGTTGGTTTTTACACCGCTGATGTTCTTTGAATCCGGCAAGCCATAGGGCGGCATGTTTTGAGCATGGTAAACACGCCCGGTAATCAGAGGACGATCGGGATCGCCTTCCAGAAAACTGACCACGACTTCTTCACCGATCCGGGGCAGACTAATCGCACCAAAACCGGCTCCAGCGTGACTTTGCGAAACGCGAATCCAGCAGCTGCTGTTGTCGTTGTTTTCACCATATCGATCCCAGTGAAACTGGCATTTCACACGGCCGAACTCATCCGGATAGATCTCTTCACCCGGAGGGCCGGTAACGACAGCGGTCTGAATCCCACTGATGATCGGCTTGGCCGTGCTGCGTGAAGTCCGAAAGACACGGGCGGCCGGAATACAACTGAGGGAGTTACGATAGATGAGCGAATTGTCGCCCCCGGTTTCGTATGCCATCGGCTCGCTTGCCATGTGCTGGATCGAGGTCAAAACAAAGTTTGCGCCTTGTTCTGACGGATCACGATGCTCGCCCACGGTGAAGCGACCGCCAACTTGGAACGTCTTGCAAAAGCTTGTTGCCGAAACGATATCGTGACGAGTCTCCTCGGCTTCGATACGGACACGGGTTTCTGAATCACCAACACCTTTGTCTTCGTATTCACCTGGATAGTCGTACAACTCGTAGTTGCTGATGTCGTTCAAGTTAACAACGCTACTACTGTTGCTGGCCAACGAAGTGCTGGGTGTCTTAAAGTTGTAGTCGGTTTGCGCGTACTTGCCGGGGATGAACTGATACTTGCGTTCCCAACTGGTCAAGTGATCTTGGATCGCGCGTGAACCGAGGTCATCGGGGTAATCAACCCTGTTTTCCGGAAGGTCGTAGTACCCGGTCTGGTGATCGGCAATGATCATCTTGTGGGCACCTTCGGAATGTTCAAAGAAGAAGAACATCCCTTCCTGTTCCATCAGCCGAGTCAAAAAATTGAAATCGGTTTCACGGTATTGAACGCAGTATTCCCACTGCTTGTGATCGAGCTGAAACTTAGGCGTGTAATCGGCGAACGAGTAATCACCCAGCACTTCACCGATGATGTCAGGAACGTTCTGCTCCTGAAATATCTTGCAGTCGCTCGTCTGCGTCAAAAACCAGAGCCACGGTACCACGTTGACTCGGTAATTACGTCGATTCTCAAAATCGATGTCGCCGCGTGAGAGGCTGTTGATGTAGCCGTGCCAATGACGTCGGCTCTTGTCGGGAAGCTCGATACTCCATCCGATTGCCGTGCCGACGAGGTCTTCGGGCTTGATTGCCGGATCATCGCTGATCAGATCCAACTGATAGTTGAACAACCGCCCCATTTCTTCGGTGCCCGAGAATGATGTCAGGAACAACACATCCTCACCAAGAACCGTGTTGAGATTCAGGAGACGGTTTTGTTGTTGCAGTGCCATCGTTCAGTCACGAATAGTTCGGTACGAGAAACTTCAATAAAGATTGTCGGCGATATGCCTGATGCGATCAATGATCCTTAAGGGAAGGAAGGTTGATCGTTGTTCGCTAGCAGGATTTAGCTTTCTTGCATGCCGTCTAAAAAAACAAGCCCGTCCGCCCGAAATCGGCGAACGGACCGTTGTCATGTTGGCCGTAGCGGTTGAATCAGCTTTCGCCTTCTTCAACTTTCCAGCTGTACTCGACGTTGCCTTTCTTCTTGCCCTTGGAATCGTTCTCTGTGTAAGTCACTTTGATTTCTTCGAAGTTCATCGAAAAATCTTCAACTGGAACGGATTCGCTTTGGCCGGCACCACTGATGTTGTAGCTGGTGACCAGAACATTGGTCAGCGTGTACTTGTAGTAAGTCACGCGGCCTTTGTCGGTGTAGGAAGCAGTCAGATCGATTTCAACCTTGGGGTAAACCTTGCCCTTGCAAACCGACTCGGCAATCTTGGGACTTGCCTTGTCCAATTCCTTGGTGCAGGTCAAGTCTTCCATGATCACGTCGCCGCGACGACGCGATGCTCCGGTTCCGCCACCGCCTGGCTGATGAACCGCTTGGCCGAACGACAACAAGTCGCTCCAACCCTTGTGGTCTTTGTCTTTCGATTCGCCATCGACACCGTCGAATTTGATGTAAGCAGCCATGATTCGTCCTAATTTGCAGAAAGGTCAGAAAGTAAAGGTGAATATTGTTTGGCGAGGGGTGTCGCCGCCATGCACACTACCGTTCTCGCATGCACCCTCGGAAAGTTTCCTATCACCCAAGAAAAAATCTGACTTTTTCCGTGGACTCGAAATACCTCGTTTTTTGCCGCCTTAAACGAAGCAGTCCGGCTACTCCGATTTCGCCTCCGACAGATCAAGTGCGATCGGATTGGTTTTACGAGCACTCGTGTCGATCTTTAGGCCCTCCCAAGTCAACGTACGTGCTTTGTTGCTGATCGAGCCTTTGAATTTCAGTGTGTATTCACCTTCGGGAAGCAGCCCAAAATCAAAACTGCGATCCTGCCCAACGATCTCTTTGGACGACATATTTACGGGGCTCGGTGCAGGGGAAAGCGTTAGCACACCGTTAAGGCCGGCGCGAGTATCGATCTTTCCGTGCAACCAACCTTTCTTGGCAGGCCCCGGTTTCACACCTGTTTCACCGGAACCGTTCATTGAAGGGTTCGAACGCTTAATCACTTCCACCGGGTATTGCGAAGCGAACTCATTGCCCGCTGCGTCGAACGCTTTGACGGCGATGTGATAGTTCTGGGCTAGTGGAAAAGTGAAGGACGTTCGTGTTAACGGAACCACAGCGACGCCATTGGATACCGGCGGATCAAAGTCGTAACTGCCTCGTTGCGTGTTGGCCTGACCATCACCGGTGGTATCAAGCCCGAACTCGATCCTTTGGATCCCGGCAGGTGGTTGACGATCCGGACTGGAGCCACCACCGTCAATCGCCGAAATTGCGAACGGCACCGTTGCCCCTTGGGTAATCAAACCTTTGCTTTTGGCGCTGACCCCAATGAAGTTGGGCGGCGTCGAATCCATGATCGCCGTTACCGATGCGGATGCCTCCTCACGCCCCTGGATCGACAACGTCGCGGTAATGGGAACACGCTGGTCCGCATATCGTCCCTGAGGCAAATCCTCGGTGATATCGGTGACGGTGGTTTTTAACGTAATCACACCGTCACTGGTCGCTTCGGCGAGCCATGTTTTTACGATCCGATCGGTTTGATAGGTGGCGTAGGGACGACCTTCGACTTCGACGACGACCGTCGGTTGGCTCGAGGGAATGAAATCGCGATCGGAGAAATCGGCTTGAACGACCGCCCGCAAAGCCTCGCCGCCGCCTTTGTAATAGACCTCACGACGCGGAAAGTATGTCGCTTCTGGAGGCGGTGTCTTGTCAGCGAGTGTGCGTTTCAAATGAGTCACCGAGCCAAAGCGGATCTCATTCTGCGTTCGGTTCTGGCCCTGGCTTCCTGGCTGATGATCGACAATCGAAGTGATCGCCCTCGGCCAACCATCCACATTCAATCGGACCCAAGATCGAGCATTTCGTGAATTGACCGGAACGCTGATAAACTTTGCGGTCGCACCGCCAGATGCGGTTAGCTTCAAAGGCCGCGAATCCGGTTCTTGTTCGCTCGCGACAACAAATCCCTCCCATTGATCGTCCTGCTGCCAAACGACTTCGACAGGGCGGCTTTCTAACTCGGGGATTTCATCGCGTTGCTGATCACCGTCCAGTGTTCGACGTAGGCTCGCGCTGACCTCCACACGCCCATTGGCAAAGGTGACTTTGGTATCGACGTAGTCCCGCGGGGCCCAAGGTCTAGCGACCAGATAGATCACTTGGTCCCTTTCAGGCAACGGCTCATCCTGCGCATCGACCATGCGGCAAACCAATGCAAGCCCGTGGCTGACATCTAAATCGCTCGCGCTGGTTTGGCCAACTGCCGGGGTTGCCGCCTCTTCGTCAGCTCCCTGTTTTTTTCCGCCGGCAAAGTTCAACGGAACCTGCTCAGCATCCTTGGGAACATCCATTACCGCAGGCCCCAAGACGATTCGCTCCGGACGCAAATATCGATCTTCAATACGACCATCGTTATCGACAACGCGGCCGTCAACCGGATCGGAATAGCGGCGGACGGCGAAATCGGGCCAGTACGCGCGAACATTCGGTGGCATCGGATTTGGCAAACGAACCAACCAAACTTTCGCCCGACAGGCTTTGCCGGATTCGTTGTACAGGCTCAGCTGGAACGGCGTTTTGCGATCGTTAAATGTTCGCAGCCACATTCCACCCGGCAAACTGCCTTCACCGCTGACCGTCGGACGGCTACAACCGATCCCACGATAACTGGACGCGACCGCAACCAGACGGTTTTCGATTGGCAATTCCAATGGGATTCGATAGACGCCAACGACCCCATCGACTTGATCACTGGTGCGATCACCACGAATCCGTACTTCAAGTGTCAGCTTTTCACTCGGCTCGGCAACGCCGGTTGCTCGAATCCTGATCGGCAGTTCTCGCTGTGAATCGGCCCCAACGGAAAACTCGATCGATTCGTCGGGGCCGACCTTTCCCTGTCCGGGAATCGAAAAACTGACGTCGACAGGCGGATCCCTAAAGTCGCTTGCGCTCGAACGCACCAGATAGCTGACCAACAATCGAGTCGGCTCTGGTCTATCCGGATTGATTTGCAGGACCAGGTTTTCGAGATCCTCGGATGTCTCCAAACGCACAGCCGAAGTCTCGTTCATCACGGCGCCGGCCGAATCAAGAACCGAAACACTTGGCTGACGAATGATCGGTTCTGGTTGCACGTTGTTGATCAACGCGGCCTGCTGACCCGACGCAGAATTCAACCTTGGACTGACCCGCAGTATTGCAGCAATCGTTTGCTCGAATGAAAGACCATCATTCTTTATCAAGATCGATCGCCACTGACGCTCGTCACTGGCATCGATCGAGGAACTTGGTGAGGAATAGAAGTCCGCAATCTCGGCCCTATACTGGTCCACTCGCTGCAAGCTCGTTTCACTTGCGGTGGAATCCCCAAATGTCACACGATACTTTTCAACGGAGATCGATTCAGAATCGCTAGGATCGACCGGAGCATTTTTGATCGCATTGAACAGTTCACGTCGCTGCTTCGCGGTCGGCAGCGGACTTCGCAGCCAAGCGAACGCGGCGCGATTGAGCTGCCAACTTCGCTGAGGATCGTTGCGAGAATATTCGCGTAGCAAGTCTGCCACCGAAAGCTGCACGTTTCGGTCGAAAACCTGGATCGAATCTTCCAGATCATTACTTTGCCGATCGATCACCGCCTGAGAGACGGTTTGCCCAGAGGATGCAGCCACGAGCGTTCGCTCGGCATTTCTCGCCGCGTTCAATAGGCGTGCGGTGGGCGCTTCCGTATTGGCCAAAATCGCTTGACGCTCAAATTCAGCCAACGCCCACAGTCGGTTGTACGCCACGGCAATCGCATGTTGCAGCTGATCGGCTGTCTCGACACGGCGATCGATTCGCATCTCGCGACGACGTTGCTGCTCTCTTAGGACAAAGTCGCGCAGCTTGGTGACCAAGTCGTCATGGATCGATTGCGTCGTTGCTTTGCCTTGCACGACTCGCAACAACTGCTCCAAATCTGCCGTGACGATGGACGGAATTTGCAGCGAAGTTTGGTCAGCCATCGTCTGATCCCAACCTTGAATTTCGGCCGCAAGAACCTCAAGCGTCAATTGCCGCCACAACTGCGGCGCAAGCGCTGCGGGACTGATTAAATCTGAATGCTGCCCCAAATTCACAGGAACGGATTCGAATTGGTCGCGGAAATCCCAAAAGCTCATCGCGGCATCCGTCTTGGCCGCAGTTTGTCTTTCCGCCGAGGGCTTTTCGCTGGCATCGCTGCCTGCAACGTCCGATTCATTGCCGACGTCTTTCGCCCCGGTTGGCTCAGTGGAGTCGTCTTTCGCTGGTAAATTTTCTTCTGATTCGTCTGGCGTCTCGCTTTGTGCTGCAACAAGCCTGACTTGCAATTCTTTGGTGCTGCGATCGAATCGCTGCTGCGTACTTGTTTTCGCAGCAGCTTGCGCGGAGGCCGGTGGATCGCCGGACTCATCTGAATCATTCTCTACCGACTCCGAAGGAGCTTCCGATGACGAATCAGTTTGCTCAGCCGTTCGATTGACCCAAAGATCCAATTCGCCGGCTGATACATCTTGTGCGGTCACGGCACCTTGTCCGCCTCGAAACAGAATCAGTTCCGGCGCGGTATCTTGATTGAGAGGCAAACGTTTGTAGCGTTCTGACATGAACGCACAAAGCTCCGACAGCTCGATCACTCCGTCGCCATCGGACTCCGCCTGACCAGCCATTGCGTCGATAAAATATTTCGTCGACAGCGGCAGATTGCTTTCCAGGTCCCAGCTGACGTTTTGCATCGGACCGCGCGTTGCCATGACCCAAACGCTTGACGCGAATGGCCCTTCCAAGCTTTTGGCGAGCGTTTCCAACGAGGCAAAGACAGATTCATTGAATTGTCCCAACGTCGGATGCGCCGCTAGAGGTTCGACATCGAGTAATACCAATCGAGTCCCGCTGAAGGATTCGGGGGCATCGTTGGCCAGGGGCGACAAGATTTCTTTTAACGGCAAAAGCCCGACGGTTTCGTCCGTCGAGGGATCGATCCCAAGATCGCTACATGCCAGCGCCGGTTCACCGTTGGAGTCTTCGAGCAGGTAACCGCGGACAACGATCAGTAGCGTGTCATCATCGTCCTCGAAATATTTCGCCAGCTGTGTCGTGTCTTGAAATCGGGTGCGAATCGCATCGGCCGATTCGTTGAAAACCTCACCCGCCAACTGATCGCGAAACGCTCGCCTGGCAGATTCCGCAAACATCCCAGGCGTAACGATGTCCAGGTTATAGGACGGCGCGACGACCAAAGTGACTAGATCACGACTGGGCCGAGGCCGCAGCAGAATGAATAG
Source organism: Stieleria sp. JC731 (assembly GCF_020966635.1). NCBI lineage: Bacteria > Pseudomonadati > Planctomycetota > Planctomycetia > Pirellulales > Pirellulaceae > Stieleria > Stieleria sp. JC731. The sequence continues at coordinate 610,604 of NZ_JAJKFQ010000011.1, read as the reverse complement.
GAATAATGCCAGCAGCACGATGGCAAACAGCGTTAAAACCGATTTCGCCGTTCGTCGTTTTTCGGCTTCGCCTCCGTTCTGGCGACGCCAAGATTGCCGCTCGCCATATTTGCCTGCTGTACTCATATTCGATTTACAAATCGTCGCCGGGATGAATTCGGATAAAAAAGTTTACACGCAGCCAGGAATTGGTGGCCAGCGGAAAGGGGCACAAGAAGCACTCTGGAGTGAAGGATTTCGAGAAACAGGGCGACTTTGGCAAACTGTAAAATTATCAATTCGAAATGTGAATTTTTTATCCCAATTCGTCATAGCCTCACCCAAGAATTCACGACAACAGAAAAGAAGTCGCTGAAGTTCGGAGATCTTCCAGGGACGGGAAAACAGAATGCCCTACGCGTCGTTGATATTGGGCAAACTGACCAGAGATTCCGTTGTCCATCCAACCCGATGAACACTTGCGAACGAACGGCTGGCTGAGATGTCCATCCCTGACATGCCCCGTGCAAGACCAACGCGTCAGTTGCTAGAGTATCGTGAGCGACACCGACCAAAATTGCGATGCCGATCGACGATCTGCAGGCAGCTAGAAGGGCTGCTGATAGTCGAATCAGTCAATGGACAACTTGTCACTGGAGTAATCAGCACCGATGCATAACGAGAGCGTTGCTTGGCTGGAAGGAATGTTCCTTCGGCCTCATCATATGCAGGCAGCTGAGCGCAGCATCGACGAAAACGCCCGCCAACAGGTTTCGCTCGATCACGGATACAACTACGGCATTCGTCATATCAGCTTTTCGCGAGACGCGATTGCAAACGGGCAATTCGAATTGTCTGAATGTCAGGCGAGATTACGTGATGGCACCGTCATCTGGATTGACGCGGCGTCTCAGCCAGACCGCGTTGACCTCGGAAAAACCGGTGGTGCGTCGAAACGAAGCCTCGCCGACGCGTTCGACGACGTCGAATCAATCGACGTCTTTCTAGCCGTCCCGAAGTTACGGCTCGGTCGCGCCAACACGCTGGAAGAAACGGGCGGACAACACCGCTTTGTTAGCCAGTCCAGCTCCGTTGCGGATGAAAACGCAGGCGGAAACGAGCAGGAGATCACAACGCGCAGCCTGAACGCTCAAATCCTGCTCGGCACCGATAACCTCGGCGGCTATGAAACATTGCCGATCGCAAGAATCAAGCGAAGCGGCGCGGCCGAAGCGGCACCGGAGATTGACCACGACTACATCCCGCCCGTGCTCGGCTGCGACGCTTGGCCCGAACTGGCACGGGACTATGTTCGTGCAGTTTACGACATCATCGGCCAAAAACTCGAAGTCCTCGCCCAGCAAGTCAACACTCGGGGCATCATGCAAGGATCCCCCGAAGCGGGTGATATGAATCGACTGCTGATGCTGACGGCGCTCAACAGCGGTTACGCCGCGCTTCGTTCACTGGCGTTTGCGCGTGGAGTCCACCCTCACGTCGCCTACACCGAACTTTGCCGAATCGTCGGTTCGCTGTCGATTTTCCGTCCCGATCGACGCCCCGGTGAAGTCCCGCTGTATGACCATGATGACTTGGCAAAAATATTCCGCTGGGTTCGTGAAGAGATCCGCTCATTGATCACGGAAGTGCAGGAATACAAATTCGAGCGTCGTGACTTCATCGGCGCCGGACGAGGTCAGGAAGTCTCGCTCGACCAGAAATGGATGGGGCAGGGCTGGGAATGGTACATTGGGGTGCAATATGAACGGATCAACTCAGCCCAGTGCCGCGACTTTTTGGTCCCTGGTCGTTTAGACTGGAAATTGGGAAAAAGTGAAAAAGTCGATTTCATGTTCCGATATCGACAAGAAGGCCTGAACATTACAGAAACCAAAGCGCCTCGCGCACTGCCGCAAGGGGACAACTGGTTGTTTTACAGCGTCAATAAAAGTGGACCGGCTTGGGAAGACCTCAAATCAGATGACTCACCTCGGCTGGGTGTTCGATTCAAAGAGGCGCTGATCACCAACTTGGAAACTTTGCAGGGAAAGAAAGAATTGCAAATCAACGTGGATGGAATCGAAGGCACATTGCGGCTGAGCCTCTTTGCGGTTCCCGTTGAATAGCGGATAGCGGTTGATTTCGTCATCTGGCGATCGAGCGCGAACGAACTGGCCCGGAACCGAGACACGATCACCGATCGGCTCGATGGAAACCTGAACATTGACATCGTCAGTGCTGGCTGCAAAAGCCATCCTGGTCCAGATGGCTTGATCAGTTTTCGCATGAGAACGTACCGAACATCACCTTGGAATTGCCCATCCGACAGGATTCATGTCGCCTGAATTTGCCAAAGCGGTCGATCCGATTTTTATGTACGTCTCGTCGGTGATCGACGAGATTGAGATCAATCGAAGCCCCAACCCGGAAGACGTCAACGCCAAAGTCCGCGGCCTGTTGGATGCTGCCGAAAACTCGCTCGGCAGCAGTGAAGATTGGCGGCTAGCCAAATACGCGCTCGTCGCGTGGGTCGACGACTTGTTGATCGAAGCCGCCTGGGATGGCAGCCAGTGGTGGGAACAAAACCGGTTGGAATTCCAGATCTTCAACACCACCAGTGCGTTTTCGAAATTTTACGAGCAGAGCCAGAAAGCGTCACAGTTGCCACGCAAAGACGCGTTGGAAGTCTTCTATGTCTGCGTGGTGCTGGGATTCCGAGGACTTTACGGTGATCCCGAAGCCACCGCCCAGCACGAACACTTCGGCGTGCCCCCTTCGCTTAACGAATGGGCACGGCGTACCGGGATGACAATTCAGCTGGGCCAGGGACGCCCACCGATTCTGGAACAAGGCCGTCCCGGCATGGGTGCGCCACCGCTGGAAGGAAAATACTTGATGATCAGCTCGGTCATCTGCTGCGTGCTCCTGTCCGCCATCACCGTCGGAATCGCCAGAATGGTCCTCGCCGAATGAACAATGCCAACGACAAACGACACCTGATCGTGGCGGCGATTGAACCGGTGAACCGACTCCACTTGCGGGATTTCTTCGCACGCTCCAACCGACAACGTTTCTTCATGAGGTCCTGCTAGGATGGGAAGCGCCATTCGAAGCTTTATCGATGCGGTCCTGTATCCGTTCCGCCTGATGGCACGGATCCCCAGCAGCGTTATCAGCACTCCCAAACGTGTCCTTGGGCTGTCGCTGCAAACACGCGCAGCGGTGCTACTGTGGCTGGGCTTGCTATTCGTGGCAATCCTGTGGGGAATCGTCCGTTTCTATACCGACGACCGAGAGCAGTTCGGTGGCTTCCTGAAGATGGAATTGCCCATCGTCTTGCTGCTCTGCTTTGCGATACCCGCGGTCGCTTGGTACGCATTAAAGCTTTGGCTCGAAGGCGAACCGTCACAATACCCGGATCTGGATCGGGCCTGGGAAAACGCTCTGCAAGCGATGAAAGAGCATTCGATCGACCCCGGTGAAACGCCGATCTTTATGATCCTGGGTCCCGGGACAGTCGACAACGTCAACTCGTTCATGGCCAGCAGCAACACGCAGTTCCCGGTTCGCACACCGCTTGGCCCAGCCCCGATTCATGTTTTTGCCAATCAGCAAGCCATCTATGTGATCTGCACCGAGTGCTGCCAACTGAGCAAACTGATCGGTGCACCGCGTGATGCGACGATCGTTCCTGACCAAATGCCCGGTGCCCCACCGCCACCATTTTCGCCAAACGCGACCATGGACGTCAGTGCGATGAACAGCGGTGGCGCTTTTAGCGGTCCTCCGATTCCGCCGGCTGCTGCCAATCCGGGTGGCAGCTATTCAAATGAAGTTCGCAACACGATCGCGGCACTGAACATCCCGACTCCCAACCAGGGTGCCGGCGGTGAAATGCGTGGCACAATGATGGTGGGCGATCTGTCGGGCGGAACTCGGAACCCAACAGCACCCCAAGGCGGCGGAATCGCCGGTGTTTCGATGACACCGAGCGAAGCCAGCGAGGCGACCAACCGTTTGGCCCATTTGGCGAAACTGTTCAAACAACTTCGCGATCCGCTATGCCCGATCAACGGAGTCATTGTCTCGACACCATTCCGATTTTTGGCTGACGGTTCGCAAGAGATGGTGAACCAAATCCTGATCGCACTTAAAGCCGACATGGCCTGCTTGCGAGGCAGTTTGCGGATCCGCTGCAGCGTGACCCACGTTGTCGATTCGATGGAGATGGAAACCGGTTTCCGTGAACTGGTCCGCCGTGTTGGTGCCGAACGATCGTCAGTTCAGCGTTTCGGCAAAGGCTACGGTCTTTGGAACCTGCCAAACGCGCAACAACTTGATGCCGTCGTCAAACACGCATGCGGGGCTTTTGAAGACTGGTCGTATCTGCTATTCCGCGAAGGCGATGGCTTGAACAAAGCCGGTAACCGTCACCTCTATTCGCTGCTTTGCCGGATTCGATCGACCTTCCAGCCACGTCTGTCACACTTGATCAAATCGGCTTACGGAATCAATCCCTCAGGCCCCCACCTCAGCGACTCCGAACCGTTGCTGTTCAGCGGTTGCTACTTCGTCGCCAGTGGACAAATGCCAGACCGACAAGCCTTCTTAGCCAGCGTGTTTAAGAAGGCTCAAAACGAAGAAGAAGAATTGGAATGGGGCAGCGAAGCTGTCGCCGAAGAAGACCGGATGCAAGCGGGTGTGCGAGCACTGATGGTGGTCAACGGTGCTCTTGTCGCCACGATCATCGGTTTGCTCATCTATCACTACAACATCAACGCCTAGCCCAACACTTCGAACGTCCGTCACGATGTCCGCCCAACAGCCACAATCCGAACCACAGCCTGAGGCTCACTACGAGCCTCAGATCGATGGCGATGGTGCCGATGAAAAGGCCGCGGACATTAGTGGGTTCGAATTGTCAAAGAACCAGCAGTTGCTGAACGATGTTTTGGGTGAGACACTGGCGCGGCACCAAGAGGATTCCACATCGTTAATCGACGCGTTGGTGCGTCTAAGACAAACACGAGTTGACCAGCCCTGCGATGAACTGCTGTTCGTCGAAATCGCTCGCCAAGTCCTTGAACATCGACTGGGCGAACGTTGTGCGAGACTTCCACGAGATTGCTTCGCCGAAGTCGGCAAAGCTTTCTGGAACAACGACCAATCACGTCACCGTATTCAGCATTTTTGGTCCACCTTGGGAGCGGACAATTGAGCCAGCCTCCGGAAGAACGACCGAGTGTTTCCGAATTGATCAGCGAGGCTCAAGGCCTGGTGCGCTCGCTCGCGATGCGTGTTCATCGGTCACTGCCGATCCCGATGGATCTGGACGACCTGATCGCCTATGGGCAACTGGGCCTGGCCGAAGCTGCCCAGAAGTACGATCCCGATGAAGGCGTTCGGTTCACGACGTTTGCATACTATCGAGTCCGCGGTGCGATCTACGACGGTGTTTCGAAAATGAACTGGACCAGTCGGGCACGACTGCGAAGGGCACGTTTTCGTGAAATGGCGGACGACGTTTTAAAATCGGATGCGAGCGCAACCGCCGAAGGTGAACCTGAAACACCAAACGAAAACGACGCCGATTGGCTCGGCCGAATGTCCGAACGGTTGGCAATCGTCTATCTGGCCAGCGGTGAAGAAAGCTCGGACGCTACCGGAGCCCTGTCCGACGCGCCTGATCGCAACGAGATTCCCAGCAAAGTCGTTGCCAACCGTGAAATGCAAACAACCCTCAGAAAGCTCGTCGCTCAGCTACCCGCTGACGCTCGACGGCTTATCACCAGTATTTACTTCGAAGGTTTTTCGCTGACCGAGGCCGCCGAAAGGGCGGGAATCAGCAAGAGTTGGGCAAGCCGAATCCACGCCAAAGGTTTGGACCAATTGGCACAATCTTTGCGCAGATCCGGTAACGATTGATTCGACATCCCGCTTTAGCATTGAACACACCACCGCGAACCGCCACGCGTTAATCATCGACGTGTCAGCTTGCGATGGTGCAGACGATGCGGCGGGATGGACTGACACAGATGGCCTGGCAAACAAAGCCATCGATCTCGTGAGTTTTGCGCCGAAAGGAACTTGGCGATGATTTTGAAACTTCTCCGCAACTATTCGGTGAAGTGACCGAAAATAACCATCTCGCCTCACTTTTTAACGAACGGCATCTGACAATGGCATCCGAACCGACGCTTGATTTTGACGCCCTGCTGGCACCGATTTCGGATGACAGTCCAACCGGCGATTTTTTGAAGCGTTCCGACTTTGAACGTTTTCAACAGGCGAAAGATTCACGCAATGAGGCGGTTGCGATCGAACGCAAGATTCGTGAATTTGCGTTGTACAGCGAAGACGACCTTGCCGAACTTGACGCGCAAGGGCAAAGCGTTCAATCGCCCAGTCCTCCCGATTGGCGTTCCGTTCTCAAGCAATGCACGGAAATTCTGGCGAATCATTCCAAAGATCTTTGGGTCGCGACTTGGCTAATCGAAGCGAACACCCGAATCAACGGCATCGCCGGAGCGCGCGATGGGTTCAAGCTGGTCGCCGATCTAAGTGAACAGTATTGGGACGGGATTTACCCGCCGTTCGACGAAGACGAAGGCTATGCCGATACGGTCTCGCAACTGACCAGCCTCAACGGACTCGAAGGGGCAGGAACACTGATTTCCCCGATCGAAGAAGTCGAGCTTGTGCCCAGCTATGGCGCGCTGACCTATGCGGCCTATCGCGAGGCTGTCGAACGTGGTGGTGGTGAAGTCACCGAGAATGACTTCCAAAACGCCGCTCGCCAGGTCGACTTGGCAACGCTGCGAACCCACGAAAGCGATATCGCTTCGGCAATTTCAGAGTTCTCGCGAATGTGCGATATCTTGGAAGCGAAGTGCCAAAGCGACGAACATGAAGATTGCACGCCACCGAGCAGTCAAATTCGTCGCGCATTGCAATCCGTACAACAATCCTTTGCCACGCTGACACGAAATTTGCTCAGCGACGGCGGTTCCGGCGAAGTGACCTCAGAAGTCGCCGAGGACAGCGATTCGACCGGAATGACTAGCCCCGCGACACCTAAAGTCGACCTGGCACAGGCTCAGGTCAACAATCGCGAAGATGCGTTCCGCATGCTGATGAAAGCGAGTGAATTCTTTCGCAAAACAGAACCTCATTCGCCGGTCAGCTACATGCTGCAACAGGCAGTCGAATTCGGCCGAATGGACTTGCCAACGCTGTTGCAAACATTGATTCGTGATGAAGACGTCCTCAAGAACTTCTCTGATCGTGTCGGCGTGCCGATAAAAGAGGAGTCTTACGAAGATGATTGACCGTTAAATTTCGCAAGTTTCTTGCTAGCTGCGTGACGGCGAAAGGTTGCCTGACCCCCGATGGTGTTTTACAACCGATACCCGAGGGTTCCCGTTTCGCAGGCAAGGATTTGGAGTGGGAAAATTCCGTTTAAGTGATCCGCAATTGCGTCTGGAGAATTTGAGATGGCTGAAAGCCAACAGCAAAAGCTAAATCGCGTCCGAAAGCCTCGCGTACACATTACCTATGAGGTCGAGACCGAAGGGGCACAAGTCGTCAAAGAGTTGCCATTCGTCGTTGGCGTGATGGGTGATTTTTCTGGTGACCCGACGTCCAAGCTGAAACCCCTGAAAGATCGGAAGTTTATCCAAATCGATCGAGACAATTTCAACGACGTTCTCCAACGCATGACCCCCGGTCTGAACATGCGTGTGGAAAACACGCTCGCCGGCGACGGCAGCGAAATGTCGGTCAATCTGGACTTCCAATCCATGGAAGACTTCGAACCGGCCAATATCGTCGAGAAAGTCGAACCGCTAAAGAAACTGATGGAAACTCGCGACAAGCTTCGCGACTTGGCCACCAAAATCGATCGCAGCGACGACCTGGAAAACGTGCTCGAACAAGTGCTGACCAACAGCGAACAGCTGAAGCAACTATCCGGTGAATTGGGTGTCGACGCATCCAAAGATGACGAATAAACGCGCGTCGCGATCTCAATCCCAACATCACGTACAACATTCCATTGATCTTTAGGAGTCCCTGGCCATGAGTTCCGGCGAGACCGAAAGCCAACCAGAACAGCAAGCCGAAGTGACCGCCGAAGCCGGCACCAGTCTGCTGGAATCTGCCATCGCAGCGACCAAGAAAACCGAGCGTTCACGCGCCGAAGAACTGATCAAAACCTTGACCGAAGAAGCCCTCAAAGGCACCGTCAGTTTTGACAAAGATGTCATGCGATCGATCAATGCCGCAATTGCCGGCATCGACGCAAAGATGAGCAAGCAACTCGCTGCCATCATGCACAACGAAAAGTTCCAAAAGCTAGAAGGCTCCTGGCGCGGCCTACAGCACCTGGTCATGAACAGCGAAACTGGCGAATCGCTAAAGATCCGTGTGCTTAACTGTGGCAAACGTGAACTGTTCAAAGACATGGACCGCGCGGTCGAATTTGACCAAAGCCAACTGTTCAAGAAGATTTACGAGGACGAGTTCGGCACACCCGGTGGTGCCCCATACGGTGCCCTGATCGGTGACTATGAATTCACCAATCACCCCGAAGACGTGGACTTGATGAGCAAGGTCAGCGGGGTAGCGGCGTCCGCATTCTGCCCCTTCATCTCGGCCACGGCGCCACAGCTGTTCGGGTTCGACGAATGGACAGAACTTTCCAAACCACGTGACTTGGCCCGAATTTTTGAAAGCGCCGAATACACTAAATGGAAAGCCTTCCGCGAAAGCGAAGACAGCCGATTCTGTGTACTCACCATGCCGCGAACTTTGGCCCGTTTGCCCTACGGTGCGAACACCAAGACAATCGACGAATTCGCATACGAAGAAGTCCCCGTCGGCAGCAAAGGCGAATCGGTCCATGTCGAACATGACCAGTTTTGCTGGATGAACACAGCCTATGTAATGGGCGCAAAACTGACCGATGCTTTTGCCAAAACCGGTTTCTGCACCACGATCCGTGGCGTCGAAAATGGTGGTAAAGTCGAGGACTTGCCGACGTACATCTTTAAAGCTGACGACGGTGACACCGACTTGAAGTGTCCAACGGAAATCGCGATTACCGATCGCCGTGAAAAAGAACTCAGCGATCTTGGCTTCCTGCCGCTCTGTCACTTCAAGAACACCGACTACTCGGTCTTCTTTGGAGCACAAACTTGCCAGAAGCCGACCTTGTACGATCGCCCCGAAGCGACCGCCAATGCGGCCATCAGTGCACGCCTGCCTTACATCATGGCAACCAGCCGCTTCTCGCATTACCTCAAAGTGCTCGGTCGCGATAAGATCGGATCGTTCATGGAAGCGAGTGATTGTGAAGCTTGGCTTGATCGCTGGATTCACAATTACGTGACGAGCGACGCAAACCCTCCGGCCGATGTGCGTGCTCGTTATCCGCTCGCCGAAGCTCGCGTCGAAGTCAAGGAAATCCCAGGAAAGCCTGGTTCCTACAACGCGGTCGCTTGGATGCGTCCTTGGCTACAAATGGAAGAATTGACAACCAGCATGCGTATGGTTGCCAGTATTCCAAAGCTAGGCGGCTAAGCGGCCTCGATAAAACGGAATTTAAAACGCGTCTGCTTGATCAATTCCCATTGCAAGCAGACGCGATTGGACAACCAACGATTCCGCAGCCGCATCACTTCGCGAGAGTAGCGTGGCTTACATGAAGTGATCCGCGGCATCTGTTTTTCTCCAAATCGTTCAACGTTCAATCACTGAATTCACTCTCCCCTTGGACACGCAACTCACTTGACGATGGCGTCAGGTGAATTCGTCATCCGATTCTGGAACCCAATACCACGCATGTCTTCCGCCGAGCTTCCCAATCACGACGTCGCTTCGGCGCGAACGACTGAATCAGGGCTTGCCTCGAGTCTGCTGGATCAGGTTCTCGATCAGCCAGCGACATCATCCGCTGATAGACCTGCCCAATCACAACGTGATCCTCTCAAGGAATTTCTGGCGGCTAAAACCGTTGGCCAATCACTTGATCGTTGGTTGGGCACCGACTGGAATCAAGATAGCTCGCCACAGCAGAAAGATCATATCCTTGGCCGCCTTTCGAGTGATATCGCTCAGATCGATCATTGGCTAAACGAACAGATCAACGCGATTCTCCATCACCCACGATTCCAGAAATTGGAATCCTCGTGGCGTGGGCTTCAATTCTTGGTCAACCGTGCCGAAATCGAAGCCGATCCGATGATCAAGATCCGCGTGTTGACAGCGCGGTGGAAGGAGCTTGAAAAGGACTTTGAACGCAGCGTCGAATTCGACCAAAGCACGATCTTCAAGAAGATCTACGAAGACGAATTCGGCTCACCCGGCGGTGAACCGTTTGGCGTGTTGATCGGCGACTATGACATCCACCCGAAAGTTTCTCCGGAACGAACGACGGACGATCTATTTGTCGTTCGATCGCTCGCCGGTGTCGCGGCTAGTTCTTTTTGCCCGATCTTGATGGCTGCCAGTCCGACGCTGTTGGACTTGGAATCCTTTGGTGACCTGCAAATCACACGCGATCACTCAGCCAGGCTTTCGCGACCAGACTATCTGAAATGGAATGCGATTCGTGACGATGACGATTCGCGTTTTCTAGGCGTCGTGTTACCGCGTATTTTGATGCGTGGCCCCTACGAAGACGACGGTAGCCGAATTGACGGGTTCATTTTCGAAGAAGACGTCAGCAACCCTGACGGACAGGATTACCTCTGGGGCAATCCATCCTACGCTTATGTTTCGGTGTTGATGCGGTCATTCGCCAACAGCGGCTGGTTGGCTGACATTCGGGGACTGCGGCAAGACGTCGAAGGCGGCGGCTTGGTCGCGGATCTTCCGGCACTTTCGTTTCCGACCGATTCGAAAGGTGTGATCCCGCGGCCCATCACCGAAATCGCTGTCAGTGATACTCTCGAAAGACAACTCAGTGAATTAGGACTGCTGCCAATCTGTGATTGCAAAGACACCCCGATGGCCGTCTTTGCCAGTGGGCAGTCTCTGCAACGGGCGAAAACTTACGACACCGCCGAAGCGACGACAAACGCAAAGATCAGTGCGATGCTGCCTTATGTTTTGACCGTTTCACGTTTTGCCCACTACGTCAAAGTCATCGCGAGAACCAAAACCGGTTCGTTCGCGACCGCGGATGATCTGCAACAAATGCTTCACGATTGGATCATCGAATACGTCACCGCCGATCGTGAAGCGAGCGCGGATGTAAAGAGTCGTAAGCCTCTGCGAGAAGCGGCGATTACCGTCCAACCGGACCCCAGTAATCCAGGTGCTTACTACTGTATGATGCGACTTGCGCCACATTACGAACTTGACGAAATGGTCGGCAGCATCCGCCTGCAGACGCGTATCGGCCGATCATAGTTTCCCATTCAAAACTTCTCCGAATCTATCAGCAAGGATCAACGCAATGACAACGTCCCCCATGGAGTTGTATGAAGCGGGAAAGTTGGACGAGGCGATGGAAGCGTCGCTTCAGCTAGTCAAAGCCAAACCTGCGAACGTCGCGTACCGCTTTCAGTTGGCCGAACTTTCATGCATCGCGGGCAACCTTGAACGCGCTGACAAGCAGCTGGACACTGTTGGTAATCAAGACGCCCAAGCGGCAATCGGCGCGGCACTGCTAAGGCAACTTGTTCGTGCAGAACTCGCTCGGCGCGAAAGTTTCTACGATGGCCGCGTCCCCGAATTTCTCGGCGAACCCTCCGAACGTCTCACCGCGCATCTTCGTGCGTTGACGCTTTATCGCGATGGCGATCAGGCCGGTGCAGCGAGCGAACTGGCACCGTTTGCTGACCAAGCGATCCTACGTCAACCGATCAGCGTCAACGGTAATCAAGTCGACGACATTCGCGACCTGGATGATTTACTTGCCCCGGTTCTAGAAGTTTACACAACCACCGGTAAATACTTTTGGGTCGACTGGAATCAGATCCTGCACTTGGAAATGCATCCCCCAAAACGGCCTTTCGATTTGCTTTGGCGACAGGCCAGCTTGTCGATCGAATCCGGTCCCGATGGCGAAGTCTATATTCCCGCTATCTACTTGGAACCCGACAAGGATTCGCTGGCCGACGCTAACCTGCGACTCGGGCGTGGGACCGATTGGGTAGAGACAGAATCAGGTATCGTCCGGGGGCGAGGCCAACGTATGATCCTCGCTGGTGATGCAGACATGGCATTCATGGAACTGCAGTCGATCGCTCGCGAAGAATAAACTGATCGGTTGCCTTTGAATTCATTCCTCCTGCGAATAACTATTTACATCAATGTCCCGTGTCCCGAACGATCGCCCGCTTATCCCCAGTGTTCTCGATCGGTTGATCGATCTAGAACCACACCGGAAAAGCGAAGTGCCGATGAATCGGACACAGGTCCTTTCGCAGATGAAAGAATCTGTCGGACGAGACTTGCAAGCTCTTTTGAATACTCGCTGTCGAGCAACATCCTGGCCGGATGATCTAAAGGAATTGGACCGTTCGGTCTTTGCTTATGGCATCCCTGACTGTGTCGGCATCAGTACGGGATCGCGAGAGCAACAAGAAACCCTTCGCAAAATGATCACACGGGCGATCGAAGTCTTTGAACCGAGGCTGACGAAAGTTCGTGTGCAGCTTGCCGATACAAACGATCCAACCGACCGTGCTTTGCGTTTCCGAATCGACGCGATGTTAAAAATTGATCCTGCCCCCGAACCCGTTGTCTACGACAGCGAGCTAGATGCGACGAGCGGTGACTTTGTCGTCAAAGGAGTCCGTCGATGACCGATCGCTTGCTTCCGTACTACAACCAGGAACTTCAGTTTCTGCGCCGATTCGGATCTGAGTTCGCAAAGCAGCATCCTAAGATCGCGGCACGATTGCGACTTGGCGATGACCTTAGTGAAGACCCACACGTCTCGCGAATCATTGAATCCTTCGCGTTGCTGTCGGCGCGGACTCGTTTAAAGCTTGACGATGATTTCCCCGAAATCACGCATGCGCTACTCGGTGTGCTCTACCCGCATTACCTCGCTCCGGTCCCGTCGACCGCGATCGTCGAATTCAGCCTCGATCCGCGACAAGCCGACTTGGTCGCTGGCTATGACATCGAATCCGATTCGGAAATCGAAACGGACTCGACCGAGGATGGTGTTTGCCAATTCCGAACCGTTTACCCGCTAAAGCTTTTTCCGATGCGAGTCGCGTCGGCATCCTACAAAGGTCAACCGTTCCAAAGTCCGCCAAGCCCATTGCTACCCAAAGCGGAATCGTCGGTCCACGTTGAACTGCAAACCTTTCGTGAATCTGTCACCTTCGAGATGATGGAACTCGACAAGCTAAGATTCTTCATCCGAGGAATCTCGCATGCCGCAATGGATCTATACGAGCTGATTCATAACGACTCGATCGAAATGCTGATCGCAAAGTCAGCCAATGATCCCAATCCGATCCGGCTTTCCAAAGAGAACCTGCGCGTTATCGGCTTTGAATCGGACGAGTGTATTTTCCCGGAAGAGCCACGAACATTCAGCGGATATCGCCTGCTAACGGAGTACTTCGCTGCTCCGGAAAAGTTCATGTTCTTTGATATTTGCGGAATCCCGAAAGACCGACTGAAGGGCTTTGGAAATTCGCTCCATCTTTTTGTGCTGCTGAAGCGACACGTCAGCTCGGTCGAGCAATTTGTCGAACCTGATACGCTTCGCATCGGTTGCACGCCGATCGTCAACCTTTTCGAACATCGATGCGAACCGATTCGCGTTGGTCATACCGATCACGAGTACCACGTTGTTCCGGATGCTCGTCAACCGAGGGCATTCGAAATCCACTCGATCCAAAGCGTTCGAGCGATCGATTCGGAATCCCCGGATCGAGATTTCCATCCTTTCTATTCGATCCGGCATGCCGGCGAGCAGCGTGACCGACGCGGGTTCTTTCATACCCATCGTCGACGAAGCGACTTCAGCGGTGGTGCTCAGGATTCGGCGACAGAAATGTATCTTTCGCTCGTCGATTTGGATTTCGATCCAGATGTTCAAGACGGAACGGTGTTGGACATCCGTGCGTTGTGCACCAGCAGGAACTTACCGCAACGTTTGGAATTCGGTGGTGGCAAGCCATCGATGACATTGGTCCGAGGCGGTCCGCTGTTGCCGCCGAAGTGCATCACGCAGCCGCGTGTGCCGCTACGACCTCCGCTCGGAAAAGGAACTTATTGGCGATTGATCAGCCACTTGTCACTCGGACACGTTTCGCTTTTCGACGGACGTGAAGGTGCCAGTGCGATTCGTGAAATCCTAGGGCTGTATGAATTCATCGGCAAAGGTGATTCACAGCAACGTATCGACTCGATCCGATCCGTCATCTGCCAACCGAGCGTCGCGCGATGCAAAGCTCCTACAGGCGGCCTTTCGATGTGCCGAGGGCTCGATTTGCAACTGACCATTGACGAAGAAAAACTAAGCAGCGGTGGTGCGTACTTGCTAGGCAGCGTGCTGGAAAGATTTTTCGCGCTGTATGCTTCGATCAATTCCTTCACACGAACAACCCTTCGTAGCAGCCTCCGCGAACAAGATATCGCGAAATGGCCCGCCCGCTCCGGCAGACAGGAGTTCCTGTGAAAACCAAGGTTTCTGTCAAAGAAAGATTACGACGTCAACCTTATAAGTTCACGTTCTATCAAGCCGTCCGGTTGTTGCTGTCCGCGTTTCCCAAGGGCAGTGATACGTCAGCGGAGCCATCGACATTACGACCAGAGGATGCCGGTTCCACATCGCTCACTGACACGCCACAACGTCAACGGCGTGGTCGGATCGGAACGATCAGCAACATCAACGAAGAACCGGTGCGTTTCCAAGTCCAGCCGGCACTTCGTTTTGCGCCTTCCGAAGTCCTGTCGGTCACGCCGCATGATTCCGGCGAACAATCATCCGCCGACGGCGACGCTGCATCTGGCGGCCTTATCGACATGCAAGTCAGTTTCTGGGGATTGACAGGACCTGCAGGTGCGTTGCCGACGCATTACACCCAGATGGTGATCGATCGTGTTCATGCGAAAGATCACGCGATGCGAAGCTTCTTTGATATGTTTTCGCACCGCCAGTTGTCGTTCTTTTTCCGGTCCTGGGAAAAGTACTCCTTGGCCGTTGGATACGAAACTGCCCAATACGATTCACGTCCCGAAGCCGACTTGATTCGTGAGACGTTGCTGGCCATCGTCGGTCGTGGGACCCAAAAGACACGCGATCGACTTCATGTCACCGACGACGCCTTGATTTACTACGGCGGCGTTTTCAACGACCGCCCAACCGCCGAATCACTGCGTGCGATCGTTTCTGACTACCTAGACTTACCCGCAAAAGTCATCTCGTTGTTCGGACAATGGCTGGTCCTACCTCCCAACGAATGTTCTCGCCTTGGTACCCTGGGCGGACACAGCATCGTCGGGACAGACACCATCCTTGGCGGACGAACCTGGGACCCAGGATCAAAATTTCGGATTCAAATCGGGCCAGTCAAACTCGAGGACTTTACGCGTCTGATGCCGACCGGTAACACGCTCGCACAGACCTGCCAATTCATCCGCAGCTATGTCGGAATGGAATTTGACTTTGATCTACAGGTCATCCTTTTGGCAAGCGAAATCCCTGCGTGCCAACTCGCACCGTCCGCTCCCCAGTTGCCTAGTGAGCAGAAGCCTAGTAAGCAGAAGCCCCATCAGCTGTCAGGTGGTCAGGGGTCAGGCAGCCAGCAGTCGCCCAATCAAACGTCACCACACTTGGGTTGGAACACTTGGCTTTGCAGCCATCAACCGACAAGCAACAGCGACGCCGCCGTATTCCAACATGACGGCGCACCAATTCATTAGTCAATTGAACCGTATCAATTCACGTTTACAACTCATCACCACACACGAACTCTCGAAGACAAATGGCCCAGATCAACTTAAAAGAATTAGTTGGCAAGCTGAACGACACCTGTCGAGGTGCTTTGGAATCCGCAGCCGGCTTGTGCCTTTCGAGAACCAACTACAACATCGAGATCGAACATTGGTTGCTTAAGCTGCTGGAGAACGACCGGGCTGATCTGACGATTGCATGTAAAGTTTCGGGTGTCGACATCAGCACCTTACAAGCGGACCTAAACAAGGCGATTGACAAGCTTCAAACCGGAAACGGTCGTCCCCCCGCATTGTCACCCAACGTTGTTGACCTTGTCCGTGAAGCTTGGCTGATCGCATCTGTTGATCACGGTTCTGCCAAGGTCCGCAGCGGACATGTACTAATCGCATTGCTGACATCGTCGGCGCTGCGCCCGGTAGCCCGAGATGCATCCGATGAATTTGATGCGATCAACGGTGATTCACTCGCACAAGATTTCAGCAATATCCTTTCCGAAAGCGAGGAAACGGATGTCCCGATGGGCGTCGGCTCAACCGCTGCAAAATCGGCAGCTGCTGGGAAAGGCAAAGACGGAAAAACGGGACCGACGAAAACTCCGGCACTGGACCAATTCACCATCGATTTAACCGAACGTGCCGAATCGGGACACATCGATCCGGTGCTCGGTCGCGATCCAGAAATCCGTCAGTTGATCGACATCCTCACCCGGCGCCGGCAAAACAACCCGATTCTCACCGGCGAAGCCGGGGTCGGAAAAACAGCCGTCGTCGAAGGCTTTGCATTGCGAGTCGCTGCCGGTGATGTCCCCGAAGCGATTCGCAACATCCGCATCCACACCCTGGACTTGGGATTGCTACAAGCCGGTGCCGGAATGAAGGGCGAATTCGAAAATCGTCTTCGCGGCGTGATCGATGAAGTAAAAGGCTCGCCCGTTCCGATCATCCTATTCATCGACGAAGCCCACACGTTGATTGGTGCCGGTGGTCAGGCAGGACAAGGGGACGCGGCAAACCTGCTTAAACCAGCCCTGGCGCGTGGTGAACTGCGGACAATCGCGGCGACAACCTGGGCCGAATACAAAAAGTACTTTGAAAAGGACGCCGCACTGGCGCGTCGTTTCCAAGTCGTGATTGTCAACGAACCGGATGAGCCGGTGGCGGTGGAAATGATGCGTGGCCTTGTCGGCACCCTCGAAAAACACCATCGCGTTCGCATCATGAACGAAGCGGTCGTCGAAGCGGTCAAGCTCTCCAAACGATATATCTCGGGACGACAACTTCCCGATAAAGCGGTCAGCCTGTTAGACACAGCCTGCGCTCGAATCCGGCTTAGCCAGTCATCGACGCCGCCAGCAATCGAAGACGCACAGCGACGACGAGACCAGTTGGATGTTTCGATCCGAATATTGAAGCGAGAGCAACAGACCGGCGCCGACCAAAGCGAATCGATTCAGGCTGCCGAAGCCGAGATTACTCAGGTCGAGCAAGAACTAGAAACACTACGTGCCCAATGGGCCGAAGAAAAACGTTTGCTGAAAACCATCATCGACCTGCGCAAGAAACTCGACAAAGATGCGCCGGAACATTTGGCAGCCGAACCAACATCCGACGAATCTAAGCAGGATACCGAATCATCTGAAACAGCCTCCGCAGACGAGCCTGAAGAACCCAGCGAAGAGCAGATCGCGGCGTGGAAATCCGAATTGGTTGCCGCCGAGCAAGAACTTCAAAAACTGCAAGGAGAGCAACCGCTGCTGTTCCCGTCCGTTGACGCCGGTGCGATCGCCGAAACGGTTGCAGCATGGACCGGCATTCCCGTCGGCCGGATGGTCAGCAATGAAATCAATACCGTCCTTCAGTTGAAAGAGCTGATGGAAGAATCGATCGTTGGACAGTCTCACGCGCTTGACCGAATCGCCCAAAGCATTCGCACCAGCCGTGCCGGACTTCGTGACCCAAGAACCCCGATCGGTGTCTTTCTGCTTGCCGGTACGAGTGGTGTCGGCAAAACCGAAACCGCGATTACCTTGGCCAACTTGCTCTATGGCGGAGAGCAAAACATGACCACGATCAACATGTCCGAATTCAAGGAAGAACACAAAGTTTCTTTGTTGATGGGATCGCCTCCCGGATATGTGGGATACGGCGAAGGTGGCGTCCTGACCGAGGCTGTTCGGCGTAAACCTTACTCGGTTGTCTTGCTGGACGAAGTTGAAAAAGCCCACCCCGGTGTTCAAGACATCTTCTATCAGGTGTTTGACAAAGGGCAAATGAAGGATGGCGAAGGCCGAGATATCGACTTCAAAAACACGGTCATCATCATGACGACCAACGCCGGAACCGACTTGATCAAAAGTCTCTGTGCGGACGAAGACACGATGCCGGATACGGATGGGTTTGTCGAAGCGGTCTTCCCAGAACTACTTAATACATTCAAGCCAGCGTTCTTGGGACGTGTTAGCGTGATTCCCTACTACCCGCTCAGCGACGATGTGATGAGTCGTATCATTCGGCTGAAGCTTGGAAAAGTTGCCCGCCGGGTCGCCGAAAGCTACGGTGCCGAATTCGAATACACCGATGCGGTGGTCGATTCGATTCGAAGCCGCTGTACCGAAGTCGATACCGGCGCACGAAACATCGATCACATTCTCAATCGAACAATGCTACCCGAGTTGTCGTCTCGCGTTCTATCAAGCTTGGCGGCAGGTGAACCGATCACCAAAGTCGCGATTGACATGAAGGACGACCAGTTCGAATACAGCGTTAGCGGTGAATAACCGCACATCGAACTCAGGTCAAGGAATTCCGCGTGCGGACGTCCTAGTCGATCAAGTGTCAAGCTGAACCAAGCGACCTGTTGATTTTCAGATTTGATGTCTCACAAAGTCGCTTTCGACTTCGCAAGACTTGCTGGAATGAGCGCTACCTTCACGGAGTGAAGGGCGACAATCGAAAGTCAACAGGCTGCTAGATCTTCTTGTCACCTGATGTCTGCGATCTCGCCATCTTTCAGCTCAATCTGCGAACCGGCTCGTCCCGCGATAACATCATCGTGGGTGACGACAACCAATGCGGTTTGATTCGACTGCTGCAGCGATTCCAGTAGGGTCAAGATTTGCGAGCCGGTGTCGCTATCCAATGCCCCGGTCGGTTCATCAGCAAGAATCAGCTTCGGATCATTCGCAATCGCTCGAGCAATCGCAACCCTCTGGCACTCACCACCCGATAGCTGTCTCGGCAGGTGCCGCTCCCTTCCTGACAGACCGACCTGCGACAAAAGCTGCCGTGCTTTTTCGATTCTCTCTGACGCATTCAACGTCGTCTCGAACATCGGGATCTGTACATTCTCAACCGCTGTCAGATTGGGAAGCAAATAGTAACGTTGAAAAACAAAACCGATCTGATCACAACGGTAGCGATCCAAATTCAATGATTTCAATGGCTGCCCATTGAACTGGATCGATCCTGAACTGGGTTGATCCATTCCGCCGATCAAATTCAAGAGTGTCGACTTGCCGCTTCCGCTTTTCCCGACAATCGCCACATGTGACTGGCGAGGGATTTCTAGCGACACATCCCGCAGCGCGTGCACGTCACCTTCGGGAAAGTAGCGTGAGAGTGAAATTGTCTTGATGATCGCGTCGGCGTTATCATCGTTGGGTACACGATCCGACATTTTGTGGTGGACTAATCGACTTGAGAGATGGGTGATCCGATGGAACATAACTCCCGAAGCGGCACAATGCGACCGGCGAGACGCAAAATAGGCGTGACGCTGGCCATCGGAATGATCATCGCCACAGCGGTATCATCGTCGGTCTTTGCGGTCAGTCCGACCCAAGCGATTCCTCATGCAATCACGGTGATCCCACCGGGGGTAGATATCGAGTCGCCGCAGGCCAATTCGCCCTTCAATCGATTAATTTTACTAGCGATTCCGAAGCTGTCCTCAGGGGATGCAAAAGGCGTTAGCAGTACAGTTCGCGATGCGGCAACGAAGTGCTCACTCACGTTGATGGCGTCGGTAATCCAGACAACAAATGCTGCCCCACAGCAGAAACAGTTTCGACTGGCCGATGTCGCTGCTGGCTACAGTGTCGCCACTGACCAAGGCAGAATCATTGTCTCCTCTGATAAAGCAGCAGAGCTTGGTGTGTCACTAGGATTGATTCCGAATCAAGTGCTCAAGACTAGCGAACAGCAGCTCAAAAAAGTCCAGGTTGTTGGAAGATCAGAGGAAATTATCATCTTCGACGCACCCTCGATGATGCATCGCCGCGGTCAGAATCGCCCCTATATCACGCGACACTTTGTCTACATCGATCCAATGACGGGCGAAGGTGCGATGATCACATGGCTCTTGGCGCCTCTGGGAGTGGAACAGGGAAAGACCAGTTTCCCAGTCATTGACTCACCTTTTCGTATGACTCCATTCAAGACCGTCGAAGCGCGGCACATCCATGTCGATGCCAACGAATTTAATTTCTTCGGCTTCCCCAGTGAGAGAGCCTTTGGATTGGTGGATCTTCCTCCGGGAAATGAAGTCAACTGGGATAAAGAATCCGCAAAGCTTGCCGGGCAGTTCACCTATAATGAGTCGCAGCTACAGAGCTTTTCAAAACATCTTGCTCGATTGCTAAACGATGCGAAGTAGCATCGCTTGCCCCCATCATTCGGTCCATTGCAGTGTTTCCCTATCGTTTGCTGCGTCCACTACTATTTCGTTTAAATGCCGAGACGGCGCACAATCTCGTGATCGGTGGGGCACGCGTCACACAAGCACTGCCGCGTTTTGGGGCTCAACCAAGAACAACTCAGCGGATCGATAGTCGCCTTGCCACCACGATCGCTGGTCTACGTTTGCGATCGCCGATTGGCTTGGCGGCCGGTCTCGACAAATCCGGACACGCGATCGCGTCGCTTCAATCACTCGGATTTGGACATCTTGAGATCGGTTCAGTTTCGGCACGGCCCTCGCTTGGAAACCCACGCCCGAGACTATGGAGACTAACGAAAGACCGAGGGATCAAGGTTCATTATGGTCTTCCTAATGACGGTGCATCCGTTGTCGCAAAACGCCTGCAGATGTTAAGCGAACGTGGCACATTAGTCGTCCCTCTGGGAATCAACATCGTCAACACCAACGACGGCCCTTCCGATGATGCGACTGAAGATCAGATTCTCGACGACTATCTACAGTCCGCAAAGCTTCTTGCGCCGTTCGCGTCCTATCTGATGCTAAATCTCAGTTGCCCCAACACTTCGGACGGAAGGGGCTTCTTCGAAACAACATCTCGACTGGCAGGACTGCTGAAGGACATTCAATTCAAAGCTTTCGACATTCCCATTTTTCTGAAAGTCTCACCGGACTGGAATGACCATTTGATTGACGAAGTAATCGATATCGCTCTCCAAAATGCAAATGTTTCCGGCCTGATGTTGAACCTATCCTCACAATCGGGCTCCACATTCAAGATCAAACATCAGCGTTTGCAGCGTCTCCCAGGGGCAATCTCAGGCCAGCCAATCAAGCACTGGATGGACCAGAAAACGGCGTGGCTTTACCGCAAGACTCGTCAGACACGGCTTCATTTAATATCGGCTGGGGGAATCGAGAATGCCGATGACGTGTTGCGACGCGTCAGGCTCGGCGCCTCGATCGTCCAACTCTACACCGCATTGATCTACCATGGCCCGAAACTGGTAAGGTCAATCAATCATGACTTAAGCCAAAAGCTAGGCCACCAAGGTATCCTCAACATCAGCGAACTGATCGGCCAAGACACCTAAAAGGTTTCCGGCACGTCTACTTTCGGGGCGACTTTTCGATTGTGATTTGGGTATCGTTGGGATGTTCGTTGACGATTTGGGTGAGCTTATTTTTTAGGGCGACAACCTTTTCTGGGTATTCGTTGGCCAAGTTCTGCTGTTCGCCAAGATCTTTGGCGATATTAACGAGTTGAACCATTGGAAGCCCCTGTTCCTGATAGCTTCTCCACGTTTTTTTACTCGGTCGTTTTCCCGTCCAGCCGCCCGAATCGGGACACAAGGATAATTTCCAATCGCCTTGCCGAATCGCAAAGTATCCCGAGACGCTGTGATGCACCAAACTTGTTCGCGTTGGTGAACGATCACCTTTCAAGAGCGAGTAAAAGCTCACACTATCTTCTCCGCATCCAGACGGAACTGGAACGTTGATCATTTCGGCTAACGTTGCCAATACGTCTTGAAGACCAACCAACTGATCGCAGGACGATCCTGCTTGAACGTGTTCGGGCCAAGATACGATGAATGGAACCCGATGTCCTCCGTCCCAAATATCAGCCTTTGATCCACGCAAATCGCCACTGGAGAAGTGGCCCTTACTTTGCAATTCGGACATCTTAGACGTTGGGGCAGACGTTCCGTTGTCGCTGCTGCAGATGATCAAAGTATTCTGACGAAGCCCAGTACGCTCCAGTGCGTCAATAACCTGTCCAAAGCTATCGTCGGATTGCATCACAAAGTCTGCGTGCTCGTTCAAGCCACTTTTTCCAGCCCACTTCTTAGATGGCACGACGGGGCTGTGTGGTGAACTCCATGGCACATAGAGAAGAAACGGCTTCGATTCGGCGTTTCGTGATTCGATGAAGCTTACAGCGGCTTCGGTTAATCGCGGCAACATCTCGACTGGCTGGATGTTCTCGGTGACAACCGAACCATCGATCCAAGTCTTGATTTGTCTTGCATGATGAAACCCATGAAACGTTTGAAAGCCACCTCGATCGATCGGACCGTGTGTGACCTTAACTCCAACCTCGACATCTTTCGTTTGATGCTCACCGTCAAACAACATCCCCAAATGCCACTTGCCGATTACCGCCGTATCGTAGCCAGCATCGGTCAGAAGTTTGGCGATGGTACAGCGGTCTTCTGCGATCAGCGATTGACCGCCTGTCAGAACCCCTGACTGCAAACGTGTCCGCCAAGCATATCTTCCGGTCAACAGGCCATAGCGAGTAGGCGTGCAAACGCTTGATCCGCTATGGGCATCCGAAAAGACCATTCCTGATGCGGCGATGCGGTCGAGCTGTGGTGTTGGGATCTTGCCCCGTTCTGGATTCAAACATTGAAGCTCGCCGAACCCCATGTCATCGGCCAGCATAATGACGACATTGGGATGTTCAGCGGCATCAACTTTAGCCGTACAGAGCAAGGTGCTCGGCATTATCAGGCCGAGTGCTGCGACAATCGCAATTGCCCTTATTCGAAATAGAAATCGATGGGTACTGACTGAGCGGCAAACTAGATGGCTCGAATCCAGAAACTGTAACATTTTAAATCCCGTTCATTCGGATGCGCAAACCATCTGTAGCATTTCGACCGCACCTGTAGACATTGTGCTCCGTGGTTCACGCCGCCTTTCTTCATCAGACCAAAACGCCAAAGAATCGGCGTTGTTGAACCTATCGTTTTAAACACGCAGCAAGGATGCGATCTTGGGTCGAACCGATAGTTTGTTCGTTGCCAACGCCCAAGTCAAATTTCAGAGGCGATTGTTGGCTGGCCCATTTGCTCGATGCTTTCCGGGACAAAACTTATTTGGATACAACGCCAGTAATCGCAAGGATATTGATTCGTGCTTCGCTGCTGAAACGTGTGCATTCCTGTTTGGCAGGAATGACGATCGCAAGTAGTTCACGGCTAGAGTCGACGGCAATCATGGTGTCGAACAATGCGTAGTTCGCATTAAAAGCAGCACCAGCAACCGTTCCCCGATCGATCCCATGGCGAACGATATTGGTTGGCAATACCCCATCGTCGGGCAGTTGACAGTCGGACTTCATCGTCCAATCGGGGCAATTCACAACGCGTTTCTCGCCCGTTCCATCGGCGTACTCTAATAACACTTCGATCGCAGCACCGTCTGGCTCGTACGCAGACAAAGCGGACGCAAGTAGAAAACGTAGGGCTTTCGTTTTAGTCCGAGGAAGCTTCAAACGAATAGCCGCGGAGTGCTTTCCAAATTGAATCGCATTTGGCTTCTGATGTTCGCCAAGACGATGCGGACCGATCCGATGATTCTCGGGAAGCCCCCGATACTTTTCATTGCCGCCTTCCGGCCGAAAACCATCAATTAGTAACTGCGTTGACGAAACTTGAAACGCATCTTCGGTTTGATCGCCAGGGCTTTTGACAACGTCACAATTGAAATGTTTGCCAAGCTCGAATGGCTCCAGTCGATAGTCGAGTTCACCTGTCGCAAACTCTTGCTTCTCTGAGAAGTCGGACTGCAGGCGATTCTTTCCCACATGAGCAACACCCCAAAAGTATCGTTGATTTGGCACCAGAATACCCGCCGGCACCTCGATCTGCTAAAGTGCCTCGGTGGTTGTTACGTCAAGCGTTGGTGAGTAGTCAAAGGTCTCATGTTCGGTGCGGATTTGCCATCTAGTGGCATGGTGTTCGATATCAGCTGCAGGATGTCCTTAGCTGGATGCCGCCAACTTGGCAACACCGAAATCGATCAGCATGGGCTTGCCATCGGTGGTCACCATCAGATTGCTCGGTTTCAAATCACGATGAAGGATCGCGTTTTGATGAGCAAACTGAACGGCTTGACTGGCTTTGCAAAACAGTTCAAGCCGTTCCCGAACTGTCATTCGGTGGTTGTCACAATAGTTGTTGATCTGCAAGCCATCGACAAACTCCATCGCGATATAGAGTTGCCCGTGCTGAGTGGTTCCGGCGTCAAGGATGCTGGTGATGTTGGCGTGTTCCCCGAGCGAAGCAAGGAACTGCATCTCTTATCAAACCGCCGGACCACCTTTTCGCCGCCAAAGCCGGTACGGACGATTTTGATCGCGGCTTGCTGTTTGAATTCATCATCGCGAACCCCCAGAAAGACGTCGCCCATTCCGCCGCTGCCGAGATGCCGAACCAGCTTGAATGCGCCACAGTACGTGCCGCAAATCGATTCGGCATCGGAACGCACAGTTCCGTGGGGCGGGGCGGCAAGGTACTGCGAATTTTCGAGATCGCGGTCTCGCGTGAGAAGTGACAGGACGGATCGCTTGAGTGACAAGTCGTCGCCACAACGTTCATTTAGCAGCGCATCGACGCTACCTTCATCAAGGTCAACCGCTTCACGAAAGAGTGACTCGAGCAATTGCAGTCGTTCGATATTCATCCAACGCTTGATCCATTGCAAAAAAACCAACACCTGCGTTTCTTATATAACAACCTTAAAACTACATTCGCTCATTTCTCGGATGCAGAATCTTTTACCATCTACGGCAAAGCTGCCTCATACTGGATTTTTTTCGACGAACTTCATCAAGCTCGCCCTATTTAGCATCGATCCTTTCAGCACATACTTTTAATGAATCTTCATCTCCAATCATTCGACAAACGCTCGTTCTGTAGTCGACTATAAAACAGTGAGAACGATCGCAGTCCCAGCCTAACATCTCGCAAACCAAACACACCCGGCTTTCAAATTACCAGATCAAACCAACACCAAGTTACGGGAAAGCTATCAATCTGGACTCCCTAGGTGCCTAGTTGTCCACCACTCGCCAAGGCGGTACAATCGCTCCCCAACTTGGACACTGGAGACGAATCCGGCTCGCGGCCCTACGGACAAGTCTCACAATCAGTCACCGGCAGCCCACGAAATGACTTTCACTTCGCCTTTATCTGGTCCATCATCGCTAAGGTTACTCGAAAAAGTGGTTTGCCCGCACTGCTGGGCCGAGTTCGCCTCTGAAGACGCCGTTTGGATCGCAACCCACTCTTCACTTTATGGAGATGAAAAACTTGGTGAAAGCGAACTACGTCGTTTTTTGCCGACGCGATTCACGCCAAACAATAGAGCAATCGATCCCGAAGGTTCCGAAGCTACTGAAACCGGATGCCCACAGTGCCACCTGAAGATTCCACGTCGCTTATTTGAGATCCCCGTGGCCTTCTTCTCAATCCTCGGCGCTCCAGGTAGCGGCAAGAGCTACCTTCTCGCGTCTATGATTTGGCAGGCACGGCGGTCAATGGCGGAGCGGTTTCAAATACTGCTGACTGATGCCGACGCGGCGATGAATGCCCGGCTAATCGAGTATGAGGAACGTCAGTTCCTGTCTAATAATCCAGATCAGTTGACGTCCCTTCCCAAAACTGAAGAACAGGGAACATTGTACAACCGTGTGCAATTGGGCGACCGAGCGGTCAACCTGCCCCGTCCGTTCTTATTCACTCTCAGCCCCGGCGAAGGCCATCCACACGAGGATAAAAAAGCAACGCTATCGAGGGTATTATGCCTTTACGACAATGCGGGCGAATCGTTCCTGCCCGGTGCGGATGAATCGACCGGGCCGGTCACCGGCCATCTGGCCCGCAGCGAGGCACTACTGTTTTGCTTCGACCCAACCCAAGACCCTCGTTTTCGTGCCGCATGCAGTGGCCTTAGTGCTGATCCACAAATGACTGGAGAGGGACGCTCGGCAGGTCAAACGATCCGCCAAGATAGCATTCTTCTCGAGGCAATTAATCGAGTCCGGCAGAAAGCCGGCATGAGAGAAGATGAAAAGATCAATGCGACCTTGGTAATCTTAGTTACCAAATGGGACGCCTGGCAAAAACTGCTTCCAGACGTAAATGCCAATCCACCATTCGGAAAAGTTAGTCGCGATCGTGAAGCGATCGATGAAGACAGGATACTTGAAACTTCAAGCAAACTCCGTGACCTACTGCGCCAAACTTGTCCTGAACTAACTGCGGCTGCGGCAACGGTCAGCAACTCCGTGGTTTACATGCCAGTTTCCGCAACGGGCCGCCGCCCCGAAATGGATCCGAAAACCGGCCAGTTGGGCATTCGTCCGAAAGACATCCGCCCTCAATGGGCCGAAGTAAGTTTGATCTATTTGCTCGCTCGACGGTTCCGAGGACTCATCGACGTCGGACACCGAAAAGAAGACCAGCCAGGCTCGGAATAGCATGTCCCAAAGTAGCGAATTGATTTACACGTCGGCACCACGGGGGCTCCGTCCGGGTAGCCGAGGTTTCTGCACTGTTGCAATGTCCGAGAGCATGCCTGCTGGACTAGTCGGGCCGCTGGAAAGCCTATCTGCGTATCAACCCGCCGTTACGCACGGGCCTTCTCCGGTCAACTACATGCACGTGCAACTGAAAGTGGCTGGACGACTGGTCAATGTGCTATCAAGAATCGCTGAAGCGCCGCCGGATTACACGGGCCGATCAAACAAGCTAGCCCACCACGTGGTCGTCTCAGCGGCCGACCGGACGGCAAGCGGGCCCGCCGCCATCTTACGCACACCAGGATTTTCGATTGAAACCTGGGACGGTGAAGTTCGGACGATTTCAACAGCGAAAGCAATCCCAAGGGTAGACTCACCCCTTCGAATCGCGAAAAGCTGGGAGCAACAAACCGGTGACGCCGGCTGGGCTGGGACAGTCGCCTCGATCTTCGACAGTCAAACACCTAGCTCATTGCTCTATCTGATCTACCGTCCTGAGCAGAACACCGAATTATTGGCGTTAGTCGACGAAGCAATTTGCCTGCTTCCGGAACCCAAACGATGGAACGCAACGTTCTCTACACACGCTTGCGAACTGCCACCAGGAGTCCAGTGTCGCTTGCGCTGCTTGATAGCGGGATCCCCGGAAGCTTTATCACTCCCACCTACGGCGCTGCAACTTGACCTGTCATCAGGAAACCTAGAGGCCCCGCCAGATGGACCGCTAGTCGAAGCGGCGCGGTCAGGACGCCTCAGTTCGGTTGCCCCCGCCCGCCCAGTCCTGGCGCCCGGCGTCTCTCGATTTGGGCAAACATCACCTCAAGAACCAACAAACGAAGCGACTAACCGTCAAAGCGCGGATCCCAAGTCTCCGGGACCACCACCCCAGCCAATCCCCGGACAGGCACCACCTCCATTTCAACCGCAATATTCACAGAATGAAAACAATCGCCTGACACTACTCGCAATCGCCGCGTTAGCACCGCTGATCCTCGGTGTCGTGGCTTCGATATTCCTACTGCGATCTGACTCGGAAGCTCTTCTAACCGAACTAAACGCTGAGGCAGGGATCAAGGCACCCCCCAAAGAAAACATCCCCAAGAAGGTGCTACCCGAACCTGACATCGAGCAACAGCCGGAACCTAACGAACCTGCATCCGGAATCGATGCCGATCCAGACATCAATGAGAAAAGAGATACTGAAGAAAAACAACGGCACGCAATTGAAGAACTCGCGGAAACCATCATAAAAGGCGCAGCTTCCTTTAATGATCCTGAGAACCCGGTAACTAAACTTTCCAGAGAAATTCATAAAAACCTAGAACTACTCGAAGAGCAAAACAAACAACTATCAAACTTGACCTTACTTCCTTCTGATGAAAAGCTATCGTCCTGGGTTCGACTAGCAGACAGCAAGAATCAAGTGACCCAATTCATTGCCGATCAAGAGAAACTCCTCAGCGCGCTCGCAACGCACGCGAACACTGAAGACCTAAAATCTCAGCAAGCACGTTTGAACCAAAAATATGAAACGTGGAATACTGAAGCAACGAGATGGGAACAGAAACGAACAAAACAACCGGAATTAGCAAAGTCGGCCAACAGCAGCTACAAGGTCGAACGAAACATCGACACGGTGCGTTCGAAAACCACAGAACGTTTCAAGTCAATAACCGATAGCTTGCAACAACACGAAGAACTAGCGACTCTGAATTCTGAACTCGCCTCATCGAATAGAAAGAAACTAAGTTCATTGCGAGCGAACTTAGAAGCTGAACTTCAACGCCGCCGCGACTCCCATAGCTTGGACATCTATTTTGACGGCGACTCTCGTCGCAGGGAGAACCGACTCCACATTGAGCCTCTCTGCAAGATCGCGCTAGGCCCAAGTGATGCCAGGACAATTGACCACTTGAAAGTTAACGACAGCAGGCCGATCCGCCTACCACAACTAAACCACGAAATTAACCTACCTGGCGAATTCGAAGGCTGGCTTACAATTTCATCAACTGAAACTGGAATCACACTACGGCTGAATCTTAACCAAAATAACATCCCTAACGATGTTCGCCAAGAGTATCCGATACTTAAACAACTTGAGCTTTTCATACAGCAACAAGACTTAACATTCAATTCCGCCGAACGCTTAAGTAAGGCATTCGCCGCCAACCGCAGAAAAGCGGAAGAGGAAATCGCAAAGAAGCTAGAAGAAGCCAATCAAAGCAATGCAAGCGCGGTCGAAAAGGCGAATCTCCAAGAACAGAAGCAAGACATAGAAAAGCTGGCCAAAGTGATCAAGCAGGCGCCGGCAAATAAGTTAAATCAACTATATATCGTGCAAACGAACCAGGCAGCCGTTGACCTCAAAAGACTCCAGCCGAGCATTTCCAAAATATTCAAAGATCCTGAAATAGAAATTGAGAAAAAACTCGATGAGCACATCATGAACCTCAGAGACCTCAAAGAGAAATATCATGCACTCACGATCAATAATGGTTTAATAGATTTCAATGCACAAATTGAATTTGGCAAAGTCACCCCGGGAGTAGACTATGGACAGTCCTCGTTTGAGACAATCGAATCTTTCGACATGTTTTTCTTCCCTGAACTTTTCTATGGCCCACCTCCCAAAGATTAACAACTGAGCCATTCATGCCCGCCATTACCCTACGAATCAACCGATTACTCGATAGCCACAGCATCTCCGAAGATGATGTTCGCGAGATTGTTGAACTTTACGAGGGCGAACTATCGGTCGTCAATCAAAAACTTGGCGATGCGGTCGACCTCGTCCGTCGCGGACTCCGTAGCGAAGCAATGGCAATCATCGGCTCTTCACCATCGCTGATTGACCGTGCTAACGAACTGGCCATTCCTCGGCTCGATGAGCTAGTTGAACTGACCGAACTCTACGACCTACCCCGAATTTCAGTCGTGGATACCGCAGCAATTGAACTGCTCGGAGACGCGATGGTCGAACTGCAATCCATTGATGGATTGCTCAGGCGTCAACGCAAACTCGTCCTGGCGCGTGCACCGTTGGCTTGGCGACTTCGAACCCTTCGGGCAATCGCAGCTGCCGACTCGACCAGCCCACATTGGTTCGAAGACATTGAAAAGCATGAGACAGCACGCCTTAAAGAACTATCTACGGACGTTCAGCATGCCATCCAAACAAATGACCTGGCAAAGCTAACACATCTTCAAAATGAACTGAATTCGACCTGGCAAACTGATCCACCGGCCTCGCTACGATCTGCTGTAGATCGCCACCTTCGTGAACTGCGATTAGCAGAGAAA
This sequence comes from Stieleria sp. JC731, assembly GCF_020966635.1. Lineage (NCBI taxonomy): Bacteria > Pseudomonadati > Planctomycetota > Planctomycetia > Pirellulales > Pirellulaceae > Stieleria > Stieleria sp. JC731. Next base: position 580,386 of record NZ_JAJKFQ010000011.1, on the reverse strand, counting down.
AAGGACGAGCTGACTTTCGCAGCGACCACCATGCAGGAATGCATAGAACAATTTGACGAACCCGGAATACATCAAGCAGCGGTTCGCTTTCAGAAAATACGCCAGGAAATCGTCGAGAACTTTGGTTCGTCATCAGTCCCTGCTAAAGCAGAAGACCTCGCAGCACCAGGCCTGAAGTATGTTGCGGAGCTAGAGACTGAAAAGCAGCGGATAGAATCGCGGATCTTGGCTATGTCCGTACTCGAAAACACGATGGACCGCAGAAATGCGAGTATATCTCAAATCGAATCGGCATACCAAAAAGCCGTTGCCTTTGACGAACCGCTTCCGCCTGAACTTTTTAATCGATACCGCATCACGATCGATGACCTAAGGACTCGTGGAAAGCGAAAATTCCAGCTTGCCGTGTGTGGTGTAGCGATCGCGACGCTTCTCTTGACCGGCTACCTTGCGAATTGGCAAATGCAACGAAGCCACACCGAGCGAGTTGCTACTGTAGCCGGTCAAATACAACAATTTTTGGATTCCGGATCGCTGGACGAGGCGAAGCAATTCATCGAAACAGTAAAACGTACACAACCCAAACTGGCATCTGATCCGAAGGTGGCAGAACTGATCGTACTGCACGATTCAATGGAGCAAAATGAAGCGGATAGGATCGCCCGATTCGATCAACAGATGGTCGAACTAGAATCTCTTGACGATGAGGCAATTCAGCCAGCAACGCTATCCCGCCTGGAAGAACAAGCGACCACTGATGACGAAAAACTTCGAATCCTAAAACAGCGTGAACGCTATGAAAAGTTCGTGAACAACAGACGAAAGGGCCAGACAGAGCTCTTGATCTCCCAGCTTCGCGAAACTGGCGAAATCGTAACGCAGCAATCAAAGATCGACCTAAATGAATCATCCCTTGATGAACTGCGCAACCAAGCCAACCGGCTTGACGAAGCAGTTAGCGAGATCAACCGGATCATCGCCGATTTTCCACATGCAAGCTCGTCAGCTACACAGGAAGGAGAAAACCAGATCCGGCGCATCACCGCTTTGAAATCCCGAATGAAAGACAAGGAGCTAACACTCATCCAATCCGCCGGAGCTCTTGAAGACCTGCTAGCTGCAAGATCACTGCCGAACCTGAAATCGAGAATGGAAGACTACATTTCAAAGCTTCCCCTCGATCAAAAGTCTTCAGTGTTCAAACAAACGCTCGACTCGGCCGAATTCTGGAAAACTGCCGATGCCTGGAACTCTCATATCCGGAAAATACAAGAAGCATTCGCAAGGCGTTTTGACCCTCAATCCGCATCAACTGCATCACAGTCCGGCATAGATTTCTCCAAAGCTTGCGTTGAGCCTCCATTTAGCATCCCCAGACCAGTTCACTTTTGTATCGAACAAGCTGAAACTCGGCGAGAAATCCTGAATCAGTTCGAGAGCTTCCTAGATAGGTCACTGTTCTCCCAAATCATCTCCATAACACAGAAAGATGGACATGGAGAACGAGTTTATATTTACAAGAATTTTTACGATCGCGAGCGAGACAGATTTTCGATCGGCGACAACCAGAAATTGCTTTCCCGCATAGAAGTCATCAAAACTGGCGACGGTGCCATCGGACAGGAAACCCTCGACACTCCGCTACTCATCGAACTAGAACCAGCAAATAGCGCAGCAACGCTTAAAGCCAAATGGAATGCGAAGCGATCCGAAGCCATGGCCGATTGGGACGGAACAATGCTCAAGTGGCTGGCTGAGCTATGCAATCGTGGAGAGCTCGACGCCACAATCAAAGAAATCTTGATAGCACAAGCAATTGAGAAAATCATGAAAGGTTCTGTTGCGAAAGAACACTTCGCCAAGATCCACCTTTCTCTTGTTGCGCGTCGAGCAGCCTGGGACGACTGGTATCGGTCAGCTGAAAGATCGGTTCAGCCGACCGACTTTGTCGTACAGGATGTCATGCCAGCCTTAGCCCAACTGTATCGCCGAAATCCTGATCCGCTAAAGGAGCTTAAATCGATAGCTCAAATGAGAGTACGACCGATCGGAATCTGGGACATCACTAGCAACTCCTCATTAAAAAAATCGGGATCCAACCAAGTCATTCACTTCTGGGAACCGAGAGAATCCTTGCGGTCGGGCACGTTAATGGTGGTCCGTCGTGATTCAGAGGTGCCCCTGAAATGCCGTTGGGTCCCCATTGGGGAAATGATAAATGGCCAGATAAAGGTCACCGACTCGTCATTCACTTTGTTAGCTGGCGAACCGATCTTCATCTCAATCCGAACCGAGTCCACCTTGACCAATAACGCGTCTTACAGCTCTCACTCATTGGCGAACATTTCTTTATGAGCCCCAGTTCTGATACTGACGATAGATTCCATGTACGTCGACAGGGACGCCGTCTTGGCCCGTTTAGTCACGATCAAATCGATCGCATGATTGCCAGGCAACAACTAGGCCCGAAAGATGAAATCAGCACGGCCGGAATTAACCATTGGCAACGAGTAGATCAGTGGCAAGCGGACCGACTAGGCCCTATCACCTCTGAACCTAAACCCGATGACGCTGCTGCTGCCAAGGCTGACGGCACCTCAAATGAACTGTCGCCCCCGACCCAAAACAGCGGTGCCGAAACCGGCGAATGGTATGTCGCCATCGAGGGTGAACGGCATGGACCAATTGATGAACACACCTTGGGAAGATGGATCAGCGAACGACGCATTAATGCACAGACGCTTGTTTGGCGCACCGGCATGCATGAGTGGTCGACGGTCCGAGAAGCATTGCCAGCAGCATTAATTTCTTCCCCAACGACCTCAATTGACCATACCTCGCTAAACCTCTCGCCGTCTTCAGTCGAAGTCAACCGAGAGGATCAGAATTACGCCTTGCGAGACTTACGCTCACGCCGCTTGTTCTGGATCCTTTCCACCTGTGTCATCACATACATTTTCTCCGCTGAATCCTTTGCACTAGGGATCTTTCAAATCTACACCGCGGTAGCAACGCGGCGAGTTGAAAATAGCGGTCTGGTCGCACTATGGGCGCTAAGCTCATTAGTCTTCGCCATCCTGCTACTGATGGCGGCCATCGCGATGACGAAACTCCTCGGGCAATTGCACCGTCAATACGGATCAGATGACTCTGTTGCGATCGCGAGACACGAACATCGCGTCTGGATGTTCGCGGGTCTATCAATGGCTTTCATCATCGCCAACCAAATTGTTTTCGCTATTTTCTTACTATTCACGATCGCACAAGCGACTTAGAGCCAAAAGATGAACTCGCCCCACTCGCAGTCGCCTGAACGCCTATCAGTCCGTCGAGGCGACCCCGAGGCGATGTTCGGATTGTCGCCCGCACCTGGTACGTCTACACGCACTGCGTTCTGCGGTTTGATCGCATTGATATTCACCGCTACGTTTTTCGGCGTCATCTCATTCCTTCCTGCCAGCTCATTCAAGTCGATGATGCTGGATCGTGGGCCAACACAATACGCTGCGGTTTTACTGGGATTCTGGGCAGCCGTAATCCTGGTGTTCAAACGCATGAAACTATCGATCCAACGCCGCGCATTGGAACATCCGGTAATACCGGAAAACCAGCGCTTCACCCTCACCCGTCAAACAGCACCCGATGTCCTGACCACGATCCATGCGATCGCTGATTTCCCAGATCAATTCCTTGTCTTCCGAAGAATATTGATCGCATTGTCAAGCCTGAAAAACCTGGGACGCATAGGAGACGTCGACGAAGTCCTGCAATCAATGGCGGATCGAGACGAATCGGCCTCGGCGACTTCGTTTGGAATGCTCTCAGGATTCCTATGGGCAATCCCAGTCCTGGGATTCATCGGAACAGTTCTTGGACTCGCTGGTGCGATCGGGAATTTCTCCTCACTCCTGACTGACGACAGTGACGTAGCAGGGATTGTCAGTTCACTACGTGAAGTGACCGGAGGACTGTCGACCGCGTTCGAAACAACACTGGTCGCACTTGTCATCGCTCTACTCTTGCAGCTTTGGATTACCGTTCAGAAAAAGGCGGAAGAGGAATTCCTAGACCAATGCCAGGATTACTGCCTTAGCCAAATTGTGTCCCGCATGCGAGCCGATGAAGTGGCATTAAATCGCAAAGAGCCCCCGCCCGAAATGAACCCGCCTTCCACAGCACCAACGCACGCATCGGCCACGACCTCCGAAATCAAAAACTGATGCGACGAAAACTTAATGGCCCTGGCGTTTCGTTCTTCGCCTTTCAAGACATCATTACGGCTGTGGTTGGGATCTTCATCCTGATCACATTGATCATGGTTTTAGAGCTACTCGAAAAAGTCGATGCGGCGTCCCACACTCCATCAGGTGATGCCGCCGCTGTAACTCGAATCATTGATCAGACCAAAGCGGATGCTGATGCGATACAAGCTCGACTTCAACAAATCCAAAAACGACAACAGAGAGAGAATGATGCGCTCACAGCAACAGGGATAGCGACAGAAGAACAATTACTCACGCAAATTGCAGAGCAAAGACGCCGGAACGAACAACTTGCCAGTCAGGTTGCTACCGTCGAACGACAACTAGAGGACACCGAAAAACGCTATAAAACGAACTCGCTCCTCGCGGAAGAGACAATTCGCAAAGTGAAAGACGATAATCAGCGATTAAGTTCGACGCTTACAGAATTGGAGGAACGTACACGAAAACTTGCAGGAAACAACACCCCGCTTTACAACGACCAATTGCGTGACGGCCGAGCATTGGTCATCGTGCGTTTAGGGGACCACCCAAATCGTTCAGTACATATTTCGATGCGTGAGGGCGACCGCAAGTCCGACCGTGCATTCGCTGGAATTGAAGACCTGATATCCGCAATCAAACAGCGGGATGCTCGAAAAACTCACTTTATGGTCTTGGTAGCGCCAGGTGGAGCGAAAGACTTCGATACTTTGAGAGAGTTCTTTGACTCCACACACCGGCCTTCTTCGTCCGGGCGATTTAGAATCGCAACATCTATACGGTATGGTTTTGACGTCATCGGACGAGATGCCGACATAAAACTGTTGTTCGAATTGGATGAATCATGAAACGACGCGTTTCCGACCAGGGCGACAGCTTTGACCTATTCCTCGACACGATTTGCAATACGTTTGGCGGAATCGTATTCCTAGCCATTCTAGTGGCACTCTTGGTGAAAATCCGACACGACCCAAGCGGCAATGAACACGCCAATCAACCGATCACTCCGTTGGTCATGCGAAATTTGGAGCTTCAACTGGCCCGCCAGCAGGCCCGCTTGCGTGACCTGCAAAAGATCTATGAAACGGTGCCTACCCCAAAAACAGATGCCACGATGACGAATCTCGTTGAATACAGCGAAGAAATAAAGAAGTTATCTGTCGCTGAAAGTCAATTAGTTAGCCAGAGGAAGCATCTCGCAGAAAACCTGATTAACATCGCCTCTAAAGCAGCTGAGATTCCTGACCGCATAAAACAAGCGGAGGAAGAGCTCAGTGAAACAAGCATTGCGTTAGCAATTGCTAAAGCAGAATGGCAAGTCGTTCGAGCGAAAAAAGCAAAGACCATGCAAGTGCCGCTTGAACGCGTAGGTGCGGGAGCGCGCGGGATTATTTTACTTTCTCACAATGAACTTTTCTTAGTCGCATCGCCAGATGATGCTGAGGGTGATTTCTTTGAAAAACATGTAACTTCTAAGCCGATCCCGGACACCGATTCGTACAGTTATGAAATCAAGCCACGTATTGGAAAAGGAATCACCCTCGGAAGTGAGAAGTCCATCGTTGCAATACGAGAAACGGCCCGTCGCCTAGCACTCAAAGACAGCACGTTGATCATAGCCGTTTATCCAGACAGTTATCATCAATTCGGACCAGTAAGGGACGCGTTTAAATCATACGGAATGAATTACGAACTCTGGATCCAAAGCGCCGGCGAACCACTCCAAGTCTCTTATGGAGTTGGTCGAAACCGAGTCCAATAGAAACAACAGATCTGGATACTCCCGATACATCTTGCATTCCTTCGACCCTGCAAATTTCCTGTAAGGCAACTCCCAACCAATCCAAGGGAGCCCCGTCTAATGCCCAAAGTTGCAACAATGCCCTGCGATTCTTCAAACATTGCCCCGCCTCTTTCTACAATCCGATTCGCCCTGTGCTTTTTCGCGATGACGTTCCTGAACATTGCTGTTTTTGTCAATGTAACGTTGTCACAAAATCTGTCACAACGACGGACGTGGGCCGATGTAAGCGGTCGGTATTCGATCGACGCTAACATGCGGGACTTTGATGACAGCTCGGTAAAACTAGACACCGGCGAACGAACGGTAACACTCAAAATTAATAGGCTCAGCGTAGCTGATCGTGAGTACGTGAAAGTCTGCAACGTGATTCGTCAATCAGCCGATCAAGCCCGCCAGATTAAAGCTCAACTGGAAACAGACAACCTACGGGATGCAACTGTAATGGCAGCCCTCGAATCGATCAGTAAATCGTTACCAGAGGGTATCGTATCGGATTTCTATTTAGGTGGTCTCAAGCCCGTACAAACTCGCAAGGAACTGGAAATCAAGGAGTCGATCCGAATCAATCAGAAAGCTATCGCGGCAATTAAAAACATTCATCAGCATTTCCCCGGGGTTCACTCCAGAACACTTGCATCTGTCTATAACAATCAAGCCGTCGTAGCGGCTCGAAACGGGAGTGCTGAGGGATTCGCTAACTTCCTCAAACTTTCCGGCGAAGCGACACCAGGAACGCTATCATTCGCTACGCACCACAATGCATCGCTTATGTTGTCAACAAAGCTCGAGCTCGGGAATGCTGCCCAAAAGCTATCGGACGTACTTGGAAGCGGTAAGCCCGAACCCGGTCCTCGAGTTCAGGATCGGTTGCTTTACACGTTCGCTCATGATCCATTTGTATTTGAGATGGACTCGACCGGTACAAGTTCGTCGAGTGAGGAATCTACGGGTGCATCAGCTAGTACCGCTCCGATTAATCTTGATAACCTAAACTTGGTAAGTTCGGGCAGTGCATTTCTTTTAACACCTCAACATGTGATGACCAATCGTCACGTAGTTGAAAACATTGATGGATTTTTGCTGACAAATGACCAAGGTTTAGAAGTCAGGGCAACAGTTTTTGCAACCAGTAGGGACCCAAATTCCGATCTGGCAATTCTGAAGCTTGAACGGTCGCTTGATATCCAGCCAATGTCAATCCGCCAAAGCCCTCCCCGCCAAGAAGAAGAAATTATTGCGTTGGGCTACCCACTTCCAGGACGTTACGAACCATCGCTAATGTCTAATCGTGGCAGCATTAGCAAATTCATGGCTGACGGGAAAAACATGCTTCATACAGCCACTGTTGAACCCGGAAACAGCGGGGGGCCGTGTGTAGATCTTTCCGGGCAAGTGGTAGGGATCAATTACGCGACCGATCGCCAGAAAGAGATCCGCAACTATGCCGTCCTATCTGAGGACGCGAGTCGATTCGCAAAAGCATCGGGCATCAAACTGCCTGAGCCAATGTCGGCAACGCACTCGACATTCGCCGATACAATTGAAGCCTGTCGCGGAGCGGTCATGATGGTACATTGCTACTCGTCAGTTCCTCCATCGTCTTCGGATGATCAATCGAGAAACGGATCGTCGCGTGGTAACCGATCGCCATCTCAGCATTCCCTGATTGCTGATGACTGTTGCCTGTGGTGTGGTGGCCGTACGTTCGTAGCATGTCCGAATTGTGCCAGCGGAAAGATCAGTGTTCGCCAAATTGTAATTGTTAGCTACGCGCTTGATGGTAGCCCGATTACTGCTCCGAAAACATTTCAGCGGGACTGTCCTCGTTGTAAACGGGGAAAAATTGCATGTCCTGCATGCCGGGGCACGGGTAACATTCGATGAATTTTGACTAGGTACATTTTTCCACCTGTTAAATATCGTCCAAAATTACCAACCAACGTTTTACTTCTCCGCGGGTGACTGTACTGAGCATCTTCACTTTGATAGTGGCAGTCTGCTTAGAGACTGCAAGTTCACTTTCGTTCTAGAATATGATGCAGAGACCGCTGAGAGGTAGGCGAATCCAACGGGGCATTGAATAGTGCGTTGGGTTTTCGATTTTTAAAGAGCGATTAGCTAGCGAAGTTTGATTTGTATTTTTAACGATTTTGCTTTGATCACCAACGCTGAAACGCATTGAAAAGGATTCCGGGGCGGCGAGGTACTGCGAATTTTCGAGATCGCGGTCTCGCGTGAGGAGTGACATGACGGACCGCTTGAGTGACAAGTCATCGCCACATCATTCATTTAGCAGCGCATCGACGCTACCTTCATCAAGGTCAACCGCTTCACGAAAGAGTGACTCGAGCAATTGCAGTCGTTCGATGTTCATCGCGAGACGTCTTGGCATGGTTTCCAGCCTTTGTTCCCTGCCTTTGGATCGTTTGCTCCGCTCGTTTTCCCAGACATCAAACACACTTTCAATGCGAGCGTCGAGGCATTCGTGCTACCCCACACTGTAAAACGCAAAACGGATCAGGCTCCCTCCAAAAATTCTGCTAGCCAAGCTCGAGTGAATCGCCAATCGCGTTCGACCGTTGATCTGGAAACACCTTGGTCGGCCGCGATTTCGTCAACGGTCATCCCCAGAAAGAATCGACACTGAACGAGATTGGCGTAACGCTCGTTGTATTTGGTCAGCTCCGAAAGGGCTTCATCCAAATCGAGCAACTTCACTTGGTTGCTTGATTCGATTTGCTCCAGCGCGACATCGAGATCGACTTTCGTTTTCTCGCCGCCGCGTTTTAGCGAGTTACGTTTGCGGGCATAGTCAACCAGGACGCAACGCATTGCTTTGGCGATGGCCGCGTAAAAAGTTTTGCGATTGACAAATTCAGCGAAGTTTCCAGCCTTCATCAGACGCATCGCTGACTCGTTGACCAATGCCGTTGCCTCAAGGGTGTGTCCCGCGGCCTGCCACGAAATCAGCCGCCGTGCGACACGGTGCAGTTCCGGATAACTCAGCTCAAATAGTCGCTCTTTTGCCTCCGCTTTTCCTTCCGCTACAGCTTCAAGACAGAGAGTGATGCTTTCGTTGTCTGGAGCAATCATTCCGCCACTACCTGGTTCGAACTCTTTAAGAAACACCAAAAGTGGGCAAGCAACGCTGCGCAAATGCCCATCGATCAGCCTTTCTCCTTTTGCAGTTCATTCCTAACGGCGTTTTTCTGAATCCCGAGCATTTTCTGCCAAAATTGGACCAGACCGGAATCGCTTTACAAAAACGGCCGCAAAAACGGTCCTTCGCCAGCAACAGGAATGCAGTTTCGGGGGCCTATTGTTATCGAAATCTCGGAAAGGGTTCACGATTGAAGAGCAAGTGACCTCGGAAATCCCGCCCCCCGGAAAGAGCGGGACGATTCAACTTGCTTTGGTCCGGCAGAGCCGACGGACGCCGTTGCAGCAAATAATTTGATTCGGATTTGATCCACAGTTCGAAGGGGCAGGGAAACAATTTGCGTTTGAAGGTATCGGGCGAGCAGCCAATGCAGCCCCACGCCACCACCTTCGCATCCATTTCTGTAGCCCTGACCATGAATCGTCGCCAACGCTCCGCTCATCGAATTGACCGTCGTCGTTTCTGCGTGAAGAGAAAAAAAAGTAGCCGCCCAACGCTCGAACAACTGGAAGGCCGAAGGCTGCTCGCTTCAGATTTTGGTGACACACTGCAATGCCTTCCACAGTTGGTTCAGGGCGAGGAGAGCATTGCGCGGAGCTTCGATAGCGGCCCGATCGCTGCCTTCGCGGCAGACACGGAACTTGGACTGCTGGTCAACACCAACCTTGACGTCGTCGACGAGAACGACACATTGACCTCACTGCGCGAGGCAATCGCTTTCGCAGACAGCTCGCCCGGTGAAGACACAATCAGTTTCGCCCCAGGTCTGTCAGGTGCGACGATCACACTCGCTGGAAGCCAGCTAAACATCACCGACGGGCTCACGATTGATGCTTCTTCGCTTTCGGAACGGCTAACCATTGACGCAGCTGGCCAATCGCGTGTATTGAACTTCGATTCTGCAAACGGCAACTTGACGCTCGACAGCTTCATCGTCACCGGGGGCACTCAACTGGGCGATGAAAACGGTGGCGGAATTCGATTCGAATCCGATGGCACGTTCACCCTTCGCAACAGCGTAGTTCGAAACAACGAAACACCTGACACGGGTTTCGGCGGAGGAATCTTTTCGCTCAATGGCGAATTCCATCTGGTCGATAGCGTCGTTGAAAACAACAACGCCGCAATCGATGGCGGCGGAATCGCGGTTTTCGGTGGCGATACCTTCATCACGAATAGTCAGGTGATTGGCAACAGCAGTGGCGGCGACGGTGGCGGTATTCGTGCCGCTAAGATGTTGACGGTGTCCGGCAGCTTGGTCAGCGAAAACCAAAGCGACGGTGGCGGTGGTGGCGCCACCGCCGGCGGTGACACATTGATCACCAACAGCACTTTCAGCAACAACACCAGCGGTGAAGATGGCGGCGGCTTTAGAATGTTCGTTTTTGGCGACTTGAACGTCATCAACAGTACGTTCAGCGGCAACAGCAGCGACGGTGATGGAGGAGCGATCCAAACGTTCGGTCTTGAAGCGTTGACGATCACCAACGGTACAATTGTTGCCAACGAGAGTGCTGGCCAGGGAGGTGGCATCTTTGTCAACAACACCTCAGCGAACGCTCCGGTCGCGATTAAAAACACGATCGTCGCCAACAATACAGCATCAAGTGTTTCCAATGATGTATTGCCCGATCCGGAAGCGACGCTAACGCTTATTCACAGTCTAATCGGCAATGCAGACACACTCAGCGCTTCCACGCTCGTAAGCGGAAGCCTGTTCGGATCAACAGCCAACCCACTGGATCCGCGATTGGCTGATCTTGCCAACAACGGTGGACTGACACCGACACACGCATCGCTAGCTGGCAGCCCGGTTATCGATGCTGGGAACAATGCTCTTGCTGTGGATGCCAACGGCAGTCCGTTGCAGTTCGATCAGCGGGGCGAAGGCTTTGCCCGTGTCGTCAGCGGAACGGTCGATATCGGTGCCTTTGAAGCCGAAGAGTTGCCTAGTTTTGTCGTCACAACGGATCTCGACGTGGTCGACTCTCAGGACGGACTGACCTCCCTGCGTGAAGCGATCATTTTGGCGAACAACACATCTGGTTCAGACACGATCACATTTGACGAAAGTCTTGCTGGTGCAACCATCACACTTACCGAAGGTGAATTAGAACTTCGGAGTTCACTGGTAGTCGAAGGTCTCGGTGCCGACCAATTGACGATCAGCGGAGGCGGAGTCAGCCGAGTGTTTGCCGAGCTTGGCAACGGTCAGAGGATCATCACCATAAGCGACCTAACGATTGCGGATGGTAAGGCAGTCGAATCGGGAGGTGGAGGAGCGTTCTTCTCAAACGGTGGCGACATCACGCTCAGCCGTGTTGTCCTGTCGAACAATGACACGACTGGCGGCAACGGAAGCGCAATCGTGATGGCGTTCGGCAACCTCGCAATCTCTGACAGTGCGATCGTCAACAACCTGGGCACGGGGATTGGGACGCTCCGCCTACAAGACAACCAAACGACAATCACCAACACGACCATCAGCGGCAACGCGACCCGCGGCATCAGCGTCTTCAACACCAACTCAAGTTCCGACCTCCTTTCGCTCGCGAATGTCACGATCGCGAACAATGTCGCAGCTGGTATCGAAGTCGTCGCCTTCGGCACCTCAACACAGCTTGAATACCAAAACACACTGTTCGCCAACAATGGTTCTCAAGGAAACATCGTCGCTCGCGGTAACGAGAACGGCCTACCCAGCTTGTCGATTGTATCACTCGGTCACAACTTGCTTGACGACACACCGACCGGTGACGCGGCGCATGATGCAGCGGCAGGCGATTTGCGTGATACCGACGCCTTGTTGGCACCACTGGCAGACAACGGCGGTCCGACTCCGACACATGCGTTGCTCGAAGGCAGCCCCGCAATCGACGCCGGCAACAATACTCTTGCGGTCGATGCGAATGGCAACACACTAGCGTCCGACCAGCGCGGCGAAGGTTTTGAACGGGTCGTTAGCTCGGTCGACATCGGTGCCTTTGAAGCAGATGAAAATCCAAGTCTTTTTGTCACCACCAACCTCGATGTGGTGGACTCCCGCGACGGCTTAACTTCGCTTCGCGAGGCGATCAATTTTGCCAATAGCAGACTGACCAAAGATACGATCACATTCGACCCGAGTCTTTCGGGTTCAACAATTCAGCTGACCGAGGGCGGCATTGAGCTTTCCTTTACCGTCACAATTATTGGACTAGGCGCCGACAAACTGAAAATCAGTGGTAACAACCAATTTCGTGTCTTCACGGAAACGAGCAGCGATCCGATCGATGTGACTATCACGGACGTGACCATTGCGGATGGTTTTACACCTGCAGGGGTTGGAGGAAGCGCGTTCCTCTCCGAAGGCTCGGACGCATTCTTTCATCGCGTCGTGATGACTGGCAACGCTTCCAACGGCAACGGCAGCACGTTGCACATGCGAGAGGGCAGGCTAGAAATTCATGACAGTGCGATCGTTGGCAACCTCGGCGCCGCGGCGGGAGCGATCCGCTTGCTGGACAGCAATTCAACCATCGTGAATTCGACGATTAGCAACAATGCGACAAGCGGCATTGTCGTATTCAACTTTGGATCGACGGCAGACCGCCTCTCGCTTCGTAACGCGACGATCGCCAACAACGCATTCGGCGGTGTCGAAGCGGTTGCTTCGGGAGACTCCACGACGACGCTGGAATATCAAAACACGTTGTTCGCCAACAACGGAAGCCGCGGCAGTATCCGAGCACAAGGGAGTGAGTCTGGCTTGCAAGGTCTGTCGATCATCTCGCTAGGACACAACATTCTCGAAGACACGCCGATCGGTGACGCGTTGCATGCCGCGGCATTGGGAGATCAGCGAGAAACCGACGCGAAACTGGCACCACTAGCTGATAACGGTGGCCCCACACCAACGCACGCCTTACAACCTGGCAGCCCGGCGTTAAATGCAGGAAATAACGCACTTGCCGTGGATGCCGACGACAATCCGCTACAGTTCGACCAGCGCGGCGAGGGATTTGACCGTGTCTTTGGAAGCTCGGTCGACATTGGGGCTTTCGAATCAGACGTGGTCGATTTTGTAAGCCCACAAGTTGAATCGATCCTGATCAATGGCGGTGATCGTCAACGAAGTCGTGTGACCGAAATTACGGTTGCGTTCAGCGAAATTGTCAACGCGACGGCGTCAGATTTTCTGATCGAAAACGTGGATAGCGGAGCAACGATCACATCTGTTCTGACAACAAAGATCATCAACGATAAGACGATCGCGACGTTGACGTTCAGCGGCGACGGGATCCTCGGCGGATCACTTGCCGACGGCAACTACCGATTGACTGTTTTAGACAGCATCAAGGACGTTTCAGGCAACGTGCTTGACGGTGATGGAGACGGTGCAGCAGGTGGAAACGCGACTGACGAGTTTTTCCGACTCTATGGTGACGTCAACGGGGACCGAACAGTCAACATCATCGATTTCTTCCAATTCCGTAACGCGTTTGGTAGTGAAACGCTCGATGAGCGTTTTGATTTTAACGGTGACGGGGTCGTTAATATCGTGGACTTTTTTCAGTTCCGCAGTCGGTTTGGGAGATCGGTGTAAAGCCGCACTGGCCTCGACTGAAATGAACATCAGCCGCAACGTGATCGCGTGCGGTTCGCAGGCTGCCGCCCATAACCGGACGCTAACGCGTGCCGGCTGATAGGAAACCTAAACCCGATCAAAACAAGCATCAGCCGCAACGCGCCAGCGTGCGGTTCGCCGATTCAGCGCACAGAACCGCACGCGAACCCGTGCCGACAGATAGAGAAACCAGCCCCCGATCAAAACTATCATCAGCCGCAACACGCCAGCGTGCGGTTTGCTGATACAGCGCACAGAACCGGACGCTATCCCGTGCCGGCTGATAGAGAAACCAAAACCTGATCAAACCAATCATCAGCCGCAACGCGCCAGCGTGCGGTTCGCCGATTCAGCGTGCGGAACCGGACGCTGGCGCGTGCCGGCTGATAGGAATCCTAACCCCGATCAAAACTTTCATCAGCCGCAACGCGCCAGCGTGCGGTTCGCCGATTCAGCGCACGGAACCGGACGCTATCCCGTGCCGGCTGATAGGAAACCTAGCCCGATCAAACCATGCATCAGCCGCAGCGCGCCAGCGTGCGGTTCGCCGATTCAGCGCACGTAACCGGACGCTAACGCGTGCCGGCTGATAGGAATCCTACACCGATCAAATCAAGCATCAGCCGCAACGCGCCAGCGTGCGGTTCGCCGATACAACGCGCAGAACCGCACGCTACCGCGTTCCGGCGGATAGCACCGGACGATCATGATTCCGGAGCCTTCCAAAATTTTGTGAAGGGTTCTTCGGCTCCTTTGCGTTCGAATTGGTGGAACGAGATCTATAGCCGCGGTACGCAAGCGAGAAAACAATGAACCTTCACAAAACAACGGTCATGGGCGTCTTTTTCACAATCCTCTGCGGATTCAGCCACAATGCGGATGCGGCGTTGATGATCAATTTTTCGGTTGACGACGGAGCCTCGTTTGGAAACTCGTTCACAATCGAAGAAGGCTCAGTGACCAAGATCGGCATCTTCCTTTCTGAAAGCGGCAATACCAGCATCCTGACCGATGAAGGGCTGCTTGGCTTTGGTCTAACCGGAACGCTGGAGGCCGCTAGCCCGGGAACGATCACCTCGGTAACAACCAACCCAGTTTTCGACTTCAACACCGGTGAAGCCTTCACTTCGCAGTCCATCACAATGGAATCAGCCATCTTTACCAATCCCGTGCCGACAGGCTCAAGCATTTTCCTTGGCGATTTCGAATTCGCATCGACCGGAGCTGGTGAGTCAAACTTCCTTTTTTCGGATCTGACGCCCGGCAGCGGGACGGCAAACGCCTCTTGGCTGAGCGGTATTGGGACCGAGCTGGACAGTCAAATTTTCGGAACTGGAAGTGCCGACAACTTTGGACTCACACTTAACACAACTGCGGTTCCCGAACCGGGATCTTTCGGTCTCTTTCTAATTGGACTGCCAGCGCTGTTGTTAAACCGCCGTCGACGCTAGGAACAGATGGTGCGGCGTTGGTTGGGGAGATCGGTGTAAAGCCACGCTGGCCTCGACTGAAATGAATATCAGCAGTAGCGTGATCGCATGCGACTTGCAGGCTGCCGCACAGAACCGGACGCTGGCGCGTGCCGGCTGATAGGAAACCTAACCCGATCAAAACAATTATCAGCCGCAACGCGCCAGCGTGCGGTTCGCCGATGCAACGCACAGAACCGGACGCTAACGCGTGCCGGCTGATAGAGAAACCAACCCCCGATCAAAACAAGCATCATCCGCTACGCGCCAGCGTGCGGTTCGCCGACACAACGCACATAACCGGACGCTAACGCATGCCGGCTGATAGGAAACCTAAACCCGATCAAAACAAGCATCAGCCGCAACGCGCCAGCGTGCGGCTTGCTGATACAGCGCACAGAACCGGACGCTAATGCGTGCCGGCTGATAGAGAAACCTAGCCCGATCAAACCAAGCATCAGCCGCAACACGCCAACGTGCGGTTTGCTGATTCAGCGCACGTAACCGGACGCTAACGCGTGCCGGCTGATAGAGAAACCTAGCCCGATCAAAACAAGCATCAGCCGCAACACGCCAACGTGCGGTTTGCTGATTCAGCGCACAGAACCGGACGCTGGCGCGTGCCGGCTGATAGGAAACCTAAACCCGATCAAACCAAGCATCAGCCACAACGCGCCAACGTGCGGTTTGCTGATTCAGCGCACAGAACCGGACGCTAACGCGTGCCGGCTGATAGAGAAACCAACCCCCGATCAAAACAAGCATCAGCCGCGACGCGCCAGCGTGCGGTTCGCCGATACAGCGCACATAACCGGACGCTAATGCATGCCGGCTGATAGAGAAACCTAACCCGATCAAAACTATCATCAGCCGCAACACACCAGCGTGCGGTTCGCCGATGCAGCACATAACAGGCTGCTAAAGGTTGTCTTGGCCGGTAAAGTTGGTCACCAATGCTCGAAGCTTGCGACGCAGCACACTGTAACTAAAGAACGACTTCCCGATTTCGTAGTTAAAGTCGACCATCTGCTCGCGATACTCGCGATCGTCAATGATTCGCTGGACCTGTGCGACGACGTCCTTCGTCAGATACCCTTGCATCGAAATGACTTTGGCACCCTTGGGTTCAATGTCAGCGACGTAAATGGAATAACGATTCACGAGCACGGGTTTTCGGAAATAGAACGCTTCCAAAAGTGCGTTTCCGAAGCCTTCGTACAAGCTGGGATAAGTGATGAAGTCCGCTTGCGAATACGCGTCGGCAAGCGTGTAAATCTTGCTGCCGTCTTCGTTCAGTCCTCGCTTGTCACCAACTTGTTGGTCACACAGCAGCAGATGAACGCCGCTGGATTCGGCCAAGTCTTTCAAAGCCGCAAGGTACTCGTTGCCCTCGTCGCCACTGGCGTGCGAGATCACCAACTTGCACTTATCATTTTTCAGCGCCGAAACCAAACTGATCGAGTGCTCGATTCCTTTTCGCGGAACGACGCGGGTCGGCTGCAAAAACAGGATATCGTCTTCTTCGAGACCGATGTCTTTTCGGAAACCTCGCGCGTAATCATCAACTTCGTCGGGTTCGGTTTCAAAGTCCAATACGTTTGGAACGAGAATCGAGGAGACGCCTCGTCGGTGCGCGAGATCTTCCTGCGCGAATGAGTTAATCGTGACGTTCTGAATTTGCGGAAGCGCCGGCGGAAACGCCATCCACAACATGTCGGTCACTGCCGAAACACTGAATCGATCGCGTTCCCAATAAAAATCATGATGGTGAGCGATCGTCGGAAATCCGGTTTCGGCGATAAAGTGAGTCAACGCGATCCCGAGTGGAATGTTCATCGGAATGCAAAGCGCATTCTGAACGATCAGTAGATCAAGATCATAGCGGCGAGTGAATTCGTACAGCGTGCCTTTTAGATAGTCTGCCAGAGCGTAAATTCGGCGCGTCACGTCGGGAGTCCGTGTCCGCGTTCCGAAAGCTCGTCGGTTAATCCATTCGATATCGGGGTGCCCAAAGTAAGCGTGCGGCACAACCATCGATGTATCACGATCACGGTCGCTAAGCCCCGAATACCAGTGACTCACATGACGGTGATCCCAAAGCACCTGCGCCCATTTTGCGCTCTCTAATGAGACGCCGTCGGTTCCGGCAAAACGAGTTCCGACAAATCCGATTTGTACACCCATATCTCGTCAATCTTTTCGAACAAGGCTTGTGTCGGCGCGCGACCAACGACGATCCACCGTCGCTGTATCAAACACACCGTGACAATTCTTCCAAACGGGTCAAAACAATATCTTGAGCCAAACCTTGCATCCGCATGTCGCCTTCACGCGAACGGCAGCTTCGCTGATCACCGACGAACCATGCGGTTCGAAGTCCGGCGACCGAAGCGGCCCAAATATCGTTTAAACGGTCATTTCCGACGTAAACCGCCTCGCCGGGATCGATCTGCAGGCTCGAAAGCCTGTCACACAATACGTTAAACAAACACGCGTCCGGCTTCGCATGACGGTAGCGGTAAGAAAAAACGCATAAGTTAGGGTCAAACAAAGAATCCCCGCCAAAGCTTCCGGCAATTTCTTCAATTAGTGGCAAAGTAAAGCCCTGTGCGTTGCTAACGATACCCAAACGGATGCCACGATCGTGAAGTTCCGCCAGTAGCTCAGCCGCCCCCGGCATCGGCCAAGTCGGGTTCGCTCGCGATTCATACTCGGCAGCCAATCGATGCAGCGACTGCGTCGGAACGTTCTGAACACCACAGTTAAAAAGCGTTGTCCGCCAAACGTCAACGATTTCGACTTCAGGCTTTGTGCAGGTCTCACTCAGACGAGCTTGATTACTCGAGCGAATCGCATTGTGCAAATCTTCGATCGAAGGTTCACGAGCGGCTGAGCAATCGATTCCTGCCGCCGCAATCGCTTGCGAAATGAACGTTCCGCGATCCTCCTGATCTGCAGATCCGACATCGCCACTTCCGCTGACAACCAGCGTCCCGTAGATGTCAAAGATCACGGCTCGAACACCTTCAAGTTTGTTCAAGTCCGCGGTGATCTCCGTCGGGATCGGCCGGATCTCACTTCGGTTGTCTAATATCGATTGGTACCATGGATGCCCCATCAATCAATCTCCGTTTCGACGCGACAAGGATAGAACGGTCGGGTCTTGCAAATCACTTCGGCCAGTGACGCTTCATCCGATGTCAATTCAACCTGGGATTTTGCATCAGGTTCTTCAGCCTTCAAAAGCCGTTGATACGACTGCAGCAATCGCCGTGTTGTCGATTCGATTGAATAGGTTTGTTGAATCTGTGACCTATTCGAATCCAACACTTCGGTCGTGAATGGCGTTTCGAGACAGCGAAGTAGCTGCGGATTAAGATTCCGGATCTCTGACTCAAACCCGGTATCGTGAGCCATGCGCCGCAACACCTCAATTTGCCGATTGGTCGTCAGCATCGCGAAGTCAATTCCATCAGCCGAGTCTCCGTTTACAGATGAAGACAAAGCCTCGAACTCAATCGCATCGCCGAATTGGTCTCGTATCAAATGCCAAGACTTTTGAAAGACATGTCGAGCTTCCGATCGACATGTTGAAAGCCAATCTGGCGTACCAGGAATGCAAATTTGGCTATAAAGCCTATCGAGACAAACGCCCTCACGCTCAAAGTCATCCGTGACATGGGGCAAGCGTCTCGCGACAACGCCGCGACCTGCAAGCCAAGGTTCAAGAAACGCCATCCCGAACCCTTCGGCCACACTGGTTGAAACGATCAACGAAGAAGCAGCAAGATTGTCGAGAAAGGTCACATCATCGAAAACTCCGCAGTCGAAAACCGCCCTCGGCGCGAGGTCTTTGCCCAAATGCATCCAACGTTGATAGGAAGCTGATTCGATAGGAGTTGCTGGTGGCAACGTGATTCCCGAGAACCTATTTTCAGGCATCAATCGCGAGAGCAACAAAAATTCGCCAACGTTCTTTCGACGGATGCCTCGAACAGGATAGACGCACCAAGAAACGTCATCGCCTAACGCTGCGGCCCCTCGAATTTTTCTCAATGAAGCTTCACGATCAAGTTCATGATCTGCGGCTAGCCGCACTCCATTGGGCAAGACATCGACAAGAGATGATGGAAGCCCCACAGCCTGCAAAAGCTCGGCATCACCCGATGTAAGCGTGGCATAACGAATCCGTTCGGAAACCGGATACAAATACTGATTGACCAACGAAGCAAGCGGCTTGTCCGATAGATTCGAACCACAAACAAGCTGAGCGGCTCGCATGACTCGTGCATAGTTTTCCGGCCGGAAGTCCTCCGCAAAGTCATGAATTTGCAGCAGAACTCGATAGCCATATTGGGAAGTCAACTGACGAATTGCGACCGGAGCGGCAACGTTCTTTCCCAGGGAATGATTGTGCCAATGGACAATCGTCTGGTCAGCCGGACAACCTGCATTTTCCAATGCGAGGTGGAGCTGATGAGCGAGTCTGTTCCCGCGTTGAACAGGATCATGATCCCACGCAAGGGTCTCTGATTGCTGAGCGAGTACATCATCGTACTCCATGCCTTTGATGGTGATCCGAGAACACAGCTTGTTCGTCGCTTCACTAAGCCCTTCATCACGACCACCAGACATCAGGATGATCTTGCCATCGGTTCCGGATGCATCACGATCCGGGCGACGTGATGCCAACGCGGCGACTTGGTTTTCGACCACCTGAGTCACGCCGCCTCGACGGTAGTGGCAATGCAGGATGGCGATGTTTGGAAAAGTCACGGAATCCGTTTGCTACAAGATCGATCAAGTTGTGTCGTGTGGCCCTATCGGAGGCTTGGCAATGGCCTGATGCCAGCTTTGCTGAAATCAAAATCCGCTTTCGAGTTTAAAGGAAACTCAGCGAAAGTATTGATGACTTAGTCGCTGATGACAACTTAGCGAGGCTGGTTGGGCAAATTGGTTGCCACTTTACCGTTGCTGCCGTAGTTATCGACCTCGTTGACCGAAAGCTCCGATGAATAATGCTCGGTTTTGACAATCACAATGTCGCCACCTTCGTCCTCTTCGACAGCTGCCCCGTGGTGACGGGTCAATTCTAGCGTTGCTAAAAACCATCCGATCACGGCGGACTTGTGCAACCCGGTATCCAAAAGGTCCATCAATGGGACACGTGACACGTGGGAAAGCTGCACGTGGATTCGCTTCATGTAAACGTGGATCGGCGTATCGTCGTAGATCACCTCTGTAGGCGGAGGCCCAGACGCCTCACGCATGATCCGCCCGAAAGCACTGACCAAGTCCCAAATTTCGAGGTCGGCAATCGGCTGGTCTCCGGGATCGATACGACGTTTGGGAAGATCGTCTGACAACCGAGGATACCGCATCTGCCAGCGGCCGGCCATTTCATCCAGAACCGACGCCGCGTCACGGATTTCCTTGTATTGCAACAGTCGTTCGACTAGTTCCGTTTGCGGATCGTCCAGTTGCTCGGCCTGTGGCTCATCTTCCTCGATCGTTTTTGGCAACACGGCTTGGCTCTTCAATTCGACCAAGGTGCTTGCCAGATCCAAGAAGTCCCCGATATCGGTCAGGTCCAATTCCTGAAGCAACTCAAGATACTCGCCGTATTGATTGATGACTTTGGCGAGTGAAAGTTCATGCAAACTGACCTCCTGCCGCCGAGCCAAGTAGAGCAACAGGTCCATCGGCCCGTTGTAGGTCGCTAATTGAACTCGAAAGGTCATGCGTTGTGATCCGCAGGCGCGTTGACTGGCATTTGCCAACCGAAGACGTGGTCGCAATGCGAATGCCCAACAACGTCCGGATCAGCAATCTGAGAAGCCATTATATCCTGCAGCTGCGAATCCGTCTTGCCTGCACATGCTAGACAGCCAACTGGACGAGATCCTTTGGACCGCTTTGTCCGTTGGCCTCGATCGCCTGACGCTCCAATTCGTCGGAGACCAAATTGTAGAAAACGTCTCGCTGGCGCGGCTGAAACCCAAGTTCTTCGATCGCCTCGCGAATCTGCATTAACGAAAGAAAATGGACTGTTCCGGCTTCCGCAACCACGTTTTCTTCGAGCATCAAGCTTCCCATATCATTGGCACCGTACAGCATGGCCAATTGCCCCATCTTCAAGCCCTGGGTCACCCAGCTGCTTTGGATGTTGGGAATGTTGTCGAGGAACAATCGCGAAACGGCTTGGGTTTTCAGGTACTCGAATGAACCGCTAGCGGGGACATGGCTTAGGTCGGTGTTATCGGGCTGGAATGTCCAGCAAATGAACGCGGTAAAGCCTTTCGTTTCGTCTTGCAGGTCGCGGACTCGCTGTAAATGCTCGACACGTTCGGCGAGCGTTTCGACGTGCCCGAACATCATCGTCGCGGTACTGATTCCGCCAAGTTTGTGCCAAACGCGCATGACGTTCAGCCAATCATCACTCATCACCTTTCCACGAGTCAGCTCGTCGCGAACTCGGTCGACCAAAATTTCCGCGCCACCGCCAGGGATGCTTCCCAAGCCAGCTTCTTTCAGACGCGACAGAACTTCTTCGATGGACAGTTTGTTGACTTTGGTGAAGTGATGAAGTTCCGGTGGACTGAATCCATGAATATTGATCTGCGGAAACGCCGTTTTGATGTCCCGAAGCATCTCCTCGTACCAATCCAGTTTGTACTTGGGATGCAAACCGCCTTGCAGCAAGATCTGGTTCCCACCGACCGCTGCGGTCTCTTCGACTTTTTTGAGCAGTTCTTCACGAGGCAGCACATAGCCTTCATCACTTTTCGGCCCGCGATAGAAGGCGCAAAAGTGGCAAACGGCGGTGCAGATATTGGTGTAATTGATATTCCGATCGACGTTGTACGTCCGATACGGCTCGGGATGCATTCGCCGTGAAACCTTGTCAGCGGCCGCGCCGATTGCAGCCAAGTCATGGCTGTTGAGCAACTGTAGTGCTTCGTCGCCGCTGATCCGCTCACCCGCGACTGCTTTATCCAAAATCTCTGCGATCATCACCAATCTCAGTCGTTAGTCCGAACATGTTGCTGCCCGCTAGCAGGCACGAGCCCCAATTCTTCGCAGCCAAGCCGAAATTTTGACAAACCGGCGCGCTCTTGGGTTCCAAGCGTAAAGTGTAGGTTCTCTGCAAAATACCGATACAGGTCTTCGGTTGTCAGCCCATGCGACGCTGCGTACCGCCGGGCGATCGATTCGGCCGCCTCCAAACCATTGTCGCGACACGATTCCAAAAGCGGAATCAAGTAGTCCACATCGACACCGGGGCGCGCCACCCACATCGCAAACACAAACGGTAATTCGGTGTGGCGGCACCAACGATCACCAAGATCCCAAATCTCTTCATACAAACCGGTCTCTGGGTGCATCGCCCTGTCGCCAATAATCAACATCGCGTCCGCATCGGCAGTCTCAGGCGGCTGTTCGATGGGCAGCACTTTTGTTTCCGGCCGCAGCCGATACATCTGCCATAGCAAGACGCGAACCAAAGCCGCACTCGTTCGACTACCCTCATCGAGCGCCAAAGTGCGAATTTTATCAACGGGCACCCGACTGACCAATCGGACGCTCCAAACCGGACCGCGACAAGCAATCGCCGCATCCGAAATCACTCGGTAGCTACCAGTCGAACCGGCATTCGATTTAGATGCCGACACACCGTTTGCAGCGGAAGCACCTGTGTTGGCAGCCGGATCACTCGGACGGTGCGAAGCCAGCCCACGGAAGTACTCGACCGATGGGATCAAAGCGACATCCAATTCGCCTCGATCCAATTGCTCCGCAAGTCGACTGGGTAGATTCAAGACAAGTGAATCACCATCGCGTAGCGATTCACGCAAACCATAAATCAATGGCTTGGTGTTTAAGTACGAGACGGCACCGATACGAGTCATTTTAGAACGCCTAACTGGTGAAATGCGACCACCCAGAGTGTGCCCCACATCTGTCTTTCAGTCTAGATACCGCAGATCGGCGGTCCCAAGTAACCCGCTGTTCGACGCTGCTGCGAGGAACACAAAAGTTTTCATCCGCCAGAGAGATTGCCGGACCGGACGAGCCGTCACATGGCGTCCATTTTTCCGCTTCGACGGGAATCAATTCGATGGCGTCTAAAATGGGCAGGGTGCAAACACGCTGATGCGTTTGCCGCTCACCGGATGATGAAAGTCCAACTGACAGGCGTGAAGCAAGATTCGCCTATGGCTTTCATTCCCGGAGCTAGAAACCGCATCAACGGGATGTTCCGCACCATACAAGTCGTCGCCGACGATCGGAAATCCGCGAGAAGACGTTTGCACACGCAGCTGGTGCATCCGGCCGGTGTGCGGTTTGAGCAACAGTCTGGTTTGATTGTTGTCACGGTCGATCTCGATCGTTGACACATTTGTCGTTGCACGTTTTGCCCCTTCGGTTTCAGCCGAAACGACTTCGGTTTGTGGCTTACCTTGAAGCTTACAAAGGTAGTCCTCCCAACACTCATCGACATCAGCCGTCCCTTCAACAATCGCGATGTACTGCTTGCTGGTTTTGCGAGTTGCAAACTGTCCTGACAACAGTCGCGCAGCCCGTTTGCTTAACGCGACCAACAATACTCCGCTCACCGCGCGATCCAAACGGTGTGGGAAAGCCAAGTAGTCCTCCTCACGACCGAGTTGACTGGTCAATCGTGTCTCAACACTGTCGATACCGGCCGGTGCCTGAGTTGCGATTCCGCTTGGTTTATTAACGGCGATCGCGATGTCACACTGCCAAACGATTTCAATTGGCGAATCTAATCCAGACGAATCGTTCATGGCGAATCACAACAGGAAGGGAAAACTTTGTTCACACCCCAGCTTTGTTCACACACTCTGCGAAGACGGGTTGCGATCAACGCGTGCGTGGCCTTTGTCTTGAATTCGTTCATTCGGCAGACAAATAGTCGGCCAGTTTGATCCAGCCATGAAACGCAAGACAACGCGTTGTTAGGCGATCGTGTAGAAGTAACGATCCGACATGTGAGCGCATAAAAAAACGAGAGATCCCGGCCACGTCGAAGTTAACTCGCTCGTATCCAACAAGCTCATTAAAATCGATCACGAATCTCTCGCTAATTGAAGTTGTACGGACTGGCTCGCAAACGTCAATAGCATGTCAAGCGGTGGTTCTAAAAAACTTGTTCGGCCGCATTGATTGTCACCTTCATCGCATCATCGATACAGCATTCGAAAACGCTACCACCAGCCTTTCAACAGAGCCTGAATTGATCGACTGACGATCGCATTACAAGACGCAACGCGACTACGTACCGTTGATCAATTACGATACACTGATCGGTGACCTGCGAGACTTGCACGCTGCGATACCACACTTCGAGATCACTGTTGCTTGAAGGAAGCCTACTCGTTCAACAAAGCGGACAGCACAGGCATTTAAGAAGGTGGTATTTGCGATACCCTGCATCGCGAAACAGGTTGCGTTGTCGGAGATAAGTTTCATCGCTTCGACGCTCAATTGGCGTCTGCCAATCGTTCAAAGCGAATGATCGAAATCAAAATGAACGCCATGTGCAATTCGCCGCTCCATTACCGATGACGCGTTGCAGAAACTGAACCTGCATGAACTCTGATTACAAAGACCAACACTATCACTTCGTCACCGGCAAATTGGCTGCTCCGGCAGTGCGTGATGTCGTTTCAAAGTTGGCCGCGCGTCATGGATTTCAGTACTCCGTCGGCGTGATGCCCATCACGGTTGCGGCACTGATGACGCCTCGCTGGATTGCCAAGCATCTTTCACGGCCTGCTTTTTCGCTGCCGCCTTCGGTCACACATGTTGTTTTGCCTGGTTACTGCGACCGAGACTTAGACCTTCTTGAGAATCAAATCGGCGCCAAGCTGGTGATCGGCCCCAAAGATTGCCGCGACATCGGAACGCTGTTTGGTCAACTTGCTGAACCGGTCAATCTGGATCGATACGACATCGAAATCATCGCCGAGATCAACCACGTCACTCGCCAGAGCGTTGATTCGGTGGTTCTTCGCGCCGCGCGAATGATCGCCGATGGAGCAGACCGCATCGATATTGGATGCGATCCGTCTTTACCTTCTAGCGAGATCGGAAAATACGTTTCGGCCGTCGTTGAACTCGGGACTAGTGTAAGCATTGACACCTTCAATCCCCAAGAAACTGAACAGGCGATCGCTGCCGGGGCCTCATTGGTCCTAAGTGTCAACTCGAGCAATCGCCAGTTTGCCGAAAATTGGCAAACCGAGGTCGTCGCAATTCCCGATACGCCGGACGACTTGGACAGTTTAGATGACACAATTGAGTATCTCGCGAGAAGAAATGTTCCGATGCGATTGGATCCGATTTTGGAACCGATCGGCGCCGGTCTTGCAAACAGCCTTGTGAGATATTGGGAAGTTCGTCGACGCTATCCGGAGCTGCCAATGATGATGGGTATTGGCAACTTGACGGAGCTTTCCGATGTTGATTCCGCTGGCGTGAATCTGCTGCTAATGGGCATCTGCCAGGAACTGGGAATCGAAAGCGTTCTAACGACCGAGGTCATCAACTGGGCTCGTAGCAGCGTACGTGAATGCGATGCGGCAAGGCGGCTAGCGTACGCGTCGGTCAGTCGTCAAACGCCACCCAAAAACATGTCGGACGCACTGATCATGTTACGTGATCCGAGGCAAACGCCGTTCTCCCCAGAAATGTTCGATGAATTGGCGTCGTCGATCAAAGACAACAACTATCGACTGTTCGCGCAAGATGAAAACATTCACCTCGTCTCGCGTGACCTGCATCTCTCTGACCGAGACCCGTTTGAAGTGTTCGGTCAACTACTTCAGCAACCGATCTCCGACAATGTCGATGCGGGACATGCGTTTTATCTTGGCTACGAGATGGCAAAGGCGGCGATCGCTTTGCAGCTAGGCAAACAGTACGAACAGGACCGTGCGTTGCGGTGGGGCATGCTGACGGAAGAAGAAAAAAGTCATCGTCTAGACCGGACGAATCGACATCGCAAGGGGCAATAATCGTCCTCAGGTCCGCTCTCCCACCTTTCGATCGGGCTTGATTCCCTCCTTACGAGCCTTTTTCAATGCTCGCGACGGTGTACACTGTGACAATAGGGTGCAGCAAACGCTGTGGAACTTTTCCCCTGGTTGGACCGTCCTCCTATCAACGACTCGGTACCCTGCTGATCCACCGAGATTCGGTCTACCACAACAAACATGATGGAACGTCACTTCGATGGAGTCGACAACCCGTTTCGAACCTAACTTGACGATCACCCGAGACGGCCATCCCCGGGCCGCCGGTGACGCGGATCTTGTCCATTGGTACGATCATTTAATCGATCGGCGAAAAATCAGTTGGACCGGTCACCACCACATGATTCGACTGCTCGGACGTGGTGGGCAAGGCGAAGTTTACTTGACGGAATATCGCGGCACGGACGGATTTACCGTCCCGGTCGCGATGAAGATTTTTTCGCCGGAACACTACCAGAGCGCGCGTGCTTACGAAGACGCGATGCGACGCATTGCAACGATCGCTTCCAAAGTCGCCTTGATCCAGCACGACAACCTGCTGGCGGTACAAAACTTTTTTGAACGTCATCGCATCCGCATCATGATGATGGAATGGGTCGATGGATATGACCTTCGCCAACTGCTATCGCCCGACTGCTTAGCACTGCTGAAACGTAATCTTGATAACCGCCGTTTCCGCTACATCAACGATGTCATCATCACGCAGGGCCACGACTTTTTGCGTTTCAAGGCCGGTGTCGCGGTTGCGATTATGCGTGATTGCTTGGCGGCACTTGCGGCGTTACACCGCGAAGGCATCGTGCATGGCGATGTCAAACCCGCCAACATCATGTTGAAACGAAGCGGTCATGCGAAGTTGATCGATATGGGTTCGGCGATCGAATACAAGAACCCACCCCGGGAACGTGAGTGCACGCCGCTTTACGCCGCACCGGAAGTGCTCGAAAACGAACGAGCGACCCCGCGAAGTGACTTGGCTAGCGTCGGCTATGTTCTGATCGAGTTGCTGAGTGGACGGAACATCTTTGCCGGTAACGAAAACCTACGTGATTTGATCAACGCAAAGATCGAATTGCCTAGTCGCCTACGCGAAGTCCTGCCTAGCGAAGTTTGTCGCAACGAATTGTTGATGCAGTTTCTGCTCGGTCTGATCTCTCCAGACCCGACACGCCGGTTCCCCAACGCCGAAGCGGCCGAGCATGTCGATACCGGAGCCGCAGCTTTTCACCGTCAACTGGTTATCGGCGACATGGCTACCGAGTACAACAATGACATTCGTTTATGGCTAGAAGAACTTCGACGACTTGAAATTGAACCGTGAATCAACAACACCTCGACGTTGCCATCGAAGCCGCCCGGGCCGGGGCTGCAGAACTGTTAAGCCGATGGGGCAGCCGCACCGTTTCTGAAAAAGCTCCCAAAGACTTGGTCACCGATGCGGACCTGGCGTCCCAAAAAGCGATCCGCTCGATATTGATGGACGCTTTCGAAGGCTACGCCTTTGTCGGTGAAGAAGAAGGCGAGAACGATCCACCAGAAGCCGTTCGCCAGGGCTCCCCCGAAGCACCGCCGTGCTGGGTTGTCGATCCGTTAGACGGCACCGTTAACTACGTCCATCGACTGCAGTCATTTGCCGTCTCGATCGGTTTGTACCACAACGGCAAAATGCGCTTAGGTGTGATCCTGGACCCAGTTTCCAACGAGCTTTACTCAGCCGTCGACGGGCAGGGTGCCCATCTTAATGGTGAACCGATTCACGTCAGCGATTGCACCGATCTTTCACAAGCTTTAGTCGCATGCAGCTTTCCAGCCGGTGTCAAAGGCGACTCACCCGAAGTCGTTCGGTTTGTGAAAGTTCTTGAGCGTTGCCGCTCACTGCGTCGCTTGGGGTCATGTGCATTAAATATGTGCTACGTCGCCGCAGGTCGTTTGGATGGGTATTGGGCGACCAATGTCTGCGCGTGGGATTCCGCAGCGGGCACTGTGATCGCGCGTGAAGCGGGCGCACAACTGACGGCCTACGACGGATCGGAACTGGACGACTGGTTACCAAAATTCTGTGTCACTGCGTCAAAGCCGATGCAAGACACAATGGTCGGACTTCTACAAGGGAACTGATCGAAATGGAATTCGACGTTGCGAATCTGTCTGTTCAAGAGATCTACTTGCGGATGGTGCAGATGATCACACCACGCCCAATCGCGTGGGTCTCGACAAAATCGTCCGAAGGCATCCACAACGTCGCTCCATTTTCTTTCTTCAGTGGAATCGGTGCGAACCCTCCAACACTTTGCTTCGCGCCGGCAAACAACCCTGACGGATCGCCCAAAGACACGCTTAAAAACATTCAGCAAACCGGGCAATTCGCAGTCAATATCGTCACCGAAGAAACCGCTCGGCCGATGCACCAATCTGCCGATCCGGTTGCAGCCGAGATTAGTGAATTCGAACTAGTCGGCGTGACTCCGGATGCTTGCGTCAAAATCGATGTTCCACGGGTCAAGGAATCTATCGCGACGATGGAGTGTACTTTGCACTCCGCGATCGGATTGGGGACCGGTCCAGGTGGTGCCAATTTAGTGATCGGGAACGTGGTCTACTTCCACATCAATGATGACTTGGTAGACGAGCGCGTGCTGCAAACAATTGGACGCGTTGGCCGTCGCCACTACAGCAAAGTCGACGATACTTTTCAGCTTTAGCCCTGGCTGAAAGGTCCAGGACGAGGCGTGAGGTCCCCGTTCCAGAACACGATAGGCTTGAACCGTGTATCGGCTTACTGATCTACCTCGCTGGGCAGCTATTCAAGCGACTCTGGTAGTTGATGCAGACCATTGTCATCCAACGGCAGCTCGTAAACCTCTTCGATGACCTCGATGGGCACGTTGCCGTAGACATGTGGAAACTGTTCTCCGTCACGTGACTCTTCCCATCGCAAAGAGTTCGATAATCCATCGGCGCGGACCGCTAACAGAACTAGATCGGCTTGACCGGTAAAGTAACGACCCAGCGTTCCTGCAACCTGAGAGCCAGCAGAGAAATGGATGAAGCCGTCCTCCAGATCTATACCGTGGCCGGACAACACCTTCTTCTCCAAAGCGACTTCCCATGCCGAACGCGGAAGAATCTTGTAGATCAAATTGCCTGTCACTCTGTAGAACTCGTTGTGCTTGTTGACGCTGGCCCCAAGATTTGATTCAAGGCCTGCTGAATTTTAGGATCGTTCAGATATGGATCGTCGGTCCGTTCGCCATATTTGACGAGTTCTTTTGCCAAACGTTCGGCCACGCCTTCAGTTCCGGGGCGACGGTAGTAGTTGAGCAGCTCATCTGGGTCCTGTTCATTATCAAACAGCCATGGTCGGTCACTGATTGACAGTATCAGTTTGTAGCGATCATCAACAGCCGCAACCCAAGCGGCCTTCGTTCCCGCATTTCGAAGGAATGTGATTGTCTCACCTGCCGCGCGTTTGGGATCGGTAAAGCCCGACGAAAGATCACGACCTTCGTCGCCACTTTCACTGGGCAGTTCTAGCAGTCCCATGACAGTGGGTGTGATATCGACTGTTCCAACCGGATGGCGATACACGGTCCCGGCTTTGATCTTTGCCGGTAGCCTCATCAGCAACGGAACACGCGCTGAACCTTCGTATGGGTTGCCTTTGTTCTGCCGATCGTGCTCGTAACATAAGTCTCCGTGATCACTTGTCATCACAATCAAGGTGTTATCGAGCTGGTCCAGTTGATCGAGCTTAGCCAAAAGGCGACCAAAGTTGTCATCGATACATTGCACCATGCCAAAGTACCGAGACATGTCAGGTCCCTTGAACAGCGGATGTTTTGAGCCACCACCCAGCCAACCGGGCGGCTCGATTCCAGTTTCATAGGTCCGTGGCGGCATGAATGGTAGGTCATCAAATCGATGATCGTAGGGTTCGCGAACGGTATTGGGTCCGTGTGGATCAGGATAGCTGATCACCGCGAAAAACGGCGATTCCGATGGCTGACTGATAAAGTCGAGTGCTCGATCGGTTAACCAGTCGGTCGCAAAGGATTGTTCGTCAGCACCATCCACGTTGTAGTTCGGTTGTCCATTTTTACGGGCAGCGACACGTGGCTTGCCATCGAGTATCTCGAACTTCTTCCAATGGCCGCGATTGAACATGAAGTCCTTGTTGTCAAAGCCTCCGTCTATTTTCGGAGCCCACTCTGGTTTCCCCGCACCGCCCAAATGCCATTTGCCGATAAACGAAGTTCGGTATCCAGCTTCGTTCAACCGATCCGCAAGCGTCGGGATACTGCGGTCAAGAATCATGTTGTTCTGCGGCGCACCGGTATTGTGTGGGTAGCGACCGGTGATCATCGCGGCACGCGATGGCGTGCAGACTGGCGCTGTAGCATAGGCCCGGGTCCCAATTAATCCTTCATCGGCAAGGCGATCGAGATTCAGCGTTTCAACGATTGCATTTTTACCCCACATTTCGGCCTGCACTGGAGGCAGTAATTTGCGATAGCAGCCGAGCGTTCGGAAATTATGCTCATCGGTAATGATCAACAGCACATTTGGATGCGAGTCATCAGCCACGGTGAACGAGCAAGGTTTTCCGATAACCGCAAGCAAGACCGCAATGAAGACGATCACAGATGGAGTTCGACCAAACATCGTTCGCAACTCGTTTGTGGAGAGACCAGCGACTGCAGATTGACACATTCGGTATGTGTCATTGCCTGCAGTGTAGCCTCATCAGCAAACTCAATGCGTAACGCCTGCGAAAGAAATCACTGACCGGAATAATTTCGCGGGTTCTAAGTTCGGAGCGGCAGGTGTGCTACTCCGATCGAAACTTGCGATACCGGAATCAACCCAGCCGTCACGTTGGCTCGAACTAATGCACCATCGACTCGCGACGGAATGCTACTGGTGGGACGAACTCCGGATCAGTTTCGCGAAAGATCAGCAGCTCCGCGATGTTTTCGCGAGTTAACAATCCGACCAACCGACCACCGTTGATTACCAGCAAGGCGGGAACTTCGGCATCCTGCAATCGTACCATAGCGGAGCGCAATGAGTCCGATGGTGCCATCGAAACTTCATCGAGTGGGTGCATCATGGTGTGAACTCGGGCATGCTGCATTCCTCGCTGCAATCCGTTGACAATGTCATTGCGATAGATCAGCCCGACCGGATCACCATGCTCGTCTAGAACGGGGAAGTCTTGTTGTGAACCGTCCAATAACAGGTCTCGCAAATGCTGAAGATGGTCATCACCTTGAGCAGTCTGCATGTGCGCGATCATTGCGGCGCGAACTGGTAGATCGCTAACCAATGTTGTCGAACGAACATGCTGTGCCTCAGCACGAGCCCCGAAGAATACAAAAACAGCAATCAAGATCAGAAACGGATTTCCGAACAGGCCCATAAACCCAAGTCCGAACGAAAGTACTTGCCCAACGGTTGCGGCAATATCCGTCGCACGGATTCGATTCAACTTCATCGCTAGCAGTGCGCGTAGCATGCGACCGCCGTCCATCGGGAAAGCGGGAATCAAGTTGAACAGCACAAGCATGACGTTGATCGACATCAGGCTTTGCAGAAATGGAATCGCACCTCCGGTTCCGGCCAACATCGACTCCGGAACCATCGGACTTCCTAAGAATGCGAGCACACCTGCGAGAAATGTCGCGATGACAACGTTGACCGCTGGGCCAGCGATTGCCACCACAAGCTCCTCACGTGGACGCTCGGGGATCTCACGCAATCGCGCGACCCCGCCAATGGGCAGTAGGGTGATATCGTGAGTGGGGATCCCATAACGTCGGGCTGCGAGCGCATGCCCGTATTCGTGGGCCAAGACGCACGCGAACACACAAATGACGAGTGTCACGTTAACGATCGCAGCGGCAAATGTAGCCCCACCCCAGATTGCGGATCCACCAACCCATGCGAGTAACAGCATGAACGTCCAGTGGACGTAAACGTCGATATCAGCGAACTTCCCAAGCCGGTATGAACCATTCATCGGACTAAACCTTCATCACATTTGTCAGTCGGAAAACTTGCTCCACACATCAGCAGATGATGTGCCGAACGGACCGAATCATTCGCAGATTCGTGAATCACCTAGAAAACTTGGACGAAAACCAGCCAGGCTGCCTCTTTGGACAGCGAAACCCGCGGTGGACATGCAAAGCACCAAATTGCCTTTTGTAAAGTCGCTGAGAAACCTTCTCGTTTGCCTACGCCGGTCATGGGCGAATCGGCAAGTAGGGTCAATAATGGGACTTTGTATTGGTAAACGCCCGTTTCGATTAAACGAAATCACGTTGCTTGCTCGCACCCTTTTTGCCTGATATTCCGGAGATGGTCCCGGCCCGATGAACACTCAACTGGAACAAAAATCCACTCCACACGTCGTGATTATTGGTGGTGGTTTTGCGGGGCTTGCCGCGGCACAACAACTCAAGCGGGCGCCGGTTGACGTGACACTGGTCGATCGGCGCAACTTTCATTTGTTCCAGCCGCTGCTTTATCAGGTTGCAACGGGGGAATTGTCTCCAGCCAATATCGCCAGCCCCCTGCGTGCAATTCTTGAAAAACACGACAACGTCGAAGTGTTGTTGGACGAAGTCGAAGAATTTGATTTGGAAAGCCGACGTGTCCAACTGAGCCATTCGGAGCTTCACTTTGACTATCTGGTCGTCGCGACAGGGTCGACCCACCATTATTTTGGAAACGACCACTGGTCTGAATTTGCGCCGGGCTTGAAGACAGTCGAGGACGCGACTGAAATCCGCGCCAAGATTCTGGAAGCTTTCGAAGCGGCCGAGTTGGAAGACGATCCGAATGTCATCGATGAACTGCTTACCTTTGTCATTGTTGGTGGCGGACCGACCGGATGTGAACTTGCCGGTGCGTTGGCAGAGGTCGCGTATCGGACGCTGAAGCATGAGTTTCGCAAAATCGATCCGACCCAAGCAAAGGTCATCCTGGTCGAACCCTCCGACGCACCGCTTCACTTTTTCCCGAGCCCTTTGCCACAGAAAGCAACCCGTGCGTTGAAAGCACTGGGCGTCAAAGTCATGACTGGCTTTCATGTAACTGATGTTCAACGTCATAGCGTCTTGCTTACGTCACGTGATGGTGATTCGAAGGAAACCATTGGCACACGGAATATCATTTGGGCAGCCGGAGTAAAGGCTTCACCACTGGGAGTTCAATTGTGCCAACAAGCCGGATTGACGGCTGCTCGTGGCGGACGAGTTCCGGTGACATCGGATTGCAGTTTGGAATCGAATGATCACATTTTTGTTTGCGGTGATCTGGCTTCGTTCAACGACGCTAAGAAGGGAGAACTTCCTGGCTTGGCTCCGGTCGCTAGTCAAATGGGCCATCATGCGGCGAAGTGCATCCGTGCCGATTTAGCGAAACAACCCCGCAAAACGTTCCGGTACTTTGACAAAGGCAGCTTGGCTGTCATCGGAAGGCTGCATGCTGTTGGAAGTATTGGCAAATTCAAATTGCATGGCTTTGTCGCATGGGCGATTTGGCTGCTGATCCACCTGATGTACATCACCCGGTTTCGCAACCGAATTTTGGTATTGGTCCAGTGGGGGTGGGCATTCTTTAACCGCGATCGATCGGCACGACTTATTACGGGGCGCAACCGAATGAGAGGCGCCGCAACGCGTGAGAAAACTCATTCGGCATGATGTTGTGGTTGAGCGATTGTGATGCCGCTGCGAATCGTTGCTGCACGCTGTCGTCTGCACTATGACTTCCTTGTTTGAAACGCTGATCAAGCACGCATCAGACCGCGCAAACTTCCATCCCAGCGCCCACCATCGGTGCGGCGACCGGCATCATTGGAACTGGCATGATCACCTCGGCAGCCGGGATCAAACGCAGGTTCGAGCACCGTGATAGATAGAATTGCCGTGGCTCTTCACGGCACAGGCACAACGCCAGGACTCGGTCACTGCCCACAAATCGAATTGGGCTGACGATCCGTCGTGTGAGATTGCCTTTGGCGTCCGCGTATTCCATTTCTACAACGAACGTTTCCGAGTCGATCATGGCTCGACGCAAAATATCTTTCATCGCTTTCTCCGTCAGTTAAGTCGCATTGTTCTGGGTGGTAGCGAGAGGAGTAAGTTGTGCGGTGAGTTCCTCGTCGCTTGCAGGAGTAATATCGCGACACCGGGGACACATTCGGTCACAGGATGTTGGCGGGCCGCTTTGAATCGGCGAGAAGGGCGTTTCGAAGCCGGATTTCGAGCGAAAAGAACGTTGGAAACCCGCTGAAATCGCGTGGTTGTTCGCTGTAACGTTCCAAACCAACTGTCTAGTCAGAAACGCCGCGATCGTGCGAACAGGCACATGAGGGGAAGAGCCCCAAATCTGGAAGTGATCGGCGCATAAAAAAAGGCGAGGCCAGCTCCGAAGAACCGACCACGCCTCGCACGGGGGGACGCTTAATATCTTGTTGTCACGATCTCGCTGGGTCGCGTCCCTCGCACAACAAGAAACTAGTCCGATTCCGTCCCTGACGAAGCGTCTACTTGATTAATTGACTCGGAATTCGATTCGACTGGTACGAAACAATTCCGGCTGTATCGGTTGAATCGCTTGGACTGCGACACCTGCGTAATCTGTACCGCCTCAGCTGACGAGTTGCCTGCCGACCGCGGCGGCGACCGTGCTGCTACTCGCCTACAACAAGGCTTCTCGGAGTTGCTGATGAGCTTGCGGAATGTTCTCGTATGGATCTTCATCCTCGTATTCCAAAATCACAAACCCTTGGTATCCGGCGTCCTTGAGTAGCCTGCCCACACGAGGGATGTCCGCCGGATATTTGGTGCGATCAGGTTTTCGCATGCTGACCTTGACCTGAACATTGACCGCGTAGGGGACACACTTTTCCAGATCACCGTAAGGATCATCGGTGAAGAAATTGCCGGTATCCAAATTGATTCCGACCCACGGATGATCGACCGCATTGATCAAGGCGATCAATTGATCCGATCGTAGGTTTCCGTGGTTTTCAATGCCCAGGAAGACACCTTTTTGGGCAGCGTGTTCAGCACACTTCTTCATCGCCGCAACAGCATCGTCGAAACGCTCGGGATGATCGTCCAACTCCTTTCCCGTCCCGGCAAAGAATCGAATGTGTGGTGCGCCAAGCGTTGCGGCTCGATCAATCCATTCGATTGCGGTCTCGATTTCCTGATCCAGTTTGTCGCCGGCTCCCCTGGTGAAATTGTTTCCGATCGCGGTCCCTGAGATCGTCACACCTTTCAGAAACGCTTGTCTTTTAAGTTCCAGATAATACGCGTCGTTGGCGTCCGGCTTGAAAAAATAGCTTGTGAGCTCTGCCGCATCGAAACCTTGCGCGACGCAGTAATCCAAGAATCCAACCATATCGATGGCCTTGGCGGGATCGACTGGCTTCTTTGCTTTCCCCTTCATAAAAGAAAAGTAGTCGCGTAAAGAATAGGCGGCCAATCCGACTTTGAATCTCGGATCGCCCTTGCGAGCGAACGCCTCTGTTGCGAGCGTAGGAGCTTGGGAAGACAAGCACCCGGCACCGGCAATCAAACCGGCTGTAGACAAAAACTGACGACGAGAAGCATGGTGGGCGTTCGGCATTGCAGATTAAATGAAGCGGCAGGCTGATGGGGAAAGTAAGAAACGAACGGCAATGCCATTCGAATCGCTGCTTCATTTAAACCGTCTACATCCACCGGGTGTATCAAAAAATGAACAAGAGCGAACTTTTGGACGAAGTTCGCCATGTGAGACTTTCGATGCGAACCTGCCTGCCGAACCACGATTGCGTCGATGTGGTTGGCCACCCGTTGGCACCGACCGAAACAGGAAGAATCGTTCTCAGCGTCCGGCTTCGATCAACTCGCGGGCGCCTTGATCAATCAGCGTCGCACTGGCTCGCTTGCCAAGTTCGATCGCCGTCGAGCGCCAAGAATCATCATCGGTCTTGATGGCTTGCTCCGTGGTGTATTCCAAGCAGGTCGTCCCCTCGAGCGACAGCACGCGTGCAGAAAGCCGCAGTATTCCTTGATTGTCAATGACAGCCAATGCGGCGATCGGTGCCAAACACCCACCGTGAAGCTGCGACAGCAGGGTTCGTTCAGCCAGCGTACAGGCGTTGGATTCTGGCAGATTGATTTTCGATACGATTTCCATTGCAGACGAATCATCGCTACGGACTTCGATTGCCAATGCACCCTGGCCAGGTGCAGGTAACATGATTTCGAGCGGCAACTCGACCCTTGGCAGGTCAGACATTTTCAGACGCTCGATCCCTGCTGAAGCAAGAACGATCGCGTCGTATTCCCCATCTGTCATTTTCTTTAAACGCGTTTGCACGTTGCCGCGTATTGGCTGGACATCCAGATCGGGTCGTTCGCGAAGCAACTGCGCCGCACGCCGTCGGCTCCCGGTTCCAACCTTTGCCCCCTTGGGCAGTTGATCCAACGAGTACGCTTGGGGTGAGACCAGCGAATCGGCAACATTCTCGCGTTCGGGCGAAGCGATCATTACCAACGAAGGATGAACTTCGGTTGGCAAGTCCTTCATCGAATGGACCGCGACATCACCCTCATCCTCAAGGAGCGCTTGTTGAATTCGCTTCGTAAAAACCCCAACGGATCGTTTCCCGTCGATTGGGCGCATGTCAACATCACCACTGCTGACCATGGGGACGATTTGTGGCGTCTGGACATATGAAGCGAGCAGCGATTGAACGTGCTCCGCCTGCCACATCGCCAAGGGGCTTTCGCGTGTCGCGATCCGCAAAACGCGTCCATCCGGATGTACGGCTTTCGATGACGATAATGACGATTGGTCCGGCTTTGGCAAAACGTCGGCAGGGGGCTGGAGTTTTAAAACGGTGGTCGCCTTGCCGCTGCGTCACGACACCTAGGCAAAACGTACATTCTGAGACATTTCCAACTTACCTGCCCAGAACCGTCTCTGACAGCAGGCAAGCCCATCCGGAATGGCCTTCGGAATGCCACAATTCGGCGTCCGCGATGGAGTTTCAGATGGAAATCAGCGACGGGGCCAAGCGAATTTCCTCTAACAGACAGAACTAATTAGCGTTCCACCAGCGTTAGAAAGGCAAGTTGTTGAGGACTGGTTTTGTATTTCGGCGTTCTAATTGACGACGCTCGATTTTTTTCCTGTCCTAAAATTTCGCAACATCAAGCGATCCCCACAGCCAGGGTACCTGCAGCCTCGGCCGGGAAAGAAATACAATAGGACGGTGCAGGACCGAGACAACGCGACCGATACCGACAACTTAACTCAGCCAGCTCATTCAGCCCGCTCGTCTTTGTCCCGCGGCCGGACCGACGATCGGCAGACCATCTCCGGACCGGACATTGAACGTGTCATCCGAAAAATCCAAATCCGTTTCGAACGAACCTGCGGACGATAAATCTGCAGGCGATTCGTCTGCGCTTTGGCGTTTGTCTTCCCAAGACGTTCCGGCTGCTCCCATGATCACCGATGGGATCACACAGGAGTTCGACGATGCGGCCGAGTCATCAGCATCGCTTTCTCTGATGGATGGGTCTTCGATCCAGCAAGATTCCAAGCCCAGCAATCGCAAAGAAAAGTTTCGCATCCCGGAAAACCTTCCCGAACAGATCGGCGACTACCGGATCAAAAAGCTGATCGGATCCGGCGGCATGGGGCAGGTTTACCTGGCGGAACACGTTCGGATGCAGCGTCTTGTCGCGTTAAAGATGTTGCGTGGCGACCGTGTCAAAGATGCCGCCTCTGTCGAACGGTTCTATGACGAAGTCCGCGCCGCTTCGCGTGTGATGCACCCCAATGTTGTCACCGCATTCGACGCTGGCGAACACGAAACGATTCACTTTCTGGTGATGGAATACGTCGAAGGCATGACGCTGACACGGTTTGTGTCCAAGAACGGCCCGTTGAATCCTGGACTTGCCGCTTCGATCATCCGACAAGCTGCCCTGGGATTGCTGCATGCCCATCGAAACGGCATCGTGCATCGCGATGTCAAACCAGGAAACTTAATCCGCGCAAACGACGGGACCATCAAGCTTCTGGACCTGGGACTTGCCCAAATCAGCAACGTCCTTTGGTCAGATGATGGTCGTGAATTGGGACGCATCCAAGACCCCAATTCATATCACAAACGCAAAGGTAAACTTGTCGGCACGCTGGCGTACATGTCGCCGGAGCAGTTAGAACAGCCGGACGAAGTCGATCCGCGAAGCGATATCTACTCGCTTGGCGCGGTGATGTTCTTTCTGCTTACTGGCAAACCGCCGTATCAGGGCGAGTACTTGGAACAAGTCTATGGGCACCGCCACGGTGAGGTGCCTGATTTGATGCAATTGCGAGACGACGTCGATCTTGGTTTCGCAAATATCTTGCGTCGAATGATGGCCAAACGATTGAGCGAGCGTTACGGTTCGCTTGACGAAGTCATCGAAGACCTTGGTAGCTATGCCGAAGATTCCCACAGCCCCGCATGGCTTTCGGAATTCGTGCATCGTCAATCGGGATTAGATGCCTCGACACTTTCGGGAAGCTCCACCACGATCGGTTCGGTGCCCGTTTTTGGAATCGATCTCGGTATGACCTATATCGCAACCGCCGAGGCGATTCCCGGAGTCGGAATCCACAACCTATCCGCCGGGGCCGAAGGTCAACCCTTGCTGCGAATGTCCATCGCCAACGGTGATGATCAAGTTCTATACGATGTCGACGCGAACCAGATGCGGATGGCAATGCCAAGGCGAGTGGTTCATTGCTTGCCCATGTACATCGGCAAAGACACCGTCGAGCGTGCGATCGCAGGAAAACAATGTCCGCCAGAAGTATTGATCGCGATGTCCGTTCGACGCGCGATCGCCAATAGCTATCCCGATGACAACTTTCCCAAACTAAGTGCGGTTAGCGTTCCGGCAAGCTATGACCAGTTTCATCGACGCAGCATTAAACAGGCATGTCGTCTTGCCGGTCTTGAATCCGTTCGACTAGTCGATCGAAGCCTCGCTGCGGTACAGTCACTGCTG
Organism: Stieleria sp. JC731; assembly: GCF_020966635.1. Classification (NCBI taxonomy): domain Bacteria; kingdom Pseudomonadati; phylum Planctomycetota; class Planctomycetia; order Pirellulales; family Pirellulaceae; genus Stieleria; species Stieleria sp. JC731. Next base: position 540,970 of record NZ_JAJKFQ010000011.1, on the reverse strand, counting down.
GCGGCCGCAGATAGCGGCGTCTGCGATGATGACGAAGGCCCCATGGACCTCAACGCCAGCGAAACGATCCTCTTCATCGGGCTTTCCGGACAAGCCACAGAAGTGGCACTGATCGATCGCGATGGCACCCAACTTCGCCAGTTGGCGACCTCAGGGCATTGGCACACCGGAACGTTGACCTGGCAGCATCGCCTAGTCGAACTCGCATCGGAAGCGTTTCGAACATTACATGGCTTTGACCCCCGCCGCAAAACGGTCACCGCATCGCGTTTGCAAATGTCATGCGAACGGGCGTTGAACTCGTTGCTGCTGCTTCCGGATGTTACCGTCAGCGTTGAAATGGACGATCGCCCCTACTCGATCACCGTATCGCGTGAACGTTGGCTAGAACGATGCGCGGACCTGATTCATGGGATCCGGCAAGACATGCATCGGGTTTGTGAAACGACCGGTGTCCACCCCAAGAAAATCGGATCGGCAGTCACACTTGGATCGTTGTTAAAAATTGAAGCTCTGCGCGAGCGGGTATTCAAACGACTTCCCGAGCATATGCCTATTCGCATCACGGACCGCAGTGATGTTGCCCGTGGTGCCGCCGCTTGCCTGGAAGCCGAACTGCCACAGCGATCACAGGTGCTCGTTCCCCCGAAGAGCGTTGCTGGGCAATCGATCGGAATCGTTATTGAGGACGCGCAGCGGCGTCGCAGAATCCTACCGATTATCAAACGTGGCGAGAAACTGCCCGCGCGAACGAACCGCAAGATCTCTATCGCACAAGATCGCGAATCAATGACGCTCTCGGTAGTCGAATCATCGGGCGTCCGAGGTGAATCCTGGCATTCACTGGGACGCTATACCTTCGAAGTTGATCGACAAGAGGAAGGCAAGGCGAAACGCACACGTATGATTTCGTTCGAGCTATCGGTCGATGGATTACTCACGGTTCGTGCGCAAACCCCAGGCACTCCCGAAAGCAAACGTTTGGCGACCATCCCGGAACCGACATTGCCGATCAAAGATGAACCCGAATGGACGCGATGGATGGCGGCGAACGAATGAGCTTCGGTGCCCGCTCGCGTTTGCCTCAATCCACCGCAGGCGATCAAGTCCGTTCGCAACCGGTTGACTCGGCCCGGGTTGTCAAAGCGATCGGCCTCACGTTGGTTCTTGTGATCCTTGCATTGCTTGTGCCGATCCCTTTCCACGGCCGTGCAGCGAGCGCGATTGGTGACTTAGTCCATGCCCCTCTGTTCGGCACTTTGACCCTGGCGTGGCTCTACAGCTGGCAACGCCTACGCCCCTTGGCCCTTAGCGGCATTGATCGCGAATTCCGAAAGTTGCTTTTCCGCTGCTTGATTGCCGGTTCAACATTGGTCGGTTTTGGCATCGCGATGGAATTTGCCCAAAGCGAATTCGGACGAAGTATGTCGCGCCACGACGCCATCGCCAACACGTTGGGAGTCGCCGCGGCAATCGCAATCTATCTCGGTCGCGCTGTTCGACGGATGCTAAAGAGCGCACTTGAAATCAGCTGCTATCTCACCGCATTCGCGTTCTTCATGATGGCCTGGGTCGCACCGGTGCGGATGCTTTCGGATGTTGCCGCGATGCACCTGAACTTTCCTCGATTGTCATCGTTCGAAAGCGATACAGAACTGACCCGCTGGTACTGCAATGGATCGAAGCTACGTCGAAGCAGTCGCTATGTCACCGAAGGTACCTACGGCGGTGAAATCATCTTTTTACCGGGGGACTTTCCGGCGATCACGCAAATCGCGTTTCATCATGATTGGCGTGGGAAATTTGATTTCCAAGTCGACGCCATGTTGCCAGATGATTCACCGGTATCGAATGCGACATTGGTCTTAAAATTTATCGACCATCAATCGCACAACGGCGAATTCGAAAAGATCGTTCAGCTGACTCGCGGAACACGGCAGCAGATCACAGTCACCCAACAAGAATTTGAAGCGATGGCCGAACACGGTTTGGACTTGTCACACATCCAATTCATCGACATCGGAATGGTCAAGCCAACTGTTGCCACCGTGGTGGCGATCGACCACCTGCGTCTCGTTCCGCGTTAACGGAAAACGTGATCCGAACTTGTGGGTCGACCGCGCCTGGTTCTTAGAAACGCGGCTGTGGTCGACGCCATTGCAAACTCGAATCACCACCATCGGCAATCGGTTCTGTCGATGGCAACGATGCGGTGTGCTGGGCTGCGACTTGTGGCGTTGGAGAATTTGCAAAACCGTTCGGAGTCGAAACGAACGTCGAATTAACTGGCTGCCCAAGATTGACATTGGTTTGCTGACTGGCAAACGAATCCTGAGCTTGCTGGTATCCTGACGTTGGAACGAAGTTCTGGTTTACGGCGTTTGGATAGGGTGCAGACTGCGGCAATGCGACCGAGTTGCTGCCGCTGTATGTCGACGTTCCGTAGGTTGATGTTCCATACGTCGACGCATCGTAGACGCCAGGACGGTTCTGTGGTGGAACGTATCCGGGAGGGTAAGGCGACCCGGTTAAATCAATCACTTGCATCCCACCTGATCGGATCGAGTCCGTCGGTGTAGCCAATGGTGCAGGTGCGAATTGTTGGGTCGGCAGAGCTTGAGGAGTCTCGGATACCCAACCCGTTTGACGGATCGAGTTATCGTAGCCAGCGTTTCCGTTGGTTAAATCGGTAACACCGCGAGTCAACCCGGCTTGGTTGTAGGCTGCCCCCGATGGAACTGCAGAACTGCTGTTCGTCGGTGCGTAGTTCGCCGATCCTCCATAGCCACCCGGAACGCTGTACGAACCGGTCGGTGGCGGCGGGACTCGCGTTGGCGATCCAAATGCGCTGACGCCCGATGTGGGCTGGATTGGCGATAGTGGAATCCCGCCCTGAACTGGAGCCAACGTCGTCGATTGGCCCAGCGGACCGACGGCTCCCGTTGTCGTATTCCTGCAGCCGCAAATCAGCAGCAACGCAGCGGAACTAACGATCGCGGCGGCGGGGATTTTTGATGGGCGGAGCATTCGACGCATTTTGAAAGCCTGCTGAGGAAGAGGGTTCAGGCTGGCTTTAACAAAAGCAATAAATTTGCGGAAAGTCCACTTCCGAGAAAAACCCTACTTTTTGGTTCCAAAGCCACGAATTCGCTCAAGTCGTCGCGATATTGAGCACACCGAGACTGCGTTCCTCCCCCTCCTTCGGATCCGATAAAGAAGTCCGCTTTGACCGCAGGAACTGCGTGTCTGATCGATCACATGAGCTAGGCTTCGGTGAACGTTCCATCCCTAGCTTTTCTTAGATCCGCAATGATTCTTCGACAACTTTGGCGCCCCATTCCTGCTCGACGGAATGTCGGACCGCTTCGATGCCAATTCGTGATCACCTCGATGCCGGTCGGTGGTGCGGAAACTCTATTGGTCAACATGCTGCGGCGAATGGATCCGGCATTGGTTCGCCCCGAAGTCATTTGCTTAAAAGAACCGGGACCGCTTGGTGAGCAAATCGCTGACGAGTTTCCCGTCCATAGCCATTTGATTGGCGGAAAGTGGGACGCCATGGTTATCGCCCGTTTGGCCAAGAAGATGCGTCGTGCTGACGCCGTCATCACGGTCGGTGCGGGTGATAAGATGTTCTGGGGACGGCTGGCCGCCTTCGTTGCCGGTGTCCCCGTCATCGCGTCGGCGCTTCACAGTACCGGATGGCCGGACGGCGTTGGCAAACTGAACCGCATGCTAACCCCCATCACGGATGCCTTTATCGCCGTCGCGGATTCTCACGGAAAGTTCCTGCACGAATTTGAACGCTTTCCGGAAAGCAAAGTCCACGTGATTCGCAACGGGGTGGATTGCGATCGATTTCGCCCCAGCACGGAAGCACGAATTGCACTTCGTGATGAACTCGGACTCCCCCCCGAAACGCCGTTGGCCGGGATCGTTGCCGCATTGAGGTCGGAAAAGAATCACCGACTGTTGGTTCGATCGGCATCACAACTACGCGAGCGTCACCCGGATCTACATTGGGTCATCGTCGGCGACGGACCCGAACGAGAATCGATCGAAACCGAAGCGAATGATCTCGGAATTCGAGATCGCATTCACTTGCTGGGCACACGCCATGACACACCGCAGCTCGTGGCGGCTTTGGATGTATTCACGCTTTGCTCACTAAATGAAGCCTCGCCGGTTTCTATCCTTGAAGCTCTGGCGTGTGAAGTTCCGGTCGCGGCAACCGATGTCGGCTCAGTCAGTGAGTCCATCATCCCCGATCAGACGGGGCTGCTCTTCGAATCGGAAGATGTAGAAGGCATGGTAGCCTCGGTGGATCGACTGATTTCCAACCGAACCGAAAGTCAAGCGATGGGCCGCGCGGGCCGACAATTGGTTCTGCGAACCGGATCCCTTCAATCGATGGTGGGTGGGTACCAAGATTTGATCACATCCTTGTACGATCGGGTCAGCCAACCGGAGCGACAAGCGGCAGCGGTGATCGGTAGCCAGCCGAGTTCAATTCCGTCTGAACATCACGCGACTTAATTCGCGTTCGCAGTATCGATCGTGCTATGCCGCCGACCCAGCCGTTCTCTTCGAACTCTGCGTCTCGGCGGTTCGGCGTTCAAAAACGACACCGATCACTTAATGAACTCGGTGCCTCTGTGTTGAAATATCCCACCAACCGCCTCTGCAAACCTAGCGGGAAAGAACGCTACCTTCACTGAATGAACGGGGACAATAAAAAATCAACAGGCTGATAGATCAAAGAATCGGAGTCTGACTTTGGCTGCCCCCACTGCCATCATATTTCTCGCGTGAGTAGACTGTTGCGATGACATTGACGAGTCATGTAATCGTTCTGCTTGCGAAACTCTTTAGTGGTTTCACGGTCCGTTGGGTAGATTGCCAACCGGACACGTGCCAGCGCATTTATTTCGCCAATCACACCAGTCATTTGGATGCCGTGGTGTTGTGGTCGGCGCTGCCCCGAGAGATACGTGCAGTAACCCGCCCGGTCGCGGCCAAAGATTACTGGAGCCGCGGTTGGATCAAGCCCCATATGGCGGCCAGCTTCAATGCGCTGTTGATCGATCGCAAAGAGATCAAAGTTCACCGCAGCCCGATCGATGTGATGCTCGAAGAGATGGGCGATATCTATTCGCTTATCGTGTTCCCCGAAGGCGGCCGAAGCTCGGGTGAAGAAATGGGGCAGTTCAAAAGCGGCCTGTACTACATGGGCAAGAAACGCCCTGACCTTGAACTGGTTCCGGTCTATATCGACAACGTTAATCGCATCCTACCGCGTGGCGAAGTGCTGCCCGTACCGCTGCTTAGCTGCATCACGATCGGAGCCCCAATCTTTTTAGAAACGGGCGAACCGAAACATGCGTTCCTAAAACGGGCTCGCCAAGCGGTTGCCAATTTGAAAGAGCACTGATCTAAAAGATCGCGCGAGCGCCGGTCAGCGACATCGCCCAAGTTTGATTGACGTACCAAACCGGTTGCCCCGCCAAACTTGTCGCGTTAGCGCAGTGGCTTCATTCTGCTTTCCAGTCGCCTTGCAGCGAAGACTGCGATTGCGTGCTTCGGATTGATCGTCGAAACTGAATCTTGACGACGGCCGAGTCTCGATCGGTCGTGCCATTCGCCTTTCACTGTTTCGCTGAACGTGTCAATCATGGAATCTTCACCCGTCCAACCGGTCCAGATCGGCCCCTACCTGTGTGGCGATGACCAGCCACTGCTGCTGATCGCTGGGCCATGCGTCCTGCAAAACGAGGCGATCACATCGCAAATTGCGGAGGTACTGGCCAAACTAAACGAATCGGCCAACATCAATGTTGTCTTCAAAGCCTCGTTCGACAAAGCAAATCGAACCAGTGCGACAGCAATCCGCGGTCCGGGCCTGGAAGAGGGCCTGGCAATGCTGGAAACCGTCGGCAAGCAGTTCGACCTACCGACGACAACCGACCTTCATCTGCCAGAGCAAGCCGCTCCCGTCGCACAAGTTTGCGATCTATTGCAAATACCGGCGTTCCTGGCGCGTCAAACGGACCTTGTCGTTGCGGCAGCCTCCACCGGCAAACCGGTCAACATTAAAAAGGGCCAATTTATGGCTCCTGAAGACATGCAATATGTTGTCCAGAAGGCGCGTAGCAGCGGTGATGGTGGCGTCATGCTGTGCGAACGAGGCACCTTTTTCGGCTACGGTCGCTTGGTCAACGACATGCAATCACTGCCTACCATGCGGTCCTTTGGCGTTCCGGTTGTCTTCGATGCCACCCATAGCGTGCAGCGACCGGGATCCGGACAAGGAAGCACGGGTGGAAACCGAGAAATGGTTGAACCTTTGGCCCGGGCTGCCGTAGCAGTGGGTATCGACGCAGTCTTTTTTGAAACCCACCCCAATCCGGAAACCTCCCCCAGTGATGGTGCCAACATGGTTCCTCTCACTCAGTTTCCTGAACTGGTTCAGCGACTGCTGGCTATCCGAGAAACGATTCAAGCTTTCCGCCCCATTCATGGCACTCCCTAACCCACCCACGCACCGGCCTCGTCGCCCCCAGCCAAGCATTTGCCACATCAGTAAAGCTTGGACACATCTGACGCTCGCCCCGATGGCAATGTTATCGCTAGCCTTGTTGTCACTGTGCGGATGCCAAGACGACACGGCGCTGGTACGAAAAATTCAATACAAACGCCAAGTCGAGCAACAGTCGCGGTCCCAACAAGACCACCTGGGTGAAGTCTTCGCGCTGCTGAAGCAATACGTCGAACTGGAACCTAAAAAAGCACGCCGACAGATCGCTTACCATTTGAATCGATGGAGCGAAAACCAGCCCGCGGCAACTGCGAAACGCCCCGACCTTACCAAGTCGATCGCGGATCTCTATCCGCCTGAAGAACTTTCTAAACTGATCGACGAGCAGACTTTCCAAGTCGCCGACGCTCAGCATCTTCGAGATTGCTACCTGTTTCATTCGATCGCGTCGTGGGTCGACAGCGACTTGATGAACGAAACACTTTTGGACGATTGGTTCAAAAGCTTGTCAGCGTCATTGCCCGAAGAACAACTTGATCAACTGCGAACGGCGACTCGCCTATTCGATTGGACGATCCGCAACGTTTCATTCGAACCTGATGTGCCTACCACGGGTGCCCCCCCCGGTCCAAAATTTCCCTTCGGAATGACCTTTCGAGGCCCCGGATATCGCCAGACCGATTATCAAGCTGTGATGCGAGGAATGGGCGATGGCTTGCAAAGGGCAGGAGTCTTCACCGAACTTTGCCGACAAGCGAATATCCCAGCGGCTGTCATCGGAACGATCGATGGTAAGTCCGGAAAAGTCACCCCGTTTTTTGTCGGTGTACTCGTCGCAGATGACATCTACTTGTTCGAGCCGCGTTTGGGAATCTTTGTTCCGGGCCCCGGTCAGGAAGGCATTGCGACGCTGGCTCAGGCTCGACGTGACGAATTGGTCCTTCGCCGGCTTAGCATCGCTGGCTTGGATGAGTTCACTTATCCGATCGACAAGAACGACGTCCAGCAGTGCGCCGCGATGTTTAACCTTTCTGCGATCGCGATCAGTCCACGAATGCAGCAATTGCAACAGGGCCTGACTGGCAATCGCCGCATGAACGTTTATGTCGACCCCGATGATCTGGCAAAGAAATTCGACGCCGTCACTGGTATCAGCAGCGTTCGCATGTGGGACGTTCCGGTACTGGCCGAAATCTACCGAGCCGTGTGCGACCAATACGCTGAGCGCGATCCGATTTTTAACTTCTGGTATGTCGCTCGCTGGGCCATGTTGGAAGCTGACATGGATAGCGCAAAAAACCTTATCAGCGGGCGTTGGCGGCATTTGACCGGCCAGTTCTCTGATGTCGAAGACGAGAACATCAAGGGAGCCAGAACGCTGTACTTGGAACAGCGAGCTCCGGAATTTGAAATCGAAGACCTCCGCATCGATGTCGACCTCCAAATTGCCTATGGAATCCGTCGAAGCGATTTGGATGTCGATGCGGCCGAATACGATCGCCAGATTGCTCAGATTCAAGCGATGATGCGAATGGGCAAACGCTTGGCAACCTACTGGCTAAGTTTGCTGCAAGCTGATGACGGCCGAACCGAAACGGCAGAACGCTGGATCGATGATCGTGTGTTGGACGAAAGCCAAGTTTCGGAGTGGGTCGAACCGGCTCGCTACAACCTAGGACGACTCGCCGAAGCGTTAGGACAGACCGATCGCGCGATCGAAATCTACAAACGTGAAGGGGCTCCACAAGAGCACGGAAACCGTATTCGAGCCCGGCTGCTATCGAAGCAAACCGACGAAGGGTAGCGACTTGTTGTTTACGAGTCGTGTTCCGTTCGGCGGTACCCGCCGGGGAGAACGCTACCTACACGGAGTGTAGGGCGACAATGGACATCAGCCGCCCCGCATTAGCTGCGGTTCTCGCATGGGCAACCGGGGCTAACGCCCATTCGGCTAATCGGAAGAATCAATCTGCAGCCCTATTAGCCGCACCGCGTTAGCGGCGGTTCTCACTCGTCCAACCGGGGCTAACGCCCAATCGGCTAATCCGAAAATCAAGCTAGACCAAAACACCAACCGAACTTAACCGATCAAATCTGGCTTGCAGGTCGCACGCATGATCGTGAAGAACGAAAATGGGTTTGGCTTGTAGCGTTCTTCGATGCGAATGGGCAATTCGCTCATGATCTCTTGAAGCTCAAGATCGGTTCGCCACCCCAATCGACGCGTAACATTGCCAGCCGAATCGATCACACGCGCGATCAATGGGTTTTCACTTCGGAAGTGGTTGATAATCAAAATTTGACCACCGGGACGACAAACGCGAACTATCTCGCTCATCATCCGTCCGGGATTCGAAACCACACTGACAGTGTGAAACGAGGTGACAACATCGAACTGGTTGTCGTCAAAATCCAGGCTTTCAGCGTTCATCGCTTGAACGCCGATATGGTCCCAGCGTTGGCGTCGGATTAACGACTCCGCTTCAGCAAGCATCGATTCGGACAGATCGATGCCTGTCAAATCAATGTGCTTGGGATAGTTTGGAAGCGACAGTCCGGTTCCAACACCTACTTCTAGAACTTTTGAACCGGAATCCAGGTTCATTCGCCCAATAGCCATACGGATGTTTCGTCCTGCAACCGCAGGCCACACCGCTTGGTAGGCAGGAACCAGATTATGGTACAACTTCGCCGCGTGGGGGACACCTAACCGCCTACGTCGTTGCGGCTTCGTGTCGCTCTCCCGATGGGTCGATCCATTTCGGTTCGATTCGCTGTGTTTAGAATCTTTATCGCTTGGCGTAACGGTGCTCATCAACAATCGCTCTTCGATAGGGAACGCCGGAAAACGTTTCGCCTCAACGTTTCCTTCGGACGATCGCACCGGATAAGCATTGCAAAAATCGAAACCGCGTCAAACAGACGCCAATCCGTCATCCGTCGCACCGAAGCCATTGGTGGCAAACGAGTTACACGTTTCCAAGGGGCCGTGCGACGGTTGCAATTCGAGCGATATATTACGTTTTCGATACAATTCGATGAACTAACGCGTCTTTGCAGCATCCCTGGTGGGCTGCTGAACGGCTGTTTCACATGACCCGAGCGATCTGTCACACGCCAAACCATGGGTGGATCGGTCACTGACCGAAGGCCCCACCCATATGGTTTCTCTATAACCGTGGACGGATTCGATAGTCAGAACTGGTTGTGATGTTGGACAAGGAGGGGTAATCATCTGATTGCTCAGTATTCGTTAGCTGGGGGAGTTCCGGAACCACGGCATTGCGGTCCCGAGCGAACGCGATAATTCACTTTCGCCCATGTCCGATCCCCATCACGAAACGGAGCGCCGGGAAAGTCGTTCGGTGGTTGCGATAAGCACCCGGTTGAATCGATTGGAACGAGCACGCGTGGACGATGAGGGAAAACCAAAATCAGCCAGCACATCGCGTCGGGTGTACCTCCGAAAGCCGGACAACCAAACCGTCGATGGTGACGTAGCGGTACGTATGAAAATTGACTTGGTCATCACAGAGCTAAACATGGGCGGCGCCGAAAAGGCCCTGACCCGGTTGGCCCTTGGCTTGCAACAACGCGACTATGACGTTCGCGTTCTCTCTATCGGGTCCGAGCCAGACGCGCTGCATGCAGGACTCGTTGACCAACTTCGCACCAGGAATATCAATGTCGAATTCGGTGGATTTGATTCGACAAGCCGATTGATAAGTGCGGCTCGGTGGCTGGGCCAGAAATTCCATTCCCGCAAACCGGATCTCTGCCAGACGTTTCTATTTCATGCGAACTGCTTAGGCGGGTGGACCGCGAAACGATCGGGAGTCAAACGTACGATCGCTGGCATCCGAGTCGCCGAGGACAACCGCCTGCGATGTTTCATCGAATCCAGAGCCCTTCGAAACTTCGACCATGTCGTCTGTGTCAGCCAAGCGGTGCAGACCTTCGCCCGGCGAAAGCTAGCGATTGCCGAGGGCCAGTCAAGTGTCATCGCAAATGGCACCGAGCTGATCGACCATAGCCAAATCGAGCCTTTTGACTGGACCACACTCGGGTTTGACAACTACTGCAAAGTTCTACTTTTCGCCGGACGATTTCACCCTCAAAAGGGACTGGAATTGCTGCAGCAGCAGTTCGCAAAACTTGTCGATGCAGATCCCTCGATTCGATTGGTACTGATCGGTCACGGCCCCCTGGAAGCTGAACTTGCCGGTTGGATCGCTAGCCATGCGGGTGACCGGGCGCGGCTGCTGCCATTTCAAAAAGACCTGCGACCATACATCGCCGCGTGTGACCTGTTTGTGCTGCCGAGTCATTATGAAGGGATGGCTAACGTGGCTTTGGAAGCGATGGCAACCGGGAAAGCGGTGGTGTGCAGTCAGATCGAAGGGACAGCGGAACTGCTGCTGAACAGTCCAAATGCCGCTGGCCCAAAGGTCCAAGGTGATGCGGCGAACCTCGATCGCGCGACTCCGCAATCATTCCCGAAAGGCGATGGTGACGCGATGCGAGTCCGGATCTTGAACCTGCTCCGGGACGACGATCTCAGAGCCCGTCTCGGGAAAGCCAATCGACAATCCGTTCGCGAAAACTTTACCGTCGAACGAATGGTCGCAAAGTACGACGAACTCTACCGTTCACAATTGCCTGACGTTCTGTAACGCTACGAAACGCAGACACCCTTAAAGGTGGCTTCCAAACCACAATGGGCACAGGTGACGATTCCAATTTGCCGACCTACAATGCAGCCCAGCGTCAACACAGCCAACTTACAGAACGAAACCTGCCCCCCCATCGTTGATACCGCCCCAGCGAGCTGGCCCCCGAATTCGCTTGGACGCAATTCGTATTGGCGGAACGCCAGAAAGGTTCACTTGCAAGCCGCCTTCGCAGATTTGCCTGTGACGATCAAAATGGTGCCACGGTTACCTCATCGGCCTGCCAATTCTTGCCAGCGATTCGCGAAACACTGAAACAAATCGATCCATGGAAATAAAACGAAACGCGACACGCCCTGTCTCGATTGGCGATATCACGGTTGGTGACTTCAACCCCATCGCGGTACAAAGCATGACCGCGACCAAAACACAAGACATCGACGCAACCGTTGCCCAGGCCGAAGCCTATCGTGCTGCCGGTGCAGGGGTCGTCCGCGTCGCCGTCGACAGCAACAAGGACGCTGAGGCACTAGCCGAAATTCGCAAACAGACCACAGCGAACTTAGCGGTCGACTTGCAGGAAAACTTCCGCCTGGCCGAACTGGTCGCGCCACATGTCGACAAGATCCGCTACAACCCCGGGCACTTGTACCACCACCAGCGTGATAAACCCTGGCAGGACAAGGTCCGATTTATCATCAACCAAGCGATCGAACATGACTGCGCGATTCGGATCGGCGTGAACTGCGGCAGTGTCGATCCCGACAAGAAAGAGCAATACGATCCCAGTGACTCGATCACACCAATGTTAGAAAGTGCTCTGGAGCACTGCGAGTTCGTCGATTCGCTGGGCTTCACCCGCTACGTTGTCTCGCTTAAAGACAGCGACCCGCAGAAAGTTATCGAGGTAAATACTCGATTCGCCGAAATGCGTCCCGACGTTCCGTTGCACCTCGGCGTCACCGAAGCCGGTATGCCACCCGAAGGGATCATTAAAACCCGGATCGCTTTTGAACAACTGATCGGTCGTGGAATCGGTGACACGGTTCGGGTCTCCCTCACGTTACCAAACGATCGCAAGCCCGAAGAAATCGATGCGGGCAAACAGATCGTCGAAGACATTTATTCCGGGCGCGTGCGGACGGTCGTCAAACTGAACGAGAAATCGCTGAATATCATCAGCTGCCCGAGCTGTTCACGCGTCGAAAACGAAGCGTTCATCGACTTAGCACAACAGGTCAAAGAGATGACCGAATACGCAAAGGACTACGACATCACGATCGCCGTCATGGGCTGCCGCGTGAACGGGCCCGGTGAAACCGACGATGCCGATTTGGGACTGTGGTGCGGCCCCGCTAAAGTCAACTTGAAGAAAGGCCCCGAACCACTCGGTGCGTTCGGGTACGACGAAATCCTGCCTCGTTTGCAACAGGAACTCGATACGCTGATCGCCAGCAAATCTGTCGCTCAGTAACCTTGCGGTTCTGCCGACTTCAATCCTGCAAACGTCTCGCTTTCAAAGCCACTCTATCGACTTCGTCTTGCGCAAGCTGTAACTGTGAAAATCCTGCTGACCAACGACGACGGTGTCCACGCACCAGGACTGAAAGCGTTATCTGAAAGCCTGCATCATGTGTTAAGCCGAAGGCAACTGACTGACGCGGCAGATGTCTTGGTTGTCGCGCCAGATCGTTGCCGCAGTGAGTGCGGCCATAGCCTGGAATCGCTGCGTCCACTGCGTATCGAGGAAGTCCAAGCGGGTTGGCATGCCGTCGCCGGAACGCCCGTCGATTGTGTTCGAGTCGCGCTACAAGCGATGGACTTTACCCCGGATGTCGTTTTCTCCGGAGTCAACGCCGGCGCGAATCTTGGGATCAACCTGCTGGTCAGCGGAACCTTTGCGGCCGCAAGAGAAGCCAGCCTGCAAGGCGTACCGGCAATGGCGATCTCTCATTATCGCCGTCCCGACGTTCCCAAGCTCTGGGACCATGCGCCGCGCTGGTTAGAAGAAACGATCAGCGAATACCTGGATGTCGCACGTGCACATTCCCAAGACCGATCTGATCCGGCGCCCTTATGGAACGTGAACCTGCCAGCGGTCCACCCAGAGCCAAATGTTACTCCGCCCCGAGTCTATTGCGGTGTGGACCGGAAACCGATCGAACGGACCGGCGTCTTCAATGGCGATGGATCGGTCCAATTCCAGCTCGATTTCCATGCCCGTCCAAGAGAGGACGGCCGGGATGTTGATCGTTGCTTTTCGGGATCGATTACCGTTAGCAAAGTCGATCCGCACTTTGGACTGGGAGACTGATCGTTCGCCGATCCCGCGTCCCCAGTCCTAAGATTTTCACCGCTGAACGACCGCGGCTAAACCGCCAAGTCGCGATTAATACAGCGAACCTGCGAAGACCTTCTCAAGCCCGCTTTTGGCAGTCTCGGCTTTCTTGCTGTCGATGACGGCGTTCACTTGCAACTCGCTCGTTCCGATCATCTCGACGTTGATGTCGGATTCGCTGAGCGTTCGGAACAGCAGGGTCGCAACGTGGGTGTGACTACGAAGTCCAATGCCGCTGACGGTGACTTTGGCGATCCCGGATTCTCCTTGAACACCACGCATGCCATGTGAAGCGGCGATTTCGTTTGCAACTTTCAAACTCGCATCCAAGGCGTCTTCGCCAACGGTAAAGCTTACGCTGGTGGAGCCATCTTCGCCGTCGTAGCCCTGGACAATCATGTCCACCGAGATTCCGGCGTTTCCGATCCGTTCGAACATGTCGGCTGCAATTCCGGGCACGTCCGGGACACCAGAAAGCGTGACGCGTGCTTGCTTGTCGAGCAACGAAATTCCGGTCAGCGTCAACGCTTCGAGTGCATCGTCACGCAACCGGCTGATCAGTGTTTCGACTTCGACACCACGCGCTTCGCGGTCCGCTTTGATCTGACTCCATGACTTTGCGTCAGTCGGTGCCTCGTGCAATTTGAATGACTGGTGAACCGCACGAAGAGCCTCCGACGCTTGATCACGTTCGACCAACGCGCTGATTTTGATTTCGCTGGTTGTGATCATGTGAATGTTGACGCCGGCATCGGCTAATGCGCGGAACATTTGGCAAGCGACGCCTGCCTGATCGGCCATGTTTGCACCGACGACTGATACCTTGCTGAGGTTGTCATCGTGAGTGATACCGTCTGCACCGACCTTGGCAAGAATCGGTTCCAGTGCAGCCAGTGTTGCGGCCAAATCGGCGCGTTGAACCGTGAACGAAACGTCTGCTTTGCCACCGTCGCCGATGTTTTGCACCACCATATCGACAGCAATTTTGCGTTCGGCGATTGCCGAAAATATCTGCAAACTCTTGCCCGGAATGTCCGGAACGCCAAGGACCGTCACACGGGCTTCATCGGGCGTCATTGCCGCACCGCTGACAGGTGCGGATTCGGACTCCTGTTCGGCAACGATCATGGTGCCTTGGGCATCCGAAAAACTGCTGCGGACATGGATCGGCACGCCAAACTTTTTCGCAAACTCGATGCTACGGTTATGCATCACGCTCGCACCGAGGCTTGCCAATTCCAGCATCTCGTCGTAGCTGATGACATCGACACGACGAGCTTCGGGCAGGAGCCGAGGATCCGTTGTGTAAACACCATCGACATCAGTGTAAATTTCACATGCGTCGGCGCCCAATACCGCGGCGAGCGCGACCGCGGTTGTATCACTGCCACCACGTCCGAGCGTGGTGATATTCATCTCGTCATCGATCCCTTGGAATCCAGCCGCGACGACGATGTTTCCGTCGTCCAAAAGCTTTTCGATCCGCTCGGTCGAAATCGATCGGATACGCGCTTTGCTAAAGCTGCTGTCGGTGTGCAACCCAATTTGACCGCCGGTCAAACTCACGGCGCGGCTTCCCAGGGAAGCGATCGCCATCGCGACCAAAGAAACACTGACTTGTTCGCCAGTGCTTAGCAGCATGTCCATCTCGCGCGCCGGCGGATTCGGGCCGAACTCACCAGCCAATTCCAACAAGCGGTCGGTGTTTTTTCCCATCGCGCTAACCACCATGACAACCCGGTTGCCCTGATGTTGCGCGCGAATGGCTTTGCGGGCTGCTGCACGGATTTTTTCGACATCGGCGACACTGGTTCCGCCGAACTTTTGAACGATCAATGACATCGAAGTAACAGAAATGGATGAGGTGGTTGAGACGGTTCGGTCGAACCATCACGGGTGGGTTAGGAGGTCACTTTGGATGGCACGATGAATTCGTCCATCAAGTCCCAGCCTTGATCAAAACGTTTCCCGGCAGCTTCGGCAGCGACTTCGTCGTAAGTCTCCTGGGAATCGGCATCGATGCCGGATCCAGCCATCGCCAGCGGAACCATGCCGTGCGTATGCTTTTTGGTGCTGCAAAACGTTGGGTGGTCGGGCATCACCAAGATTCGATGCTCGCCGGAGTTTTGCAAAGCCTCGGCAAGTGGGCCAACGATATGCCGATCGATTTCTTGCAACGCTTCGATCTTTGCGTCGTGACGTCCTTCGTGTGACGCCTCGTCGGGTGCCTCGATATGAACGCAGACCAGATCGTAATCGTCCAGGGCAGCGACCGCGGCTTGACCCTTGGCAGCATAGTCGGTGTCTAAATAGCCGGTAGCCCCTTTGACTTCGATCCTTGGCCAACCCGCAAGAGCAGCAATCCCGCGGAGCAAGTCGACCGCCGTGATCATCGCCCCTTTGACACCGAAACGATCCTCAAAACTGGGCATCGACGGTGCGCCACCTAAGCCCCACAGCCATACATTGGTCGCTGGGCGTTTACCTTCGGCGACTCGCTTTTTGTTGATCGGGTGATCGGCAAACACTTCAGCTGACCCGTTCATCAGCTTCACCAGCAGATCGCTTCCCGGACCGCGTGGGAAATCATCGGTCACCGGCAAATCCGTAATGTCGTGAGGCGCTCGCGTTCGGGTTTCGGTCGAAAACGGTGCCGCGATGCCTTCTTCGCCACGGTAGATCAACAAATTCCGATAGCTGACACCGGGGACGAATTCGAATCGACCGCCGAATTCACCGAGCAACTTTTCACCCGCATCACGCAGTAGCTCAGTCGCCTCTTCGGTACTGATATGATCGGCAGTGAAATCGATCATGATCTGGTCTTCGATGGTGACCAGATTGCAACGCACTGCGAAGTCGTTAGGGCCTAAGCTGATGCCCCCCGCTGCGGCTTCCAAAGGTGCTCGGCCGGTGAAATATTGGTCCGGGTCATAGCCAAACAGGCACAAATTCGCGACTTCGCTTCCCGCCGGGTAGTGCGCCGGTGTGTTATTGGAAAGTGCGAGCACCCCGCGTTTTGCGATGGAATCCATGTTGGGAAGCGTTGCCGCTTGCAATGGCGTTTTGCCACCGAGGGCTTCGATCGGTTCGTCCGCACATCCATCCGGGATTACGATGACGTACTTCATGGTTCTTTTAGCAGGGTTGTTGGCACTGTGGCCAGAATTTCGATTCATCAAAATGCCGCTAGTGTCTCGCGCCGAGATAATTTGCGGAAGGGGCGATAGAACGCCCCTTTTACCGGCGTCTCATTTCGCCCAAGTGGACGATTTTGAGCGAGTTAACCTTGCGCCAATTCACAAAGCAATGCGGCACCTTTGCGGAGCGTTTCGTCAGTTGCTGCGAAGCTAATCCGGAAGTGGCTGTCTTTGCTGCTGAAGATATTTCCGGGAATGATAAGCAATCCACGCTCAATTGCCCGATGCACAAACGCCTCGCCGCCTTCGCCGTTGGGAGCCTTGGCGAACAAGTAGAACGCCCCGCCTGGCTTGGTAAATTCGAATTGATCCTGAAGTAGCTCGCAGATCAAATCCCTTTTTCGCCGATAGTCCGCGATATGACCATCCAGCGAAACCTCCATCGCACGAACCGCTCCCCACTGGGCGGGCTGTGGCGAACAAACGAAGGAGTACTGCTGGACTTTAAGCATGGTCGCAATGATTTCTCGCGGCCCGTGCACATAGCCAACCCGCCATCCGGTCATCGCGTGGCTCTTGCTGAATCCATCGATAACGATGGTTTCGGGGTTGAACTGTGCTGGCGAAACGAATTCACCGTCGTAGTGAAATCGCGAATAGATCTCGTCACTGATCAGCGCGATCCCTTTTTCCTGGGCAAGCTTCGCGACCGCTTCCAACTGCTCGGCCGTCGCCGTCACGCCGGTCGGGTTGGCCGGACTGTTCAACAAGATCATCTTTGTCTTGTCAGTGACTGCCGCCGCGATCTTGTCAGGATCCAGTTCGAATGACGGATAGGAATCGATCGGGACCGGCACACCACCACACATTTTCAGCAGTGCCGGGTACATGACGAAGAACGGATCCAAATAGATCACTTCGTCACCGGGATCAACCATCGACATCATCGAAAGCATCAAACCGCCGCTGGTCCCGCTGCAGACGAAGACGTCTCGATCTGCATGCGAATACTTGGCGCCGATCTCTTTTGCCAACGCCTCGCGAAGCGGAGCAATCCCCTGGGTCGGGGAGTATGCGTTTTTGCCACTTCGGATCGCTTCGACTGCCGCATCCTGAATCGATTCGGGAACGTCAAAGTCTGGTTGACCGATCGAAAGGTTGATCGGATCTTTTAGCTTGGCCGCCAAGTCGAATACTTTGCGGATACCGCTGGCGTCAAATGTCGTTGTGCGTTGTGCGATCCAAGGATGCATGGGTTTGCTATGCTGACCAATGGTGAAACAAATTGACCTAGGAAGGGGTGCACGCACACCTTCTGACGGCGTATTCAAAAGAACGATAGCGAAAGACTGTCTTCGGGCGTTTCAGTTAAAAGCGAAGCCTGATCTTCAACCAGATTTTGAATTCTACACGAGAGTTGCATTGTGGCAGAGGTGCTATACGTCGAACCGGTGGTCCGTTTCTGTGCTGTCATCTCGCGGTACGAAACGCTTCGCGAAGCAGCGATCGAACGTCTAAGGGCAGAGTGGGGAACAATCACTCGGCGAAGCGAACCGCTGCCATTCGTCGCCGGTGGCTACTACACCAGTTCGATGGGTGAAGACCTTCGTAAAGTGCTTGTCTCTTTCGGCGACCCAATCCAAGCTGATTCCATGTCCGCTTGGAAACTCTGGACGAATGAGGTGGAAGCGGAACTGGCAAACGATGGTTTTCCAGAAACGCGTCCGGTCAATTTAGACCCGGGTTACATCACTCAAGCAAAACTGGTTCTTGCCACGACAAAAGACCGTGACCACCGTGTCTATCTTCGAGACGGTATCTTTGGTGAGATCACGCTGACTTACACCGCTAAGAAATGGGTGCACCATCGCTGGTCCTACCCAGACTATCGCACCGAAGCGGTTGCCAAATTCGCAACGGACTGCCGGAACGATTTGCGTCAGTTCCTGCAACAGTCGACCGGTTTCCGGCAACGCACCGGTGATTCGCCAAGCTAAATGAACTGGGCGACCAATAGCTTCGTCCCGGTAAGAATCATCACCACGATCAAAAACCAAAAGATTAGTCGATTGCCTTTCTTGATCGCTAACTTCGCCCCCACCACGCCTCCCAGCAGATTCCCGAATGCCATCGCTAGTCCAGGGCCCCATTGAATCAGGTCGTAGAGCGCGAACACGATCGTTGCCGTTAGCGTGACTAGAAACGCAACCCAGTTTTTCACCGCGTTGCTGGCCAATAAGTCGCCTCCAGTCGTCCAACTCATCGCTAACAAGACCAAGATCCCCATCCCGGCCTGAATGAACCCGACGTAGACACCAATCGCGAAGAAAATCGGCTTAATCCAACGCTCTGAATCTCTCGAAGGCACCATCGATTTTGCCAAGCGTTTCGGATTCTTGGCTAATAAAAACGCCATCGCAATAAAGATGACACCAAAGACAGGTTCAAATGCGTTCGCTGGAAGATAGACAGCAGCAATCGCGCCAACAGGAACCCCAAACATCGTCGGCCAGGTTAGCTGCTGAGCCAACTTACGATCCAAGTGTCCGTGCTTGTGAAACGTTGCCACAGCAGCACTGCTAGAAAACAAAACCGCGACTCGGTTGGTACCGTTTGCCAACTTCGGATCGAGTCCAAAAAACATCAAAGCCGGCAGCGTTAAGAAAGAACCACCACCGGCGATGGTGTTGACAATGCCTGCGAAAAAACCTGCCGCGATCAGTAGTGCGTAGCCTGCAATGTTCAAGTTTTCGTTCTGGGTAATTCGTAGCTGCGCAAAATATCGGTGTGATATCTACCGATGGAACCAGTTCGCGTTAGCCAAACTTGTTGGATGACCAATTTGATCGCCGCCATAGCGACATTCCGCCGAGCGGCACAATTCATCACTGGTACCCAAACCCCACAATGACGGACCCTGAGTGATTCTGTAGCGGAATCTGAAAATCCTAGCTAATTAGGCCAAACAAACGGTCAATTGACGCGTCGGTCACCGCATAGTTTCACGATCATTAATCAGATTGGCTCGATCGGTTTGTCAACCTGTCCGATGATTCAAAAAACGCTGGATTGCCAATGTTGCACGACTGCCAATGTTGCACGACCGTTCGGGGGCAAACGCCTCGCATCAAAAACACGGTCACTGGCGCCCTCAATGTTCGCCAATGCTTTTCCTCGTAAGTTTCACCAATGGTTAACTTTCAATTTTATAGAAAAACGCTGGCAACGAACCAACCGCTCGAAGAGGTCGAATTGCGACAGCTCGAACCCAACGAGCGTTTTTTCTATGCGCAACTTGCGTCGAAGCGAGGCTTCCATCTTCCCCAGTGGTTCCAACGATTGGTTTCCGAAGAAAGCTCGCCAGGGTTTTCCCATTCTGAATCCGCCGGCCATATCATCCGGTCGTCGCGGCAGTGTCCACCAGCGACCCGAGACAGCCCCCAGCGACCACAGCCAACGCAAATCGTCTTTCAAAAGCGAGCCGCTTAGAGCGTTTAGGAGAGGCGACTGAATCTGGCGTGTCTCGCTGGCGTTCAATTTGACCGTTCCTAATGGGACGCACGTCTCACAATGGCGCCTCGACGCATCGCTTCGATGACAGTTCGTTCCCGGAATGAACGCGATTTCGATAACGTTCAATCACACGATCTTTGCCGTGTAAGATTAGCTACAATGGGTCGGCACCCAACGCTTTTCTCTCGGTTCGTTTGCGTCCAACGCCGCTTTGGTTGAATGCTGAAATCGCCTCTTACAATTTCTATCGCTGTCATCGTGGTCGCCTGTTTGGCATATGCGATTTATAGCGCGACCAGCCAAAACGACGATGTCGATCTTGATGCGCTAATGCGTCGAGAATCACAACGTCAGAGCCGTCAGGAATTGGCGTCGTTGGATGAAAGCCTTAGTGCCGAAGAAATCGCACAGCTTGCGATCGAAGGACGGGGACAGAAACTGCCCAAGACGCTAGTCGCGTGGCCGATGTCGGATTCCAACTCGTGGTTCGTCGGTCGCGAGAAATACAAGGTCGGTGTCGAAATCCCTTTCGAACCTGGACACTTGCCCAATCCAGCCCCGAATCTTGAACCGGAGCACGCTAACCCAGGATTCCTGGGCGCCGAAGCATGTCGATCCTGTCACGAATCAATTTACGATTCGTTTGTCGAAACGGCGCATTTTCGAACCTCACGATCGGCGACACCGGACAACATCGCGGGTTCATTTAGCGACGATGCAAACAAGTTAAAAACACACAGCCCGGATGTCTCTTTTGAGATGTTTCGACGGGAGGACAAGAGTTTCCAACGTGTCCATTTTTTTGACTGGATGTTTGAAGTCCCCATCGACATCACCGTCGGTTCAAACCTTCTTGGCGAATCATATCTCTACTGGCACGGCGACAAGCTCTATCAGCTACACGCCTCCTATCTGACCGCACCCAATGAATGGGCCAATAGTCCCGGATTCGTCGACGGTGACGCCAGTTTCGCCCGAGACATCCACACGGCCTGCTTGGAATGCCACGCAACCTACGTTGACGCCCGGCAAGATGACTCGCATTTCACACCAAGCACCTTGATCCTTGGTGTTTCCTGTGAACGCTGCCATGGGCCTGGCAAATCGCATGTGCTGTTTCACCAAGAGAATCCCGAATCCAACGAAGCACATGCGATCACGGTTCCGTCGGATCTTTCACGCCAGCAACAAATGCAAGTTTGTGGTCAATGCCATACAGGTGTCAAACAGTTGAAAGATCCTCACGGATTTCAGTTCCGACCGGGGGACCAACTCGACGATCACTACGTCGCCAATAGCAGTGGCGCCAGTGCCAACGGCGTTCACACCAGCAACCAACTTGAACGGCTTTCCGAAAGCCGTTGCTTTCAAGAAACAACGATGGCATGTGTGGATTGCCATAACCCACATCGCAATGATCGAGGCCAACTGGAACTGTTTTCACAGAAGTGCCTAAAATGCCATGAAAGCTCGCACTGCGGAATGGCTGAAGAAGTCGGCGATTCAATCACATCGAACTGCATCGATTGCCATATGCCTCGAAGGGCGACCAAGAACATGTCGATCGAAACGGCTAGTGGAGACGTCTTTCCTCCGCTCCGTGATCACCATATTCGGATCGACCTTCAATCGAGCCATTCTTTTTTGCGTTCTCTTAAGTCGCAGGCAAGCGAATGACTTCTACAGCAAAGTTTGTCCAAGCTTTCCCGTACCAAGATGATGTACTCGCGCTACCAGTCAAAGATATCGATGAAGCGTCTGCTTGGTACAGCAAACATTTCTCAATGACAGAAGTCCAACGGATCGATTCGCCGACTCCGACGGTGATCCTAGAACGCGACGGAACCCAGATTGGGTTCGCGATCAACGGTGGCGATGCGACACAAGATGGTGCCGCAGTCTTGGTCAACGAAATCGAAACGATCCGTGAGCAATTTGAAGGCGAAGGCCTAAATATCGGTGACTGGCGAATTGATGACCGGGACGGAAAAAAGTTCAAAGTCTTTTTTGTCGTCGCACCGGACGGACTGTGCTACTACTTTCACGAGCCACTCGCCGACGACATTTCCTAGCGATCGGCGGTCTTAAGAAATCCGCCGCCAGCTATCAAATGCGATGCGATGTTGGCCTGACAAACAAGCCGGATTCGTGGCACTACAAGCCAACCTTCATCAGCGTGCCGCAGCCTAAAACCGCCAATGCCGCAGCGGTATGCCCGTACTCGTGCATCTTAGGCATGCGAATGAATTTTAGTCCGTATGTCAGCCCCAAAACTGAAACCAGCATCGTGCCTAGCGTAGCGACCGTGAACGCCGCAACGACCATCAAGATTGCACTGACATTCGCTTCGGCCGCGGGATACATCAATAGCGGAATCAGCACTTCGCAGGGGCCGAAAACAAAGATCAGGAACAAAACCCACGGGGTGACCGAATGATGGTGGTGATCTCCAGAAGGACCATGAACCGTGTCATCGATGTGTTCATGGTGGTGTGAAATTCCACGCACTCGCTGAGCAATCGCCCAAGTCAAATAGGCCAAACCGAACCCAATCAACAGCCACGAAGCCCCATCACCTCGAAACGATTCGAGCGACTCCAGATGGAAGACCGCTGTACCGAGCAACAATCCTAACGAGCCGATCACAACCGATCCCAGCACATGCCCGATACCGCAAACGGCTGTGATGGCAATCGTTTTCCGCATCGACCATCCTTGGCTTCGACTCATCGCCACGAATGGCACATAGTGATCCGGCCCCATCAGTGTGTGCAACATTCCGACGGAAAATGCGGTCCCGACCAGCAAGCTTACTTCGCTATCCACAGTCCAAGATTCCTAATGATTTCGAATGGACGTTTCCATATTGGCCGCGAATTGTCCACCTTTCTCATTCGATTGAACATACGAGGCGCGCCACATTGACTCAAAATTTACCGATTCGGTCGGTTCAAATATTTCGCACCGCTTACTTCGCCAGTAGCTCTTCAAAAGTCGCGTTGCCAATCCGATATTTCTTCCAATCCTTGTAGTCAAAGTGCCACCATTCGAATTCGTAAACCGTGAACCCGACGGACTCCATCGTTCGTCGCAACAGATCACGGTACCAACGTTGTCTCGCCGTCCCTCCGGGGTACAAAGGGAACGAGCGATTTGAAAACTCGTCGTACCCAGCGACCATCTGGATCGGCTCACCTGTTTCGCGCTCGTACAGAGTAATATCGACCGCGCAACCCCGGTTGTGTCGCGACCCGTTTGCGGGGTTGGCAACAAAATCCTTGAACTCTCCCGGTGTTGCATCCCAAAACATCTTCGTGACATGCCAAGGGCGATAAGCGTCATGAATAAGCAATCCCAACTGGTGAGACTTTAGTTTCTGATTTGCGTCGGCAACCGCTTTGGCCGCATCCGACTGCATGAATGCACGCGGCTGCTTATAGAACACCGCACCGGTAAAGTTGTTCGTCGTCGCGTATCGGATATCAAGATTGACTTCGGGATCAAACGCAATGACTTCGACAAGGTTGGAATCGTAAAACTTGCCGGCTTCTGTCGGTGGCTTTGCAGCCAAGGCTCCCTCGCGAAGAGTATCGATCGGTTGGACCGGTTCGATCTTGAAGGTCTCTCCGTCTTTCGTTCCCACCTCTCGCCGCAGGAATTTGACCTCGGCAGCGACCACTTCGGTTGCCATGCCATTTTCATCGCGAAGGAATTTCAAGCCTTCGCCGTGGTAAAGGCCATAGTCAGGAAACGCGAACTCATCCTTGCCTAGCTCCGTCAGCGGATAGTAGTAGAACCACTCGATTAACGCATACAGCTGGCCGTGCTCTTCCAAGATATAAAGCGTATTGTGATCCCAACCGTATTCACCCACCAGCCCTTTCCAGCGATCAGGAATCTCATTTGGCGGAGAGTTCGCCTCTCGACTCAGTGTTAAATCACCAATGCTCAGCGATTGATCTGACGCAAGCTGTAGCTTTGTCCCGTAGCTGATTTCATCATCGATAACCAAGGCACCTGATTTGGAATCACTACGAACTTGGTGGCGAAACGATCCACGCTGCAGATAAACATCGCCATCGAGCTCATTGACGATCGCAAAACGATCACCATCGATCTCTTTGTATCTCCCCAAAAGCGACTTTGCTCGTTCCCTAGGAACCGAAACCGTACGAGAATATTCCGGCAATGGCTGGTCATCCTGGACTGCGATCATCAATCGCAATGCGTAGTCGCTCAAACGCCGAACGACTCCGTTGGTTCCGTCCAGCGACGACGCCGCGACGACACCAAGCTTGCGTTCTGGCAAAGCTTCGAGTTGTGTCGAAAACCCATAGACGGCGCCACCATGACCGATCTTTTTGTATCCATCTAGACTTTGAACATGAAACCCCAGACCGAAACCTTGCGCATTCCCTTCGGAATCTTGGATCGGTGTCGTCATCTCTTGAAGTGATGCCGGTCGCAAGATCTGTCCATCGTCCGTCTGACCGTCCTTGAACAGACAACGAACAAACTTGGATAGATCTAACACACTGGAGTACAGATTGCCCGCCGGCCCGGTGCCCAACAAGAAAGTTGGTGCTTCGAATCGCCGACCGTCGTAGGTCCGCATCCAGCCCGTTGCAATCTTCGGTTCCATTCCGGGTTGCACGACAAAGTCGCTCGAATTCATTTTGAGCGGATCAAGGATCGAGGATTTAACGCGTTCAGGATGCGTCGTGCTAAGTTGTTTTTCCAAAGCGGCGCCGATCACCGCAACGGCAGCGTTGGAGTATTTCGTTTTCGTTTCGGGCGGATAAACCAGTGACGTCTGATTCAAACTTGCCACGGTGTCCGATAACGATGGCTCGGTCGGGTCAAAGTAATTCCCCACCGGTGACTCACGCACCAAACCGGATCGGTGAGACATCATCTGACGAAGCGTCAGCGGTACCCCGTAAGGATTCGTAGGATTGAATTCCGGAAGGTAGCGTTGAACCGGAACGTCCAAATCGATCTTGCCCTGTTCGACAAGCTGAAAGACAGCGATATCTGTAAACAGCTTCGAAACCGAACCGACACGATAGACCGTTTCGGCCGTCGCTTTCACCTTCCCATCGGCATCTTGAAATCCGAACCCTTCGGCCCAAACGGTGTGATCACCATCGATCATCGCGATCGAAAACGCGGGCAGGTCCTTTTGCTGGACTTCATGAATCACTGCTTCCTTTAGCGTTTTGATGGCTTGGGAATAATCATCGCTAGCCTCGGTGATCGCAGCGAAGCTTAACAGCATCGCGAACAGAAGCGGGCGGGGCAGACACTGTGATATCGAAGACAGCGACATTGGGCTCAACTTGGATGATTGGGAAAGTGATCGCCTCGATTAGTACGATCAACTTTTCAATCAACCGCACGCCACGATTGTAAAGCCTGACGTTGCCCCACGTTGAAGAATGTGCCGCCTAGCGTCTTGTTGATACCAACTTTCGGTCTTCCCCGAAGTCGCGACGGTTTCGCAACCCCAGAAGGAACAGACGCTACGCTCAAGGAGTGTTTGGCGATGATCGAAAGTCATCAGGCTTCTAAGGCGGCGTCATTTCACTGAAGTAGTTCACGCCGCTACCGAATAGGTCGTTCAACTTGATCTTACCTTTTTCGATCGTCACGCCCTCGGCGACGTCTTTGGATATCAAGACAGCCCCGTCTAAATCGGCATAGTCCAAAAGCGGAGCAAGCTGTGCAGCGCCGGAAATGCCAACGGAGCTTTCGACCATGCAACCGACCATCGTCTTCATTCCCAGCCGTTTTGCCTCTTGCAACATCCGCACCGCTGGGGTCAGCCCGCCACATTTGCATAGTTTGACATTCACACCATGGAACAGGCCTTCGCAGCGTGCGACGTCCGCTTCGACAAGGCAATTTTCGTCGGCAATGATTGGCAAAGACGACTCTTCGAAGACTTTCCGGTGATGCTTCTTTTTCGAGTCTGCTGGCAACGGCTGCTCAATAAATTCGACTCCCAATTCTTTCAGCTCGTGGGAATATTCGATCGCTTGCTCGGCGGTCCAACCGCAGTTCGCGTCGATACGGAAAACTGCCGAAGTGACCTCACGCAATCGGCGAACGATTTCGACGTCATGCTTAGTCCCCAGTTTGATTTTGTAGATTTCCCATCCGGCATTCGCCCGCAGCTTGGAAACCATTACATCGATCTCGTCGATCCCTATCGTGTAACTTGACTGTGGAATCTGCTCCCATGCCAAACCCAAGATCTCGTAGGTCCATCTTGCACTTAGCTTGCCAAACAAGTCATAGGCCGCGAGATCAAGTGCAGACAGCGCGAACATGTCCTTATAAAGCTTGGGCTGCAGAAGCTGCCACAATTCCGCTGGGTGCCCGAACTGATAGGACTCAATTGCCTCGGCGCATGCCAGCACAGAGTCGGACATCGATTCGATCGAATGTCCGTAGTACTCATTGGCGGTGACTTCGCCAAATCCGCGTTGGCCTTCGTGTTCCAATTCGACGACCAACGATTCTTGAGTCGTCATGGAACCACGAGCAATCGTGAATTCATACTCGAGCGGTAGCTTGACCGGATGCAACCGAATCTTCACGGGTTCAGCTCCTTTTGCAATTTCTCGACAGCGTCTGCGAGGACTCCCGCACCGTCTCGATAGACGTCGCAAACCGGTAGCCCTAGCTCCGCTTCCAGCGTTGCTTTTTCGCGAGCCGCTTCATCCTCACTGATTTTTCGACCGTTCATCGCGATGCCAATCATTCGACATGGGTTTCGCAACGAAGCCACGAGTTCATAAGTTTCAATCAGTCGCTTCAGTGGCAGCAGAGGTATCCCATCGAGCCCTTTGACTTCTTTACGTCCAACCTCGTAGACAAAGATCAATCCGTCGGGCGCACAACCATGTAACAATCCATGGGTCACGGCGGAAAACGCCGGATGCGATATCGAACCTTGTCCTTCGATTAACAATATTTCGTGTTGGTCGTTGCGACGCACCAAGCGTTCGGCAGCCCCGTTAACGAAGTCAGCGACGACGCAATCGATGGGCACGCCTTCGCCGGAAATCATGATCCCGGTTTGCCCAGTGGCCAAAAACTTTGCGTCATGCCCACGCCGTGAAAGCTCCTGCTGGACCTCGACCGAAGCGACCATTTTGCCGACCGAACAATCTTGACCGACGGTATGAATTCTCAAACACCCTTGGCGAAAAGGCTGTCCCGTCGCGGTCTCTTTCTCGGTGTTCTTACGGACGTCAATAAGCTGCCTTCCGTTTTGCTCAGCCAGCGCGACCAATGCCTCATCGGCGGAAAGAAAGTCGTGCAAACCGGAAACGACATCGATGCCTTTAGTAAGCGCCTCACGAAGGATCGGATGCCACGCCGCTGGCAATTTACCGCCCGGTGGCGCGATTCCAATGAAGATCGCATCAGTCCCCTCGACCAAGTAATCAACCACAGGAACACCATGCCCCGTAGCAAACAGCTCGCCCGCATCTTTTCCAGCATGCTCGCTATCCAACACCGCGATCACGTCCTCCGTTCGGTACCGCAACAAGCTGATCGCAGTCTTCGCAAGGAAAGGTGTTGAATAACCATCGGTCAACAATAATATCCGCCGATAGCCCGATAACGGAGCTGTTTCTGTCACTTTGTGTTCCCCGAAAAACCAGTGGTGTTGGTCAATTTTATTCGCCGCCGAAATTCTACCAGAGCGGTTCCGGCCGCGCGGTTGCAATGCGATCTTGTGCGATGATTAACTGTTGGGTTGAATTGTCACGCACAACCAAAACCCCTTTCACCCGTTAGCGAGTGTCTCGCCATGAAAACAACAATTAAATCCGTACTGATCGCACTACTTGTTTCGATTTCCGGTTGTTCAAAAATCGCTGAGACCGCAACCGAGAAAGCAATTGAAGCTCGGATGGCCGAAGAAGGCATGACATCGAGCGTTGACTTGAACGATGGCGGCTTCGATATTCAAGTCAACGGAGCCGAGGGCACCGCTCAATACACTGTCGGCCCAAATGCCAAAGTTCCTGCTGATTTACCAAAGGATATTCCTGTCTACAAAAACATCACCGTCAACATGGCGCATTCAAACGCAGCCCAAGGTGCTTTTGTCGTTCAAGCCAGCACTCAAGACGACTTCCAGAAAGTCGTCGACTTCTATAAATCATCCACAGCCGAAGCAGGCTGGAAAGAAGAAACGCTCGCCAAGCAAGGTGACACGATGTGGATGATCGGGCTCAGCAAAGATGACCGTGTTCTACACGTCGTTGTCGCCGAAAACGGTGAAGGCGTGAGCATTACTCAGAACACCGAACGCAAATAACGCCATCCAAGCGTCAAACGAGGTGGCGTGATTCGTTGGACCCCGCCTGCGTTTCTAAGACAAGCTAGCCGCGATCAGAAAAGTAGCGGATCGGCCGACTTTTTGGTTCGCGTTGACATCTAATTCCGCGGCCTTTCGATCGGGCCAGACGGACCTGAAAGGGAACGACTTTTATTTCACACTGACGCACCCACGATCACAAACTCTGCTAAACTCCCCGCCAGGGTGGAATGGATCCACCCGCACAGCCTTTCGCAGAGTATACCGATCGGGAAATGACATCTCTCCGAGTCCCTCGTGACCGCGTTGTCGACGCCGTGCCCGTCGCATTTGCCGTGATCATCATCAGCTTTTTTGGTGATGTCCCATTGGCAGTTCCCGCCAGCATGCTGCATCTTTGGCTCTGGCTTCGGCATCCTCGAAGCAAATCTCGCTACCTGATTTTCTTTTCTGTCGTTGGCCTGATACTCAGTTTTCAGATCGTATTTCCTTCGATCTGGTCGTGGCTAGAGTCAACAGATCCGCGATTGAACTCTTGGCAGCCAAGTCGCTCCGAAGATGTTTCCCATGTGCTGATCTCGATCTCGGCAACAGGAATCGTCCCAATACTGTTTCGCTTGTGGTCTCGCCGCTCTCTCACCGCCGGAATGGATCATCAGCTGATCCAACATCCTGCGGTTAAAGCGAACAAAACAGAACGATCTCGTGCCGGGATCTCAGACTTGCTCGCGCTATCATGCCTTTGCGCTGTCGTGTTAGTTTGCCTACGACAAGATTGGGATACTTTCCGAGATTCCCTTACACCGAGTTGGACAGCGATCCTAGCGATTCTGTATTCGATCATCGGAATCATCGCGATGCGTGCGAACGCTCGCTGCAGTTCGTCGGCTGCCATACTTAATTTGCTTCTTCTCTGGGCGGCAGGGTTTGCCACTCTACGAGCCACCATTTGGCTGATCATGTTGGCTAGACAATCGTGGTTAGCGAATCCTCCGTGGCTTTCTGAAATCGACGTCATCGAACTGAACAATTTGACGTTGGGATTTTCCAGTTTGCTGATCGCGATTTTTCCATGCATCTGCCGACAGTGTGGGATCACGCTCGATACCACTCGCACCAAACAGTCGCTACCAACAGTTGAAGGAACCGATCAAACCCTTTCAGCGACGAAAGCAATTGCAGACATCGCACCCAGCAAATTCGCTCCACTGACTCGGCAGTTAACTTTTGTAGCGGCCGTTTCACTTCTGACTCTATTCCCCTTTACCCAATCCGTCTCCTACAGCAGCAACTACCGAGTTGCAGGTTGGCCACTACAGTACTGGATCGCATGGCGTGATTCTCACACGACGATTCCATGGTATTGGATCGACATGGCGGACTGGTCGACCACGGTGTTCCATTGGCCATCCTTGATCCTGGACGTGTGCTTTACGCTTGCGGTCGCCACAATCATCCTGCCAACTCAACGCATTCGCAAACGGTTTTCCAACCGGTCGTTGAAGCTCGCACGGTTGTCACTTGTATCACTATTCGTGACCTTGGTTATCTATAAAGGATTCGTCGAACCGATGAATCGCCATCGCGGGCTAGAGCAACTGCCCGGTGTGACAGTGCTGGCGCAAGACGCTGATATCGTCCTCGATCCGATTCAATTTTCGATACGATTTGCGAACGCCCTCGCAACCGACGATCATGTCTTTTCCCTTCGAGCACCAAGCTCGGTCATGCTCGAACGGGCTGGTGCCGAGTCGATTTCTCGAGTGCTGGCAACGCCAACGATTGAAAAAATTGAGTTCTACGCGTGCGGCCTGTCGTCATCCAACATCAGCGACATCCTCGAACATCCGAAGTTGAACGAACTGACGATACACGACTGCAAATTGCCATGGGAAACCGTCAAGCATATTCTGCAATCACAAAACCTCGACCAGTTCTCAATCACAGATGAAGACCGCAGGATTCGTTTTTCTGCGTGCGAGCCCTTCTTGAAAGGATCACCCCAAGGCAAGGGCAATCAATTCCACGAAGCGACCTTCGAAGTCTCAGGATGTGCATTGGAAGTCCCCGAATCAATCGTCAAATTGGAATTGATCGTGCCCAATGATTCCGATTCGGAATTCAGGATCTCTGGAGGAGACAACCTTCTCAAATTGGATGTTCACAACACCGTGGGTTACATCCCACAAACCGTTTGTACGATTTCCTTGGAAGACGTTCCAGAACTCCAAATCATTTCCCTAGACAACTATCAGCGCATCAATCTGTCGATCGACGAGGCGCCAAAACTGGCAAGCCTGACTGGTTACTTTGATCGAGTCACCTTCCATGAAGCACGTTTAACATCACTTCAGATCAATGGGCCAACTTCGCTCAATCGCATCGCACTCGACTTGTCCGAATGCGAGAATATTGATCTAGGTCCCTCAGCGAAACACCCTTTCGAGCACGTCGCGCTCTGTGGGTTTTCCGGTGTATCAATCCCCGATTCGACGCCACTGGCATGCGAGTCCTTTATTCGTGGAATTCAATGTTGGCCTGATCAATTCATCACGAACACGATTTCGTTGCGTGGCATCAAAGTTTCTTCGGAAGTGATTGCTGCCCTGCCAAATGCCGCGCGAATCGAATTTGCGGACTGCGAATTCGATGACGCAAATCGGTCTTGGCCGATGGATGGGCAAACATCAGTTGAATCCATTCACGCTCCCAACTTCGCCCCTTCCATTGACATCCTCCGCCAGCTGATCAATCAGGCACCCTACCTATCCGACTTGACCATCGACGGTTCAAACTTGACAGACCTTCCCATCGAACTGTCCCAAATCACGAATAGCATCGAAATCAGAAACCTGCATCTCGCACCTGAAAAAGCTGAGGGATTCGACTGGGGTGAACTTCAATACTTGTCGCTACCCAAGTTACAAATCCGGGAATCAACACTGTTGACCTGGAATCTCTCCGCGATAATCGAATTGGATTTGAGAGATTCGAAAATCTCCCTGTTGACTGCTGAGAACATGTCGACTGCTGAGAACATGTCGACTGCTGAGAAACTGAAAGCCCGGTGGCCCAGAATGATGAACGTCTTCATCGGGCCCCACACCGAATAACATGGCTCCTACGGTCGGTTCACGAACAGTACTCGATTACAAGTCATTGAAGTCCGCAAAACATTGTTGCTCACACGAAACAAGTAGGGATTGCCAGAGGGTTTGGACTGACTCAAGATGTTCGAACCCCATGTCCAATTCCGGCATCACTGTTCACTGATTGCCGAACTCCAACAAGCATCCTTTCGTGCCCGATCCTACTGAATTGACGACGCCAGAATTTCGTTCCGTTGCCAAGACCATCAAGTCGCGTGTGACATTGAAAGTCCTTGCCGATACCGCAAATCCGTTCGAGCTATCCGAGGCAAACGTCCAATCAAACAATGCGATCGTACTTGAATCACTTGAAGTCGCTGGCATGGCTCCCTTTCACTACGATCGTGGAGTCGACTCGATTGCAGAGCCGTGGCGAGCGTCGGTGCTATGGCACGAAGATTGTCGCCGTGTCGCAGCTCTGCTGGATCAATGGGGCGGATCTGAAAGCTCTGCAGGAAAACTGCCGGCAATGTTTTCGGCTTGCGGCGCCGCCGTGTTGATCACGTGGCTGCCACAGTTCCGCAACGCCGCTGAAGCCAAGCAGGAGCAGGTCGATGTCGATGACGAACACTTGGCGGCCACATCAGCAATGGTACAAAATTTGTTGCTGTTACTAACCGCATCAGGTATGGGCACCTACTGGTCCAGCGGTGGAATCCTTAAACTGCCTCACGTCAATCAACGCCTGGGAATCAGCAACGGCGAAAAGTTGATTGCTTTAGTTTTCGCCGAATACCCCGAAACGATGCAGCTTGCCGCCGAACGCAAACCCGGCAAGCACCGAGACAGCCGATCCCATCGCTGGATCCGCACCGTCAATCTGTAGACGCAGCACCGACAACAAACACAGCGTCAATCATTCCTCGGTCTAAACTCCGCAGGAATAACTTCGTCGCCATGTTTAGACATGGTACGTCGATCCGAATGCTTGGGTCTCTTTCCCGTCGTTTTTGTATCGATGAACCTGTTGCCCCTATAAGTCGCAACCGTCGTGCTAGGGGGCGATTGAGCGAACCGATAGCGTCAAACCGGTGCCTGCGCTGCCAGGTCGCAAACGAACCAAAGGGCTAATCTCTCAACCAATCCATTCGTTGTTGCCAATCGATTAAAAAATCGGATCGCCAACGATTCACTGTTTTTGCTCCAGGTCGATTTCCGTCGCTTAGTGCCGGCGACGGGTTGTCCGTCCAGTAGTTGGGCCCGTGATCGGTCTTTACAAATGCTCCGCCCCAATGAGCAGACTCCGGCTTATCGGCCTGACCTTTCAGCAGGTACAGCAGCGACGGAGTATCGCCCATTTTGATATCGCGTTTCTTGCTCCAGAAAAGATCTCCCAGGGCACCATGTCCTTGAACATGGCGTCGCGGAAAAGCTTTGTTGTCCTGATCGCCCTCTTGATCGCCGCCGATATACATTCCGCGAAACGTCGTGTCGCTTTCGATCCACCATAAATCAGAATGCTGCTCGAATAGATACGCTCGCGACGCTTCGTCCTGGCGTGTATTCCAAGATCCGATCGAATAGACACGAAGTTGTGATTTGATTGATGGATCATCGTGAACCGCTTGTGCGACATCAGTGAGACTGCCCCAAACCAAAACCCACAGCGGGCGTTCGTCGTTTGCTTTGGCTTTCTCGATTAGCAATCTTGAACCATCGCTCGGCTCGTCCCAGCCTTTTGGAGACGCTGACGCGATCGCGCCTTGAACGGACAGTTTGCGCAGTTCATCAGGCGATGGAAATGACCTCCCCGAGTTGTCGAGCAATCGATGGTAGTCAGACTCGTAAGCGTCCAAGACTTCGTGAATGTGCTGCAATCGTCCGGCATTTGGTGGCGATGAGATCAATCCTTCGATGTCCAATACATCAGCGTAGAGCAGCAGATGCACCAAAGATTGAAAATCGTCGGGGTCAGAGCCACCGATGTCAGTCGAGATCAACACTCGCATCCGCTGACCGGCCAACGCGCCACCTTTCAGACTCTGTTTTTGGACTGAAGAAATCTCGTTGCTTGGCTGAGCCGAAGTAACATCAGCGAACGGAATGACAATTAGAAAAGCGATGGTGGTGATCGTTCGATACATCATGTCGAGACTTCTGAGTTAAAATTCTAAAGTCCTAAAAGGCTTCGTTGGCGAGCAAACTCGATCGATTGAGTGTAACGCGATTTCGTGAGCCGAACCACGCAGGCCATGTTGCAAACCTTGTTTGCTTTTTCAAGCCTGATAACTGGCACATGGCTATTTAACGCTCCGTATTTGGCTGAACTGTTTAATGACACGAACGAACTTCAATACTTCAGTTTGCACTTCACAGCTCGTTCAATCCGCAGTGTTAACGAGCGTGTTTTGGCTCGCGGCCTTCGCTCGCGCCGACGAACGGATCATCATCGAAGACAGCTTGGTCGGTTCGACCAAAGGCACCGTTGTCGGCGGCCAGCTTTCGCCAAACGGCTATCAACCGAAAGAGAAAACGAGACATATTCTCTATCGGCTGCCTCTCACGATAAGACACGGCTACATGGAATTCGAAGTCCACGGAATGAGCCCTGACATTCCAGAGGATTCGTCTCATGCCTTCTTTGGCATGTACGAGGGCCGAGGCCTGGAAGAGCCAATCAAATACGCGATGGATTTTCGCGAGAACCATTTCCGATTCCATGGACACTGGCGGCAAAACCGCAATTCATTCAAAGCCGTCATCTCCTGTGCTCGTCCAAGCCAAGATAACAACGAGACGACGCCGGCGATCTTTGAAACCAAGAACGGCAAAGCCAACCGTGATTGGTCAGAAGAACCGACCGGTGACAACTTCGATTGGGACCCGAAACGATGGCATAAATTTCGCGTCGCCTGGGGCGAAGGTCGTTTCGAAGTCGCCATCGATGGCAAACAGGTTTGGGCGGTCCAAAACGCACCCTTCGAATATGCTCCCCTCGAACAACGTATTTGGCTCGGCAGTGCACCGGGAAGGGACAACAAGTTGCACAACGAGCTTCCCAAGATCACTTATCGCAATTTTAGACTCGTCGCCCTGTCGCCTGAAAATCAGCCGCAAAAATCTACTTCCGACGTGCAACTAAACCGGGCTGCCACCTGGACTCAGCCATTGCGTGTCGATGCGAAATACCCACACCATTTCCGCAATGAAGACAACGATCATCCATTCATCTTCAACAAGACTGCTTGGCATTATTTCACTTGTCGACATCCTGAAATTACACTCGATCGCGCACAAAGGATCGGTGCCAATGTCATTCGCGTTCATCTGGAAGGGAACCCGTACAACGAAGCGTTGGGCTTGGATGCGTGGCCCTGGGGTGGATCTCGACAATCACCGGACTTCGACAGCTTTAACGATGACTACTGGGATGAAGTTGAATCACGTATCAAAGCCGCTGGCGAACGAGGCATTGGGCTGAACCTGACTTTGTTCATGAAGCTGAAACTGCCCGATCGACCGGAGTCATTCCAGCGAGTCCTTCCCTACCTGCGACGCGTCATCGATCGCTTGGCCAAGTACCCGAACATTTTTTGTTGGGAGGTACACAATGAACATTCAAATAACCCCGACTTTCAAGCACAGGTGGGTCGGTTCATGAAAACCAATGACCCATTCAAACGACCTGTGATTTCTTCCAACGGAACGACCGACAATCCACTTTGGCCCAATGCGGACTGGATGGACATGGCGTTGGTCCATCACTGCACCGGCAGCACTCCGACGTATGACTTGCGTGACTGGTACCTTGCGATTGCACGCAACCTTCGCGTCTTTGGCAAACCCGCATTCAACAATGAACCCGGACGTGAACGCCGTCATGCCAACAACGATGCCGTCCACCGCCGCAAACAACTTTGGATCGCAGCAGCCTCCGGTGGCTACACGACTTGGCATTCCTGGGACGGTTGTGAAGGCATCGACGATTCGGTCTATGCCGCGAAAGGGGAACAGTATGTTCGCCCATTTGTTGACTGGTGGTCTGCGAGAGATTTTTGGCGCGTCGACCCCACCTTTACCACGCTTACTTTGTCAGACACCGACCCAAATCGAAACGAGTTGATCCCGGCTGTCCTTACATCACAAACCAAAGACCTCACACTGGCCTATTTATTCACACGCAGTGGCGGTTTAGAGATCAAGGATCAGAACGTGCTACTGCGACTGCAAGACGGTCGTTATAGAGTAGCGTTCTACAAACCGGCGTCTGGCAAGGTGATCGGTCAGACCATCGCAATCGAAGCCAGTCGGCGACAAGGCGTCCAAACGCTCAAACTGCCAACCTTCACCGACGACCTAGCGTTGCAGATCGAACAGATCCGAAAGGGCGAGAACACGTTGATTGATGGAACGCAATGAGCAAGCGGTTGTCCCGTAATAGATGTTCAATATCCACGTGTATCCATGCGGATCCTCAGCGTCGAAAAAGCTAATTTCGACCGACACTCAATTTCAACAACAGAAGAATTCCAACTCATTCCCTGTCGCGTTGATGCCACCTCATCGCTACCAATAGGGACAAATCGCAGTCTCTGTAGACCCGTGGGCAAAAATCATTGAAGAGGCTTAGAAC
Source organism: Stieleria sp. JC731 (assembly GCF_020966635.1). Classification (NCBI taxonomy): domain Bacteria; kingdom Pseudomonadati; phylum Planctomycetota; class Planctomycetia; order Pirellulales; family Pirellulaceae; genus Stieleria; species Stieleria sp. JC731. The sequence continues at coordinate 504,714 of NZ_JAJKFQ010000011.1, read as the reverse complement.
TGCGAAAAACTGACAAAAGGCGACGTTTGAACACCTGCCTCCACACAAGCCCTGGCGGGGGGGCTTACAATCGGCATCACCTCTTCAGCGTTTGTTCGATTGGACGCGCGACATTCCTTTGTCAGTTCCCCATGATTTGGTTCTTCTGATGCGACAGGTTTTCTATTCAATCGCGATCTTTGCGATCGGAGTTTCTTGTTTTCCCGATTCTTCCACCGCTGCGGTCATTACCTGGGGAGCCGTCCAAGCGACGACGACCAGTGCTGCCGATGACATCGTCGACGGTGGTGAAGTCATCCTGGCAATCAATGGTCAGAGCCAACTCAATAGCAGCTCGCGACGCCCCGGATCAGTGGTCCTCGATGGCATCACATTCCAATCTCTCGATTACGATCAGTTTCTCGGAGCATCGGCAATCGACGATCAACGTTCACTGTCGCTTCCCGAAGGACGTACCACCGGCGATGCAGACTACGACGTATTTCTAAATCATGTCGCGTTCGTGAACACATCCAACGCGACAAACACTGCGAACACAGGCCTGTCGGGGACGAACACAAACGCGGTCTACCCGATCCAAGGATTGACCGCTGGCCAGAATTACTTGATCCAACTGTGGTACACCGACGAACGGACTTGGCTTGATCCTCGGACCGCCATCTTTGGCGACAATGAATCGACCGAGAGCGTGGTGACGCTTCCGGGACGTGGAGCCAACGGATTCGGAAACTTTGTCATCGGCAACTTTACAGCCGATGCGACCACTCAAGATTTGCGAATCGCCATTGACGCGGCACAGCGGTCCCATCTGACAGGATTGATGGTTCGTGCCATCCCCGAACCGTCCGCCGCTTCGCTACTTGGTTTCACTTCGCTGCTGCTGGTAGCTCGACGAAGAAAACGTTGAGCACAATCGGGTAGACCGATTCTGCCACACGGCGAATCTTTGCGACCGGGTTTCTGAAAATTCAGCGAAGGTTAAATCGCGATAGAAACCAGTTCCAAGCGGTCACGCCATGCCAGGGCACGATCGCTGCAAAGCGCAACCAAAAGAAGGTTCAGCTAACTACTGGACGTCGACGAGTTCGACGATGAAGTGCAGATGCGAATGCGGAGGGATCGATCCCGGTGAACCGCCTTCGCCATACCCCAATTTTGATGGGATCCAAAGTTCGATCATGCCGCCTTCACCAACCAATTGCATGCCCTCGGTCCAACCGGCGATAACATTCCCCAATGGAAATGTTGTTGGCTTGCCACGCTCATAAGAGCTGTCAAAGACTTTGCCGCTATGCAGCCAACCACGATAATTGACGGTGACGGTACTGCCAGCGGTTGGCTTCTTTCTGTCGGTCGCTCTAAGGACACGGTAACGCAATCCCGAATCGGTCGCAATAAACTCTGGCTTTTCCCCTGCGTCGACCGGTCCGGTACCCGTTTGAAAATCCGGCCTATCGAAAAATGTGACGCTATTCCACGGTGCTGGGGCCGCAGGAGTCTCTGCAACGTCAGCAGACAGAAACTCGGACGGAATTTCGTCGCTACGTTTCGCGGCTGAACGACATCCCGTCGTGATCAATGCGCAGCCCAAAACACACAATAGCAACCGATTTTTCATCGTCATTTCCAAGCTCCTAATTGGCATCCTGCACAACTGATCCGTGGCGTGCGCGCAATTCCTGCTTCACTGTAGCGAAAGGGCAGGGTAGCGAATCAGCCAATCCGCCGAAAGCCATTCTTCGCCGAGCAGCGACCAGTGCCTCGTTCCATATGAAAATACGGGTTCGGGTCATCAGCCGACGGGCGATAGACCCGGTTATTGCACTGAAACCGTGGCTAACGCCATACGGCTAATCCTAAAATCGAGTTGGAACAATGCACAAACCTTGGCGACTGCCTCGATTGATGACAGTCTCAAATACAAAACGGGAGACAATAGGCAGGCTTCATCGATTTGGACATGCTCGCACATCCAATCAACAACCTCCGACGCAATCCGCTACGACTCGTTCTCCTCGGTGCGTTCTTGGCGATACCGATCGAGCTTGCTTGTAATGCGGCGACTGATCTGCCGGACAACATGCTCGGACTGGTTCGGGAAGAAAGGCAGGTTTTCGATACTGACCCCGGTTCGGGCGATCGCGAATCGCCACTGATCGGCTTGCTTGGATCTTGTCATGATTGGCGAAGGACGGCGCAGGAATAGTTCACGGATTCTCGGCTCCAAGGACTTCGCATTTGGCCCCATCCGAACCATGGCATCACAGATGCCTTGCATCACGCGGCGTCGCTGCAACCGATCCTCCAATCCAAGTGCGTCATCCAAGACCGCGTTCAAAATCGGTAGCGATTGTTCTGGATCGATATCGGCAAGTCCAACGATGAACGGTGCGGCTTGTTGATAAAGGTCAGGTGTTTTCCAAATTATTCGTTGTTCCGCTGTCGGCTTTGAAAAAGTGCCTGCTGGGAAACCAGCGAGTCGCTCGGCAAGGAAATTCCGCAAGCTAACCGATGTGTGTTCCATCACGATCCGCTTTGCGTAGGCATCTTGCATTTCGACCGGAGTCTTCTGGCTTGAGAAGACGTTTTTAATTTGTTCATCGATCGCAAGAATTCGCTCGTCCGCCACGATCCTTTCGATCAAACCGTGATCAGAATCCTTGGCATTGAACCAGAACATCCCCAAGAACTGCTTCGCAAGATCCAACTGAACTACAGTCGCGTTCGGATTATCCAGCGTTCGTACAACCTGTTCACGAAGCGAATCGATTGCATTGGGATCACATATTGGCAGGTTCAGTTCGATGGCTGACAGAAGCGATGGCTCAAGTTGCAGGGCTGACGAACCTGATTCCAAACGCTGCCGAGCGATATAGAACTTCGCATTGGAAAGACCACCGGAAAAGAGATTCGCATCGAAATCGAAATGAAAGAACTGAGCTGGTATCGCTTGCTTTCGATAACTCTTGCGAAAACGATCAGCGCCAGCACCATCAGTGATCGCAACCTTTCGGATCTTGAGTCGCCGCCCCTCGGTTCGCTCGTCCAAGCGAATGACCCAGTCAGCTTGGCTCGCCTCGACCGGGCTGACTTCGCGCAGCCGCTCGCTTCCACATAGCCGCATCGCCCATTCTGCTTTCACAGCTTTCATCGAAACAATCAGTTCACGGCCGCCGTGCTTTTTTGCCAGCGGCGGGTACTCTCGTACTATCTGGCCTGGGTCGATTGGATACAAACCGGCAGGTGAGTTGGCAGCTTCGGTCGTAAGTGAGTACGCAATGGTATTGGGCTTAGACGCTGCGGCTTCCTTTCCTGTTGCCACTGTCACAGATTTAACCTCGGGCAAATCGAGAAGTGCAGTGCACAGGTAGTCGCAATCAAGTGTCCTTCGCCGATTGGGCAACTCCAGTCGAACATGCCCATGGAGCTTGATTGGTTCGACAGGTATCACATCAGGCGAGCACTGTCGTTCATATTCCTGCTTCGCCACATATCGCGAGGGCTGCATGGCTGCCCAACCGAGCAAGATTGCGATGCCAATCGCGATTAGCGTCGACCGAGCGGATGTTTCTACAGGTAGCAGCCGACGAATGATCGCTGTCGTCAGTAGATACACGAAAACGGTCGGCACATAGGTCAGGACTAGCCCCGGAATGATCAGAAATAAATATCCGATCACAACCAAACCCGGAGCGGCGAGTACTAGCCCAGCCAGTACACCGGTGATGACAAGTGCATACTTCATCGGACTATTCGCTACAAACTGACGACGTTCCAAAGTGCATCCGACCTAATCGTGCCAGTCCGAAGCACCCCATTGGCTGATCCGCGCAGCCTCGTTCAAACCTAGCTTGCATGGTAAATGCGGGCACAAGAAACGCTTGCCCAGCACAAAATCAACCTCCGCGATTCGCCATTCGGGCATGGCCAACTTTGAAGCCTCTTGTGATCGGTATACCGGCACGAAAGCAGCCTCCAGGTAGTCAGAGCCGCCATTAAGCCAGCTTCTTGTCGAAACGCATGTTCGACACGAGTTGGGCGGGGGGATCTAGACCACTAAAAGACGTGTCGATATCTCGGTACTTTTTAAAAGTTAGGGAAGCGTTCGCAAAGAAAAATCAGTCATCACCGCTTACAAAATCGTCTCTGTCTCGTGCCCCATACGACGGGCTCCTACCTACACTTCCTCAGTTAACGATGACAAAAAAGATTACCTGCCTCGCGTTCCTGCTGATCTGCATCCAGCCCTTTGTGCCTGCATTTGCGCAGGATTCCGACTCAAATAAGAACGAGTTCTACAAACAAGAAATGAAGTCGCTTCAGGCGGCAATCCAGAAGCACTTTGTCGATCAGACATCTGGCAACTACCTACTGGTCGTCGACCCGAACAAGCGTGAACGAAAGGACGGCTACCTTCGCGAGTACACCTATATCTGGTCTTTGTGCGCGATGTTCCAAGCGGTCAATGAGATTGAAAAAGTTGATCCTAAGTCAAAGCTAGTCGATGCGATGATCGAGAGCATGGATCCATACTGGGATCCGGCTCCGCCAGTGGCTGGGTACTCAGACTACCTCATGGCTCTGAAACCAGGCGAACGATATTACGACGACAACCAATGGATCGGCATCACCGCTTTGGACGCATACGAACGTACGGGCAAGGAATCGTACCTAAGCCTAGGAAAGTCAATGTATGACTTCATGATGGGTGGCTACGATGATGTGCTCGGCGGAGGGATCTACTGGAAGGACATTTCAAAAGAAACCAAGAATGCATGCTCCAACGGTCCGGGAGTCTTGGTCGCTTTGCAGATGTATTTGGCGACCAAGGATGAAAAGTATCTCGATTCGGCTCTAAAGATTTACGATTGGACCAACAAAACTCTGCAGACTCCATCAAAGCTGTACTACGACAACATCAGCCCCAAAGATGGCAGCATCAACAAGGCGATCTTCTCCTACAACACCGGTACGATGCTTCAATCGAATCTGTACCTGTATGAGATCACCGGCGAAGCAAAGTATCTAAACGAGGCCAATGCAATTGCCGAAAGCTCGTTGGAGTATTTTTACGGACGCGATCGCTTCCGCGACGACTACTGGTTCAACGCGGTTCTACTACGAGCCTATCAGCATCTGCTCAAACACAATTCCGATTTGAAGTACGTTCGCGCGTTCAAGCGATGCCTCGACAATACGCTGCGTCGTCATAAAACCGAACAGGGTCTATTCGCCCGCCGTGGTGAAGTCCGCAGCCTGGTCGAGCACGGCGGGATGCTAGAAATCCTAGCCAGATTCGCGTGGCTCGAAGATCACGTCGATTTGGCAAGCGAGTAATCCGAAGCGATCGCGTTAAACGCCGTTCGAGTACGGACCGTCTCTTGTGACCTGATCACAAACGGACATCCTTATAGGGATAGCCCTAAATAAATCGGGAAAAGTGCCAACATCGCGGAGTAGCCGATGGGCTAGGGTTGGGAATCCCCAATTAAGGATTCCTACCTTGAACCTGTCATGCCTTCACCGCGCACGCGAACGAGTGGTTCGCTGGGTCGATCAGGCACTACCGAGCGCCTACCGAACAGGTGACGCCGAGAAGCTGCGCATCGGTCGCCTTACGATCAATAGCGCCATCATCGTGTTCTTCGCGGGGTCGACTTATTCATTGGTCTACCTTGCGATGGGGTTGCCCTTACCGGCAATGGCCCCCGGGCAAGCTTTCTTTACCGCTCCACTGGCATTCTTGATGTTCCGGTGGACGGAATCGACCAAGATCGCCGGCAACTTGATGGCGATGACGTGCTTTTACGGGGTCGCCGGGGTGATCTTCACAACCGGCGGGATCAATGCGACCGGTCTATGCTGGTTCTACTTTGCACCCCTGATCGCGACGATGATCGGAGGTTGCCGCTCGGGTCTGTTTTGGTACGGCGTGTCATTGGCGACGATAGTGCTACTGTACTGCCTCGATGACTACTATCCGTTTCCGACCACTCCCATTCCGGATGCCTTCGAGAGCACCTACCGGCTGATCATCGCAGTGGGGTTGATCACCGTAGTCGTCGCCGCAGCCCTTTCATTTGGTGCCGCGCAAAAAGTTTCAGCGACGAAACTGCAGTCCGCGACCGCGATTGCGGAGCAGGCCTGCGAGAAAGCCGAACTCGCACATGCCTCCGCAATGTTGGTCGTCAACAATGTTGCAGAGGGATTGGTCATGGTTCGCCTTGATGGCACGTTTGCCAACGATCCGTCGGCACGATTTTGTGACTGGTTTGAGCCACCCGAGGCAGGCCAAACGATCTGGGATTGGCTACAAGGTTATGATCAAACCCTAGCAGACAGCCTTGAAGTCGGATGGGAACAACTCTCTTACGACTGGATGCCGATCGAACTGGGGATCGATCAACTGCCAAGCCGTTTTCACCACGACGGAAAAGAATTCCGACTTGGTTACAGACCGGTTCTTCTGGGAGATCGGCTGGAACACATCTTGGTCATCTGCACTGATATCACATCCGAGTTGGAGGCCGAACGAGCCAGCGAAGTACAACGCGAACAGATGGCGATTTTCTCACATTTCGTTCGTGACCCCAAAAGCTTGCTCGAGTTTGTCAAAGAATCCGATCGCTTGGTTTCGAAGCTTACCTGTGGACAAGGATCCGACGCGGAACAACGTCGCTGGATCCATACGCTCAAAGGTAACTGTGGTCTCTTCGGGATGCATCAATTCGCCCGATGGATTCATGAGCTGGAGAATGAATTACGCGATGAAAATGGTGGTTGCACCAACACACAGCGAGACCTAATCGCAGCTCAATGGACATCGATCCGCGGCCGGATCTCAACAATCATCGATATCGAACGAGCCGACCAAATCTCGATCGACAAGAAAGCTTATGACGCCGCGGTGCAGGCCGCTGAAAACGGCGAATCGAGTGAAAATCTCGCGATGATGATGCGGCAATGGAGCTGGGACAAGGTCAGCAAACGCCTAGAGCTAATCGCGGAACGTGCGCGTCAGCTGGCTCAGCGTTTAGGAAAGGAGCATTTGGAAGTCGATGTACTCGCCGAAGATATCCGACAACCCCAATGCGACGGCTGGAATGCTTTTTGGAGTTCCGTGGTACACGTGGTACGCAACGCCATCGATCATGGGATTGAGTCCGCTGATGAACGAGCTCAGCTCGGAAAAGACTCCAGTGGTCACGTCCATTTGAAAGCGCAAGAGTCTTCAGACTTATTCGTTTTTGAAGTCGCTGACGACGGCGGAGGTATCAACTGGGTCAAAGTTGCAGCCCGCTGCAAAATGCTTGGACTGCCCTGCGAAACCGAAGACGAATTAGCCGATGCAATTCTTGCAGACGGCTTGTCCACGAAAGAAACAGTCACGGAGATATCCGGACGTGGCGTGGGAATGGCGGCGGTAAAAGAGGCCTGCCAGATGCTTGGAGGACAGATAGAAATAGAATCGGAACCCCATACGGGTACCACATTCAGATTCATATTTCCGTCGTCTGAAAAAGCCGCTCTTACGCCACAACTAGCACCAAGCAACGCTTAGTCGACGCCTCCTCCAGGATTTCCATCCTCCATCAGCCGCATAGCGTTATCCACGGTTGTCAAACTTCAACTTCCATCATCCATTAGCCGCATGGCGTTAGCCACGGTTATCGAACTTCAACTTCCATCCCCATTAGCCGCATGGCGTTAGCCACGGTTATCGAACTTCAACTTCGACGCCTTCTCCGCTCTTCCATTCTCCCAATTCGCTTCAGCTTTGCAGGCTCGGAATAAACGAGGCGACCCGGCGAGGAAACCAAACCGATTGGCTCGCCCCGAGTGCTCTCTCACCTCGCTAAACTAGCGACATGAATAACTCAAATCCTTACGAGCCACCGAGCAAGCCTTCGGAACAATCTCGCCGATTCAACCCACTGCGATTCTTGCTTTTGCTGATAGGCCTAGGTGCGTTGGCCACCTTCTTGCTCCTGCCAGCCCTCCGATTCTCGACACCAAGGGTCATTGAACCGCCGACGGTTGTCGAGGAATGAGTTATGCGGAGACCAGATCAGTAATCTGTAACAACCGCATCCTTTGCGCATAAAAAAGCCGCTTCTCAATGAAGAGAAGCGGCGATAGGGCTGACAGGAGTCGAACCTGCACTTCCGAAGAAACTGGAACCTAAATCCAGCGCGTCTGCCAGTTCCGCCACAGCCCCTGGTGATTTGATTTGGCACAAGATGCATGGCAAGATCGCCATGCATGTACCTTTCTATTGCCTCAAAGACTCACACCATCTCATGGAGCGAGTCAGTATTTCGCCAGTGATTAGCCAGCGGTAGGTGCGTCTTCGGTTGCGGTTGGAACAACCCAGACCTTGAGGCTTGCGTCGACTTCGCTATGCAAGTGAATCTTCACTGTGTACAGACCAAGTTCACGAAGTGGACCGTCGAGGCGAATCTGATCGTTGGCCATGTTGAAGCCAGCTTCTTTCAAAGCACCGACGATTTCGTGAGGTCCGACGCTGCCGTACAAATGACCTTCGTCGTTCGCATTGGCTTCGATCGTGATCGACTGCTTGCCTAGTTCGTCGGCCAGATCGCGGTAGCTCTTGAGCTTTTCCAATTCGATCGCACGCAACTTTTCACGGTGCTTCTCGACCATTCGCTTGTGGTGCTCGGTCGCGATCGTTGCCATCCCTTGTGGCAGCAAGTAGTTGCGAGCGAAGCCTGGCTTGACTTCGACGATCTCGCCTTGCTTTCCAAGGTGCTCAACGTTGTGAATGAGCAGCAATTGAATTCCGCCATTAGGACCTTGTGGAAGCCGCTTGAAGGGTCGTTTGACGGTGCGTCCGTGACGTGGCATCGTTCTATTTCTGTGCGAGTGGTTATGGGATGATCTGATTACTTGACCGACTTAGCGTCGTGATACTTGACCGATCCTTGCGTCGTGGCGGTTTCGATCAAGTTGCTGCAATCAGAATGGAATGTTTGGGTCTTCGTACCCGGCTCCGCCGCCGGTAGGTTGCGCATCACGTGCACCGGCACCTGAATGCGAATCATGGTCGGAGGAATCGTAATGACTTTCGTATTCCCCCGTATGTTGTCGCGACGGTCCGCCAGGACCACCGGAACCGGAGCGTCCTCCGAGCATTTGCATTTTCTCACAAATCACTCGCAGCTTACTCCGCTTTTGACCGTCGGTTTCCCAACGATCCAGTTTCAGTCGGCCTTCAATCAAGACCGGCGAACCCTTGGACAGGTATTCGCTCGCGACTTCCGCGTTTCGGCCCCACAATGTCACATCGACAAAGCAGGCTTCCTCGACCCAGTCTCCGTTGGCAGTTTTCCGACGATCATTGACGGCAATCGTGACGTCGGAGACGGCTTGGCCGCTGGGAATGTAACGCAATTCAATATCACGCGTCAGATTCCCGACCAGAATGACTCGGTTAAAACTGGCCATTTTGACCCTGGTTGTGCTAGCGTAGTTCGATGAGGAAACATGCCGCCGCAACCCGGCCGCAAAACGAGGACTCTATTCTAGAGATCAAACCGGTGATGAACAGGGCTGATTGCGACGATTCCTCCGCCGTGACTGCGAAAACGCAATGGGACGACATCGAGGACAGCCTGACACAATCAAACTTGCCCGCTCAACAACGAATCTCGGTCGAATCAGTCGTCGCTATCGCTGTCACTGTCGTCATTATCATCGCTAGCCGCAGCAGCTTCGCCTGACGGAGCGACGGGTGATGCACCACGTGCGTTCGCCAGGATTGGCTCGACCAAACGAGGATCCAACTTGATCGTCATCTGACGCAGAACTGGCTCGCAAAGTTGGAATGCACGATCCAACTTAGGAACTTCGCGTCCTTCCATTTCGAAGTAAGTCAACCAATAGGTACCTTTTTGGTGACCTTCGATTGGGTAGGCCAACTTCTGCTCCATCCAAAGTCGGTTGACTTCGACTTTGCCACCAGCTTCGGTGATCAGATCTTCGATCTGCTTGCTAACCCCACCGGGATCCCGAGCGTAGTGGTTGCTGTCTAGGATGCACAGTGTTTCGTAAGTGTTCTTCGCCACGACGTTACTCTTTCACTTTTGTCAGGTTACTTCGGTTCTGCCGAACTCGCGTTGAATTGGCTCATCGTCTGATCAACTCCGTCGGTAACAAAGCTGATTGCCGCATAAGCCGCACGCGTTGTCGCAGCCTCGAAGGTCTCTTGTTCTTGCTTGGAAAATTTTCCCAAGACATAGTCGGTTACCGCCCAACCTTCAGGAGGGCGTCCGATCCCGACCCGCAGTCGTGGAAACGACTCGGTACCGAGATGTCGGATGATGTCCTTCAATCCGTTTTGGCCCCCGGCACTACCGGACGGCCGCAACCTAATTTTGCCACCCGGCAGATTCAAGTCATCACAAATGACCAGCAAATCTGAGGGTTGCAACTTGTAAAAATCCATTGCCTTGCGGACGCTTTGCCCACTGGCGTTCATGAATGTTTGCGGCAGGAGGATCGCCGCCTTTTCGCCTCCGATCGAAGACTCAGCAAGCTCGCCTTCGAATTTAACTTTCGTCCCGCCAGCCGAGGTGAGCACCGCAACTTTGTGGGCCACGATAAAGCCGACGTTATGCCGGGTCTGTTCGTACTTTCGACCTGGATTCCCTAGGCCTACGATCAACTTCATCATGCAATTCCAAACAGGCCACGTTCCACTACAAATCGATTGCAGAGAAACAAGCCAAGACGGGCGACCTACTCGTCAGCACCTTCTTCCGCTTCGACCGATTTCGCACCCTTTGGCTTCTCGATGTGGAAGACAACGGTGTCCGCAGGGGTGACCAACTCGACGTTTTCGGGCAATACCAAATCACCAGCGGTGCGGTTTTCGCCAGCCTTAACCGGAGTCACGTTCAGTGCGATCGAATCTGGGATCGCAACAGCGGGGCAGCTAACTTCGACTTCGTGAGCATTTTCAATCACGATGCCGCCTTGCTTACCGCCGGCCGGATCACCTTTGAACTTGATCGGAACGGTGACGTTCACACGCTCATTCATGTCGACACGCTGAAGGTCGATGTGCAAAACTTCGATCCCCAACGGATCAAATTGCAAATCGCTAACCAGAGCGGTCTCTTTGACTGCACCTTCAAGCTCAACAATTTTGCTGTGATGACGCAGGATCGACTCGACGGTCTTGCGATCAACTGAAAGGTGTTCGTTTTCTTGTTTGTGACCGTACAAGACTGCCGGCACCTGGCCGGTCTTGCGCAGCCGTTGCGAAGCCGCCGTGCCGAGCTTGCCTTCTCGCTTTTGGACCTGTACCACTTCCGCCATCGCGGATCACCCTGACAAATTGTTCTGTTCTGTTGTTTCCATGCCCGCAGTTGAATCCATCTCTGCAGCGGAATGATGCAGCCGAATCGCGGCTGGCCTCTCAATCCGTTTTTAGAACTCAACGGGGCCCTCGTCATCGCCGCAACTCGCAGCGAAGCGGGTAAGTATGTCACGCCCGCGATTCTCTGCAAGCCCAAACGGCACAAGGATTGCCGTCAATTGATAACTGATCGACAAAGTTCCACCTTCAACAGTAGCCTGACAGCTTTTGAACAGCGAGTTAGCCCACCCAGAAAGCCAGCCAGAACCGTCCCAATCGGACCAATCACTGCTTTTTACCGCACCTTCAAACTCTCCCAACTGCGAATTGCCAGCAAATCCAGGGACAGAGCACATCCGCAACAGGGACAGAGCACATCCGCAACAGGGACAGAGCACATCCGCAACAGGGACAGAGCACATCCGCAACAGGGACAGAGCACATCCGCAACAGGGACAGAGCACATCCGCAACACGGACAGAGCACATCCGCAACAGGGACAGAGCAAGGATCATCTAGGGCAGCTAGCATTTGGTCGGATCGCCGCAAATCTTCTCGTAGTGCTATGTCCCCGTTCATTTTGTTTTGCTGGTAGTGCTATGTCCCCGTCCTACTCGTTGCGTGCTATGTCCCCAACGAATCGCGTGCTATGTCCCCAACGGATCGCGTGCTATGTCCCCAACGGATCGCGTGCTATGTCCCCGATGGATTGCTTCCCCGATGGATTGCTGATTTGTCGCCCCGCTTGGTCAACTTAGCTTGCTATCGATAAGATGGTGGACACCGGTTGATCCCCCCGCTTCTTGGCTGCTCCGTGAGTTTTGGTGATGATGTTCGTTCCAGAAACCAGCGACCCAGGCAAAGGTGTGGTCACGTTTTTGGGAACCGGGACCAGCGTCGGGGTTCCCGCGATCGGATGTGGATGTGCGGTCTGCCAAAGCGACGACCCGAAAAACAAACGGACTCGATGCGCGATCACAGTTCGGCTCCCCCAAGGCACCCTACTGATTGACACACCGCCGGATTTACGCCAGCAACTTCTTCGTGAACGGATCCGACTGGTCCACTCGGTGCTCTACACACACGAACATGCCGACCACATCTTTGGACTGGACGATCTGCGTCTAATGCCCTTCAAACTGGGTCACGCCATTCCACTGTTCTGCCCACCCGCCGTCGAACAACAAATTCGTGCTGCCTATAGCTATGCGTTCTCCAACCGCGAAGACACCCACCCGGGAGCAACGCCGAAACTAGACCTCGTGCCGATCGATGAATCGAAGATTGAAATCCTCGGAGTCGAAATTACGCCAATCCCGATGAAGCACGGCCCTCATTTCAACGTGCTTGGGTTCCGGATCGGCGACTTTGCCTACTGCACCGACACCAATCACATTCCTGAAGCGTCGATCGAGAAACTTCGCGGTGTCCACACCTTTGTTGTCGGGGCTTTACGAGAAGAGCACCACCCGACTCATTTCAACCTGAGCGAAGCGATCGAAGTCGCCAAGGAGATCAAAGCTTCGCGAACACTGCTGACACACACCGGACACCAGCTCGATTATTCGACCACCAATAGTGAGCTACCCGACGGGATCGAACTGGCTTACGACGGGATGCAGGTTCCGATAGAGCTCTCATAGCCACCGGCGAACACTGGCAACAAAGATCGTTTTGATTGTTCCACAGCGGCTTCCAGCGCTTTCGTTCCTGTGAAGAACTCCAAAGCTCTGCGACCTGCTGATTTTCAGGTTTGATTTCGCAATGAGCGTTCTTCTTCTCTGCGATATCAACCGAGAGATATCAGCGGAGAAAGAACGCTACCTTCACGGAGTGAAGGGCGACAATGGAAGGCAACAGGCTACCAACATTCCATGTTGTCGCCTGCACGTTGGACTTCAGTTGGAAACCACCTAGCGGCACTTCAATTGGCAGCATTATCATTGTCGAGTGTCGACTGAACACATCCGCAGTCCAGGTCTGCTATACTACGCGTCCCGCCTGCATATTTGCCCACCCTTCCATTCATCCCACCATCCTCTCCCCGCCTGAGGTTTCGATGTCATCGCTGCCTGATGCCAGTCGCTTCAACGCACGTTTGGGACTTTGGCTATTCGCGATTTACCTGCTGCTCTATCTGGGCTTTGTTCTGCTAAGTGCATTTGCTGCATCCGTCATGGAACGCCCCGTCTTGGCCGGCTTGAACCTCGCGATTGTCTATGGTTTCGGACTGATCATCGGCGCCCTAGTGATGGCCCTTATCTACGGTGCGTTCTGTAAACGCGAAACAGAATCGACGGGGACGTTGGGAGACAACGAGTGATTTACGATCCTTCTTGGGTTGCGGTATTTGTCTTTTTTGGGTTTGTCGGTGCCACGGTTGGCCTAAGTTTTTTCTTGGGTCGCAAAGCCAAATCATCCGAAGGCTACTTCGCCGCTCATGGCCAAATCCCATGGGCGGTCAACGGAATCGCGTTCGCAGGAGATTATCTCTCCGCGGCATCATTCCTTGGCATCTGCGGCATGATTGCGTCGTATGGCTACGATGGCTTTCTGTATTCCATCGGCTTTCTAGCCGGTTGGATCGTCGCATTGTTTGTGATTGCCGAACCGATGAAAAAGCTCGGGCGGTTCACGTTTGCCGATGCGTTGGACTCCAAATTTGATTCTCGCGGCATCAAGGCCGCTGCCGGTATCAGCACGCTTGTCGTTAGCGTCTTTTATTTGATCCCACAGATGGTCGGTGCCGGTTCTTTGATCCAGCCACTGCTTGGCTTCCCTCATTGGGTCGGCGTCGTCCTGGTCGGCATTGTTGTCATCACGATTGTGGTCACAGCGGGCATGGTCTCGACAACTTGGGTGCAATTTCTGAAGGGATCGCTGCTGGTCATTTTCAGCGCGATCTTAGTCATGCTTTTGATCGGCCGAGGCTTTCAGGCAAAGCCAGATGCCTTTGAAAAGTTAGGCCCAATGGCATCGTCGGCTGTTGATGGCGAAACGATCGAGGGAAGAACAGTCATCGCCCCTAGCGATGGCTGGGAAGAACACCCGGACTTGGTTCGCTTGGAAGATCCCAACGGCAACGGATTCGAGGTGTTTCATGTATATCCGGCCGAAAACGAAGGCCAAGTCGTTCTGCGAAAGGCCCAGGCAATGCGCAAAACGAACGACGGAAACTTCGTCGACGGTGTTCCTTTTGGCCGGGGCGAAGGCGAGAAACAGTTCTTGCCGGTCGGAACGATCGAAAAGCTGCCCGATGACAAACAGGAGACGGGCGGCTTAGGTCTGGTCAGTTTCTTCACAACGCTGAAAGACAGCGAGATCGTCCTTTGGCGCAACAAAACGGTGACACACGCCGACGGTAGCAAATCGACGGTGTATTTCCAAAAGCTCACCAAAGGGAACGAAGTATTGCGTCCGGGTGAACATCCCAAGTTCGCCGGCATCCGTGGCGACTCGATCATTGGAAAATTGAACTTCCTGTCGCTGATGCTGGCACTGTTCTGCGGCACCGCTTCGCTGCCACACATCCTGATCCGTTACTACACCGTCAAGGATGGTGCGGCGGCACGAAAGAGCACAATTGTTGGCATCGCCAGCATCGGTTTTTTCTATGTGCTAACGCTTTATATCGGCTTGGGCGCGATGACCAGCGGATCGATGGATTTGACGGACAGCAACATGGCTGCCCCATTGCTTGCTCGCAGTATCAGCACGTGGCTATTCGCGATCATCTCGGCGATCGCATTTACAACCGTACTTGGAACGGTCAGCGGATTGATCCTCGCCAGTAGCGGCGCGGTCGCGCACGATTTGTTGGTCGGCGTGATGGGAATCAATCTTTCGGAAGAAAAGAAAGTTCGTATCGCGAAAATGGCTGCCGTCGTGGTCGGCGGTATCGCCATTGTCCTGGGAATCCTATTCAAGGAAATGAACGTGGGTTACCTGGTAGGCTGGGCATTCAGCGTGGCTGCCAGCGCCAATTTACCTGCGCTGGTAATGCTGCTGTTCTGGCAGGGCACAAGCAAACAGGGCATTGTTGCCAGCGTTCTGGTTGGAATGATCAGCTCGCTCGGCTGGATTCTCGTTTCCAGCGACACCTACAAGTCCGTCTATGGCTGGGATCCAGAAACCGCAATCGCACCGTTCAGCCAGCCAGGGATTGTCACGATTCCACTAGCGTTCGTGACGCTGATCGTGGTTTCCAAGATGACAAAGTCGCCAGCTCAATCAGAAACGGTTGCTACATCTTGATTGCTGTTTGTGTTAGCAAACGCTTCGCCAACAAGTTGCTGAATCTGGTCAGCAACTTAAGGGAACTTGATCCGAGCTGCCAGCAATCCAAACGCATCACAATTGTTTTTGCTCAGGCATGCAATATTTCTCGGGCGGACAATGCTCGGGCGGACAATGACTTCGCCTCGGATTGGTAATGCGGCAGACCAGACGTTCTAATTGACGACGGTCACACCACCGCTTCACCAGATCATATTTCAAGCAGTGAGACTTCTATGCGTTGCCAATGCCTCGCGATCCCGTTTTCCGGCTTCGCCTTGTTCGCCTTTGGATTCGTTGGCTGTGGAAAAGAGAATAGCCCTGAATTAACGCAGACCCAGACTGCGCATGTATCGGCGGCACCAACAATCACAGCGGATGCGAAGCTCGATTCCGTCGTGGCGACCGAAACGGCCAACCAAGTCAGCACACCCGCCGAGACTGCCGAAGATGATTTGATTCCGATGCGTGGGACCACCGCACAGTGGCCACGCTTGCTGGGCAGTGACTTCGACGGTGTCGCACCGGCCACAGCGGCAAAACCGGACTATACAAAGAAGCCACAGATCACCTGGACATTGATGGTGGGTGACGGGTATGGCTTGGGAAGCGTTTCTGACGAAGTTTACTATCACTTTGACGCAACTCGCGAAGGGCGACAGCTGAAACAAAGGCTGCGTGCAATTGAGCTAAAGTCTGGAACGACGATCTGGTCAGTCGAAAAGCCGTTCGACTATGCGGACCTGTATGGCTACGAGAGCGGACCGCGAGGAACTCCCGCGATCGCAGGAGACCGCATCGTCACGTTCGGTGTCGAAGGCGAATTGACGTGCCGAGATCGTAGTGATGGCAAAGAAATCTGGAGCGTTTCGACCAACGAAAAGTATGGCGTTGTCCAAAACTTCTTCGGTGTCGGGGCCTCGCCTTTGATCCTCGATCAAATGGTGATCGTTCCGGTCGGTGGCAGTCCTCCGGAAGACCAGGCGATCGCCCCAGGACGACTTGACCGAGTCATCCCGAATGGCACCGCTTTAGTCGCGTTCGATCTTTCGACCGGCGAGGAACGTTGGCACTGTGGCGATGATTTAGCCGGTTACAGTAGTCCACGAACGATGCAGATCGATGGTTCGACAATCATTCTTGCGTTCTGCCGAGATCACTTGATCGCCGTCGATCCGAGCGCGGGCAAAGTGCTGTGGAAGCACCATCACCGCGCGGAAAAACTTGAAAGCGTAAATGCGATGATGCCCGTCGTTGATAGCCGCCAAGTCTTTATCAGCGAGTGCTACGACATTGGCAGTACCCTACTGGATGTTGATCGCGATCAAGCCACGGTTGTCTGGAAAGATGAATCACCAAGCTTGCGCCGTCATGCGATGCGCTGCCACTGGTCCACCCCCGTTTTGATTGACGGATATCTTTACGGTTGCAGCGGGCGAAACAATCCAGACAGTGATTTTCGGTGTATCGAATTTGCGACCGGAAAGCTGATGTGGGAAGACGGCCGTCGACGCCGAAGTTCCGTCACTCGTGTAGGGGCGGAACTGTTGATCATGGATGAGTTCGCAAAACTGCAAGTCGTTCATCCCAGCCCAGACAAGTTTGACTTGATTGCCGAACACGACTTCAACGAACAGCTGACGCCTCCCTGCTGGGCGGCCCCGATCGCCATCGGAAATCGCGTCTTGATCCGCGGTGACCGCCGGGTGCTGTGCTTGGCATTTCCCGAATAACATCGCTTGGCCTAAACAGCCCATCTGTGGGGAATGGTCTCGCCAGGGGGGATGTGCCGCGAAAACAATGCCCACGCCTCGCCTACTTCGACGACGGTTGCGATCCTGCTAGGCTTTGCCTGCAGCGTTAACGCAAATAATGGCCAGCAGTTGCCTATTGCCTAAAAGCGTTCACTGCAGGCTGGCGACACTCTTTCTATGATCGCCCCTGCGTGATGACGCTCGCTGTTTCGCTTTCTGCCAGAGCCTATTCTCACAGACGCCTATTCTTTTAGGCATCCGCCAAATCCATACCGCACGCGACGCTATGCCAACCACCGAAGAACATGTGCTTGTCATTCCGGCCTCTGTCATCGAATCGATCGGGGCCTTCGAAGGATTCGAATCCGATATCGATCGTTATCTGGGACCGATCCTCAACAGCGATCAACTTTCCTATCAACCGCGCGGCGCGATGGAAGTCGACCCCAGCTTTAAACAGCTAATCCCATACGTTGTGTTGGAATGGCAAAACGAAAACGGTGAACCACAGGTTTTCACCTATACACGTGGCGGAGGGGGCGGTGAAAAGCGGTTGCATGCAAAACGAAGCATCGGGATCGGAGGGCACATCAGCCAAGAAGACTCTGCAGGAAACGAAGACGCCTACCAAGTCGGCATGCGTCGTGAATTAGAAGAAGAGATCCAACTTGACGCCGAATACTCCGATACCCAAGAAGGACTGATTTACGATCCATCCAATGAGGTCGGGCAAGTCCACCTGGGCGTTGTTCATCGCTTTCGTTTGTCCGCCCCCAACGTTTCGAGCCGTGAAGATGATTTGGCCGAAGGCGGATTTGTTTCCGTAGCCGAACTGCGTCAACAGCGTGAAAACCTGGAAACATGGAGCCAACTGGCGCTCGATGCTTTGTTCCCCAATTCGTGACATCGAATCACTGGCTTACATAGCCACCTGCACCCGACAGTGAGATTGCGTTGATTTACCTAGACAATCACGCCACGACGCCGTGTGACCAACGAGTTGCCGAGTCGATGATGACATGGCTTGTCGAACGCTACGGCAATCCGCATAGTAGCTCGCACGAAATGGGGCGAGAAGCGGCTGAAGCGATCGACACGTCGATACAACAGATCGCACAAATCCTCGGTGTGACTCCGGAAGATGTGCTCATCACCAGTGGCGCCACAGAAAGCAACAACTTGGCAATCGACGGTATCTGTCGCCATCCGCGACAGAAACGCAAACATCTTATCACCTCGACGATCGAGCACCCGTCGGTACTCGACGTGGCCAAGCGACTAGAGCGTGATGGCTATCGCGTTAGCTACGTCAGTGTTCATCCGCAAACCCATAAGCTGGCCGGCCAAGTCGACTTGGATGAACTTCGTGATCTTATCGACGAAGACACCGCACTCGTTTCGATCCATTGGGCAAACAACGAAATCGGTGGCATTCAGCCAATCGAATCGATCGCAAACATCGCTCATCAAGCAGGAGCCTTGCTGCACAGCGATGCGACTCAGGCCGCGGGACGTATCGAAGTCGATGCGAAGGCGATGGACGTGGACTTAATAAGCGCATCGGCGCATAAATTCTATGGTCCCAAAGGAACAGGACTGTTGACCATCGCAGGTGGTTCAGAGCGACGCCGCGTCCGCCTCAAACCGCTGATCGTCGGCGGCGGCCAACAAAGAAACTTGCGTAGTGGCACGATGTCACCAGCCAATACCGTTGCAATGGCACTGGCCCTTCAGCTGGCGACCGAGGAACAATCGGAGTCGCATCGCAACGTCCAGAGCCTTCGCAATCGGCTGTTCGCAAGACTTGCAGATGCTGTTGAAGGCATCGAAGTGAATGGTCAACCGCTTGAATCGACCAGCCGCTTAGCTGGGAACATCAACATCATGCTTCCTGACATTGAAGGCGAAGCGTGGATGACAGCGTGCCGCGACGTCGCGTTCAGCAGCGGATCAGCCTGCAGCAGCGTCGATGCGAAGGCGAGCCATGTGATCATGGGTCTTGGCAGAACCGAAAGCGATGCTCGTCGCAGCGTACGGTTTGGAATCGGCAAATTCAATTCAGCTACCGAGATTGACCGAGCCGCAGAACTGCTGGTCGAAAGTTATCGCAGGATCCGAGCTTGATCCGAGGAAACGGTCAATCACGCGAGACGCATTGACACCGATGAGCCGTAAACACGATGACAATCGCCGCCGACTTGCAGCGGCGATTGCACACGCTTGTTGAGAGAGGTTCTGAGCTTTGCCGACGGAAACTATTTTCCGATCAGATAAAGCGAATGACGTGTTCGCATCAGCAACGAATCACCGTTGTATGGAACAACGCTGGCGACGGTGAACTGGTCATCGTCAGCAACAGGGTTCGTCGCGACCACGGTCGGTTCGGCCGAATCCAGGGGACCGACAACGGAGGTCGTGCCGTTTTCTAGCGTCGCATACAGATGGTTGTTGGCGACCAAGGGCGAGCTGCTATAGCCGATGCGAGTCTTATCAATTTGACATTCCCAAATCGTTTCGCCGGTTTGGATATTCACTGCCGTCACGAGCCCTCGTTCGTTTCCATCATCGACGACATAAACACGATCGCCGTCGACGACTGGTGTTGGCACATCGCTACCGATATCGTCTCGTTCCCAAATGACACTTTCACGGCCCTCGCCAGCGATGACATCGCTGATTCGGCAAGCTGTAACCGTATCGCCGCGAGAATACGGGCAGACCACGATGTCGCCTTGAACAATCGGCGATGAAATTGACCGAAAAAATTGGTGTTTCGTCGGATTGAAACCTCCGACGCGTCCAAGCTCTTTGCCATCTTCGGCTGAGTGAATTGTTAAGTGGTCAGCACCCATGACCGCGATCAGGTTTCTGTCAGGAATCGCAACCGGCGTGGTGTAGCTTTGCGAGGCTTCACGTGGAGCGTCAAGGTTTCGACTGACCTTCCATGCTTGCTTGCCACTCTTGCGATCAAATGCGACTAGGTAACTGACATCTGTATCGACAGGCATCTTAACCTCCTTGCCCTCTTCCGGTGATTGCATGACCGCGATCACGATCAAGTCACCGATCAGCGTTGGGCTAGAT
This sequence comes from Stieleria sp. JC731, assembly GCF_020966635.1. Taxonomy (NCBI): domain Bacteria; kingdom Pseudomonadati; phylum Planctomycetota; class Planctomycetia; order Pirellulales; family Pirellulaceae; genus Stieleria; species Stieleria sp. JC731. The sequence goes on along the minus strand of NZ_JAJKFQ010000011.1, from coordinate 484,221 downwards.
CCCAAATCCCACCAGAGCAAATCCTTTTCGTATTCGTCTTGCAGGTTAATTTTCCAAACGACATCGCCGGACATATCCACGCAAGCCAAATCGCCACTGCGGTAGTAGGCAAAGACGTACTGCCCGTCGGTGACCGCCGAAGGATTCGCGCCACTTCCTTTCTTGTGCTTCCCTTGGCGATCCTCGCCGACAGCGGTTTTCCATGCCAACTGTCCACCATTTTTTAGGTCGTACGCCAGCAAGACATTGCTGCCATCGATTCCGGATGTCACAAATGCATAGTCACCTGAGATGACGGGTGTGCTTCCACCCCGACCGACCATTGGTTGTTTCCAACGAACATTCTGAGACTCTGTCCACTCGATCGGATAATCACCCTGTGGAGCGACGCCGTTCTGGTGCGGACCACGCCATTGCGGCCAAGATGCGGAGTTTTCCGCCTGGACTGATGAACAATCGATTGCTGCCACGCAGCAGATGGTGGCAATCGCGACGGATAGTATTGAGGTGAGACGCATGGCGGGATTCCTGCAATGTGAATCGCCTCACGCGGTACAACGAGGACACCTAGCACCTAACAATGCGGGCGTCGCAGTCACCGTGTGAAGCGGGGCAATTGAGCAATGAGATCGGAGGGTTGATGCCGATATGGTATGATGAATCAGCCCGAATGATAACACTGTTGTGCACGCCGCGTTGTTTGAACAGAGAAAAATGAAAAGGCTGCTTTACCCTATCGGCATGAACGGAATCGACGATGGAGTCGGCGGCTGCCGAAGGTACAGTCGTGGTTTTGCGATGCCCAGCTTTCTCACCCAAACCAGACGCCTGTCTGTTGTGCTTTTGATCGGTTTGGCCGCCGACTTACCCTTCGGCTGGGGTCAGACGTCGACAAATCCATCGGCACCAACACCGGTTGCACAGTCCGCATCCGGGACGCCCCAGATGCCAGCTTCAGAACAGACTCAGACTGGCCAGCGATCCGAAAAAGCAATCAGCCCGCAACAGTTGGCAACCGGTAGCTATGCCGATCGGCAACGAGCCACGTTGGAGATGTGGCGTCAACGTGAACTGTCTCGTCAAGCGGTCCAAAACGCCGCGCGGAATCAGGACCCCGAAGTTGCCGAACGTGCCGAATGGATCCTCCGCCAATGGCGAAGCGGAATCTTGCCTGGAGTCAACGAACTCGAATCACAGCCAAAAACTTCTGGCACAAGCCTTTCACGCAACGCTGCATTGGGCGCTGTCCTTGAACAAGGTGCCTTCGAAGCCGTCTTGATAGCCGTCGAAGAGTCAGCTGGCACAATCGAATTCGAACAGATCCAACGTCAAGTCGCTCGAATGCTGACCGAACGTTTTCCGATCTATGTCGATCGAGCTGCTGAGTTGGATCGACTTGAAGCGCTATTGCAGCTACTCGATACGGTTGCGATTAACAAGGAGATAGCGTGTACCATCTGGGATCTAAAGCATCACCTCGGTATGGCCATTGATGTTGATAGCTGCTTGCCAAAAGCGGCGCGGACTTGGTCTCAGACAGATCAATTGATTTGCCGATCTTTATTCGCTTCGCTTCATGGTGATCCGTCCCTTGCGATCAAGCTTGCCGAACAAGCCGGCGATGCGGATATGATCCGAATGACCAAAGTTATCGCCGGGGACTGGGAAGCGATCCTGGCTGCCGAACAGAGCAAACTCAATGCGGTCGCTGATCAGCCGGAACGTGTCGAAGCGTATGCCTGGCTTTTCGCAGCCGCACATCGCACCGGTGCAACGGATATCGAACAAGACGCGAAGAAGTTCTTGCTGAGCAACCCCGGCAACGAAGCCAGCACGTTGAATGAACTGCGTTGGCGCATTCTGGCTCTTCACGACAATGTTGATGATGCGATCGAGGTTGCGGCACGAGCGGACAAAGCAAGTGCCGCAAAGATAGCCGTTGCGGCCTCGCGTCATGATCGGGCGATCGCTCATTGCGGCTATGATCCGCAGTTAATATCGGGTGAACTTGAACAATGGATCGATATCGCCTTGGCCGAGCAACGCGAACTTTCCAATCGCGGTGTCGGCGAATTGGCACCGTCGATCGAACAGCTCTACGCGTTTTGCCGATTGTTGATCCGCATCGATGACAAAGATTCCGCCTTTCGGATCTACGAACGCTTGATCAGCCGTGACTTCATGGTGACTCCTTGGGGGCATTCTCTGTTGGATCTAACGTTAACGGAGCTGACGTGGGTGCGGCAGATGGATTGGGTAGCGAAGATTGCGGTCACAGAAAATGACAACAGCACCAACCCACGGACTCGCGAAGTCATCGCGAAGGCAGCCGGAACGGATCGCGAAACCTTCGATTTCGTCCTCGCGATGATGCAGCAGATGTTCCCGCGAATCACTTACTTCCAAAGGTTCAACGCGACATTCGATCTATTCCGAGGACGAACGCCCACATTCACAGGACGCTTTGCGGTCGAGTTCGACAAGCAAGCATTTTTCGACAAGATGTTCTTGATGTTGTCCAATGCGGAGATGGGCGAATCGCAATCGGACTGGCGTTCTAGATCTCAGACGAACACAAGTAAATTATCGGCAGAGCTGTTTTCTAGCGTTCTTGAGCTGTTCCAGCTGCACGGACGCCTGGATTTGATGCGACAGGGTGACCAACTACTTGCGATGCAAGGCGACACAGACGCAATGATACGCTTGGCCGAAAACGCCTATGAGCAAGGCGAACTGAAAGCCTCGCTGGCGTTATGGGACGAAGTCGTCAATGACAGTGGCGCGCTCACAGCTACCACCAATGTGATCACGCTTGATCACAGCGTCGGTTTTGCCAAAGCACTAGTGGGCAAATGGTTGATCGCAAAACGCTCTGGATACCAAGAACTTGCCAAGGAGTACGAAACGCGGATCGCGTTAATCGCGATGTCACCTTCGCTAAAACTCCGACACGAACTCTCTGACTATGTCCGTGAGCATGATCAAGAAGTGCTCGCGATTTCCATCCTTCGAAATCTTGTCATTCAGAACAGCTACGCCGGCCCTGATGCCCCGGATCAATTTGGCGTTAGCGTTTCATATGTGAGCGCTATCAGCAATCTGCATGAAGATGCCCCCGAAACTTTTTCGCAACTGAACGTTGCACTGGATGAAGTCGTTAAGTGGAGCGACATCGCCGTTTTAGGCATCTTGAACGATCCCTATCTGGAACGCACCTACATTGCGATGCCGCTAAGTGTTCGTACAACCAAACTGCAGCATGCAATTGATACCGATGATTCAGCGCTTGCGAAAAAATCGATCGCACAAATTGAACACTACGATCGCCTGAATATCGATTTTGGCGAACGACTGCTTCCTAAAGTCAAAGAAGCCGGAATGGATTCGATCGCAGCCGAAGCAATGGACCGTCTCATGGATCGCGGTCTGAAGCATGTCGAACGCTATCCGTTTGACGCGACCTCACTGAATAACTTTGCCTGGACCGCGGCGGTTAATAACCAACGAATCGACGACGCACGAAGGCTCAGTCGCCAGGCAGTCTTCCTCGAGCCCGACAGTGTCGTCTTTCGCGATACCTTAGCCGAAGTGATGCATCGCATTGGCGACAATCAGCAAGCACTTGCGATCGAGTCGGCATGTTTGCTGGATACGCCAGACGATTGGCACCTGCACACACAAATCAAGAAGTATCGAGAGCTTGTAAAGGCTTCTCAATCAAAGTCTGACTAAATGCTGGCAGGGAAAAGCCCCTGCTACTCTCCTGCAAAACATTGACTCTCACAGACGTTGTTTGCCCAAAGCGTCAAACATCTTTACGGGGCCGTCTCGAGGCAAAACCGAGCAACGTCGTCGAAGAAACCTAAACCCTCGAAGGATCGCTTTCAGCGGTGGACGTGCTTGGCAACACAACCGCTCCGTCACGATACTTGGCTCTGGGTCGTCCTTCGCCGCCGTTACCGTTGCGGGTGATTCGTTGATTCGGAGGAACCACGACGCCACAGCTGACGACGAATTGGATGGCTTCATCGACCGTCATATCGACATCGATCGTATCGCAGCGGCGCACCGTGACTGTAAATCCCGTCATCGGCATCGGACTCGTGGGCATCAACACACTTAGCATCGGCTCGCCTGTCGCGTCAGCAAGCTGCAGAATGCTGTTGCCGGTGACAAACCCCAATGACCAGATGCCCTGGCTGGGATACTGAACGGCAACCACGTTGTTGAATTCAATTTCGCGTTCGCTGAATGCAAAATCAGTAACCTGTTTGACGCTGCCATAGACCTTGTTGACGATCGGAATCCTCAAGATCGCTGCATCAAAACCGCTGACAAACCAGCGGCCAAGGCTGAACGTGAATAGCCGCCCCACAAAATAGAGGACCGTGACAAACACGATCATGAAGATGGGCAGCACGTACTTCCGTGGCAACAACTTCACTTGAATGTAGCGGTGCCAATATCCACTTGCCGATGTCAACGCAGGCGAGTCAGCGGTGAAGTAGTCCGCGTTCTCATCAACCGTGTCGACAACCTTCTCTGGCAGGTACTTACGCCCAGTTGGACCAGGAACATACAGAACGCCATCGTAGGTGAACGAGTTATCGCCCTGGGTAACCGCTTCGGCAGGAATGGTTTCCAGCACGCCGCCACCAAATTGGCTTTCCTGGTACCAAACGATCGCCGTCCGCGTCATCGACTCCATCGGCCGCAAGACGTAGCTTTCGGTTGTGTTCCACGCCCAGATCAACACCGATATCGTCAACAGCGGCGGCAGGACAACGCCCAAGCCGCGAAGAATGAAGCCGCGGAAGTGCGCTGATCGGGATGTTTGTGGTTTCTCGTTCACGGATGACCTGGAATATCAATTCAGCCTGGATGGCTGACGAGGGCACATATGCTAGGAAAATCTACGCTATCGCTTGTGATTTGGGTCCGAAATCTCCAGCCCTTCGCCTTCGGAGTGACCCCATCGAAAAGTAGTCGCCCGCGGGCGACCATCATCACCCTAGGCGCAATCGGCGTCTTCGCAAACATCTTTGCATTCGTTTTGTTCTGATCGAGCCTTTTTCGTGCAATCCGCCGATTTTTCCAAGTACCCAAATCCACTTTAAAAAAAGTCGTTGGTAAGGATCTCGAATTCACACGATTCAAACGAACACTATCAGCCTGAAAATCCTCGAGTTTTGGCTCAAAAACCTCGTCTAACTGGATGCCCGCGCAACAACAGCAACGGTCACACGCGACGCACCTGCGTTCTTTAAAGTTTGCGCAATTTCGTTCGCCGTTGCTCCTGTGGTCATCACATCGTCGACCAAAAGGACGTGCTTACCCGTTAAATACGGACGCTTTCGGCTACGCCAACCAGGCACGGTCACCCGAAATGCCCCTCGAATATTGGCCTGCCGCTCTTTTTCGCCCAACAAGGCTTGCTTGCGAACCCGCCGCGTCATCGCGAGACAATCGACAAGCTTTGTCTGCGGCCATGCGTCAGCATTCGCATCACGAAGCCCCATTGCGATCACCCGGCTGCCACCAGCACCACGAGAAATTCGCCTCCAAACGTGGGAAGGCACCGCCGTGATGATGTCCGGAACACCAACTTCATGCGGTGAATCTGAAAAATGTCGGCACAGGCAATTCCCGAGCCGACGCCCCAAAGCATCAGCCAATGCCATTTGATGTCCGTACTTTGATGCGATCACAGCATCCCGAATTAAGTCGTGGTACACCCACATCGCGACACAGGCGTCAAAATGAATCGATTTACCGATACAACCCAAACATCCCTCTGCCGTTGGATCCAACGCTGTATCGGCATGGTTGCCGGGCAACGAGGCTTTATTCAGTAGCTGCGGATCGGCCTGGACAGTTAGGTCCAATTTGGCCGTGTCTGCAAAAACGCCTGCTCGTGACCGGAACGCACCGGCCCCGGGAAGCCCACAAACCGGGCAAGCCGACTGCATGACATGTTCGCTTGACCGAAACACTTTTTCGCATTGGCCGCAAAAATCTTCGCCTTCGGAAACACAGCTGTCACAGAGCCTGCACGTTGGCGGCAGTAGCAATCCAAGCATTTCACCCCACAATTTCCGGGGAAAATGATCCTGTGGTGGTGGTTGGCGAGACATCTGCCTGGAGGTCATTGGTTCGCCCTCAAAAAAAGAAAACTTTTCGGTGAACCTTTTTTTGCCGACCGAGTCTGTACGATCATCAAGAAGGAAGGACTAGTCTGACTCACTAGCCTTTCAGAACCACTTACGCTACGGTTAGCGTAGGTAAGCGAACCCACCCCTGGCGGTACATTAGCAAATTTGCCGCTTCGCGTCAGTGAATTGACGGGCCAAAGGGCTTGTCGTGCATTAATATTTCATCGCTGACGCTCATGGGAGCGTTTTCGCAATTGTCCAATTAACTCTGCTCCACGCCGCACCGCAAAAGGTGCCGGGAGGTTTGAAATGCGTTTTGAACAAATCATCGCAGTTGTCGCACGTAGCCTGGTCATTGCCGGTGTCCGTGAAGTCAAGAGCGTTGGTACGTTTGCACGCGTATCAGACCTCTGTCTTTGTATGGCGTCTGTATCACCCGGGAAGGGCATGTATCTAGGACACCAACCAATGTTGCATCAGCTGCAACACCATTGGAATTGGGACTGGAATACATCGACCGCCGATCCGGCCACAGCCATAACGGCAAGTAAACGGAAACGTTCGCTAGCCAAACGGCTGCTAGGCCTAACCGGCTTCGGCCCCAACGCTCTGCACTGCAGAGACTGCTGAATCGAGCCTTACAGCGGACCCGACAAAATCGTTTTCGCTGACAACTCAATTTAGCTTTGCCGAACTCCGGTGATTGACCAGCCGCACGCGTCCTTTATTGGACTTCGTCGCGACTGTTCCAATCATTCGTAGCTCGCCCACTGTCGCTATCGCGTTTGCTGGCTTTGCACAAACGCATCGAAGTTTTCACAACACTTCGCTCAGCAGACTTCGGCGCAGCTTCGAACCTCACCGGGAACGATCGGCATCCGCGATTGATACATGACCCCTGAATGCGTGAAACAGACCTGCAGGTCAAAACCCGACCTCAGATCACGCTCACCCGCTCAGGCTTGCTTTATCCGTCAACGTACGCGGTTTGTACGCCCGGTCTGTGTTTGCAGATCGAGTTGCCAAGCCACTACCGAAAACGCTGACTTTCCAGGAACGCAACGGCCAACGAGAGCCTTGTTCCCGTCAGTTTTCGGAAGGAACCGAGCAATGAACATCAATACTGAGATCCAATTTGATTTACGAGAACTGACCGTTGCTGAACTCGTCGTCCGCGCACAAGCTGGCGACCGTGAAGCCTTTGGTGAACTGTTTGACCGATACCGACCCGCAATTGTCGCCGGAGCGATGAGCCGAGTTCGAAATGCCGACGAAGCAGACGAGCTTGCTCAAGACGTCTTCATCCAAGCGATGCAAAAGATCAACCAGTTGCGTGTCCCGGAAGCCTTCGGTGGATGGTTGCGTCAAATCGTTCACCGAATGGCGATCAATCGCGTCACCCGTAACCGCGGTGCTGTCGCATGCGATCCGGAAACCTTGGCGGCGACCTGTGCCGATGACGACGCTCCTGAAGACGTTGCCGAAAGCCGTGAACAAGCCGAAGCGGTCCGAAACGGAATCGATCGTCTGGGTTCACTCGACCAAGAAACCTTGACCGCGTTCTACCTACACGGTCGGACCTTGATCGAAATGAGCAATGAATTCCAAGCGCCGATCGGTACGATCAAGCGACGTCTACACGTGGCTCGTAAGCGACTGGCTAAGGAAATGGATTTGCTTCAAGCGGTTTAATCCTTTGATAAACCGCTTTGATGCAAAGATCAGCCAAAAGTAGAAACCTGGCTCGGGCCTCCTGAGCCAGGTTTTTCTATGCCCGATTGACGCTCCGTTCGCTCCAGAACGAGCGTTTCGGTCGAACACCGCTCAGTCCAATTCGCGGCGATTCAATTCGTCTCTTAGCTTTGCGGCCAATTCGTACTGCTCTTGCTCAACCGCAGCCGAGAGTTTTTCGCGGAGCGTTTGACCGACTTCGTATTCACTTCGGAGTGTTTCGCGGAGCTCAACCAACCGCACAACCAATTCGTCTTCATCGAAGTGCTCTTCGGCTTCGTGCTTGGTAAAGAATTCACGAATCGTTTCCAAGCCGATATTGATCGCTTGAACCGCTTCTTCGCCAGACTCATCGTCCTCGAGTGCACCTAAGGCCGCAGCCTGGGTTCGGTGGAATAAAACGAACGGTCGGTACTGTTCGTGGGACCGAGTCCAATCCTCATCTGGACTGACACGCTCACTGACGTCCATCAAGCGAAGTGTGTGATCGGCGTCCATGACGGCCCGATTGTAGTACTGCAATCTCAGCCAGCAGATTCGGCGATGGTAAAACTGCATGAACTCGCGATCGACTTCCATGCATTGGTCTTCGTCGAGGACGAGCTCTGGTTTTTCAAGAATCGCTTCCTGCAAGTACTGCAAAAAAGTCGGATACCCCTCGACAATCTGACCGTCAGGCCGGTCGGTCGTTTCCAATTGCAACACGCCCATGTCAACTCGCATCTGAATGACATCCCGCCCGTCACTTCCTTTGACCATCCGCACGTTTAGCGTATGCGGGTCAAATTCCCAATCCTTCAATAAGTCGTCTAGATGCATTGTTCGTTTCATCGGTCCGTTCTGGAGCGGCGGGGCACGAAGCACGCCTCAGCAGGAGTATAGCATCGGCGTATGGGCGGTCGAACGAGACCGAAACTGCATGGCTTGCTAGCAGTGGCCCAGTCGGTCAAATCCTCCACCTGAACGTTGCAGAACGACCATCGTGGGTTCACCCACAAAGGCCATTCGCCCTCCACGCTCCATTAAATCATAAGTTCTTGTGGGCACGTTCCTGCGGGTGGACCAACTGTGTCAACACGCTGCAGATAACTGTGCCGGTGAAGCGAATAAGTCGCAGGATGAGTTTCCCGAGCGTCTCATTTCGCGACAAGGGTTCCATGTTGAGCGAGACAATCTGAGATTGCTAGCAGGCTACCGAGGTTCGGAAAAAGAAGGATCCCGCGTTTTTTCTCGGTTTCTCTCAAGTTCGCTGTTAAACATGGCCTCTTTGGGCGTAGTTATTACCGGATTGGCATACGGTTTGTACCGGTCGTACGGAACCGTTTGACAAATTTTTCTTTCCTCATGGAAATCAAGGAAGTAGAGCTAATGTTGGTCCTGAGTCGCAAAGCTGGTGAAAAGTTGATGATTGGCGATGATATCATCCTTACGGTCAATCGAATCTCTGGAAACCGCGTCGCAATCGGCATTGAAGCCCCCAAGGATGTGCGCATCGTTCGCGGTGAACTGAACAAGGCGACGCCCGCTCGCGGTGAAGCCACCCCAAACACAGCCCCGATGGGTGGACACCGAATCGCCGTAGCGAGCCGAGCGGAGGCATAAGCGTGTTGCCCACCAAGTTGGTCGGGGCGACAGCAACTTCACCAAGCGAGTGAGCGCTGCGCCCCCAACTCGGGCATTTTCAATCCATTGCTATCAGTGCGACGATGGGCGGTCGCTAAAAATATTCAAGCTCGATAGCGTCAGGCTTTACTTTTCTTGTCCAGCGGCCCAAACGGTGCCTCGGACGACTAGATCTAAAAAGACTGGATCCTCAAAGGTCGAATTTGAGTGACCGTAAGTCGTTCCGAAAACTCTCGCCTTCCCGTAGCGATTCGTCCAGACAACCGGATGATCTTTGCCCGTTCGCTCGCTAGTACTGGTTGCCAATACGGTCGTGTTCGGCCAAACCTTTTCGATGATGTACAACTCGTCGTCTGCGATTGTGTGACCATCCGGGAATGACTTCATAATCGGGTGCTGCTTCTCTGCGACCTTCAGCTTGTATGCACTGCGGTGATCGTGACGACGACTGGTCACCCCCAGCAATTGACGCCAGTCATCGATTTCTGCACTTCGGTAGGTGTGCATCGCGCAGTGGATCACAACCGCATTCAAACCCTCTTGGTGAGGCTTCGTAATGCTGCGTATATACGCTGGATCCGTGGTATCAGCGAAGCATTCGTTGTGGATGCAGACGTCAAAGTTCTTTGCCCAACTGGAATCTTTGTAGAAGTCGATTTGAGCTTCAGTACCGTTGCCACCTTCATTCACCACAGTCCACTGAACTGGCACCCCGTGCTTCTCAAAAGCCAGCTGCATTGTTTTCGTCTGGAAATCGTAGTCGTGGCAGCAACCACTAGTGATTAGCAGCACGCGAATTGCTTTGCTATCGGAAATTCCTCGCGTTTCATCTGCAAACACTTGCGATTGGCTTACCGAAAGCAAAGAAGCAAAGACGAACGCGAGAAGGAAAGTGAAGGGACGAGTTTGGATCATGGTGACTGCAGGTTTAGATGACGAAAGGATGTCTTTAAGTGTGGTTGCCAGCGAATCAAATTGATCAGCCGACGGGCCATAGCCCCGGTTGTTGCACTGAAACCGTGGCTAATGCCATTCGGCCAGTCCTAAAACCGAGCTAGAACGACGCACTAGCCCGAAAACGAAACAAGGCACCGAGAGCAAGGAGAATGGCGAATCATTCTCGTTGCTCCCGATGCCTCGCTGAACGTCGGTTGAATTACAGGTTGTCTTTGACGTCGACGGCTTCGAGAACTTTGGTATTTCGCTCGACCGCGATAACCGTTGTCCGCTGCCGCATACCATCGCGGCTTTCGGCGGTAACGGGCAGCACTTGGCGTTTATCGGGCAATTTCATTCGAACCGTGAACGTGCCGTCGCTCTGCAACTTAACGGGCCTTCCGCCAAGCGAAACGGACGATCCGGCCGAAGTTTTGCCGAAGACAATCAGTTCCGCATCGACTTCGAAGGGTAGCTTCGATTGCCGAAGCAGGGTCGGGTCGGCAGACGATGACATTGCACCATTCCGTGAAGGCATGGCTCGATGAAGTCGCTCTTCAAAGATCTCTTTGAGGTCGCTGCTTTCGTTTTCGTAGCCGCCGCTTAGCGAATAAATACGCTCGTAGTCGTCGGCAATGTCATGCCAGTGTTCGTCCAAACGCTCGCACTCACCAGGGCTGGGTGTTTCGACAACGTTGCTGCGGCAAAGCGAATGAAACTCATCGTCAGATGTCAGATACCCGATCGCGACACGGAATCGCGATGGCGGATCCTGCACATCGATGTACCAAGTATCGACACCACCGTGGATCGGGATATCTCGCATGACTGTTTCGGCACAATTGTTCGAAACATCTTCGACCGCCATCACGCGAAGAACGGGTGTTGCGGTGTGCCAACGTTCAGAAAGTGACGACTCAGCTCGCGAGACGCTTGCTCGGGTGATCTCCCAAGTCGCTTGCAGCCAGTAAGAATCTCGAACCATCAAAATGATGCGATCACGATGAGCTTCACTTGACTTCTGGGCACCATTTCGCATCGCAGCACCGCCGACCAACGTTCCGGTGGAAAGGTCCCGATGGCGATCAGCTTGCTCCTTTTGACGTCGCAACTGAGCCCGAATACGGGCTGTTTTTGCCGACACCTTGGGTGCTCGCATTTCTGGCAATGGACGATCGTTTAGCGAAACAGCGTTTCGTCCCTTGGCGCGGCCGCGTTTGGCTGCGGGAGCAGCACGGCGAGTGGTGTTTTTGGCTTGATTGATCTTCGAAGTTGTTTCCGCGGGCAGCCGTGTCGCCTTCTTTGATTTCGCATCCGGAGCCGTTCGACTGCTGGCGGAAACCGTCGTTGAAGCTTTCGTCGATTTTGTTTTGGTCGCCGCCCCGGTCGATGCCTTGGCTTTACGACGAAGTCGCCGCTGCGTTTTACTGATCGCATCGACCAGTTCGTCTTTTCTCATCCCATGCCAACCCGCGATGCCATAATTCTTGGCCAGGGTGGCGAGCTCGCGACGAGTCTGGGACTTGAGATCTGCAGTCGTAATCAAAGCTCTATCTCCGGAAATTCTATTTAGTCATGCGGCTAGGGCGGGGCGATTGGCAGGAAATCCAATCGTTCTCGATCCGCGACGCTGGCAGACACCAGAATGCCTGAGCCAAAACTTCGGCGCTCGAACGATCAGGTTCACTTCAACCATGTCAGCGGTCAAAACACTTCGCACGTCCAAGGTAACAGAGCCGTCAAATGCTCTTAAAACCATCTGTTCACCGATCTGCATGGGGCTTCGCAGTTCACAATTTGATGACGCACGATATTCCAGGCCAATTGTGTTGATTTCTCCCAGCTCTCCCAAATCGGGTGCAACAGATCCCAAAGAGTGGGGTTTGGCGGGGTCACCGAGCCGCTCAGGAGCCTCTAAAGGAGTAATCAACACCACAACCATTATGGCAACCAATCGAAAAACTTCTAGACTCAGAATCCTTGTTTCAGTCGGTTCGGGGATGATTTTTCGCCCCTTTTTCGCTGACCGCGGCAGACCGCACGTGTGAAAGCTTGCCTAAGCGATCCCAGCCCCCCTAACATGATCAGGTTCAAGTGTTAAGCAGATGGTCACTCGACCCACTCGGCCGCGGCCCCACCCTTCAGCCAAACGCCACCCATGCGAGATCAAGACGACTACACCCTCCAACATTCCGCTGAACGCTGAAACCTCCCACGACTGCCGCACCAGCAGCCAGAACTGAGCAACGACTGCAAGTTCGAATATCGAAGTGATCTGCAGTTCGCCTCCCAGGCAAACTTGCACGATCAACTGGCTGATAAAACCTGCAACAGGCCGACAAAACCTGCGGCTAACGGTCGCCCCTCCTATCTCTTTTGGCAGACGTAGTCAAACTCTGTGGCGTCGAGTCTGCCTCCGCCAGTCGCGGGGCAGTGACGCAACGATCCGGCGAGAGGTCACCTTGAACGAAGATCAAGATCCGCGACCGAACGACCGGACCGGCGATTCGAACACTCCGCAAGCGGCAATTGCAAAGCTAACGACCGAAGGCAGAGAGACAAGAATCCGCACGTCGCCTCCTTGGATGCGTTTGACAGGTGCCGGTTTAGAACTGGCATTCATCGGCTTGGTCTTCGGTGGCATCGGATCTCTCGTCGACAAAGCTGCTAGTCTAGAGCGTCCGATTGGACTCGCATTTGGAGGGCTTATCGGGTTCGGGCTGGGGATGTTTCGATTCATCCGGCTAGCGACCCAAACCTCCAATGCCCAAAGACGACAAGAGGAACGGCGGCACGAAAGTAGGCATCAGCAGCCTCCTGAAAGCCATCCGTGACCGAGCAAACAGATCGACAATCGTGGCTCCCGAGTGATTGGGCACCACGAAAACAGTCATCACCAACACCAAACGAAGAACACCACATCACCTGCTGCGGCAACAAAGCCATCCAACTCAAACGCGAACCAGACCTTGGCCACGATTTCAGCACAGCCGACTAACTCGATCTCCTTAAAGGGGATGATTGCGGTTGGGACTGCATGGTTGACCGGTGCGGGAGTGACTGTCGTAGGAGTGTTCAACAGCGATGTCGAAACAGGTGAACTGATGATCGCGGCCTGTATCGGAAGCGGTCTCGTTGCACTCGCGGCCAGCTTACCCGGAGCGTTGATCGAGGCGTTTCGCAAGCAACCGTCAGAGGATAGCGTGAACAACGTTATGCCTGTCGCTGCAGGTTTTTTTGTCGGAGTACTGATTCGTCTCGCTGGGACTGTTGCACTTGCGGCATTGTGCAGGTATCAATTGCCCGCCGCAGGTGAACAGATCGCTGCGGCGATCTTGATTTGGTACGTCTACTTGACGTCCACGGAAGTCATCACGCTTGCCCGCGCCTTATCAAAGCGTGATTTGATGGTAAGCCCAAGTCACAAGTTCGCGGACTCATCCCGCTCAAAAGTCAATCCATCGGTTCAATGAATCTGTTTATCGCCGCTGCCGACAATCCGATTTCGCACGTCGTGCCACACAGGTTGCACGAGAAGCCGCTGTTCACGATTGACGTTGGTGGTGGGGACATTCCCGCGCTGTTTATCGAAGACGGCAAGTACAGCTTTTATCTGACCAACCACTTGATGATGACCGCTGTCACAGCATTGGCGGTCCTGCTGGTGTTTGCGTACGTGGCGATGAAGGTCCGCGTCAAAGGTCAGGGATTGGACGCTTACCAAACGAAAGGCCGTTTGGCTCAGATGTTTGAAACCATCTGCTGGTTCATCCGCGACGAAGTTGTCCGTCCAAACCTACACGAGAAAACTGACCGTTACATTCCATACGTGTGGACGGTGTTTTTCTTCATCCTGTTCGCCAACGTCCTGGGGCTGATCCCCTTCGGTGCCGGTCTGCACATGGGTGCGATGCCGGTGTCCGATCATGCGTCGCACTTCGGTCACTGGGGCGGCACGGCAACAGGCAACCTTTCACTCAATATCATGCTTGCGATGTGTAGCTTCATCGCGATCGTTGGCATCGGTATTTACGAGACCGGAGCGAAAACATTCTTTTCGCACTTCAATCCGATCGGATGGGACGGCCCCAAGCTGATGTCCTATGGCATCGGTTTGCCGCTTTACGTCCTTGAATGGATGGGCTTAATTATCAAGTGCGTCGTCTTGGCCATGCGTTTGTTTGGCACCATGATGGCGGGTCACTTGGTTGTCGCGGCAATCGTCGGATTGGTGTTCGCCGCCGCTTCCGTCTCGCAATTGCTTGGTTATGGTGTCTGGGTCGCAGTTGTACTGGGCTGCATCGCGTTAACGTTGTTGGAACTGTTCATCTGCTTGTTGCAGGCGTTCATCTTCACGTTTTTGACGGTGTTGTTTATCGCGACGGTCTCGCATGACCACCACGATCACGATGACGAACATGCACATGATCCACTTGGCGACGAAGCTCAAATGGACTTGGATAAGTTTACCGATCCGGCTCGCTTGGCCGGTTTGGCTGACGCATAACTTTGTTTACTTAACCCTTTGACTTTCCCCTTTTTTGATTTCCCGCTCGGTGCGGGCGACGAAAGAATTCCTAGGAGCGAAACGAGAGATGATTGACTTCGCAATGTTGTTGGCACAGGACGCAGGTTTCGGCACGATGGGTGTCGGTCTGGCCATGGGTTTGGCGATTATCGGTGCCAGCTTGGGCATTGGTCGAATTGGCGGTAACGCCGTTGAAGCGATCGCACGTCAGCCTGAAGCCAGCGGAACGATCAGCACCCAGATGCTGATTTCGGCCGCTCTTATCGAAGGTGTGACTGTTGTCGCTTTGATTCTGATGTTCCTGAAATAAGTGAACGCTGGCGAATCGATCGGTGGCCGCAGGGATCGCTCTCGGCCCGAACGGTTTGGTTCGCGGTTCATCTAGTCCATCCCGGTGTTGTGTCTGACGCAGTTCGGTGCAGTTCGTTGTGCCGAAAGCTGCCCGATGCAGACCGATCCTGATGCACCCATCAAGGTAAATTGATGTCGATGTTGAAAACCTTGCTGCTCGCTTGCGTTCTCGTTTTGACGGTTCCCGCAAGCAACGTTGCTAGCGCCGCCGATGAAGCCGACGCAGGTCAGGCACATGTGACGGACACCCATGATGATCACGACGTCGCGGGTGACGAAGCACACACTGACGGCGAACACGGCGATCATGCCGCGGGCCCGATGCCACCCATTTTGTCGTTCGATCCAGGTGCCGCGGTTGCCAACTTGGCGATCTTCTTGGGTGTCTTTTTGATCCTGGCGAAATTTGTCTGGCCGGTCATCCTCGGTGGCCTGAAAGCCCGCGAAGATAAGATCCACAGCGATTTGCATCAGGCTCAGGAAGCGAACGAGAAAGCTCAGCAGATCCTCGCTGACTACGAAAAGAAGGTCGCCGAAGCTTCTGCCGAAGCTCAAACGATCTTGGCCGAAGCTCGCAAGGACGCCCAAGCAAACGCCACACGAATCGTCGACGATGCCAAAGTCGAAGCGGCTCGCCAAAGCGAACGCGCTCAGGCAGACATCGAAACCGCTAAGAAAGTCGCGTTGGCGGAGATCGCCGACCAAACTTCGGCGGTCGCGATGAGCGTCGCGAAGCAAGTCGTCGGTCGTGAATTGCAACCGAGTGACCACGCGGACCTGATCCGCAACGCACTCGACCAGATCCCGAGTAAGAACTGAAGAATAAAAACTGATCGCGATGTCACACCCGCGTGGCATCGCTAACGTTTGGAATCATCGATGGAAAATCCTCAAGCGGTTGAACACGAAACGGTGATGGACACCGGTGCCGAACAGCTGGGCAAGACCTATGCACAGGCACTGATGGCTGCGGCAAGCAAGTCCGGTATCGCCGAAAAGGTGGTCGATCAACTTGGTACCCTGGTCAATGAATACTTGGCCGGCAGTCCCAAGCTGGCCTCTGCGTTCGCTTCACCACGTATCGACGTCGAAGAGAAACAGCGGATCATCGGACGGATCTTCGAAGGCGAATTCGATCCGTTGGTGGTCAATTTTCTCAAAGTCATGGCGACACGCGGACGTCTCGGATACGTCAGTACCGTGTACGAAGGTGCGCAAAAGCAGCTTGATGAAATGAGCGGCCGCGTGCTGGCGAAAGTCAAAACGGCGGTGCCACTGGACGACACACTTCGTGCTTCAATCATCGAAAGCCTTGGCGGAAAGCTAGGCAAGCAGGTTCGATTGCAAGAGGTTGTCGACGCAAAATTGATCGGCGGCATGGTGATCCGAGTCGGTGACACCGTGTTTGATAACAGCGTCGCTGGGCGGATCGATTCGATCGGCAAGCGGGCAAAACAAGGCTTCTCGGCTAAGCTCTCCGAGAAGTTTGCAAACCTAGTTGAATAACCTAATGATGCCACCTGGCGTTCCCCAGCGGTGGCGATCAAACCATACAAAAGTCACTTTAACATCCGCTTTAGATTGCCATGAAATTCAATAGCGACGAAATCGCAACGGTCTTGCAGCAAGAGATCGAAAACTTCGATAGCAAGATCGACGTCCGCGAAGTCGGTTCGGTCCTCGAAGTCGGTGACGGTATCGCTCGCGTTTATGGACTCTCCGGCGTGATGGCCGGTGAAATGGTCGAGTTCGAAAACGGCTCGATCGGACTGGCGTTTAACCTGGAAGAAAACAGCGTCGGTGTGATCATCCTTGGTGACTACCTGACCATTCAAGAAGGCGAAGAAGTCAAAGCACTTGGAACCCTGCTAAGCGTTCCTGCCGGTGACGCCGTCGTCGGC
This sequence comes from Stieleria sp. JC731, assembly GCF_020966635.1. Lineage (NCBI taxonomy): Bacteria > Pseudomonadati > Planctomycetota > Planctomycetia > Pirellulales > Pirellulaceae > Stieleria > Stieleria sp. JC731. The sequence goes on along the minus strand of NZ_JAJKFQ010000011.1, from coordinate 466,999 downwards.
CGCGTGCTTGATCCACTGGGCAACCCACTGGACGGGAAAGGCCCCGTTCAAACCGACATCACACGCCCCGTCGAAATCATCGCGACCGGCGTTGCAGAGCGTCAGCCCGTGATGGAGCCGATGCAGACCGGTATCAAAGCGATCGACGCGATGACCCCGATCGGACGTGGCCAACGTGAACTCGTCATCGGTGACCGTAAGACCGGCAAGACCGCTATCGCCATCGACGCAATCCTGAACCAAAAAGGCAAAGGCGTTAAGTGCTTCTACATCGCGATCGGCCAAAAAGACAGCTCAGTCGCCGGTGTCGTTGACGTTCTGGAAAAGCACGGTGCAATGGAATACACCACCGTCATCGCTGCCGGTGCTAGTGCTCCCGCTCCTTTGCAGTACATCGCTCCTTACGCAGGGACCGCGATGGCCGAACACTTCATGTTCAACGGCGGACACGCTTTGGTTGTCTACGATGACTTGAGCAAGCAAGCGACAGCCTACCGTCAGATGAGCTTGCTGATGCGTCGTCCACCAGGACGTGAAGCGTACCCCGGTGACGTTTTCTACTGCCACAGCCGTTTGCTCGAACGTTCCAGCAAACTGTCGGATGAACTCGGCGGCGGATCGATCACCAGCTTGCCAATCATCGAAACGCTTGAAGGCGAAGTTTCTGCGTATATCCCGACGAACGTGATCTCGATCACCGACGGTCAGATCTACGTTCAGCCTGACTTGTTCTTCTCCGGCGTTCGTCCCGCGATGAACCCTGGTATTTCGGTTTCTCGCGTCGGTGGTAACGCACAGATCAAAGCGATGAAGAAAGTCGCCGGTGGTCTGCGTCTTGACTTGGCTGCGTTCCGTGCACTCGAAGCGTTCGCACAGCTTGGTACCGACCTTGATCCCGCCACCCAAGCACAGCTGGATCGCGGTTACCGAATGGTCGAGTTGCTCAAGCAGCCACAGTACCAGCCGCTGTCCGTTGCCGAGCAAGTTTGCTCGCTGTACGCCGGCACCAAAGGCTTCCTGGACGACGTCGAAATCAAGACGGTTCAGCAGTGGGAACAGGACTTCTTGCAGTACATCCACGATAAGCACAGCGGCCTGCTGACCAAGATCGTTGAAGTCGGCGATTTGACCGATGAAGTCGTCGGTATGCTGGAAACAGCTATCAAAGACTTCAAAGCCGGCTACAAGCCTGCTGCCTAAGTCGGGCCACGTCGGCTTTACGGACGGATCAACCGATCCGATTGTCTTAACAACGAACAACACCATTCCTTTTACGTTTCATGGCCAACGCAAGAGCGCTTGATAAACGACGTAAGTCGATCAAGAACATCCGCAAGATCACGCGGACAATGGAATTGATCGCCACGGCTCGCTACAAGAAAGCGATGGAGCGGGCCCAGGCGGCAACCGCTTACACCGCACAGATCACGAAGATCGTCTCGCGATTGGCAGCGGCCGGTCTGGATGTCAAACACCCGTTGTTGGAACAACGAGACGAAGTCAAAAGTGCACGCACGCTGGTATTGACCAGCAACCGCGGCTTGTGTGGCGGTTACAACGCGGCCGTTCTTCGTGAAGCGATGAGCCGCATTCGCCATTTGCAAGAAACCGTTCCCAGCACTGTTGTCGATGTCAGTGGCAAACGCGGAGTCGATGGCTTGCGTTTTCGCGGTGTCAAAACGGACGAACGTCACCTGAACTTCGAAGACCAACCGAAGTACGACGAAGTCGAAGCGATTGCTAACTCGTACCTGGCCCGTTACATCACCGGCGAAATCGATCGCCTGGATGTTGTCTACACCAAGTTCATCAGCACTTCCAAGCAAATTCCTGTCGTCGAAACATTGCTGCCACTTGGCTCATTGGAAGGCGGTGAAGGTGCAGACGAAGAAGCAGGCGGCAGCAACGTCGATTACGAATTCCTACCGTCGGCAGAAAGCATCTTGGAAGAGGTCGTACCGACCAGTTTCAAAGTTCGATTGTTCAAGTGTTTCTTGGATGCCGCGGTTAGCGAACAAGTCGCTCGTATGATTGCGATGAAAGGTGCGACCGAAAACGCAGGCGAAATGATCAAAGAACTTTCGATGACATACAACCGAGCTCGCCAAAGCCAAATTACCGGTGAAATCATGGAAATCATCGGCGGCGTCGAAGCTCTGGAAAACTAATCCACCCACTAAATTCAATCACATCGGTCGCTGCGACGACCCCTTAACATCCAACACCCGAAGAAAGAAAAGCATGTCCACCGCAACGGAAACACGCGTCGTCGGAAAAGTCACGCAGGTCATCGGGTCGACATTCGACGCCGAGTTCCCCGAAGGTAAGCTTCCCGAAATCTACAACGCTCTGGAAATCAAGAGTGAGCACAAGGGAGTCACCATTGACTTGGTCGGTGAAGTGCAACAGCACCTCGGTGGTGGGCGTGTCCGTGCAATCGCACTCGGCAGTACCGAAGGCATGATGCGTGGAATGGATGTCGCCGACACCGGTTCGCCAGTATCGGTTCCTGTTGGTAAGGAAACACTGGGACGCGTCTTCAACGTTCTGGGTAACCCCATCGATAACCGCGGTCCAGTCACCGCAGAAGATCACTGGCCCATCCACCGCCAAGCTCCTCCGGTTAACGAACTTTCGACAAACACCGAGTTGTTCGAAACCGGTATCAAGGTTGTCGACCTTTTGACCCCGTTTGTTCGTGGTGGTAAAGCGGGTCTGTTTGGTGGTGCGGGTCTGGGTAAGACCGTTATTTTGACCGAATTGATCGCTCGTATCGCTAGCAGCCACGGTGGTTACTCGGTCTTCGCCGGTGTGGGTGAGCGGACTCGTGAAGGCACCGACCTCTGGTTGGAAATGCAAGAAACCGAGATCGGTCAAACCGGCCGTAAGGTTATCGAGCAAACTTGCATGGTCTTCGGCCAAATGAACGAGCCACCAGGATCGCGTCTTCGTGTCGCGCTATCCGCTTTGACCATGGCGGAATTCTTCCGTGACACGACCGGTGCAGACACCCTGTTGTTTGTTGATAACATTTTCCGCTTCTCGCAAGCAGGTTCGGAAGTATCAGCACTTCTTGGACGGATGCCATCAGCGGTGGGTTACCAGCCAACACTGGCAACCGAAATGGGTGCACTTCAAGAACGAATTACCTCGACGAAGAAGGGTGCGATCACCTCGGTTCAAGCGGTCTACGTTCCTGCGGATGACCCGACTGACCCCGCACCTGCGACCGCGTTCGGTCAGCTTGACGCGTTTATCTATCTCGAGCGTTCGATCTCGGAAAAGGGTATCTACCCTGCGATCGATCCACTCGCATCGAATTCGCGTATTCTTGATCCACAATACGTCGGTGACCGTCACTATACGATCGCACGACGGGTTCAAACGATCTTGCAACGTTACCGTGAACTGCAAGACATCATCGCCATTTTGGGTGTTGATGAATTGAGCGAAGACGACAAGACCGTCGTACACCGCGCTCGTCGTATCGAGCGATTCCTTTCGCAGCCCTTCTTGGTCGCGGAAGTCTTCACCGGTAAAGCTGGTGAAATCACCCCCTTGGAAGACACCATCCGCAGCTTCGAAGAAATCTGCGATGGAAAGTGGGATCACCTGCCCGAGCAAGCCTTCATGTACGTCGGCTCGATCGAGCAAGCCGAGGCGCAAGCCAAGAAGATGGAGAAGAAATAAACCATGGCGATTCGCTGTATCGTTGTCACGCCCGAGCGAACGGAATTGGACACCGAAGCCACTTCGGTCACCCTGCCCATGTTCGACGGCTCGCTGGGAGTCCTGCCCAACCGAGCCCCGATGATCGGTCGCCTTGGCTACGGCAAACTAGAATTGGAAACCGCAGCCGGCCCGCAGCGTTTCTTTGTCGACGGTGGCTTTGCCCAAGTCGAAGGCAATACGGTCAACCTTCTTACCAGCCGATCGATTCCAGTCGATCTGCTGGACGTGGGTGAAGCCGAGAAGTCGCTGCAAGAAGCACTCGAAATGTCGGCAAAGACACCCGAGCAGGCTCAGCTTCGTGAGACCGCAATCCGCCGCGCCCGCGGCCAATTGCGAGCCGCCCGGTAGTGCAAATAATCTAAGGTTGCCCCACGCAACTTCAAAGAAAAAAGCTCATCTGTAACTATGTTGCAGATGAGCTTTTTCATTTCATGATCGCTATACAAACACTCGACTAGCTTGCCGTTGCAGGTGACATCGAGCCGATCGAGAACTTTGAAAAGCGATTTTGTTTTGGCAAGTCAGTGCTGGCGGAGCTGGCCGCTTGTGCCAGTGTCTTGACGTCCGTCGCGATCGATTCGGTATCGTTGGCCACCGTCAGGATCGTATGAGAAATCTCACGTGTCATCGCAGACTGTTCCTCGACAGCAGCCGCAATCGCTTCCTGGGTCGAATTGATTTCGGCGATCACGGTGCAGACGCTTTCGATCGACTTCACCGCGTCAACTGTCTCGGCCCGAATCGAGTCGATGCGTGAAATGATCTCTTCGGTTGCATGACTTGTTTCCATTGCCAAGTCTTTGACTTCGTTGGCAACAACGGCAAAACCCTTTCCGGCTTCACCTGCTCGAGCCGCTTCGATCGTCGCATTCAAAGCGAGAAGGTTGGTCTGCTCGGCAATCGAGTTGATGGTTTTGATCACGTTACCAATTTCGGTGCTGCTTTCGCCCAGCTTACCGAGCGTCATACTGGTTGATTCAGCGGCATCGACCGCTGAACGAACCACGCTGACCGCGTTGCTGGCGTTACCAGAAATTTCTTGGATACTGACCTCTAGTTGCTGCACCGCGCCGGTCAGCTCACTCACGTTGTCTTTAACTGTTTGAGCTAGAATCCGAGTCGAGTCTGCTTGCTTGCGGAAAGGAGTCACCGTATTAATCAATGTGTATCCACCAAAGCCACATGCCAATATCAAGATTACAACAACCAGAACCACGGATCCGACCGTTCGGTTTTTGACAAGCGCGGCGACGTCCGCTTCTTCATGTTGGTGTGCCGCCGTTGCCAATTCGACAACTCGATCGATCGCGGCTCGGTGTGCGTCGTAGTTGTCCTTCAGTGGTCCTCGAGCGAGAGCCTTCGCCTGATCCAAGTCACCATTCAAACAAGCAGGAATGAATTGGTTGTTGCGAATTTCATAGAACCGTTCCGCCGGTTCTCGTGAAGCAACCGTCATCGTCTCTTTAAGTTCGCCACCGGATAGATCTGTTTGCCAGTGCTTTTGCCGAACTTTGTACTCATCCTGCAAGGCCTTCGCTTCGGAAAGCATCTCTTCTACTTCAGCCTGTGAAGCTTTGCGTTCGATCGCATCGGTCAATCGCAAAACGTTCAAATAGGATTCGATGATGTAGTTTGGCGGTGGCAGGACATCCGCGATCAAGTCTTTGCTTTGGATGATCCGCTGGTAGTACGGCCCTTGCACTTTCGAGGCTGAAAGTGCCATGTACGACCAAATGCCGAAAGCTAGAAAACCTGCTGCATAGAGGCTGATCATCAGATACAGCTTCGTACGCATAGAGAAATTGTTGTAGTTCATACGGACAAACCGAACGGCATTGGAGTGTTTTGCTTATAGAGCGTGCAATCGGGTCGGCTGCTTTGGCAATGAAGCAAACACCTAGATCAGCTCGCCTCGTGATATCAATCAGCGGATCTAAATGTCCCGACCATTGGAGACACATCAAATCGTTGCCAGAAGTGCGCTGGCGAATGAAGCATTCCCGCTGCAAGATTAGGACGCAGTTATGAAGCCCTAGGTCGTCCGAGCGATAAAAAACCACTCAGTTGCGGAATGACCTTCATTGATCGATGTAACAGAATCACGGGATGCGGTTTGCAGACACAACGATAGCGTCAAATGCCACGTAAAACGCGGCAACAACGTCGTTGCGATGACCGCAGGATAAATTGCACTTAGGGTTAGCAGGAAAAACGATGAGGGCAAACCGTCGTGGTCTTTAATCAGACAACGATATCGAGCAAGTGTTCCGCAGTCTCGTTCACCCGCTGCATCGCTGCCATCGCAGCTTCGGCGGCTTGTTTCGATCGCTTCATCTGGATGATAGCGTCGACATCTTCTGAACGATCCGGAGTCGCAAGCTTCTCGGCGGCATTGGCGTGGTTGTTCAAATTGATATGTATTGAACTAGCGAGTACCGAATTCACTGGGGTGATCATGGCAATCTCCTCTGTAAGAGTAGCGGTGGCCATTTTCGAGAAGTTGCAAATCTGCAATGAATAATTGCTTTGACCTTCATCACACAGAACCATTCAATGCACCTATTTGCCCCTCCTCTTTTGAAGCACTCAAACATACCGTGCGTACGCTCGCGAAGTTTGCAGCATTCGGGATGTTCGACAGCCACCCGTGACATGTGGCGAACATTCCCGGCAAAATAACCGCTCAGCGATTCACATCCGGTGTCGAATCAGCACACTTGGTCTTAAACAAGACCTACTGTTTTCCCGCAGCCAGCATGCCATTTCACCAGCGTGCTGTTTCGTTCTTGATTCATCCTTGAAAGAATCAGTTGCCATAGCCCAACACGGAAATCAGTCATCGATGCGTGGCTTCATCAGTCGGCCTAGAATTACAACGCGTCACCGAACCATCGTTGTCGCAGTTCACCTATCGGTTCGTACAATGCATCAATTTCGATCGTGTTGACTTGCCACAACCTCTGTCCAACACCCCGCTTCAATTCATCGATTTTGAAGGCGTCGCCAGAGCCTAAGCTCAGCTGAAACGCCGCGTGAAGGTTTCCCTTCACATCCAACATCTCGTGGGGGCGATTACGGACATTGACAGCTGATGCTACGGCATGGTCATTCCAACTGATGCAATCCAATGTCGACGCCTGCATCGATCCGACATTGCCCGATAAATCCTCATGCTCTGTTCTGACTTCTGCCCCAAGCTTTTGAAGTCCGTAGGAGAATAACATGAGTGAACCTGTCCAAATCGATCTTCATAAGCAGCAAGCAACCATCCACCTCGCAGTTTGGGCAGTCATGTCTGTGCTATCGTTGGTGCTATCCGTTTTCGGAATTGCATTACTGCTACCCAAAAGCATCCTGGTCGGCCTGTTCGTCTCCACCGTTGGCGTCATGCTCTTCACATCCGCGTTGTTGATGAGCCTTCAGACGTTTCGCACATTCAAGCTAAAAGAGCCAGTCCTGGAGTTTTCCGAGATTGGTTTTCTGGACCGACGCATCTGCGCAAAGCAGGTTCCATGGCCATCAATGCGATGGAAATCATTTCCGAAGAAGACCGGTGCGATTCAATTTGAACTAGACGCCGAGCTAGACGAAGTGATGATCCCACACAAAACCGACAAGATCATCGACCGGTGTTTCAAGCTGTTGAAATTACCACGCTACACTGTCAGCCACATCGCGACGGGAAAGTCCACGCCAGAGCTTGAAGAGATCTTCCGCAAGTTCAAACTGCCAATTGGCGAAGAGGGCGATGCATCCGTTTCGAATCAGCAGGCTGCAAATCAGCAAGAGACTGATAATCCAGACGCATCAACCGCCGAAGGAGACGCCGTTGCCGAAACGGAGGCGAATACGGAAGAGCTAGCCGTCGCGGCGGCCGGCTAGAGCATTCGATAGATCATTTGTCATCAACGATAAAGACCTGCAACTTTCGGCATCCGTGAGCGCCTAAGACTAGCGATTGTTCGATGTCCGCAGTCTTACTCGGTCCCGAAACGAAAATCCCGAACGGTCCTCCAAAGCCATCCACCCTTTCATAGGCTTGATGCATGTTGGAAACGATTTCGGACTTCTTCACCACGATCGCTAAGTACTGCGCGATGAATAGCAGGACGCGATGCGGCAGTGTCTTTCCATCGACCCAAATCGCACCATTTTCCGCGACCATAAATTCGCCCTTGGCGATGGTCCAATCGACTGTCGCGTAAGCTAATGGGTCACGAACCGATTCAGTCGACACCGTGCCCGCTACAGCTTCGGGCACAAGTGATACAAGATGCTTTGCGGATGCAAACTCGTCAAACGTTTGCAGAGTCTTTCCAACCGCCTCGTATGAACTGACCACATGGGACTGACCACCGACGGCAATCAACATCTCCTGGAACTTCGCTACCGGATCATCAAACGCGATCACGATATTTGGATCGACATCCGGTAACGCGGGGCCTTCGACAGGCTGCGTTTTGATCCGGTCTAAAATCGCTCTTCGAGATGGAGTTTGCTGAATCATCAAAATTGCAAAGTGAATGGTGCTGGAAAGTATCTATTTTCGCGATGGCAAAAAAAATTAGTTGCCACGATGGCGTCGATGCCAGTTTCGAAAACTTTCCTGTGGTGGCTTTGGCATGTCCCTCGCAATCGACCATTTATTGAATCGGTTGTGGGTCATCCACCGAGGCATCACTCTTAGCGATAGTCTTCCGATCGCCCCTGCTGTTGTGAACAGTCGCGGATGGCGAAACAGATGCGAAGCCAATGTCATTGCGACACGTTTACCCATCGGCAGCAATTTCTTACCAACCAGTTCACCACGCCAAGCTAACAGCTGATGGTGCAATGGAATCTTGACCGGGCAAACATCACTGCAAGACCCACATAGACTGCACGCGTAAGGCAAACTCTTATATGAGTTCGGATCACGTGTCGGCGAAAGCACACTGCCGATGGGACCTGGCACCGTCGCACGATAGCTATGGCCACCGCTTCGTCGATAAACAGGGCACGTATTCATGCATGCGCCGCAGCGGATACAGTGCATCGCGGCGCGGAAGGTAGGACTGCTTCGCAGCTTGGTTCGGCCATTGTCAACAAGGATGATATGCAGTTCGCTTTGGTCATCTTTTGGACCGATGAAATGCGATGTGTAGCTTGTGATAGGCTGTCCGGTTGCCGAACGTGCAAGAAGACGTGTGAACACGCCAAGGTCTCGTTGACGTGGAACCAGTTTTTCGATTCCCATGCACGCGATATGAACTTTAGGAATCGAGGTACCCAGGTCCGCATTGCCTTCGTTTGTGCAGACGACAATTCCCCCAGTCTCAGCGATCGCAAAGTTTACACCGGTGATTCCGATCTGACCGGCAAGGAACTTATCGCGTAGATGGCCTCGCGCCGCTTCGGTCAGGTACTTTGGATCCGAAGCACCTGCCTCAGTACCGAGATGCTCATGAAACGTTTCGCCGACTTCTTCTTTCTTGATATGGATCGCCGGCAAGACGATGTGGCTGGGAGTTTCCTTTCGCAGCTGAACGATCCGTTCGCCCAAGTCCGTGTCGACGACGTCAATTCCGTTCGCTTCCAAGTGATGATTTAGTCCGCACTCTTCAGTCAACATCGACTTACTTTTCACGATCCGTGACGTGCGGTGTTCGCGAAGAATCTGAAGCACGATTTCGTTATGCTCGGCGGCGTCTTCGGCCCAATAAACTTTCGCGCCGGCGGCGATCGCGTTCTGCTCGAACTGCTCCAGGTAGTGAGCCAAGTTCGCGATTGTATGCGTCTTTATTTGCGAAGCCGTCTGACGCAGATACTCCCACTCGGGCAACGACGATGCCTGCAGATCGCGCTTGCTGCGAACAAACCACAACGCCCGATCGTGCCATCGAGAGCGATCTGGGTTGGTAACAAACTCTTTCGCAGCGGCGGGGTGCTCAACAATCGGAAGCATCAGAAACTATCGCAGGGCGGCTGAGGCGGGGAGGCGAGTACAGATACTCGTACCATAGATATCTTACATGGCGGGCCCAGCGAATGCGAACAACGCGGTGCCGCGAATGGCCCTGAAAGGACCATTTCCGCCTATCGAGGGAGAGCGACCTGCGAAGGCAGTCACGTTTACGAAAAACGCTTCGCTGGGAAACAGCGAAGCGTCTGTAATTGATCGCCAAATTGGCGTAATTGAGTCGTCAACAAGCTGCCGCCTAAGCAACTTTTCGGAGCCGTGGCTTTGCTTCGATTCTTGTTCGGACCGATGCAAGCGATCCAGTCTCGCTAGGTGTGGCGTCTTGATACCAAGCTCGCTCCTCGATCGAATTCAGGATTTGCTCTGCAATTGCAACCGCTCGAGCACCGGCGGCGCCGCTGACGGTCGGTGAAATGCCAGACTGAATGCTGATGACGAAGTCATGCAGTTCATCCAAAATGGCGTTCCGTGGCTCTAGCTGCTGCGTTCCCAACTGCAGGTGTTCGCTGAACAGTTCGTCGGCGTAACCGAGCGGATTGTCAGTCGCATCTTCCAAATCAAATTCTCGATCGATCAACGCATCGCTGGTCTGCACGGTGTGCAATGCGGGACCAGAGAAATCGATTTCGGCAAATCCGTTTGGACCATACACCTGCATTGATCGAGCCGGTGTCGGACTGATACGTGAAGCTTTCAGGTTGGCAACCAAACCACATTCGAATTCGACGCGAGCTTCGGCGATATCTTCGTGATCGCTGACAACAGCTAGTCCGCTGGCGCTGACGCTTTTCACGGCGGCTTCCGTCATCGAACAGACGAGGTCGATGTCGTGGATCATCAGATCCATAACAACGCCCACATCAAGGCAACGACCTGGAAAGCGTGACGCACGTACTGCTTCGACGTATTTCGAATCGACGCCGATTTTACCCAAGGCAGTAAACGCCGGGTTGAATCGTTCCACGTGACCGACTTGCAAAGTCAAACGTTTCGAGGCGGCCAACATGACAAGTCGGTCCGCATCGGCAGAAGAAATTGCCAAAGGTTTTTCGACAAACAGATGCTTGCCGGCTTTCAGCAATTCGGTCGCGATCTCTGCATGAGAATCTGTTGGCGAAGCAATGACAGCTGCATCGATCGAATCAATTAGCTCACGATAGTCTTCGACAACCGGAACCGAGAACATCTCGGCGGCCCGATTGCGAGCCGGTTCCATCGGATCGCTGATCGCAACCAATTTGGCGCCGTCAACGCTGCCTAGAAGTTTACTGTGAATCCGACCTAAGTGGCCTGCACCGATAACAGCAACTCGCAAACTTGTCATGCCGCTTTCTTCTTTCCTCGTTGGTCTTGGCCACGTCCGTGCCGACCAGAACAAGATCGTTCGATGGAATCAAACAGGTGCTTGATCACCGGACGAATAGGACCATTGGTATAAATCTCTTGACGGGCTTTATCCACACCGACACGTGCACGATAGAGCAATCGAAACGCTTGAGTCAAAGCTTCGACGTCATCTGACGTGTAGCCATGACGCTTCAAACCGATCGTATTGACCGCACGTGGCTTGCTGGGCTGACCATCCACGATTGTGTAGGGTGGAACATCATGCAGAACTCGGCTCATCGCGCTGACAAAACTCAGCTGACCGATACTTGCGAAGTGCGAGACACCAACGCCACCGGCGATCGTGACGTCGTTTCCGACACGCACATGGCCACCGAGCATCCCGTTGTTTGCAATCACGATGCGGTCACCAACTTTGCAATCATGCGCAACGTGAGTGCCGGCCATCAAATAGTTGTCGTGACCGATTTCCGTGATCCCGTCTTCTTTTTCGGTCGCGCGATTCACGGTGCAGTGTTCGCGGAAAATATTGTTGTCGCCAATAATGATTTGAGTCGGCGAATTTTTGTAGCTAGTGTCCTGGGGATCACCACCGATGACGGTGCCGGCAAAGATCCGGTTGTTTTCACCGATTGTGGTTTGAGCAGTGATCACGACATGTTGGTCGACCACAGTTCCATCGCCAATCGTCACATCCGGCCCAATGACCGAGAAGTGTCCGATGCGAACGTTGCTGCCAAGTTGGGCTTTCGGATCAACGATGGCCGTCGGTGCAATAACAACGCTCATATTAAAACGTCAATTCAGGGGTAAGAAAGTGAGCAGAGCCGCGCGGGCAAAGTGACATTAGCGGATGAACCGCTTTGGAATCGAGATCGGTTTGGGATGATTTTTGACGAAATTTTCACAACTCAAAAATCCCGTTATTCCCAACCGCAATCTCTCCTTGGTCCGGTAATCGCCAGGTGTATGACTGACGGATCAACCGAAACTTTAACGCTCCGACGTTTATTCAGAATCGTCATGCAGAAGCGGGAACAAACGAGGTTGCGTACACCGGTCGCCTACCAACGACTGCTACCAGTAGCAACTAAACCACATGCAATAGAGAAGACGCTCTAGCGAATCCGCGAGCGTCTGGGCAAACAGTCCGGATCGATTACGCAGCGCGTCGCTGCGACAGTTCCGATTCACGGTACTGCTGCTGAACCATCAGCTCGTACAACGCTTTCGCCATACGGCCATTCAAGCTATGTCCGCCGCGATGCGAAATAAACTTTCCGATAAGCTCAACACCGACCAGCGACAGATCGCCAACCAAGTCAAGAGCTTTGTGGCGAGCACACTCGTTTCGGTACTTCAATTCGTTGTCGACCGGACCGTCATCGCCGAACACCAACAGTTCGTTGTACCCAACATGACGTGCCACACCGCGCTGGTGTAGGGCGGTCGCTTGTTCGAGCGTCACGAAAGTTCTGGCAGGTGCGACGTCACGGGTAAAGTTGATCGGGGTGCAACTGAATCCGTACGACTGTTCCGAAATTGGACCGTCGCAATCAAACGCCAATTGGTATCCGAAGTGGCTCACTCCCGTAGGAACCGGCGAAGCGGTAATCCAGGATGAACCTTCACGGAGCGTGATGACTTGTTGAATGACAAGGCGTTTACGTTGCTCTGCTTGGACAATCAAACCGGCGTGCGACAGGGCATCGACATAAGGCTTGCTGCTACCGTCGAGACCGGGCAATTCTTCGCCGTCAATTTCGACAATGCAGTTGTCGATTTCCAACGCGTAAAGAGCTGCCATCAGATGCTCGACCATCTGAAACTTCGCGTCACCTGATTCAAGATTCGTTCTCAGGTTTGCGTCGCTTCGATTCAAAACATTGGCATCGCAGCTGGGGCTCGATGGCAAGTCTGTTCGGACGAGGCGGATGCCCGTGCCGATCGGGGCAGGGTGCATAACGACGGTGACTTCTTTGGCCGACCAATAGCCGCGGCCAGAAACAGCACAAGTTGAAGCGATCGTATGCTGATTGCGAGAAAACATCACGTCGAGCCCTCCCATTCGATGATGAAAAAAATAAAAGCGACGGTCGAATTCGACACGTCGCTCTTAGGTGTCTTAAAAAGTCGCCCATCGGATCCGTCCGATGGAATCGCAGTTGTCACGCATCAAATCCGTTCGATGCTCTAATGGCAAAATAAATCCTGCCGGTGACTTCCACGCGACCGAACGAATCGGTCGGCGACTGATTTTTATGACTTCGTTAGTCGGGTGATGGGCCTACTTGAGGCTTGCACCTGGATTCGCAGCGACTTGAGTTTTGATCACTCGATCCAAGTACTGCATCACACCTGGGGTCATGTCCAACTGATCGTCGTGGTAAACGATGTTTTTCATGACGCCACGGATGACAGACTCACCAACACCTGGTTCCATTTCCTCGCTGTTATAGCGAAGAACCAAGTTGATCTTGTAGTGACCGGCGAGGAACTTCACACCAGCAGCGATGTGCTGATAGTTGTCGAAGTAGATCTTCGCTTCAGCGTCAGCTAGCTCTTTACGTTTACGATTCATCTCCAAACGCAACTTGGCATCCATGTCCGTGATCTGCTCTTCGAGAGCAGCATAGTCGGGGGTGCCAGGTGTCAGGTCTTTCAGCTTTGCAGCCGAGAGACGAAGTTGCTCACGCTTTTCCTTCAATTCTGCATCGAAGGCTTTCAGGTCCGCTTCGATCTTTTTTACTTGCGATCGAATGCCTGGGTGATTTTTGAAGATAGAGGCGACATCAACAACCGCAACGCGATGCGGTTCCGTGTTCTGCGCCTGTGCTTGAGTGGCCATGAGACCGGGCGCCAACACGGCAGCCAATCCGATGGCGATTCCATAGACTTGGTGGCGAACGGTTCGCACTTTCGCTCTCCTTGCGTTATGAGTCGCGCGTCCTTATTGCTTCAGAAACATCAGCCGCACAGACATCCTTTGCCTATGATGATTCGGATGAGCTTCCGACACACCGGTCGGTTGACCGATTCCAGTGACAGTTTTTCGATTGTGGCAATACCGCCATGCTGCGTAAAGATTGATCAGCCCATTATTCAGGACGTTTTTCAAGCTTTCCCCGACGTGTCATTTCGCTGCCTTGGCGTTCGATTTTGATCTCAAATTCGTCGCCAGCCGAATGATTCCGAACCCACGATAGTAAATCATTCGTGGTCTGAATCTGTTTGCGGCCGATCGATTTAATTCGATCACCAACTTGCAATCCTGCCTGTGATGCCGGCCCACCGGACGTCACTTCGACAATTTCAACACTGCCTGCCAGCAGAGAAACACGAATCCCTAAATAGGCCGTCATTTGGCGACGGATCTGAATGCGTGGGTCGGTGTCTGCATAAACAGGTCGTCGGGGCATAACCGCCAAGCGATAAGCCACGTTGGAAACCATATCGGTTATGCGGCCTAGCGAACCGAAATCGATTTTGTCGAAATCGTCAGAAGGCCGGTGATAGTCATTGTGCAAACCAGTGAAGAAAAACAGGACCGGCACACCGGCTCGATAGAACGATTGGTGATCGCTTGGGCCATATCCGCTAGCAACTTTATAGAGATCGAATCCCATCGATTCGTTGGCCTCATCAACCAACCCTTCTAAATCGCTTGCCGTCCCTGTCCCATACACCGTCAACTCGTTGTCTCGCAATCGTCCTACCATGTCAAAGTTGATCATGGTGGTCGTCTGCTCGATCGGATATGCCGGATGCTCAACGTAATACTGGCTGCCGACTAACCCGCGTTCCTCGCCAGTAAATGCGATGAACACCATCGTGCGGTGGTTACTGACACCGGAAAGCTTTTCGCGAAGCAGCCGAGCACAAGCTAGCATTGCAGCTGTTCCACTGGCGTTGTCGTCAGCCCCGTTGTGAACGGCGATGGTTCCTGGAGCCAAGGAAGCGTAGCCCCCCATGCCGACATGATCATAGTGGCCACCAATGACAATTGTTTGCGAGGAAAGCGGTCCTTTGCCAGCAATCTGACCGATCACGTTGTCACTTTTTAAGACCGCCGGTTTTAGGTCGACCGACACAGTCGCGGTTGCATTTTCGATAGCAAAGCTTTCGGGGACATAGCTCTCGTTGATTTGATTCTCGATCGCATCAAGAGACTCCCGACCAGCATGACGGACCAGTTGGTCGGCGATGTCGCGGGCGATCGACGCGACGAGAATCTTTGCTGACTCTTTAGTTTGCGTCCCCGCATCGCTTAGATTCAAAACCCCACGCCGCGCGTTTTCGACGTCTTTGCGGATCGACGCGATTAAGCTCTCCGCACGCGCGATTTTATCTTTCGTCGCGGCAATGTTGCGAACCGCTTCGGGTGGCAGATCATTAAGCAACTCACGTAGCTCGACCAACCTCATTTCTTCCAAGGTGATTCGGTCCTGCTCTTTCCCAACCGCATCGCGAATGCTGGCCGGATCATTCACGATCAAGACTCCTGCAGCGCCATGGCGGATCGCGTTTTGAATCTTGACCGCGAAGTACGCATGACGTGTGTTTTGAACCCCGTCGAATCGGCTTTCAGGATCGTCCGCCCCAGGCTCCTTACGCAAGATGACCACGAACGCGTCTTTCACATCGACACCGGCAAAATCATCGTACTGATGTTCCTCACTACTGATCCCGTACCCAGCGAAGACGAGACGTCCACTTACCTCGGCGGAATCAATGCCAACCGAGAGTGGCGAAAAACCATTGCCTAAAACCGCCTTCTTCAGGATCGTATCGCCCGCCCCAAAGTTGAACTCGGCATAGTTCTTTTCGACACTGCGAACTTCACTTCCGACCGAGATCTCAACGGGCTGCAGCCCATCGCCACCGACTAGGTTCATCTCCAAACCGATCGACTGCATCCGCCCTTTGATATAGTCACGTGCCTGATCGATCGTTTCGTCCGTTACGCTACGACCGCGAAGCTCTTCAGACGCAAGGTACTGGATGTCTTCTTGAATCAAGCGAACCGAGTCTTCTTGAACCGAGCGAACAGGATCTTCTTGAACCGAGCCGGGTGCGACATCAACGCCGGAATCGCTGTCGGTGCCGACTTCAACGGCGAAGGCAGCGGGAGCAACAACTATGCTTGCCAGAGCGAGCAACCCAGCCGAAACGCACCTTCGCATCATGCTAAAAAACATCGACTCACCAAATCGGTCACGAATGTCTCAACTGGTGCTTCGACCATGCTGAGCAAGGGACATGTAAGCGTTGCCCAACACCGACAAGAGCAAGAGAACTCTTGGGGACCGTTCGGGCATCATTGTTGAAATCATCATAGCCGAGGATGATGCCGAACCAAAGAACTTCAGAGGCGATTGAACTGTTCTAACCGAAAAGCTCAATCGCACATACGATCAAGAGTTGTGATCACTCGATCACGAAACACCCTCGTACCCAGCTTTGCAGCACAGTTCGCGCTGGTGAAAGGCACAAGGGTGTCAGTACCAGACCCAGGCTATGCAGCCGGCGTGGACTTTTCGCCTCGCTGAACCAACCACAACAAAATGGGGCTGGCGACGAAGATCGAACTGTATGTCCCGACCAGAACACCGACGACCAAGGCGAACGCAAACGCGTGAATGCCTTCACCGCCGAACGCGTACAACAACACGACCACGATCAACGTTGTCAACGAAGTCAACAATGTTCGGCTCAAGGTCTGGTTGATGCTGGTGTTGATCATCTCGCCGGTCAAACGTGGTGCTTTGCCTTTCGTCTCGCGAATACGGTCAAAGACAACGATCGTATCGTTCAACGAATAACCGATGATCGTCAGTAGTGCCGCGACGACAGTCAGACTGATCTTGAATGGATCGATCAGCAAGAAACCGAGAGCATCGGCAACGTAGTAACTGATCGCGATCGCACCCAAGGTGATCAAGACGTCGTGAACAAGTGCTGCCACAGCGGCAAAACCGTAAATCACACGTTGGAATCGGAACCAGATGTAGAGAATGATCACCATCAAACTGGCAAACAGTGCGACCGATGCTCGTCCAATCATTTGACCGGCGACACGGGCACCGACGCTGCTGCTGCTGACCCACACGGGTTCGTTGCCAAGTGACTTCTCGACACCTTGCATGACCTGAGCAGCCTTTTGCTCATCCATCGGCAAAGTGATCTTCCAATTCGAAAACGGAACACTCGATCCGCTCTTCCAATCTTCGGATCCTTCGCCATCGGGCAGCAATTTGACCGCACGGTCGTTCAACGGAATCGATAGCTCGTCAGCGGCTTGCTTGAGACGCTGAATCAAAGCAGGGCCGCTGATTGCAGCCGCTGAATCAGAACCGTCCACACCAAGCGAAATCCGACGAACTGCCGATTGGGCTGCCAGTTCGTCATCTGCAGAATCGGCCGCCGGTTCGGCTGGCTCTTCGGATGTGTCCTGAGCGGCGGTCAACATCACGCCATTGGAATTATCGATCGATGAAGTCGACTCGCCGTCACCGGTGATCGTCACATCGTAAGTCACCAACTCGGCACCACCGGCGTTAGCGAAAGCTGCGACGATTCGATTTTGTAGTTCACCGACTGATTCGATCGACGAGTCAACTTTGAAGACCGTACCTGGCTCGGCTTCGTCCATCTTTACACCGTTAACGGTGAATTGAACGGGGGAACCGTCTTGTTCACCGATGCCATCGCCAACAATGGTTCGAATGTCAGCGGTCGAAGTCGACTCGGCAACTCGGAATTGAACCGAAGAACCGCCAGCGAAGTCGATGTCCAAGATGCCTTTGCCACGGACGACAAGAGAAGCGACACCGATGATGATCAGGACCGTCGAAACAGCCAATGCGATCTTGCCTTTGCCGATGAAGTCGAACATTCCTCCACCAGAGATGGCATTACGGAGACTGTTGACCGAATCGGACATGCTGAGAGTCAACTTGTTGTGACGCTCGGCGATATCAAAGAATGTTCGCGACATGTGAATCGCCGTGAACATCGAGTACAAAATGCCCAAGATCAACGTGACGGCAAAGCCACGAATCTGGTCGGTACCGATCGCATAAAGGACGATTGCGGTGAACAACGTCGTCAAGTTAGCGTCGACGATGGTGACGGTCGCTTTGGCGAAACCGTTGCGAATCGCCATGCGGTTTTTCGCACCTTTGTTGATCTCTTCACGGATCCGTTCAAAGATCAAAACGTTTGCGTCAACCGACATACCGACGGTCAAAACCAAACCGGCCAAACCTGGCAAGGTCAACGGTTGGTTGATTAGAACCATCGTCGCCAGAATCATTGCCAGGTTCAAAATCAACGCGGTACATGCGATGACACCGGCAAAGCGATAGTAGTACAGAATGAACAACAGGACCAAAGCCAGCGAAACGCCAATTGCGTAAACGCCTTTCTTGATCGTGTCCGCTCCCAAAGTCGCATCGATCTGATTCTTCGCGATCGGTTGCTTTGTCAAAGCGGCAGGTAGCTGGCCAGCTTTCAAGACGTCGACCAGTGAACGAACTTCTTCAGTCGTGAAGTTACCGGTGATTCGTCCCTGCTTGCTAATCGGCTGAAGAATGTTTGGTGCAGACAACAAACGGTCATCCATCACGATGCCCAACTGACGCTGGCGAGTCCCCTGGGGCGAATTTTCTGTTGTCAAAAAGCGGAACTTGCGGCTACCTGACTCGGTAAGGTTGAATGCAACTGCGGGAGCACCTTTTTCATCAAAGGTGGTCGACGCGAACGCGAGGTCTTCACCTTTGACGTCAACATCGGGGTTGATCACCATCAGGACTTCCAAGCCGCTCAAACCGTTTTCGTCGATCCATTGAGCTTGCTTGTATTCGCTATCGATCCCGCGAACGCTGTTGGGCAGGTCAACGAGGTCTCCGGTGTCTGGATTGCGGACGATCGCACTTCCGACATCGACACGAAGCGGCTTGACGTCGGACTTCGCCGATGTTTCGCGATCCACTTCGGCCCAACGACCGATAACGCGTCCATCTTCGTCCTGAATCATTTCGCTCAGGCGAACAGCGCGATCAGGTGACGAAGCTTGCTCGGTAGCCAAGTCGATCAGACGCTGGTGGTCGATACGATTGGCAACGATGGCAAAACGAAGGATACCGGCTTGCTGCAGCACTTCTTCGATTGTGGCAACTTCGCGTTGATCGACTTCGGGGATAATGATTTCGATTTGGCTGTCGCCGTAAGGCCGAATCACGATCTCGCGAGTACCCGCGGGGTTGATCCGCTTGGTTAGCGGACCAATCAAGTCCTGGCTTTTGACCTGACTTTCCGATTCGGGATTCGATTTACTGGGGTCAATTTCGTATACCAAGATGGTGCCGCCACGAAGGTCGACGCCGAGTCCGGGCAGACGGTTTAGTAGCACAGCGACGCTCGCGGTGACCGCCAACAGGAAGAAACCGATTCGCACGGAATGTGCGGGCATCTTCAACTGCTTGGCCAGAAAACCACCAACGATGAAGGGCACGATGATGACGGCGAATGCGCCGGCAACCCACAGAAGCTGTTCCCAGGAAACGCCTTTTTGCTGCTCAGCTTGAGCGACCAACGAAGCGAATGAACCGAGATAGTCAGCCGCTGCGCTCGATCCGATCAGCGATTGGGCGAGAGTTAACGATTCCATAGTAGGCGTTCTAGAGTGATGTGTAATTGATGAGCGCTAGGCCCAATTGATTTCGTTTTAACCCACCGGGTTTCTCGCAAGATCGCCTTAAAGGCGACGAGTCACCATTCGGAATTCTGTTCAAAATCTTTGGACTACTCGCTGTCCTTATCTTTTTCTTTCTTGTCGTCGACGACTGTCAGCGCCCAGCGACTGACCTTAACCCGCACGTTGCCGCTTTCGTCCAGTTTTAATGTCAACACGTCGCTTTCGGCATTCGTGCTGACAACCGTTCCGTGCAAACCACCGACCGTCACAACCCGGCTTCCTTTCGTGATTGAAGCCAGTCGTTTGACTTCTTCTGCCTTTCGTCGCTTTTCTGGAATGACGAAGGTGAAATAGAAAATCACCACAAATCCGACGATTAAAATCCACGGACCTTCAAGGATGTGCATCAGCAGCGGTTTATCCTGCGGAGGCACAGCTTCTTCGGCAAACAGCAGAAGTGGTGGGATGAGTTCAACGACGGTTTGGATCACAATCCGGACCGGAGGGGGGACATTTCGATAGCTTTGCGGGCAAAATACAAGTGCGGCATGATATGGAAGGGCAAAAACGGTCACAAGCCCAGCCTACAACTAAGTTTGACGGCTTTTGCGCTTCGACGGCCCAATTGCCACCCTGGCCACCCGATTGGCCGGAAATACGAAGCTCGATCGAGCTATCAATCGAACAAGGCTGGTGGGGCGACTACCAAAGCCCCCAAACCTCCCAACTGGCCAGTCGGCTAGCCGCCATTGCAGGGACAGACCCCAAACAAACAGGGACAGACCCCAAACAAACAGGGACAGACCCCAAACAAACAGGGACAGACCCCAAACAAACAGGGACAGACCCCAAACAAACAGGGACAGACCCCAAACAAACAGGGACAGACCCCAAAGACGTTCGGGGACAGGCCCCGGACGAGGCGATAGCAGCGGAAATTCGCTTGGCCCCTGTGAAAACCTCGCAAAACGTCCCCACTTGGCACTGCCGGCTTGTCAGCAGTGGATCCCTGGCCGTCGAGATGGCTCTACGTGTTCTGGGAGCAGGACAGCAAAATAAAGTTGCGGTGTGTGCTTACGACTATCCCGGAAATCTGCGAGCAATCGAGGCTGTGGGTGCCCGTCCGTACCTTGTCGACGCCGCCTTTGACAGCTATTCAATTTCCCCAAAGCAACTCAAATCGATCCCAGCCGACGAAATCCAGTTCGTGATTGCGTCTCATCTCTACGGCATTCCTGCGGATGTAAATGCCATCAAAATGATCTGCCGGGACAAAGGATGGAAATGGATCGAAGACGCCTGCCAGACCCCGCTGATGCCAATTGCTAGCAAATTCGCTGGAAGCCACGGAGATCTTGGCACGCTCAGCTTTGGTGGTAGCAAACCACTAACATCAGGAAACGGTGGCGCGATCCTGACCGACAGCGCACTTTTCGCCAGCAAACTTAGTTCGATGCTCGAACGCCCCAGCGATGCGTCCCCGCTGAGCCCGTTGCAGGCAGCAGTTTTGCTACCACAACTCGATCGTGTCGCCGAATGCAATCAAAAGCGTTTTGATACAGTGCGCCGCCTCTTAGACGAAGTCGACTGGATTCGACAAGCAACCTTCGGTGTGGAGCCCGCTTCGAGCGCGACCTGCTACAAGCTCGCCTTGAGGTGCCAGAATCGCAACGAAGTGCTGAATGCCATTTCGGAACTCGGTATCCCCTGTGGAGCTGGCTTCCGATCCATGCACCGCAGCAGTCGACGCCGTTGCGACCGAACGGAAGATTTAACTCGATGCCAAGACCTGGGAGATCAGCTCTGCCTGGTCGATCATCGTGCTTTACTTGCCGAAGACGACCAACAGGACTGGCTGATCGAAACGCTTAAGCCACTCGGCGGCCTGGTAAAACTACCTGCCTAAACCGATGCGTGACTGAACCCAAGCATTCTGCCGCACCAACAATTCCGCACAGCTTCGACGGCAGCGGTCACGATGCAACGAACTCGAGTACACGGACGGCATGGCCGTTGCTTTCCGGATTCTTTTCACGGCTAACACGCAAACGGACTTTGTGATCACCGTCAGACAACTCTGATTTCAGCACCACGGTCCGCGGGTAATGCAAACCTCGACTGAAGCGATGATACAAATCTTGCTTTTCCCAAACGCCACCATCGACTGAGTATTCAACCACGCCGGCATCGGGGCCTGCCAAAACGTAGAGCCCAAACGCATTGCCATGAAATGCGATCTCACATTCGCTACTGGGTGATTCGGCTACACAAAGTTCCCGCCCAGCAAAGCGTGAACGGAAGCCCCCGCCGATCGAATCCCAGTCCGGTTGTTTCCACTGCCAATCGTCAGACACATTGACGTTTTCACGTGGAAGAAAATCTCCTTTCGCGAAACTGAAGGGATCCAGCGCTGAAGGAAGATTTGCTGATTCGGATGGTCCCTGATCTGCAGACTTCGGTTTCGAACCTTCGCGAAACTCACATCGCTCGAACACTTGATCGACTAGATCAGCAGCAACACGGTTGCCAGGACGCTTCGGATGAACTCCACCATATTCCAGCCAGGTCATCTTTCCCTGTTCAATCAATCGAGCCAGTTCGACAGCGACATTGCATGTCGAAACACCGTAGCGTTCTGCGACCGAAAGGTGCGCCGCGATGCTGACTGGGACCTTACCGGACTGAACGGTTTTCAACATCGATTCGTTAACGAAAAACACCATCACGATATCCATTTGCGGACGTGATTGGCGAGCGGCTCGTACGATGCCTTCCATTCCACGGACCGCATCTTGATAAGAGTGCGACGCGTCTTGATCATCGTTGACCGCAAACTCGACCAGCAGCAGATCAGGCTCCTTGGCGAGTACATCTTGCTTGAACCGAAAGGCTCCGGTGTGCGAACAAGTTGATGATATACCTGCGTTGATAAAATCGAATTCGGTGCTGGGAAATCTTTCCTTGATCGACTCGATCACCATTGGCCGATAGCCTTCCATCTCGGTGATCGACCCTCCCATGAACGCCACAGTTCCTTCGCCTGATTGAAATGCCGCAAGACTGCTGGCCAATCCCCCGCGAACCTGAATCGACGAAGCGGATGTCTTTGGATCGACATTCGTCGATGTCGAATCGTCGGCAGCCACAGCCGGATGGAACAACAGAGCCGACAGCAGTACGACCACTTGCGCAAACACAGACACCACACCCCCACCGATCAAGGGGCCAGTGTGCCGTCGACATTGTTCCGCCTGCGAGATGGATACAGCTTGATGATTCAAACAAACGCGAGACGCGGTTTGCAAAGGGCGCATGAGCAAATGTGCGTTTAAACTGGTAATTTAAGAAGGTGCCGCGCAGCCAGTTTAACCACTCGGCATTGCCACCGTGTGAGTCGATCATGCGCGAGAATCGACGTCATTGCGACAAAACAAAACCGCCCAACCATTGTAGAAATTCGCCTTAGCGACGATAAAGAAGTTGGCTAATTGATCTTTTTTACCGGAGTATTGAAGTGGATTCATCAATCGTTCTGATCGACGATAAGCACGTTCCGTTGTACCGAATCGTCTGGGTCGCTGACTTGCCTCATTTTTGCGGCGAGGAAGAATGCCAGGTGGAGGGGGAATACGAAGTTCGTCTGGAATCGAACGAATCGCTCTTCACCACACAAAAGGGACGTGACGACGTGGTCGCAGCACTAACACGATGGTGTGGCGACCCGATCGATGATGATGAAGACTTAGAAGGCGAACCCTAAGTTGTCACGTCAGCTAGAAAACGGTTTTACAACGACACACTAGGCTCCGACCCCATCGAGACTGATGCTGTTTGAATCGCATTCACACACACCTCTATGCAAACACGCGACGGGTGATCCGGTTGAGTACGCCGCAGTCGCCGAATCTCGCGGACTTTCTGGGATTCACATTACCTGTCACAACCCCATGCCCGACGGGTTTTCTGCAAATGTCCGCATGGGTATCGACGAATTCGATGAATATGTTGACTTGGTTGCGAAGGCCACCGATGAATTTCAAAACCGGGTCGATGTCTGCCTAGGTCTCGAAGCAGACTACTTCGAAGGCTACGAGGCTTTTCTGGAAAAGCAGCTTGCCAGCGCCGAGTTTCATTTCGTGCTCGGCTCGGTCCATCCACAGATCGCCGAATGGCGTGACAAGTATTGGCAAGGCGACTTGATTGAGGTCCAACGGACTTATTTTAACCTGCTCGCCAAAGCTGCTGAGACCGAGATGTTTGATTCGATCTCGCACCCTGATTTGATCAAGAACTTTACCGACGAAGCCTGGGATACCACCGTCGCGTTGGACCTGATTCGTCCGGCATTGGACCGGATCGCGCAAACAGGCGTCGCGATGGAGCTAAATACCAGCGGTGTGCTGAAGCGAATTCCAGAAATGAATCCGTTTCCAGAGATGCTTCGCGAAATGAAATTGCGAAACATTCCGGTCACCCTCGGTGCGGATGCACACGTTCCCGAACGCGTCGGCGATGGCTATGTGACTGCGATGGGATTGTTAAAGGACGCGGGTTATGAAGAAGTCCGCTATTTTCGTTCAAGGCGACCGATCAATGTCGAAATCGACCAAGCGATCGAATCGCTGGAGAACAGTTCGGCGAATGCATAACGCCAAACGCGATGACGCGCGGCAATTTGATTTTCGGATTAGTCGATTGGGTGTTAGCCCCGGTTGTCCGTGCAATAACCGCCGCTAACGCGGTGCGGCTGATAGGAGTCCAAGTGCGAGAACCGCACGCTGGCGCGTTGCGGCTGATAGGGTAATTTTCATCAGCCGCGGGCGCGCGAGCGTGCGGTTCTGTGTGCAGGGTCGGTTCGCTGCAGGAACCGCGGGCTGGCGCCAGCGGCTGATAAGGCAATGAGCTGATTGAAGAACGATCAGCCGCAACGCGCGAGCGTGCAGTTCTGTGTGCAAGGTCGGTTCGCTGCAGGAACCGCGGGCTGGCGCCAGCGGCTGATAAGGCAATGAGCTGATTGACGAACGATCAGCCGCCACGCGCGAGCGCGCGGTTCCGTGTCCTTTGTCAGGTTCTGCAAGTCATTTAACCGCCGCTAACGCGGTGCGGCTGATAAATCTCCAGCTTGACTTCCGGATTAACCGATTGGGCGTTAGCCCCGGTTGCCCATGCGATAACCGCCGCTAACGCGGTGCGGCTCATGGGGCTGCAAATCTACTTTTAACTCGGCGGCTACTTCGCCCAACCAACTGGCTGCGTCCAAGCTTGCTTTTTCTGATCTTTGAACGACGGATCTGAATGAGCCACGGTGCTGGTAACGACAGCCCGAACGTAGCACTCAGCTTCCTTCATCTGGTAACTCGCCGAGTTACCTTTGGCCGAATGAACGGTCAGGCCAATCTTGTGCGGATCTGTCCCCGGTTTCAGTGTGGTGAAAAAATCGATCTGATAGTCTTCGCCTTCGACAGCATCAACCTCGACAGTCAATGTGCGTGATTCCTCATCGAAGTCATGCCGCAGCAGCGAGACTCCGCTGGACGCATAAAAATCGGCCTTGCGCATCGCATGGATCAAATGCTCTGGCGTTAAGAAACGACTCTTCACCATCACCCAACCACGACCGGGGCGAGAACCGGGACGTCCGTGATATTCGTGCGAGTCGTCGGTGGCGATCCCCAGAATCGGCTGAACGCCAGCCGCATAACGAATCGCGTTGATTTGATCCCACATCAATTCGATGCTGGGATGTTCGTCATCACCGAGATGGTTGACTCCGGGATGGCCGTTGTAGACTTCAAAAAACTGTTCGGCGACAACCGCAGCTAAATCCTCGGCGGTCATCGCGTAGCCAAAGTTTGGATGATTGACGTGTGGAAGTACCGGTCGCCCGTGTGACTTCTCGTGTTCCAAAATCATCCTCAGATTATTCTGCATCGCTTCCCGCACGGTTGCTCCACCGACGGGCTGCAATGCTTCGGCAACGTTGGTCGCGTTGATGTGAACCGGTTTGCCTTCGCTGCGGTCACTGATCTCCTCGGCCTGGATCATGATGAATTCGTTCCGGCTTTCTAGTAACGCACGAAACTCATTGAGCGGCTTCAGTCGGACCTCGGCTTCGCCGTTGTCAGGTGACGTCCGTTGCTCGACCCAATGTTCTCCAAATCGCTGCACATAGCGTTCGACGATTCCATCATCGCTACGATCAACGATCTTCTTCAGACTCATCCAGCGATGGCCTTCGCTGATCACATTGTGATCGGTCAAAGCCAAAAAGTTGTACCCGCGTTCGCGATACCAATCGGCAATCATTTCTGGAAACTGATCCCCGTCACTCCACAACGAATGGGTGTGCAGATTGCCTTTCCAATAGCGTGGCTGATCGTCCACGGTTGTTGACTGTGCGACGGCGGTGCCAAGTGGCAGAACTGAAATCGCCACACACCAAACATTGGCGCAA
This sequence comes from Stieleria sp. JC731, assembly GCF_020966635.1. NCBI lineage: Bacteria > Pseudomonadati > Planctomycetota > Planctomycetia > Pirellulales > Pirellulaceae > Stieleria > Stieleria sp. JC731. The sequence goes on along the minus strand of NZ_JAJKFQ010000011.1, from coordinate 440,809 downwards.
AAGAGTTTCAACAGAGTCTTCATCGAAATCTTGATTTAGGAGTCATGCGGTGATTCGCCGCGAAGCAGGTTCACCGCGTCGCAGACTGGCCGCGCGAGAACGACCGATCGTATATTTGAGTCCATCCAGAAAGCCACCATTGCGCTGTATCGAATTACGCTGTATCTAATTGGGCGGACCGAAGTCACCACTATATCGCGTATCGAAACACGGCCTGCTGCAAAGCCGAACTCTTCACGGTTGATTCATGAACTTGCCGGCCCCCCGCTGCCCAAACGACGGCAACGCCATTGAACCGTGAAAATCCTTTCTCGTGAGAACCAGAGACGATCGAATTCGTCCCACCGACGGGATTGAACCAAAAATCGGTAGGACATACGATTCCGCAGTAACTTCCGCAGTGACATCAAACGAATTCAGCGTATGATCACGGCGAAAGGGCACAGAACCCTGCCAAACCCCAAACAGCGGCCTTCTGTCGGTCCAGCACGTCTTTAGGGTGTGCATGCCCCAAGACAGTACAGTCACTGTGGATCGTTCTTGGATCCGAGGCAGAACGGATTGTGATTGACGTCGGTTTTGGCGGTCAAACCAGATCCGAACGTCAGTCGCTGCTCTAACGACTTGATGGAATTGTTCACGGGCGACCACAACTAGCCCCGCTACAGAACTAATCCTGCGCGATCATCCGTTTATCTACTAGTCAATTAGTCCTCACCCTGGCTATACAACGCGATACTTTCGCGCGATCTTCATTACTTCGGCGCATCGGCGACGTCCGAGCACCACCAAGACGCCTGCATACAGACGCCTGCATACAATGGAACAATCATTTCTCGCTTACTTGCGCGGACGTACCCGTGACCTTCGGCAAGTTCAGATCGGAATCGGGGATGACGCTGCAGTCATTGAGAATCCTGGGCCATTAACGATCGCTTGCGCCGATCAGATTATCGATGGGGTCGACTTTGATTCCGAAAAGCAAAGCTTGGCAGACATCGGTTACAAATCGATGGCGATCAACCTGAGTGATATCGCGGCGATGGGTGCGGTTGCGGACAGCGCGATCGTGACGTTAGCGCTTCCCCAAACCGACGCGACAAAGATTGCCGGCGAGTGCTACGAAGGTATTCTCGAAGCGGCCCGAAAGTTTGACGTGGCCATCGCCGGTGGAGACCTCTCCACGTATGACGGCCCATTGTCGATCAACGTGACGATGCTCGGACATGTTCCCGAGAACGGCAAACCTTGGCTGCGAAGTGAAGCTCAAGAAGGCGACGTGGTCCTTGCGACCGGAAGCTTTGGCGGATCACTTCGAGGCCGGCACCTACGGCCCGAGCCACGGATCGACTTGGCACAGGCTGTTCGGCAGTTGGTCGACGTTCATGCCGCAATCGACGTCAGCGACGGTTTCTCACTCGATCTGGATCGACTTTGCGCGTCAAGCGGCTACGGCGTCGAGCTCGATGTCGATGCCATTCCGATTCACCCCGATGCGACTTCGATGAGCGCCAAATCGGGGAAATCCGCATTTCATCATGCCTGGAGTGACGGCGAGGACTTTGAACTGCTTTTGGCTGTCAGTCCCGATGATGCCGAACGACTATTGGCCACCGACTTGCCCGCCCCGTTAACAGCCGTCGGGAAAATCATCGGCCGCACCGGACTGTGGAAAATGCAATCCGGAAAATACATCCGCATGGCCCCCCAAGGCTATCAACACACCGAATAAGTTAGAACGTCATCATGGCGAAGAAAAAGAGATCCTCGGCACCACGTAAGCAGGCCAAACGTTCGCGTTCGACCGGCCCAGCTTCGCGTTCAGCAAAGCCGACGTCAAAGTCATCAGCGAAGCCAGCCGCAAAGCGAACACGACGAAAACCAGTCGAAACAGAGGCTGACTCCGAACCGGTTGCCAAAACCAGTCGACGAAGCAGCAAGCCGACGACCACACGCGATCAGCCACAACGGCTCCAACGGCTGCTAGCTGCAGCCGGCTACGGAAGCCGACGCCAATGCGAAGAACTGATCGAGGAAGGTCGTGTCGACGTCGATGGCAAAACCGTTGTCGAACTCGGTACCACGGTCGATCCGAAGACCAGCAAAGTCCGTGTCGATGGTGTCGAGCTTCGTCAACAGAAACTCGTGTACTATGCCGTCAACAAACCGACCGGATACCTCAGCACCAACGCAGACCCGCGCGGACGACAACGTGTGATCGACTTGGTCCCACGGAGCGAACGTGTCTTTCCCGTCGGCAGGCTGGACCAAAGCAGCCAAGGTTTGATGCTGCTGACCAACGACGGTGACTTGGCACAACAGCTCGCCCACCCAAAGTACGGTGTTCGTAAAGTCTATCGCGTCACCGTTGCCGGAAAGATCGACTCGGAGACGATGAAGAACATGCGGAAGGGGATTTACATCTCCGACGGTTTTGTTCGTGTTGAAGGAGCCAAGATTCTAAAAACACGCGGCCGATCGACCGAACTGGAAATCACACTTCGCGAAGGTAAAAACCGCGAGATCCGGCGCATCCTGGCTCGACTCGGTCACAAAGTCCAAGTCCTAAGCCGTATCGCGATCGGGCCGCTACGCTTGGGTGACATTCCGCCCGGAGCGTATCGCAAGTTGACTCGCGAAGAAGTCGCGCGTTTGCATAAGGCGATTGAACACAGTCGCAACGAGGTCGACGAAGAAGACGAGACACGTCGTCAACGCCGCAGTGCCGGAAAGGGTTCGGCAGGCACAAGACGCAAGTCGACGAAGAAGCGAAGCAGCAATCGCAATCAAGCCGAAAGCCGTTCCGACGTCGTGGCTCGCCGTACCGGCCGAAAACAATCGACGACAAAGTTCTCGTTCAAGCCGAATCAACGCAAAGACGGCGGACCAATTATCGGTGGCGATTGATCGACGGTGAAACCGCGTCAGCACGATCGCGGTTCATGTGCGAGGCTATGCCTCGCAGTGACCAGCAACTCACGAAACCGTCGCTAGCGCGATTACGGCTCAGTTTGCACGTCCCCTGAGCCGCAAAGGCGCTAGCCGCGGTTGGGTGTGCAGCACGAACACGGGATCTCACGATCAGCCGCTTGGCGCCAGCCTCCGGTTACTGCTACTGCATCCATTAGAACCGCACGCTGGCGCGTAGCGGCTGATGTTTGCAGAACGAACATGAGTCTTCACGATCAGCAACGGTTGTGTGTATTCGGCTGCCGGGAGGCCTTACCAAGAGCAATCCCCATTCTCGTGCGAGGCTCTGCCTCGCATGACATGTCCCGCGGGCTCCGCCCGCAATGCCCCGTCAACTCACGCAACCGTCGCTAGCGCGATTGCGGCTCAGTTAGCATGCCTCCTGAGCCGCAAAGGCGCTAGCCGCGGTTAGGTGTGCAGCACGAACACAGGGTTTCACAATCAGCCGCTTGGCGCCAGCCTGCGGTTACCGCTACTGCATCCACTAGAACCGCACGCTGGCGCGTAGCGGCTGATATTTGCAGCACGAACATGAGTCTTCACGATCAGCAACGGTTGTGTGTATTCGGCAGCCAGAGGCTGCCATGCATTGCGTGACAAGGCGGGAGCCTTGTCACGAGAAGTGATGCTTGTGCTGAGATTGGCTTGGTATGAAAGAGCCTTGTCTATCTGAAGCAACCGTCGCTAGCGCGATTGCGGCTCAGCCTAAAATTGCGATTACGGCTTAGCTATGATTCGATTGCCTCTCGAGACAACTTTGCTGCAACGCGCGGCCTTGGTTTCGAGCGGTCACGACCGTGGCGATAGAATCTCCCACATCCCATGATGACACCAGCGATTCCGCTGACGCGCGGTCTTCGCACCAAGCAAAAACCGTTGGCCCCCAGCTACTTTGGCCAACCCCGTTCACACCGCATTGCTTTAGGCGATCCACCGTTTCACTGACAAAGGTCCCGTTATAGGGACCGCCCTGGATCGACTCGAACAACAAACCACTCTCGCGGTTGTAGCGCTGGATCGCCAATGAGAACGCTGCAAAGTCAGCTTGATGAGCGGCCGGCATCAATTCGTCGGTTGCGATTTGACGAAGCAATTCGGTTCGCTCCGGCTGACATTTCAACTGATCGAAATGAGCCTGTTCTTGCTGTCCAGCAATGACTGGCATTTGACTCGCCGGTTGGAACAAGGCCATGCACCACGAATCTGGAATCGCTGACCGCTGCTGAATCGGATTTAACCGGGCGTCATCGGAATTCGATTCAAAGATTAAGCCACCGACAAAATACCCGTGTGCACCGATCGCACTACGGCGAGCCCTTCCGGCGATGTCCAAGACCATCGTTTCGATCGGAACTGAATCATCGCCAAGGACGCGACAGCATGCTTCGGCAAGCGCCAAAGAATACTGTGTCCCACTTCCGAACCCTTGGTGCAACGGAGGCGTTGCGAGGATGGAAATCTTGATGGGTGGCAAACCATCAACCCCGAAGTGCTCACAAGCACGACTGACAATCGCATCGGAGCGTTCGGCAAATCCGACCTGCATCACCGAATCACTCAATTGATACGCATCAGCCTCGATCACTTCGATCACGGTTTCCGGTTGATCGACCATCAAACCCAAGCCACCAAACGGCGCGTGGCAATCGAGCAAACCGAAGTGCAAACGAGCGCCCGTTCGGATATAAATTTTCCGGTCGCCTCGTTTCATGAGGAGTGCCTCGAGGGCTGCTTCGAAAGTTTTTGTCCGATGTAATCTTGGATCAATTCCCAAGCCTTAAACTCGTCATCACCGGCTGTCTTATCGATCGGTGATCGCAAACTTTCCAGCTGCCGCCGGATGTCATCATCGTCAAGGATACCGACACGTGTTGCCAAAATCGCGGCCTCAATAACGGCATGCTTGGCTCGGTTGAAACCGATGAATGGCCCTTGGATCGCCTGGCTTAGTAACTTACAGGACATCTCATATCGTGGAGGCGATTGAACCATTGATTCCACCTCGACGGCAAACCATCGATGGCAATCGTTTAAGACCGCATGACTGAATTCTGCGTGCTCGGTTGACGAATCGGTTTGAATTGCTTTGCGACCGACCAACCGTTCGGGTGACTCGATAGGACCGATGGCCGCTTTCGCGATTAGCAATGCGTCATCGGTCAGATGAATCGTTGCCCGTCCGGTTTGCATCAGATTTCGGAATGTTCGCGAGCCTTCGTAAGGACGCAGCAGGAACCCAGGGTCCTGGTCACCTACCGTCTTTAAACGGTCGGGGAACTGAACCAGCGGTCCCATCGGTGCGATGTTGACCTGCCCAGCATGGTCGATGGTGGTCACGATCGATTCAAGAATCACGATGTCTACGTAGGCTCTGGACGGAGTGGTTTTTGGACAGAGGGGTTCTGGGTAGTGGGACTTTCGGCAGTGGGCTTGGAGCCGTGGGGCTCACGAATGAGACGAACAAAGTTGTTGACGATTTGCTGGCCACAGGGGCTGAGCACCGACTCGGGATGAAACTGGACCCCGAACACAGGTCGCTGCCGATGCCGAAGTGCCATGATGCAATTGTCATCCAAACTGGTCGCGGCAACTTCTAAACAGCTAGGCAAATCTGAGTGCGAAACCACCAACGAATGATAACGTGCAACGTCCACCGGATTTGGGCATCCGGCAAACAAAGCTTGTTCATCATGGCGAATCGGGCTGGCCAATCCGTGGCGTGGTTGGCTGCGTTGGATCGTTCCGCCAAAGGCTGCACCGATGGCCTGGTGCCCTAAACACACCCCCAGGATTGGAAGGTCGGCAGGTGCCTTTTGGACCAATTCGACGCAGCATCCCGCCTCGTTGGGGCCCAAAGGTCCTGGGGAAAGCACAATCGCGTGGGGGGACATCGCCAACGCCTGTTCGGCGGCAATTTGGTTACTGCGCACAACCCGCGTTTCCGCCCCGCTAAGGCGAAAATAACGCGCCAAGTTATGCACAAAGGAATCCTGATTGTCCAACAGCAGAATCATTGTCGCCCGCCCTTGCGGCCAGTCGTCACGGTGGGATAATCGCCGGACGAATTACGAATTTCAAACTCCATCTTTAGCTCAAGGTACTCGATCATGGCATTGGTCCCTCTTCGCGTCGTCTTGGACCACGCTGCGGAAAACGATTACGGCGTCGCGGCATTCAACGTCAACAATATGGAACAGATCCAGTCGATCATGGAAGCCGCCGAGGAGACAGATTCTCCTGTGATCATCCAAGCATCGCGTGGCGCACGGGCCTACAGCCAAGACGCATACTTGCGTCATTTGATGATCGCCGCAACCGAACTTTACCCGCACATTCCTATCGTGATGCACCAGGATCACGGTAACAGCCCCGAAACTTGCCAGTCGGCCATCGAAAACGGCTTCACCAGCGTCATGATGGACGGTTCGCTGAAAGAAGACGGCAAGACTCCTGCAGACTACGACTACAACGTCGCTGTCACCAAGAAAGTCGTCGAGCTTGCTCACGCACAGAACGTCAGCGTCGAAGGCGAATTGGGCTGCTTGGGCTCGCTAGAAACCGGTGGTGGAGAACAAGAAGATGGTCACGGTGCGGTCGGTGAATTGTCACACGACCAACTGCTGACCGATCCAGAAGAAGCTGCTCGCTTCGTCGAAGAAACCGGCGTCGACGCTCTGGCTGTCGCGATCGGAACCAGCCACGGTGCTTACAAGTTCACTGCAAAGCCAACCGGCGAAGTTCTGGCGATGGACCGAATCGAAGCGATTCACGCGAAGATCCCTAACACCCACTTGGTCATGCACGGCAGCAGCAGCGTGCCACAAGAACTTCAAGACATCATCAACCAGTTCGGTGGTGAAATGAAGCAAACTTACGGCGTGCCTGTCGAAGAGATCCAACGCGGCATCAAGAGTGGCGTTCGTAAGATCAACGTCGACACCGACTGCCGTATGGCGATCACCGGTGCGATCCGAAAGGTCTTCAGCGAAGATCCTGCGGCATTCGATCCACGTGCATACCTGAAACCAGCTCGTGCCGCGATGAAAGCTGTTTGCGTCGCACGTATGACCGCCTTCGGTCAAGCCGGTAACGGTGCAAAGCTTCGTGCGACCCTGTAGCCGACTTTTGTTCGTCCGAACAAAACCGGTCAATCGAATTTAGAAAATGCCAGGGCAAGTCCCTGGCATTTTTTTTGTCGCGAGGAAATCACCTGAGTCGGACTTGCGAAAGCGACGATGGTTCCTTGTTGCCGCATCAGCCGCAGAGCGTTGGCTCGCGGTTAGCAACTGCGTATTCACTCAACCGCGGCTAGCGCCTTTGCGGCTCAAGGCAGGCACACCCAACCGTCGCTGATCGTGAAGACTCATGTTCGTGCTGCAAATATCAGCCGCTACGCGCCAGCGTGCGGTTCTAGTGGATGCAGTAGCAGTAACCGCAGGCTGGCGCCAAGCGGCTGATCGTGAACCCCCGAGTTCGTGCTGCACACCCAACCGCGGCTAGTGCCTTTGCGGCTCAGGGCAGGCACACGCAACCGTTGCTGATCGCGAGGGCTCCTGTTCGTGCTGCAAATATCAGCCGCGACGCGCCAGCGTGCGGTTCCAGTGGATGCAGTAGCGGCAACCGCAGGCTGGCGCCAAGCGGCTGATCGTGAACCCCCGAGTTCGTGCTGCACACTCAACCGCGGCTAGCGCCTTTGCGGCTCAGGGCAGGCACACGCAACCGTTGCTGATCGTGAGGGCTCCTGTTCGTGCTAAAAGTATCAGCCGCGACGCGCCAGCGTGCGGTTCCAGTGGATGCAGTTGCGGCAACCGCAGGCTGACGCCAAGCGGCTGATCGTGAACCCCCGAGTTCGTGCTGCACACCCAACCGCGGCTCAGGGGAACATGCAACTGAGCCGTAATCGCGCTAGCGACGGTTGCGTGAGATGTTGGTCACTGCAGGCGGAGCCTGCGAGACAGTTCATGCGAGGCAGGAGCCTCGCACGAGACGAGCAGCCACTTGCTCGTGACAAGGCTCCCGCCTTGTCACGCAATGCACGCAGCCTCCGGCTGCCAAACACACTCAACCGCGGCTAGCACCTCTGCGGCTCAGGGCAGGCACACGCAATCGTTGCTGATCGTGAGGGCTCATGTTCGTGCTGCAAATATCAGCCGCGACGCGCCAGCGTGCGGTTCCAGTGGATGCAGTTGCGGCAACCGCAGGCTGGCGCCAAGCGGCTGATCGGGAAACCCCGTGTTCGTGCTGCACTCAACCGCGGCTAGCGCCGTTGCGGCTCAGTAGGACACACGGCTTCTTTGGTACCGATTTCTCATGCCGCGACTAGATCGCGGTTTTGCTTTGCGTTGGCGATCCACTCGTTGATCTCTTCCAGGTCCGGAAGCTTTCCACCGCGAATGATTCGCTTGCCTTCATTGCTCTTCGCGATCGGAAGGATCAGCTCAAACAATTCGTCAGGATCAAACGCGGCAACCTCTTCGGCGGTTGTCACATCGGCTGCAACCAGCAACTGTGCGTCGTGACCTCGAAGCATCGGAATCCGACAAACCAAAATCGACTGACTTTGCCAAATTCGGATCACGTCAGCATCGATTCGCCGATGTCCCAGTTCGTCAGCCAAACCCTCAGGATCGGCTTCCAGCAGATCGTTCACATCACAGATGCCGACAGCTTCCAGCCTTTCCGCCATCCGTGCACCGATCGACGGTGCATCGACAATGGGACTGCTTCGCTGCAAGTAGAACTTCAGTTCACCGTCATCGGCACTGTGCTCGCGGTATTGCCTTGAACTCGATTCGCTAGAACGAGTTTCGTACGGACGCCCCGAACGCTTTGACGATGCCGAACGCGTCTTCAAACTTCGTGCCGGACGCTCGGCTCGCTGAGACTCTGAGCTTTCCGAATCACGGCTCGAAAGCGAACGACTCGATCGTTCCGACTGAGACACTCGGTTTCTTGACAGGTCACGATCACGACGGCTTCTGCGACTGCCGCTCCGCAGCCCACTGCGTCCCGAGCGCTCGTTGCCCTGTCCGTCCCCGTTTAATTGGTGACGGGCATTGCCGTTAGCCGAATAGCCGCTGGAACGACCAGTTCTGGTTTCACTCGAACTCGATTGGCTGGTTCGCGATTGCCCGGTTCGAGCACGTCCAGAACTTGCCCGAACGACTCGACCATGGTCATCAGTGAACTGATACTCGTAGCGGTCTTGGCTCAGCACGTTGTGATTGGCGTGCTGATTGATTCCCTGACGTTTCTGACCTTGCCGAACAACGCGGCCGTCAATCGTTTGCCGGTGGCTGTCGTGCCCATTGACTTGGTCAACCGCAGGTTGAACGCCTGCGGCGGCGATCCAGCTTGTGATTCGAGACAGCTCGTAGCTTGTACCGCTGAGCAAGATTCGTTGTCCACGTTCGGTCGCCAAGAAGGCTTCGACACGGTCCAACAGATCGCTTGGGTCGGTCGCAGCAAGGTGCCCCGGATCGGTAATTCCGCATCCGACCAGCACACGAGCGTCGAAACCTCGCAGTTGTGGAACGTTGCAAACCAATCGACACTCTGACTGCCAACGTCGGATCGTTGCCGCGGTCACGCTCGCAAGACCCAACGCATCGGCCATCCGATTGGGATCTTGATTCATCAGATGAGTGATGTGAGTCACATTCAATGCACGCAGCCTGGCTGCCGCGACCGCATCAACCGATGGAGCCTGATCGATCGGACTATCAACCGTTAAAAAAAAAGGTGATGCCGGCGGACGTTCGTTTGATCGCGTGCGAGCTGCCGGTTCGGACTGCTGTCGCGAAGCGGCGGGACGACTGACCGGTGATGTCGTGTAGGTATCACAGTAGTAGTACCCATCGTTCCAGTGGTTCCCGTTTCCGCTCAGGTGTGATGCGAAAGCTGCGTTGGGAATTGATCCACTGTGACTCGGAATACCGTGATTCTGGCCACCGTGATTAGCACCTGGGACCGGTGCTTGCTGCGGTGGGGCTGCATACATGTAGCTGCTCGATGGCATATTGGGAGCGACCGCGGCTGGATTGCCGACCGATCCGCTGTGCCATTGGTTTCCGCCCACTTGCCCGGCCTGAACCGGATAGCTGGCAGGTGCTACCGCTGGATACCCGGCAATCCCGTAGGCTTCTTGCCAGATCGCGTCCAAATTGCGGTTGATATCCGCGAAGGACTGTGCGACAGGCATGCCCTGGAAATACTCGTCGTAGTAGCGATCGATCATCGCATCGCTTTGCATCAACGGGTCAGGCGTCTGACCTGAAACGTGTGCCCCGACATGCATTCCGGCGTGTGGACCGACATAGGTCTCTTCGGTGTAATGTGGACGCCAAACGGGTCGATGTTCGTGTGCGACGCGTTCGCCCTGGATCTGGAAGACACGTCCGCCACGTCGACTGACTTGGTCAGCAAGCATCGCATCGCTGGTCAGCACAATCAGCTGCCGAGCGCTTTTTGCATAGTCATTCAGCGCTGCGATCACGGCCAAGTTTACTTCCGAAGCGACATTGTAGATCGCATCGGCTTGTGGAACTGGCTGTGTCCCAGCGACTTGTTCTACGGAATGCAGCAGTTCACGATGGGCTTCAACGACCAGTGGAATCGCGCGTCCTGTTCTGGCCAGCAAATCACCTGCGGCCAAGCGAACAGCCAAAGCGGCGAGAGCACGATCGACCGCCGGGCAACTCGCTTCGTCTTGTCCATCAAGATGTGCGCGACCGTCGTTAGCGTTCCCGGTTGTAAATTCGGCCGGATTCCAATCGACGCGTCGCAAACGTCCGCCTGACAATCGAACCAACCATGCACTCGCTTCATCCGCCAGCGGAACCGCACTTCGGTAGTTTGACTGTGGTGCACCGAGTTTTTCGAGCAGCTCTGCCCGTCGACGTTGCAACCATTGGACACGTGGCGACACAGCAAAAACAACGGGCTGTTGATTGAGCTGATTCAATTCTGAAACGATCGACTGGATCTCGGTATCGACTGCCCAATTGGCTTGGTCATTCAGGTAGTAATTTGCCGAGAATTGAGACGACCGATTCAACGACAGTCTTAAATCGGTAGCACGGCTGACACAACGATCCAGCTCTTCGGCTGTTTGCTGAAGCTCGACGGTTCGTGCAGAGATTTCTTGCTGCAGATGATCGACATACCATGGCGACCATGATTGGTTGTGATAACGATCATCAAGCCATGACGGATACCGAACCAAATCAAGTTGGCGATGATCGCGAATCAGCTGAGTTCGATAAACCAACAGACGTTCGATCGAAGCGATGATCCACTTTTCCGTCGCCTGCAAATCCATCAACTCGCGTTCGCGTCGAACCGCAACCGGAGCCGCGTTTGCTTCGGCGTAGTGCCGTGCAAAGCCAAAACCATACCGGCGTGAAGCGGCAAGGTCTTCTCGCAGTGCACGCAGGTGCCCCAAGAGGCTCGAATCCTGATGTCGAGTCCAGGCAAACGGCAGGTCCAGACCTTGTTGTCCGGCCAATTCGCCGTACCAAGACCAGACGGCCTGACCGGCTCGGCCATAGTACTGCTGCAGACTGTCGACTTTGCGAATCAAAGCCTCGACATGCAAATCGATTTCGTCCGGCCATGCGTATGACTGAGCTGTCGCGATCTCGGCCCAGCTTTTTAATTGCGAAGGCGCAACACCTGGGTGGCCTGCAAAGTAGTCCAACGATGATGCGACGTATCCCATTCGCTCACGTTGCAACAAGGTATCCGAAAGCGGCAACGAACCGGCACGGGTGGCGAAGTGATGCAACGCTTGGCGATGCCGATCGGCAAAAACAATTTCACGAAGGCTATTGAGCTCCGCCTGAATCCGACGCCAACGGATGATCTGTCCATCGACTTCGACCAAACGCTCACGTAGCCGAGAATCGATTTCGACTCGCGTTGTCGCTAAATGATTCGGCAATGAAGGCGACATTGCCGCATTCGAATAAGGCGACGAAGTGATCGGTGACGAATAACGCAGCCGGTTGCGATCTGCTTGCAAGTGGTCGAGCCAGCGAACCAATTCGCCATGACGCACGCGAAGTTGCCAAATGCGATGGTGCAGTGAATTCAGCTCGTCACGTGTCTTCCGGGAATGAGCTGAATAGCCATAGTTATCGGTGTATGCACCCAAGCCATCGAAGTTTGCATGGCGAGGCAATGAATTGAGATATTCCAGTCGTGCTTGCAAGCTTTCACGCCGCGCTTGCTTGGACGCAAAATGGCTTGAAGAAGCGTCATAAGACTCTGTTGTGTCTTGCGTCGGAAGAGTTGCCAGCTCAGCTTCAATGCGAGCAAGCTCATCGCGAATCGCGCGTCGAGCTGCTTCTGCGTCGCGATTTTCAGCTGGCGACAGACCGCTGACGGCCGAAGTATTGTGCGGCAGTTGCGCAAACAAAGACGGGTCGTTTAAACCTGCGGTCAAACAAGCCGCGATCACTCTTGAAACGCTTGTAACCGCAGTATCAGTGGCGATCCCATCGACGATCGAATCCGGAATTCGCATCGCTTCCAAAGCACGCGAGGCGTCATTGGAGTCAGCGATACCGTTGACCCAACTGCCGTGCAGCCAGTCAAAACGATGTGCGGTTTCGCCGCGAGTTTCGAATTCGATGGTTCGTCGACCGTTCGCTGTGCCGTCGTGTTCGCGTCGGCAATGGATCTTTCCATTCCGATCGGCCCAGACGACTCGACCAGATGAAGAACTCATCATTCCCAACGGGTATTCGCGACGTACCAAAGAGTCACGGATGAACCGAACTAACGCCGTTTTGCCTGATCCTTCAGGAGTGCAAACAACGTTCAAGCCTTCCGAGAAAGGCCCCAGTTCGACACGATTGAGTGGGCCATGTGTGTCAATGTCAATGCGATCCAACAACATGGTCAGGCTCCTCCTTGGCCTCGATTGCATTGTATGTAGTCACTCGGGATGCCTGGCAAACCAGCACAGGCAGATTGCGGGATTGAGTGACCTCTGATGCGGGACGGTCGAACTTTAGTGAAAAGCGAGTTTCACGGAAAGGTCGATTTCAGAACCGCCTTGACGCCGCTGTGGCAAAAATCGTACTCCCCGGCGTGTGAACCCCTTATGTCGACCATTTAGCCGTCTTTTCAATTTTTTCGTGTTGGCCGCAACAGCGTTCGCCATCACCGTTTGTGGCTGCGCTTCGCTATCAACTTGGTCCGAACCAGATGCGAACGAAAGTTCCGCAGCCAACGGGCAATCGCCTCTGCGAAAAATCCGTCGCTCGATCGAATTGGATGCCCAGTTCGTCAAAATTCGTTTCAACCCAAGCGACCCTGATCAATTGCAATCAATGTGGCAGTGGGTCGACGAAACCGTGCTGCCCCCCGATACGCGTCGTGCACTGCAAGCCAACGGCCTGCGCGTGGGTAAAGCAGTGCAGCCCCAACGGCTTACCTCGCGACTGGAAAACCTACGAAGCCAAGAAGCGCGTGGCGAGCTAGACGCGTTCCTTGCCTCAGCTGGTGTCGCGAGCCATAAAACCGAAGGCAAGCAAACCATCCCGATGCGTTTGGGAAGGCGACATGAGTTGCCCGTTTGCAATCCGATGGCCGGTCCACAAATCATCATCGTCGACGATGAACCTCAGCCCATCGGGCGAACGCTAGTCAATCCGTACTTCCTGTTCGCGATCACACCTCAGCCATCGCGTGCTCCGGCTGAAGTCCGGCTTTCGATCCGACCGGAGATCCCCTACGGCGATGTCCAGATGGACGGATTGCAGGCGAGCGCCGCTTTCCGCATCGACGTGCGTCGCGAAGCCTGGGTGCTGGATCGACTTGCATTCGACCTCAAGGCCGGAGAGGGCGATCTGTTTGTGATCGCCGAAACGCCAACTCGCCAAGGCATCGGAAAAATGATGCTCGGTGGAAAAGACGTGAACCAGCTTGAAGAGCAAACCATCATCCTGTTGCGGGTCGCGAATATTCCGACTCCTGCCGAGGAAATCTAATTTCCTCGATGGCTCGCATCATTTTTCGCTCAGGTGCCAGCTCGATCTGCCGAATGCAACCTTGGTTCAGATCACCTCGGGCAGACAGACATGCCAATCCGAACCGGCTTTCCCCCCGAACAGATCCGATTAGCCCCGAATAGATCCGTCTTTGATCCAATCATTTGGACCTATCGGCAAGCGGATTGCCCAGGCGACACAAACCGATCGATCCGCTGATCGATTCAACTTGCCGCCTTCGAGAAACCCTCTCCATCCGATATCATCGGCAACGTTTGCGGGCCCATTGTTGTCCCGCCCCATATCCCCCCGTCCGTTCGCGATCCATGAAGACAGACGAATTACGCGAAAAGTACCTCGACTTCTTTGAAACCAAAGGCTGTGTCCGCAAACCGAGTGACGTGCTCGTCCCTACCTGGGACCCATCGGTCCTGTTCACCCCCGCGGGGATGAACCAGTTCAAGGACCACTTTTTGGGGAAAGTCAAACTGGACTTCACCCGCGCGACAACTTGCCAAAAATGCCTGCGAACCGGGGATATCGAAAACGTCGGACGCACCGCGTTCCACCACACGTTTTTTGAAATGCTGGGCAACTTCTCGTTCGGTGACTACTTCAAGAAAGAAGCGATCGCTTGGGCGTGGGAATTTTTGACCGACAAGAAATGGCTGGGCATCGCGCCGGAACGTTTGACCGTGACGGTCTACAAGGACGATGACGAAGCGTTCGGAATCTGGCATGACTCGATCGGATTGCCAGAAAGCCGCATCACGCGGATGGACGAAGACGAAAACTTCTGGCCCGCGTCGGCTCCCAGCGAAGGCCCCGATGGCGTCTGCGGTCCTTGCAGCGAAATTTATTACAACCTGGATGACGGCAGCGATGTCGAAATCTGGAACCTGGTCTTCACGCAGTTCAACCGAGTCGGCGACCCACCGGATAACCTCAAGCCACTTCCGAGTCAAAATATCGACACCGGAATGGGACTAGAACGTACCGCCAGTGTTCTGCAAGGTGTTCCGACGAACTTCCACATCGATACGCTGCGTCCGATCGTCGACGCAGCCAGCGAAGTTTGCGGTGTGAAGTACGAACTCGATAGTGACAACGGTCGCCGACTTCGACGAATCACGGACCATGCACGTGCTTGCACGTTTGCCATTCACGAAAACGTCTATCCCGGCCGCGACAAAGCAAAGTATGTCGTGCGTCGTTTGATCCGCCGCGCCGTCCTAGACGGCTACCAAATGGATCTGCGCGAGCCGTTCCTGCACAAGCTTGTTCCTGCGGTTGCCGAAGCCAGCAAGACGCCTTATCCGGAATTGGCCGAAACACTCGAACGCGTTAGCGAAGTCATCGAAGCCGAAGAGAAAGCTTTCTTCGGTACGATCGATGGCGGTATGAAACGGATCGAACAACTGTTCGGCGAAATGGAAGAAGAAGCCGCAGTGATGGTTCCGGGCAAAGAAGCCGCCTCGCTGAACACGACCTACGGCGTACCTCCAGAATTGCTGCAGACAATCGCTGCCGAACGTAATTTTACGTTCGATTGGGACGGCTACAAAAACGCGATGCACCAACACGCGATCGATAGCGGTGCTGGCCAAGTCGAACTGTTCCAGACCGGACCGCTGGAAACGCTGAAAGAAGCTCTTCGTGAAACGCCATTTGTCGGATACGACACTGTCGAATCCGAGGCCATCGTCAAAGGGATCATTACCGGCGACGGTAAAGGCAAAGACGACGAAGGACAACTGCTTAGCAAGCTCAGCCGCCCCGACGACGCGGAACTGCGTCTCGTACTGGATCATTCACCGTTTTATGGTGAATCCGGCGGGCAAATCGGCGATACCGGAACGATCTCTTCGGACGAATTTGAATTCCAAGTCATCGATACCCAAAAACATGGTGGCCTGATCGTTCACCACGGAAAGCTGGTCAGTGGCGAGATCAAAGAAGGCGTGACTTGCAAAGCCACCGTTGACACCGATCGACGTGGAGCCCTCGCACGTGCCCACTCGGCGACACATATTCTTCACCACGCGCTGCACAACAACGTCGGGCAACATGCCCAACAACAGGGTAGCAAGGTTGAAGAAGACCGCTTGCGATTTGACTTTACCAACCAGAAACCAATCGACGACAGTATTCTCGCCAAGATCGAACGCGATGTGGTCGCACGCATTGGCGAAAAGTCAGATGTCAGCTGGAAAACCGTACCGCTGGCCGACGCTCGACAAGCCGGTGCGATGATGCTGTTCGGGGAAAAATACCCCGATCCAGTTCGCATGGTGTCCATTGGCGATTACAGCAAAGAGCTTTGTGCCGGAACGCACGTCAGCAATACCGGCGACGTCGCATCATTTGAATTGATGGCCGAAGAAAGCGTCTCCGCTGGAACTCGCCGAATTGTTGCCTTGACCGGGCAACGGGCCGAAGAGCATCGCGAACAGACCCAGCAGTTGCTTGGCAAACTCGCCAAGTTGCTTGGCACCGATGAATCGAAAGTCAACGGCGCACTGGAGCAACTTGCCGATGACGTTCGTCAGCTTCGTAAAGAACTGACAAGCGGAAAGCCCGGCGATCATGCCGAAGCGTTCGCGATCGCTGGCGATTGCCCCAAAGACTACATCGATGATTATTTCGGCGTTCGTGATGTTGTGCGTCAGGTCTCGCGTCGACTGAATGTCTCGCAGGACGATGTGCTTACCCGCGTCGAATCGCTTTTGGGTGAACGATCAGAACTGATCAAACAACTCAAACAAGCAACAGCCGGCGGTAAGATCACCGCAGATGACTTGATCGCCCAAGGCGAAAAGGTTGGCGACTGCATGGTCGTTGTTGCCGAAGTCCCTGGCGCCAACCCCAACGTCATGCGTGGCTGGATCGATCAAATTCGCAAGAAAAGCCCAGGCGGTTCGGCGGTGCTTCTAGGGACCGTCCAAGGCGACAAAGTCTTGCTGGTCGGCGGTCTTTCTAATTCACTGGTCGATCAAGGTTTAAAAGCTGGTCAGTGGGTCGGTGCGGCTGCCAAGATCGTTGGCGGGGGCGGAGGCGGTCGGCCCGACATGGCACAAGCCGGCGGTAAAGACCCAGCCAAACTTCCTGAAGCTTTGGCAGACGCCAAAGACTCGATGAAGGCGAAGCTGAACGCCTAGCCGATATCCTGATGAAAGATCCCTGTTGAAGTCATGCTTCAATCGAAAGCCTTCATTGCCATCACGGTGATGAAGGCTTGATCTTCAAGGACCCAGCACCTTTCAAACCATTCTCGTTCTAAACTTTTTCGACACTTATGGCAGTTCTGATCCAAGTTCGTGATGCTCACAAACGCTATGGAGATCAGGTTCTTCTCGATGGCGCCGAAGTTTCGTTGACGGACGATGTCAAAGTCGGATTTATCGGACGAAACGGGGCCGGTAAAAGTACGTTTCTGCGTGCAATCCTCGGTGACGAAGAACTTGAAAAAGGCGAAGTCATTCACCATCCCTCGCTGCGCATCGGCTATCTGCGACAGCACGACCCCTTCAAACCAGGCGAATCGGCACTCGATTTCCTGATGCGTGAAAGCGGCCAACCGGATTGGAAATGCGGTGAAGTTGCCGGCCAATTCGAGCTTAAAGGCGACTACCTCAATGGCCCCGTCAAGTCGCTTTCGGGCGGATGGCAAACTCGGGTTAAGCTAGCCGGCCTTCTGCTGAATGATCCCAACATGCTGATGTTGGACGAACCGACAAACTTCCTTGATTTGCGTACGCAGATTCTGCTGGAACATTTTCTGCGCAACTTCAACAAGGCAGCGCTGATTGTCAGCCACGACCGTGCGTTTCTGAAGGCGACTTGTTCTCAGACGTTAGAACTGTCCCGCGGCCAACTGACGATGTTTTCCGGCACGATCGATCGGTTTTTGGAATACCGCGAAGAACGTCGCGAACATGATCGCCGCGTTAATGCGACGGTTGCCGCCAAGCAAAAGCAACTCAAGCGATTCATCGACAAAAACCGTGCCAACGCGGCGACGGCCAGCCAAGCTCGTAGTAAAGCGAAGCAACTGGAACGACTTCAGACAACGGAAGTCGAAACCGATGAGCGAACCGTGCAAATTCGCGCCCCATTGGTGAACCCTCGACAAGGCACGGTGATGCGTGCCGACGGTCTGGCGATTGGGTACCCCGATCACACCGTTGCCGACAATATTTCGATCGAGATCGAACATGGTCAGCGAGCCGCAATCGTCGGTGATAACGGTCAAGGTAAAACAACGCTGTTGCGGACGCTGGTTGATTCATTGGCTCCCATCGAAGGCCAAATTAAATGGGGGCACGGGACCGAACTGGGCACTTACGCCCAGCACGTCTATACCAGCATCGATGAACGACGAACCGTCTTGGAACACCTTGAATACGAATCCAATGCGGAAACAACCCGTCAAGATTGCTTGAACATGGCCGGCGCGCTGCTATTCCGCGATAGCCACATTCACAAGAAAGTCAAAGTCCTGTCCGGAGGTGAGCGTGCCCGATTGTGCATGGCAGGCTTGCTGCTGGGCACCGCCAATGTTCTCGTACTTGACGAACCCGGCAACCACTTGGACGTCGAAACCGTCGAAGCGTTGGCCGAGGCATTGATCCAATACGAAGGCACGGTGATCTTTACCTCGCACGACCGACACTTCATGAGTCGCGTCGCTACGAATGTCATCGAAGTTCGTGACGGAACGGTTAAGAACTACTTCGGTGACTACGAGTCGTACCTGCAAAGCGTCGAGAGCGAAATTGACCAAGGCGAACGTGAACGCGCCTCCAACAATTCGGCATCGACCTCAGGCAGCAAATCCAAGTCAACAGCGCTCGACTATCGCGAGAGCCAACGTGAATCGCGTAAGGCCGAGAAGGAAATCAAGAATCTCGAGAAGAAGATTGCTCGTCTTGATGAAGAGAAGAAAAGCATCAACGACAAATTGTTGACGGAGACGGATCCCAGTAAAGCCGTCAAGCTTCATGAAGAACTGACCAGGGTTACCGAAGAGTTGGAATCGGCAGAAGAACGCTGGTTGGAATTAAGCGATTTTTAGAGCGAGATTGTTTTGAGTGGCGGTTTAATGGATTGAACGGAGCCGCTTTCGCGCTAGCGACGGTTGGTTGATTTATTCGCGCCCTCTCGTGACAAGTCTCCCGCCTTGTCACGCAATGCATGGCAGCCTCCCGGCTGCCGCCATACTCAACCGTGGCTAGCGCCATTGCGGCTCATAGTCACACGCAACTGAGCCGTAATCGCGCTAGCGACGGTTGATGCGCTGCATCGTTGTTGATCATTCAACCGCGGCTAACGCCGAAGCGGCTCATGGGTACTGAGGCTGAGCCGCTTTCGCGCTAGCGACGGTTGATTGATTTACTCGGGCCCTCTCGTGACAAGGCTCCCGCCTTGTCACGTTATGCATGGCAGCCTCCCGGCTGCCGCTACACACAACCGCGGCTAGCGCCATCGCGGCTCATTCACACACAACTGAGCCGTAATCGCGCTAGCGACCTTTGATGTGCTGCATCGTTGTTGATCATTCAACCGCGGCTAACGCCGAAGCGGCTAATGGGTACTGAGGCTGAGCCGCTTTCGCGCTAGCGACGGTTGATTGATTTACTCGCGTCCTCTCGTGACAAGGCTCCCGCCTTGTCACGCTATGAATGGCAGCCTCCCGGCTGCCGCTACACACAACCGCGGCTAGCGCCATCGCGGCTCATAATCACACTCAACCGCGGCTAAGGATCGACTCCGCTGGACGGTCGGTGATAATGCTACGGTGTCGGTTCGATCTCGTTGTTATCCGGCTGAATCCTTCTCGCTCAAACCTTTTAAAACCATGGCGCTGATCAAAGACTTTAAAAAATTCGCATTGCGTGGAAACATGCTGGACTTGGCCATCGGTTTTACGGTGGGGGCGGCATTCACAACAGTTGTGAAATCACTGGTCAGCGATGTCATCATGCCGCCGATCGGTTTGGTCACCGGAAATGCCGATTTCTCCGATCTGTTCATCGTCTTGAAAGGAGAGATCCCCGAGGGTGGATTTGCCACTCTCGCCGATGCCCAAGCTGCCGGTGCTGTCACGCTTAACTACGGCATGTTCTTGAACAACTGCCTTTCGTTGCTGATCGTCGCGGTTGCTATGTTCATCATCATTCGAGCGGCCAACCGATTGGACGAAGAACTGGACGAGCGTTTTGGCGACCCTCCAGCGCCGGAAGAACCCAGCGACAAGAAATGCGAGTTCTGTCGATCGACCATTCCTTATCGTGCAACGCGATGCCCACAGTGCACTTCTCAGCTGAGCACAAGTGATACAGCGACAAGCTAGGACCGACAATCGATGGCGAGCCAGCTTGGTCGCTGGCTGCATTTTCCGAATATTTGATACGCCCCGCAGCCTGTCCCCAACCGTACAAGTCAACTAACCGCCACGCAGCTCCCCTGAACGGATTGGACTAATCAGTACAGGCTGCGTTTCTGGGCGCGATGTCAACAACTTTAAAACGTTTTGAGGGAAATCCCTTACGTTGATCTGATTGAAACCTAATGCTGCTCGCTGACATTTTTCGGCCTTACAGCACAGGGGGAAGATCAGTGAATAATGTCATGCGATGCGCGGTTGTCGTCGCACTTAGCGCTGCATTACACAGCGTTTCGTTTGCGGACATCATCGATTCGTCGGGTAGCGGTTTTGCGATCCCAGATGACTCGAGTCCAGGGTTTAGCTCAATCATTTCCATTACTCAAAATGAAATGATTTCCGGTATCGAAGTCGACTTGTTCGGCCTGACTCATGAATGGGCAGGCGACTTGATCGCGACGCTTGAATCACCACACGGTTCGACGACCAGCTTGTTCTATCGTCCCGGGGCTGGGCAATATGGCGACGGCTCGGATTTCAATGGTGACTACACGTTTGCAGATTCGGGTGCGGATCTTGAAACCGAACTGGCTTCGATCAACGGTGCCACAGCTGCCGCGTCAGGTGTTTACTTCGCCGCGACAGACAACGGAAACTTCACCAGCCTGGTATCGACCTTTGCCGGTGAAGCGACTGCTGGTGATTGGAAACTGACCATCAGCGATCATGTGTCTGCCGACACAGGTTCATTGGGCGGATGGGGATTGCGAATCACATCCACCGCTATCACGGCGATCCCAGAACCCAGCCATGCGAGCGCACTTTGCGTGGCCGGACTCGTCTTCCTACGCCGTCGTCGTCGCTAGCCGATGACCGGCGGAAAAACCGGTCACATTGCCAAACGCGACAGAGGCTGTCGCGTTTTCAGCTAAATCGGATACGGCTTTCTATAGCCGCGATGGAATAACAATCGATCTGGATCATTGACTCCGTAGAGGACTCCGCTTTGGGTCGTTTCAACAAGCGACCCTTCGCCGAGCACTAGATCAAGCTTGCGAGATCGAATTAACCGACGTCTTAACCGACGTCACCGGTGGTCCAAGCACCATCGATCAACCGGAATGTGCTTCCGGTCGGGTTCTTGTCACCAAGAAGCGCGGGCAAACGACCGGCCCGTACGTTGTCATAACTGGTCAGCTTTCCAAAACGGATCAAGCTAGCCGGAACACCAACCGCAGTGAATCCGGGATGTCCTGTCGATGGGAATGGACCGCCATGATTCATTGCTGCCGAAACCGCTACACCGGTCGGCATTTTGTCGTTCAGCACACGACCGACTTTAGGGATCAGTTCGAACGCAACTTTATCGTAGGCCTCGTCATCACTTCCTGCAGGGTCGCTATAGACGCATCCGGTCAAGTTGCCTTCAAGACTGGCAATCACGCTGCACAATTGTTCGAGATCATCTGCGACGACAATTAACGAAGCATTTCCGAACGCTTCCGTCTGGAATCCTTCTGGATTGTCGATGAACTGCGCCGCGGACGCTCGGAGAAGCGTGTTAGCGAGAGCACATCGACCGGGCTCGGTTTCACCGCCACCAACGAGCAACTGAGCACCGAATCCACACAAAGTTTCCACGCTCGACTTCAAGCTTGACGCGACCGCAGGTGATAACAGAGTTCCGGGTGCCGCGCCGCCGTAGCGTTGCTTGACCTGTTCGATGAATGCTTCGGTCTCTTCACCGGCAAGTAGCAAGACCAAACCAGGATTGGTGCAGAACTGCCCGGTCCCCATTAAAGCACTTGTGGTGAACTCGTTAAGAATCTCATCACCGCGTGAACTCATCGCACCTGGCAAGATCACAACGGGATTCACGCTGGACAATTCCAAGTAGATCGGCTTGCCTGCCTTGTCGGCTGCTTCCTTTAGTTTCAAACCTGCGTGACGGCTTCCCGTATAACCCGTTGCTCCGACACGTGGGTCGGAAACCAAGCGTTCTCCATCGGCGTGACCGGTTCGATAGATCAGCTGAACGATTGCCTTAGGGACGCCAGTTTCTTCGGCAGCGGCCAAGGCGAGTTCGGCGAAGATTCGAGTCGTATCAGGATGAGAACTGTTTGCCTTTCCAATGACGGGGTTCCCTGCCGCGATCGCTGCTGCAAAGTCGCCACCGGAAACACTTCCGAAGGCGAATGGAAAGTTGTTGGGACCGAAAACGCAAACGGGACCAAGAGCTTCCAAGCACGAACGGATCCCGGTCGCGGTGTCGACCGTCGCGTGAGCCCAATCACCGCTGCGGCAAGCCGCTGCTGCGGTGCGCAACTGGTTGCTCGTCCGTGGCAATTCGACATCGGCCAATCGAGGTGACTTGGCCAAGCCTGTCTCTGCAAAGGCGGCTTCGGTCAAGCTGTCTTTGGCCGCATCGATCTTGTCCGCGTAGCACTCCATGAACTCCGCTATTTTTGCAGCGGGAAGCCGACGCATTTCGCGAGCAGCTTCGACAGCCGCGTCAAGAGCCGCATCGCAATCCGCCCACGAGCTGATCGGGAATTCGGTTGCTAACTTTTCATTCGTATTTGGATTGGTCGCTTGGAATGTTCCGGTGAAATCGGCATCACGCCAAGTACCGGCGATTAACACTTTGGCAGGCATAGGATCAGCGCTGTTGAAAGTTTGGATGAACGGTGGAATGACAAGTTGGCGAACGTGAACGCTAACCTTGGACGATGGGATTGCTGAGGGTTCCGACACCAGCAATCGATATGTGGACCTGATCACCGGGAAGCAGTGTAAAGTCGCTTGTCGGGACGATTCCGGTTCCGGTCATCAAGAACGCACCGGCAGGAAATGAGTTGTCTTTGGCAAGCCAACCGACCAAATCGGTAAACGTTCGGGCCATCTGATCACCGGCTGTTTGTTGATCAAACACAACCTCGCCGTCTCGCTCGATTTTTAGATCAACCTGAAGTTCGCTTGGTGCGGGTAACGAATCGAACAGGACGACCCATGGCCCAAGTCCGGCACATTGGTCGTAGCATTTCGCCTGTGGCAGATACAGCGGGTTTTCACCTTCGATGTCGCGGGAACTCATATCATTGCCGACGGTTAAACCGACAATGTCCATCGATGGATTTAAAACTAGGGTAATTTCGGGCTCAGGAACGTTCCAAGTCGCATCGGAACGGATGCGAAGAGGCTGCAAATGCCCCGCAACTCGGTGCGGCGTCGCTTTAAAAAACAATTCGGGGCGATCCGCGTTGTAAACTCGATCGTAACATGAAGCGGCAGCCTCAGACTCTTCCATCCGAGCGGTCTGGCTACGTTTATAGGTCACGCCTGCCGCCCACACCTCTTGCTGATCGATCGGTGGCAGCCATCGCACTGCCGGGGAGATGGCGATCGCATCTTCGGTCGCAAGACTATCCACGGCCTCTGCTGGAGAGGGAGCGGCGATAATCGCAGCCAAGGTCGGATATTCGTCGCTAGCAACCAGCGGAATTAATTCGTTTTCGATGACGCGACCGAATCGCACCGAGTCGGAAGAGTCGATAAATTTTGCTAACTTCATAATGAATCGAGTTTCAATTCTTTTCTTGCGGAACCTGACCGAGACCGGATTTATGTACAGAAACCACTTTGCCGTGTTCGCGATGTGCATGCTGACCGCAGTCGGGACCAGCAGCGGCTGTCGCAAGAAACCGGCAAATACAAACGGTACCACGCCCAGCGTTTCGGGTGAATCCGAGGCAACGCTTGTCAAATTAAACAGTGCGTTGGCCGCTACAGAGAATCTAGAAGCCGATCAAGCCGTCCAATTGTGGCAACAGCTCGGTCAGGTGTTGCCAGAGGATCCGTCTGTCGAACTCAATCGGGCTCTCGCGTCGGTCCTTCGAGTCGACCAGTTGACCGGAATCGCGACCGATTCGGTGAAATCCAAAGAGGAGCAAAAGGCGGCTCGGTCAAAACTTCCATCGGCGATCGATACCGCCCGTTCGGCAATCGAAGCTTACTCGATCGTTTCGGGCGACGAAGTCACCAAGCTATGGCTCGCCGCTCGAATTGACGCGCACGAGGCGGCCCTTTTGGGAGCCACCATTGGCAAGTCGCTTCGCAAAGAGCTACTCAATCGCTTGACCACCGCCATCGCAGGAAAGACAGGCGGTGCGCCACAAGCAGTCATTCTTGGCGGCCCATACATCGAACTGCTGGACAAGATGTCCGACCCTGTTGATGGCCTGCCTGCGGAGATTCAAAGTCCCGCGATGAAAACGCTCAAGCGGCTTTCGGATTCGAATCCAGACAACCTATTCATCGCAATGCAGGCGCTTCGTTTGGCAATCGACAGTCGCGACAAGTCTGCGGGTGATCTGGTCGATCGCACATGGGAATTGGCCACCGCTGTCGAACCGACCTTGAGTGCCTACACCAAACCGATTGGCATCGAACCGCAAGAGCTTGCCGAGCGAATCAAAACGGCAATCCAAGACGGCGATTGGGCAAAGGCTGATCAGTCCTACGTCTTGTGGTCCAATGTGCTAAATCCGCTTGAGATCGTTCGTGCGGATCGTCGACGTGCAAACCCGCACCCTTTGGATCGTTTGAATTTCGATGCTGTACGGCGTCTTTCTTCGGCCATTACCCAAGACAATCCCCTGGCACGGGCAAAACAGCCAATCAGCTTTTCTGAAACGGTCTTCGAAACAGGCGGCTCAGTCGTGGCAACACTGCCGATCGACTTTGACCTGGACCTGGACTTGGATCTGGCTGTCATCACATCCGACGGCAAGTTGCAGCTGATCGAAAACGACAACACTCAGTGGACATCCTACGCCTCGCTTCAGCTTGAGAACCAACCATCGGGAATGATTGCAGCCGACCTATTCATGGTCGACAGCAGTGATACGGACCGAATTAAACAGAGCCAAGCTGCTTCCACACCGGAACAGCAAGACTATTCATCCAAGGCACGGCACAACACGTTTCAAGGATTCGTCCTGTTTGGCGAATCTGGCGTTCAAATGGTGCGGATCGATGCAAGATCTGAAACCGCAGCCGACCAACGTCTAGCATTCTTAGAAGGCGACACCGGACTGCAAACAGTCGGCACGGTCACCGCCGCGACGACAGGCGACCTGGAAGGCGACGGAGACTTGGATTTGATTCTCGCAACGAAAGACAACGGCATCCGTGTCTTTATCAATCGCGGGAACCGAACTTTCTTCGAAGCCCCCGTAAAAACATCAACCGTTCCAGCGGATGATGCGATCGCCGATATGACCATCGGAGACCTTGATCGTGACATCGACCTGGACGTCATCGCGATTCATGCTTCTGGCCGTATCAGCCAGCTTGAGAACCTGCTTCACCTGCAATTTCGTCATCGCGAAATCAAACAAGTTCCTGCGTTAAAAGTAAGCGAAAGCGATCCCGCACTGACCGTTTCGATTCAAGACGTCGATTCGAATGTTGGCTGGGATATTGTCGCGACCAGCAGCCAGCAATCGCTGGTCGCCCTGGGAAATTCATCCGACATCGGTGTCTGGGCGGTCGATCGAGTTGAAACGGGAAAAGGATTTTCAAATCGACCAGCGATCGCAGACTTTGACGGCGATAGCTATCTGGAAATCCTTGGTGGCTCCTCGGCTGTCCGCTTAGGCCCGTGGGGAATTGCTGAGCTGGAAAGCAAACCGGCTATCCCATCGTCCCCGATTGCGGCAGGCGATTGGAACGCGGACGGCAAGATCGACGCGGTCGCATGGGAAGATCAACTGCAAGTCCTGACCAATAAGATCGGATCGAAACCGGGCTTTGTCAAAGTTCGATTCAAAGGTATCGCAGACAACGCCGCAGCCAGTGGCCGCGTCAATCACTACGCGATCGGTTCGGTCTTAGAACTACGCAGTGGGCCCTATTATCGCAGCCAGATAGTGACCAGCCCCGAAACGTACTTCGGACTCGACGGCCTGACCACTATCGACAACATTCGTGTGATCATGCCCAACGGTCTGACTCAAACGTTGACGAGCCCAAAAATCAATACGGTCGTCGAAGAAGAACAAACGCTTAAAGGTTCTTGCCCCTATCTCTATAGCTGGGACGGTGAAAAACTCGCCTTCCAAACCGATTGTCTCTGGGCGGCGCCACTTGGTCTGCAAGTCGCCGCCGGTGTGGTCCAAAAAGATCGCCCCTGGGAATATTTAAAACTCAACAGTGACTCAATCGCGAAAACTGCAGATGGCTATTACGACCTAAGACTTACCGAAGAGCTGTGGGAAGTTGCCTACGTAGATCACGTCGAATTGATCGCAGTCGACCGCCCCGAAGACGTCGAAATCTGGACCAACGAGAAGGTGGGTCCACCAACGATTGCCGAACCGACCGTTTTTGCTTTCGACCAGAACGATCGATTTCCTTTGCATTCTGCAACCGATACGTCTGGCACCGATGTGACCGCCAAACTTTCGAATGCTGACGAAAACTACGTTCAAGGATTTGACCGTCGCTTACGTCAGGGGCTATGTCCGCCGCACTGGATCGATCTCGATTTCGGTGACCGTGCTGCGAAAGAGCTTCAAAAGGCCAAAGACGAGCGCCGTGTCTGTGTGATCCTCCGTGGATGGATTCTTCCGACCGATACTTCGCTGAACATTCAAATCGATCAAAATCCCGAACTGCCGGCGATCGAGTTTCCGTCGGTTTGGGTTCCCAAGGAAAGCGGCTCGAGCGAATGGAATCAAGCGATCGCCTTCATGGGTTTTCCCGGTGGCAAGACGAAAACCATTATCGTTGATGTGACCGATCATCTGCTTCGCAACGACCCGCGAGTACGCATTCGGACGAGTGCGCAAATCTATTGGGATAGCGCGTCACTGGCGATCACCAGTCTTGATGCGGATGTGATCGAACGGCCGCTTCCGATTGATGCCGCGACATTGACGTACCACGGCTTCAGCGCTCGATCGAAAACCGATTCAACGCGTCCCGAACTGTACGACTACGCTGATGCCAGCCAGACCCCGAAATGGCCGCCACTTCGCGGTGCCGTTAGCAACTTCGGCGACTGTACTGAGAAGCTAGCCGCTTGGGATGATCGAATGGTGGTGATCAGTGGCGGTGACGAGATCCGGATGAAGTTCCGAGCCCCAGAGAATGATCCTCCCGAAGGGTATCGCCGTGATTTCATCCTGCACTGCGTGGGATGGGATAAGGACGCCGATCTGAATACCTTAACCGGACAATCCATCGGGCCATTGCCTATTCGTGAGATGAGTTCTTACCCGCCGACGATTGAGTCTGCCCCGCAATTTCAATCTGTCGCAGAAGAACACGAAGCGTCTCGACGCCGCCGGCAATCATTTCGAGCGTTCTGGAAACGAGGCGATGTACCAGCCCAGTCGTTTATCCCGTCAGACCTATAACGGTTTGGCGAATGGCTGTCCAACTGAGCTGTAATGCGATAGCGACGGTTTCGTGAGATACACAAGTTACTCACCATGCTAAGCCGCAAATATCAGCCGCGACGCGCCAGCGTGCGGTTCTAGTGGATGCAGTAGCGGGAATCGCAGGCTGGCGCCAAGCGGCTGATCGGGAAACCCGGGTTCGCGCTGCACACAACCGTGGCTAACGCCGATGCGGCTCAGGCAAGACACACGCAACCGCGGCTGATCGTGATGACTCATGTTCACGCTACAAATATCAGCCGCGACGCGCAAGCGTGCGGTTCTAATGGATCCAATAGCGGGAACCGCAGGCTGGCGCCAAGCGGCTGATCGGAAAACCCGTGTTCGTGCGGCACTCAACCGCGGCTAGCGCCTTTGCGGCTCAGGAGAGACACACTCAACTGTCGCCGCAACCGTCTAACCCGCGGCCGAAATTCTTTCCTAGCGTTTTGATATCGGTCCCGTCAGAGAACGAGAAATTGACATCTCGCTGTGGGAATGGAATCTCGATATTCGCTTTGCTCAACGCGTTCGCGATCGCGGTGTTCAATTGATGCGTGATCTCGATTCGATTATCCAGTTTCTCAAGATACAAACGAATCACGAAATCCAACGAACTGTCACCAAAGCTTTCGAAGTTGATCAGCGGTGCGGGGTCGACCATCACCTCGGGATGGCTGGTAACGACGTCAAAGAGAATCCGACGAACTTGGTTCGGATCTGTTCCATACGCGACACCAATCTTTAGCGTCAGCCGGTTCACAACGTTGGTCAGCGACCAGTTCAACAGTTTCTGTGTGATCAAGTCTTTGTTGGGGATCACCAATTCTTTTCGGTCCCAGTTCGTCACCGTCGTCGCTCGCATCTGAATACGACTGACGATCCCCGTGGTGTCATCGATTGTGACCACGTCACCGACGCGGACGGGACGTTCCAGAAGCAAAATAATCCCTGAAATAAAGTTCGCGACGATCTCCTGAAGACCAAAACCCAAACCGACCGAGGCCGCAGCGAGAAGCCATCCAAGCTTGTCGTACGGAACACTCAACAGGTTCATCACAAACACAGCACCGAAAATGATCAAAGCATACCGCAACAAGGTCGAAATCGCGTAACGAGCCCCCGAATCGAGCGAAGTGCGTCCAAGCACCAACAGGTCAAACAACCCGGGCAAGACTCTTGTGATATAGATCGTCACCGCGATGCTGATTGAAGCAATAACAGCATCGAGCACACTTACTTTCTCGGCCTCTTCGCCGGATCCGATTGTGATCGCCCACTCGTCAAACAGCTTGAGCGCCGGGATCACATCGCTCCAGATATACCCAAGTCCCACGATTGCTAGAATTGACGAAATCACAAATGAAGTTTGACGCGACTGTTGGTCAATCGCCCCAAAGTCAATGTCTTCTTCGTGCAAAACAATTCCGGCTTCTTTCGCTGCGGCTGTTGGCGACGATGCATCGGCCTGCATTTCGGCGGCTCGTCGCGCTCTTAACTCTTTCGCTTTTTGACGGGCAAGGTCTCGCTTCTTCAACATCATCCAGCGAGAGATCAAACCGGACGTCAGTACCACGACGACCAACAACAAAAACGTTGACTGCAACGACCTGCCAAGTCGAGACGTCGTGTCGAGGTAACCGGCCATCGCCAGAATCCCGAAAACGATCGGTATCGCAATGGCCACGACCCAGATCATTTTCCGGAAATGGTAAAGATTCGACTCGGGATTGTGCCGAACAACTTCGCCGTGAAGCGGACTTTTTGACCGCATGATGATGTGGTGAAAGACCGCCGTCAGAATGAACAGCGAAGTCGCTGCAATCCGTGTCGCGAGTGCCCGTGTCGCCGTATCGGGATGCTCGTGAAATCCGGCCATCACCAAGACACACAAACTTCCCAGCAGAGTGTACCAACGCAGGTGCCTACGAAGGTATTTACGAAATGTATCACCCCAATCGAAGTGGGCCATCGCGAGGCCTTTCTCACGGCAGATCTGACGAAGCAATTCACGCGATGCGACATACAACGCGACAACGCCAAATCCGAAACCCAAGCCTCGGACAAAAGAATCCGCCGTTCCCGTTGCCGTCAGCAAAAAACTGAAGGTTAGAAAGACCAATGGCCAGCACAACGAATCCGCAACGGTTCCCAATAACGCGATCAATGTGGCGCTGTAGGTTGCGTCACTACGATGGGCAATGTCGCCTTCGCGATCGATCACCCGTCGAATCCGCGATCGCCCCAACAGCAAACCGATGACTGCGACCGTCAAGATGAATGACTTGAGGGGGTAGCTTGATATCGTTGCCAAAACTTGCCCCAAGACACTTTGCCAAGCGCGGGGATCGGCAACCCACTTGATCGCCGCTGGTGCTCGAGACAATTCGTCAACAGAAAAGGCTGGGGCACTGCGAGTCCAGAAAAGGTGTTGGTCGACAAATTCGGTAAAGCGATCCACCTCTTTAACCAGCTTTCGTCGCTGCGTGTCGATCACGACCATGGTTTGCAACACGCGGTTTTGGCTTTGCAATGTCGTATCGATCAAGTCCTTGCGACGACGCAGCAAGACCCACTCGGCTTCTTCTCTGGTTAGATCACCCCATGGAATCGAGGTCGCTTTCCAGTCGATCGTTGCGGCTTCAAGCTCCGATAGTTCCTGATCGATTTGTTCAAGGTTGTCCTCGAGTTGAAACGCGGCTATCTGATACTCATTGAGCTTCTTCGTTAGATCTGCCCTAGGTTGATATTTTGATCGAAGTGTGACGGCTTCTTCGCGTTGCTTCCGCAAAATCAAGCCGAGTGCGTCTGTCAATCCAACGGCCTTGATCCGCTCTTCACTGGTGGTCATGTCGGCTTGGACATCATCGTAAACCGCTTGAACATCAAGACGTTCGATTTCGGCGTTTTCTTCGATAGCCAAAAGTTCTTGATTGCGCTCGGCAAGTTTGATGTTTGCGATCGCATGGTCTCGCAGAGCTTCAGGAACCGCGTCGACTGCCTTTCGCATATCCGTCGTCGTTTCCTCGGCGGCCTGCTGCTGCCGGGCTGCGATCACAGCTTGCAGCTTCTCTGCTTGGACGCGAAGCTGCTGCGTGGTTGCTTCTGCAAGTTGACGCTCCAGCGGCAATAGCTCTGCTGTCGCCATGTAGGCAGCCTGCTCAGCACGGAGCGCCTCGGCGACCGCGGTTTGCTCTTTGACTTTGGCTCTCAGTGAGTTTTTCTGAACACGACGTTCCAGCTCGCTCGCGTTTTCAGCAGGAGGTTGCTCTAGCAGAGTTTTCGCTTCACTTGCTTGCTGCTCCGCTTTGGAAATGAGCTCTGGTATCTCAGTCAATCGAATACGCCGGCGAGTTGGCTCCGATGTGAGATCCGAAACCCTTTTAGCCGTTGAAGTGATCTCGTTGGTGACCGTTGCTAGCTTGGTAGTCAGGGCAGTCGTTGACTGGTTTTCGTCGACAGTCACTTTCTTTTCAGCAAGTTGCTTGATCGAATCCTCAAGCTGGCCTTGCCGAACCGGTGCTTGTTGCAGCATCGATTGAAAGCGTTTGGTTGCTTCCTGGTTCGCGGTCACAGCAGCCAATGAATCTTTGGCCCGTTTAAGCGATTCAACCAAGCGGCCTTTGAGGGCCTCCTCGAGCTGCGAATTGGCCTCTACATCGACAAGCTCTTTATCGATCGCGGCAACAGTCAATCCGTCGTCGACAGGCTCGACTACTGTCGGCGTTTCCTTCGCCTCTGGAAGGGTCAACTGCGCAAAAAGTTGCGTTGGAGAGAATCCATTGAACACAACGAGTGCGAAGAAGCAGAAAAGGCTAAGTCCGTGCCGTCTCATATTTGACATTGGGGTGGAGTCATCCGGATGACTGGCGTTTCATCACCCAAAACCCACGACACAAAAAAAGGGGCAGAACACAAAAACGGTTGCACACTGTGAGCAAGTCGTTTTATGAACCGGCCTCGATTTCGCAGCCCACTGACATCGGTCAAATGACACTGGTCGATGAGCAGTCGGTGAAGGGTTACTAGGTGCGAAGGCGACAATTCACGTTCTAGTGATCAATGGCCATCGTTCCTAGAGCGACTCCCCGCAAGAGCGAATAGACGAAGATAGTTTTGAGGCTTAATGCGGACAACGCACCACAAGGCGATGCTAACGCCCCAATCGTCTACGCGTGATCGCATTGAAATAGAACCGATTTGCAATCAAATCAGGCGTCTAACACACCTCAATTGACCGCCCGATCATTGTGCAGATGTGCTCGCCTGGATCGGTTTCAGGCCTTCGACGTTCCACATTTTGACCTCGCCACGCTGCCCCGCTGCGGAAACGAATTGAGCATCGGGTGAAACGTCCAAGCAGTAGACCAAGTCGCCCGCACCCGTGGCGCTTGCCTGAGCCCCGTTGGTGGTTTCGTGAATTCGAATCTGGCCATCCAAGGTCGCACTGACAACTTTGGACGTTTCGCCAATGAAGCGGACCGATGTCAGCTCTTCTGATAACGCGCCGATATTGCGTTTTTGCTGACCGCTGAGAACATCCCAGACTTTGATGTTTTTGTCAGCACCACCGCTAGCCAAGACTCGTCCGTCGTGCTGCCAATCGAGAGCCATTACATGATGGGTGTGGCCATCGAGCGATTTGACGATGGCACCTTTTCGAAAATCAATCAATCGAATGGACTTATCCGCCGAACCGCTCGCCAGTAGGTCTCCACTGGGCGAGAAACGCAATGCCAAGACGACGTCACTGTGCACACCCTGGAACTCGCGGACAACTTCACCGGTTTTCGCATCGGCGATCGAAATCATGCCGCTTCGACTCGGTACTCCACTGCCAAAAGCGATCGAATTCCCATCGGGGCTAAAGGCAATCGACATGACTCGGTCGCTGATCAATTCAGACTGTAAACCGCCGACGACCGCATGAAGTTTCCATTGCTCTGGCACCTTGATCGATCTGGGTTGGAAATCCCCAACGATACAAATCGTATCATCGATCATTCCCAGTTCGGCAGTTTCGGATACGTCGGTCAGCCCGGTATCCGTTGCCGGTCCGACCGCACGGCCAGTCGAAAGATCAAATTGTCGAAGTTGACCTCCGCGATCCAGCAGATCGAATGATTTTCCATCGGCAGAAATCTGCACGGACACGACGGGCTCACTTTGAAGCCTTTGCTGATCGATCGAATCGATCGACGCCTGCAAGTTTTCGACCCGCAGCGACCGGACCAAGATTTCACGCTGATGTTCAGGAATCCGATCCGATGCGATTTTGTGTGCTTCTTTGGTCGCCTCAAGAGCTTGCAGGCGATTGGCCAATGTCTGCTCTGATTGAGTTAACGCCTTCTCTTGTTCCGCCAAAGTCTTACCAACTTGTTCGATCTGTTTGTTTTGATCGGCAATGGATTTCTCCAGGTCAGCCAATTGCTTGTTGACGGTCTCCAATTTTGCTTTTGATTCCTGTTTCCGTTCCTCTTTCTGTTCGTAAGCCTTTTGAGCTGCTTGAAGCTTTGCAGTTTCAGCGACTGCTTGTTCCTTTGCCGTTTGCAATTCTTTCATTGCCTCGGCAAGCTTCGCTTCGGCGTCACTGACAACTTTGTTCGCCTGATCGACGCTTTGCTGCAAAGGCATCATGGATTGCTTCATCGCTACCGATTGCTGTTCAAGCTCTGCGACATCTTTTGCAAGTTGAACGGACTCGGTGTTCGCCACTTTCTTTGACTCTTCTGACTTGGCGACCGCGGTTTTGGCGGCTGCTAGCTGAGCATTGGAGTCATCACGTTTTTTGCGATTCTCATCGACCTTTTGCTTGGCTTCGGCGTGTGCCTTTGAAGATTCTTCGAGCGACTTTTTTTCTTTATCAACGTTTGCCTGAAGCGATTCGGATTGTTTCTTTAACCCATCAGTCCAATTGGTTTGTTGCTTCAATTCACGCTGCAAGCCTGCACGAGCAAGTTGCATTTCCCAGTCGCCCGCTGTCGTGCTCAGCAAACTACCATCGCCTCGTTTAAAAGCTTTTGCTTGGCCATTAGCGCTACCAACCAGCAAACGGTCAGTATCAAAACCGATTGCCGATACCGAAAACTCGGCAGAGATGGTTCGGACAACGCTATCAGAGCTTAAATCGATCTGCTGAACGCTGCCGCCTTTGGTCCCAACCAACAGTTCTGTTGGCGAAGCGAATTTCACCACCGCTGCATCTTGAATCGCGGCAAGCGAATTCATTTCAACTGGCTGCCCTTTGGAATAGGCTTGTATTTTTCCGCTGCTTGCGACCACCGCCACCCATTGCCCGTCAGACGACTGGTCAAGCGAATCTGCATTGGAAGATAACAGGCTGGACGAAGTTTCAGCCCGTTGGGCAACGTCGAACAGACGCAGAGTTTGGGCCCGGTCGATGATCACCAGCTGTTGATCGCAATTCCAATTTACCAGTGTCGCTTTTTGCGGAATCGAAAACGTGGCGACATATTGTTGCTGTTCAATGGACCAAACTTGAACGTCACCCACTGAATCGATAAACGCGATATTCTTTGCGTCTGGCGACAATACGCTCATGCCAGCGATCGGCATCGCCCATTGCCAGGGTGTAGCGGTTCCGGCTACACGGTTCCAAATGCGAACGGTTTTGAAGCCACCGGTGGCTAGTTGCATTCCCGTCGGTGAATAAGCAATCGAGGCAACGAAGTCGACCGATGCGACGCCACTTTGTTGCAAGCCGCTGTCGACTAGGCTTGTTGACTCACTCAGTGCCGGAGCAGCAACAACGTCAACACGGTTGGCATGGGCGACCGCAAGCGACTGCGAATCGGGTGAAAAGGCCATCGACAAACTTGTCCGAATCGACTCGGGAATTGGTTCCCAATCGGCCGAATCGTCAACCATTCGATCGATCTTTGCACCAGATTCGATCCAACGGCGAACAAGGTCGACTTCAGGAGCCGTTAATCGTTTGGCACCAACAGAATTATCATCCGGCGGCATGATTTCATCAGGATCGGTGATCCGTGTGAGCAGCAGACTGTCGCTGGGCTGCTTGATATCGACCAATTCGCCGCTGTCCCCACCGGTTTCGATCGCGGTCGCACTCTCCAATGAAAGTCCGCCCTCGGCCTGACCTTCACGATGACACGCCAAACAATTTCGTTGCAGCAATGGTGCGATATCACGAGCAAAACTGATCGGTTCAGCAGGCTGTTTTTCAGACGCGGCGCCAATTAACGAAACGGCTGCGACTAGACCCAAGAAAGTTGCGTAGCGAATCATGGCGGCAAACTGGACTGGTGAGGGGTCTGGGTGGGAAAGGCGGGGCGAGAAACACTGGCGGGATAAAGCGATCGCGAATCAAAAAAAACGCAAACAAGATGGCGAGCAAACTTGGTCACATCCATCGGTGACATGATGCTTCAATTCACTCGCTTGGACGGAAGCACCGTCACTCTACGACAACAGTAATCAGCGGAGAGGGCAGGTAAAGCGTGATATCCTTGGCGGCCGCTTGCTTCGCCACGGTTTGCACCCGTTGTTCAGCTTGCTGGATTACTTTCTCGAGCGCCGTCCGGGCCTCAGCTTCTGAAGTCGTTTCGAGTTGCTTCTTCAGCGTTTCGACTTCAGCTTTGGCACGATCGAGAGCTTGTGGGTTCGTCGCAAACTTGACTTTTGATTCGGCCTGCCCCCAGAAAGTATAGGTTCCGGGAATCGCTTTATCGGTCACCTCGATTTTCCATTGACCTTCACTTTTGTCGGCCGCGATCGTTAAATCCGGCACTTTTACACCGGGGGGCGAATGCTTCGCGCGGAGCACCAAACTTGACTTATTCCCTTCAACACGTTGAACGGTCACCGTGGCTTCCGCTTTGTCGCCTTTCTTGACCTTGATTGGCTCTGCCGTCTTGGTTTGCAACGTCAAAGGACAGCGGTCCATGTCGCTGACAACCATGCGGAGATTTTCACACAGTCGAACGATCGGCTTTGATCGAAAGGCATCTGTTCCCCAGATGACGCTTGCAGCTTTCGCCCGACATGATACCGATTGGTCACCGAATTGACATTGCCCGTGAATATCGAGCACCAACTGATTAGGCGGCGCATCGATAGCTGCCGAGATCGTCAGGTCGACATGTGTTTGATTGGCAGCGATCCATCCCGACCGACATGTCACGCCTTCAGGCAAACCATCGACGTCGACTTTGATTGGCATCGCTCGGCCACGACGTGTAGCGAAGACGCGAATCGTCTCTGAAGCGCCGCGTGGTAGATAGATCCCTGACGCTTCGGATAGATTCAGATCCTTGCTAGGCAAAACGTGATAGGCAAGCAGATCGAAGTCATCCAATTCAGGTCGGACGATCAAACGATAGGACTGCTGATTTCCCAACGCGCCGCCATTATCCTGGTCCCACACGACGATCTGATACGTCCCGTCAGCGGGAGCATCAAATCGCAAGCGAGGATCCTTGCTGGTCAAACGAACTACGCTGTCTCCGATGTTCGCACTGTCGTCCGCTGTCGCGATCGGCTTCCACTGGATATCACCGTTCCCGCTATCAACCGACTGTTTGACGATCAAACGAACGTCCGTTGGCTGTGCAATTTGATCCGAGACAACTTCGATGAAAACGGGATGCCCCTTGGCTAGGTCAACAAGAAAGCTTTCCCGTTGATCGGATGTATCAAAGTAGCCTTCAACTTGGAATGGAACGGTATGCGGCTTGGTCGTGCCAGGCTCCGCAACCGGAACTTCATCAGAGCGACTGGTGATCGACTTCGGTGTTCGAAGCTGATTTAAATACTCGGCCTGTTGCTCACTCGCCGGTTCGATCAACAACCCACACTCGAATCCGTTCCCACCTCGATAAAGCGCATCTCCGAACACAATGGTGACGTCGGAATCGAATTGGGATGCGAATGTCACGATCGAATCCGTTTGATCGCTGCCAAAGCGGCTTTCGATGATTCGTCCATCGTGATCGATAATCGAGACCCTTCCGATCAATTGCGAGTCGATGGCGTTGGCAATCAATTGCAACCGGTACGGCGTGCCGGCTGCAGTTCGAAAAGTAACGTAAGAACGCTTCGCGGGCTGGACCTGTGTCGCGTAGATCTGGCCCGTTTCGACCTGAAGCGGATTAACTTTGCTCGGAGGATCTTTGCCTAAAACCTTGACTCGATGATCAACAATGATCGAACGCGGGTTGGATATCCCGAATCGCCCACCGGCTCGAACTTCGTAGCGTCCGTCAGGCACGGAAGGGTCAACGGAGATGCGAAAATGATTGTAGACAGGTTCCGCATCGGGGCCTTCATTTTGCCGCAAGACTTGAGCATTGATCCCAGGATGCGAAAAATGCAACTCGTCAATCTCTTGGCCATGGACCGAGTCAGCAATATGGATTTTGTAGGTCTCGCCTGGTGCAAAGAACGACTGAGACAGCGACTTGAGACCTAGCGAGGGAAGCTGCGCCGCGCATTGGGTGTCGTCCAACCCGATCGCGGCGAAGACGAAAAGTGCCATCGCGATGAAGCCATGCAGACTGATTCTGCAACCGCAGCAGACCGTTCTGTTCAAGCGGCGACGATTTCGATCACCGCAAGATTGCTGGATGATGAAGGAAAGCATTAGTGATTGAACAGGAATTCTTTTGAATTAACCAAAGCCCAAATCAGGTCTTCCCAAAGTTGTACGGCTTCAGCCTGTTGGCCCAGGTAGGTCAAACTGGCTTTCATTTCCTTTTCAGACGGTTCACGACAGAGCGAAATTAGATACAGCTCTCGAACCTTTTCTTCCGATGGGCGCGATGGATTTTCTGCATACTGCCGAGCCCGACCGGTGCTGGTTGCCAGTTTGTTTTGCATCTCTTCGGAATTGAGCAAATGCAAACTCTGCGCGAGGTTGGCTTCCGCTGATCGTTCGCATTCGCAAGCCGTTTTCGCATCAGGCTGGCCAAAGACTGTTAGGAAGTACGAATTGAACCCAGTGTCGGGCAATTCAATCGCCTTAGTCGCATCGGGCATACCGGTGAAGCTTGAGGTTGCCCCTGTAACACGGTCGACAGCGTCCAACAACGTTTCGGCCAACAATCGTTTTGGGAAAAACCTTGAGTAGCTCCGCCGATCGATCAGATTTGATTCGTTCGCGTCCGACGATGCCGCATATGTTTCCGAGGTGCAAATCGTACGGATCAGTTGACGAAGATCAAAACCTGAATCGATGAACGACGCCGATAACGCATCCATCAACTCTGGATTCGAAGGGGGGTTGGTCATTCGCATATCGTCTTCAGGTTCGACCAATCCGCGGCCCATAAAGTGTTTCCAGTAACGGTTCACCAATGAACGGGCAAAGAATGGATTGTCCGGCGAAGTCAACCAAGTCGCAAGTTCCGTCCTCGGATCTTCGTAGGGGTCGATGTCTTGGGGCAATGCATCCAATCCTGCCGGGGGCAGGGGCTGGCGGGTGCGGGGGTGGGGGGAGGTCGCTGAGGCGACACGTGACACAAAGGTGATTTCGCCTCCGACGTCTTTCTTTGTCACGGTCGTGAAGAACGCTGACATCCGAGCGTAATCTTCTTGGCTCCACTTTTCATAAGGGTGGTGGTGACAGCGGGCACATTGAATCCGCTGTCCCATGAACAATTGGCTGACATCTTCAACCCGTTCGTTGTGATCAGTCACATGATTTAGCCATACAACAGCGGGGTTGCTATAAACGCTGCCCCGCGCTGTCAACAATTCGCTGACAAACTGATCGTAGGGTTTGTTGTTGCGAAATGATTCCTGAATCCAATGGTGAAATACGAGCGTGTCAGCCTTCAATGGGCCACCATCACGTCGATTCCTCAGAATCACGCTCCACTTTCGAGCAAAGTTGGTCGCGTAGTCTTCGCTATCCAACAACCGATCGACAAGTTTGGCACGTTTGTCACCAGCCCCATCGGAAAGGAACGCTTCCGTTTCATCCAGCGTCGGAATCCGACCACAGATGTCCAACGTGACCCGTCGAAGATAGGTCGAATCGTCACAAGTTCCTGAAGGTTGAATCCCAAGCGAAGCAAGCTTTCGACGAACGGCCAAGTCGACCGGATGCTGGTAGTCCGCAATTTGCTCGGGTGTCTTGGCGCCTTGCAGAGGAATCTCTGCTCGGAATACCGCGACCAATCCGTTGTAACGAGCCATCACCGCGACATCGCCAATGGAATCACTGGTCGAGACCAAACCGGTCGCGCTGACGTCTGCCATCTGAGTGTCATTTGATTCGAAGACAGCCGCACGGGTCACATCTTCGACACGACCATCATCGTAAGTCGCGATCACGGCGAGTTGCTGTGATTGTCCCCCAAACAACCGACGGTTTTTGGGGAAGACTTCCAATTTCTCAACACTGGGAACGTCACCAATATCGTACGGCATCCCTTGAGCGATCCAACGTCGCATAACGCGGTATTCGTGTGACTGCTTGTCAGCACGAGCACCGCCGCCGTGGGGCATTTCGCCGGTCGTCTTCAACAGCAATAAACTTCGATCGGGTGCCGCAGGAGAAACCCGTCGACCACGAGATTCGGCAACCAAGTGACGATGGTCTTCTTGGGGTTCGAAGCCCAGCAGCGAAAGTCGGAAACCATTCTGCCCAGCAATTTTCCCGTGGCAACCTCCGCCATTGCATCCAAGCTTCGTGAAGATCGGAACGACTTGTCCACAAAAGCTGACGAGCTCGGGTTCATTCATTCCTTCGACGGTCACTCGCGTTGTCGCTTGGCTTCCATCAGGAAATGCGGCGATGACTTCAGCTTCACCATCGGCGACAGGCTGTAGAAAACCGTTGGAGTCAACTTGCACGATACCTTTGGGATACGCGGCAAAGTCGACATCACGTGTGACATCGGTCGCCATGACGCCGTCAGTGGCTGTCACGATTAATTGCATCCGCGCGTCGATCCCTTTTAGGCTGGTGCCTTCGGGAAAGGTATTTATGAACTGCAGTTCGGCAGCCGTTGCTGGTAGACAGCCGAGCCCAACCAGCGAAGCGATCGCGACAAGCAGGCTTTGTAGGCCAAGCTGGCTTTTTAAACGTGTTGTGCTCATCCGACCAACTCGACAATCGGGTCCTTGTCGACAAGAAACTGTGGTCGCCCGGTAGGGTCTGCAATCGCAGTCGTTTGCGTATCGATCCCCAACGTGTGATACAGCGTTGCGACAATCTCTTGCATGTCGACAGGGCGTTCGGTGGCCTCTTCACCCATGCGGTTGGTTGCCCCGATCGCTTGACCGGTGTTCATTCCACCGCCGGCTAAGAACGCACAGCTGACTTTGGTCCAGTGGTCACGACCGGCTTGAGGATTGATTTTTGGAGTCCGACCGAACTCGCCCCAAACCGCGATGGCAACATCATCCAGCATCCCACGCTGATCCAAGTCAGTGATCAACGCACTGAGGCACTGATCCAACTTTCCACCGTGGTCACGAACTAAGTCAAAGTTCTGACCATGACTGTCCCAACGTCCAAAACTTAGACTGACAACTCGCACGCCGGCCTCTACCAAGCGACGTGCCACCAACAGTTGCTCATTGCAAGTCGGTGCACCGTCGTACTGATACTTGTACGGCTTGCCGTCCCCGTACATTTCGACAACGCGAGGGTCTTCTTTACTGAGATCAAGGGCATCGACCAGCTTGCTGCTGGTAAGAACATCCAACGCTCGCTGACCGAACGCGTCCATCCCTTCCATCGTGCCGTTGATATCGATGTCCCGGCGCATCACATCCAGTTCGGACAACAACGCGCGACGATTGGCCAATCGATCAAGTGTGATCCCTTGCAGGGTCATGTTTTTCATGCCGGGGCCGTCGGGTTTGAAGGGCGTAAAGGCCGAGCCCAAAAACCCTGATTGCCCAGCGTCGGACCAAGGCAGGTGTCGTGTCGGCGCGGCAAGACCGACGAAAGGAGGCACCGCAGGATCAACGGGGCCGAACAACTTCGATGTTGCAGCACCGATCGAAGGACGACCACCGATGCTGCGCAACGAATTGTTTTCCCAACCGGTGAAGCACTGAATCGCGTCGTGCCCACCTCGACATCCGACAACGCTGCGAATCACCGCGGCTTTGTCCATCATCGATGCCAGCTTTGGGAAGACTTCGCAAATCTGGATGCCGGGAACGTTCGTATTGATCGGCCGAAACTCCCCGCGAATCTCGCTGGGGGCATCGGTTTTGATCTCCCACATATCCTGGTGCGGAGGACCGCCGGCCAGGAAAATATTGATCACCGATTTATGCCGCCGTCCCGATGGGCTGGCCGCTTCGGCTCGATAGAGATCGGCAAGCGAAAGCCCGCCGGCACCGAATGACAGTGCACCAATTTTCAAAAAGCTGCGCCGGTTTCGTCCGTCACAATAGCGGCTAGCCGGCCCCGTGATCGTCAACATGATCAGGCCGCGGAGCTTGGAGGTGGGATAGGTCAGGCGGGAATATCAGACGACCGCCAAATTCGTGCGGAGCCTGATACGCTGTTAAATGGTGGGACGACGCTCTACATCAGCAATCCATTTGCGCCGTTCCTCCGCAGTATAGCAATGTAAGGGCGGTTAGTGCAACAAAAGCAATTTCAGGGGGAAAACCGCCACCAGAAGGGTTTCCAGCTCACCCGAGTTATGAGTAATCGAACACGGTGATGTCGCGGATTCGATCGATACAGCGAACCGCCGAAAACAGGCAAGAATTCACGGCCAAATTCACAGCCAAATCCCAAACCGACCGGCCGCGGTGACGATCCAAACTTAGCTGCGTCCACGCCAAGCTACCGTTCGCCCCATTAGGTGGTTCCAGAACGCCACCCACTGCAAGATCACGAATAAAACTGTTGCTGGGATATGCGATGCGGCCCCCATGATGGGCTGACGGAAGTAGACCACGCCCAACGCTCGTGGAACGTGCGCAATCGCGATCGAAAGCAATGACAGGGCGATGCCCCAGCCACTTTGAAACTGAATCGCCAGCAGCAACGATAAGACCGGCAAGACGCTGCATCCCAACAACAACACCGTGAACACGCCAATCAAACGCGGATTCGCGATCCCCTCGACCGCGTTCTTTAACACGCCCCGCAAAACCTGTTCGGCGTTTTGATACATCCGGCAGCTTGCCAAATTGGTGCCGTCAACAACATCGGTCATCAAACCGGCTTGGCGAAACGCCCGCGGTAATTTGATCCCGTCGTGGCGCGATGATTGAATCGCTTCGTGTGTTCCAGCCTGGACGTAAGACTTACGCTCGGTCAAAAACAGTTGCCCACATCCAGCCGCTAGGCTGGGGTCCTTCATCAGCCGCATTCGTGAAAACGGCAGGTACGACAGCAGTATGAAATGCATCATCGGGATCAGCCATTGTTCGAGCCATGTCACGGTGACTTGAAAAGGAAACGCACTGATCAATCCCAAAGATCGCTCTCGCAGCAGACGATGCAGCGTGTACAACGCCCGTGGCTTTAATCGCACATCGGCATCAATGAACGCGAAGTAACGATGCTTTGCCTCATCGGACAACTGCTTACACGCGTGTTGTTTGCCGTTCCATCCGTCGGGCAAAGGCTTTCCCGAGACGAGCCGAACGCGTTGATCTTCCAAAGCAATTTGACGAACGATGTCTGCCGTGTCATCGGATGAATCGTCATCAAGCACGATGACTTCGACAGCAACCTTTTCGCTTTCAAGGGCGTGACGAATGCAGGCTTCGATGCCATCGGCTTCGTCACGAGCCGGGATTAAAACCGAAATCGGCACCAGCGGTTCCGCCTCGTTGCTTCCATCAGCAACGATGCATTCCCTGGGGCGAAACAAAGGAAGATTGGCCAGCCACATCAGTGCCGGTATTGCGGAGAAGAACAAAGCGACCAGTGAAAGAAAAACGATCACTGAAACTGTTCTCCGTGACTGGCGTCAAAATCTGTCCCACTAAGTTTTGATTTTAGCTTCCGACAAGTGTCGTAGAACCAGCCGGTACCACGCCGTCCTTTCAGCAGCTGATCAAAGGGAGCACTGGAACGTGCAATGGAGGCATTGGCCAATTCTGACTGAGCGTCTCGCAAGTGCTGTCGCAACGCATCGCTCCAAGTTGCTTTGCTCCAGTCTGTTCGCTGAGCCGTATCGATCGGCTGGCCCAAGTTGACCAAACAGACGGGCAACCGTTCATCCCAAAACGTATATTCCAACGCCAAAGGAACGGCGACCGCATTGCGGTTTTTCCAGCATAGGTGAGCAAGCCCCGGCATCAATGGAGCTGAATCGTCACGTACATCAGCAAAACGTCCTTCCGGTGTGATCCATAACGCACTGTCATCTCGCCGCAAAATCGACGAGCATTGTCGCAGGAAATTCGCTGCCCCCGATTGTGATGCCATCTGCACGCCAAAGAATCCAAGCTTTTCGAACACTTTGTATTTTTGAAGTGCCTCCGCATCGATCGGAGCGAAAAAGTGGCGTGGGGACATCAACGCCTCATTCAAAAAATGTGCGATCAACGGATCCCACCACGAGGGATGGTTGGCATAGACGATCAAAGGGCGACCGCTCAGCGATGACAGAGCGGCACGGCTTTCGTGCAAAATCGCAATTGTATGAAAATGTCGACGCAGGTATCGCCACAAGAATTGCTGAAAACCTGAAAGAAACCAACCCGCGGCAGGCTGAATCTCCGGCGTCTGAACGGTCACGGATGACGAATGCTCGGTTGACTTTGTCACAGCACTAGGATTTGGACGAGACCAGCTTGCCACCGCGCGCGTCTTGATCGAGCGAGTCTGCGGCGATCCATCCGCTCATCATCACCATCGGCATTCCGGGCCCAGGATGCGCCGCGCCGCCGGCTAGATACAACCCTTGCAAGTCTTTGCGGCGATTGCCAGGTTTGAACGCACCGG
The DNA here is from genome assembly GCF_020966635.1 of Stieleria sp. JC731. Classification (NCBI taxonomy): domain Bacteria; kingdom Pseudomonadati; phylum Planctomycetota; class Planctomycetia; order Pirellulales; family Pirellulaceae; genus Stieleria; species Stieleria sp. JC731. The sequence continues at coordinate 397,099 of NZ_JAJKFQ010000011.1, read as the reverse complement.
TGAATTTCCCGTGACTGGCCAAGCCGTAGATCGCACCGTTTAGGACTCGATAACGATTGTGAATGCCTTCCGGTGTTAGCGAGGCTTCATAGACGATCGCGTCTCGGATCCCTTTCGTACCGGCGCACGATTCCATTTTGTCCAAGATCACTTCTCGATACTCTGGCAGCATCTTTTTCCAATCGTGATGTTTCCTCAGGTAAGGCGTGTGCACCAAGATATAAAGTGCTTCGCAGCCTTCCGGAGCGACCTCGGGTTCGCTGATCGCTGGGGCACAGACATAAGCAGTCGGGTCCGGTGCAGGTTCACCACGATCGTAAATGTATTCGAACTCTTTTTCGGGATCTTTTGAAAAGACAAAGTTGTGATGCAGCAGTTGTTCGTAGCGTCGGTTGAGCCCCAAATACAGAACGACACCGCTGCATGCGGGCGAATACTTGTTGGACTTCTCGAACTTTTTCGACTGCACCGTTCCGTCTAACAATTCTCGATAGGTCCGCACCGCATCGCAGTTGCTGACCACCGCATCACAGGGCAATGTCTCGCCGGAAGCAGTCACGACTCCAGTCACTCGCTTTCCATCGCTGTTAATCTTCATCACGTCGACGCCCGTGCGGATATCGACGCCCAGATCCTCGGCAAGCTTTGCTAACGCTTCGGGAACGGCCCGCGTCCCGCCAACGGGATACCAGATGCCTTCTTCGGTTTGCATGTGTGCGATGCTACAAAGCACCGCGGGTGAAGCGTACGGCGATGACCCCACGTACTGTGTAAAGTGGTCCATCATCTGGGAAACCCGGCCGTCGGGCACATGTGATCGCACCACACCGGCAACGCTTTTGCCCATCCGCAGTGACAAGACATCTTTAAGAACGTCTAGCGAAAATGCTCCGCTGACATCCATCGTGTCTGCCAGTCCGCCGATCGATCGCCAAAAGAAGAAACGATCGGAAACCTCATGCAAGTGTTTGCTCAGCTGAATAAACCGCTCGTATCCTTCGCCATTGATTTCACCCGAAGTGAACTTGGCGAGATGCCGTTTCATTTGCTCGACATCGGAAACTAAGTCCAGAACACTGTTTTCGCCAGCGTTTCCGCCTTTTCCATCGGACTCAAAAAAGCATCGCCACTGAGGATCCAATGGCAAGATTTTGACATAGTCCTCCATCTTGCGATCGGCTTCTTCGAAGACACGCTTAAGCACGCTGGGAACCGTTAAAATCGTCGGCCCCATATCAAAACGATAGCCTTCGGCGGCATGCTGAGCCGCCTTGCCTCCCACCCAATCGTTTTTATCGAGCAGCGTCACCGAATGGCCTCGAGCGGCGAGGACACAGGCGCTCGATAGCCCAGCCAAACCGGCTCCGATGACGACAACGTTTTGGTGTACCGAATCAGCCGCGATCATAATGCGAAAATCCCTATTTCAATGGAGGTCGCGGTATTCTTCCCTTGCGACAAGCCTTGCGCAATCCGGCAGTCGATCACGTCCGATCGCCACCGCGCGGCTCGTCTTCTGTTTTGACGCCACGAACCATTCGCTTCAAGCCCGACAGACGAGATTGCAGCCTTCCGCCGTGTAAAAACTCCATCAGCCCCTGCAACAGATCTCGGTCACGCCGCCTTCGACGATCCAGGTGCGGCAATAAGTTTCCTTTTCGAGTGCTAACCACCTTTGCCGCCGTCATGGCAAGCAGCCCTTCGGCTCCGCGTGTCACACCAAAGCCACTCTGCCCGCGACCGCCGAAGGGAAGTCTCGGATCTGCCGTAGGCGCGATCAAATCATTGATCGTTACGCTGCCGACTTCCAGCCGCTCCGCCACATTCTTTGCCGTCGCTGTATCCGCAAAGACACTGGCGGCAAGCCGGTAGGGGCATTGGTTGACCGCAGCAATCATTAGGTCGACATCGCGGCATTCGATTACGGAGATCACCGGGGCGAAAAGGTCGGCGTTGGCGATCGGATCGTCGATATGCACCCGATCCAAAACGATCGGTGAAAGCCTGCCTGAGGCTCGTAACTTTGACTTATCAAATCTTCCCAGCAGATCAACCGCACCGTCAGCGATCGCACTCGAAATTTGCTCGGCAACCTGATCCCTGGCAACCGGATGAACGATGTATTCCGGCTCATCTTGCAACTCCGCCAGCAGGTCGCTGATCACGGTGTCTCGCTGTCCTGATTTTACTAACAGCCTCCGTGGACCAATGCATGTGGCTCCGCCGTTGAAGGTCAAGCCAAATCGGATCGCCTTTGCCACCCGTTTGGAATCACAACCGTCACACGCGAGGACCGCATCACAGCCGCTAAGTTCCATAATGGCAGCCGCAATCGTTGGTGCCACACTCGCAAGGACTTTCCGTCCTGTCCCGGCCGATCCGGTTAAGACAACCAAGTCAACTCCGGAATCGATCGCCTCGCTGGCCGCTTCAACGCTCGAATCGGTGAGCACCAATTGCTGCTCGGAGATACCGACTTCCCGAAAACAGCCCACCAGAATCTCTGCGGCGCGTTCGGTGCCGACGGCCGGTTTAAACAGGACTCGATTTCCCGCGGCGATTGCCTGAGCGATTTGGACTCCGGGAAGCAGCACCGGATAGTTCCATGTTCCCAGAATCAGCACCGTTCCCAATGGGACGCGATGAACGGCCGATTGAACGCCTGCCAGCCATATTGGGCGTCCCCAAAGGCCGTGACGTTTGGGGCGCAAAACGGCCGGGCCGCGTTTTCCGATCCATCGCAGCGCTGCACAGAGCGGCAGAAGCTCTCCGGTGATCGTTTCGACCGGATCGGTCCTCCAATCGCTTTGGCAAGCGGCAATGAAATCATCGGCCCTGGCGACCACATGTCCTGCGACGGATGCCATTTGTTGGCATCGCTGCGATGTTGAAAAAGCGTTCGTCATAACGAATTGTTGTAGCGTGCCGCCAAGACCTTCGGGAGACTATCAATCGGGTAAACTTTATCGCGCAAAGGCGCGGTTTTCGGTGCGGCGAAATCTCTGTCGCCAGAGGTCTTCAAACGCAAAAGTGAAAGTGGCTGCTAGACTTGCGCCGCGTGTCGAAACCATTTAGACTATTCCGCTACTCCTCCCACCTTCCTCCCTCGAATCGACTGGAATTTCTTCTCGATGTCCGAATCTGCTTCCGGCCAAATTGACCACGTTCTTGACGAAACTCGATTGTTTCCACCAGCAGCCGAGTTCACTCAGAAAGCAGTCATCTCGACACAAGAACAGTACGAAGATCTTTATCGCCGGGCCCGTGACGATCGCGACGGTTTCTGGAAGGAAGAAGCTCTCGAACACCTGCATTGGTTCGAACCGTTCAACGAAGTTTGCCAGTGGGATGCTCCGAACGCAAAGTGGTTTGTCGGTGGGAAGACCAATGCCAGTTACAACTGCGTCGATCGCAACATCGATCAAGGACGCGGCGACAAGCCAGCGATTATCTGGGAAGGCGAACCCGGTGATACGCGAACACTGACCTTCAACGAATTGAAAGTCGAAGTCTGCAAGTGTGCTGCGGCACTGAAAGAACTTGGCATCGGCCAAGGCGACGTCGTCAGCATCTACATGCCGATGACACCCGAGCTTGCGATTGCGATGCTAGCCTGTGCTCGGATCGGCGCGATTCACTCCGTCATCTTCGCTGGCTTTAGCGCCGAGTCGATCGCCGATCGAAACCAAGACGCGAGCGCCAAGCTGGTCATCACGTCCGACGGTCTTTATCGTCGTGGCAAGGTCTTGCCCTTGAAAGAGACGGTCGATGAAGCATTGACGAAGTCTCCTTCGGTCGAAAAGTGCTTGGTGCTGCGTCGTGTCGGTAACGACGCCCCAATGACCGAAGGTCGTGACGTTTGGTGGCACGACATCGTCGACAAGCAGTCAGGCGATCTGCCAGCCGAACCGCTCGACAGCGAAACGACGCTGTTCATCCTTTACACCTCCGGCAGCACCGGTAAACCCAAAGGCATCCGTCACACCACGGCGGGTTACAACCTTTGGGCAAAACGCACGTTCCAATGGGTGTTTGACCATCGCGACGACGACATCTATTGGTGCACCGCTGACTGCGGATGGATCACCGGACACAGCTACATCGTTTACGGACCACTTTCGGCAGGTGCGACATGCCTGATGTTCGAAGGGGCTCCAAACTATCCGGCTGAAGACCGTTTCTGGGACTTGGTCGAAAAGTACAAAGTCACGATTCTGTATACCGCCCCGACCGCCATCCGTGCGTTTATCAAATGGGGTGATGAACACGTCGAAAAACACGACCTTTCGAGCTTGCGATTGCTCGGATCTGTCGGCGAAGGCATCAACCCCGAAGCCTGGATGTGGTACCACAAGAAGATCGGCGGTGAACGCTGCCCGATCGTCGATACGTGGTGGCAAACCGAAACCGGTGGCATCATGATGAGCCCCCTGCCAGGGATTACCGCCACAAAACCCGGTTCGTGCACCCGACCGCTTCCAGGTGTTGTCCCAGTCATCTTGGACGAATCCGGACAACCTGTCGAAGGCGAAAATGGCGGCATGCTATGCATCGACCAGCCATGGCCTGGCATGCTGCGTGGCGTTTGGGGCGACGACGAACGCTATGTCGATACGTACTGGTCGACCGTCCCTGGCAAGTATCTAACCGGCGACAATGCACGTCGTGACAAAGACGGATACTACTGGATCATGGGACGTATCGATGACGTGATCAACGTCTCGGGCCACCGACTGAGCACGATCGAAGTCGAAAGCGCATTGGTCAGTCATGAACTGGTTGCTGAGGCCGCAGTTGTCGGCCGACCGGATGACATCAAGGGCCAAGCCATCTGTGCCTTCGTCACGGTGACCTCAGCGGATCCGGGCGACGACCTTCGCAAAGAACTCCGTCAGCACGTGCGGAAACAAATCGGTGCGCTCGCGCAGCCCGACGACATCCGCTTTGCCGCATCGGTGCCTAAAACACGCAGCGGAAAAATCATGCGACGCCTGCTTCGCGATATCGCGGCCGGACAAGAGGCAGTCGGTGACACCAGCACGCTGGAAGACTACACCGTTCTGGCCAAACTTCGCGAAGAAGATTCCTGATCCTTCGCAACGAAGCTTCGCGAACGGATAGCGATTTAGTGGCAGCCAGATCAAGGCTGCCACGACGATCCATCGCCTGCTCGGATTCTAGAATCGAATCCGTCTATTTGCCGGCAAGAACGCGATCCATCAAGGGCAGCTCGGTGTAAAACATCGCTGCCGGATCGATCTGATTTTCTTTCAGCCAAGCATTGCGTTCGCGCACCGTCTCCGTCTTGGCTAGACGTGGTAGCACCACGCCCCAGATCATTGCGATACAGGCAGCGACGATTAAAAATCGTTTCATTGGCCCGGTGGGAACAGAACGCCAAACATCAAGTAAGCCATCAGCAGGGTCAAAATCAGGTTTAGTGATTGACCACAAACGTAAAGCACCATTGGCTTGCCACCTTTAAAATACGGCAACAGTGCTTTGAAGTTCGTATCCAGCCCGATGCAAATAAATGCGAGGCAGAAAAACCAACCTCGCAGCGTCTTGGTGCCATCTTTGATCATCGCATCAATCAACAAGTTGCCGCCTTCGACTTGACCGTGGATCAACGAGAACAGGATCGACGCGGTGATGAAGCCCAAAACAAACTTTGGAAAGCGGTACCAGATCTCGCCGACACCAACCTTTTCAGAGGTCTCGTTCTTTTCGACATAGGCGACCCAGTACGCCGCAACCAGAAACGCGGTGACGCCGATCAGGATGTTCTGAATCATCTTGACCGTTGTCGCGACTTCCAAGGCTTCGTCGCCGAGCACGCCGCCTGCTGCGGCAACCGCACCTGTCGCGTCGATCGTTCCGCCAAGCCATGCCCCGCCCACTGCTGTCGGCAAGCCCATCGCTTGAATCACCGCCGGCAAAACCACCATCATCACGACGGTAAACGACAGCGAAAGTCCGATGGCAAGCGACAGTTCTTCCTTCTTTGCTCGGCAAGACGCTGCAGTCGCGATCGCAGCCGAAACGCCGCAGACCGACATGTCGGCGCTGATGACCATGTTCAATGATCGCGACGGAATTTTGAGAACCTTCTGACCAAAGATGTAGGTGCTGATCAAAACGATCGGTGTGACAACCCACGCGACTCCGATGCCGGGAATGCCGAGTGCCATCAAGCGACTCATCAACACCTCTGCGCCCAACAACACCAAGCCGGTCTTGATAGAGAATTCGGTCAAAATCGCCGGACGAAGCCAGGCAGGCGTTTTCAGTGTGTTGCTGATGATCAGTCCGACCAGCAATGCCCAAAGGGCGTATTCAAGGTTGTAAGCCTTGATCACGGATTGGCCAGCCAAGACGTATGCGAACGTGGCAAGGGCAAACACGACCGGGAACCCTTTGATGAATCCGATGGCGTCTTTGCCACGCAGCTTGGTCGCCACGGTGAATAGAACACCGATGACAACGAACGCGCCCAGGATACCTTTCCAGCTTTTTGCCAGCGCCGGAACCGGCGAATCTTCCCAGCCACCAGGCTTGGCCAAGTAGGTCGACAGCTCGCTGACGCCTTTCAGAGAATCAAGGCTCGTGTAGTCGTCTGGGGCAGTGAAAAAGACGATGGAAAATCCGATCGCCAGGATCACAAACCCAATCCAAATGGCCCACCAATCTTCGCTGGTCGCCATCTGCTTAAGCAGCGGTTCGCGAGTTGTCTGGACGATTTCATTACTGCCCGACTGGACTGTCGATGGCGTGGTTGTCTCGTAAGGATTATCGGCTTCGGGCATGTCAGCTCAAACGACAGAAGGGGGCAGGTTGCGAAATGCAGGTGGGAGGTGATCAGAGGCATCGTTTTATCAGTCGACACTGGATACGTCGACAGAAAAGCAGCAGGACAAGACGTCGCTACCGAACGATGCGCACAATCAATCTAATCACTGAGCTATGTGCTCACTGAGCAATGTAATCACTCAGCAGCCACCTGAATGGCTCGCCCCCCCAGCATTTCGCAATCACGACCGTCTGATCGCCAATGGACGACGATCGCTAGCCGCTACATGCCGCTTTTCAGTGCGTCCAAGTGGCGACCAAAGTGATCGTCCAGCACTTCGCAATACGTCTGCGGGTGGGCAACCAAACAGTCATGAACCACCTTTCCCCATTTTGCGTCAGTCAGCACCGAACCAAACGTGCAGTGCAAAATCTGACGTCCGGGTTTGGTGAAACCTTTTCCGACCGGGACATCATCCCACAGTTCCAGGTATTCACTTTGCAGCGTTAAATCGTCAGCTTGCTCGGTCGTCGGCGCGTCAGCCAAAGTTGCCGATACGTGATAGGTCGCCTTATCGGTTTCATAGCGATCCCGCGAGAAATCGATGATGCCGCGAAAGGCTTGTGGGTCGTGCTTTGCCACAACACGCAGAGCTTCTAGATAGCTTGTTCCTGCGGTTTTCACGTGGAAATGACCACCGGTGGTCCGTGCCAACGCGGCATACATGGAAACTTTGTCGCTGCCGGAATGCAAACTCAGCTTGTACGGCCCCAGCAGTTTGGCGATCGCGGCGTGATCCGCCAACGATCGCTCCAATGCTTCTAAATCGCCTTTGAAATCAATGCCTTTTTCGAAATCTCCGATGAATCGTGGTGCCAAACTGACAAGCTTCATGCCTCCCGTTAGGCATTGATCGGCGATGATGAAATGCTCGGCCAGCGTCGTCGGCTGATCGGTCTCGTCAACGGACAATTCGATTTCATAGTCTTGTCCCGCAGTTTCGTTGACGCTGCGAATGTGGTTCCCAAGCCGCAGTGCCCGAGCAATCGCGGCACCGTATTTAACCGCAGCACGCATACAAGCTTGCTCGTCCAAATCGACGGTCGTGCCGGTCGGCAAAGCGATCGCTTTACCGACGTACTGGTCAAACCATCCGACCGAATCACGGATGGTGACAAATCGTTCCCGCAGGGTTGATTCGTCATAATCATCCGCTTTTTGATCGACGTCGTCGGAAGGATCGATCGTAAAAAAGGTGAACCCAGCCGCCGCCGTGATGTCGACGTCTTCGTTGGTCTTCAAGTGATCCGCGTCAGCACCGACCGGTCCCTCCCAACCAGCTTCCTCGACCGCGTTCATCGCGTCCTGCATCACGCCTTGGGGTGTTCGCTGCGTCCGGGTCATTTCGCGAATGGACTGCTGAGGATAAATCGCAGTCATCCCCTGACCACAACGCTTCATCGCCGCGATATGACCAGGCGTTGCCAATCCGGTTCGATCGCCGAAACCAAAACTGGGCTTTAGTCCGAGGGTGGTGCACTTCTTTGTCATCGCGGAGCCGATCATCCAATCGAGAAGGGAGCGGGGAATCTAAAACAGGCGGGGAACAGGGACTGGCAAGGCACATAACGCTCGTGAACGATTCACTTCGTCACACTCAGCTTAGCGAACTCTGCTTAGCAAACTCTGCGATGCCCTGAACGAAGACAGCTTATAGGTGGTTGCCGATTCGTCCTAGCACCGCACCGGTCACCAAAACGGACTCGGATCGGTCGTCCAAGCCCCTGGTCTCGGAATCTGTCAGATCGATCACAAACGATGGTTTCATGATTCAAAAAAGCACTCCTTGGTGGCCTCCATCCGCCTGAACTTTTTTTTGGGGGGGCAGCTTCTTTGCGGCAGATTTGGGTGACAGAAGTGAACTTTTTTATTTCTGCAGATGTCCCTCAAGAGCAGCCAGCCGAAGGCCGATATCCCATTGCACACAGCAAGGAACGATTCTCTGGGTTTACTTAAGTCTTCGGTTTGAGGGCTTCTTGACGATCGGAGAAACTTTTCCTAGGCTGACCAAACAGTCAGGCGACTTGGCCGAGTGGTTAGGCAGCGGATTGCAAATCCGTCTACAGCGGTTCGACTCCGCTAGTCGCCTCTTTTAAGAAGGCTTCTGCAAAGCAATTTTGCAGAAGCCTTTTTTCTTTTGCTGATTGCAAGTTCCGCGTCCAACGATTTGCCACGACATCAAATCGATCGTCGTGGTAGAAAGCTCTCACCTCAACATGTGCCTTAGCTTGGGTACACCTGGAACACCAACGCCTCAGCAGACCTTATACTAAGGGGGACCGGACGACACCCTGCAGATGTAAACAGAATTCGGAAGGAAGCCCGTTTGTGTGGACCTCCACGACCGATTCAGCTGCTTAAAAAATGGCTTGCGATTGAATCGTCACCGACTCTGGATTGGTCTGCAGCTCTTCTCTACTTATCTCTTAGAGTCTCAAATGAAGCGACGTACGTTTGTCATGCTGTGCGGTCTCGGTATTGCACTTGGCATCTTGCCAGAAAGATTTCACAAACAGTGCTTTGCTCAGCCCAATCCTGAGCTCTTCGAAAGGCCTTCGGCAAGCCAAACGGATTCGAAGTGGGCGTTGATCCTGGTGACCGACGAAGCCTCTGATGTCCACAAACGCGAAAAGCTTCTCGCTGCCGATAAGGAGGCTTTCACAGGGCCACTGTGGTGCGAATCGCTTTTGCAGGCCGCAGTCGCTGATGCCACCAAGTTACGTCCTGGCCTTAAGGAGCAGTTCGTCATCCAGCGCGTCGCCGCAGGGCTGCCCTCGAATGTATTCAGCGATCCGACTCAAATCCTGCCTAGGCAGTCGATCCTGTTTATCTGCGATCGCCAGTTGCGTGTGATGAATTTCTGCGTTGGTGTTCCCGATAGCGATGACTTGCTGCGTCTCTTGGAAGAAGCCGAGGAAACGTCAACGCTGTTTTCTCTCAATGAAAACAATCCCAAGGCTCTTAGTCAAGCATTGCTACAGTGGAGTAAGGAACGTGTACTTCGCCACTATCGTGAATTCATCGAGGAGCAGGCAATCGAAGACTTTGTCGCCGAGGGCAGTGGATCTGAAGACAACGCCTCTAATAAGTCCTGGCGAAACCTCTTTCGTCGCTATGTGACGGGCCTACAACCGGTCTATCAGTTTGACGCCAACCTTCGGTTCACCGTTGCCGTCGAAACCAGCACGCCGCGATCTCGTGTCCTGGAACAGCACTGTGAAACTCGACACGATTGGTGCGTTTCGGTGTCCCCGTTGATCGTGTCCAAGCCAATCGAAGACGTCATCTCCCCCATCGTCGATGCGGCTTGGCGGCAACCGCCAGTCATCGACACCGACGAAAAGTCACATAGCGAACTGATCCGCTGGTTTGATTCTCGCCGTGAAGTTGCCACAACCGTACTGGCGATCGAACCCGAATTGCTGGCCCAGCAATTCCCCTGGCCACCGCCAAACGTCAATCCGAAAATGGAAGGGCGATCTTGGGTGGATCTTCAAAAAGTGTTGGCAAAACACGCCTATCGCCAAGTCACCGTTGAACAGTTAGCAGTGATTCTCGAGCACAGCGAACAGAAAAACATTTCGCTGACGGGCCCGTCTCGATTGCGGTACGTTGTGTTTCAGCAAAAGAAACCGAATCCCATTTTGATCCGGGAGTCGGATTTGCCACACAAGCTGATCCGGCAATTCTAGACGTCTCGACGAAGACGACCTCGATCACTTCTCGGCAATCAATGGCAACTGGTCCGACTGGACCGCGTTGATCATACGTTCAACCACATCAGCGTGCTGACTGGCGACGTCATGTTGTTCGCCGGGGTCGCTATGCAAGTTATACAATCGCCAATCGGGTTGTCCCTGTTTGTCTCGGCGATAGCGAACCAGCTTCCACTGTTCCTGGCGAATCCCGACGGTTGTCTCACCTTCCTGGCTGGCCCAGTAAAGGTATTCGTGTCGTTCCTGTTGACCTTCTGAAACCAGTGTGGGCAAAAACGAAATCCCGTCGACTTGTTCCGGTACCTCTACACCCGCCAAGTCGCATGCGGTTGGCAGATAGTCCCAAAAGGCTGACGGCAAATCAGAATCGACACCCGCGTCAACTTTACCAGGCCATCGTGCAATCATCGGCACGCGGATTCCACCTTCATGCATCGATCGCTTGAAGCCTTTTAGAACTCCGTTGGAATCAAAGAATTCGTGGTCATGGTTGCCTTCACGGTGCGGCCCATTGTCGGATGTGAAAAAGACGATGGTGTTTTCATCGATCGAAAGATCTTTTAGCAGTTGAAACAGATCCCCCATATCACGATCCATGCGCGTCACCATTGCGGCGAAGCCCTTTTCCGGATTTGGCCAGTCCTGCTGTTCATATTCACCATAACTGGGAATCTCCATGCCGTCCTTCAGTACACGACCACCTTCGTTATTGGCATGTGGGATCGTCCAATGGATGTGCAGCAGAAACGGCTGACGATAGTTGCGTTGAATAAAGTTCATCGCCGCTTCGGTGATCAAATCATGCGAGTAGGTCACCCGCTTCGAAGAAACTCGGCCCCGGGCCAGATCGTCCTTCAGTAGCTCATTACCCGGCAGGGGAACTTGGCGGTCATTTTCCCAAAGGTACAGAGGGAAATAATTGTGTGCTTGGCTCTGGTTCATATAACCAAACCAATAGTCGAAACCATTTCTGTTGGGATGCCCAGGGTTATCGATCTGGTCTGGCGAATCGACGTTTCCGAGTGCCCATTTCCCGACACCGCCACAGACATAGCCAGCATTCTGCAGGAGCTTTGCAACCGTCGTTTCGGTCCCGGTCAATGATCGCGGACGATTGCCCATCAACTTTGTGCTGCCGACATGCTTTCCGGTCCAAAGCACTAAACGTGAAGGGCGACAGACGGTGTGACCTGCATAGTGATCCGTAAACCGAATCCCTTCGGACGCCATGCGATCCAGATTGGGCGTCTTAATTTGTTGTTGCCCATAGCAGCCCAAGTCACCGTACCCCAGATCGTCAGCCATCACATAAATGATATTCGGCGGCCGAACTGTTTCACCGAACTCGCTTTGACCGAACGCAACGGGCTGGCTGAATGCAAAGCATGCGATCATGCTGCCCAGAATAAATGAGACACTCCGACCGGACGCACAAACAGTGGCATCAAACACAGTGGGTCGATTCCTATTCTTCATAGTCCTTCAGTCTTCGCTCCAAATAGCTATCGGTGTTGGATTGTGGCTGGCCCCAGTATGGCTTGACTTCATAAACAGGCTGATTGTCAAGTTCGAAAGTCAACGGGCGTGATGTCATCCGGGAAAGCGTGTAGGTCCATGTTGCTTGCCCCGATTCTGGTTTCGAGTTGTATCTTAAGATCACCAAACCCTCAGGGTCATTTGTTTCGGTGAAGCCAAAACACATCATCGACGAACCCGTTTTTTCGTCGGTCCATTGAACCAGCGGGTTGCTCAACAGTCTTAGTTTCTGCTTATTGTTTTCGTCTTCTGCTTCATACATCCAGACCGAGAATCGACGGATCAACCGTCTCATCAGCAAAGCTTGACGTTTTAAATCTGGGGTAGCAGGGCCGTCCACATCGATCGGTACATCCACCTGAGTTGTCTTTTCCGGTGTCCATTGGCGACGCAGCCCAAGGTCGCCGGACATCTGCAACGATGACAGTGCGGTGAATTCGCAAAAGACCGCACCATTGCCGCGGACCGAAACAGCGCCCATCAAAACCGGTTCGGATTCATATCGCCAAAGTAGGACAACGCCGTCGGTAAAGAAGTTACGGACCGGATTGGTGTATCGCAGCAAGGGTTGCTCGTCCAAACTCAGCCGCTTTTCCGGGGCATCGCGGAGAGCGAGTTGAAAGCTCTCCGCTGTTGCTTGGATAAATTTTAGGCGAGCTTCTTTTTGCAGCGAACGTTCGTCTGCAGTTTTGTCCGTAGTCTCATCCGCAAAGCCTTTGCCCGATTCGATCGTCAGACAGATAGAACATCCGCACAGAAGCAATGCCAGCCACCAGACGCGACACATAACCGACCTCGTCTATCGATAGAACCCAGTATCAAGTTATCCACGATCGGGTTCATTGTACCGGTTGGTCCGTGCCACTGCTGACGTTCGTCATCGTGGGCCTGAACGATCACGAATCTTTGTTCTTGCGATAGATCGCGCGTTGCTGGGCGTATTGCTCCGCAGTGGGCAACGCTTCGGATTCCGGTGTTTCGGATTGCCAAAGTCTCGTTAGAAACGGACGGCACCAACCACAGCCGGTGCCCGCACCGTAGCATTCCGAAATTTGTGAGACCGCTTTGGGTTTCGTCGTTCGGATAAACTTTTCGATTTTCCGACGCGAAACGTGAAAGCATAGGCAAACGTCTTGGTCGTCGTTCGTCATCGCTACGCCCGCGGCACTATTGTGAAATCGGATTACAGATCAACGTCGATGCGATTTGACAGGCAGCCAAATAATCGTTGATGTCAAGCTTTTCACTATCGGTGTGGATGTTCTGTTGTCCACAGCCAACGGTCACTGCGGGAATCCCATGGTGGTTCAACCAATTGGCATCTAAACCACCACCGGCAACCTTGCGATAGGAAGATCGCCCCATAGCTTGGAGCAACGCTTCGAGCTTTTGAGCCGAAGGATCGTCGTCCGCGAGTGCAAACGCTTCGTAGTCAACGCGCGAAGTAAATTCACATTGGCCGGCGGTCCCCGCATTGTTACAGGTGTCTGCCGCAGCCCACTGGAACGCTTTCTCGATCGTTTGGACAATCTCGGTCCGAAACTCTGAATTGTGGCTACGCGCTTCCGCCCGAAGTTTCACCTCGGGTGTCACCACGTTGGTCGCATCTCCACCTTGAATCACACCAACATTCGATGTGCCCTCGCCATTGGGCTTGGTCACGCGACCGAGCCAACCTTCCTGTTGCAAGACCGCGATGGCTTTGGCGGCAATCACGATCGCACTGACACCAGTTTCCGGAGCGACTCCCGCATGCGCCGGAATGCCTTTCAATTTGATATCGATCCGCTCACCTCCGATCGCACCGGTGGTAATCTTCGCTACATCCCCCCCGTCAAAGTTGAAAGCCAGGTCGACCGAGTCAATCAAAGACGCATCTAAAGCGCGGGCGCCTTTGAGCCCAATTTCTTCTTGAACTGTGAACAACAAAGTAGCCGGTGGCAGATCGTCACTGCCACGTCGCAGCCGTTCGATGGCGGCAGTCAGAATCGCTGCACAGCCGCTGCGATCGTCCGCCCCCAGTCCCGTCTCGGCAGAACTGGTCACAAAGTCGCCTTCGATGACGGGTTGGCTTCCCAAGCAGATTGGTACCGTGTCCATGTGTGCGGACAACAAAACGTGGGGGCCGGAGCCACCGCCAGGCAGCTTGACGATCAGATTCCCACAATTCGCTTCGATCTCCGTTCGTTCGTCCGCTCCATCAAACTGGCAAAGGGATCGATCCAGTCCCGCGGCGACGAGCTGCTCGACAATCGACTCGGCAACGGCCTTTTCATCGCCGCTTCGGCCCGGAATTGCCGTCAACTGCGTGAATCGGTCCAAAGCTTCTTGTCGGTCAATCGTTTCTGGCAAATTCATGTGATCGAGGCCTAGTGATTAGCGGCTGACAATTTTGTTGACTGCTCCTAAACTATGACGACAGACCAACCAGGCGCGAATAGGCGGCCCGTGGGTGGACGACATTTCAATCCAACGTCGGTGATGGCAACGCCACCATTCCTTTTGTCGCAAAGATCCTTTGAACCTTCCAGTTATCCAATCCGCCCCTCCCAGCGATCGCGAAGCTTCAGGCAATGAACGGCTTCATCTGCTGGACTTTTCGCTGGATCAATTGCAAAACTGGCTGAAGGAGCACGGACAACCAAAGTTCCGCGCCAAGCAGATCTTTAACTGGTTGTACCAGAAGCGGGCGCAGTCGTTCGAACAGATGAGTGACTTGCCGAAGTCGCTTCGCCAAGTTCTCGACCAGGAATTCGTCGTCTTCAAGTCTCAAGAGGCGGCCGTCCAAACAAGCCGCGACGGTACCGATAAACTGCTCGTTCGCTTGGCCGATGGTGGCGAAGTCGAATGCGTACTGCTGCGAGACGGCCATCGACGGAGTATTTGCGTCAGCAGCCAAGTGGGATGCGCGATGGGCTGTGTGTTCTGTGCAAGCGGTCTTGATGGCGTCGACCGCAACCTCACTCGCGGCGAAATCGTCGAGCAGATGCTTCGCCTTCAATCGCGATTGGACGAAGGCGAACGACTGAGCCACATCGTGATGATGGGGATGGGTGAGCCTCTGGCAAACCTAAATCATGTTCTTGGAGCACTCGATACCGCAAAATCATCCGATGGCCTGGGTATCAGCCCACGACGGATCACCATTAGTACCGTCGGTCTACCACCGGCGATCGATCGTTTGGCCGCCAGCGGCGTCCCGTACAACCTAGCCGTCAGCCTTCATGCTCCCAATGAAGAACTGCGAAGCCAGCTTGTTCCGGTCAACAAGAAAATCGGTATCGATGCGGTGCTGAATGCCGCGGACCGATATTTCGAAGCCAACGGTCGGCGATTGACATTTGAATATGTCCTGCTCGGTGGCATCAATGATGATATCGAACACGCCCGACAACTGGCACGCATATTGCGGACTCGCAACGTGATGCTCAATGTGATTCCCTACAATCCTGTCGAAGGCTTGCCCTATGTCACCCCGACAAAGCAGGCAATCGCTGAATTCAAAGACATCTTGGAAGCCTCCGGTGTCAATGTGATGTTCCGCCAACGCAAAGGCGATGAAATCGATGCGGCCTGCGGCCAACTGCGTCGTAATCGCGGCGGCCAGTGTTCAACCTAGCCAGAAACGCACGAACAACGATCGTGTTAGCACTGGTGGATCCCGAGACGAACGCCCCATGTCGCGGCCGTAATTTCTTTTTGTGGTCCCGTCTTCGCGAGCTGCCTTTTCGAGCCGTGTTCGACTGGGCTTTCTCCTAAATCTTGGGCAATTCTGACCAAAGGCTATCGCGACGAAAAGATTTGAAACTTTTTTGCACCAATCTGTCGCAATCGTGATTCGATTCGCGAGTCAGGGGTGAAGGCCGAGGCAATCCGCTGCAGAACAGCTGATTTTGCCCATCCAAGCTGCCTTCAATATCCACCCTAAAGTGCAAAAAGGTTTGAAGGAGCTTTTCCAATGTCTTTTCGATCAACTCGTCACCGTCGCCCCAAGACCTCTCGTCGGCTCACTTTTGAAAACACCGAAGCCCGTTGCCTGATGGCTGCGGACGGTTTTGAACTTTTGCCGGATGCGTTTATCGAGTCAGCCGTCGCTTCGGAAATCAGCGTCGTGGCAACAACGAACGATAGCTCGGCCAGTGCCGACGGCCCCTCACCGGTCCTGATGGTTATCTCGAATCAAGATTTCTGGTATCAGGACTACGCCGACACCCGAGCATCGCTGGAAGCCGCCGGCCTTGAGGTCGTTGTGGCCGCCACCACGACCGAGGTCGCCCGTCCACACGCCCGCTCGGGACAGGGCAGCGACGGAGGTTTCGTTGTCCCCGATCTGGCCCTCAGCGATGCCAATGCGAACGACTTTTCCGCGATCGTTTTCTCCGGCGGCTGGGGAATGGCACAGTACCAATATGGTTTTGAAGGCACCTATCACAACAGTGCTTACAACGGGACACGCGACCTGAAAGTCGTTGTCAATGATTTAGTCAATGCGTTTGTCGAACAAGACAAGCACGTCGCCGCTGTCTGCTACGGTGTATCCGTTTTGGCATTTGCCGATGTTGATGGCGAAAGCCTACTGCAAGATCGCACCGTTACCGCCTGGAATGGTGCCGCGCCGGGGGCCGATGGTGTTGGTGAATCATCACGCGGACAGATCGAACGCCAGGGGGCAACGATGCTTCCGGCCAACTCGATTGGTGACACCTCCACATCCACGGACGATGTGTTTATCGACGGAAAGATCATCACCGCACAAAACTACAATTCGGCCAGCTACTTCGGTACGGTGGTCGCCCGCGAAGTCATTGACGATTTCACCAGCCGCCCAAACGATGATGATGGCGGTACGGAGGATGAAACAGAGCCCAAACCCGTCCTCATGGTGATCGCCAACCAAGACTTTTATCACCGGGAATACTACGAATCGCGCGAGTCAATCGAAGCTGCAGGACTGGAGGTCGTCGTCGCGGCAGCAACCACTGAAACAGCCACACCACATGCGATATCCGTCGTTGAAGGACGCGAACCGAACGTCGAACCAGACCTTGCACTTTCGGATGTCAACGCCGAAGACTACTCCACCATTGTCTTCATCGGTGGCTATGGGGCGGCGAGTTATCAATATGGATTCGAAGGCACCTACGACAACGGGAACTACCAAGGTGACGAAACAACCAAACAGATCGTCAACGACGTGATCAACGACTTCGTTGCCCAAGATAAACACGTCGCCGCGATCTGTAACGGAGTAACGGTGTTGGCGTGGGCTCGAGTCGACGGCGTCAGCCCCATCGATGGACACACGGTATCATCCTGGGCCGGAACACTGCCAAGTGCTGATGGAGGTGAAGTTCAAGCCACTCGCGATCATATCGAATCGAACGGGGCCACTCAGGTGGCAAGCGGATCAATCGGTGATGCGAATACGGTCGCAGACGATGTGATTGTTGATGGAAACATCATTACGGCTGAAAACTACGACAGTGCTTACGCATTCGGTGCGATCGTGGCACAAGAGGTGATCGCAAAGTTCGATGCCGAAAGCAATAACGAAGCAACCGACCAGGCCATCCTTGAATTGGTTGGCTAGACGATTTCCAGTTGGGTGAGATTGACTTGATCTCGCTGATTAGTGTCGTGCCAGAACCGTGGCTATCGCCAAAACGGCTCAGTATCTGATAGGTGAACTGAGACCTCATTGCGATAGCGCGGTTCATTGCGATCCGCACTTACTTCGCATCGCGGAACAATTCCGCTGCTTGCCCGGTCAATTTTAGATAGTGGTCGCTTGGCAACCCTTCGTACGTAATGAACTGTGACTCTTCTGTGACAGGCGGATCATTCGTGCATTTGAAAATTGCCGTTGCCTCATCCACCTCATCGAACATCGCCACATACAGCATCTTGCAACCGACATCTTTCGCGGCGGTGATCTGAGACCAATAAAAATCACCTTTCAAACGAGGGATTTGGTTCAGCTGACCACCATGCAAGTTTCGCCAACTGAACCCGGGAAAAGCGACCGGTAGAAAATCGATGCCTTCGGCTTCCAACCACTCCCGATCCAAACGCCAGACTTGTTCTGCGTGACGCTCTGCTTGGCGTGGCGATTGATACCTGCCGATCGTCCAAGGGCTAACGACATCGGCGAGCTTAATGATTTGGTGCAAGATCGGGTCACCGATCGCATCGCGAGTTCCGTCACGCCAATATGACGGCACTCCCAACATCACCGCGCAACCAGCTGACTTTAACTCTTCGACCAACTGCAAACATTCTTGCGGTGAATACGGCCGATTGTCACTGAAGCCAATGCCCCAAATGGAGACCAACGGCTTTCCTTCGTGATGAAGGTAACCCGCGTCAGCGCTGATGTTCTCTTCAGTCTGCAAACGCTTCCAATCCTCGGCGACCCGTTTCACATCACCGGCACCTAACCCGCTCAAGTCATACATCACCGCGTAGGTTCGCCCCGATTGCTTCGCACCCTCACGAACATGCGATAGCACGACATCGACGTGATGCTTCAGCCGCCGATTTTGCAACTGGTTGGCAAATCGCTGAACGAACGCTCCATCGATTCCATAGTCCTTCATCCAACCGAAGTGACGGAGAACCGTTTTTCGATTGTAACTGCTGAAAACTTCTGCCGGATTGCCATCTTGGTTTTTGAATTCTGTGGCATACCGTTCATCGGCATCCATCTCCGAAAGGTCCGGCCACAAATCCACAGTAATATTTGTTGGCGACGGCAGACCCCTGCGGCGTGTCCAGTGCTTCCAACCCAAATCGGCCCCATCGCCTTCGCAGTTGAACCACCCCTGATACCCCACCATGACTTTGCCTGTCAGCGTGGATGCGTCCACAACATCGTTGCTACCCAACGATGCTGAAACTGGCGGTGCGTCCTGCGCGATTGCAGGCACATGAAAAAACGCTATCCATGCGAACGACGATACAACTAGCCGAAGTGGATAGCACAAACGAGAAAAACACATCACAGTGAAGGTGGGATTTGAGGCAGGACAATGAATTTTTAGCAACTTCTGGCAATCGGACTAACTCGCCGAGTGTCAAAACCGCATCGAGAAAGCAACGGACATTGGCATTTCAAGATGCGTTTCAACTTAAGCCGAAAAATCGGATCGCTGTTATGATTGGTTTGCCGCAAAATGTCACTGACCAATTCGCCGAAACGACAAGACAAATACGGCAAGCAACCTACGAAACTGTTCCGCAGCGACTATACGCTGCTCACGATCTTTTCCTGTGAGCGTAAATGATGAATCGTCGCCCTGACATGGCTGAAAGGATCGGTACGTCGATCAACGAATTGGACATTGATTTCAGTCGACTTTCGATCACGGGGTGGACCGTCAGTTTCATCTCGCTCATCTGTGGAGGCGGTGTCGCCTACCTGGCCAGATCCTTCGTAGTGCGAGATGACATGGGTAGCCTCGGGAAAGGATTGGTTTTTGCTTTTGTCATCATCGGTTGTACAACCATCACGTTTCTCGCACTACGCTTTGTGGCCGGACGTTTGGGGCTGACGATTATCAAAATCGATGGACTGACAAACGCAAATATCGAACGGAACCGTAGGCAGCTAACAAAGCTTTTCTCGACCGGCATCGATCAATCCACTCCTTGGCCCCTCCAATTCCGACTGTTACTACCTTCGGACACCGATGTGCGGCTATTGTCTGGGCATGCTCGCGACTTGCGATTCCAAGTCAAGGACAGCCAGTACGACGAGTCTCTGTGTTGTTATCGATTGGATCTTGAAGCCACTCTGCTACTAACTCTGGAATCGGTCAACGAAGCCGAAGCCAAGCTTGCATCGATCGCCAACAAGTACGGTGGTAAAGTGGATTCCTGGAACCTCGGCTCATCCAACCAGACGAGCAATGAGACCGGCGATTAACCCTCCGAATGTCGGTTACATGACAGCTTTTTACGCATAAAGACAAATGAGGGACAACCGACTCCGTGCGTTGGCGTCAATCATCGTTGGCAACCGATAGCCCTTGAAAAGACGCAAAATCCCCGCGAGATCGACGAGGAATTTCCTTCACCCAGTAAACCGCATTCTAGCGTTCGGCATTGCGAGGACTGACAACTACAGAAACGCTGGGACAGCACGGGACATGTTTCTTGTCAAAAAACGCCAAGTCATCCATGACGCTGATTTGGTTGAAGAGACAAACAACGATCGTTTAATCGAGATCTTGAAGAACGAAAATCTCCAGCTTCGTGCGGGGTTGTCGAATATTCAGTCGGGATTGGCGGACGCTGTTTCAGTCAATATTCAAAACATCGAAAACTGCCGTCGAATTGAAGAGAACTGCTCACAACTGGCGCATGAATCTGAATCGATCCGCTCAGCGACAGATGAATTCTCAAACGCAGTGACGGACATGCGTTCGCTTGTCGAACAAACCGATCGGCAACTGATCGGAATGCGGATGTTCGTCGAATTGATTGAAGACGTTGCATGCCAAACCAACCTCTTGGCATTAAACGCGACGATCGAAGCGGCACGAGCAGGTGAAGCCGGCAAAGGGTTTGCGGTAGTCGCTGGCGAAGTTAAAAACCTATCCAGTCAAACCAGTAGCGCGGTTAAGAATATCGCCACATCGATCGAACAGATTCTAGAAAAATCAACGGTTGTTGCTGATCGTGTGCGAGAACTCGATGAGCGGAGCGATCATATTCGCGATACCGTTTCACACCTCAATGACCGTGTCCTTCAGACCAACAAAGGCAACGTCGAATCGACGATTCAGGTATCAGCCGCGAACGATATCGTCTTTATGAGTCTGGCGAAGCTGGACCACATCGTTTGGAAAGTCAACACGTATCTAAGTGTTCTCGAAGGAGAGCCCATCTTCGACTTTGTCGACTGCCACAATTGCCGACTCGGCAAGTGGTATTACGACGGGGAAGGGCAAGCGACATTCTCGTCGACGTTCTCCTATAAAAAGCTCGAAGCACCACACGCTCAGGTTCATCAAGGTACGAAGCGAGTATTTGAACTTCTTTCCACTCCAATTTCGACAGACGATCCATCAATCGCCGATGCTCTTGAGGACATGGAAGTTGGAAGCAGTCAAGTCATCAGTGTCTTGGATCAAATCCTGACCGAGAAGCGGGCAAAGAAGTCCTATTGAGCGCTGCCGACGAATCGAACTTCAAAGAGTTCGATAGTTGATCGTCCGCAGAACGATGTATCCATTCTCGTGAGAAGCTCCTGCCTCGCATCAAAGGTCCCACAGGTTCCGCCCGCAGAAAGGCAACAACCATACAACCGTCGCTAGCGCGATTACGGCTCAGGTTAGTTTGTGATGCTGATCCGTTATCGCACTAGCGACGGTTGATGAAACTCTGCACTGTTAGTCACCTAACCGCGGCTAACGCCGTACGGCTCATACCGGATTCAAACTGAGCCGTTATCGCGCTAGCGACGGTTGATGAAACTTGGCACTGTTAGTCACCTAACCGCGGCTAACGCCGTGCGGCTCATACAAGATCCAAACTGAGCCGTTGTCGCGCTAGCGGTGGTTGATGAAACTCTGCACTGTTAGCCACTTAACCGCGGCTAGCGCCGTACGGCTCATAGCGGATTCGAACTGAGCCGTTATCGCGCTAGCGACGGTTGATGAAACTCTGCACTGCCAATCACTTAACCGCGGCTAACGCCGTGCGGCTCATACCAAATTCAAACTGAACCGTTATCGGGCTAGCGACGGTTGATGAAACTCTGCAGTATTAGTCACCTAACCGCGGCGAACGCCGGGCGGCTCATACCAGACTCAAACTGAGCCGTTATCGCGCTAGCGACGGTTGATGAAATTCTGCAGTGTTAATCACCTAACCGCGGCTAACGCCGCACGGCTCAGAGTTTCAAACAATCGACATATGCACGCCCAGGCACCTTCCCCAACAAGACTCATCACTTCGAATCCACAATCCCTTGCATCGTAAACTTCGACACCATCAGGGCATTTTGCTGATTGCCGCTGCCGTTGCTGGTCGGTTTTTGAAGCAATTTTGGCAAGGGAATCGACTTGAAGAATCCGACGTTGGGTGACCGACCAAGCTCATCGAGTTTCTCTTGAATCGATTGCCCACGCTTCGTCATCAACACGCCGGGGATGTTGCTTGACGATCGGCTCCAAACCTTTTCTCCGTTGAAGCGAATCTCAACCGTTGTCGTGTACTTGTTCGCGATATAGGCCCCTCTGGCGATATACGAAACCGCTTCCTGAACCGGACCAGTGACCGCCGCTTTGATTTGCAAATTCGCTGATTTTGCAAACCGGTATCCGGCGGTACCGATCGCCTCTCGGAGACCACTCTCGGCTTCGGCGCGATAGGCTGCGGGCACGTCGGACACATCCAACGAAACCTGGACTCCCGGGTACATCAAAAATACGCTGGGATCATCAACAGCCTGTTTCAACATCGTCTCCGCTTCTGGATGCGGAAGTTTTAAAGGAACGATTCTTCCGCCGCGGTCGGACAAAATGCCAACGAACGCCAGGCCCCCGACCGTTTCAATCGACGCCGCGTCCTTGTAGTCGCAAAGCGTGATGCGCGATGGTATGTGGAACAACAGGTGATTATTTAGCAGCGCATAGTCATCGGCAGGGTACCCCAAACCATTCGGTGACAAGGGTGCTCCGCCAGCAGTTGCGTACTCATCTAAAGTCTTACCATCGACCAGATCGATCACTCGCAAATGATTGACGTACGAAATCAACATTCGCTCACCAGTCGGATTCAAACGGATTTTCGTCCAGCCCATCCGTGGCTCACCTTCCAACGTCAATGAACCTTTGACGTCACCAGTCAGAGGGTCGACATGCAGCAATCGACGTTCATTGAGAACGAACATCTGCTGATGATCCACGGTCATCGTGATCGCGCGGTTTTGCGATAGTTGAAAATGCCATTGTGGGCTTAAGGTCCCAAGATCAAAACACGCCAAGTGCCCATTGTCGGCGAGCAAGATGATCCGGTTGTTTGCGATTGGAAACGCCTGCGAAACCTGGGCGTTCACAGTTTTGCCGAACGCCTTTTTCTCACTTGGAAATGGAATCCAGATGCCCGATCGAGCGATCTTGGTACCGTTGAACTTCCAAAGCTGTAGTTGATCTCCTGTTTCATATCCCTCGCGTTCACGCCCAGTCCCTTGCATCAGAACAGTCTCGCCGTCTTGCAGGACCGCTAGCGGGCACATATTGCAAGTGACCAATTCGCTGTTCCGAGACTGTCCCGTCTTTAGATCTACCAGCGAGATGCGACTGACATGTTCCGGAGTACTGAAGGTCCAGGTGTACCCAGCAACGCAAGTTCCGTTGACCGGATTGACCTGCAGTCGCCTCATGCCCTCGAAAAAGTTTTTCTTCTCAGGCACAGACGCGGGTTTCGGCTCGAAACTAAGCGTGTTTTCAACGGGCTGGTAGGTCCACTGCTGATCGCCGAAACCTTCGTCAAGTTCTTTCACTCCGGTCCAACGGACTTCTGGCGGATTCCCCCAGACAGCGAGCCCCGTGGTGGCCTCGTTCGAATTGTCTGCGGAACCAGATACCGTTTGTGGTGGCGTTGAAGAAGGTCGGCTGGCAGAGGGCTGTAGCGTCGTCTTGGAATCTTCCGCCACCATTTCGAAAGGATTTTCAAGTCCCCGAAGGTACTGCTGGTCCGATGGACTTAGCCGATCCAGCGGCACTTTTACCGTCTGACCGTCAGTTCGCTTTAGAAATACGGTACCGTCTTTGACCTCGATCAATGTCGCCGGCAACTTGAATCGCCCGCTCGAATCCGCCCAAGTTCTCACCTCTTGAGCCGCACTCTCGCGGGCGCCGAGCGTGAAGGTCACTAGCAATACAACGGAAATCCAAATTGCACTTTTCATAATGGAACGCATGCTCGCACCAACCGTTCGACCGAAGATCTGAGTCAATATGAAATAGAGACTCGTATTCTACTTGTTCGATTCACCCGTGGGTTGAATCCTGATCCATGTTCTTGTTCGGGACAGCGGATTTGTCGAACAACGTACAAAGTGTGCCTCGAATCAATTGATTGCTTCAGGTTTTTTGAGCGTCGAATCTTTCAGCTGAATTAGCGGCACAAACAAGTCGACGTAGCAATTTTGCGGCGAAGCTTGTGAACCAAATTGCTTGACAAACATGGCTTCGTAGTGATTGGCCCAATCGCCATCGTCGCCCTCCCAAGCCAACAACAAGCAATCATAGTGCAATTCTTCATCGCCCCACATTCCTTCACGATTTGCACAAAGGATCGTCGGCCGTCCGCTCAAGTAAACATCAAAGACATAGCTGACATCGACGTAACAGACCGCACCTTGCGGTATCTGTTCAAGCACCTCTGCTATGAATCGCTGGCCGTGATAACGTGGGTCTTTCCAATGGGTGACATAGGTTAGCCAGGTTCGAAAACCTCCCCCGGGCAAAACGATCGCGATGCATAACACCAAACCGATTGACGTTACCGCATAAACTTTACCAGCCACATGCTGCTGTTCTGACCTCAGTGCAAGCACACGATGAACAACTTCATCCAGGGCGATCGCTCCGAATAGCATGCACCAAATGAACGCATAGAGCCAATACAGTTGGCTTGGATGGCGTCCGGCAGCAGTGGCGGTCAAAAACAAGCTTGACCATGCATAGAATGTTGCCACGATAAAGATTTGCAGCCGCTTGGGTTGTCGTTGTTCGAAGCTTGTCTCCGTATCGTGCACCCCCGCATCTTCGCCAATAGCCTCTGTTGGTTTCGTTAGCACAGGAACAGTCCTAAAACGCCGAGCGACATAGACCGTTCCGAAGATGATCGCCAGAAGTAACGCCGACAGCTGAATCGGGCCTAACAACTCCCAAAGCAATCCCGTGTGATGCGTCAACGATGGGAATGGCCAGAGCATTCTTGCGAACAGACCTGGCCCAGCACGATCCAAGACATTGGACATGAACTGCGACCGGAACTCATACGTGTACTTTGCGATATAGGGCAGCCAAGGCGAAATGCCGACTAGTGATGCTAAGCCGAATGTCACCAATCGGATAAACATTCGCTTGATACCTCCACCCAAAAACAGCAACGCTATACCAGCCTGCATCGCGAAAACGATCGCCAAAGGATGGCAGAGTCCGGCAAGTCCACAACTGAGTCCCGCAAAGGCAACTGAAAGGTATCGACGTCTCGTTGAAACGTCCGCCGTGGTCTGGGTGATACGGTCAGTGGCAACGAATTCGGTCGCGAGGATCAACGAACACAACAGTCCGAAGAAGATACAGAGGACGTCGGGACGAGACGTCAATCCGGCAAACATCAACGGACGTGAAAGGGCAATAACGAACAGCAGCATGCTCAAGACAAAGTCGCCGACTTCGAAAAGCTTTGCCAATCGAAAAGCGATCACGATGATTCCGATCGCCGCCAAGAATGTCGGTATTCGAGCCGTCGGATACCCCGCTTCAAATATTCCGAAAAACGGTGCCTGCGCAAACGCCAATCCAGGTGGCAATGCCATCAAGCAGACATCGGCGTTCTCAAAGAAAGACGATCGGATCCTCGTTGGAAGGTATGGGATCCGTGGAACGCCTTCATTCCACATGGTGTAGCCTGGAATCGCAAACCACTGCTCGTCTTGAATTCCTGGATGATGCTCCAGAATGGGGTAGCGGAAAACAACAAACAGCAGAATCGCCACCAAGAGAATCAAGCGAGGCTTGGTCAGCATGAAATCAAGTCCGGCAACGGTCGGGATCACAAATACACATTGGAATCAGCCAAGGTTAACTCACCCTTGGCTCCCTTCAATCCCACTCCGCATGGGGTTTTGCGATTGTCGCGACCCACTCCGCCTCCAGCCGGTAAATTCAATCATCCGCTCGTTCCGGATCGACCGCTTGCCAATGTCGATCATCCAGCCCCAAGTTCATCTCAAGCTCCTTGAACCCTGCGAATAAGACGGGCACAACGAATAAGGTCAACAACTCGACCGCCATACCGCCGATGACCGGCCAAGCCATCGCCTTTGCGACATCAGATCCTCGGCCTGTCGAATAGATCACTGGCATCAATGCGATGATGGTTGTAAACGTTGTCATCAGGCAAGGGCGAATCCGTTTACAACCGGCTTCGATCGTTGCCTTGCGAATATCGCTAACGCTTGCCAACCGTTTTCTTGTGAACACTTGGTCCAGATACGTTGCCATCACGACCCCGTCGTCGACGGCGATCCCAAACAAAGCGATAAACCCGATCCAGACAGCGGTATTGATCTCGACCGCATTCAAAGCCAGAAAGATCATTCCGCCTGCGAACGCCACCGGGATTCCCGCGAAGACCGTGATCGCGATCGGCAAATGCCGAAATTGCAAATAGATGATAAACAGGTTGATAAGAATCACCATCGGAATCACCCACATCAATCGCTCATTCGCTTCGATCTGGTTCTGAAACGAACCGACTGCCTTCAATGCGTAGCCGGTAGGCAGCTTCAAGGTTTGGTCATTCTGAGCATTGCGCAGTGACTGCTCGACGGCTTGAACCGTTTCCAAGTCACCAGTGATTCCGGAGGGCGAAAATGAAACATGGGCGACCAGCCTCGCGTCTTCGCTATTGATTACACCAGGCCCCCAAGTCGTCTGCATCGAAGCTAAGTTCGAAAGAGGCACAACGCTTCCTGAATGTGTCACAACCGGAAGATTTTTCAGTTCGTCAAGCTGTTCCCGCAGGTGCCGTTCATATCGAATGCGAACCGGATATCGTTCACGTCCTTCGACCGTTTTCGTGACATTGCTTCCCCCTAAAGCAGTCTCGATAATCTGATTGACCATATTGGTCGACATGCTGTAGCGGGCGGCCGCATCACGATCGACATCAAATTCGACATAAGGTTTCCCAAGCACAATATCTGGGTTAACCGTCCCGGCTTGGACCTGCGGTACTTTTTTTAGATGTTCGGCAACATCCAGTGAGGCTTGGGCCAGACCATCTAAACTATCACCATAGATGCGAATCGCCATCGAAGCCTTGATGCCGCTTTGCAGCATCACAACACGGCCCTCGATAGGCTGAAGGGGTGAAGCCGGTGTGACCCCGGGCAGAGTCGCCACGCTATTGATCTGTTCCCAAATGTCTGTGCCAGTGATGCCGCTTCGCCACTGATCACGTGGCTTTAACATCACATACGTTTCGATCATCGCTGTGGGCGCCGGGTCAAGTGCCGAATCGACTCGACCGATCTTGCCCAACACGTCTGCAACTTCGGGGATTTCTTTGATCAGTGCGTCCTGAGTCTGAAGCACCTCCATGGCCTGTGAAAAACTCGCTGCGGGATACAAAGTTGGCATGTAAAACCAACTTCCTTCGTCGAGTGCGATCCAATCGTCTGATTCCAAACCGGTGAAAAAGTGTTTGAATTCGACATAACCAGGGACACCATTGAAGTCGGCCCCAAGGTATCCGCCGACTTTTTCGATCGGTCGCAGCACAGGCCCCAAACCGATCCATGCACCGATGCCCAATAGCGTGGTCATGATTGGCAACGCAAGAAAAAGTCCTTTCCGTGCCAAAAAGAACCCAAGGGTTGGACGGTACAGCATCAACACCAATTGGCTTACAGGGTTTTGATCAACCGGGCAAAGTCGTTCTCCCAAGATCCAGTACCCCAGCCCACCACCAACTAGGGCCGCGACACCATAAATCAAAAACTCCCGAGCATCTGAAATTGCGTCCCCACGGATCATCACTGCAACAAAGACACCGGCAATCGCAAATCCGAGTGCCCCGAAGACCCGAGCTTTTTTGGATAGCTGATTGGATTTCAAAAACAGTCGACTCAGCAGCGGAACGATGGCTACCGCGACAAGCAGGGCCGCCAACAGTGAAAAAGTCTTCGTCCATGCGAGCGGCGCGAACAGCTTGTAGTCACGACCGGTCAGCATAAAGACGGGCAAGAAACTGATCACAGTTGTTAGAACCGCAGTGACCACTGCAGGAGCGACTTCGCTTGCCGATCGATTGATCAATTCAATTCGCTTTTCCTGTCCTCCGGCGCGACCATCGGCCTCCCATCTCGCAAGTCGATCATAGATGGACTCTGAAACGATGATGCCCATGTCGACCATCGTTCCGATCGCGATCGCGATCCCCGCCAGTGACATAATGTTGGCATCAATGCCGAACAGGTACATTCCGATGAAGGCCAACAGCACTGCGATCGGCAGCGTCAATGCGACGACGATGCTTGCACGAAGGTGTAGCAAAAACACCAGAATGACAGCCGCGGTGATTAGAACCTCTTGTGTCAAAGCTTCGGTAAGCGTGCCGATAGTCTCGTGAATCAGTCCCGTTCGGTCATAAACAATGTTGATCTTCACCCCACCTAAACTGGGTTCGATTTGAGCGATCTTTTGCTTAACCCGTTCGATCACATCTCGAGGATTTTCCCCGAAACGCATCACCACGACTCCGCCAACGGCCTCAACTCCGTTTAGATCGATTGCGCCACGCCGAAATTCCGGTCCCAGTTGGACTTGCCCGATATCCTGGATTCGCAGCGGTATCCCATCACGCGAACGGACGACCGTCTGCTCGATATCCTTGATCGCTTGCCCGGTTTCTTCGCCTGATCCGAGAAACCCTCGTCCTCGGATGATGAACTCCATGCCGCCCGATTCAACCGTCTTTGCTCCGACATCCAGATTCGAACTTTTCACCGCATCAACCAATTGGTCTAGCGGAATGTTGTGAAACCGGAGTTTATCTGGATCAACCTCAATCTGATATTGCCGTATATGCCCTCCGACACTCGCCACTTCGCTAACGCCGGGAACCGCTTGCAGCTCATACTTGACGACGAAGTCTTGAATACTTCGCAAGTCTGCCAGGTTGGTCTCATCGGTTGGTGTTAGTGTGTAGTACAGAACCTGCCCAAGCCCGGTCGCATCGGGTCCCAAAACTGGTGAGACGCCATCGGGTAATTTCTCAGCAACCGTCCCCAGTTGCTCAACCACACGTGAGCGCGCCCAGTAAAAGTCCGTCGAATCGCTAAAGGTCACTTGAACAAAGCTGTAACCGAACAGACTCTTCCCTCGAACCGATTCGGCTTCAGGGACTGCCAGCAAGGCAACCGATAGCGGATACGTCACCTGGTCTTCGATATCTTTTGGCGAACGGCCTGGCCATGCGGTGAAAACGATGACTTGGTTTTCACCCACGTTGGGAATTGCATCGATCGAGACATTCTTCGCAGAATGAATTCCAAACCCAACCGCCACCGAGATGAGTACGGCCATGACCAACGGTTCGCGGACGCAGAACGCAATGAGGGATCGCAACATCTCATTGGTCCCCTTGGGCGGGAGTGTCATCAACAAGCGTTTGTTGATCCGGCGAAATGGTACGGACCAATTCACCGCACCGCAGCATTTCGCTGCCCCAGTAAGGATTGCTCAACAAATCGTTGTCTTGCAACCAATCACCTTCGCCCTGCTTGACCATCGGGCAGAAAAACTGATGGAACGGTTGCTTCGCCGACTCACCTCGCGCGATAGTCGCAAGGCGAACCACCGCATGGCTTATAGGCTTAAACTTTTGGCGAGCCTCATCAATCTTGTGGTGATGTAAATGGGCAACGGGATCTAGTGTAGATTCGATGAGGTTCAGGACGTCATCATCAAGTTGATCGGCTTGAAGCAACGCATTGGCAACGTCTTGGTACTGCTTGACTTGATTTTCGGTCGGTCGTTTGTCGGCCGCGAAGGCTTGTTGGATTCCGAAGTAAGCTTGAAACAACTCTTCGAGTTTTGCCCCTGTTTCGCCGTTGACGACAGAAACATTGATATCGTCGAATTGTAGTGGCGTGTTGCGGATGGATTGTTTTTTGATCGCCCGTGTCGGATCGATCAGACTGGGCTTTCCGGCCAATTGCATTTGGGAATCGATCAAGAAGTTCCCTGAGGTTGCGACGCTTTCACTGACTTTGAGCCCGTCAACGATGACAACCTCATCCTTGAGAATCGGACCGACTTTCACACTGCGAATTTCAAATCGTCCGGGTTCGGTCTCGACATAGACGACGCTGTATTCCCCCGCCATCAACAACGCCGTACGAGGTATGGTTAATGATTCGGTCTGTTCAACTGGATCACTGCTGTACCCGTATCGCGAAGTCGGAACCAACTCCATCCCGCAAATAGGACAAGTCCCAGGCTGGTCCTGAATGATTTGCGGATGCATCGGACTGATCCACTTGTCCGCCAACTCCGCATCGTAAACATCACCTTTAGGACCGATCGGGATCTCGATGGTTGCCTCGGCATAATCGCCGGGTCGCAATTCGCCATTCGCGTTTTTAAATTCAACACGAACACCAACCGTCCTATTGGACGGGTCGACTTCCGGATCGACAAATGCCACACGTCCCTGCAGTGTTTTTCCTGGCATCGAATTTAGCTCAGCTTTCACAACTTGGCCGAACCGGATTTTTGCCGCATCCGCTGGGTACAGTTCCAACATCAACCAGACAGTGGAAAGATTCGCGACCCGGTAAATCGGCTCACCGGCTTTCGTATACATTCCCTCCTCTGCCAACTTTTCGATCACCGTCCCACCGATCGGCGCATAAATCGTCAGCCGAGACTTTGCCTCTTTGTTTTTTTCAAGATCCAGCAGCTGTTGTTCGCTTAAGCCGAGCTCGATTAGTCGCTGTCTCGCGTTGCGAACGAGCTTGTCCTGTGTCTCGCGCACCGATTGAAGTGCCGAGCCGACCAGCTTGCTCTGTGATTCAATTGCCTCAAGATACTCAACCTGCGCCGCGTAGAGCTGCGGACTGTAGATCACCGCCAGATGATCATTCGGTTCGACGAAGACCCCGGTGTAGTCTGCGAACAACCGTTCGATTCGACCGTCCACATAAGATGCGATTGTCGCTTTTCGACTTTCGTCAATCCGAATCGAGCCAATCGTCCGGATCGTGGAAATGACTGGATGCGAAACGACCGGAGCGGTTTGGATGTTGGCGACACGACGCTGTGCCGGCTCGATTTGGATCGCGAAATCATCGCCTCCTGAAGACGCGGTCGCTGCGGGGACCAGTGCCATCCCGCAAATGGGGCAGCGTCCCTCGCCTTCTTGACGAATCTGTGGATGCATCGGACATGTGTAGATCTGCTGTCCGCTGCCGGCACTGGTACTGTTGCCGGATCCCATTCCGCTGCTAAGCCAGCCGATCCGCTGTGCAAGCCCCAGAACAACAATCAGCAATACGCCTGCAAAGAAGAACGCGCCGACATTGCCGACACGACGGAGCCACCACGACAGTTTTCGTGGCTGAAGCTTCACGCGGCCTTCGAAGTCCGCTGATTTTGAATCGCTCGACATCGATCCTGTACCAACATAATCACAATGAGAAGACGAGTGACTGACTGAGAGAATCAGCATTTGGACCGTGCCGAAACGTGCCCCAGTCAGCCACCCAATTCGAAATGCTCAACCGAGATGAACTTAATCAGGAAGCTTCGTGTTCCCCGTGTTCGTTTCACCGTGATCATGATCGCTATGGTCGTGATCAGCTTCACCTTCGCTTTTAGCTTCCGCAGCAGCGAACTTCGCTTCCTTCTCTTCTTCGGTGAGAGCTTCCCACTTCTCATCGCATCCGTCACAGCAGAACCCGATCGTCTTTCCGTTCCACTCCACGGTGCCTCCATCGGCGGAAACTTTGCCGCCCATCATTGGGCAATATTCATTGTCGGTGGACACCATTGTGACATCGGGTGCATCATCGACCGCAGTCGGTTCCGGAGTCGACTGTTTACATCCGACGAAGGCTGCGGCGAGAGCCATCATCAACGAGAATTTCAAAGCGCGCATGAGTAAACCCTTTTGTTAAATAGGTAGGTTCAGAAACGAGAAACCTGGCTTAAATGGTCAGGTATGGAATCAGACTGAATTGACAGTTCAGAACACTCGTTCGGAGGGATCTTTACGGATACACCCTCGACGATTGCGATGAACTATCGCTGGCAAACAATGCTGGCGTCATAGCGAGACGCATCAAGAAGGGATATTGGCTATGTTCGCCAAACACCTAACACAATTTGCTTGTGATGACGTGTTAGCTCTTCACTGGATAACCAGGGCCCATGAGATGAAACCGATACCGATGCGATGGTAATCGCAGTGGCTTCATTCGCAGCGGAAACCAAGTCCAGCCAACACTGTAGTGTAGCCCCGGGACCGTCATTTGAATTTGGGATCACGGGGGTCTTCGATGCCGAATGGCTGCAACGGCAACCGAGCTGGACACCTAAATTTTCACTTTGCCCATCCGCCGAATCGACTCCTGAGCCACACTCAGAGGAATCGGACTCAGACCGCTTCGCGTCGCAATGTGGACATGATGGATGCGTTTCGGATATCAGCTCCGAACAGCAACAACAATTTGCGTGTTCCGAAAATGCTTGGCTGAAAGACGTCTGACACCCACAACCGATCGCGACCTGAGGACAGACCGATTGCACCAGCAGCATCGCTACTGTCATCCAAACGGCTGTTTTCTGGAATTGACGAAACAAAGTCGTAATCGGAAAAGAGAATCAACGTCGACAAAAACGAAACTATCGCCCCCGTATCAGTGGGGTGTAAGCTCACATCTGCACCTCTCACGTCACACAGTCAGATGATTTTAGACGGCAGGTCAAGCGGATCCACTGGTTGGCACTCGAAAGAGATTTAAGTGAAAACCGCGCGGGAACGAGAGCGTGCTGGTGTCAAGTTTACCCCGAATTTCCGTTCCAGGCCATGCGGTTTTCAGGCACCCGGAATTTCGGTCTCGGCAAGCCACTGGCCGAAACACATGACTTCCACGGGCTCGACGACTAGAGATCGATCCCCGCCGCCTGCCTCAATTTGGCGTTCGCGATTGCCAACTCACCGACCGCTTGATGATACCCCAGTTCCAACAAAAGCAAGGTTCGATAGTCACTGATCACACGATCGAAGTCAGCTTTCCCGTTCGCAAATAGCTGCTGATTAGCAGCCAAGGCCTGTTGAGCTTGCGGGATGATTGTGGTTTTGTAGAGCGAAGCGGTTTCGTTCGCCCGACTGGCTTCGGCCTTAAGCTGGACGATCAAGGAATCGTACCGATCGATCAATTCTTCAACACCAGCGTGTGCCGCTTGGTGTTTCCAACCTGCTTCGTTTGCGATAGCGTCATACTTTTCACGGCAGATTGGCAAGCTCATCTGCAAACCGATCGACCAAGGGTCTTCGCCAACATTGACCACCGGCGACGCCGGGCGGTTGTCATCGGTCATGAAGTAGTTCGCCGACACCATGAACTCGGGACGCCGACTGAGTCTTGCGACTTCCACGCCCCAGCGGCTGGCCTGAACTCGATATCGTGCCGCATGAATTTCGGGCTGATGCGCCAAAGCGATTTGGTGAATGGTTGCCGAATCGTCTTTGATAGGCTGAACTTCTAAGGCGTCCACCGAACGGATCGGCACCCCGGCGTTTCTACCTATCGAACGATTGATCTCGGCTTCCGTTACACGCCGCTGTTTGCTCAGCAGCAACAATCGTTCTTCCAGCTTGGACATCTCGACAGTGCCAAGCAGGATCTCACCTTGCGTTGACGTTCCGACAGCGAAACCGGCGTTCGCAACATCAATCAGCGACTGTAGCAATTGTTGATTGGCCTTTGTCGTTTCAATTTGCTTGTCAATAACGTACAAGCGAAACCAACCCGTACGAACTCGAGCGACAACGTCCAACCGCGCGGCTTGATATTCTGAATGAATCGCCAATGCGCGCAAACATTCCTGCTGTTGCTGCGCATTTAACTTTGCGAGCCAGGGAATCGCTTGGCTGACGCTAAGGTTGGCACGCTGTGATCCTGCTGCAGTCTCAAGCGGTCGGCCGAAGATATTCGTTCCAATTCGAGGGTCGGGCAACTTGTCGACGTAGCGAGATTTGGCAACCGCGGAAAGATATTCACGATGAAGTTTCGTAAGCGTCGGATTCTCTTGGACCGCAATCGCAACCAACGAGTCCACCGAATCATTCTGCTGTGTAATTTCAAGGGAAGGATCCGCTTCGACAGCAGTGGAACTGGCGACCAAGTCCCCCAATGACTCGAAATCGACTTGTTGAATAGGTTTCCCCGATTCCGTCGGCGTACTGGGTAACTGAGAAACGGCCGGAGTCGCCGTCAGCGTGGTCTTTGCATGCGTCTCATCTGTTCGCGCCACACCAATCGGGGTCGTACTGAGCGCCGGTTGCTCTATAACCGCAGAGTATTTCCGAGCCAAGATGGTTGTCGGATTTGCGCAGCCCGCGACGAATCCGACACCGATGATTGCCGTTGCGAAAGAAGAGTGTATTGACGCCCGCATGATCCAACCTGTCTCCATACATTGATCAACACCACGCACTGAGATCTCGATGCGTGGGGAAGATTCGATTGCGGCACGGTCCACCTGAGTCATCGGCCAGACGAACAAACGACTCTCAAAAGCTTCGAAACGTTGCGACCGAACCCTGACGCCTCGTAGCGATTATGCGGACTAAGAAATGATTGACGTCCACCCTGTTCGCAGAGCAGGGCGGACGACAAATCAGCCGCAACGCGCCAGCATGCGGTTTGTGTTGACACGACTGCAGTAACCGCAGGCTGGCGCCAAGCGGCTGATGGCGAAAACCGATGATCGTGCTGCGTCTATCAGCCGCAACCCGCGAGCGTGCGGTTCCACCTGACACCACTGCAGTAACCGCAGGCTGGCGCCAAGCGGTTGATCGCATGTTCGGCCACAATCATCAGCCGCAACGCGCAAGCGTGCGGTTCCATCTGACACGACTGCAGTAACCGCAGTCGGACCAGGCAGCAGTTTTATTGTTTGTCCTTCGCATCTTGAACTTCGCCCGCATATGACACGACAGTTGCTAAATCATCTTCTGAATTAACGCATTGCCAGTCACCACCGCGGCTCCAAACCGGTCGTTTTTGGAATCTCGCATCATTTACGCGCAGCAACCGCGTGCAGTAGGCCTTCAACTGATCTCGGACTCTCGCCCCACTGCAATTCGTCGCGGAGACCACGGCATGCACATGATTGGTTCGTGAGTTAGCCACCCACAGTTTCCAGCCTCGCTGCCTGCAATGACGTTCGATGGTTTCAGCGACGACAAGGCGATGGTGATCATTCAGCAGCATAACGTCATACTGCAACCGTTCCCGTCTCCAGTTGGATAGCATTGGTTGTGGTGTTTCATGCCCGCCACGAAATCGACGCCATCCGCGTTCGTCACCCTGCAGCCATGTGCCATAGACCGTCCAGGTGATGAAATAGGCAAGTGGATCATCATTCATAATTCGAGCGAATATACCATTATTTAGCATCAAATCCCAAGGTAGTAACCTCAGGCTGGCGCCAAGCGGCTGATGGTGGAAACCCATGATCGTGCTGCGTCTATCAGCCGCAACGCGCGAGCGTGCGGTTCTGGTTGATGCGGCAGGTAGTAACCGCAGGCTTGCGCCAAGCGGCTGATGGTGGAAACCCATGATCGTGCTACACATATCAGCCGCAACGCGGGAGCGTGCGGTTCCGGTTGATGTGGCAGGCGGTAACCGCAGGCTGGCGCCAAGCGGCTGATGGCGAAAACCGATGATCGTGCTGCGTATATCAGCCGCAACGCGCGAGCGTGCGGTTCTGGTTGATGCGGTTGTGGTAACCGCAGGCTGGCGCCAAGCGGCTGATGGTGAAAACCGATGATCGTGCTGCGTCTATCAGCCGCAACCCGCGAGCGTGCGGTTCTGGTTGATGCGGCAGGTAGTAACCGCAGGCTGGCACCAAGCGGCTGATGGTAAGAGGCAACCGCTGGTCAGTGCGCCAGGCGACTGATCGAGCCAGTCAACTGAGCAGGATTACTGGACCGAATTGGGTTCTGCAGAGAGAGCCTCTAAATCGACGCCGCACTTGATGAATGATTCTGACGCGGATGCATTTCCGGATGCTAACACCTGCTGGCGTTGCTTGTTAATTTCCTGCAGTAGAGCCATCGCTTGTTGACTTGAAAGTTCCCCTGCAGACTGCGCGTAAACGGCCTGCATCGCCTTCCAAGCTGCAGCTTCTAGAGGGCGCTGGAGCATATCGAGACTGTCAATCAACGCATCGAAGTCAGCGTTGTCGCGCTTGTCTGTCGACGCCATTGCGGCACCAAGCTGCTGTGTTTTTTGGATGGTTTGTGAACGTTTCGATGCTTCCTGAGCCGGTTTCGATAAATCCAGTTGACTTAACGATTCACTTAGCTTTTCGTACGCGGCCCAATCGGTTTGATCGATCCGTACACATTCGCAAAAAGCCTTCACTGAATCTTCGGGAAGATCGCGATGGGATTGTAACACTCCCAATGCGAACCATCCGTCCGCCGTCGTTGGTTGCGCTGCCACGCTTTGAGACAACGTTTCTGCCCAAGCATTCAGCTGTTCGAATTCGCCTTGCTGAGCTAGAACTCGAACGAACAACTCTTGTTCATGAACGTTTCGATCGACCACCTCATCCAACAACTGACGCGCGGCCTGCCAATCTCCCTTTGCGATTGCAAACCTTGCGGCGCCCAGCGGTCCGACCGGCTCCAGTTCGTCATCGGTTTGCTCACCTTGAAACGGATGCAAACCGATTAGCAACGCACGTAATTCAACCTCCTCAATATTGCCCGCTCGACAAAGTTGGTTCAATAAATCAAACGCTTCGATACGACGTCCTTGACGAAGATACAATCCGGCAAGCATTCGTCGAACAAGTGTCCCGTCATCCACTTCTTCGAGCAATGTTTTCAGTCGGTCTTCGGCTTGTTGCCACTGGCCGTACATCAACATCCATTCTGCAGTTTGCCCTAGGATAGGCAGTCTCGCTTCTGGGCTGGTGAGCACCATCTTGTCCAACATCTGGATCGCTTCGGGAAACCGCTTTCGCTCCGCCAAAATCCGGGCCATCAAAAAGTTTGTGTGTGGATCTTCCGACTGCAAACGCTTTGCTTTCCGGATCAACTGAAAAGCCGAATTGGTATCGCCTCTTTGCAATGCCTCCATCGCGGCATCTTGTAGTGCGATCGGATCCATCGGCTTTGGCGAGGCAGCAAAGTCCTTCGCGTGGCTGGTTTCGTTTGACGCTGCGGGTTGCTGGACTTCAGCGTGGCTTTCAACCGCATCACTCGACTGCGGCGACTGCCTTTCTGCGATTGTTGGCGAAGCCGGTTCAGGTGCTTGAACTTGCTGATCTAGCGGCTCTGATTTTTGCGAACAGCCAACCGCCAGAATTAGAAATTGGCAGATCAGAACGATACCGAATGTCACACCGGTGGATCGGTTACTTGCCAAACTCATGTTTTGACGCACTTGTACGACGCATGTTGGTGACACACTACTGTTCATCGTGGACCCGAATCCAATGGTCATGAAAACCGACATGCAATCCGGGCAATTCTAAAGCCGGCATGTGACACTCGATGCAGCCGGACTTTGGAGACACCGGGCAAGCGACATGATCGGATTCAGACTGCTGGTGACACGCAATACAGTTCTGTTCGTGCTCCTGTTTGCTGACCTCATGAACCGATTGATGAGGATTGTGACAGGTCGAACACGTGAGTTGACCGCCTGATTGCAAATAGCACTCACTTCGTAGGATTCCGACAGGCTGGAACCGAACCAATTCGTCGGGGTATTCACGAATCTTTTTCGTTGAAATCGTCGCCGGCAAGCGATGACAATCCCCGCAAAGCTGGATTTCGGATTCGACATCCCAATCCTCTTTGCCGACAGAAAACTTGGGTGGATTGTCCATCTGCTTGGCGAGTCGGACGTGTTCGCTGGCGGGACCATGACACTTTTCACAATTGACGTTCGCAACCAACCCGTTGACGGTCTGGTTCTCGATTTCGCCCTGCGTCGTGTGACAATAAACGCACTTTCGCATGACGATGCCTTCATGCATCAGTCCAAAGAATTCTCCTGGTATTCGAGGTGTACCTGGGTCTTCCTGAGGAGTTGGCGCAAGATCATTCAAAGCTTTAAACCACGAGGCGCGATGTTCAATCGCGATCGTTTGGCCATCCTGTCCAGGTATCAAAGAAAGCAGCGTGATTGCACCCTTGGTTGATCCCAAGGCGTAATCCAATCGAAATCTTCGATCACCAAATTTGTCGGGGATCGTGACGTACAAACCTTCTCCATCAACATCGTAGTGATAAGTGCCGTACGGCTGACCGGCATCATAGGTCTTGCCACGAAACAGTTCGGCAATCTCTGGATCGGCGGCTAAGGCAAAGGTCGACTTATGGCCGTGGTGCTGATGAAGTTCGTAGTTGCTTTGGTGGCATTCCTTGCAGACTTCTCGCCCAACATAAGTTGGTACAAGTGTGTCGGCATTAGCGGATGCCTGCGGCGTTGCCTCTATAGCTGGCAAGGCCTCTGTCGCTGGCAAGGATGGTACGTCACTCGGTGCCGAACGCCTTTCCTCAGCTAAAAAAGGAATTTGGACGAAAGCGCCGATTAAAAAAAGAAAGAACAACGGCAAGATCAGAACGCGTCTCACGAACACTCCCTAGTTCGGTTCGAGCAAACGACTGGCAACCCAACGACGGATGAAAAAGCTCAAATCGTGCTTTTCGCTCCTGCCATTCATTGTAGCGAGATAGACGAAGACACAGACCTTCAATCCATAGCAACTGAAGATCAATTCATCACGTCTAGAATGCAGGTTAAACGGCAATGCGTTTCTGCCATCTTTCAGATCAGGGAAGCGAGCTGCCCGCATGTGAAATCGCAGGCAATCAGATCAATGCCAACACCTAAGATCACGAAAAAGGCCTCGCCCACAGAAACTGCGAGCGAGGCCATGCGACTTTTCAAATCAATGTAGAGGCAGACTACAGTTGCTCTTCGATGGTCTCACGACCACGACGGCTTCCGAGTGCACCCCAAACACCAAATGGGCTTGGCTTACCAACTCGCCAAGGCTCGTCTGGGCTACGTGGTGGTTCGCTGTGCGAACCGATGCAGGCCGCACGTTGGTCACCAGCTTCGATGGAGTCGGTGATGAATGTTACCGCTCCGTCGCCCATCAGGATGTGGACGCCACCTTGGTGACGGCTACTTGGTGGGCACAGGCCGACGTTGTCGTACCAGTGTGCTTCACACATTTCGCTGTTGGGTGGACGAATGGTGTGCATCCCGGTCATGGTGAACGCGGCCCAAGCCCAGTTCATACCACGACCAGCTTCACCGTCCATGTATCGAGCCGGTGCGGTACATCCGGTCGAACCGTTGTCACACCAGAACGATGGTGACTCTGGATCGATCCATCCGCGGTCGACACATTCCATCGGATTGTTTTCAACAACCCAACTTTGGATTACAGCAGCAAGAGCACTTCGCTTGTCACGGTCACCAAGGTCAGTGATGATTTCACCACCGGCAATGGTGTTGGATAGTCCGTCAAGCATGTCACGGAACTTGGTGGATTTCTTACGTGAGAAGAAACCACGATCCGAAGCGTTGAAGAACTTTGCACGCCAAGCGTCACCTGGTGACAGGTCAGCGTTCTTGTGCCCGTGATCCCAGACTTGGTTGTAGGAGTCACCCAAGCTGACGGCGTAGTTCGTACGACCACCTGCTGGAGTTCCCTGACCTGGGTCACTAGGGCAACGCAAAGTTGGGATTTCAGTCGACCATGGGATAAACCGACGTGATTCGCCGCCTTCGCGGTCCAATCGTGGGTTCGGTCCCATCGAAGTCCAGTGTCCCAACGTTCCTGCTGCACGTGGCAATGGTGCATTGTTAAGCGTCCTGGTGCCCGGCTGGACAATGTTGTCCCAAAGGCCTTGCTGCTCCAAGAATGGCATCATCCCAACGAAAGCACTGAGCTCTTCGTTGTTCGTCGTGGTGGAACCTTCCCACCATGACGTGTTGCCATCAAGACGTCCCAAGCCAGTACCACCGTTCTGACGTGGAAGCTCTTTGTAAGCAGAATGGTAATTATGCATTGCCAAACCAATCTGCTTAAAGTTGTTGCTACAACTCATCCGCCGAGCGGCTTCCCGAGCCGCCTGGACAGCTGGTAGGAGCAACCCTACCAAAATTCCAATAATTGCGATGACGACAAGTAGCTCCACAAGCGTGAAACCATTTGCCCCCTTCTTTCCTCGTACCATTACAAATCTCCCGGAAAATAAGTGGAACGAATGCAGAACCCCGCAAAATAATGGGGCATTGCCCCAATGCTGGCACGGCACCCCTCAATATATGCTCATAGGGGATTAATCACACGCTAATGGGTGGCCAAACCAGCAAAAATCCGGTAATTGTTCAGTTAATTCCGAGAAGCAGCCATTGACGATGCCCATGACACCCCCCAGAAGAACCGCGATTTCACCGTTTACGGCTGCTTTCGTGGCGGCGCTGTGTTGTTCAACCGGATGTGGGCCTCAATCAGCGTCTAAGGCCCCAAACAGCTCCGTTGCGCAGGAGGATACTGCAGAGAACGATGATGCTGAACGATTGATGCGGTTAGCGATTGCGAACCAGCAGTGGGAGACGGCCGAACGGTACTCCCGCAAAGCATTGATTGAAAATCCAAATGATCCTGAGCTTCTAAAACTGACTGCAGGTGTACTGGCGTTCCTGGATCGGAAAAGCGAAGCCGCACAGATGCTTGTCGAAGCAGCACGCCAGTCCAATTTGGAGCCAGCAGGTGTCGTTGATACCGCGATCGCCGGTTTGATGGACGTTGGCGAGATCTACGCGTCGATTGAGCTACTGGAAGAATCCGTCGAGGCTTTTCCCAAACGTGATCAACACCGCCAGATCTTGATCGGGTTTTACAACGAAGCCCAACGCACCGAAGCGATCCCAAAACATCTCCGTATCCTGATCCAAGATCGCCACTTCACGCTGCCACTGCTGCTGTCAACGACGGAAACGTCGTCACGCAGGCTTTCGGAAAAGTCATCCGAACGATTGCTGCAGCGCAACCCCGCCGACCATCGGGTGCGATTGTCAGAAGCATTCCTGCACCTCTACCGCCGCGAATTTGCAAAAGCTTCCGAAGTTCTCGAAGACATCCTTCAACATCACCCTGACTTCTCGCCTGCCCATGCGATGTACGGCCAATCGCTTGTAGGCGAACTTCGCTGGGACGAACTGAACGACTGGTATTCAGCCGCGCCGGTCGAATCAACTCGATACGCGGATTACTGGCTGACACTTGGCGACTACATGCAGTATTCAGGCAAGACCGCCGAGGCGACTCGCGCCTACTGGGAAGCTTCCCAGCGCGATCCCAACCGTGGTCTCGCATGGAACCGCTTAAAGCAAGCTGCACAACAGTTCCAAAGTCAGTCCGACCAAACGATCGGCGATGGCGACCTTGACGTGATTACGGAACATGCCGAAAAGCTACTCGCCATCCGCGACTCCTTTAACGA
This sequence comes from Stieleria sp. JC731, assembly GCF_020966635.1. Classification (NCBI taxonomy): domain Bacteria; kingdom Pseudomonadati; phylum Planctomycetota; class Planctomycetia; order Pirellulales; family Pirellulaceae; genus Stieleria; species Stieleria sp. JC731. The sequence goes on along the minus strand of NZ_JAJKFQ010000011.1, from coordinate 355,474 downwards.
CTTTACCGGTGGCGGTTCCAAGAGCCAACTTGCCGCCGTTATTGTCGCGAAAAACCTTTTCGATGCCGGGCGAGTCTGGGAGGCAGAAGCATGGTCTGCAATCGCATCCACACTTAAAGAGAACCCCGCCGAGTCAGAACTGACAAACCTTCGCAGCAAAGTTATCGCGTCGCTCCGCGAAGACCAACGATGGATTGCCAAACAAAATCCGGCATTGCAACTCGACTTTAGCTCTTTGCCCTCGCCAAAAATCGATCGCTTCCAAAATCCGACGGTCAATCGATTGGTACCGAACCAGACTTCACACGACCATGTACGGCTTGTCGAAAGCGGAATCGCATGGAACCTTTCAGGAGTTGGCGACCAAAATGATCCGAGCGATCCCAAGCTTGCACCACTGATTCGCTCGACAGGTGCAGGGGGAGGAGCGATCGATTTTGACCTCGATGGCCTCTGTGATCTTGCTGTAATCAACGCAGGGGGAACGATGCTTCAAGCTGATTCTCATCCAAACAGTTTGCATCGAAATACTGGCAAACAGTTTACCGATGTCAGTGATGCGGCAGGATTCAGCGACACACACTTTGGACAAGGCATTGCGGTCGGTGACTTTAACGAAGATGGCTTTCCCGATGTCTTCGTTGCCAATCTCGGCACGAACCTTCTTTACCGAAATAACGGCGACGGAAGTTTCACCGATTGCTCGTCCTTGCTGGATCAATCGACACCAATCCAGTGGTCAACTTCGGCGGCATTTACCGATATCAACCGAGACGGTATCAGCGACCTGATCGTTACTCAGTACTGTGCCACAGTCCCTGAACTGGACCAAGCCTGCCCAAACAAACAAGGTGTTCCCGGCCCCTGTCATCCAATGGTTTTCGCAGGGGACCATGATCAGTTTTTCTTGGGTACAGCCGATGCAAGCTTCGCAAATGTCACCAATGATCTGATCAGCCAGGGGCCGCCAGGGCGGGGACTCGGCATCCTAGCCGGCATGTTGGATGGGAAGCGATTGGGAATCTATGTCGCCAACGACATGACGCGGAATTTCTACTATGAACTTCCTGATTCGCCGACGGATGCAGTGGCGAATCAGGAAGCCATCGATGACCGGGCAACTGCAAGTGGCCTTGCGGTTGACGGTCGGTCTCTAGCCCAAGCATCGATGGGAATCGCGGCCAGTGATTTTGATCACGACGGCGATTTGGATTTGTATGTCACCGGTTTTGGACGTGAATACAACATCTACTACGAACAGATCGTACCTGGGCTTTGGCGTGACGAAACGGCAAAACTGGGCCTTGTTAAACCCACACTTGAATTCGTTGCCTTCGGATCACAAGCGATCGATTTAGACAATGACGGACTCGATGAAATCATTGTGACCAACGGCAACATCGGCCAGTTTTCCGAACCCGGTGCGGACCGCTACGCTCAGCCGCTGCAAATTTTTCGACGTGGCGGCGAAGGTTCCTTCGAAACCATCAGCGACGACCAATGGGGCAGCTACTTTAAGACCGATCATGTGGGGCGGGCAATGTTGACAGCGGACTTCAATCGCGATGGGCTTTGTGATTTGGCGATCACCCACACCCGCGAACGCATCGGTCTGTTGGTCAATCAGTCGAAAACGGATCAACATCGTATCGGATTGCAATTACGCGGCAGCCATTGCAGTCGAAACGCGATCGGCGCAGTTGTCCGGTTCAAAGTTGAAGGCAAGTCACGGACGCTTTGGCAGCTTTCTGGAAATGGCTACCTCTGCGCTAACGAAGACATCTTGCTTGCTGGTCTCGGCGATGCGGTACAGATCGAAGACGTCACCGTCACTTGGCCAGATAGCGAAATCGAAAGCTTTGGCACACTGAAGGCGGATCAACTGCACCTGATCATTCAAAACAGCGGCGAAGCATACGAATTGCAGTCCTACCAATAACTTGGCCAAGGGGTTTGTGGATCAAGCCCGAAGTTCGGTGTTGTAGAGCAGGGGAACGATTGTGCCAGATGCTGCCCGCGGTTATGGTCTTGGCCTTTATCGCTGCATAAGGTGCAAGTTCTATGGCTAATCGGTTGCTCGTCTGGTCAGTGACAGCGTCGCTGGCGGGATTCCTATTCGGCTTTGACACGATCGTGATTTCGGGTGCAGAGCAAAAGATCCAGTCCGTTTGGGATCTAAACAGCACGCTGCATGGGTTATGCATGAGTGCAGCTCTGTGGGGAACCGTGATCGGAGCCATTTTGGGTGGCTGGCCGGCAGAGCGATTCGGACGGCGTCAAACCCTGCTGTGGGTCGGTATCCTGTACTTCGTTTCGGCAGCCGGATCAGGACTGGCCCCCGAAAAGTTCTCGTTCATGTTGGCTCGATTTATCGGTGGAGTCGGTGTGGGGATCGCGACCGTCGCGTCCCCGCTATACATCTCCGAGATATCACCGCCAAAGATGCGAGGACGGCTGGCCGGCTTGTTCCAGTTCAACATCGTTTTCGGAATCCTGATCGCGTTTGCGTCGAACTATCTGATTGGCAAATACGTTGGCGCAGACGTGGCATGGCGTTGGATGCTTGGTGTCGAAGCTTTTCCGGCGCTGCTGTATACGATTTTGTGTATCACGCTTCCGGAAAGTCCTCGCTGGCTGATCACACATGGGAACCGGCGCGATGCGGGGTTAGAAGTTTTCCGCTCGATCAACCCCGATCTTACCTCCCAGGAAATTGAGTCACTTGCAGACACTGTCCAAGCAAGTGCGGGTGACACCAACAAAGCTGAGAAGTTTTTCACCGCTCGGCTTCGAAGGCCGATCATGCTGGCATTTCTGATTGCCTTTTTCAATCAGCTTTCGGGCATCAATGCGATCCTGTATTTCGCCCCGCGAATCTTTGAATGGACCGGTCTGGAAAAGAATGCGGCGCTGCTTCAATCGCTTGGAATTGGGATTACCAATCTCGTATTCACATACGTAGGACTGTGGCTGATCGACCGTTTCGGTCGCCGAACTTTGCTTTACATCGGATCGTTCGGTTACATCGCTTCGCTGGGACTTTGCACCTATGCCTTCAGCGTGGAAAGCTACCAAATCGTTCCGGCTTGTATCTTCGCTTTCATTGCGGCACATGCGGTGGGACAAGGCGCGGTTATCTGGGTGTTCATCAGCGAGATCTTTCCTAACCGCAGCAGAGCGGCGGGCCAGGCACTTGGCAGTTCGACGCACTGGTTGTTCGCAGCACTACTGACACTCGTTTTTCCAAAGATGGCCGAGTCGCTACCGCCTGCAACCATCTTCGGCTTCTTCTGCTTCATGATGGTTCTTCAGTTGGTCTGGGTAAAAATGTTTGTTCCCGAAACGAAAGGCGTTCCGCTTGAGCAGATGCAGGAAAAGCTTGGCATTGCGGATGCTTGACGTCAATTGACTGAATGAATTCGTGGCTGCTGAAAATAAAAAAGCGTAGCCCGTCATCAGTAAGATGGCCGGGCTACGCTTTAGACGCTTTGGCTTGAGACCGCAACGAAGATCAGTTACCAGGGCGAGCGCTGGAACTTGCTCCAGAACGCATCTGGGCTTCGTAATCTGCCATCTGGTCACTAGTCATGGATGTCGAACCTTCCGGTGGTTGAATCACCTTGTTGCCCGATTCTCCACATCCGGTCAAACAGACAGCGGGAGCAGCGACGAGGCACGCGATAGCGAGAAGCTTTTTCATTTGATTGATCCACAAAAATCGACTGGCAAAGACACCATCAAAATGTCGATGCCGAACCCAAAAATAAACAAGTTCGAAATCGGAAAGCCGAACGCACAAACGCCGTACTACACACATCAACGTTGACGCATCTGATGTCTGCGGCAATTGCCATCGACTGAGACATCTCGGACAAACCATTTCTGCAACAGAAGCCTAAGATAGCAAATTATTACACAGTCAACATGCTTGGGGCAACTAAAAGTCAATAACGTTGGCGAACGCCTTGGTCTTAAATCGAACAGCGAAACGGCTCTGGTCAAGACTTCGAACGGACTTACCGTTGCAGCAACTCCTGTTCCCCTTCGATTAACAGATACCGCTTCGGTTCGATGGGACCGGGGAAAGTTTGGGTAGATCCCGAAGGCCATTTCACTTCGATGGAATCGATCGTATTTGCGGCACCAGTACCAAATTCCATGGTCGCTTCATCGCTACATAGATAGCCGTCTCCTGCAGTTACCCATTCGCTCCAAACTGTCTCACCGGAACGCACGCTTACCTTGGCACCAATCGCGTCACGTTCGCTTCGTGTTCCGCAAAGCTCCAGTTGAATGGCATTCCCCTGTGTTTCTGTTTGATTTTCCAACAGTGCGACCGGCCGATCCAAGTGGTTGATGATCAAATCAAAATCACCATCGCGATCGAAGTCCAGCTTTGCCATCGAACGTCCCAAATAGTCTCCGGACCAATAGTCAGACTCGTCCTGGACATTTGTTAGTTCGAATCGAGTGCCAAGGTTCATAAATAACTGCGGCGGCATCTTGTACATTTCGTCATAGGGAGTCATGTCAAAGATGTGCCCATTGGTCACGGCCAAATCTAGCCACCCATCGCGATCAATATCGATCGCCTTGGTACCAAATCCGACCATCGGAAAACTGGGGCCTTTCAATTCATAGCGAGTGGCATAGTCAGTGAATCCGCCATCGGGCGATTGAAGATAAAGATTGGCGGATTCCTCATTGAAGTTCGTGATGTGCAAGTCGATCGTCCCGTCTCGGTTGTAGTCTCCCGAGGCAATCCCCATGCAACCATTCGCTGCACCTTCAAACCCGTTGGCGACACCCTTCGCATCCGCCGCATTGCCTAGCTTTTCATCGCCGAGGTGCATCAACAAATGGTTGGGGCGAACATCGTTTCCCACAAAGACTTCGTTTCCAGGCTGACCATCAAAGTCAGTCACGACGACTCCTAGCGAGGTTCCCGGAACGGCGACATCACGCTCGATTTTCTGCAATTGAAATGATCCGTTGCCACGATTGACAAACCACCGATCGGATTGCGCGTAATGCTCAAGCGGAGATGGCTGCGACGGTCGACCATCGGGCCCGATCTTGGGCAACGCGAACGCTCCGTCCATCTCGATATAGTCACACTCGAATAGATCGGGCAATCGATCTCCGTTAATGTCCGCGATCGCCAGCGATGAAGTGAACTGCGGTGAGTTTTCACCAAGTGTTTCAGTTGCATCACGAAATGTGCCGTCCCCATTGTTGATCAGCAGGCGATTGTTCCCCAAGCTTCCGACGTAGAGGTCGATGAATCCATCCTGATTGACATCACCCGCGGCTAGACCTGAACCGTAGTTGAAATCTTCAGCATTAGCCAAAGCAGTCTGATCTGTAAAACGCCCCGCGACGTTTCGCACCAAGACATTCGATCGAGTGCAATTTGCTGATGGAGGATCCCCCGAACCCTGGGCAAAGTAAAGGTCCGGCCAACCGTCAAGATCATAGTCCAACACTGCGATCGCACCGCCGATCGATTCGTGAATCGGAATCGGTGATTCATCCAGTTCCAAACTGCGGTACCATTGAAAATCGAGTCCAACCTTTGCGGCAACGTCGACCAGGTGTGGCTTTGCGAGCGGAACGACATCGACGACCTTCTGTGTCGACGAGCCAGCAGACTTGTCATTGAGCAGCCTTTGATAGGCGTCACCCAACTTGTAGTTTTCCAATTTTTCGCCAAGCAATGCTGACTCACGAGCCAGCTTGACAGCACCCTCGGTGCGTAGAATCTCTGCTCGCTTGAGTGCGATTTCACGTTGTTTGGCATTGCTGCTAGTGGAATGGATTAGCCCAGCCCAACCGAGCACTTCGAAAGGGCGTTCCATTTCCAACAGCTGTTGCATAATCCGCTGCTGCAACTCGCGATGCTCTGTGAATGGCAACTTGCGTTGCTGCAATCGATTGGATGTATTTTCGCACTGAGCCAAATCGATACCACGCACCCGATATTGCTGTGCCTGGTCGGGCTTTCCCAAAGCATCAAAAACTTTAGCCAACCGCTGCATGCTGCTGCGGTCGGTGGGGTTTTGATAGACCGCATTGAGCAACGCACGGGCGGAGGCTTCGAATTGACGTCGATCAAAGAAATAGGTTCCAAGTGCAGCCCAATAATCACCCAAGCGCTGAACTTCCTTAGGATCGCAACCGGCATGCCATGATGGAAATCGATCGTGAGCCTGTGTCTCAGCAAGCAGACGTCCGTGAAGTGCAACCGCGGCGGGCGACTTCAAGCCGTTCTCCATCGCCAGTTCTAACTCTTGAAGTGATTTTCGAAACTCAAGTTGAGTGAAGTACCAGCGAGCAATGCCCAGGCCAGGCTCGAAATATGCTTCGATTTCGGAGTCCGACTCCAACTGCGTCGGAAAAGATTCTGTCCGACGAATCAGCGAGTTCAATTCCATTTCCGTCGCTTCGCCCGCAAGACAGAGCTGATCGGCGACAAGCGATGCTTCTTCACGACGTCCGATTCGCGTTAGCAACGCCCATGCACGATGATGCCAAACCCATTCCCCAGGGCGTTTTTTGATTCCGGCCAACAGGACATCAGCAGCTTCCGATACCTTGCCAACCATGAATAGAGATCTGGCGTGAATATCGATCGCACTTTCGGCCAGCGGAGATTGATCATCGATCGAAGCGGCAAGTTCAACCGCACGTTCCGCGTTGCCCTGGCGAAGTGCCGATTCCGCTGCGATCAATGCGGCTTCAGCATTGTCCGGATCGCGAAGTAGAACTTTGATTGCGACATCGCCCGCCTGCTGCCACTTTTCGGCGGAAACCAATCGCCGCGCCGCCAGCATTTCGTCTTCATCTTTGACAGAAACTTTCGTGACAGGTGTCTGGTCATTCGAATCCGAATCACAGCCAACGAGGCCGGAAATGACGACTGCTAGTGCGAAAACAATGCAGCTTGTGGGGATCTCTTTGAATGCCATAAACGAAAGAAAAGAAGATGAGACGCGGCGAACAATCGAAACCACGAGTATAAACCAGATTCAAAATGAAAACGGATCCTCGGTTCCTTCCACCACCAGAATATGTTGATCAGCCGCCACGTTGCTGAACGTCTGACGTGCACCGCCTGGCCAGTCAATCGTCAACTCACTAACAACACTTTCCGCGGCTAGTCCGAACGAAACGATCGGCTCATTACGGCTGAAAAAGCCATCACCAGCCGTGACCCATTCAGTCAAACGATTACCATTGACGCTCGCGGTGACACGAGCTCCGATTGCGGCCCGTTCGCAGTCGACACCGGCAAGCGAGACCTGCAACCAATGATTCGCATCGGTACAGCGATTGACTAACAATGCGGTCTGCTCGCCAAGGTGGGTGACCACAAAGTCCGTCTTGCCATCACGATTCCAGTCCAGCTTTGCCAAGCCGCGACCGAGGTGCGATTGCGACCAATATCCAGACTTGTCATCGACATCCGCCAATTCAAATCGATCGCGTCGATTGGCAAACAATTGCATCGGCTGCTGAAACGGAGCATGGTTTGCAATCGCGTCCTCGATGTGACCGTTCGCGACAACCAAATCCAAGTCACTATCGTTGTCATAGTCGATCGATTGAGTCCCAAATCCGAGCACGGATGAACTCGGTTCACTTAAGCCGTACTGGATATTGCGATCTTTGAACCGTCCCGAATGATTTAGGTAATAGCTGACGTTTTCACGCTGAAAATTGGTGATGTGAAAATCGAGCCAACCGTTGCGATCGAAATCGCCTGATGCGATTCCCATCGATGCTGTCTTCGCGCCACTGAAACCGTACGCACAGCCATGAAGCATCGCCATATCGGCCCAAATGCCTTGACTGTCTTTTACCCACAACTGGTTTGCATAGACGTCGTTACCAACAAACACTTCGTTTCCGCGTTGGTGATCAAAGTCACCGACGATGACACCTAAGCCAGCTCGGGCTGATTCCGATGGTGTCCCCATATCCTGAAACGAAGGCTGCCCGTCAGGCTGATTCACAGCGATCCGATCCAGTCCCGGCTGGTATTGCTGAGGCATTAGAGGTTCGATCACTTGCCCCCGAGCATTTGTCTTTGGCCGATCGGTAATCCGCGAATCATGCAAGTAATTGAGCTCAAAAAGGTCCGGCAAGGAATCGCCATCGAGATCCGCAACAGCTAGCGAAGTCGTCATCAACGTCTTGTCGTCTCGGTCGTCAAACGCTTGCTTGGTAAACGTGCCATCGCCATTGTTTATCAATATGGCATTTTCACCAATGTTGGCGACAAACAGATCATCAAAGCCGTCTTGATTCCAATCACCCGCGGTTACGCCGGTCGAATAGCGATAAAGTTCGGCGTGTGCCGAATTGGTAACTTCAGTGATTGATCCATCATTCGATCGGTACAAGACATTGCTTTCGCGGCTGACAAAGTCCGGCGGGTCGGCGGCGCCTTGTGCGAGATACAAATCTGCGATTCCATCACGATCAAAATCCAAAACCGCGACAGCGCCACCCACCGATTGATAAACCGTAAATCCGCGTTCCCGCGGTTCGCTGGCGACCTGATAGCTGTGTTTTAGCCCGATCGCATCAGCAAGATTTTCGAACGCAGCTGGCACGAACGAATCAGTCCGCTGAACGGCGTTCGAATCAGCGTGTTCCAACGCCAGATTCGTTTCTGAACCGGGCAGGTTCAAATTCGGCAGCGGGTATGACTCCAGCGATAAACCACAAAGCCGTGCTTGCTGATCAGGAAACGCCTGGCGACTCTGCACGGTTTGTCGCAATGCTTGGCGAAGCTGCTGCATTTCATCATTTGACGCTTGCCGATGGTAGGCAGCGATCGACCTCCACAGAACAGCCTCCACATTGCGTCCTAACGATGACAAGCTTTCCGCAAGGTTCTCGATCGCCTCTCCACCAGCTTCACCGGCATCGGCAACTTGATTGTTTTGCGTGAAAACAGTTTTCAGTGTCACCGCTCGCTCGTCCCACTTTGCGGCAGTTTCGTCGTCGCCGAGCGTTTCCAATACCGAGCGCAATCGACTGATCGATCGATAGTCCGTGGGATCGCGGTCGATTGCCTCCATTAAAGATCTAGCAGCTTCTTCGTATCGGTTTTCTGCAATTAACCACAAACCGATTGCCGCCCAGTATTCGGAGTATTGCTCGAGATCACGACTGGGATTTTTCAACCACTGTTGAAGTTGGCGATGATCCTGAGCTTCGGCAGCTGCACGTCCGTAGAATGCTTTGATCGAGTTAGGCTGTTCGCCGTTGGCAATCGACTGCCTTAGCAGATCGACCGCTTCCTGGTAACGTTCCGCCGTGAACAACATTCTTGCTTGAGCCGAATCGCCAATTGGTATGTAGTTCGGATCGTTGTCATTGGTTTCGATGATTTGCTCGCCGCCAGGTGCATCCCCATCCGTCATCGCATGGCTCAGATGGATCAACGCGTGCAATTCGTCTTGCCGAACATTGCCTTGCATACACAGCGATTGCAGATGGTAAGCAGCCTCGTGCCGCCGCCCTTGACAATTGTAGAGAAACGCCAGTTTCCGATGAGCGACCGCGGCATCAGGATACATCCGAACGATTCGCTTGTACCGACGTTCCGCTTCGCCGTAGCGACCGAGTTTCAAACAATAATCAGCCGACTGGCCAAGTGCCGGATAACCTGCGATCGGATCATCCGTCGGGATCGAATCGAGCAAGTCGACGGCTTCGTCAAGACGTCCCTTCGCAGCACGCATCCCCGCCAATCGAAAGATGACTTCGGTGTCTTGATTGTCAACGAGCAACAATTCATGCAGGTGTTCTGACGCAGCATCGAAGTCACCTTGGCCAGCGAGCTTCTCGGATTTCGAAATCGCCTCGTCGCGATCAATACTTACTTGTGCTGCTGTATCAGATTCGTTGCCAGGAGCGTCCGGAGCCTTTGGAACCGAAGGTGCGACCGGGGCAATTGGAGCAACCGCCTCAATAGGCTCTGTTTCAGTGTCGGGCATCAAGCCGTCTGACGGTGCATCCTTGGAGACAGTTCCGCCACAGCCACACAAAAGAATCTGTAGGGCACAAATCCAAAGCAAATACCGACAGGCAATCATTGGTTCGTTCGGCTTGTTCGCACTGCAATGGACCATCTCAGTTCAAATTCCCATCATCAGCAAACGTTTCAAGCGTAAATAGATCGTCGTCACCTTCGACAAGCAAAAGCTGATGATCAACAGTGACGTTGGAAAATCCCTGCTCGTCTCCGGTGGGCCACGTGACGGTGAGAGAATCGACAGTGGTCGACGTTCCCAATCCGAACGAGAGAACCGGCTGATTATGACACAGATATCCGTCTCCACCGACGAGCCACTCGGTTTGCGTTGTCTCGCCCGATCGCAACGTTACCTTTGTCGCAATTGCATCACGTTCGGCTCTGGTACCGACTAACTTGATTTGGACCACATGATTATCTGTCTTGGTTTGATTGATCAGAACCGCTGACGGATCAGACATGTGAGTCACCACAAAATCTTGCTTGCCGTCGCGATTGAAATCGACGCGTGCGAGCGCGCGACCGAGGTGCATTTGTGCCCAATAGCCAGATGGATCAACCACATCGACTTTCTCGAATCGATCACCATGATTCGCGAACAGTTGTGATTCCTGTTCGTATGGTCCGCTCATCTTCAAGTAATTGTCGATGTGACCGTTGGTAACCACCAAGTCAGTCCAGCCATTGTTGTCGTAGTCCAGCCCTTGCGAACCGAATCCCAAAACGGAACGGCTTGGGACTCCCAAACGGTAGCGGTTGGCACGATCTTGAAACACACCGTCGCGGGAAAGGTACAAACAAGCGCTTTCATTTTGAAAGTTTGTGATGTGAAGATCCAGCTCACCATTTCGATCGAAATCGCCCGCGGCGACTCCCATGCTTGCCGTTTCACCACCGTCGTATGAATACGCCAAACCATTTAGCCCGGCGACGTCTTGCCAAGTCGATTTGTCTGAATCACGCACCCAATATTGGTTAGCAGATTTGTCGTTGCCAACAAAGATTTCATTGCCTGGTTTGCCGTCGAAGTTTGCGATCACGACGCCAAGTCCGTGGTGCGTTGCCGAGTCTTGATCGGTGATAGGTTGCAACGTCACACCGCCAGTTCCGTCATTCAGACCGACACGGTCAGCCGCCGGTGCAAAATCGGCGGGCCCGACAGCCTCAATGATATCTCCGGCGGCGTTCTTTTCCGGCCGCAGAGAGATTTGGCTATCACGCAAGTAATTGACTTCGAACAGGTCGGCCAATCCGTCGGAGTTTAAATCCGCCATCGCGATCGAGGCTGGCATCTGATCAACAGTTTCAGTTTGTGCCAATGGGCGAGCGAGAAAGGTACCATCGCCTTGATTGATCATCAGGACACTAGTCCCAATGTTCGAGGTGACAATGTCCGGCAAGCCGTCTTGATTCCAGTCCCCACTTGTACAACCGATGGTGTATTGAAAATCCGATGCGAACGCGTTCACGGTGACATCCACAACGCGGCTTCCGTCAGACCGATAGAGCTGATTGGATTCCGCTGCGACAAAATCCGGTTCGGCAGCAGCACCTTGTGCGAAGTACAGGTCGGGGTTGCCATCCAAATCAAAGTCGGTGACAGCAACTCCGCCTCCTGTTTGGTGATACATCATGAAGCCTTGCCGCAGATCGTCCGGCCCAAGCTTGTACCTGTGATTCAGTCCGACCTGTGTCGCAAGATTGGCGAATTCGGGCGTCGCGACTTCGATCGCCGAATGCCGCGATGCCACCGAAGAGTCTTTATCGATATTCTTCACAATCGCCTGAAATTCCGGCATCGGAAATGTATCCAGGCCCATTCCTAGTAGTCGACTTTCTTGGCTTGGCATCTCCGTACCGGTTTTCACCAACTGACGACGCTGTTCATTCCAATGTGCCATCGCGTCGGATGACATCTGCCGATAGTAAGACTCGATCGATTTCCACAACACCGCTTCGAGCTTTCGATCGATGGCAAACAGCTGAGCAGCAAGTTCGTCAATCGCGTCGACACTGGGTGGACTGGATGCCGAAACCTGGTTGTTGATTGTCAGCACCTGCTTGTAGGTTTTCCAACGCTGTTCCCAGCGATCACTCTCTTCCGTTCGCCCTAACAGTGTCAGCGCCAGGTGCAACCGATTGATGGATCGAAAATCGGTCGGATCGCGGTTCAGTGCTTCCATTGCCGCGCGTGATGCAGACTGCCAATCATTTAAAGTGCCAAGATAGACCGCGACGCCCGCCCAAAACTCGGCATACTGCCGAACACTTTCGTCTGTCAGGGCAAGCCACTGGACGAACTCCTGATCCAGTTGTGCTTCTGCCAGTATCCGCCCATAAAAAGCGACAACCGATGGTGGCACCTTTCGATTTTTAATCGCGGGACGCAGAACGTCAGCAGCTTCGGCATAACGATGTTCGGTAAACAGTTGCCTTGCCAAGCCGGAAGGTCCGATCGGACTGTAGTCGACAGTGTTGGGATCATTGGCAGCGGTACTGTCATCTGTGTCTAACGACATCGAATCGCTAAGCACGACCAAGGCATGCAGTTCGTCTTGGCGAACGTTTCCGAGCCGACAAAGCTGATAGATGTGCTGCGCCGCTTCATGCCGTCGACCTTGGCGGTTGTACAGATAAGCCAGTTTTCGATGTGCTTCTGCGGCATCGGGGACCTCTTTCAAGATCAGCTGGTATCGCTTCTCCGCATCGTCATACCGTTCCAGCTGAACACACCAATCGGCTGATTGCCCAAGTGCGGGCAGACCGGCGGTTGGATCATCAGGCTCGATCGATTCGATCACTTCGACCGCACGTTCCAGTTCCCCCAGTTCCGCATGAACGGTGGCTAGCTGAAAGATGACGATGACGTCGGTTGGGTCTTCCAGTAGTAGGGTCGTTAGCAGCGACCGAGCTTCCTTCAATCGCCCCTGCTGCATGGCTTCGGCGGCTTGATCTAGTGCCGCATCCCGAGACAGCGTGTTGTCGGTCGCAGCATTTTCTAACACGGGTCCATCGCTGGATGCCGGACTCGTTTGGACTTGCGGCTCATCGTTTGATGGTGGTGATGATCGATCGCAGCCAATGAGCGTTAACAAGGTTAACGAAAAGAGTGCTGTGGTATGAACGGCAGCACGACGTCCGCTTGCCCAACAAGCCGTCAAGCGAGAAGCATCGATCCGCATCACATTTACGACCAATAGAAAAGTCCGAGTTGGCACGATTCGCACGCCAAGCACTTCAACCGGGGAACTGAGAAAGCATGACTGCTGTTCCACCCGGGATACATATCGAAGATTAGAGCCCCTGGGTGGACGCAAACCACTACCGCCAGTCTACCCAGTTTTGCGGCAGAATTCAGCACACAACGTGCAAGAGAAGTGCTAGAGAACGCTCCCGCTATAAAAAAACAGCGAGCCCATCGGGGACTGCCGATGGGCTCGCTTTCGAGTTGGCTTGCTTTCGCCTGAATTGACCTCGAACAAGGGACCGAAGACTATTTCTTTTTGTTCGGCGGACGTTTTCGTTTATTCGGTCGCACCACGGCAGCCTCGGGTTCCTTCTGCTGCATTTGAGCGACCAAACGCTCAGCTAGCGATTGCTTACCCGATTCTTTCTTCTTGACCCCAACTGCGTCGATGACGTCGCCTTCGGCTTCCAGGTCAAAGTGTTTCCCCTTGGGAAGCGTTTTCTTCACCAACAAACGCTCGCCAATACCCCAGAGACTGCTGGCGATAAAGTACAGGCAGAGACCGGCCGGAACGCGGAAGAAGAACAAGCCCATAAAGAGGGTCATGAACGTCATCATCTTTTGCGTCATCGCGGTCTGTTCGTCTGTGGCAGGCGGCATGAACAGCTTTTGCTGGGTGATAAACAGCACGACAACAATCAAGGGCAAGATGTTTAGGTAAGGCCCTAGCCATCCCGTTCCACGGCCTGCGATAAAGTCGCCCATCGTATCGCCCCAGTACATGAACTGGTCGGGAGCGGCCAAGTTGGAGGCCCACCCGGTTGGCGACCAAAACGGCTTCTGACGCAAATCGATGTCGACCGACAAGGCTCTATAGAGGCCCATGAAAATTGGCAACTGCAAGAACATCGGCAAGCAACCCGCTAGCGGATTGAAACCGACTCGCTTTTGCAATGCTTGCTGAGCCTTCAAACGACCTTCCATGTCGTCTTTATACTTTTCGGCAATCTTCTTCAGTTCCGGAGCCAGCTCTTGCATCTTTTGAGCGTTGACCGCAGCGTTTCGGCTGAGCGGGAACATCGCACCGCGAACAATGACCGTTAGCAAGATAATGGCGACGGCATAGTTCCCGACGATCCCTCGCAACACGTGCAGCAGTCCCGACAAAATTGTCGAGAAGTACCCAAACCAACCGTAGTAGATAAAGTCGCTGATGCCGTGTGCGGCGAGCAGTTCAGGCTCTTTCGGACCGGCAAACATCTGCAAGCTCTGCCGGAACGATTCCCCCGGCGCCAATTCGACCGCCTTGCTATTGAGGGCAAAGGATGTATTGACCGCACGTTCTTTGTGCTTTTCCACCGCAGCCTCGTCGGCAACGATCATCGCTTCTGCTCGCGCGTATCCGTCTAAGGAATTTTCGCCTTCTGGAGGCATATAGGCGACCGCGAAATACTGAGCATCGATTCCGATGTATTTCAAATCCTTTGCCGACTCTTCACTGTCCGACGCGAAGATGCCTTGGAAAGGATCCTCGGGAGATTTGCGTTCTTCTTTTAAAAGCGTCACGCCACTGACCAAACGGTGACCTTCGGCCGCGGTCCGGTACACGATGTCACGAGCTGCAGCGCCGCCCATCCAGTTGGGGCTGATTTTGTTGCTGTACCACCAACCTTCCAAAGTGATTCCGTTGGCGCCTTCGACGCGATAACTGAGCTCTTGCGATTTGTCGCCGATGTTTGCGACCTCGATATCCATGTCGACCACGTAGCTCGATGGCGACACCTTAAAGGTTCGTTTCAGTTTCACCGGCTGGCCACCAATCTCGTTCATCGCGGCCGTCCCGATGGTCGTCTCCAGGACGATGCTTTCGCTGCCGTCGTTGGCGGTATTTGTCGAAGCCTGCCAATACTGGTTGGAAGGTTCGCCGAGCGCTTTGATATATCGCTCACCACTTGGGATCCGCTTTTGACCGGCCTTTGCCAGTGTCATCAAACAAGACAATCGCGAGATATTGCCAGCCACCTGATCCTCGCCGCCGTCTTCAGCCAAACGCACCAGATCCAGTGGATGCTGTGACAGGGCGACGTCGAACAGCATCTTGAGAGGCGTCTGTCCCTCACCGGTTTCTCGCAAGACTTCGACCGTGATCGAATCACCTGGCTCTGTCTTGTCTAAGGCTTTATCAATATCGGCGGTTGACTGGATGGGCGTTTCACCGACAGCAACGATCACATCGCCGATCTTGATACCGGTCGATCCGTTTTCCGCCTTGGCGATTGCCGCGGGCGTACCGGGGCCAACAACATTGACCGTCACACCGTCAACTTTCGAACTGGCTGTCCCGGCAAAGTAACCCAGATAGCCTGTTTTGGTATCGACACGGCGGTAAGCCAAATCGCCGTCGCTATCACGTTTAGTAACTTCGATGCGTTCAATGGCACCACCGCGATTGCGGAAGGTGATCAGCAGATTGTGGTTGCTGTTAGGATCCATCGAGCCGATGGTGTACCACTGGTCCTTCCCGTCGGAAGACTCGATCGCTGGCCCATCTTCTGGATCAGCTTCATCCGTTTGTTCAGCTGACGCATCCGGTGCTGCGTCGGCTTGATCAGCGTTCTCATCGACAGCTTCGGCAACCACGTCGTTTTCCGCGTTCTGCGGCGGAACCAACTGATTCCGGATCGACATGTAAAGAAAAAAGAATGCCGCCGAAAGTACGAGAAAGGTATAGGTGCGACGATCCACGATCGATTCGATTCGTTGAGGAAAAACTGGGAGTTTACTGGCCGGCGATTAGCTGGTGGGGGAACTCGCCCAGACCTGAGGCAACCCACCGAGAGGGGGCTCGTTCCACGAGCCACCAGGGCGCCATAGCCGGGTATTCTGGCTGGGCAATCCGATCTTGGGAAGACGAAACTGCAGCTGCCAGCAATTCGCCGGCCGGATTCCGAGATAAAGGCCAGAAATTGTGGCCTGCGATCAGCCAATAAGGGCGTCGGATCCTGAAATGTAGGTCAGAACGTCGTCAATCCCGCAGCGATTCAACAAATATCCCCGTTCCGACGACGGGACAAAGATGACTTAACAATCAACGATAGGTCACCGAATCGCTGCACGTTCATCACCCCGGCATCATGCCAGAGCGTTTCGTTTGCAGATCGAGCGAGGCGAGCGATTTGGTCCAGCTTGATTTTCGGATTAGCTGATTGGGTGCTAGCACCGGTTGCCCGTACAAAAACCGCCGCTAACGCGGTGCGGCTCATAAAAGCCAGCACTACTTGATTATCGGATTAGCCGATGGGCGTTAGCACCGGTTGCCCGTACGAAAACCGCCGCTAGCGCGGTGCGGCTCATAGGAGCCAGCACTAGGGTTTTGCCGCGATTTCGGCGGCGGGCACCACACCTAGATAAGACATCAAATCGCTGATCTCTCGCTGGGTTAAATTGTCGATCAATCCGCTCGGCATGATACTGGTGTTGCTTGGCAAAATCTGATCAACATTGTCGGCTTCGACCAATGCCATCGCGTTGTTCGAGTCACGCACAACGATCGTGCCGTCGGTTTGTTCGCTGACCATGCCGACATGAACCTTTCCGTCAAGCGTCAGCAGCTTACGACTTGCGTATTGGTCGCTGACCACATGAGCCGGATAAAGGATCGATTCGATGATTTCGCGTTTGGTGAATCGTCTCGCGATCCCCGAAAGGTCGGGCCCGATCGCTTCTCCATAGTTACCAAAGCGGTGACATTGAGCACACTGGGCTTTGGTAAAGGCGAGTTTGCCATTGGCAGGGTCACCGCTGCGTCCTTGGTCACTTTCCAAGTACGAAACGAGTTCTTCGAAGTCCCAACGTGATTGATCTGCAGCAGGCAGAACCGCTGGAGGACGATCCGGAAAGGACGATTGGTACCACTGCTGCCAGGGCTCCATCGATTTCTCGTCACTCTCTGGACGCTCCATCCCGGTCCAGTGCTCCAGCAAGCGTTCCACGTCTTCGAACGAGCGACCGTCGGCCTCTGCCTTTAGTCCCAACAGGATTAGCTGACGAAGTGCCATCGGGTCGTCGGTCGCGATTTCGACTTTTCGCAATGCACGTACAACTTCGATGCCGGCTTCATGATCGACGAGCGCCAAACTGCGAACGAGGTAGTCCCAGTTTTCACCATCGGGATGAACTGACAGTGCCATGGCGATCACTGCACGGCGTTGTGGTTCTTCACGCCACAACTCACGCAAGTAGTCAGCCGAATCGGCTTCATCGCTAGTCGCCAGCAATGCAACAATGCCGGTTCGCAGCCGTCGCTGAACGTCGCGTTCTTCGGCGTTGTGACGAATTTTTTGATCCAACTGCAAAAGCGTCTGTGCGACTTCAGGGCTAATCGGACGCTCCACCTTGTAGATTGCGGCAAGTGCAGCATTCTGCCAAACATGCCCCTGTTCCAAGATCGCGTGCAAGTCGTCCATCGACAGTGTTGATGCGAAATCGCGAGTCACATCCATCATGTACAACGGCAATGCGCCGGACGTCGATCGATTCGCTGCTTTCTCAAAGAACTTCAACAGCGCGAATCTTTGCTTGGCTTTCCAGCCGTCGCTCATCGATTGTAAGCACATCGCTACCAGGGTACGACTTTCGTAAGGAGCCTCTGATTCCAAGTAGTTGATCGCTCGGTCGGCGAGTGATTCCGCTTGCAAGTAAGTTGCCAAACGGATGACTTCATGGTTGATCCGTGGCTCACCGGCAGGGAACTCCTCTGCAACTTGAGCCGCCAAGGGTCGCAGTTTTGCGGTATCGACACCGCTCAAGTGCAACGTGACTTGGCAAAGTCGCAGCACGTCGATGAAATCAGCGTCGCTAAGGAAACCTTTCATCAACTCGCTATTTCGCTCAAGCACCTGCAGGGCAGTCGCTTCGCTTCGGTCAACGTTGACAAGTGCAAGCATGCCGACGATGGCCGCGCGAGTTTCGGCGGTGTTAAGCACTTCTGTTTTGAATTTTTCAACCGGAACCGTTTGCAAGACTTCGCAGCCGAGGTACGCCAACGTGCGGTCGCCGCTACTGATGATCCCCATCAATGCTTCGATATCGTCGGGGACTACATTGCCACGCAGCATTGCTTCGCATGCGGAACGTTGGA
Organism: Stieleria sp. JC731; assembly: GCF_020966635.1. Taxonomy (NCBI): domain Bacteria; kingdom Pseudomonadati; phylum Planctomycetota; class Planctomycetia; order Pirellulales; family Pirellulaceae; genus Stieleria; species Stieleria sp. JC731. Next base: position 337,099 of record NZ_JAJKFQ010000011.1, on the reverse strand, counting down.
CGGCCAATGATTTGTCAGCCAGCAGCTCCATCAGACGTTGCTTGCCTTCCGCACCGGGTTCACGTCCTAGCATGATCGCGGCTTGTGCTCGCACCAAGTCGTTTTCGCTGTTGCTCAGTTCCAGCAGCAAGGCTTCGCTCGGAACCGGGCCGAACAGCTGCATCAACAACATCGCTCGAACACGGTATTCCGGTGGGTTGTCATCGCTGTAAGCCACACCCGCAACGAGTTGATTCCATTGGTCGCCAAGTTCTCGCTTGATCGAAGCGATTTTCTGACGTGTCCAGGCCGATTCGATTTGTGGTTGGCGGATAGCGGCCGCGATACCGCTGCCCAAGTTTTTCATGCGTTCGGGAACATCACCTTTGTAAACCACACGATAGATGCCTCCGGTTGTCGATCGACCGCCGGTGCAAAAATAGAGTGCACCATCAGGTCCGACTTCCAAGTCGGTGACGTTCAAAGGCTGTCCTTGCAAAAAGACATCGCTTTCAGCAACATAACTTGCGCCACGTGGTGTTAGGCGGACGTTCAGAATCCGGCCTTCGCTCCAATCAGCAAGGAACAAGCTGTTTTGGAAACGAACGGGGAATGCGTAGTGCTCATAGCAAACGCCACCCGTCGGGCTTCCTCGGCCGGTATCCAGCATCGTTGGCAATCGGTCCAGATAGTATTCGGGCCATTTGGCCCATCCGGTTCGCCAACCGAATTCGCCACCTTCGGTGACATTGAAAACCGCATTTGGCCGGTACCATGGGGTATCGATGTCGGCTTCCATATCGGCGTCGTGAACGAAGAGCCCACCGCCACTATGGAAGACCAAGTCATAGGGATTTCGCAAGCCGCCGGCGACACGCTCGACAATGCTGCCTTCGACATCGGTACGAATAATCGTTCCGCCAGGAGCTTTCACGCCTCGGGCATGTCCGGCAGGGTCTTCGTATCGTGGAAGCAAATCGCCTTCGTACCCGTTGCGATAGGTCTCACCATCGCCTTTGGTTCCGACCGCTTTGACATGGCTTCCGACCGCGACATAAATCATGCCATCGGGTCCCAGTCGCAGACCGTGTGGACCGTGCTCGTGTGCTTTGACAGGTCGTCCAGCCCAATCGGTGAATTTGACGATCGCTTCGACCTGTTCCAACGAACCGTTGCGATCCGCGTCCGAAAGCTTGTAGAGCGCCAATCCCTGGGGGCCGCTACCGGTGACAAAGACTTGTCCATTGAGAGCCAAGATTCCCTGACAAGAATTGACTTTGTCGCAGTACGTCCGAATCGTTTCCGGAATTCCGTCTTCGTCGTCATCGTAGATCAACAACAATGGGCCACCTTCTTTTGAAACCAGCAGGTGCCCGAATTCGTTGAAGGTCATTGCCAAGACGGACCCAACTTTGTCGTCCGCCAAAATTCGCTGAACGCCGAAACCGCGTTGAATTTGAAAACGTTCCCGTTGGTCAGATTGGGAATCCGTCGCGACATTTTCTGTCGCGATGCTCTCCGTCGCGGTTGCCGCTGGTTCAGCCACTGCTGCGGAATTGGTTTTGGGTTGCTGAGCCGCGATGTCCGCTTTGGGAGGCATCGGAACAGCACTTGGAGTGCTAACCGCTGGAGGCTGTTGGCTAGTCGCGACTTGTCCGCCATCGGTTTCCTGTAAAGAACCGAATGATGCAGCCGAACCCCATAGACGATCGTTGAAAGCCGCGGTTTCCCAAAGGTCCTGGCGTTGGACGCTCGTTTTCCAGGAGGCATCGGAATTGAATGTGTACCATCGGTCGCTATTTTCTGGTCGGACCGCGATTCGCGCGACCAACGCCGCGGTGTCGCCGCTACGGTTGGTTACATGGACGGCGACAATATTTCGGCCGACTTCAAAGTGTTCGGTCGCGGCGTATGTATTCACAACACGAGAAGTCGCGCTCCGGCCGATCGCTTTTCCGTTGACATAGACTTCGTATGCGTCGTCGGCTGCGATTTCAATCCGCACATCCGCAGGCACCTTCAGGTTGATCGGCTTACGGAAAAAACACTGCGCGCCCCGGGCAATCGATTGGTCCGGTGTGGATCCGTTAGCCCAAATCCACTCCGCCTCTTCGTCCGCCATCACGGGCGTCGCGAACAGCAACACGAATAGAGACGCAAGGAAAGTCACACGCCGAATCACTTGAAACGGCGAATCGATTTGCGGACTGGCAACCGCATGGTTTTCGTTTTGTCGGCCTTCCATGGCGCAATCATCTCGGTATGGAGAATTAGCAAAATACGGTGGCAGGGTAGAAAGCGTCGCCGAACCGTCGCAAGACCGATTCGAAAAGGTTCCACCCGAACGGTCTTGCCAATGCCCCCGACAGCCCATTTGGTTCATAAAACTGCGTCAAAGGCGGCGTGCCCGATTGTCACAGCGAATGTCATGAACAACTGCTTCCTAATTTGCTAGGGCTCAAATTGATCCGTGAAAACGATCCCAGCGACACAAAGTCTGAAAATCGTCACCAAAATTCGCGTGGCAGGTTCCCCTCGGTTTTGCCGCGTGTCCCCCTTTCAGACTTCGCTTCCTTACCGGTTGTGCTGATACGTCACGCTTGTCCGCCCGCTTGCAGTCAATCATCGATGGGGCTTCCCTAGGGTGGTGTGAATGCTTAGCGATTTTAAGTCTGGTGCTGTCAAGCTTTGACAGTGGGGAGGTTTGTACACGACTTACGTTTTCGCTTCTGTTTGTCGGTGTGCGGTTCCGAATGGAAAGCAACACCGAACCGATCACACGGAGGCGATAAGATGAGATCAACGGTACGAGAAAAACTACAAAAACTAGTCTTGGCAATCGCTGTTGCCACGGGTGCCGCGCCTGCCGCAGAGGCTGCTGGCTTGGGACTACTCAGCGGCGGTTGTGACTCTTCGGAATGCTGTGACGCAACAGGTTGCGACAGCGGCTGTGGGCCACTTGCGGCCTGCGACGCTTGGGGCGGCTGCGATTCCGGATGTGATGCGGCTTGCCTGCCATCACTTGGCGATGGACTGCTAACCCAGTTCATCAAGCCTACCGATCATTGCTTTGACGACTTCGTCAGCCCAATGATCAACTTTGTTCATTTTGAAGATCCCCGAACGTTGACAGAAATCCGTCCGATTTTTGTCAATCACTGGGTTCCATCAACGATCGGCAACAACATTCCCGCAGGTGGATCGATCCAACTGTTGGCGATGCAGTTCCGAGTCGCATTGACAGAGCGTTTGAGCTTGATTGGTGTTAAAGATGGATACATCTTTGATAACACCGACGGGGCACTGGACACACTTTTGGACGACGGCTGGGCTTCGGTCACCGCCGGTCTGAAATACAACCTTCTGCGTGACGCCCAAAGCGGCACTCTGCTATCGGTTGGTGGTACATACGAAATCCCGATCGGCAGCCAAGACGCGTTGCAAGACATCGGTGACGGCGAATTCCACCTGTTTGCCACCGGCGGGCAACGCCTGCTGGACGGTAACGCACACTGGATGTCCGCCTTCGGTTGGCGAACACCCGCTGACGGAAACGTTCAATGTGAATCAGTCCACTGGTCAAACCACTTTGACGTCAAAGTCACCGACACGGTTTACCTGCTGACTGAACTTGCTTGGTGGCACTGGACCGACAGCGCTGACAATGGTGCTGCACTTGGTGTTGCCGGACAAGACCTATTCAACTTGTCTGTCAGCGATGTTACCGGAAATGACTTGGTAACACAGTCGGTCGGTTTGAAGTGCAAACCTAAATGCTCGACCGAATACGGCATCGCGTATGAATTCCCACTGACTGAGTTCAAAGACGTGATCGAAGGTCGCCTGCAAATCGAAGCGATCTATCGCTACTAAGAATGGTTTGGTGAAAGACGTTCGCCAGAAATGAGACGATTCACATCACGATCGCCAAGCGGTGGTGATGTGAACGAAAACTGGCTTCAGAGATTCATCTGACAAGCCGCGAGTAAATTCGCTCGATCAAGTCCTGCCGATGTTCAACTTATCGGATGGACTTGAATTGGGCCTAATAAATCGCCGAGAGTGACGATTCACTCTCGGTCAATCCAATAGGCAAGCGTCGCCCATCGCTCCTTCCGATTGAAAGAGCGTACCGAGTTATCGGTACGCTCTTTTTTTGTTTGGTAAGCGTCTCTATTGGGTCGGGGCACCGACACGATCCCGATGTGTGATCGGGATCAGCGGAACAGCCAAAAGAGCTATTCAATAGACTAAACGATCGAGTCTGGGAGATTTGGCAATCCGACGGTGTAAAGCCGTTCGAGCTTTGTCGGGTCCTTGACCCGGTTCGTCAGCATGAACTGTCGCAGCGAATCTCGATCGACGTCCTGCTGCAGGCTCAGCAAACCGTCCTCAGCAGCCAAGCGATAAGGGGTCAGTGAATGCAGTGTTGCGATATCCGCAGCGTCTTGGAAAGCTTTCTTCGCAGACTTTGCATTTCCGCTGATCCGCCGCTCTACGCCTCTCATTAGGGCCCCAAGCATTTTGGAGAAATCAAACGGCTGCTGGCACAGTCGACGAATCGCATTGCGTACGATGGCAGGATCGCTTGTGGGGTCCCCAGAGGATGATGCTCCGCTTTTCCCACATAACGCTGCCTCTTGGCGTTGATGCAAAGATGTCAGGCAAAGCATATAGTCAGCGACGATCTGCAGCAGATTGATCCGGCGGATCGGAGACCGACCTAACTCCCGATGCATCTTGCGGACAACACGTCCTGCGGTTGAAAACTCGCCTTGATACAAGTAGACCTGAGCAGAGTTGATCCATTGGAATATGTGAATCAGTTCAGTGCATCCGGTATCGCTAACAATGCTGCAGTGCTCACCACTGAGTTGAGCGAGACGCTGCATGTTTCCGTCGACCAGAAAGCCATTGCCTGAAAAGCCTGATGTGGCAACAAAGCGTTGGTAGTTGTCATTACGCCGGTCGGCGTCATCAGCCATATCGTTGGCATTGATTCGAAGCGAATCCCAATTTCCCAAATGCCAGTCAGCCCAAAGTTTCAACCAACGGGTATGAGTGGCTTCGAAGCCGAGGCGGCGGGAATCATTACCGAAATCTGCGATGCACTGGTCAACCGCTTGCGGCACGACTTTCCACTGCATCGAAATTAAACGCAGAAATGCCAATCCTGACCAAGCATCGCCGGTCATCTGCCCCGGCGGAAAGTGCTCCATGTGGCCGACCATTTCTTCTAAGTATTCACGCGACTGTTTGATCGCGTCATGGTCACGCCCGGCCAACAGTCCATTCCAAACATTCGATCGAATTCCGAAATGGAGACGGTCTGCATTGCTGCCGCTTTGCAGTGCGAGCTTTGCTCCGTGGGCCATCAACTGGATCGTGCCTTGAAAATCCAAGAACGCCATTGATCGGGTCGCGTCGCTACAAAACGCCATCGCAGTCGCCGCATTTGCAGGCCGCGTCGGCGGTTCATCGGCGATCAATTCGTCTCGAAGGGCGACGAAATCGAATTTTGCCAACTGTGTGTTTAGCTGCTCAAGTCCTGACCGATAAGTAGACATCGCGACCTTGCGTCTTGGCAGGATTGCAAGTTCGGCCGACAGATCCTGGATTAGCGGTCGCGCCTGATCAAGACGCCCGCTTCGGACAAGCAACTGAGTTGCCGTCGCTTTCAATCGTCGCTTTTCGTCTTCGTCGTTTTCCGTTTGCGACAGTATTTCATAGTAAGGAGCGGCTCGCTCCGGTAAGTCGGCTTCCTGGAAACATCGTGCCGCATCCCGCAAATGCTTTAAGCGAGCTTTGCCGGCAACTTGCTTCAATACCTTTTCATGCCATTCGCCAGCCTCGGACTTCATGAAAGCCCGATCGGCATTTTCGGCGGCCAATATTGCGAATGGTAAAGCGGCACCATCCTGTTTGGCAGAATACAGGTGCGAGGCGATTCGTGCGGCAAAGTCACGAGGTCGATTTTGCTTTTTCAGCAGCTCAGCCCACGCTAGGTGGGCGCGTTCCAATTCGGCCGGATCCAGATTCTCGATCAAACCGTCTGCAATCTTGTCGTGAACCACCGTCACGCACTCTGCGCCTGACGCGTCATCCACAGCCAAACGCTGCCGCACGAGTTCAAAAACCGAAATATCGACCTGGTCGCCCACCCCAGTTAGGTCAGCCAATTCAGAAATCGACACGGGCGCGTTTGCGGCGACGATAAACGCAAGAATCGACTTCGCTTCGTTGGTCAACTTGTCAAAACGATTTCGCCAGAAGCGATCGACTTCGTCGAGGTTTGAAATTGACGAATCGTCCGAATCAGCAACGCGGTGCAACATCCCACCGGGTCGGAACTCTTCGGCAAGCTCATGCAAGCGAAACGCATTGCATTTGGAAATGTCAACCAACTCCTCAAGACCAGCCGCATTGATATTCGCACCCCACCGTGTTGCCGCGGTTTGCAAAAACGCGAACGCTGAATCGTGAGGCAGTTGACCGATGTGGACACGCTCATCAGCAGGATACCGAATCTTTGTCTCGGCATCGCGAGACGACGTGATGATCGCCAAATAACCTGAATCGTCCGACAGCAAAGCGTCCCACATGGTGTGGCTGTCATGATCAGACCATTGAACATCATCGATGATGATGAATAGCGGACCGACTTTGCGAAGTTCACGGCTCAGTCGAATCGCCGCGGTCAACGCGTCTAAACGCTGTGGCTTTCCATCAAACGAAGCAGGAACCTCGTAGATGTCTTCGGCGATGACGTGCTTCAGCTGAGGAAATGATTTCTTCAGAATGGAAGCGCTGACCGCATCCAGCGTGATCCGCTCACGGTCACGCTGCGAATATCGCTGAGCGACTTGATCGGCAAGCTGATCGATCACCTGCAATGTTTGGTTTTCTCGCGATCGGCAACGCACGCGAAAAACCTGGCCCCAGTGGTTTTGCCGCAGCTGACGTTCGATTTCATCAAGCAGCCGAGTTTTTCCGGCACCCGCAACACCATAGACGTGCAGCCGTCCGGTTCTCCCGCGGTAGATGTCACGAATGAAATTGTTGCACTGTTCCAGTTCCTGCTCTCGTCCAAAGAGATGGTGCAACGTCCTGAACCGGATCGGGTCGTCACCTACCCGAGTCATCGAGACGACTTCAAGTGACGACGGTCGACGTGATCGATCCGCCGACAACATCCCGGCGATCGCCATCCGTAATACCGGTGGAATCTCCTTGTCCATTTCGGATATCGCGTTTGCAATGGTTTCTTCGTCTTCATCGCGAACCCAATCGGCAAAATCACCGCGGCGTAGCCATTGGTCGTTGCCCGCGACTTCGTTCAGGCAATCAAGCATCACCAGACCGAGACTGAAAACATCGCCCGCCGGTGTGTAGCTCTGCTCCCAAAGTGCTTCCGGTGAGAAATATCGTGGCGTTCCCGCGATGTAGGGTCGCAGCCCAGACGGATCGGTTTCGGGATCGCAATTGGCAACCAAGCCATAATCGACAATGACCCCATTCCCGTTTTCGCGAACCATCAAGTTCGTTGGCTTTAGATCGCGGTGGACCAGCCCACCGAAGTGCATCACCGCAAGACCCGAGGCATAGTCGTGCAACAACGAGTGCAGTTTTTTGTACGCCACCTGTGAAGGCTCTGTACGGAGCCGACGGGCATATGCATACAAGGTCTCGCCGTCGATCTCCTCCATCGTCAGAACGGTGTAATCTTCGATGATCTCAATACGGTCGGTCCGCATCAGACTCGGGTGCCGAAACGGAGACATCCGACGAAAACCGAGCTTGTTGCGATAGAGGTCGTGCGACGACATGCGGCAGAGCAGCTTTAGTGCACAGCGTCGCTTTGACAGTAGATCGAGCGCCGAATAGACGAAACCCGCTTTGCCACGTCCGAGCAATTCGCGGATTTCGAATTCACCAAAACGTTGTCCCGCCTCAAGTGGCGAGATCATGTTGGTTTCCAACGCGTTACACATCCGCGTCTCGCCCTCCCTAGCTGGGCGAACGGGCGTTTCACCGGACGGATCCACAAACGGTTCTTCTGGAGGGGCGTCCATCGCGTCTCAGGCTAAACGAAGTGATTGGCTGATAGCTTCTGTAACCGGTACTCAATCGGACGCGCGATGCCCTGCGTTCAGACTGTGAAGGGAAATTTCACCTAAATTGGCTTCCCACTGCACATCAGTCCACACTCTGGCCGGGACATCTCTCCCGCGACAATCCGTCAAGTACAAGGCGAAGTATATACAACCCATCAGTGCTACTGTTCAGTGATTTCACCGACAAATCCATTAAGACCCGATAAAGCCTTTTGAAGCTAAATCGACAATGGAAAGCACACCCTAGATGGCCATTTCGAGACCACAGCAGAAGGCCAAAAAACCACCACAGTACGCCAAACGACAACACCCAGGCGATGGTTCGTCTGGGTGTTGTGAAAATTGGTTTTATTGGTATCGAAACGGACCTGAAGCCGCGACGAAGACACCAATGTTGCTGCAATGTCGGACTACAGCGCGAAGAACGCGTAAACGCCCACGGCAAAGAGAATTAATCCACCCCCAACAAACGGAGCAGCTTTCCAAGGAGTCAAATCGACAGCGCCGACGTCACGCTGCTCGTACGGCGTATCACGTCGGAGCCCCAACGCACTGAGCGTCAGCTGTAGAGTGACCAGACCGATGAAGACGGCGGCCATGAAGTGGTACCCGGACCCGAACAACTTGATTTCCCAAAACGTTCCGATCGCCATCACGATCAAACCGACCACCAAGGTCGTCAAAGCAGACATCCCATCGGCTCGCTTGTTCAACAATCCGACCAACATGATCGCAAGAATTGGAATGAAGTAGACGCCATTGAGCTTTTGAAAATACCCAAAGATCTCTTCACGACCATAGAACAAAGTCGGCGCCAAAATGACCGCGATGGTTCCGACCACGAAGCTACAAATCTGTCCCGAGATCACAACCGAGCGGGTGCTGGCATCCGGCTTCAAGTGGTGCTTGTAGATATCCAGCGAGAACAGCGTTGCGCTACTGTTCAATACAGAGTTGAATGTTGAAAGGATCGAACCGACAACGACCGCCGCGAAGAACCCGCCAAGTGCTTCGGGAAGAACGCTTGCAACCAACGCCCCGTACGCCTTGTCAGCTTTTCCGTTGACCGCTTCAGCGAATTCCGGATCGGTTTGTACCAAGTAAGCCGCTGCAATACCGGGAAGTACCAAAATCAGTGGCGCACAGATTTTGAAAAACGCAGCCAACAGAACGCCTTTCTGTCCCTCAGCCAAGTTCTTTGCGCCGAAGGTTCGCTGAATAATTTGCTGGTTCGTCGACCAATAAAAGAAGTTCAGCAACAACACGCCGGTAAACAGCGTTGGCCAAGAAACGTCTTCCTGTAGCGTCCCAAGCGATCGAAACGAGTCAGGATTATGCTCGGCAATCTTGGTGAAGGCGGAGAAAAAGCTGCCACCGTCGGCGACCTTGTTCATCGTAAAATAGGTGATCAGCAAACCGCCGACTAACAGTCCAGCACCGTTGAAGGTATCCGAAACGGCAACGGCCTTCAGTCCACCCCAGATCGCATAACCACCGCCAACTACGGCGATGAAAATGATCACGGTCCACAGCGTTTGGATTTCTGAAAGCCCAAGCTGTGTTTCAAGCTGCAACATGCCCGACAATCCGCGGGCACCGAGGTAAAGCACGAACGGCAACAGAATCAGCATGTATGCGACCACGAAAATACCCGTGGTCAAGATTTGCACGCCATTGCCGTACCGGTTTTGAAAGAACTGCGGAATCGTGGCGATACCGGACTTCAGATAGCGGGGTAAGAAAACCAATGCCAACGCGACCAGCGAAATCCCGGCGACGACTTCCCAAGCCATCACCGACAAGCCCTCGTCGAATGCCGCGGCATTCAATCCGATCAACTGCTCCGTTGACAGGTTCGTTAGAAGCAGCGATCCGGCGATAAAGACGCCCGTCAACGAACGCCCCGCTAGAAAGTAGCCTTCATCTGTCGCTTCACCACCGCCACGGGTCACAAACCAAGTCGCGACCGCCACTAAAGCGGTAAACAAAAAGAACGTCGCAATTGTCATAGGGATGCAGGGAAGGAAATAGGAAGGTATTGAATCAGTGCAGATAAGATGCGGTGAGAAGCTGTCGAAGCGATCGGGTTTCCGATCACTTTTCGGTGAACGCGATCAAGCCACCGCCGGCTTCGTCACTCTTTCGACAAGCATCAAGAAGTTGCTGTGTTAGCAAAGCGCGTCGGGTCAGTTCGTTGTTGATCTCTTTGCGATTGACCAAATCCGCAAAGGTACGAACCATGCCGACTTCTTGCGCGTTCGGTTCGCCACTGTGATACTCGTCGCAAACTCGTGTTTCGGTTCTGCGGCGAAAGTTCCAGCGGCAATTATCGATTTCCAGGTCGTGTCGATTGATATCGAACGATGTGTGTGATCCGTACAAAGGCAGTACGTAATCGTCGAGCGAAATGTAACCTTCGTCACCCGAGATCGTCGCGGTCTGCTGGTTAAAGCTTAGGAACGAACAGAAGAACGAGGCGGTCGGCCCACCTTCGAAAACCAGTTCGCCGGAAAACTCGCCCGGTACCCAACCATCAACACCTTCTCGGCTAAGCTTATGAATTGTCTTGCCGCTGACCTGAGACGGAGCTTTCCAGTCCATCGACCAAAGGATCAGACGAATGCAGTACCACCCCAAATCGCCCAAGCAACCGTGGCGTTCGAGCTTTGGATCGGTGCGGATATTGCCTGACTGAAACTCTTTGTCACCGGTAAATGAAAAGTGGGCTTGGATACGTCGAATCGAGCCCAGTTCACCATTCTTTACCGCATCACGAACTTGTTTGATCCGCTGGCTGTGATCAAACATCACTCCGTCCATCAACTGGACATTGTTTTCACGACACGCGGCAAGCATCTCTTGTGCGTCTTCGGCAGTGTCGGCGATCGGCTTTTCGATCAAGACATGCTTTCCGGCTTTCGCCGCGGCAATCACCCAATCCTTTCGAAGCCCTGTCGGCAAAGGAACATAGACCGCATCGATCTGATCGCTATCGAGCAGCGACTGGTGGCCTTCGAACGCGATAGGGCGGTTTTCAAATGAAACCTCACGCTGGCATTCGTCGATAAACTGGTCCGCGCGGTCGGCACTACGGCTTGATACCCCCGCGACGACGCCATTTCCGCTCAACCGAATTCCCTTCCAGTTTTTTCGCGCGATATTCGCGGTGGACAGAATCCCCCACCGGCAGATCGGATCACTCATCAACGTCGCTCGTCTATCAATTAATCGGGTATCCACGCCCTAGTAGGCGCAGTGTGGCATCCAGAAAAGCCCAGAGGATAGCACGGAACGGCGTTGTTGTGCGTCCCACCCGCCCGGAATTGACAAGCGATCTAACCGTTCCGGCAACCGATCTAACGCATTGGGGACCTTGGACCGGCAGAGCTGACAATCCTGAGCCTCGAAAATGCGGCCCAATCAACTGCCCGCCATCTTTTCGCCAAACGCTCGCTACAAATTGCCTTGATAAGCACGCTGAAGAATCTGCATCGTATGCATCACCTCGACAGCACCTCCTTGAGCATCAATATGCTTTTCGACCTGTGCCATACATCCGATGTTTCCCATTGCGACCATGCTTGCGCCGCTCCTGATGATGTTCGTCGCTTTCTGCTGGCCCAATGACGCGGCGACTTCTGGCTGATCGATGTTGTACGTTCCGGCTGACCCGCAACAGAGATGCCCGTCTGTAACCTCCACCAACTTGACACCGGGAACTTGGCGTAAAAGGTCACGAGGCTGCGACCTAACGCCTTGGGCATTGGCCAAATGACAAGCATCGTGATACGCCACAACGGTTTCGCCTTCGCGATCTGGAAACGGAGCCAGATCGTTCAGGGATGTTAAATAGACCGCGACATCGACCGTTCGCTCGGCAAACTCTATAGCGGCATGTTCATGAGGCGTGCCCTTGAGAATCAACGGATATTCATGAATGCCGCTCCCACATCCAGCCGCGTTGGTCACGATCGCATCGAAGTCACCTTCGAATGCCGCAAGATTGTGGATCGCCATTTTTTGTGCAGACGCGAGGTTGCCGACATGCCAAGACAAGGCACCGCAGCAGCCCTGCCGTTTAGGAACGACGACCTCGATCCCATTCCGATTTAGCACGTCAATGGTTGCGATGTTAATGTCCGGCGCAAGCACCTGCTGCGCACATCCAGCCAATAACGCGACACGACCTCGTTTTGAATTGGTTGCCGGGTACACTTCGTCAAGCTGCTGCCGCTCGGGCATTGTCTCGGGCAACATGTTCAGCATCACTCTTAGCGACTTCGGCATCAGGCCCGAAAAAGGCTTGGCCAACTTGCCCGTCTTCGCTGCCAAACGGAACCGTCCGGGATAGGGCAAGGTCAATTGCGCGAGCGTTCTTTTAATCCGGCTACCGATTGAGCGTGGCTGTTCCGCTTGGTGAATCGCCCGAAATGGACTGATCAAGTCACCGTAGGGAACTTCCGATGGACACGCCGGCACGCATCCCAAGCAGCCTAAGCAAGCATCTAAATGCGGTGCCGCTGAAGCGATCGGTAATGAACCTTCCAAGACTTCTTTCATCAAGATAATGCGTCCACGCGGTGAATCCGGCTCGCGTCCTAACTCTTGATAGGTGGGACAAGCCGACAAACAAAATCCGCAGTGCACACATTGACTGACAGCATCTGCCATCACAGGGCCAAACGAACCAAACTTCTCGCGATCAATCTCGTGACGCATGAATCAATACACCAAACCGGGAAAACGTTGCACTTGATCAATCGCCTGTTTCACTTCCAGCTCAATCGGTTGCGTTCGACTGAATCCGATCACAGGTTTCTTCGCGACACCCTGTGAATCTTGGACGACCAGTCCTGTCGCCTGTTCATCACACAATTTGCGATCGAGTTCATCCAACCGCGATGATTCGATCGCTAACCAGCCGATAGCGCCTGCACAGCTGACGTGCAAATGGGCCGATTTCGGTTCTGAATCACACCAATCCGCCATTGAGGTGGCCAGTCGGATCGACATTGGTATTTTGATCACCAGTTGATCGTCGCGATTCAATCCCTCGAGTCGACTTAATGATCGCCACGGTAACTCATTTTCATCAGCTACAAGTTCGATCTGCGTCGCTTGGCTTGGCAAGCTGCCTTCGATGTCCGCGACAAGCAGATCGGCAACCGGCCGCATCGCGCCGATTCGAATCCAAACGGTGCAGTTGGCCGAGTCATAGTCGATCGCGTCAAGCTCCCACCGCCCTCGTGCGAGGGTTGCGACGACCGACAGAGCCGTTTCGTGATCGGCACATCGAATCCGATAAGAATGAAACGCTGGTGGCTGTGGGAATACCTTGAAGGTTAGTTCCGTTAGCGCAGCCAGTCGACCACAACTGCCCACGAACAGTTTCGGCAGATCAAACCCTGCAGCGTTCTTTACCACTCGTCCACCCGATTTGATCACGGTGCCGGTCCCATCGATGTACGTCGCCCCGAGTATGAAATCGCGCAGGCCACCATAGCGATGCCGACCGGGACCGCTGATCCCTGCTGCCAACGTCCCAGCGATGGTCGCATTTTTATCAACCAACAGCGGATCAAACGGCAAGTACTGCCGACGGGTTTCAAGCAGATTCACTATTTCCGCCAGAGTCGTTCCGGCCAACGCAGAAAAGGTAAACTCCGAGGGCTCGTATTCGGTGACGCCACTCATCGATCGAGTCGAAATCAGCTGAGTATCCTTCGCCACCGACAACGGACGCTTTGTCTGATTCCCGACGACCAAGACTTGATCAAAATCAGTGATCGCCTGGCGAAGTTCCTGTGGTGATTGGACTTCGACCGGAAATGAATCCGGTGCCCGCCCACCAGACTGCGAACGCACGGCCATACCGACTGATTCCGGCGGACCACCGGGAAACATCTTGCCAGGGTTAGCCAAATTCTTGGGATCAAATGCACCGCGTATTCGATGCATCGTCGCCATCGAATCGTCGTCGTACATCTGCGAAAGATAATCACGTTTTTCAATCCCGACGCCGTGCTCTCCAGTGATCGAGCCTCCCATTTGGACGCAAAGGGTAAGGATCTTTCCGGCCAAGGCTTCGGCTTGTTCAAGCTGCCCAGGCACGGAATCATCAAACAGGATTAACGGATGCAAATTGCCATCGCCCGCATGGAAAACGTTTGCGCAGCGAAGCCCCGACTCCTGCGAAAACTTTTGGATTTGCACCAAGGCTTCGCCGAGACGTTTTCGAGGGACGACACCATCCTGGACTAAAAAGTCTGGACTCAGTTTTCCGACCGCTGAGAACGCGCTTTTCCGTCCTGCCCAGATCGCGTTGCGCTGGGCGTCATCTGCCGCGACGACCGTTTCGAACGCGTTGGTTTTTGCGATCACATCACGCAATTGTTGCTTTTCGATTTCGAGTCGTTCGCGTGGGCCTTCGAGCTCGACAATCAACGCCGCCTCGGCGCCTTTGGGATAGCCACATGCAGTTGCCGCTTCCGCAGCCTCGATCGCCAAAGATTCCATGATCTCCATCGCGCCTGGCAACAATCCAGAATCGATCACGGCTGAAACGGCATCCCCAGCGTCGCGCAATGAGTGGTAGCCGACCAGGACCGTGTGAAAACGTTCCGGCAGCGGGATCAATCGCAAAGTGATCTCCAGCGCGATCCCGAACAGCCCCTCGCTACCGACGAACAAGCCTGTCATATCGGCGCCGATTGATTCGATCGATTCGGAACCGAATTCAGCAATTTCGCCACTTGCGGTGACGACCTTCATTCCAATGACATGATTGCTAGTCATGCCATACTTCAAACAGTGGGCTCCACCGGAGTTGAAGGCGATATTCCCGCCAATGGTGCAAATCTTTTGGCTCGACGGATCGGGCGCGTAGTACAAGCCATGCGGAGCGGAAGCTTGCGAAACGTGCAGATTGATCACCCCGGGTTCGACAACCGCGATGCGATTTTCGGGATCGAGCTTGATAATCTGTCGCAGCTTGTTCAGCGAAATAACGATCCCGTTGGCAACCGGCATCGAGCCGCCAGACAAACTGGTGCCGCTACCTCGAGCGACAAAGGGAACGTTGTTTTGAACACACCAGCGTACCGTCTGAACCACTTCGTCCTGGTTCTCAGGAATGACAACGCCAAGCGGCCGCTTGCGAAACGCGGTCAGTCCATCGGATTCGAATGCGGCTCGATACGATGGGTCTTCGCTGACACGCCCCTTTGGCAGTTGATCAACGAGCGACTGCAAAGGAGAACATTGTTGCTGAGAATTCAGGGCAGGCATTTTTCGAGCGCCGCCAGAAGAGTCAACACGTTTTTCTCAGCCGCCGATTCGCCCATCAATCCGATTCGCCAAGCCTTTCCTGCGAAGACGCCTAAACCGCCGCCGATCTCGATATCGAATTCGGTTAGCAACCGTTTGCGAATGGCCGCTTCATCAATTCCCTCCGGTACAGCAACGCAGTTAAGCGTATGTAGCGAATTTTCCGGGATGTACTGCAGGCCCAGCTTTTGAAGACCTTCGCGAAGCAGCAGGTGCATCTTTCGGTGGCGTTCAAATCGCGCATCGAGTCCTTCTTCCAACACGATTGCGAGAGCTTCGCGGAGTGCATAAACCATGTTGATCGGTGCGGTGTGGTGATAGGCCCTGCCTCCGCCACCGGTGTAATAATTTTTGAGTAAGCTGACATCCAGATACCAGCTTTGCGCAGGAGCCTTCCGCTGATCGATCGCTTCCAATGCGCGTGGAGAAAACGAGACCGGCGAAAGCCCTGGAGGACACGAGAGGCATTTTTGGGTTCCCGAATAGATCGCATCGATTCCCCAATCGTCCACGCGAACATCGTGTCCGCCCAACGATGTCACGGCGTCGACGGCAAAAAGCATTCCGGCTTGATGAACGATTTCGCCGACTCCGGAAAGATCTTGCAACGCCCCTGTCGACGTTTCCGCATGAACCACACCCAACAACTTTGCGTTCGGATATTGCGTCACCGCATCGGCAAATTGTTGCTTTGTGAATGTCTGCCCCCATGGAACTTCGACGACATGCACCGACGCGCCGCAGCGAGTCAGGATTTCTTTCATGCGACTGCCGAAAACGCCGTTGATCATCACGATCGCTTCGTCCCCCGGTTCGATCAAGTTCACCATGATCGTTTCCATACCGGCCATTCCGGTCCCCGAAACGGGGAAGGACAATGCGTTCTCGGTTCGATAAACTTGGCGGATCATGTCGCAGGTTTCGTCCATGAATCCGATGTACTGCGGATCCAAGTGGCCGAGCGTGGGCGATGAAATGGCTTTCAAAATCCGGGCGGGGACCGTGCTGGGTCCAGGTCCCATCAGTAAACGCTGACGAGGATGAAGAGCAGAAACCATATCGAGCGGATAATTTAATAGGCGGGAAGCAACACGATCGCAGATCGACACAGTAACGATTCTACGCGATCACAGACCGCTGTTGGTAGTTGGCTGCCGTTGGCTGCTGGCCACCGATGGTATCCGTTAGCAACGAGATGCTTCGTCGACGGAATTATCCATCCGCTGCAAAAATTCCGACATAGCAATGACACTGGGTACAAATGCCGAACAACAATGAAAGACTGGTCGAAGTCGAAACACAATTGGCGCACTTACAGCGTCAGTACGACGAACTAAATCAAGTCGTCGTTGACCAATCTCGCTATATCGACCGACTTACGAGACAGATTCTTAAGTGGGAACAAGAACTCGATCGAGTTAAAAGTGCGGTCGATCCACAGATTAATATGACGGACGAGAAGCCGCCGCACTATTGAACCCGGGATTTCCATCGCGAGTTGCCACCGACGACACTATTCCAACGTAATCGGAATCGATGGATGCATGCGACTGTAGCTTTCGATGCCCTCGACAGTTACATCGGTCGCACCAAGATGAAACCAATTCAGTTTTGGGGCCTTCCCAAAATTCACCAGCGCGCGATCGTCAATCATTGACGAAAACACCTGCAGCGATTGCGTCTGCTGAAGATCGATTGGCTGACTGACCGCACTGAGATTGAACTTGCAATCGACAAAGGTCAGGTAAGTCGGCAGCTGCCCTAACATCGAAATTGCCTGCTGATCGATGCTGCCATGCTGCACTTCCACCGACTTGATGCGACAGTCAGAACAGTCAATGCCTTGCGTATTGAACTCGGGCGTTATCAAGAAGACAGATTCTAAGCGTGGCAACTCGGCAAGTTTCCTGAACAGGTTTTCGTCGACAATAACGTCTGTCAGCCAGATCCGCTCAAGGCACTTCAGCTCGGATAGGTAACTCGACACCGGGCGGCGTTGACAATCAAAATGCAGGTCTACAAGCCCGTGAAAGCGAGACAATTCTTGCATCGCTTCGTCACCGACGTATCCGTTGTCCGCATGAAATGTCCACAGCAGCGAGTCACCTTCCATTTCCCCTAGCGCGGCTGGATCGACGTCGTAGTCCTCATTCTCATCCGACGCGACTCCGAGCCAACGCAATTCTTCAAGGCACCATGTTCTGACATTTTTTCGGCTGAATGCCGTTTGCTCGATCGCTGCTCGGCTGGCACGCCCCGTCCACGCCTCGCCAAACTGGTTGGCCAAAGCGGTCGGCAAGAACAAGCCTTCTTCATCGAGATGCCATAGTCCGACAACGACTTGACCGCCGGTGGTCCGGACATCTTCGATCATCTTTTGGCGTGCCAACATTCGTTTCACACCGACGTTGTAACCGGCAAACATGACTGCGACAGCTGCGGCACCACAAAGCATCGTACGAATTGTGATCCGAGCATCGTGAAACAAAATCATCTGGAATACGATCCAGAGCAGACCGAACACTCCGGTCACCATGAAAGTCACGCCAAACGACATCCACCCGGGAGGCAGCGTACATAACATTCCGAACGTTGCTGTTACAACGATTCCGAGCGTTCCGAAAAAGGTTCGGTGCGTTGCGCAAAACTTTCGAATCGATGCTCCCATTTTGGTTCGCCAGACAAACCAGACGCAAACCAAAATCATGATCAACAAGCTTGCCCCGCCGTAGGTGATGACACTGGTCCCAACGATGCCCAGATAGTCATCAGATTGGAAAACTCGCTGCGGAGTCGTCGTCAGTATTTCCGGAGGCGTGTAAGGTTTAACGAGTGCAGGCGGCGGGTTTTGGTGCACTTGCAAGATCGCTGACTGATCGGAATAGACCGATGCCTGATGAAACTGATCGTCCAGCTCGTACGATGCTCGGGTGACCTGATAGTCGTTTCGAAAATTGACAGTCAAATCGGCCTGCTTCGGAAACCATCGTCCCCCTTGATCGGTTTGGAATGTGTTCGTTTTTGCGAGTCGCTTTTCCCACAACGTGCCAGTGACTTGCGTCGCAAATTCTTTGCAAATCGGAATCATGCCGCGGTCCTGCGCAAAGCTGACCGAACAACGAACGATTTGTCCGTCCCGTTTCATGACGGTCCGCCAATCGACACGGGAACATGGATGTCCATCAACATCACATTGTTGAACTTCGATCGGCCCGATGACAAACCCGGACCGAAACGCGCTGTCCATTAAACCTGAATCGAACATCCATTCGATCGACGGGCCGAAGCTGCTGCTGCAAAGTGCAACGTGCGGGCAAGAGAATTCGAACGGTTCTTCAAATGCACCAAGCACCATCTCTTTCGGTCCGTTGACCAATCCGAACGTGCTGCGGATCCGTGCGAGCGTTCCGTCAAACGTACATCTCAATCGACGATCTTCTGGCAGCACACGTTCGGTTCGATATCGATCACCATGCCGGAGAATCCGGTCTTGTAAAGTCAACTGCGGATCACACGATCCCCAATCCAGTTTTGCAATGGATTCGACGTCGATATCGCTCACATCGCCATAGTTGACCAGGGTCCTGACCAATCCCCATTGGTCATATTGCTTTGCCGTATTTGCAAGTTTGACTGTCAGTTCAGCAAACAACTGCTGGTCCAGCTCCGTTTTAAACACACGAGCATGCTCTGCGAACGGCAGCAAGATTGCCGTCGATGATGATGCCGAATCACCCGGAGAGACTGTAGATACGGATGCCCCAGGAGGCATTCTCGGGATTGGCTGATCGATTGATGCGACAAGCTCACGCTCTTCGCCAACGGCTGCTTGCTGACCGAGAATCAATAACCCTTGTATTAACAACAACCCAATGGCGTATTGCTTGACGCAGTTTCGCATAGGCTCGGCTCCTGCAGGCGTGATTGACGATCGCATGTCGTGGCTTCGCAGCGAAATCAATGTACCCGATCGCGGAGTGCCGTGGGGAATCCAGAACCCTCAAATTAGCGACACAATTTAACCAGCAGCCCCCTTATCGCAACGATCCGCAGTGATTCACAGCCTTACCAGAAGTGGCATTTGCCTCTCACCGATCGCTGGACAGTTTGTTTGAGAAGCCTGAAGTGGCGTATGGCTTCGCCAGGCCACAGAGTCGACAGCACCGACGAAGAAACGACAGGGGGAATGAAATCCAAACCAACATCGATCCTAAAATGGCATTACCGATGCTTCGTTTTCTTGGTGAAGATCGCACCGCCTTCGGGTGCTTTTGAGTGAAAAATTGAAGCCTATGGAAAGAGCAAATCTGTTTTCGACCTGCATCTCAATGCAACGGTTGGCTGTCTCGTTATATTATCCGCCCAGCCGTAGTTGCCTTCGCTGATGATAGGACGATAGCTCCAGCTGCTTATCTCATCGAAGTCGCTCCGCACTGATCCGCCTCGAACGGATGCGTCCGCCACAGCTCGCGCGTCCCAATAACCAACGCAGCTTTTGACATGTCTGAATCGACTCCCAGCATTTCCCCCAACGCCGCCGATACGGACACGCGTTCGGAACTAACAGTTCGAGCGATCGTGTTGGGACTCGTCCTTTCGGTCGTTATGGGTGCGGCCAACGTTTACGTCGGTCTCAAAGCCGGCATGACCGTGTCGGCATCGATTCCGGCTGCGGTGATGGCAATGCTGTTGTTCAAGCTGATGTTCAAACGATCCAGCATTCTTGAAGCAAACCAAGTTCAAACTTGCGCATCAGCTGGCGAATCGTTGGCTGCCGGTATCATCTTTACCATGCCGGCAATGATTTTGATCGGCCACTGGCAGGACTTCGACTTCTGGACTGTGTCGATCGTGGCGTTGACCGGTGGTCTTCTCGGGATCTTGTTCATGATTCCGATGCGACGTGTTTTCGTCGCCAACAATTCAGATTTGCCGTATCCCGAGGGCATCGCATGTGCTGCGGTTCTTGAGGCCGGCGAATCCGGTCAGCAAGGTGCCGCGCAGCGTTTGATCGCGGGTGGGGTATTGGGCGGCCTATTTAAGGTTATTGCCGGCTACTTCGGAATGTTGACCGAGACGCTGCAGGCTGCAGCCTCCACCGGAAGCCGTATCTTTTATTTCGGCGGCGACCTTTCGCCCATGCTTGTCGCGGTGGGTTTTATCGTTCGTCTGAACGTCGCGATTTTGATTTTTATTGGCGGCACACTTGGCTGGCTAATCGGGATCCCATTGCTTGGTGGGGCTTTGGAATCGGAAACGGCAATCGATGGCGCATGGCGAATTTGGAGCACCGAAGTCCGCTACGTCGGTGTTGGGGCGATGGTCGTTGGCGGCCTAAGCTCTCTTATTGCGGTCCGATCCGGCTTGAAAGCCGCCGTGGTGGAACTGTGGGGCGGATTCGACAAAAACAAAGATGCCCCTTTGGCTGGCGAAAGAGACATTCCGTCGGGAGTGATAGTGACGCTCGCGCTAGTTTGCATCGGGATGTTGGCGTTCATCAACTATCGCTTTACGGGATCGGCAGGCGTGACCGCCTTGTCGACAGTCGTCATGCTCGCAATGGGATTTTTCTTTACCGCCGTCGCTAGCTACATCGTTGGACTCGTCGGAAACTCCAACAGCCCCGTTTCGGGAATGACAATCACAGCGGTACTGGTCGCCGGTGGCATGCTGTGGCTCTACGGATCCAGTGGAACCGAAGCGATGGTTTCGACGCTTGGCATCGCTGCGATCGTGTGCTGTGTTGCCTGCACCAGCGGCGACGTTTGCAACGATTTGAAAACAGGATCGCTCGTCGGTGCAGCTCCGTTTCGCCAACAGATCATGCAAATCGCCGGTGTCTCGATCGCGGCGTTTGTCATGGCCCCCGTACTAACGTTGCTTCACGAGAACACCGAAGGCGGAATCGGCGGGCCGAACCTGTCTGCACCACAAGCGAGCTTATTCGCGTCGCTCGCCAAAGGCTTTTCCGGCGAAGCGACACTGCCGTGGAACTTGATTGGTGCTGGCGCGGCCGTCGGCTGCATCATCTTGGTGATCGACGAAATCATGAAACGCAAATCGAACTATCGGGCTCATTTGATGCCGATCGCTGTCGGGATGTACTTGCCCTTCGGTTTGGCCACACCGATCCTTATCGGCGGTTTGATCGCGTACTTCGCAACCCGAGGAAAACCGAAGGACCGACACGATAAAGTTCTGCATGGCGGGATTCTGTTTTCCTCTGGCGTGATTGCCGGTGAAGCGTTAACCGCGGTCGGCTTGGCAGGACTTGCGGCAATCGGATACGCCTCGATGGAACTGGAAATCGGAGCGACCCTGAAAACGGCACTTTCCGTCGTGGTCGCACTATTGATCGTCGCCTCGTTCGCGTGGATGACTCGGCCTTCTGACCAAGAATCCAGCTAAGCATCTAAATGAATAGGCTTGTTCATCTGGCTTAAGTTGCCTGAATTAAGCTGAAGTCTCCAGCGTGCCGCGTCCGCCAAGGATAGAATGAATCACCTTGAATCAATTCATGGTATTCATCACCCCAGTTAGACAAAGCCCGCGGACGGAGGCGGAACCTCGATGCCATTACGACGAATCACTAAAACTATCGCCAGCCTCGTCGCTTGCGTGGTTCTAGCTACACCTTCATACGCCGAAGAAACCCCTGTCTTCGATGGCAAAACGCTGGCAGGCTGGACAGCCAAACCGGCCGAAGACACCAGCGGCCACTGGAAAGTCGATGACGGCATGATCATTGCCGAAAACCCAAACGAAAAAGGTTCCGTTCTCTGGACCGATAAATCGTACACCGACTACGAATTGGAACTGGAATACCAGACTCCGTCAGAATACTACGACACCGGTGTGATGCTTCGTGGCGACGGGCACCAAGTCCAAATCGGTATCTCCGGTAGCCTGAAAAAGGATATGACCGGCTGCATCTACGCGCCCAAAGATAAACGCGGAAGCTACCCAGCCCAAAGCGACAAGATCGCCCAAGTCCACCGTGTTGGTCAATGGAACCACATCCGGATCGTGCTGAAAGACAAACGCATTCAAACGTTTCTCAATGGAGAACCGTTTGTGGATTACACCGGAATCGCAATCAACGACAAAGGTCCGGTGGGACTGCAATTGCATGCCGGCCATCACATGCTCGTTCGTTTTCGAAACTTGAAACTGACTGAGCTGTAGTTTCGACACCGGCTGTCACTGCAACACAACAAGCTGCGACGCCAATACCTTCATCACGAATCGACTTTTCGACATAGCGGCCAGCGATTCACCTGATCGCAACGCTTGCCGGATTTTCCCGCCTCCGCATCACTCCCACCCCATTTGCAAATGCGTTACTTCATCGCTTTGGTTCTTGCGACATCGGCGTCGATATTTTGTTACGCCGGTGACGCACAGAAATCTAGCCCGAACCTGCTGCTGATCACCGTCGACGACATGAGTTGTGATTCGGTCGGCAAGTTCGGCTGCAAGTTGGAAGGCACGACGCCCAATATTGATGCTTTGGCAGAATCAGGACTGCGATACCACTACGCCCATGTCCAAGTGGGCAACTGCTTTCCGTCACGAAATGTCATGTGGTCGGGCCGCTATCCGCACAACACGGGAGTCGAAGGGTTTTACCAAGTCCGTGATGCGGATCACCCGCACTTGGTCGACTTGATGAAAAAGGGCGGCTACTACGTTGCGATCCGCGGCAAAGTCTCGCATAGCACACCGTACCAACCGTATGGCTGGGATGATGACCTGACCATCTTGGACGGCGAGCAACAAGACATGAAAAACCCCGAGTCGTACTATCGATCCACAAGCCGTGGAATTGAGAATGCGGCCAAAGCAGACAAGCCATTCTGTTTAAACATCAATATCTCCGACCCTCACAAGCCTTTCTATGGTATGGGCAAGCGAGGAGATCAGACAGAAGATCCTAATGTTCCCTCGCGAGTCTTCACTGCGGATGAAGTTCCGATCCCGGGCTTCCTCTTCGACCATCCAGATGTCCGCCAAGAACTTGCGCACTATTACTCTTCGGTTCGTCGCGCCGATGACTGTGTCGGCCAAATCATGAAGGCGTTAAACGAGTCCGGTTTGCAAGACAACACCGTGATTGTGTTTCTGTCCGATCACGGGATGCCATTGCCATTTGCAAAAACGGCACTGTGGCACCATAGCACCAGGACCCCGTTGATCGTGCGCTGGCCGGGCGTCACTAAAGCAGACGCGGTCGACCGTGAACACATGGTTTCCGCAGTCGACTTGTTGCCAACAATTGTTGATATCGCTGGTTTGCCCCAACCCGGCGGATTCGATGGCCGCAGTTTCGCACCGACATTGCGAGGTGAACATCAAGACAACCGCGACATCGTTTACAAAGTCTACAACGAAAACTCAGGTGCCAACCGCAGCCCAATGCGGGGCGTTCAATCCAAACGTTTTGGATACCTGTTCAACGCTTGGCCTGACGGAAAGCGAGTTTTCAAAACCGCGACAACCGGCACGATGACCTATCGCGCGATGGTCAAACTCGCTCCGACCGATCCGGAAATCGCAAAACGGCTGGACTTTTTCCAGCATGGTGTCCGTGAAGAATTTTATGACTACGAGAACGATCCTGATGCGTTGGTCAACCTAATCGACGATCCGCGATACCAGAAAGAAATCGCCGAACACCGCGCGGCGATGCGTCGTCAGATGGAGCAAAGCGGCGACCACATGCTGCAAGCCTTTGAAAACCGCACCGATGATGCCTTGGTCAGCGAGTACGTCGATCGCAAACAAGCCGAAGCGGACGCTCGACGATCCAAACGCAATACCAACGCGAAAGTGAAACAGGATCGATCACTTTTCCGTTGGAATGTCGGTCAGGGAGCCAAGGCCGGTGAAGACTTTGTGATTTCGATTCGGCATAAGCTACCCAAAGCATTAGGCGAACAAAGTTTTCACGTGACGATCAAGGACGATTCGGGTCAACGGATCGAGAGGATCGTAAAGGAAGCGTCCGGCGAAGGAAAACTGGAATTCACATTCAAAATTCCAGCATCGATGTCAGGCAAGAAAATTTCGGCAGCCGCATTCGTTGGAAAAGAGTTTCAGCAAAACCGTTTGTACCTGACCAAAGGCGATATCCAGGTAAAGTAGGTACGCGTTTGAGGTCGTGGCAGTTGGCGGTAACAGTCAACCGCGGCTAGCGCCAACGCGGCTCATTGAAAAACAACCGAACCGCCTCGGCTTCGCTCCAATCCATGAGCCGATACGCGCTAGCGTCGGTTGTCCTCAAATACCTGATCCGCAACCTATCAGCCGAAACGCGTTAGCGTCGGTTACACACCAAAATCTAAACCGATACGGGTTAGCGTCGGTTATCTGCTCAGCCAACCGGTCTGCTTCCCCCCAATGACTTACAAACCTCAATGGGACTGCGTCGGTCTGTCGCAACACCGACAATTCATCGATCAACTGTCGCGACGGCAAAACCTTCGCGTTCCCGACTGCCGATTTTAGAGCGACCACCAGGGCTTTGGATCACTCGCCTATCCCGCTACATCGACCGAAAACTCGTGGAAACTGGGGACTCTAGGAGGATGCCAGTCCCACGATCGATGCAATAAAGTTCGCAAAAGCGGTGACACCCAGTGTCATTTCGGCCAACCAGCGACATATGGATCGGAATAATGCAAATGCTGGTGAAAGGTCCGCCGACGGTCGAAGTATTCCTAGACGAAGCGAAAGCCCCAGTGCCTGGACTGGATTGGTCGGTATAATTTCGATGTTATCGCTCGCTCGGATCGTTAGGTTGCCGAAGAGGCTCACCGAGTTTGCGAACCTCGAGCCGAGATGACTATAGGGTGGCCGATTCCCCAGTCACACGCGCGACGCTGCTAATGCGATTGCGTGACGCGAACGATTACGAAGCGTGGGAGGATTTCCTGCGCGATTATGGTCCGATGTTGTACCGGTTTGTGCGCAGTCGTGGGCTTCAAGACGCGGATGCTGCGGACATCGTTCAGGACGTGTTTCGACGCGTGGGGATGGCAATCGGGAAATTGGAATACGACAAAGAAAAGGGTGGGTTTCGGGCGTGGTTATTCACGATCACACGAAACCGCTTATACACCTACTTCGAAAAACAAAAACGATCGGCCGGCAACACTGCCAACGACACTGCACAGCTTGAACTGCTGACGCAGGCCGCCGACGAACGCAATGAGCTGGCAGAGCAGTGGGAACTGGAACATCTGCGGACCCTCGCGGCATCGGCCATGAAAACCATCGAAGAAAGCTCGGATCCCAAAACCTGGTCAGCGTTCCGCATGACCGCTGTCGAGGGCCGTTCGGCTGCCGACGCCGCCGAGGAACTGTCGATGACGACCGGCGCGATCTATGTCGCAAAAAGCCGAGTGACCGCCAGGTTGCGTGCAGAGATTAAGAAAATTCAAACCGACGAAGGGGACTTCTAATGAGCGTCTCCGAATGCCCCTCCAAGCAAGACCTAGAAGCGCTCGTCAACGGGCAGCTCTCTTCTGAACTGACCGAATCGACCACCGAGCATGTTGGCGCGTGCACACGTTGCCAATCCGCAATTGAGCAGGTCGCAATCGGCGAATTGCAACGCGAAGTCGACGTCCCAATCGAAGCATTGGTTGGAGAGCAGGTCACGGCGCTCCCGCCGAGTGACTCCGCCTATTGGAAAGCCGTCAGCAATATCTCGATGCAGTTCGATCCGGATCCAAGTGTTGATTCGCAATACAGCGCGGATTCGCAATACACCGAACGTGTTCATGACACTTCGGTGGAATTGCAGAAATCGACCGGGTCGGAATCGTCAGGTTCGGGCGAAGTCGATCCCGGCCCGACGATCGAAACGCCCGCGGTGAACTTGCCCTTTTTGAAGCCATCGGACGACCCGGCCTACATCGGAAAGCTCAAACACTTTGAAGTCGCACGAGTGATCGGCCGTGGCGGCATGGGAATCGTCTTGGAAGCCTTTGATACGCAATTGCAGCGAACCGTTGCGATCAAGGTCCTCAATCCCGAGTACGACAAAAACGACTTAGCCCGCCAACGGTTCTGCCGCGAGGCACGTGCGGCGGCGGCGATTTCGCATGAACATGTCGTCGCGATGCATAACGTGGCCAAAGAAGACGACGGCGGAATCGCCTTCTTGGTCATGCAGTACATCGAAGGCGAAACGCTTGAAAAACGCCTCACCCAATCGAAGCCGCTACCCCCGATCGAAGCAGCTCGAATCGCAATGCAGATCGCCGCCGGGTTGGCCGCGGCACATGAACGCGACATGGTTCACCGTGACATTAAACCGGCGAATATCCTGCTGGAAAAATCGTCCAATCGAGTCAAGCTGACCGACTTCGGTCTTGCTCGGGCAACCGACGATGTCCGGTTAACCAAGACGGGCATGGTCACAGGCACGCCGCTTTATATGTCGCCCGAACAGGCCACCGGGGCGGGGACCGATGAACGCAGCGACCTGTTTTCGCTCGGTGCGGTGATGTACGAAATGCTGACAGGCAAGTCGGCTTTCGAAGCCCCTTCGATTGTCGGTGTCATGAAAAGGATCATGGACGAAACACCACCGAGTCCCACGAAGCTGAACTCGGCTGTCTGCGGTCCACTTTCCGAATTGACCATGGCTTTGCTGGAGAAGTCACCTCAACGTCGACCGGAATCGGCTGCTTTCGTCGCGCAAACGCTTGCCGAAATCGTTTCGTCGATCTCACCGATCTCACCGCTTCATGTCCCTTCAATCGCGTCGACAACGACGAAGAAAGTTCGCCGCAGCGGTACCCACCGCCTCGTTTCCAAAAACACACTGCGCGCCGCTTGGGGAGCTGGCCTAGTTGGGGTACTGAGCCTGATTTTGGCGATCGCTTTCTGGGCAAACGGCGGTGTCAGTTCAGTTGAAACGACCGGACCGACGTTCCCATCGACGGTTTTAGCTGGTAATCCAGGCACCGTTTGGTCGGTGGACTTTACGCCTAACGGTGACAAGGTAGCGGCCGCAATCGAAGACGGCAGCGTCCGTCTTTGGGATGTCGCCAGTCAGAAGGTTCTACGCAGCTTTGATGCCCACAAAGGCATCGCCTGGACCATCCAGTTCCACCCCAACGGCCAATTGGTTGCGACAAGTGGTGACGACGGAATGGTCAAGCTTTGGAACGCCGAAACGCTTGAATCAGAAATCGAATGGCAAGCTGGATCGGCGGTTCGAAAAATCGCCTTTTCACCAAATGGCGATCGAATTGCAGCTGGCGACAGAAAAGGCGTTGTTCATATCTGGGATGTCAATACAGGCGACGAAATCGCAACCGTTGCCCAGGAAGGTTCGATCTTCTCCATCGCTTGGTCGGCCGATGGCAAGCACATCGCGACCGGCGGCAGCGACAAAGAGGTCCGTGTCTTTGACGCCGAAACCCTGGAAACACGCCAAACAATGCACGGCCACCCGGGACCGATTTACGATCTCGCATTCGCTCCTAAAGGCGACATGCTGGCGACCGTGGGATGGGGCAAAGCGATGTTCATGTGGAATATCGCAACCGGCGAACTGGAAACAGAACTGATTGACGAAACCGGAGGCGACAACTGGAGCGTGTCCTTCTGTGCCGACGGTTCGCATGCCGTTGTCGCTGGTAATGACGGCAAGTGCCGCATCTGGGACATTGCTACCAACGAACTGGCCGCATCATTGACCGGTCACGCTTCAGCGGTCCACAACGTTTCCCTTGACTCGACGCGATACCAGATCGCGACAAGTGGGCGTGACGGCACGGTCCGTGTGTGGGACCTAAATGGCATCGATGACGTCAAGTAAACCGCGATACCTCAGGCCGGAAGACACACTCGAATCACCTGCATGATTGGAGTGACAGATGCGAAGGCGGTTACTTACGACCGCCCTAGCAACAAGTCTTCTTCAAGAAGGTGGCAGTACGAATCGTATCGCCGTGGGTCCA
This sequence comes from Stieleria sp. JC731, assembly GCF_020966635.1. NCBI lineage: Bacteria > Pseudomonadati > Planctomycetota > Planctomycetia > Pirellulales > Pirellulaceae > Stieleria > Stieleria sp. JC731. The sequence continues at coordinate 308,703 of NZ_JAJKFQ010000011.1, read as the reverse complement.
CTTTGCCATCGGCGACTGCATCTTTGACCGCGCAACCGTCTTCGTTCAGGTGCAGACAATTGGCGTACCGACAGTGACCAACGTGCGGTCGCAGATCTGGCATCAAGCCAGCGACCTCTTCCGCTGTGATATCCCAAAGTTGAAACTGTCGAATTCCAGGCGTATCAAAGACCGCGCCGATTGGATCATTTTCTAGCGGTATCAATGTGGACGTCGTTGTCGTATGGCGTCCCTTTTGGTTGTCTTGACTGACAGCCGCAACGGCCAAACCGAGGCCAGGCTGAACAGCATTGAGCAAACTGCTTTTGCCGACACCACTTTGCCCTGACAATGCGGTTTGTTTTCCACGCAGCAACTCACGTAGGTAATCGATGTTGATGCGTTGCTCTGCACTTGTCAGCAGGACTCTGAAACCAAGCGAAGCGTAGACGCCAATCATCGGCTGCAACTGACGACAATCGACCAGATCGCATTTGTTAATCACGATCACCGGATTGACGTCGCATTGCTGCGCGGTCAGCAAAAACCGATCAACCAACGCCGGTTTTAAAGACGGCTCTGCGGCACTGGTGACGATCAACAAGTGGTCGACATTTGCCGCGATAATGTGCTGCTGGCCGCGACTTTGTCGGCTGATCACGCCGTGTCTTGGCGCGACAAACTCGATCATCCCGGTTCGATCGCTTTCGGCACGAAACTTGACTCGATCCCCAGCGACAACGGTTCCGCGGCCTTCAATGCTGATCGACTTCAGGACCTGGCGAATCGCACAGTCAAATCGACGACCATCATCGGCCAAGACGGTGTTGCTTAGTCCATGGGCACAGATGACACGACCGTCGATCAGTGAGGCGTTGGCTTCGCTGTCGGCCGCAGTTGGCATTTCTGAGTTAGCCCCAGAGACAGTCCGCTTGCGAGTCAACTCGCCCTTGCCGCTGACCCGTTCGTTTTTGACCGCATCGGCAAGCGATTCGGTTTCGCCCGAATTGAACTGACGCGTCAAGTCTCCATCACGGACCCGCCCCTGGTACCGCTTTCGAAACTGAACGCGTGATTGCTTACTTTTAGACCGCTTCTTCGCCATACTGATAGTGTAGCGTCAAACCAAGTTTTCGCGGCAGTCCAAGAACGGAATCAATCGCCGCACAACTTCGAAACTGTTTTTAGGGCATCAAACAATGGCGATTGGCCATGCTGATGCCACTGACGATCGCACCGACAATCCCGACAAATCCTTGGTCGGTACCGCAAAGAAAGACGTTGGGAAGGTGCGTCGTCCCATCGAGCTGTTTATCGGGAGCACCATAAACAGCACCGTTGTCGTGCCAAGTAAAGCGCCGAATCGTTTTCGGGGTAAAGACATCGGTGTCCACCACGTACTGACGAAAGTCCGGCATGAAGCGTACCGACGAACCGACTGCCGCATCGTATTGACGGACCTTTTCGGCCGCGTATCGATCATCACCGAGATTGCACCAACGGTCGTGATTGGCAAGTGTGGTGATCCGAATCACACCATCTGGCAGCTCGCCTTCATCGGAATCATAGATGTAGTTATTGGGCGAGCAGATCACACCTGTCCTTGCGTCACAAAGCTCGTCGTCTGGGCGTCGCCAATGGAACTTGTCGCTATCGTTGTAAAACACAATGGTGCGATCAAATCCAAACGATTGCGGCATGCGGTCGAGAATGGAAATCGATTCGATGAACGACAGCTTTCCAGCTTTGGCAACCTCGACCTCGGTGATGTCATCACACAGTCGCATGGTTTCGACATTTCCCGCAGACGACAAAATTCGGTTCGCGGTCAACTCGGTCCCGTCATCCAGAACGACACCGACCGCTCGACCGTTGTCGACATGAATTCTTGACACACCGCTACGCAGCTTCAGCTCACCGCCGAGTCCGCGAAACTTCCGCACCAGATTTTTCAGAATGACCCGGACGCCTTTGAATGGCCTTCCAAAGCCTTCCAAGTAACAGGCTCTAAACATGATGCAAAACTGCCCGAAATCCATGTCGTCTTCGCGAGCATTGCCGTACCACATCAATGGGCAAAGCAACATCTCGATCAGCAGTGGCTCGCTAATATGTTCGGCCATGACGTCGCGTGCCGAGCGCATAAACCGCTCGTCACCGCCATCCATATCGGAATAGTCGAGCAAAGATTCGCAAAGTGAACGATAGCCGTCGATTTGATCGGGGAACCGTTCGGCGATTTCGCTTTCCAGCAGTTCAGCGTCGTTGCTGAAGTCTAGCGACACACCGGGAAAGCGGATTGATGACCCGACTTGCTCGGCAAGCTTGAAGTCTTCCCAGCTAAATCGCAGTTGACGGATGAGCTTGGCCAATGGTCCGCGTTTGGAACCTTTACGCGCGAAGTTTGTCATCGCATGTAGGCCGACGTCATAATCACGGCCACCCATTCGGTAGAACGAATTCAGGCCACCGATGGTGTAATGCCGCTCAAGAATGCAGACGCGTTGATCATAGTGAGCGAGTCGAATCCCCGCGGCCAGCCCGCTCATGCCGGCGCCAATGATGATCGTATCGTAGTGCTGATTGCCGCTTGTTTCGGTCACAGCAGATTGCGGGGGTAAGTGCAGAAAGGTGAAAGGCAGAGCTGTTGTTCGGCAATGCTGCTTATCGGCAATGCCTCGATCTCGACAACGTCTTGCCCGCGTTCTGCATCAAAACGCGAGCTGTCGGCTCGCGTGTCCGAACCGGTTGGTTTTAGGATTTGACGATGTCACGCATCTTGGGCTCAAGGTACTCAACCGTCGAGCTCATGCTAGCGAGTGCGCCGTAATCTTCTTCGGGGATCTGAACTCGGTGTCGCTTGCGAAGCTCCATCACGATGTCCAGAAAGTCCATGCTGTCCAATTCGAGTTGTTCACGAAAGGCAACATCATCCTTCAAATCATCCAGATCATCGTCCGGCGAAATGTCTTCGAGGATGTCAATGATTTCTTCGCGGATTTCGGCTGGCGTCATGTCTAGCTGGAGATTGGTAAAACGCGGAGGTCTGGATGTCAAAACGGGGAGTGTACCGGTTTCTTGGCAGAAATCGAAGTGCCCGCCAGTCCAGAATTTCGGGCATTCTCGCCCCGTGTCGCGATGATGTCACAGAATTGTAACGGGCATGCAAAGTGCCCCCGCTGGTGAGCGGATCGAATTCCCAAAACACTCGGGCGTTCACCACCGGCAGCTTGCGCCGATGGCAATCGAGTCGATCCGCCGAGGGCGGAAGAAGCCGCAGCTTGGGCGCCGTCGAGCGTCAGAGAACAACACATACGCTGAAGACAGCTGCGACAGCTAGTTTTTCCGCTAAACCCGACCGATGATGACGACCGAGTTGATTCCCAACATGCCGAACGAATTGTTCAAGATGTAGTCAACCTTGCGGCCATCCTGAGCCTCATTGAGCACCAGTCCAGGTAGCGCACAGTTCTCGTCCAGCTCATCGACGTTGATCGTCGGATGCACCACACCGTCTTGGAACGCGGGTAGATTGCCAGCAAGCTCCAGTGCACCGGCAGCCCCCATCGCGTGTCCGATATAGCTTTTGGTGTTATTGATTCGGACGTTTTCACTTTCGCCGAACACGCTCCGCAGTGCCGAGCATTCCTGGGCGTCGCCGCTGCTGGTCCCGGTCGCATGGGTGCTGACGATATCGATCTGATCGGCCTGCAGCCCGGCCCGCTTCAGAGCCAGCTGCACACATTCGGCTTGACGTTCTGGGTTGGGCAAAACGAAGTCGGTCGCGTCGGTGTTCATCGCATAACCAACCAGTTCGCCGTAAATTTCGGCCCCGCGACGTTTCGCATCGCTCAGACGTTCGAGCGTGTAAATGCAGCCGCCTTCGGCAACAACGATTCCACTGCGGGCAACGTCAAACGGACGAGAAGCCTTGGTTGGATCCTCGTGCCGCGCCAAAGCGTTTTGGCTGTTGAAACTGGCAAAGATCCCGAAGGTATGAATGCTTTCGCTGGTCCCACCGGCAAGCGCCACATCGCACTCGTTCAGACGCAGCATTTGCGCCCCTTGAATCAACCCTGCGTTGCCTGCCGCACATGCAGCCCCGATGGTGTAGTGGGGGCCGGTCACGCCCAGATTGAGCGCAATCTCGCCTGCCGGATTGTTCGCAACGGTACGAGGGTTGTGGTGATGCGACCAACAGCTCGTGTCGTAGTCAAAGCCTTTGATGATGTAGATTTCATTTTCGGTTTCGACATTGCCGTGCTCGGTCACCCCGACATAGATCCCGACACGTGACTTATCGGTATTTTCCCAGTCGATTCCCGAGTGATTGATCGCTTCGTTAGCTGCGTAGACCCCGACGCTACCGGCACGCGTTCCGCGGCGGACGTCTTTCTTGGTCTGATAGCGACGCGTATCAAAATCGCAGATTCCGGCCAAGGTTTTGCCGAAATAACGAATCTCATAAGGCTGAACGCCACTGCGATTTTCCAGCAACGCCTCACGATAGCTTTGCCAATCGTTGCCGTTGGGTGAAGTCAGCCCGATACCGGTGATGACGATTCGCTGTTCATCAGGAAGCTGCGAAGCAAGGTTTGGTGCGATCACGTTGATTGATTGCTAATCGATTGGGGAATTTGGCCCGCAGAAGCGATACTTGTTCAGCTGACCAAGCGTCGCAATGACGTTAACAGTTCTGGGCGAAAAGCAACTCAGAGCCTAACAATTTCAATTCTGGCCTTCAATGGTCCGCAATTGGCAATCGATAGTCCAGCGAGCCTTCGCAAGTTATCCTGACGCGGCATTCAAAACCGCGTTGAATTGTGCGATTGGGGCAAATGAATGACCGAATCCCATCTCGCCAACTGCACGGGACGTCCCGCTGCGTTCTCTCCCCCCAATTGATCCCACCGGACCCAATTCGTTTTGAACGATTTCGCTTCCCAGATTACCAACGTTCGACAACAGGCCCGGCAAACCCTGGATCAATTGCGCCAGCAGTTGATCAACGAGCGAAACGAACGAGGCCATTGGACGGGAACGCTTTCGCCTAGCTCGTTATCGACGGCAACCGCCGTTAGTGCGATGTGTGCGGTCCTATCGGACTCATCAGCGCCCCCCTCGATCGATTCGACAAAGCTTCGATCGCAAGTTGAAATGGGACTTCGCTATCTGGTCGGGCAGCAAAACGATGACGGCGGCTTTGGTGACACCGATCGCAGCCATTCGAATATTGCGACCAGTTATCTGGTTTTGTCAGCAGCGACACTCGCCGAGCAACATGGACTCAAGTCACTTTCCGCTGACCAGAAATCCCGCTTGAACGACTACCTGGATCGATCGGGTCGTCTTGAAGGGCTGCGCCGCCGCTACGGAAAAGACAAAACGTTTGTCGTTCCGATCATGAACAACATGGCGATTGCGGGTTTAATTTCCTGGGACGAAGTCGCGGCGTTGCCATTCGAGGCCGCCGTCTTCCCGCAGTCAATGTACCGATTCTTGCAAATGCCGGTCGTCAGTTATGCGATCCCCGCACTGGTCGCCATCGGCCAAGCGCGGCACTTCCTGGGCAAACGAGCTTTCGCGCCAATCCGTATGATTCGATCCTTGTCGGTTGAGCGAACGTTGCACGTGCTGCGAAAAATGCAGCCCGAAAGCGGCGGCTACCTCGAAGCGACGCCACTGACCGCGTTTGTTGTCATGAGCCTTGCAGCGACGGGACGCAGCAGGCTTGATGTCGTCGAATCTGGACTGCGATTTCTCAATGAGTCCATGCTGGACGATGGCAGCTGGCCAATCGATACGAACCTCGCGACCTGGGTGACATCGCTTTCAGTTCACGCCTTGTCTTCTGATCCCGAGGACGACTGCAGCTGGTACAGCGACGGACTACTGGACTGGCATCTGTCCTGCCAGCACCGTGTCCGCCACCCATTTACGGGCGCTGAACCGGGTGGATGGGGATGGACAGATTTATCCGGTGCAGTTCCCGACAGCGATGACACTCCCGCAGCCATCCTGGCACTGACAAAAATGCGTGAACATTGCGTCCGCGAAAACGCAAGCGAGCAGCGTTTGAGGAAAATCGATTCCGCGATCGAAATGGGAATCGGTTGGCTGCTCCGCCTGCAAAATCGCAATGGTGGATGGCCCACGTTTTGTCGCGGCTGGGGAAAACTACCGTTTGACCGCAGCAGCACCGACCTGACGGCGCACGCGATTCGCGCCATCAAAGCTGCCGCGGCCGCCGATAATGTGTCAGCGGATTCAAACGAGACCGTGAAGGCAATTTCCCAAGGCATTCGCTTCCTGAATCGACAACAGCAGCCTGACGGATCGTGGCTGCCACTCTGGTTTGGAAACCAAGATCGAGACGACGAATCGAATCCGATTTACGGTACAGCGAAAGTCCTCGCTTGCGGCGAAGGATCCGCAGAAAACCGAAACCAAGCCACCAAATACCTCGTGGCTTCGCAAAATGTCGACGGTGGCTGGGGTGGCGGTCGTTCACTGGTGGAAAAGATCCATCGCCTGGCCGACAACAATCGCCCCCCCCACCACACGGAATCCTCAAGCGACCGCTCTGAAGCGTCAAAAACCAGCTTCGACGGAATCAAAGTGTCGTCAAACCTGTGTAGCAGCGTAGAAGAAACCGCCTTGGCAGTCGAAGCCCTTTCGATGGTGATCTGGCAACGGAGATTGTGCGAAAACGTCACGTCCTCACGCTTTGGGCGGTCCCAATTTCACGGCGAGGTGTTAGAACAAGATCAACAGGCGGTAAATGATCCCGTGGAACCATCCCCAAAGGCCGGGGACGCCGCCGCTGGGAATGACGAGGTCATGGAGGCTATACTACGGGGAGTCGATTTTTTGGTCCAAAGCGTCCGCGACCGCAGGCACGAGTTTGCTTGGCCGATCGGATTTTATTTTGCCAAGCTCTGGTACCACGAACGACTGTACCCACTGATCTTTGCGACGACCGCCTTGGGAAAATTCCTACGCGCGAGCGACGCAAACGTCTCCCCCGACTGGCCACACTGATTCGGCAAACGAAATTGCTTGCCAACGCCTCGAAAATCGAAGCAACGTGCCGGCCACGACCCACCTAAAATGATCCCACACCTTCGCCCATCTACCTTCGATCAGGGGATTCGGTTTGTCGACAGGATTTAGCTCCACCGAGACCAACACCGGCCACGACAGCACGCCATCAACAGGCGGTAAAAGTCGTCGTCGCAAAACCAGTCACCTCAAAGAGGTCCCCGAATCGCTAGCCCTACGCGAAAGCTTGCGAGACCGTTGCGATCAAGTGGCCGATCGTCTGGACCGATCCGTCCCGATGACCAAAGATGAACTCGAGCAGATCGCCAGACGAACGCTCGAAGAAGCCGATCTGCCGGAAGCCTACCTGGGCTGGATGATGGTGATGATCAGCTCATCGTTTTGGCGACATCAACTTCGGACCGTCCCGCCAGAACGGCGACTATTCCTGCTACCGCACTGCCTAAAGCACGCCGAAGGGTGCCCAGCGGATTACGACGAGTTCGGAATGAACTGCAAAGAATGCGGCGCATGCAGCATCGCAGACTTTCGCGGTCTCGCCGAAGAAATGGGATACCGTGTCTTGGTCGCCGAGGGCTCGCCTGTCGTGATGAAGATCATCGTCGGCGGATATGTCGATGCGGTCGTGGGTGTCGCCTGCCTAAATGTGCTCGAAAAAGCCATCGACAAAGTTCTGCTTGCCGGGATTCCCTGCATGGCGGTTCCATTGCTGAGCAGCGATTGCAGAAACACCAAAGTCGACGAAGCGTGGGTCGATCAAATGATCCGCACGCCGTACGAGCCAGCCGAACAACAAACGCGTAGCTACGTTCACCTCATGCGTGCCGCGGGCGAGTTATTCGAACCGACTCGACTTGAATCGATCGTGCCGCGTTCGCGCGGCAAGCTTCCCTTTGGCGATGGCGAACTGAACGCTGCGAAAGTCGCAGCGATGGATGCGATCGAAGCGACCGAACATATCTCGTACGACTTCCTGACCCGAGGCGGCAAACACTCCCGCCCGTTCATCACCATGGCTGCGTATGACGCCATGACCGGTGGCGATTGCACCAGCAAGTCAGGTGCGGAATCTGTCAAGAAGATCCCAGCGGCGGTTCTTCGTGCAGCACTCAGCATCGAAACGTTCCATAAAGCCAGCTTGGTTCACGACGACATCGAAGACGATGATGGCTTTCGCTATGGCCAACCGGCGCTTCACAAGGAATTCGGGATCCCGACGGCAATCAACGTTGGCGATTACTTGGTCGGTATGGGCTATCGCTTAATCAGCGACCGCGCCGCGATGCAAGGCGCCGATGCATCCGCACAATTGGATGTACTGGACTGTCTGGCTGCCGCACACACCCGACTGGGCGAAGGGCAGGGGGCCGAACTCGTTTGGCGAGACGCGGCTGACCGAAAATTGACGCCACTGGACGCATTAAAGATCTACGCGCTAAAGACATCGCCGGCTTTCGAAGCCGCATTGTTTAGCGGAGTTCGACTCGGCGCGAGCGATGCAGACGAGTCTAAGATCGAAGAGTACCGACAAGCGATTCGCACTTTCAGCCGAAACCTCGGTGTCGCGTTCCAAATCCTGAACGACTTGGGCGACTTTGCCGGCGACGATCACAACAAGATGTCCGCCGGTGGCGACACCTTTGGCGGACGCCCCACGCTTCTTTGGGCGTTGGCACTGGAATCGCTCGACCCTGAAGCAAAGCAGCGACTGCTGCACCTCGCTTCGCCCGAATGCCAAGTCAACGACCAAGCCAGGCTTTCCGAAGTCCGCCGCCTTTACGAAAAGGCCGGTGTATTCGAAACCGCATTTCGACTTGTCGATAAGCACCAAGAACGGGCCGAAGCTGTTGCCGATTCACTGGAACCAGACGCCCTTCGCCGGCTACTGTACTTCCTAGTCGATACAGTTTTGGAACGCCCCGAAATCAAATCGACATCGGTCGTCTCACTTGGTATTGTCGCGCCGACCGCATAAGAACGATCAAAGCGTTTAGGTATGTTTTTTACGCTGGCCAGTCACCTGCCAGCGTTCCTTGATACGAGTCAGATCATGGTAACCGAGCTGTCCCAGGAAGACGCCGACGTCAAAATCGAAACGCTTCTGGCGGAGTTCTACGACGCCGATTCGGGTTTCGAAAAACTAGGACAATGCAAGCCGGCGACCGATCTGCCGTCTCCGTACAACGAACTGCTTAATCACAACGCTCACATGACCGTGACGGTGGAATCACATCACGGTGATAGCGTCGATGTCGTGGTCCATCGCTTTCATCGAACGACCAACGCAGATGGCGATTGGTACAGCCGCGAAATAACGTTACAGACATCCGGTTCGGGCAAAGTCGTTCAGTACGGGATCGTCCGCTTGAACATCAACGCACTCGACAAAGAGGTCTGGCAGCAGATCGAATCACGGCAAATCCCATTGGGTCGAGTCTTGATCGAACACAACGTGCTTCGCGAAGTCCAACTGTGTGGCCTTTGGGAAATCAAATCCGGCCCATCATTGGCAGAACTGCTCGGTGCGACCGAAGGCCAGACCCTTTACGGCCGAACGGCCCTCATCTATTGCGATGGCGAACCGGCAATCGAACTGCTCGAAGTCGTGGCACCATAGGGTTGCAACGCAAGCGACGTCGATGCAACTGCGTACAGATGCAACCGTGTAGAATCGAGCGACACCTTCCTCCGACGTTTCCGGCCATTGAATGATCGCTCACGCCATGCTGCATCGACTCCCGTTGCTGAGTCTGCTTGTTCTCGCGTCTTCGGTTTCGGTGCTGGCGCAACAGCCCAGCGAATCGCAAATCAAACTGGCACAACAAGCAAGCCAGTCTTTAATGAAGCAAGACTATGACGCCGCCGCTAAAGCAGCACAGTCGCTTGCCGAAACCGATATGAATCTGCAGCAGGTTAGCCTGTGTGCCGATGTGCTGTTGCGATGCGGAAAGGTCGACGAGTCCGTCAAGCTGTTTGATCGGTATGCCGAGGCTCGCCCACAAGCAAAGCCTTACCTATGGCAACGAGGCATCGCCTTGTTTTTCGCCGGCAAATTCGACGAAGGCGCCAAACAATTTGAGATCCACCGCGAAGTGAACTCAAACGATGTCGAAAACGCCGCGTGGCATTTCCTTTGCGTGGCGAAATCGAAGTCACCCGATGAAGCAAAGAAATTATTGCTTCCGGCCCCTGGCGATTGGCGGATCCCGATGGAAGAGGTCCTGCAGCTTTTACATGACGGCAATACCGAACGCGTCATCAGCAAGATGGAATCAACCGAAGAAGATTCGTCGACGGGTAAGTCTGCTCGCTTCTACGGACATCTGTACCTCGGGTTGTATGCCGATGCGATGGGTGACGAAACGAAGGCCAAGGCCGAGATGAAAAAGTCTGTCAGCTTCGCCGGTGCAAACTACATGGGCGATGTCGCCCGTGTGTACCTGGAACGTCTTAGCCAAAAAGACTGAGATCGCGGACCACATCGGAGGTCGTCATCACGCCTATCGCTGATAGCCTTGACGGTCCCACATGTCTTGTCGCTCGGCAAAGCGACGCTTGCGTTCTTCGGAGATTTCGTTGACGCAATTGGGGCAATGCACACCGACTTTGTAATCTTCGTGCTGCTGCTCCTGTTCACTCACCGGCCAGCCACAGGCATAACACATCACGTGCTTTCCTTCGGCAAGACCGTGACTAACCGAGACGCGATTGTCGAACACGAAACAATCGCCATGCCAGAGAGACTCGTCTTCGGGTACCGTTTCCAGGTACTTCAAGATCCCGCCTTTGAGATGGTAAACCTCTTCGAATCCTTTCTGCTTTAACAGCGCGGTTGATTTTTCACAGCGGATGCCTCCGGTGCAGAACATCGCGACCTTTTTCTGTTTGGCCGGATCGAGTTCCTTATCGACGTAATCGGGGAACTCGCGAAAGGATTCGGTATTGGGGTTCTGCGCCCGCTCGAATGTCCCGATTGAGATTTCGTAGTCGTTGCGTGTATCGATCACAACGACATCGGGATCACGAATCAGTTCATTCCAATCTTTGGCATCGACATAGGTCCCCACAGTGTGGTTTGGATCGATGCCTTCGACTCCCATCGTGACAATTTCACGTTTCAGCCGTACACGTCGACGACGGAACGGCTGTTTCTCGCAGTACGAATACTTGATGTCGACTTCTTTGAATTCCTCAAACGAACGAACGTGGTCAAAGAACGCGTCAATGCCGACGCGTGGCCCAGCGATTGTGCCATTGATGCCTTCGCTGGCAAGCAGCACCGAGCCTTTGACGCCGTGCTGATCCAAGACCTCTTCAAATCCGGTGCGAAAGGATTCGAATTGAGGCACCGCGACGAAGCGGTAAAAAGCAGCCACGGTGATGGGGAGCGATTCGTCCGTATGAGAAATTTCGTTCGACATGTTTCTTCGTATTTAGAGTCCGATGGACTACAGAACCATTCGCACTAGACGAGCATACGCAGCGCAGCCATTGCGGTAGCGTAATCGGGTTCTTCGGTGACTTCCGAGACGATTTCTTTGTGAGCTACTTCGCCGTCGGCGTTCAAAACGAACACGGCGCGTGTCAAAAGCTTTAGCTCTTCGATCTGAACGCCCCAATCGGTTCCGAACGCATGCGTCTGATAGTCGCTGGCGGTGCGCATTTTGATATCTTCGGCACCACAAAAACGAGCTTGTGCGAAGGGAAGGTCGCGGCTGACAGTCACTGCATTGATTTTGTCGCCCAGTGCGGCAAGCTCTTCGTTGAACTTCTTCGTTTGTGTCGCACAGGTCGGCGTGTCCAAGCTTGGCACAACGCTAACGATGGATGGTTTCCCCTTCAGGTCCGCCAATGTTAGCGTCTGAATACCTCCTTCGGCATAATGCAGCGCAAAGTCGGGTGCCGGGGAACCGACTTCCAAAGCCTCGCCGGCCAAAGTCATCGGGTTGCCTTTAAAAGTAATGACACCTGTCTGAGTCATCGTGCTTCCTGGGGTGAATACATTTTCGGTGGTGAATTGCCAAGCAATTGCTAGGCTATCGAGCCAGTTAGGGTGGTGAACTGGCATCGACATAATTATGTTCCCGAACTTGGTAGGCGTGAATGGGGGACAGATTTGATCGTCTTTCCATTCGCCCCATGTGCTGCCGACATCTACTATTTGAATCAAGAAATGACGATCAATCGCCGTATTTCAGCCGTCTTTTTCTCGGCACTGTTGATCACCTGTGGACTGACCACCGCACGAATCGGTTACGGTGCAGATGGATCACATTACGCACATACCGACGGGAATGCGCGATACCTGCACCATATCCATTTGTATGACGCCAACGACAAACGGATCGAGCCTGATTCGCAGACGCCGTATTCCAGCGTAAAAACTTGCGGACGCTGTCACGACTACGAGTCGATATCGCATGGATGGCACTTCAACGCATTTATGCCAGACACCGAGGACGGACGCGAAGGCGAACCCTGGATTTGGACCGACCCTCGGACCGGGACTCAGCTACCCCTATCATTTCGCAGCGGTTCCAAGAGCTTCAACCCAGAATCGGTTGGCATTGATTATTGGGCACTGACGAAACAATTCGGAGGACGCCTTCCCGGCGGCCCAATGAGCAGTGCTCCAGACCAGCCTGCTGCAGATCAATCCGAAACGGAAGAGACCGAGGGGGAAAGTGCCACACCCGAAGACGAAGCAACACCTTCCCGCTGGGGCTTAACCGGATCGCTCGAAATCGACTGCCTTGCCTGCCACGGCGTCTCCGGGTCCTACGACTTCAACGCCCGTCGCGAACAAATCGCCAAAGAGAACTTTGCATGGGCCGCAACCGCAGCGCTGCACATCGGTGACATCAACGGCGATGTATCAAGGATCAAGGACGGGTCAGATCCGAACGACGAAGATATCCAGAAAAAGCTGCCACAGGTCACTTACAACGCATCCAAGTTCGCTCCCGATGGAACGGTCTTTGTCGACTTGGTTCGCGAACCAGACAACAACTCGTGCTACCAATGCCATAGCCAACGCACAATCGATGAACACGGCATCGAAGCACGCTGGACGCATGACCAAGACGTTCACATCCGCGCGGGGATGAAATGTGTCGACTGTCACCGCAACGGCATCGAACATCACACCGTGCGTGGCTTCCCCGGTGAAACGCATCCGAGCGGACAACCGATGGTGACGCTTTCCTGTGCCGGTTGCCACCTCGGTGCGGAGTTTGCTGCCCAATATGATTCTGCCGCAGATCATGCAGAAAACACCCACGCGATCGAAGACTTGGCAACAGACCAACTGCCAGGAAGACTTGGCTCTCCCATGCCTGCACACGCAGGGCTTCCGGCGTTGCACTTTGAAAAGCTCGCATGCACGGCATGTCACTCGGGCCCCATTCCTCGTGAACGAGCCCTGGGAATGATGACTTCGCTGGCGCACTCACTCGGCGAGAAAGCTCACCGCACCGGTGCGGAACTTCCCCAGATCCAGGGTCCGGTGTTTGCCAAAGGTGATGACGGACGTGTCTATCCTCACCGCGTTTTCTGGCCTGCTTATTGGGCGACGCTTGAGAATGACAAGCTAACGCCACTGCCTCCTGAAAAGGTCTACGAGATCACGCGTCGGTCTCTTCGTGTCCGCAATGATTTCGTCGAAGAAATCTTGCAACCGAAACTGAAAAGCGCGGACATGAAAGAAGTCCTTGGTGAGGATCGGTATCGCGCCAAACCAGAAGAATGGACTGCTGAGGAAGGCGACAAGGTCGCCGCTGCAGTTGCCAAAGCGGGCGAGGCAGAATTTGCCGAAAAGGTCGCCGCCGCATTGGCCGCAATCGAGAAAGAAACTGGTGCCGAACAAGCCGTCTATGTTTCGGCAGGCTTTGTCTACGCATCCGGAGATGAGAAAGACACGATCAAGAAGATCGAAGTCAAAGACACCGAAGCGATCGACATGATTCAGTGGCCTTTGGCACACAACGTTCGCCCTGCCGGCTGGGCCTTGGGCGCGAAGGGTTGCACCGAATGCCACCAAGACCAAGGCTTGCTTTTCGCCAGCACTGTCACTCCACAAGGCCCCGGGCCTGACGACGGCGAACCGGTTGTCATGGCTTCGATCCAAGGCGTCGATCCGGATCAACGATTGAGCTGGAATCAGCTGTTTTCAAACCGAGCAAACTTTAAATATGTCATCGCAAGTTCGGTCGCATTGATTGCGATTGCCATTGTCCTTGCGGTCGGTGTCTTGCTTGGGCGTCTTGGCTTGAAAACCGCCGCCTAACCGACGATGAACCGCGAGGCCTCGATCGATTGAAGATCGAAGGCCTTGCTAGTCGGGCGGAATAAGATTCACAGGCGTCTATTTCATTGCGTCTTCCGGAACGATCTTCTTCTCTTCCCAGTAGAACCCGTCCTCGCGTTTTTCCAAAATGCGGTGCGCGCTCCCTGGGGCGAGTTGCGATTCCTCGGTAGGCAGGTAGGCCGATAGACGATCAACGGTCGCTTGATGCACGGGCAAGATTCCGGCACTGCCGATCAAGTTGTGTTGCTCCCAAGGATCCTTTGCCAAGTCGTACAACTCCTGTGCCCCGTCGGCATACACGATGTATCGCCATGCCGTGTCACAAACCGAATGGTTGCCCGCGTTGTGCGTACAAATTGCTGGTCGTTCGCGCAGCTGATCAACATTCGCCAACTGCGGAACCAGACTCTGTCCTTCCTGACCAGCAGGAATCGGCAAGCCCGCCAGTTGCGATAAGGTGGGATACAAGTCCAGCAACTCTGCGGGCTGACGACACTTCGATCCAGCCGCCACATCGATATTGGCCAAGCCATCTGGAACAGAAATGATCAGCGGGACTCTCGTCGAATGTCTCCAAAGCGAGTTCTTTCCTGAGATCGCTTTTTCGCCGAGGTGGTAACCGTGGTCGCTCCACAGAACAACAATGGTCGAATCGGCCAAGCCGGATTGATCTAACGCATCGAGAATGCGACCGACTTGTGAATCGACGAAGCTGACCGAAGCTAAGTAAGAACGCGTCAAGTTTTTCAACTGGTCATTTTCAACCAGCCAACTCGTTCTTGGTTCTGGTAGGTACCAGTGGATGTACCACGATGATTCCGGCGTGTCGTTCCGATCTCCAGCAAGGATCGGAGGCAGCACCAAGCTTTCCTCTGGATACATGTCGTACCACTTCTGTGTCACGTAGCAGGGGACGTGTGGCAAGAAAAATCCGGCGGCGAGAAAGAACGGCTGGTCTTGCTGCTTGCCAAGTTCATCGAGTTGGTTGACAGCCCATGAAGCGACCTCCCAATCACCTTTGTCTTCGTCGCGATGAGGAAACGTGCCCCAGTCCATCAGAGGATTGTTTCCACCAGGCGTTTCGCCGATCAATTTCTCTGCAGGACGCGCGCCGACTTTTGCCGGCGGCCCCCAAACGTCCGCTTCACTCTTGGGATTCTTTCTTCGCCCATAGCCGCCGTGATGGATCTTTCCGCCTAAAAACGTTTTGTATCCGTTGGCGGCAAAATGTTGCGGCATCGTCACCAGATCGCGTAGCTCATCGACGTTGCGAATCCAGGGCGACAATCCATACACGCCCGTCGTCGAGGGACGCCGTCCCGTCATGATGGATGTTCGTGACGGATTGCAAAGCGGAGCCTGGCAGTGCGCGTTCGTGAACGTGACGCCTCGCGACGCCAGCCGATTCATGGCAGGAGTTTGAACCTGAGGATGCCCGCCCAGCGGTTCAATCCAATCGTTCAAATCATCGATCGCGATCATCAATACGTTGGGCGGACGATCTTGTGAAAATGAAACGTGCGAGCAAAGCAGCACGC
The DNA here is from genome assembly GCF_020966635.1 of Stieleria sp. JC731. Lineage (NCBI taxonomy): Bacteria > Pseudomonadati > Planctomycetota > Planctomycetia > Pirellulales > Pirellulaceae > Stieleria > Stieleria sp. JC731. The sequence goes on along the minus strand of NZ_JAJKFQ010000011.1, from coordinate 292,818 downwards.
AGAGCAGCACGCCTGAAACCCGTTGAAACGAATGCATGAGACACAGCCTAAGGTAAGCCGAATGCGGGAGGGGAAGCCGAGGAGAGGTCATTATTGTACAACGTATCGGCCTGCCAAACCGACGATCCTGGCACCGCAACATCCAAACTTCAATCGCGAGTGAACTTGCACTGTGGCCCCATTGATCAATCTTCGCCAAGTAACGGTTCGTCGCGAGCAGACCGTGATTTTGAATCACGTTTCGACCAAGATCGAACGTGGACAGCACACAGCCATCCTTGGACCAAACGGATCAGGCAAATCATCATTGCTAAAACTGTTGACGCGTGATTTCTATCCGTCGATCGATGACCAAGGTTTTCAGGGCGATGTAGAAATCCTCGGCCAACGATCGTGGCAAGTGCACGAATTGCGACGGTCCATGGGAATCGTTTCTCCCATGCTGGATTCAGAGTTTTCGCATGGGCGAACAGGCCGAATGACGGTCACCGAAGCGGTGATCAGTGGGTTCACGGCGACACGCTTGAAAGAGTTTGGGCCAGAGGTCACCGATGAAATCAGAGAGGCAGCCAAATCAGCTATCGAATCCGTTGGCATGACCGGATTCAAAGACAAGCCGGTCGAACGTCTTTCGACCGGCGAACGTCGGCGCACGATGATCGCCAGAGCCATCGTTCATCGGCCACCGATCTTTGTGCTCGATGAACCGACAGGTGGCCTGGACATGACCGCCAAGGCAACATTCTTGGATGTCATCGAAACCTTGAGTGGTCAACAGGAAATCACCCTGGTCTTGGTGACACATCACTTGGATGAAATCCCACCCAAGATGGACCACGTCGTGCTACTCGATCAAGGCACGATCACCTATGACGGCGCAAAACAATCAGCTCTAACAAGCCAAAGAATCTCAAGCCTATTCAAGCTCCCCGTTCAGATAACACAAAACCACCAAGGCTGGTACGACGCACGCAAATCGGACCGGGACTGACTGGGAAGGAATCCACTTAAACACAGAGGCACTGACACCACAGAGTTGCCTAGCAATCAAAGGGCTCTCCTCTGTGCTGTCAGTGACTCGGTGTTTATAATCTCGGTAGTCTCGCTTGAACAAAGGCAAGCTTTCCGATGCAGGGACAGGCGTCAGTTTTGTATTCGCATCGGAGAAAGTGACAGATGTCTGAAGACTCATTAACGCGTGAGATCATTGGGGCTGCCATCGAAGTTCACAAGAACTTGGGACCGGGACTGCTTGAGTCTGCCTATCGAGCATGCCTCGCCTATGAACTACGCAATCGTCAATTCGACGTTGAAGAAGAGTATCCGGTACCACTAATTTACGGCGACGTGAAGATGGCTTGTGGCTACCGGGCCGATTTGTTGGTCGATCACCGACGAATCGTCGAGATTAAAGCCAAATCTGCGATTCATCCGGTCGACAAAGCCCAGACTCTTTCACATCTTAGACTGCTTGATCTTCGCTTCGGCCTACTGATCAACTTCCATGTGCCTCGGCTGGTTGACGGAATAAATCGAATCGTCAACGGTTACGGGCCTGAACGATTTCCGCGACCGAAATAGCACTTCGATCACAGCCTCTATTCTCACCGAACCATGAAACTTGTCTCCTGGAACGTCAACGGTATTCGCGCTGCCATGGACAAGGGGTTGCGATCCTATGTGGAAACCGAACAACCCGACGTCTTGTGCTTCCAGGAAACCAAAGCCTCCGCAGAACAAGTTCAAACAGACTGGGCTGCCGCACTTGGATACCATCAGTACTGGAATTCAGCCGAAAAGAAAGGCTATAGCGGGACTGCCATTTGGTCCAAGATCGAACCATCAAAAATCAATCATGGCATTGGCATCGTCGACCACGATTCCGAAGGCCGCGTGCTGACGGCGACATTTGACGATTTTCATCTCGTCAATGTCTACACGCCAAACGCACAACGCGGACTAGCACGCCTGGACTACCGTCAGATCTGGGACGCGGCTTTCTTGGAGTACGTCAAAAAACTAAACCGCCGCAAGCCGGTGATCTTTTGTGGCGATGTCAATTGTGCTCACAAAGAAATCGACCTCGCCAACCCCAAAGCCAATCGCAAGAACGCTGGCTTTACCGAAGAAGAACGTGCTGGCCTCGATAACGTCTGCAGTGCCGGATTCATCGATTCATTCCGCCACTTCGACCCGTCCCCAGAAAAGTACACTTGGTGGACCTACCGGATGAACGCCAGGGCAAGGAACATTGGCTGGCGTTTGGATTACTTTTGGGTCGCCAAACGTTTCATCGATCGAATCGAATCGGCGGGCATTCGCGACGACATCATGGGTTCGGATCATTGCCCGGTCGAATTGACCGTGACGAGTTCCTCGACCTAGCGTCTATCTTCAAAGGCAAGCCTCAACACTGTGAAGCTGGCGTTATGTGGATCGCAGTTCCGACGTCATCCGTTGAAACTCCTTCCGAATTGCATCGTTGTTGAACTCGCGCAGTGATGGCACTTTTAGCTTCATTAACACTTCGAAATCACGACGCCCGGTGCTCATCAGTTTTGCCACGTCGCTAGACAACTTGACCGTATCGTACGTATTCATCGCTGTCGCCAGATTCTTTTGCGCTCGTTTGTTCTCGTTGGCAATCTGCTGTGCATTTTGCTTCAAGAACTCGATGTATAACTTGGCAGTCCGCCGGGTCAGTTCATTCGACTCGATGTTGCCCTTCAGCGTATCGACGTCACCGCCGTTTGCCTTGATCAACGTCTGCGCCTGTTGGATGTTTTTTGTCGCCTGTTCGGCAAACCCATCCAATTTTGGAATGTAGTCGGTGTTGATATCACGGATGAATGTCTTTTGGATCCGGTCCATAACGTGCACCAAGACGACGTACATCCCGTAGTAACGTTTGGATGTTTCGAGTGCTTCGCCGCTTTCCTCGGTCAGCTCTTGTAGCTGCGACGTCAGTTGTTTGATGTTGTCAAAGACCACCGCCATAGAAACGATGTCGTCACCAGAAACGGACGACAACAAAGACTCGACGCCTTCCTCATCGACATCGACACCGATTTTGGTCAGCTCTTTAGCAAAGGTCGCCTTCAGTTCAGCAAGTCGCTCACGCTGGTTTTCGATCGAATCCTGCTCCGACTTGATCTGTTCATCGATTGCTTCTTTGGAAAGCTCGAACGGATTGACCTTATCGATCTGAGATTGGTCTTTGGCGTATGAGGCGCTCAATCGCTGACGACGGTAATCGGCGATCTTTTCTTGCGAATTTGCAATCGCGTTTGTCGCGTCACGTATCTGTTGCCGATAGTCGCTGACCTGCGAAATACAAAGCGCCTCGATCGCCTCGTCTAGCAATTCGTTGATTGCCGCCGAATTGGATTGCTTGTCGGTTCGAAAGGGAATGGAAGAACTGTCCGGGAGATCTGCGTGCTGGTCGACGAGCGTCCGAGCCTCCTCCAACGTTGGGAAAACGTTCTCAAGCAATTTCCCGATCCGCTGGCTGCCTTCCTGACTGACCTCGTGAATCGCCTGCCCGACTGGAACCGTTTGTCCGACAGTCTCTTGGTCGAGTACGACTTCTGCCGTGGTTGCCGTCACGTTGTCGGGGGCAGATCCAAAATAGGGGATCTTGTCGCAACCTGCCAGCAAAAGCAGTGCAATCGAAACAGTCGTTAACTGGGAGCGGCGGTTCATAGGTTCGGTTCGGTACAGGAAAATATTGCCCGTCGACTAAACAAATCGCGGTCACAAATGCATCCATCTATTGTACGGCATAAAAAGGCCAACCCGAGGGCGCAATTGCTGGTCGCGGATCGAGAGCGAGGCTTTTGCAACGCCAGTCGTTTCAGCTTGCAGCATGGTGCTGCTAGGCCACTTAGCGACTCGAAAACGGTGTGGTGAATCAGCAGCGACGTGGAAGATCGTGACGACGGTGATTTATCGAGGACTAGAAGCCGTACGATTGTGCACTGATTTTCAGGCGTTCGACCAGTCGTCCCGCACAGGCTGCGAATCGGACTCTGTCATGACGTGGTAACCGCAAGTTGCTAAGCTATTCCCTGCCGCAGCAGAGCTACGGGACCACCACGCCCCGGGGTCGTTCCATTGGTAACGCAATCGCCTTCAAAGCTTGCGTCCTAGTTTTGCATACCACAATTGGCCTCACCCCTTGCTTGAGAGTGAATTGATGCTTGAGAGTGAATTGATGACCTTCCGCATACTATTGGTTGCCGCCCTAGCGATTCTTCCGATCGTCAAAAGCAGTGCAGTTGAAGACAATGCGGTTGAGGGCGAAGTTGTTGATGACGCATCCAAGCAAATCGCGCCCGGCCACAACTTGTTAGCAGACCAGTCGGTTGAGCCCGTCGGGCAGTCACTGCGTGGATTGGCGTTTCGAACGGTTGATGGAGACGCAGTGTATTTAAACGAAGTAGTCGCAAAAGGACCGGCCGTCTTCGTTTTCTCGTCGACTGTTTGTCCACTTGCGAAACGCTACAGCACACGGCTGTCCAGAATACAAGACGAATTCGCCAACTCGGGCGTGCAACTGTTTGTCGTCTTTGCCAATAGCGATGAAACCGATGCGGCAATCAAAGAATACGCACAACGTGCGAAGTACTCGTTCCCATGCATCCGTGATATCAACGGCTACTTGGCAGACCGATTCGGCGCCACGATGACGCCGCAGGTATTCGTCGTTGATCGCCAATGCAGGCTGCGTTATCGAGGCGCGATTGATGACAATCGCTACGAGGATCGGGTTTCCAAGAATTACTTGCGGGATGCTTTGCAGCAACTCGTCCCGGGCGACGCAATCACCTTGGCTTCGACACCATCGATGGGCTGTAGCATTCACGTCGACAAAACCACGGAGGACGATATCGTCACCTACTCCGGGCAGATCGCGAGGATCATCCAAGACCGTTGCCAGAGCTGCCACCGAGACGGTCAGATCGCACCGTTTGCACTTCGCACCTACGAAGACGCCGTTCGCTGGAAAACTGAAATCGCTGCCTACACTAAATCGCGAGTGATGCCCCCATGGAAGGCGTCGCAATCCGTCGGACACTTCAGCAACGACATCAGCCTTAGCGATGACGAAATCGATCTAATCTCGCGGTGGGTTGAACAGGGATCACCAATGGGTGAAGCCAGCGAGATCCCTCCCACCCCCAAATACAATGACAAATGGGAGATCGGGCAACCGGATCTAGTTTTAGAAATGCCGGAGCCCTACACCATCGGTCCCGAAGGCGAAGACGATTACCGGCACTTCATCATTCCATACGAAGCAGACAAAGACCGCTTTGTTCAAGCCATCGATGTCCAACCGGGCAACCGCAACACGGTCCATCACGTCATCGTCTACGTTGATACGAGTGGTCGTGCTCGTGAACTGGATGCGGAAGATCCAGGCCCAGGTTACACACGGTTCGGCGACGTCGGTTTTGATGCCGCTTCCATGCTGGGCGGCTGGGCACCAGGAATGCAACCGATCCAAACGCCCGAAGGGACTGGTCGTTGGTTACCCAAGAAATGCGATATCGTCGTCCAGGTTCATTACTACCGAACCGGATTTGAAGAACAGGATCAAACTCAGTTTGGGCTTTACTTTTCGAAAGCCGAACAGCCAGTTCCGACGCAGATGCAACTGGCGATCAATCACCGATTTGTCATTCCGCCCGGAGAGAAACGACACCAAGTCAACGCGCAATGCCGTATCCATCGCGATTCGTACCTTTTCGGTATCACGCCACATATGCACCTGCTCGGCGAAACCATGTCGGTCAACGCAACGCTTCCAAGCGGCGAAGACTTACCCTTGATCCGCATTGATGACTGGGACTTCAACTGGCAAACGATGTATCGATACAACAGGCTTCAAAAACTGCCCGCTGGAACAATCGTCAGCGTCGAAGCGACATTCGACAATTCAGATTCAAACCCCAACAACCCGAACCACCCGCCGCGACCGGTAGGCTGGGGTGAGAAAACAACCGATGAGATGTGCATTGCTTTTCTAAGCCTAGTGCCCCAATCGGATTACGACCCGGATAGCTACAAGCTGGGAAATACCGAAGTTGGCCCGGCTGAGGAATCAGTCCCAAAGACAGCCGAAACAGAAGCTCGCTGATACAAGATCTTGGCTACTGCGGGGACTAGCGAATCCCATTGATGGTCAGCAGACATCCCTAACGATATCAGCAGGTTGTTTGACACAGCCCACAGAGACCAGTTGGGGGGCGGCTAACGCATCGAAAGACGATCGGTTACATTGCGATTCGGCATGTTTGCCCATAAGAAAATTTCCGCCCGATTCACCTGACTGTGCTACCGAATTCAACATGCGACTTTTGCCACAACTGATCGAGAACAATCGTAAGTGGGTCGATAATGTTAACGAAAGCGACCCTGACTTTTTCGAAAAGCTCGCCCAAGGCCAGAGCCCTGAATTGCTATGGATCGGATGCGCCGATAGCCGAGTCCCCGCCAACCAAATTCTAGGCCTGCGTCCGGGTGATGTTTTCGTCCACCGCAACATCGCGAACGTCGTTGTTCATAGCGACTTCAATTGCCAAAGCGTGATTGAATTTGCCGTCAGCGTGTTGAAGATCAAACACATCATCGTTTGCGGACACTACAGCTGCGGCGGCGTCAAAGCAGCCAGTCAAAACCACCATGTCGGTTTGATTGACAACTGGTTGCGTCACATCCGCGACGTACGCCAAAAGCATGATGCTGTACTTCAAGGGATCGACGACGAAAACGCCAAGATCGACCGCTTATGCGAACTGAACGTCGTTGAACAAGCTTACAACGTCTGCCATTCGACAGTGGTCCAAGAGGCTTGGGAACGGGGTCAGGATCTTGCCGTTCACGGTTGGATTTACGACATCGGCGACGGACTGATCAAAGACTTGAACGTCACGATTTCAGAACCAAACGAGATCGCCCACGCTTATCGAGTTGCGGTCAACCAAGATATCGCTTAGCACTGCCCGCTTAAATCGCACGCAGCCTGTCAAAAGACAAAGCAACTCTTTCAAGAAGCCAACTGCGACACGATCAATCGATCGCAGTTGGCATGGTTAGCGTAGAATTCTTTAGCGAGCCATCAGCTAGACGCACCCTCGGATTGCAACATCTGCCAACACATCAGTTGCATTCGAGGAATATGGAATGGACCTTTCCACATATTCCCTTTCATTCTTGAGCTCAGTCGACCATCGCGGTGCAGATAGCCAAAGTACTCACCGGATTCGGGATCCGCAAAGTGCTCGTGAAACCAATCATGAGCTTGCTGATGCCACGTCGCGTACTTTGGATCGCCCGTTAATTGATAAGCCATCAATGTCGCGATGATCGCTTCGCATTGTGGCCACCAAAATTTCATGTCATGCCAGTACTCTTGCACCGGTAATCCGTTGACGTCAACGTGGTACAGAATCCCTCCGTAGGATTTGTCCCAACCGCGTTGCCACATCCAGTCCAACATCCGGCAACCTGTTTCGACCAGTCGTTGGTCCTTTCTTAGATCGCCTTCTCGCATAATGAACCAGGCAGCTTCGATCGCATGCCCCGGGTTTAAAAGTCGACCGTCGAAGTGATCAATGATGTCACCATTCTTTCCGACGGTCTCCATCACGCAGCGGACTTCCGCCTTTAGAAAATGAGTTGAGATTTCGTCGATACCGCGTTCGATCCAGACGTCTGCATCACCATAGCCGATCGAGTCTTTTAGCTCCCTTGCAGAGACGATTGAGATCATCGGGAAAGAGAGACTTTTGGTAGGTCGCGTTGCCGCAAACTTTGGCTCGACTTTCCGTGGCCGAATGTGATGCCGCATGAAACGCTCGAAACACGACACTGCCTTTTCGGCATAGCGTTGCTCGCCAGTCGCTTTCGCCAATTCGCCGAATGCGATCGCGGCAAAGCTCTCCGAAAATGCATAGCGTCGCTTTCGTATCGGCCTTCCATCTCGTGTAACGTGAAACCACATCCGACCGTCGTCCGGGTCGAAGCAATGTCGCTCAAGAAAGTTGGCACCATGGATCGCCAACTGCAGCCATCGCTCATGCTGATGAACGGTGTTGTAAAGCTTGCCAAGCAACCAGGTGAACCGCCCCTGTTGCCAGACGGACTTGTCCGTGTCGATTACCGTTCCATCACGATCGAGAGACATCATGAATCCGCCATGCTCTTCATCGACAGCATGCGAGATCCAGAACGGTAGCGTATTTTCGAAAAGCCCAACTCGGTACGCGGTGATCAACGCGTTGCGTTTATCGCCATCGAAATTCATGGCACTCTCATCGTGTCGCACTTAGCTTCGCAGGAGCGAAATTATACGCCCGCACCACAGCACTCGACCGTGCTGACCGTTTATTCCACCGCATTCACGGGTAAACGATCACCTATTCGCGATCATCAATGAACCGCGTTGTCGCCCTTCTGACATCATTGACTGTGAACCGACAGGAATGTCGCACTATCCGCAGCGTCTTGCATGGCCAAGTTTGACTTGAACCAAAAGTCTCACGTACGGAATTGAAAGTGGGCAGCGTTCCGATGGCCAGCTTTCCGATTGCCAGCGCCTCGACGACAAAACTATCGAGCCAATAGGGTTGCACCCTGATCCGCCAAAAGTCTCTGATTCATCTGATGTCACTCTCCAGCCAATCTATCACGTCCACTCAACTGCGATGTCTCCCCAAAAGCATTTGCTCATGGGATTTCCGCATCGATGGCGAATCCATGCCGATCGAGACGAAACTCGGCCAGTTCTTCGAAAAGGGCAGTATCCTGATTGGTGAATACGAATTCTCGATCCGAAAACACGGCATGCTTGGTGGCCGTTGGACGCTTGATGATGACGGACAAGAACTGATAGAAGCAACAAAGACGTCCGCTTTTACGCGAACATTCGAAATCGATGCGCCGCAAGGACGATTGATACTTCAAGCCCACGGTTTTACCAGCATGGCGTTTGATCTAAACGGCGTGGACGGAACTCCGGTTGCGAAAATCGTCCCTGACCACATCTTCACTCGCCGATCAACCATCCAAGTAATCGATCATGAAATTGATACACCTACGTTAGTGTTTTCATTTTGGCTTGTGACGCTGATTTGGCACCGGCAGCATAGCAGCGGATAGTCCACTGACGATTCGCTACCGAACTTCGCTGGTGATCTTCAGGTTCGATCTCTCACAAAGGTCGCCTTGGACGACGCAATACTGGCGGGAAGGAACGCATCTTTCACCGAGTGAAGGGCGACAATAAGAATCAACAGGCTGCTAGCGGCGGTTGTGTGATGCACTGCGATTGGTGAAGTTTTCGGAAGTCCAGAAACCGTGGCTAGAGACAAAACGGCTCAGCTTCGATGACTTGGCTGAGCCGCGACCGCGCTAGCGGCGGTTGTGTGATGCACTGCGATCGGTGGAGCCTTCGGAAGTCCAGAAACCGTGGCTAGCGCCAACACGGCTCAGGGTAGATGACTTGACTGAGCCGCAAACGCGCTAGCGGCGGTTGTGGGATGCACTGTGATCGGTGAAGTTTTCGGAAGCCCAGAAACCGTGGCAAACGCCAAAACGGTTCAGCGTCGGTGACTTGACTGAGCCGCGACCGCGCTAGCGGCGGTTGTGTGATGCACTGCGATTGCTGGAGTTTTCGGAATTCCAGAAACGGTGGCTAGCGCCAAGACGGCTCAGGTTGATGACTTGACTGAGCCGCAAACGCGCTAGCGGCGGTTGTGTGATGCACTGCGATCGGTGGAGCCTTCGGAAGTCCAGAAACCGTGGCTAGCGCCAAAACGGCTCAGCTTCGATGACTTGACTGAGCCGCGACCGCGCTATGTAAGAGTGCCCGCATGGTCGCCCATCTTTGCGTAAAGTTCGCACTGGTTCGCGGACTGCTCAACCAAGTCATCGTCAAACCGAATTCGCCCAGGTTCAAAGATGGTGATCGTCGAAGACCCACCAAAGCGAAAGTATCCTTTCTCGTCACCTTTACTGACATCGCTGTTGGCTTGATAAGTTTGGCGGATACTGCCAACACATGTCGCGCCGATCTCCAACAATAAAACCGTTCCGAACGCTTTTGTTTTCAGCTCTGTAACAGTTCGTTTGTTCGTCGCAAGGATCTGAATATTCTTTCGCAATGCGATCGGATTGACTGAATACAGCGGGCCATTGATCAATTGAGTCGCCCCCACAGTTCCGTCGCAAGGAAAATGGAAACGGTGATAATCCGTCGGGCATAAACGAGAGAGCAACAAACTGCCTTGCTGATACCTTTGCGACAGGGTTTCATCATCCAGTAACGACGCCAAGTCAAACATTTGGCCTTTGACAAACAAGCCACTCGCTTGAGACAGATCCGGAACACAGAGATGTCGTCCATCCGCTGGAAAGACAATTCCGTCGGGGGCCGTATCAATAGGGCGAGCTTCGGGGCGCAGTTGCCTGACGAAGAAGTCATTGAAGTGGTGGAACTGTTCCGGTGACTTCTGAAACTCACTGGCATCCAAGCCGTATTTCTTGATGAAGGGCGCGATGCGTTCTTTAGTATTGGGCTGATCCATTCGCCAACCGTACCACTTCGAAAAGAACGCACGACGAACGACTGTCGCCAAAGCCAATCGTCCGGTGAGGGTTCCATAGGTCCAACGCAACGCCTGATCGCCATACACCAACTCCGTGCAGAATTGCTTGGAATAGCGATCAAAATAAACAATGTCTTCCATGCGAGCGGTGGTCGAAGAACCAACAGAGTAAATGTGGGGGGACTGATCCATGGCCGGCGGAACTTTTGGTCCGCGACTGCGAAGGTATCGTAGCGAAAGCCCTCTGCTTGATCGATGGTCCGCATCGAAAACCGATCGGAATGGATCGCCTACACCTTCGTCGATACCTCGTCAGAACAATTATCGCGTCTATTAGCTGCTCAACCGCCTGGCAACAACAAAACGTGAGTGCCAGCGGGTAGCATGTTTGAACCTGGACGCCTTTCTTCGTCGACTAGATCGAATTGGTCGGCAGACAAACGAGGAATTCGATGCAACGATCTCACCTAATTGCCTTCGCCCTCGTTTCACTGTGGGCCAACGTTGCGGGCACATTTCGAAACGCGACTGCTGCGGGTCGGCCCAACATCATCCTGCTTTACACCGACGACCAATGCTTTCGGTCGCTGGGAGCGACGGGCACACCGGACGTGCATACGCCGAACATGGATGCGCTCGCTACCGAAGGCATTCTATTTCGTAGGCACTACAACTCGACATCGATCTGCATGGGCAGCCGAGCATCGGTGATGACGGGAATGTACGAATACAAAACCGGATGCAATTTTGGTCATGGACCAATGCGTTCTGAGACATTCCAGTCCTCCTATCCGGTGCTGCTTCGAACGGCAGGCTATCGAACCGGATTCGGTGGCAAATTCGGATTCGCAGTCAGTGACCGAGCCAATGCCTCCGAAGGTTCTTACAACTCATTGCCGGTCGATCAGTTTGATTCCTGGGCGGGCGGAACTGGCCAGACCAATTACCAAACGGCGAAGAACAAGTATTTGGCTAAGTACGCCGATCGCTATCCCCATTCGACTCGTGCCTACGGTGCTTACGCGGACGACTTCATCGCAGAAAGCCAATCCGATGAACGACCGTTTTGCTTAACACTGTTCTTCAAAGCTCCACACCGTCCATTCACTCCAGACCCATTTTTTGACGACATCTACAAAGATGCCACGTTCACGTTGCCGGGCAATTATGGACGTGAGGCCGGCAAACACCTCGCAATGCAAGCGAGACTGGGTCGTCAATCACTGACGTTCTTTCGAGACATGGGCTTCGATCCTGCTCGATACCAATCGACGATGCGAGACTACCATCAGCTTATTCATGGGGTTGACTATGCGATCGGTATGATTCGCCAAGCACTTCAAAAACACGGCGCTGCCGAGAACACAATCATCATCTTGACCAGCGACAACGGCTTCTTTTGTGGGTCGCACGGCATGGGCGGCAAAGTGCTTCCCTACGAAGAAGGTTCCAAAGTTCCCTTGATCATTTATGACCCTCGCCAATCAACCAATAAGCCTTCAAATAGTGGAACCACATGTGATCAACTGACCGCGACCGTCGATATCGCACCGACAATTCTCGAACTGGCGGGACAACCGATCCCTGATCAAATCGACGGAGTCAGCCTGGTTCCAACTTTCACCACACCGGTCGTTCAAGAACCTAGCCTTCCTCAACGAGACAGCGTTCCACTGTTTCAAATGTGGGGAGCGCCAACAACGTTCTCGATGTCTGTCGTGACGCAAACTCACAAATACATCTATTGGTGCTGTGGTGAGAAGATGCAGCCGAGTGAAGAATTATTCAACTTGGCCGACGACCCGATGGAACTGGTCAACGTGATTGATGATCCCCAAGAACAGCAAACGCTACAGACACTGCGTCATCGGTACCAATCCCAATTGGCACATCTCAAATCGAATGCGGTGGCCTACAACGACTATCAAGTTTTCGGGACGCTTCTGGACGCAGCCGTGCCATGGGAATCGAAAAGCAGTTTGGTCAACCAAAAAATGTGGCAACAGTACGAAAGCTTGGCAAAGCAACTGGGCATTTCCCCGGCCCAGTACTTTGATTTCGAAAAGGTGCTCGAAGCATCTGCCAAATTTTCGACGCGGTGATACCACGCCGATCGATTTTCCTTTTGCAGAAGTGGTTCCGCTGTGGAAGAACAGACGCGGCGAATCGCTCGTCCCATACGAATTACCTGGCAACGCCACTGGTAATTCCCTCGCGGAATGTGTTTGGCGGCCCACCCCCACACACTTGTGCCGCTAGAGCAGTGAAAACTTAGCCCCGGCGTCACATTTCTCCAGATCTGTCAATCTGGCACCGGGCATTTGGAGGTCGTTTTCACTCTTTTTCGGTGACTGCCAGAAAAGCAAATTCGCGTGATCGATTTGCGAATTCATGCTTTTTGTCCGTGTGGGACGCGTTTATTTGTTGGCAGCCGAGGTGACCGAGCAAACTTTCTTGTCAGCAAAAACCCAATTGGCACGCACCTTGCTTTACCGATGCATCGACTGAACAGACGGCGAAATCGACAGGCCAGCGGTGGACCTGACCGAACGCCGAAATCAATAGTGAACGCCAGCGTAAGCAACCAGTAAATCGAACTCACATCGAGTCGATGGCGTCAATCGAAAACCGAGTACCAAAAGTTCACGGAGAAGAAATTCCAATGGCTCAAGGCGAAAAGATTATCGGCATCGACCTCGGAACGACCAACAGCGTGGTCGCGATCATGGAAGGTAGCGAGCCGAAAGTAATTCCCAACGCGGAAGGCAACCGACTGACCCCTAGTGTCGTCGCATTCACCGACAAGAAAGAAACGATCGTCGGCGAACCTGCACGACGTCAAGCGGTGACCAACCCCCAACGAACCGTTTACTCAGCGAAACGTTTCATGGGACGTCGACACAACGAAGTTGAGTCGGAAGAAAAGATGGTTCCTTACGGCGTCAGCGGCGCCGCCAACGAATACGTCAAGATCCAAGTTGGTGACGATGAACACACCCCACAGGAAATTTCGGCCAAAGTCCTTCGCAAACTGAAGGAATCGGCGGAGTCTTACCTGGGACACAAAGTCAACAAGGCTGTCATCACCGTTCCGGCATACTTTAACGACGCTCAGCGTCAGGCGACCAAGGACGCAGGTCAAATTGCTGGCCTCGAAGTCGCACGGATCATCAACGAACCAACCGCGGCCGCTTTGGCATACGGATTGGACAAGAAGAAGGACGAAAAGATCATCGTCTTCGACCTCGGTGGTGGTACGTTTGACGTTTCGGTTCTGGAAGTCGCTGACAGTGGTGACGAAGAGAACGAAAGTCGCGTCTTCCAAGTGATCAGCACCTCTGGTGATACACACCTCGGTGGTGACGACTTTGACGAAGCGTTGATCAACTACGTCGCTAGCGAGTTCAAGAAAGAAAACGCGATCGACCTGCGCAACGACCCGATGGCACTGCAGCGTCTTCAAGAAGCCTGTGAAAAGGCCAAGAAGGAACTGTCAACACTGCCAGAGACCGATATCAACTTGCCCTTCATCACGATGGACCAGAGCGGTCCAAAGCACCTGACGATGAAGATCACACGCAGCAAGTTCGAAGAACTGATCGACTCACTTGTCGAACGGTGCCGTCGCCCAGTGATGGACGCACTCGAACAAGCCGGTTACTCGCCAAGCGAAATCGACGAGATCGTCCTCGTCGGAGGTAGCACACGTGTTCCCAAGGTTCGCGAAGTTGTCAAAAAGATCTTCGGCAAAGACCCACACCAAGGCGTCAACCCTGACGAAGTTGTTGCGGTCGGTGCCGCGATCCAAGGTAGTGTTTTGGCCGGCGATCGTACCGACGTACTGCTACTGGACGTCACCCCGCTGACCCTCGGGATCGAAACCGAAGGCGGTGTGATGACAGCCTTGGTTGAACGTAACACGACCGTACCCGTCGAAAAGAAAAACGTCTTCAGCACGGCTGCGGATAACCAAACCGCGGTCACCGTTCGAGTGTTCCAAGGGGAACGCAAGATGGCGGCACACAACCGACTGTTGGGCGAATTCGACTTGCAAGGCATCCCGCCACAACCTCGTGGGGTCCCACAAATCGAAGTGAAATTTGATATCGACCAAAACGGTATCCTGAGCGTTTCGGCCAAAGAGCTGAAAAGCGGAAAGGAAGCATCCGTCGAAATCAAAGAGGCCGGAGCGCTTAGCGAAGACGACATCGAAAACATGCGTCGTGATGCCGAAGCCAACGCCGAAGAAGACAAGCGTCAGTTCGAACTTGCCGAAGCCCGCAACAAGGCTAACCAGCAAGTTCACCAGCTCGAAAAAGAGATGGCCGATCATGCCGACAAGCTTTCCGATGCCGACAAAGAGCCTTTGAACAAGGCGATCGAGAAGGTCAAAGCGGCAGCAGAAACCGACGACGTCAGCGCGATCAAACAGGCGACCGAAGAATTGGAAACGGCAGCCAAAGCGTTTAGCAAAGTCCTCTTCGACAAGACGACAGGCGAAGGCCAAGGTGACGATGCGGGTGCAGCGGCAGGAGCCGCGGCCGCCGACAACGACGATGACGACGCTATCGACGCCGACTTCGAAGTGAAAAGCTAACGACGCGAAAATCGTCTGACACGATTGCCCGTTCGGCAGCAACTGTGCTGTCGGACGGACCATTGGACGGGTGACACGTCGCCCGTCTTTTTTTACGCAAACACGGAACCTAGAAGCAGCTAATTTTTTTAACGACCACCGAAGGAGCAATCCCCGCAGGCGGCCAAACGCAGGAGCAACCGAGATGACATTCCGATTCGACAAACTGACAACTAAAGCACAAGGTCTGATCGCCGAGGCGCAAGGCCGCGCCGCTGCCAACGGCAACCCTGACATCACATCGCTACACTTGCTTGGCGCGATGCTGGATGAAACTGACGGGATTACCGGTGCCCTCATGGAAAAGATGAAGGTCGACCTGAAACAGCTTCACGAATTGACCGATAGCGAGCTGGAAAAGATGACCAAGGTCACCGGCGGCCGCCAACCGGGGATCTCTAGCGAACTTCAACTGGCTCTCAATGAAGCCGCCAACGCGGCGGAATCACTCAAAGACGAATTCGTCGCTACCGAACACCTACTCCTGGGACTCGCCAAGGCGAAGACCAAAGCACAAAGCGTCTTGTCGCTCTGCGGTGTCGATTCCGATGACGTACTCAAAGCCGCAAGCGAAATACGAGGCAGCGCACGAGTGACAGACCAAAATGCCGAAGACACGTATCAAGCGCTTCAAAAGTACGGCGTCGACCTGACCGAGCTTGCCGCTCAAGGCAAACTTGATCCGGTTATCGGACGTGACAATGAAATCCGCCGCGTCATTCAGGTGCTTTCAAGACGGACGAAGAACAATCCGGTTCTGATCGGACAACCGGGCGTTGGTAAAACGGCAATCGCCGAAGGACTCGCGCTGCGCATCTTCGAAGCCGATGTGCCCAATAGCTTGAAAAACAAACGTGTCATCGCGCTCGATATGGGTGCGTTGGTCGCAGGAGCAAAATTCCGGGGCGATTTCGAAGAACGCCTCAAAGCGGTTCTCCGCGAAGTCAAAGACTCTGACGGTCGTGTGATCCTTTTTATCGACGAACTTCACTTGGTCGTCGGTGCCGGAAAGGCTGAAGGCTCGCCCGATGCGGCCAACTTGCTAAAACCCGAACTCGCTCGCGGCGCACTGCGTTGTGTCGGTGCGACGACGCTTGATGAATACCGTCAACACATCGAGAAAGACGCGGCATTGGAACGTCGTTTCCAACCTGTCTTCGTCGAAGAACCCACCGTGGATGATACCGTTGCGATCCTTCGTGGCTTGAAGCCTCGATACGAATCGCACCACGGCGTCCGAATCACCGATAGCGCTTTGGTTGCGGCAGCGACTTTGGCCAATCGCTACATCACCGATCGGTTCCTACCTGACAAAGCGATCGACCTCGTTGACGAAGCGACCAGCCGATTGGCAATGGAAAAGGAAAGTGTTCCCGAACCCATCGATCGTCTGCAGCGACGGCTACGGCAATTGGAATTGGCGCAGCGACAACTTGAAGACGAAGACCAAGATGATCCATCGATCGTCGCCAGTCGGGACGAAATGCAGTCCGAAATGGATCAGCTTAGTAAAGAGCTGGCCGACTTGCGGGAGCAATGGGAGAGCGAGAAGATCGGACTCGAAGGCGTGCAATCGATTCGCCAAGAGGCCGAAACATTGGCTCACCGCTTTGCCACGCTTGATGCCGAAGCCAAACAAACGCAATTGCGGGGTGAGAACCCCGAAGCGATTTACCGCGAGATGCTGGAAGTTCAATCCCGCCAAAAGGAATTGGAATCCAAACTGGAGGAAATCGAGCGTCGCGACGCGACGGCTGAATCCGACGCAGATAAATCCGAAAGCCAACGGCGCTTGCTGCGTCGAGAAGTCACCGCGGACGAAATTGCCGAAGTCGTTTCGATGTGGACCGGCGTCCCGGTCAGTCGCATGATGGAAACCGAGCGTGCAAAACTGCTCGTCATGGAAGAGCGGCTACACCAACGTGTCGTCGGTCAAGACGAAGCCGTCCGTGCGGTCAGCGATGCGGTGCGTCGCAGCCGAAGTGGCCTTTCGGACCCGAACCGACCGATCGGATCATTTCTGTTCCTCGGCCCGACCGGTGTGGGTAAAACCGAACTGTGTAAGGCACTCGCCGAAATCATGTTTGATGACGAGAACGCGATGGTCCGTATCGACATGAGTGAATTCATGGAACGCCATAGCGTTGCGCGAATGATCGGTGCGCCTCCCGGATACGTTGGCTATGAGGAAGGTGGCAAACTGACCGAAGCTGTTCGACGACGCCCATACACGGTGGT
The DNA here is from genome assembly GCF_020966635.1 of Stieleria sp. JC731. NCBI lineage: Bacteria > Pseudomonadati > Planctomycetota > Planctomycetia > Pirellulales > Pirellulaceae > Stieleria > Stieleria sp. JC731. The sequence goes on along the minus strand of NZ_JAJKFQ010000011.1, from coordinate 275,331 downwards.
TCTACTTGATGAGATCGAGAAGGCTCACCCAGATGTCTTTAACATCCTGTTGCAAGTTCTTGATGATGGACGGTTGACCGATGGCCAGGGCCGAACAGTCAACTTTTCCAACTCAGTAATCGTGATGACCAGCAACGCCGGTAGCCAAGAGATCCAACGGATCGCTGCAGAAAACGGGACGGAGGACGAAATGCACGAGGCTGTTCAAGAGGCCCTGCGAACACGCTTCCTGCCCGAATTTTTGAACCGTATCGATGACACCGTGATTTTCAAACCGCTTGATCAAGCTGAGATCCGTAGGATCGTAACGTTGCAGTTAAACCATCTTGCCGATCGACTACGTGACAACGGTTTGCACTTGAAGGTGACCGAAGCGGCTATCGATGAAATCGCCAAGGTTGGCTACGACCCGACGTACGGTGCTCGGCCGCTGAAACGCGTGATCCAGCGTGAGATCCAAAACAAATTGGCTACGGCATTGCTAAAGAGCACCTTCGCCGAAGGTAGCACAGTCGTGGTCGATCACGATGCGATGGATTTCACCTTCCGAAACGAAGATCGCTTGCAGGAGACATTGGTCTAGGCAAGCCACCGCTCCAAGACGATGCAAGACGAGCCCCCGAACGCAAATTGCGACCGGGGGCTTTTTTCGTTCTTCGCGCAAGTCCCATCGAAGCCTATTTAAAATCGATCGACGAATGGTGACTCTCGGTTCTTCCGCCCGATTTAAAGCACAACGGCCCATGTTTCCTAACGAGGAACGATGTCGGATGGAGGGAACTTGATTCCGATACCGTCCAGCCACAGGGGGACAAAACGGCACCCCACATCTGTTCAACGGTAGTCGTGCTTGTTAACGTGATAGCAGTCGGGTCGGCGACAGGGTCGACTCCTAAAGCGACTTACTTGAACAAGAGAGAAAAAAAGTGGTCTCCAAAGTAAAGATTTTTGCATTGGTCATGTTCGCAATCGTTCCATGTTTCAGCATCGCCGGTTGCGGCAGCGGATCGCCAACCGTCGTTGAACAAGAAACTCCCCAGACTACAGAAGACCTGGAATCCTACGAAGAAGAAATGGAATCGGGCGGTCCGATCGAAAAGTAATTCGCCAATTTGCAGACTGTTGATTGGCGGGCTGTTGGTCGGCGGAGCTGGAGGAAACCCAGGAGCATCGCAAAACTGAAAATTGCGATAATCGAGGGTGACCACCTTCCCGATAGAAATCGATAAACCAACAGCCTGTTTGAAGATGGTTGCCGAACGGGGCAGGGAAGCCCTTACAGTGATGCCTGGGCAGTGATGCCAGGGCATGGATCGATCGCAGGCTTTGCTAGACCGACACCGATGTTAGCCAATGCCCAAACGGACACGCAAAACTAGAAAGTCAACTCGCTCGGGAACCAGTCAACCAAGCAGCACTTCCGCTCAAGCCGCGACTTCAGAAACCTCTTCAGAATCGCTCGCCCTGGAAGTCGCACCACCAACCTCTGAAACAATCGCGGACGTTGTCCCGCGATGGTATCGACCTGCAATGGCATTGATTGTGATTGCAGGTTTTCTTTTGCGCTGTTGGCACACGTTCCAAACGTCCAGTTTGCCAACGGTGCAGGAGCCACTTGGCGATTCGCTGGGCTATCTCAATTGGGCGGTGCGAATCTCTGCTGGTCAGTGGTACGGAAACGAGACCTTTTATCAGGCGCCGTTGTACCCCTATTTCTTGGCCGTGCTGATGCTGTTTGCAGGTCCAAGCATCTTGTTCATTCGGTTGGTTCAAGCCTTCCTGGGCGCAATGGCCTGTGGATTTATCGGCGCGGGAGCCAAGCGACTTTTCGATCCAAAAACCGGTGTGATTGCGGCAGTTTTAGCGGCCCTCTATGCCCCGGCGATCTACTACGACGGGATCATTCAAAAAGCATCGCTATCGATGTTTTTAATTGCGGCTTTGTTTTACTTGCTGACCGTCTTGCAGAGTCAGCAACCGCGCAAGCGACAAGATAGCCGAACCAGTTTTCGAAACAACAAGATCGTCATTGCGGTCGGCATCGGAGTTGTGCTTGGCCTACTGTGCCTGACACGTGAAAACGCGCTGCTCTGGATACCACTGATCCCGATCTGGATCGGCTGGATCTTTAGAAAAGCGACTACCGAGTCCTGGCCCAAATTGATCGGCGGGTATGGCTTGGGGTTGTTCCTGGTCCTATTTCCCGTTGCCGCTAGAAACGCGTCATTGGGCGGCGAATGGTCTCCCACCACATTCCAGTCCGGCCCAAACTTTTATATCGGCAATGGGATCGGCGCGACGGGAGTCTACCAGCCATTGGTTCCAGGGCATGAGTCACCCGAATTTGAACGTGCCGATGCACAAGCGATCGCCGAATACGAAACTGGTCGAGCCTTAAGCGCTCGTGAGGTATCGAAGTTCTGGATGACCCGTTCACTGGCAGACATCTATGAACAACCGGGCCGCTGGGTCGCGCTGCTGGGACGAAAGATCCTCATGACCTTTAACAATTATGAAGTGCCTGATGTAGAAAGCCCGGCTGTTCATCGATTTTGGTCGGTGCCATTAAACCTGCTTTGGTATGTCAGTGGCTTTGGATTGATCTTTCCCCTAGCCGCCGTCGGAATGCTTTTAATGTCGTCAGGGTGGTCCAGGTTTTGGCTATTCCCAATGCTCGCGCTGACAATGGCTGTCGCGGTAGCAATGTTCTTTATCCTGGGCCGGTATCGATTGCCAGTAGCGACGCTATCGATCCCATTTGCTGCCTACGCATTGGCGAATTTCAAGTTGGCAATCAACACGCCTCGACGCAGTATTGTGGCAGGAACAGTACTCGTTTCATGCCTCGTTGTAGCTTTCCTTCCGGTTCACAACGTCCGCGAATTGACCGCCAGCGCTTACATGAACACAGGCGTTGCCTATGGAAGACAAGGCAACATTGATGCGAGCATGCTTTGGATGAAACGCTCGATCGAAATGCGAGGCGAAACCGCTACCGGACTCTACAACTTAGCCGGCGCACAGTTACTTGCCGGAGACAACGAAGCCGCATTGCAGTCGCTTTTAAAAGCGCGCGAATTGGACTTCTCTTTCCTTGAAGTCGAACTCCAACTGGGGCAGCTTTATGAGCAAAGAGGGGAGTACGAAAACGCCCGCAAGCACTACACAGCTGCGTCAAAACTTTCGCCCCAAGACACCGGGTTAATGGCAAAGATTAATCAGTTGGACAAATTTCTCAAAACTTCAAACTCTTACTCTAGCGGTAATCCAAACCCGTAGTATTTTCTGACGCCGGAATACTTCGCTGTCGGAATTTAACTCAAGGGTTAACCAACAATTCGAAGTCCCGCCCCCCGCCTCCTTTCCCGCCTGCTGAACTTGCTCACCTTTCCAATAGGCCACCTGCTAGGGTGTGCCGATGCTTTAGTTCTTTATAGGGCTTTGTCTTCTTAGTCGCTTCTTAGCGGAGAGTATTGAATGAAAGAACGCGTTCGCGCTCGCAAGGGTTTCACCTTGGTCGAGTTGCTGGTTGTTATCGCAATTATTGGCATCCTTGTTGGGTTGCTGTTGCCGGCCGTTCAAGCCGCACGCGAAGCTGCACGTCGTATGTCCTGCAGCAACAATTTCAAGCAGATCGGATTGGCAATCCACAACTACCATTCTGCGTTTAAGCAATTGCCACTTGCTGGCGGTGGGACATCACGTGCAATCAATAACCAGGATGTTTCCAACCGAAGCAATCGTTGGTTCCTGAGCTATGCCGTCGGCATTTTGCCCTACATGGAACAACAAGGTCTTTGGGACAAGATCAGCAACCCATCTGTCGAAACCGTTACCGGTGGAAACCCTCCCAACGGCCAGTGGCCAGCGATGGGACCATGCCCTTGGGTTTCAAACTACAAACCATGGGCGACCGAGATCCCAACGTACCGTTGCCCAAGTGATCCACAATCAAGCCCTCCGGGTCTTGGCCGAATCAACTACGCCGTGTGCTATGGCGATGCGTCCAACACGGTCAACAACGGCGGGCGTAACGAAGGCGGCTATATCAGCAACCAAAACAACCCAACGAACTCGGACTTCTTTGGCAGAGGCCCAACGGACTTCAACTGGTTGGTTGAACGTTCTCAAGCCGCTAACCGAGGCTTCTTCTGGGCACGCCGTAAAACCGCTTTCCGCGATGTCCTTGATGGCCTGGCCAACACGATCGCTGCTGGTGAAATTTTGACCGATGCGTCACAACGTCACATCAACACTTCGAACGCCCAACTGTCGTTCGATTACGGTGGAGGCAACGCGGTCGCACCGATCCAAGTAACGACCTCAGCGGATATCGATCCAGAGAACCCCAAGCGTTGGTTGCAAACAACAACGCTTAGCGGCACTGACCAAAAACGTGGTCTACGCTGGGCTGACTACCGACTGAACTACACAGCATTCCAAACCATCATTCCGCCAAACGGTCCGACCGCGACACGTTCGAACGATAACTCGGAAGGCTTCTTCACCGCCGGTAGTAACCACAAAGGTGGTTGCCATATTCTGATGGGTGACGGTTCAATCCAGTTCATCACCGACAGCATCGATTCTGGCGACCAAAGCCAAGCTCCCGTTCAAACTCGCGGACCTTGGTTGCTCGGCGGCAGCCCAAGCCCCTACGGTATCTGGGGTGCACTGGGAACGCGTGACACTGGCGAAGTGATTGACGAAAACTTTCAGTGATTAAGCGTCCTGGATCAGCGATGTTGCTGATCCGAGGACAATATTTGAAACCGAATTTACAGCTAGGCGGTGCCGTTTCGTGCGGCACCGCCTTTCTTTTTTTGTCGAGCCAAACCGGAACCCACCACCCGACAGGACTGGAAAATACATCATTTCCGAGACAAAATATCAAATACAACTTGTCTAAAGTGCCCTTTCTGACCACTGGTTGCCATTAGTGCGCGCACGTCCCCCTCGACTGCCTTTATACTCATCCCCGGCAGTGGATGACGGCATACCGCTAAGTCTGATTCCCAACGCCTTGTGTTTTTGGGTCGGCATTAAATTTTGTTTTTGTTTCGGAGGCTTTTCAATGAAAGAATGCAAACGCACTCGACAGGGTTTCACTCTTGTTGAGTTGCTCGTTGTCATCGCCATTATTGGTATCTTGGTCGGCTTATTATTGCCGGCCGTCCAAGCGGCACGCGAAGCCGCTCGACGAATGTCGTGCAGTAATAACTTCAAGCAAATCGGCTTGGCGCTTCACAATTATCATTCAGCGTTCAAGCAATTGCCGATTGCTGGTACTGGCACCTCACGTGCGATCAATAACCAGGATGTCTCTAACCGAAGTAACCGCTGGTTCCTTAGCTATGCCGTAGGCATTTTGCCGTACATGGAGCAGCAAGGCCTTTGGGATCACATCAGCAACCCATCGGTCGAAACCGTCAACGGTGGTACACCACCAAACGGAAGTTGGCCAGCGATGGGGCCAACTCCCTGGGTTGGTAATTACGTACCCTGGGCGACTGAAATCCCAACGTATCGTTGCCCCAGTGACCCTCGTTCAAGCCCACCTGGCTACGGACGTATTAACTACGCCGTCTGCTATGGTGACGCTTCGAACACGGTCAACAACGGTGGTCGCAACGAAGGCGGTTACATCAGTAACCAGAACAACCCAACCAACTCGGACTTCTTTGGCAAAGGCCCAACGAACTACAACTGGCTGGTTGAACGTTCACAAGCTGCGAACCGTGGTTTCTTCTGGGCACGTAACCCAACCTCGTTCCGTGACGTTTTGGATGGTTTGACGCGAACTGTCGCTGCAGGTGAAATCCTTACCGATGCCGCGCAACGGCACGTCAACACTTCGAACGCAAAGCTGTCGTACAACTTCAGTGGCGGTTCTGCGGTTGCACCAGTTTCTTGCACCACCGATGCCGGAATTGATCCAGAGAACCCCAAGAAATGGCTTTCGACAGTCAGTTTGGGCGGAACCGATCAAAAACGTGGCCTCCGCTGGGCTGACTACCGTCTGAACTACACAGCGTTCCAGACGATCATCGGTCCCAACGGTGTGACATGTACCCGCAGCAACGATAACTCCGAAGGGTTCTTTACCGTCGGTAGTAATCACAAAGGCGGTTGTCACATCATGATGGGTGACGGTTCGGTTCAGTTCATCACGGACAGTATCGACACCGGTGACCAGAACCAAGCTCCGGTTCAAACTCGCGGACCTTGGCCGCTGGGCGGTAGCGAAAGCCCGTACGGTGTCTGGGGAGCCATGGGAACCCGGGACGTTGGTGAAACGGTCCAAGAGAGCTTCCAGTAAGCCGATTGGCTGCTCCGCGGTTTAACGCCGTGTAGTAAAACTTGAAAATCGATAGCGGCGTTGTCCTCAGGCAACGCCGCTTTTTTTGTTTCAAGCAAGCACGCTTCAGTCGCATCCGTCGAACCAAACCCAGATTTATTGAGTCACTTGAAATCCTTAGCCGAATGAATTCAATAGAATGAGTCGGTTCCCACCAACGTTTCGATCATTCCAAAACGAACGCATTGATTCGATTGTTTATTGGGGCCCCTTGCTTCTTATCACGCTGGGATTGATTCATTGAATTCAAAGCGATTGCTGCTGATTCTGCCCCTACTCGCGTTCTTGGCTTGGGTTGGCTTTAACGCCTACCAGGCCAAGCAGGCCGACGATCAATTTCAACAGATTCGCAAAGCTCGAACATTCGATGTGCCGAGCCAGCAGAACCCCTCAACAGCTCCGCCGGCCGATTTGGTTGTTGCCAAGATTCCTACCGATAACATTTGGTTTGTCGGCAAACATGAAGATGGTGGCGGCGTAGAGATCCCGTTTAAGCCAGGAGAATCACCAAAGGTCAGCGCCCATCGTGCCAACAAGAACACCAACCCCGGATTCGTTGGCCCTCAACAGTGCAAAGAATGCCACGCGGAGATCTATCAAACCTTTGTTCAAACGGCTCATGCGCTGACAACGCGTCCCGTCACTGCAGACACCATCGACGGCTCATTCAGCCCTGGAAGCAACACCGTTCAATCGAGCGATCCCAACCTTCGATTCGAAATGGTAAATCGTGACAACGAATTCCTGCAGCGAGTTCATTTTCACAACTGGACGTTTGAAGTCCCAATGCAGATCATCGTCGGATCCTCCAAGATGGCTCAAACCTATCTGTACTGGCATGGTGATGGTCTCTATCAGCACAACATCACCCACATCACTGACGGCAATCAATGGATCAACAGTCCTGGATACATTGACGGCGATGCCGCGTACGCTCGCCCAGTTCCAGAGCGTTGCCTCGATTGTCATATGACCTATTTTGATTTTCGGGCGCCGCCGAATCACTACACTCCGGAAGACGTTATCTATGGTGTTACCTGTGAACGGTGCCACGGCCCGGCTGCGGAACACGTCGCGTTCCACCAATCGTCTCCAAACGCAACGACTGGGGAATCGATCGTCAATCCCGGCAGCCTTGAACGTGAACTCTCAATGCAAATTTGTGGTCAATGCCACGGTGGCTCGCGACAACTAAAATCTGCCGGCCTTAGCTTTCGACCGGGAGATCAGCTTGACGATCACTACCAGCCGCTCGACGAAGAAGAAAACGCCAAGAACAGCGTCCACACCAGCAACCAGCAGATGCGTCTTTCGCAGAGCCGTTGCTTTATCGAGACAGAGATGTCGTGCATCGATTGTCATGATCCGCACCATAATGAACGCGGTGATGCCAAGCTATTTTCGGAACGCTGCATGACCTGCCACCAAGACGAGAGCGATTGCCAATTCGATGCTCCCGATGGGATTCGCCTGTCCGAGAATTGCGTTGATTGCCACATGCCCAGACGTGCGACCAAGAAGCTGCGACTGCAAAGTATCGAAGGCGACGTGTTCCCCCCGCTTCGCGACCACTTTATCCGTGTCGACAAACAAGCGACCGATGAGTTTTTGAAATCGCGTCAGCAGTAAGCTTGCCTGACCAAAGAGACTCTTAGCTGGACAACACGATCGCGAGTTCTAGCGACGTGTCATAAGGTCGACACCATGATCTTCGGCAGCGAATACGCCCCTATCAGCGTGATTGGAATCGTTGCAGCCTAGCCATGATCTGCATCCGCAATGGGCCTTGATCGGACGCCAAGGCTTTTCGGTAGTTCGCGCGTGCCTTGCGAAGGTTCCCCGACTCTTCGGCTTCGATACCGCGTCGTAAAGCTTCTTCGGCAGACCGCTGTTTCGATTGCAGGTTGGCAGCAACGCGGGATTGCAGGTACTGGTTCTGAGCATTCTGATAAATCGATGCCGCCTGAGCCGCGACATTGTCATGTACAGGCTGCCCATAGCCTCCGCCAGCAACAACCGGATTGATGCCGGTGACGAATGGACGAAGGGTTTGCGATTGGATCGACCCTGGATACCCATTCATCGTTGTGATCGACGGAACGGTTGAACTGATTTGCGACGAACTCCCCTGTGACAAACTTAAGCCAATTGAACCGCGAAGGCCTCCGCTAGAGAAGCTTGCTCCAGTTCTTAGTCCTGCATTTGGGTCTGGATTGCCAAAGGGTGACGTCGCCAAGCCAGGTGACTGCGCGAAAAAGTTCGGCCCGCGCAGACTCCAGTTCAGCCCAAACGATTCATTGAAACCAGTCCCAAACCGAGTCATCGGAGTTGTCGACTGGATCATCTGCCCGTGAGCTTCCGCTGCGACCAGTCCTCCGAAAATCCCAAAGCCAACGATGAAGGCCTGGCAACGAAGACTTTGCCACCTTAAGCGTCCAATCAAACTGGCTCGTTTCAATACCGGCATCGCTCGATCCCCACAGGCATTTGTTTCGAGTGAACTTCTCGGCCACCGATGATTGCTGCCATCTTCAGCGACGTGTTGCAGCATTGCGCCCTACTAATTGTAGGGCCAGTCGACCAGGATCGCGAGCGGTTTCTTGCGCACGCCGACTTAGCGTTTCACCTGTTCAGCTGCCTGACGGACGATGAAGAACATCTCGCGAGCGATTTCCAGCGAGCGTTCATCGTAGCGAGATGTTTCTTGATCGGTGTTGTCAGCGACTTTGGGATCTTCATAGTGCAGCGGGTACCGAGCGTCACTGCCCAACACAACAGGGCAGGCCTCGTCCGCATCGGAACAGCACATCATCGCGATAAAGCCCTTTTGCGGGTTTCCTTCGCTGTGGTAGACCTTCGAAAATGCTCGCATCGGAGCCATGTCTTCGGCACACTGAACGAGATAGATCGGATTGGACTGCTGCGACGTTGCGACAATCGAAAGCCCAGCTCGACGAAGTGCCTGCACCGTCCTAATGTTGCAGGCGGTTGCCTCAGTCCCACCTGAATATGTCACGATTTGGGGAACCTGATAGTAAACCGCGGCTGTCTGAAACCAGACTTGAGCAAGGTGACTTCGACGTGAGTTATGAGTGCAAATGAAGTTCAGCTCCGCCTTGCCTTCAGACTCAATTCGTTTGGCGACGTCGTTGGCGATCGATTGCAAAAACTGTTTTCGCGATTTCGAGAGGTCATCTAAAGACGTCTCAACTTTTTCCACGAAAGGTCTCACCGGCTCGATCAATTCTGCTGCAGAAGCGTTGACTCCTAACGAGGTCGGCAGCGATAGAGCGAGCAACATCAAAGCAAACCTGCAGTGGACGAACAAACGCATCATCGCCAAACCTAATTAGATGGTCATCAAAAAAACGCCCTGAGTTAACCCAGGGCGTCACAAATCCTGTATCCGAGTCCGGTCGAGAGTCACACATAAAAGTCCGCATAGAGACCAACGAGGGCGTCCTCTCATCGGACCTTTCCGTGCACTCTTACTTGCGTTGACTTCGCAGACCGAGCCTCACAAGATCTTAACAGATCGCTGCGGAACGCAGACTATTCTTTTTCGGCTTTTACTTTGGCGAAGCCATTCTTGAATGCCTTGTCGCTGAAAACCAACTTCATTTTGGCTTCACCGTCTTTGGCGCTCTCAACCTTGCCTTTGCAATTGTTGCAGCAGAATGCGACCTTGGTTCCTTCGACTTTAACCGCTGTCGATTCGTCGATGTCGCCGCCGCTTAGCGGACAAGCTTTCTGCTCATACTGCTTCGTCGAAACCAATTGCTGATTGGCTTTCAGGGTGAAAGGCTTGCTGTCTTTGGCAAACTTGGCTTCGCAGTTACCACAGCAAAAGAAAACCTTTCCTTCTTTGTAATCGACCGACTTTTCTGGGTTTGCTGGACGGGGGGCAACAACGCACTTCACTCCATCCAAGCTGACGTCTGCGGTCACGGTGGTCGCAACAGCGATGACAAGTACTGCGAACGCCGAGGCTAAAACCTTTCTCATCTCGATTCCTTGGGTGGGGACATGTTTTTGGAGGGACAACGGCAATCGACGTAACTTTCATTGCCTGAACGTACATTGTCGCCGTTTACAAATACCGCTGCAGGCAGGGCTACTGCAGACGGGCATCCCTACAGTATAGGCAATCGGCCAGTGCCAAACGCCAGCAGACAACCAAAGTGCGGAGGCGACAACATTCGGAGGTGAATTCGTTCGGAGGCAAATTCCGGCGAAAAGGCCTTCCCTGGGAATCGATCTCCGGGGATCTGCTCGGCAATTGAAGCCCGGCGACCAACAGAATGCCGATGCTTCCGTTCGAGTTCGGCTTTCACCGAAGCCCTAAAAGGCCTACGCAAGGACCGCTTCGATCCGCTGGGTAATGCCAGGGTGAAGCCAACTGGGACGACGGGCACACTCGGCTCCCTCGGTCACCCGAACAAGCGCCGATGACAGACTTCGACCGGCCTGGTCAACAGATGAAGGGACATCACTGACGCATTTAGAAACCGGTACGGCGAGTTGGCAAGCGACCGCATCGGCATCATGTTCACAAAAGTAACTGACCTGCCGGATGATCAGCATGGTGGCAACCAGACTGAGCGCGTTGCCAATAATTGGCCCCCAAGCCACCAAGGCACTCGCAGGCATCAGGAATTGAATCATCGCCTGCATCGACAACCCAGCTGCCCATGCCGGGGCGAGCGCGATGACGCGGATCAACGCATGCTTACGCCGAGCGTGAGCGACCTCATGCAGAATCACCATCGCCAATTGAGCCCGGTTCAAATCACGCACCAGACGATCTGTCAAAAACAGGACTTGGAACCGACCAAAGAATCCGGCCATCATCGCGTTGTAAGATCGGCCTTTCGTGTTCCAGACGACCAACTTGCAATTCGACATCCCCGTTTCACACAAGATCGCTCCGATCCATTCCGAGGTTTCTTGATCGATCGCCGTTTTTGGAAAAGCTCGCTTGATCACAAAGGGCATCCCGAAAACCGCCAAAGCAATCATCGTTATGGCCAAGCCCCAACCGCGGGCAGCGTCACTGACGGGGAACAAGGTCGCGATGTCAACAAGCACCAGCATGGCTAGGATCGGAACCACAATCCATGCGATGGTCGCACGCACCATCAATAGGATCCAACGAAAAGTGGCAGCCATGCCAGGTGTGGTTAAACCCAAACGCTGAGCAAATCGATGCTCGGCAACCCACAACCCGCTAATCACCAACACCGTCGGCGTCAGTAAATAAAGGGCCTGCAGGGTCACCGATGATGACACAAGCGGGATTTCGTCGACGCTGCGTCCAAGACCAAAACCGCCAAGACACAACGCGATGATCGCAAGCGAGAACCAACGCAAACATGCGGTCTGTCGATCAAACCAATCATACGCGGTGTCTTCGTTTATCTCCCCAGCCTTGATCAGATTGATCACCATTCGAACCGACATCAAGCACATCGCCCACCAGATCCCAATCACGGCGGCGGAGAACATCACAGCCTTGTCGACATCCTGTGATGCCGCCGGAAGTGCACCAAAACTAAGTGTGATGACGACGGCGAGGAAATAGTACAGCTGCACAGCAGTAAAGAATCTTGGCGAAGGGAAACGCGACTTCGGTCGTAAATCGTGATGGCGAGTCAGTCGCCAAAATATTTCAAGGCTTGCAAAACGGCGGCCAGAAATGAATGAGAAACCGACAATCCCCACCGCAGGGGTCGGATTGTACGGCGAACATCCGTAGCAACCCAAATTCGCCCGTCTCCCCCGCCTGAGCAAAGGTCGCCGGGCCGATTAGCCACATCCCCGCCTGCCGTGTGGGCTGACCCTTTCCTGGCCGGATCGGTAAACTGGGGCAAAAGGACTGCCGTATACCACAATCGCTGATACAGACCGAATGTCGACGACCGAAATCAAGGTCAAGGGTGCCCGCGAACACAACCTTCGTGATGTCAATCTGACGCTGCCACGTGGCGAGCTCATCTGTTTCTCAGGAGTTTCCGGTAGCGGAAAATCGTCTCTCGCTTTCGACACCCTGTACGCCGAAGGGCAGCGTCGCTACGTCGAATCGCTGTCCAACTATGCGCGGCAGTTTATGGGGCAGATGCCTAAACCGGATGTCGATCTGGTCAGCGGCTTGAGCCCCTCGATCTCGATCGCCCAAAAGTCCACCGGAACCAACCCACGCAGTACGGTCGGGACGATCACCGAAATCTACGACTTTCTGCGCGTCCTGTTTGCACGCGTCGGCACCCCGAATTGTCCCAATTGCCAAGTCCCCATTACGGCTCAGCCCGCAGACGCGATTACCTCTCGGATCCTAGATTGTGATCCAGAGTGTGACGTCTGGATCATGGCCCCTTTGGTCCGCGCACAGAAGGGTGAGTTCAAGGACTTGTTTGAAGACCTCCGCAAACAAGGATTCACGAGGGCTCGTGTCGACGGCGAAACGATTCGCTTGGCTGACCCTCCACCTTTGGATCGAACCCGTCGACACGATGTTGAAGTTGTCGTCGACCGCATCGGCGCTGACTTTCGTGATCGCGGTCGCATCCAAGAGGCCGTTGTCCAAACGTTGCGATTGGGCGATGCCTCCGTCATCGTTTCACTATCGGAAATAAATGCCGAATCGGCTGAACATCCGCGACAAGACATTCTCTACTCGTCCCGGTATTCATGCCCGTCCTGCGGCGAGAGTTTTCGTCCGCCATCACCACAGCTGTTTTCGTTCAACAACCCTCAGGGCATGTGCCAAGCCTGCGACGGACTTGGTCACCTTTACACATTCATTCCCGATCGGATCATTCCTGACGAAAAGAAATCGATTCGCAATGGTGCGATTTCGCTGCTAGGCAAGTGGGGCGACATCGGTCGTTACCGTCGCCACATCTACAAAGGTTTTGCTGATGCGATGGACAAGATGCTGGAGCTTGAATCCGGCTCGATGTTGCAAACGAAATGGCAAGACCTTTCTGCAGAGGCTCGCAAACTGTGGTTGTGGGGAAGCGACTCGACTTACGAACTTACTTGGCGAGGCGGTAAACGGAGTCGAAAGTACTCTGGCTCTTTCGATGGATTTATTCCCGAACTGCTCGATCGATACCGAACGACGAACAACAAGATGCAATTGCGGCATCTTGAAAAGTTCATGGACACGATCGACTGCGTTGATTGCCACGGTCAACGCCTAAATCGACAAGCCGCGGCAACCACGATCACAACCAAAAGCGTGTCGTTTGGTGACCAACAAAGTTTCTCGTTGCCCGAACTGTGTGACCTTTCCATCGACCGGTTGCACGAATTCTTTGTCGATTTGGAACTCTCCGAAACGGATGCAAAGATCGCGTCGGAAGCCTTAAAAGAAATCCGAACACGGATCGGATTCCTCTTGGGTGTCGGGCTGAACTACCTGACCCTTTCAAGAACCGCGCCGACGCTTTCGGGTGGCGAATCACAGCGAATTCGTTTGGCTGGCCAAATCGGCAGCGGGCTTGTCGGCGTACTGTACATTCTCGACGAACCATCGATCGGACTTCATGCGCGAGACAACGATCGGCTGATCGAAACCTTGGTGCGATTGCGGGACGCCGGCAATACCTTGATCGTTGTCGAGCACGACGAAGACACTATGCGGGCTTCGGATCGGATCGTCGATTTTGGCCCCGGTCCGGGTGTCCGTGGTGGCAAGATCGTCGGCATCGGTTCTGCCGACGAACTGGGTGAAAAGCCACGCAGCGAAACCGGTAAATACCTTTCCGGCGAAAAAACTATCGCGATCCCGCAACAGCTTCGCGACATCGATCACGAACAACAGCTCACCATTCATGGGGCCACGTTCCATAACCTAAGGAACGTCGATGCGACGATTCCGCTACAAACAGTCACTTGTGTGACCGGTGTCTCCGGAAGCGGAAAAAGCTCGCTGATCGGCGGCATTTTAGAACCCGCACTTCGCAACGCACTTAATGGTGCCGAAAGCGAAGTCGGTGACCATGAATCGATCAGCGGCTTAGAGCATCTCGACAAGACGATCGCAATCGACCAATCACCGATCGGCAGAACCCCGCGTAGCAATCCTGCGACGTACGTCAAAGTCTTCGACGAGATTCGCAACCTGTATGCGAAACTTCCCGAAGCGAAAACACGTGGCTACACGGCAAGCCGATTCAGCTTCAACGTTGATGGCGGACGCTGTGCGGCATGTGATGGCAACGGCGCCTCCAAGCTGGAAATGGATTTCCTCGCCGACATTTGGGTCACTTGCCCCGTCTGTGCCGGACGGCGATACAACCGCGAAACCCTGTCAGTCGAATTCAAAGGCGCATCGATTGCAGACGTCCTTGAAATGGATATCTCGCAAGCGTTGAAGCTATTTAAGAACGTCCCAAAAATCGCCGAAAAGCTTCAGACGCTGGTGGACGTTGGCCTGGAATACCTAAAGCTTGGACAGCCATCACCGACGCTGTCTGGTGGCGAAGCCCAGCGAATCAAACTGTCACGTGAGCTAAGCAAGAAAGAAACCGGGCGAACCCTTTACGTCTTGGACGAACCGACGACCGGTTTGCACTTCGCCGACATCGAACTGCTGCTCAAAGTCATCCACGGACTGGCCGATCGAGGCAACACCGTTGTGATCGTCGAGCACAACCTGGACGTGATCAAGACAGCGGACTACGTCATCGATCTTGGCCCCGAAGGCGGCGCCGGCGGTGGAACGATTATCGCAGCGGGGCGTCCGACCGACATCGCAAAGTGCGCCGAAAGCCATACCGGTGCCGCGTTGGCAAACGTGATGCAGGTGCGCCGCTCGAAGAAGAAAGCCAAGGTCGCCGACAACCGCACACACGTCGACTTGGCCCCTCCGAACGATCAAGCAAAAACCCACTTGGTCGTCAAAGCTGCCGATCAGCACAATTTGAAATCGGTCGACGTGGAGATCCCTCGCGACGCCATGACGGTGTTCTGTGGCCCAAGCGGAAGTGGCAAAAGTTCGATGGCGATGGACACGATCTATGCCGAAGGCCAACGTCGATACGTCGAGTCACTTTCGTCGTATGCCCGGCAATTCATCGGACAGGTTCAAAAGCCTAAAGTCGAACGTATCGACGGACTGTCCCCAGCGGTCGCGTTGGAACAAAAGAACCTCGGTCATTCGCCGCGAAGTACCGTCGGGACTGTCACCGAGGTTTATGACTACCTACGCATCTTGATGGCGAGACTGGGAACACGGTATTGCCCCGATTGCGAAATCGAAGTTGGCACGCAAACTCCCGACGAGATTACCGAAAAGGTACTCGCCATGCCCGAAGGAACGCGTGCACTGTTGCTTTCGCCGATCGAAGTCGTCGCCGGGGAAGCGTCCAAAGACACTTGGCAGTCGCTGCGTAGCCAAGGCTTTGCCCGAGTTCGAATCGATGGCCAAACCGTCGACCTTGAAGACGCGCCGGCACTTGATCCTCGGCGGAAGCAAAGTGTCGAAGTAGTGGTCGATCGAATCGTCATCAATCCGGACGAACGATCGCGAATCAGCGACAGCATTGAACAATCGCTTTCGCTAGGAATCGGCGTCGTCTCGGTTGCCATCGCGGACTCGGATCGTGAAGAGAAATACTGGGAAACGATCACCCACAGTCAACACTTGGTCTGTGGCACATGTGGACGATCGTTCCCGACATTAACGCCCCACCATTTTTCGTTTAACAGTTCCGTTGGCTGGTGCCAGCAATGCGAAGGCTTGGGGAAGCAGCGTGGGACCAACCCCGCGGCGTTGTTGGATTCGCCTCGCAAATCACTTCGCAAAGGTGTCGCGCACCTTTGGCCCAATGTCGAAGAGGATGTGTCGCTTTGGCTATTGCGAGCCCTTTCGCGGCAAACCGGAATCCCGATCGATCTCCCGTACGATGAGCTGACTGCGACACATCGACGAATCCTTTTTCACGGATTGGGTCCTCGCTGGATCGAAGTGAATCACCGTGATGCCAAACCGGAATCGGATTCGAATGAGCGCCTGTTCCGTTTCCAATTCAAAGGCTTTTACCCGGCGCTCGAAGAAGCTTCGCGACTGACGCCCGGCCTGCGCGGAAAACTGGAGCAGTTCGTCGACGAAATTGACTGCAGCTCTTGTCACGGTTCACGTCTACGCGAAGAAGCGGCGGCCTGCCGTTTTCGCGATCTGACAATGGCCGATTTGGTTCAGATGCCCCTGGAACGCTTGGAACAGGAAATCAAAACCTGGAAACTTGACAAGCGTGAAAAGAAAATCGCCGGTGAGTTGCTCCGTGAAGTGACATCACGTGTTCGCTTCTTGTTGGATGTCGGGCTCGACTACCTCACACTACACCGAGGCGCAGCAACACTATCAGGCGGTGAAGCGCAGCGAATTCGCTTGGCGGCACAACTGGGCAGCGGACTGTGTGGTGTGTTGTACGTGCTGGATGAACCGACGATTGGCTTGCACCCGCGAGACAACCTACGATTGCTTTCGGCACTTCACCGGCTGCGTGATTTGGGTAACACCTTGTTAGTTGTTGAACACGATCGAGATGTGATTGCCGGTAGTGACTACCTGTGCGACTTCGGTCCCAGAGCCGGACGGCATGGCGGGCGGATCGTCGCGTCCGGTGCGCCTACCGATCTGCATCCGGCTGAACAGTCCGTGACCGGTGGATACATTCAAGGAACCAAGCACATCACCGTACCGAAGTCTCGCCGACCGGTTTACACCGATGCGGGCCAGCCGATGGTGAACTTCCTATCGCTCTACGGCGCGTCCGAGCACAATCTACACGACGTCGATCTGAAAGTCCCGCTGGGAGTGATGACAGCGGTCACCGGTCCGAGCGGAAGCGGGAAAAGCACACTGATCGAAGGAACGCTGTACCCGATTTTGGCAAAACGTCTGCACCGTGCTCGTGAAAAACCGGGGCGTTTCGATCGCATCGAAGGCATGCGGCATATCGACAAAATCATTCGTGTCGATCAATCACCTATCGGTAATACGCCAAGCAGCAACCCGGCGACGTACACCGGCGTATTCGACCTAATTCGCAATCTGTTTGCCTCCATTCCCGAAGCAGCCGAACGTCGCTTTACGGCACGAACATTCAGTTTCAATGTGTCCGGGGGAAGGTGCGAATCTTGCGAAGGCAGCGGCCAACGCCGGATCGAAATGCACTTTCTGCCGGACGTTTGGGTGCCTTGCGAAGAGTGTGATTCGCGGCGCTACAACGACGATGTCCTGGAAATCAAATACCATGGCCAATCGATCGCCGACGTGCTTGAGATGTCCTGTGGCGAAGCCGTCGAGCTGTTCGCGTCAGAACCGCGGATCGTTCGCATTTTGCAAACGCTATGCGATGTCGGGCTCGATTATGTCACGATCGGCCAATCCGCGCCGACGCTTTCCGGTGGTGAAGCTCAGCGAGTCAAGCTGGCTTCGGAACTGTCTCGCCCGGGAACCGGCCAAACCCTTTATCTCCTCGACGAACCGACCACCGGTCTACACTTCGACGATATCGCCAAACTACTTGACGTCATGCAACGCCTCGTGGACTTGGGCAACACATGCGTGGTGATTGAACATAACTTGGATGTCATCAAGTGCGCTGACTGGATCATCGACATGGGGCCCGGTGCGGGTGTTTCAGGCGGACAGATTGTTTTCCAAGGCACCCCAGAACAGCTTGCAGCGACTGGTGAAGGCAAGAAGCGGAAGAATGTTTCTGTCACAGCACCATTCCTTGCCGAAGCTCTTTCGCAGTCAAACTCCTCGGCCAGTGCAACCGTCCAAAGCAAGCAACCACCGCAAGTACCAGCGGAGACTCGCATTGACGTTGAAGCATCAGCCCCCAAACCGAAGTCTAAAACGAAAAGCGTTTCGCGTCAGCTTTCGGCAAAGTCAGACGACATCTGGAAAGTGCTTGGCCGAAAATGGCACTCGATGCACAAAGGCTTTGAAAACAACGAGAAACCTGAATGGCCATTGAACCTTCCTGATCGACTTTTCACCCAAATCGAAAAGATCGCGGGCGAGGATAGCCTAAAAATGGCCGCATCAAACCGTGTTGATGTCGTCGGCGATGACGGAAAAGTCCGCCTGTCGATCAAGACTCGTGAACTGGATGCGGTGAAGATCGTGTCGCGCGATTCGATCGCCAAATCGGAGGTCGCGGAACTAGCCGAAGTCAACATATCGGTGCAGGGCGACGATGACGAAACGACGCTTTCGATCAATCGTCTCGGACAAGCTGCCAAACCTGCATTGAAACGCTTCCTCAAGAAAGCACTTCAGTAGATTGCTGAGGTGCTTTTGCTAACCACATTCCAGTCGCATGGTTGATGCTTCGTCTTTCGCGGCGACAGTTCCTTTGACAGCGTTGATGCCGACAACGCTGTGCAAATGGTTGAAGCAGCTTGCTCGCCTTACGCGATCAAGGGCTTGATCACATGGGCCGGTTCCACCCCGGTTAGCTTTTGATCCAAACCTTGATAGCGGTACGTGAATCGCTCGTGATCAAATCCCAACAGATGTAGAACCGTCGCGTGGAAGTCACGAATGTGGATCGGATCTTTGACGATGTTGTAGCTAAACTCGTCGGTTTCGCCGTAAATCGTTCCGCCTTTGGCACCACCACCCGCCATCCACATGCTGAAACAACGTGGGTGATGGTCACGCCCATAGTTGTCTCTGGATAGACGACCTTGGGTATAGATGGTCCGTCCGAATTCGCCACCCCAGATTACCAAGGTGTCTTCCAACATCCCTCGTTGTTTCAGATCTTCCAACAACGCATAGCATGGTTGGTCCACGTCTTTACACTGACTTGGCATCCGTCCTGCAAGGTTTCCATGGTGATCCCAATTGTTGTGATAGACCTGAATGAATCGTACGCCACGCTCGGCAAGACGACGAGCCATCAAGACGGAGTTGGCAAACGTCCCAGGTTTTTTCGCCGCTTCACCATACAGCTCAAACGTATGCTGCGATTCACTGGCGATATCGGTCAATTCAGGAACACTCGCTTGCATCCGATACGCCATTTCATATTGGCGAATCCGCGTTGCGGTATCGGGATCGTGGTATCGCTCCAGATTCAAACGATTCATTTCATTCAACTGTTCAATCGATCGCTTACGCAGTTGATCGGGAACCCCGGGCGGGTTGTTGATATAGAGAATCGGATCGCCGGAACTTCGGAACGAGACACCGGCATGTTCACCAGGCAGATATCCAGAATGCCATAGCCGTGCGGAAATCGCCTGCTCTTGTTCACGGTTGCTAGGGATCGCAACCAACACGACGAATGCCGGCAAGTTTTCATTCATCGAACCCAAGCCGTACGAAGCCCATGACCCGAGACAAGGACGACCGGCAACTTGATTGCCTGTCTGCATCGCCGCGATTGCCGGCTCGTGGTTGATCGCTTCGGTATTCAGCGAACGCATCCAGCAAATCTCGTCCGCCTTTTTGGCAAGGTTGGGTAGCAACTCTTGATTGAGCCACATGCCACATTCGCCAGCTTGCGTGAACTTGTACTTCGAGGGCGAAATCGGAAAACGAGATTGCCCGCTGGTCATCGTGGTCAGACGCTGACCGTTGCGAATCGATTCTGGCAGATCTTTGTCGTACCAGTCTTTCATTTGAGGCTTGTAGTCAAACAAATCCATCTGCGACGGCCCACCGACCATGTGCAAATAGATCACTCGTTTAGCCGTCGGCGGAAAGTGCGTGGGCACAGCACCGGGATGCCCACCGCCGGAAGGCACGCCCGATTCAGAAGCCATCGCGGAAGGGTTGTCGAAGGCGTTCCCCATCAGCGACATCATGGCCGCACCGCCTAAGAGGCTGCCGCCGGTGGTAAAGAATTTTCGGCGGGTCAAGAAAGCAGGGTGATTAAGATCCATCGTGAGACTCAGTATTGAATGTTGATTTGTCGTGAGTTTAAAGCTGTCGTGAACGTTGGCTGCGATTGAGGCTACTTACAAAGCACCTCGTCCAGATTCATGATCTGGTTGCAAAGCAACGTCCATGCGGCCAGCTTTGTCGATGGTAGATTCGAATCGGTTGGGGTTTCTCCCACACCGGTCAGCTTTGAAGCGTCATCGGGATGACCTTCGTAATACTTGGTGTACTCCGCCAAGCTGTCTCGCAAGATGCCTAGCTCGTCATCGGAAATATCGCGGCAGAGCACCAAACTGGTTGCGAAGCGAATCGCTTGATCATCATCCTTGGGGTCATGCGCGATCGAGTTTTGCGCCAGTTGGCGTGCGGCTTCGACGAACTGCGGATCATTCAACGTGACCAGTGCTTGCAGCGGAGTGTTGGTTCGTTCGCGGCGAACCACACAAAACTCGCGGCTCGGTGCATTGAAGGCTTCCATGTTTGGTGGTGGCGCCATCCGTTTCCAGAAACTGTAAACGGTTCGGCGGTAGAGCCCCGCACCTTTGTCTTCGACGTAAGCACGCGTATTGCTTTCGGGTAACCCGACAATGCTCCAGATATCGATTGGCTGGTAAGGCTTCACACCGGGGCCAAACATCTTCGTCGACAATAGACGTGAACTTGCCAAGGCGGCGTCACGCACCATTTCGGCATCCATGCGAAATTTGGGCCCTCGTGAAATCAGCGCGTTGCTCGGGTCCGCAGCAAGACTGTCTTCGGTTGTGAGCGCCGCTTGCCGATACGTCGCGCTTTCAAAGATTCGCTTGTAGAACCGTTTGACGTCCCAGCCGTTCTGCATGAAATCGACTGCCAAGTAATCCAGCAACGGCTGGTTCGATGGCGGTGCGCCGGTCATACCAAAGTCTTCACTGGTGACGACCAGGCCTTGGCCAAACACCTGTTGCCAAAACCGGTTGACGGTGACTCGTGTGGTTAGCGAATTTGCCGGATCGACCAGCCAATGTGCCAAGCCCAGTCGGTTATTTGGCTCACCTTCACGCATCGGGTGAAGCGATTTTGGTGTTGCAGCGCCGACTTCATCTCCGAGTTGGTCGTATTGACCACGGATCATGATATTGGCCATCGCAGGTGTGTCTTTTTCCTGCTGGATATGCGTGATCGGGCTGCGAGACTCGATCGCCGCTTTCTCCGCATTCAACTGATCAACCTTGGCTGCCAATTGACCGTAGTCTTTGTCTAGGACATCAAAGTAATAGCTTTCAACAAGTTTTCGATCACCGTCTTTAAGCATGTAGTTGTCGGCTTCATCGGTTCTGGCCGCTTGGTGATGAGCGATCAAGTCGAGGACTGAATCCAATTTCGCCAAAACGGTGACTTCTTGTTCTGATAGTGCTCTGCGATAGAGACGAACTTCGGAAACCGACAATCCTTCCATGCTCGGATCTGCATACCTTGAACCGATTTGAAATGGCACATCGGTCAAGATCGACGCATCGGGCTTCAATGTGTTCATCTCCGGCCGGAGCGATACCGCACGACCGTCAACATACAGCTTGATGCCGCCATATTTTTTCGACCCATCATAGGTGAATGAGACGTGCTGCCACTTTCCGGGACGCAATACGTCACCCGTTGTGGTTGCCTTGATCGCGTTCTCTGGCCAGCTATCGATCAGGTGCACGGCCAACCCGTTGCCTTGGCGGTACAAATCCCAACCGCGATAGGCATTCGGCGGATTCATTTTGCCAATGATGCCGGCACCACCGTCTTTAGGAACTCGAATCCATGCCGATAGCGTGAATGCTTCGTTCGCCTCGACCTTGCCAAACGAGCCCAGCGAGATCGAACCGTCTTTTTGAATGACAGGTGCGGCCGGTCGGTTGCCGTTCTTTTCCCAAACGAGATTTTGTCGCGCGTGGACTGTTGCGTCGACTTCGCCATATAAAGCGATATCGTTGCCTTGGCCTTCAGACAATGGCACATGAAACGCAAGCTTTTCGCTAGGCAACTTGGACTGCAAATCCGAAGGCGTGACGGATTCAATCCAACCGGCAATCTTGGTGAGGGTTTCTTGGCGATGCTGATCGCGAGTCTGAGTCGCCGTTGCGATTTCACCGGGCAACGCATCCCAACGCGGACGATCGTCGTCATTTGGCAAATACAAGATAGGCCCAACACCCTCTTTTCGGTTGCCGTCTTTCGGTCCCTGGGTGGTGTTTCGAAAGAACGCTGCAAGCGAGTAGTAATCTTGCATGGTGATCGGATCAAACTTGTGATCGTGACACTGTGCACAGTTAGTTGTCAGCCCGAGAAACACCCAACCGAATGTTTGAACTCGATCGGCTGCGTATAACGCGAGGTTCTCTTCATCGATCGTGCCACCTTCGTTGGTGGTGATATTGCAACGCTGAAAGCCGGTCGCGACCAATTGGGATTCGGTCGGATTTTCAAGCAGATCACCGGCAATTTGTTCAACAACAAACTGATCAAAAGGCTGGTTCTCGTTGAATGCTCGGATGACCCAATCACGATAAGGCCACATTTCGCGATAGTTGTCAAAGTGCAATCCGTGTGTGTCGCCATATCGTGCGGCATCAAGCCAGTATCGGCCGCGGTGCTCCCCCCACGAAGGACGACTCATCAAGCGATCGATCCATTCGCTGTAAGCTTCATCCCCGCGATCGGCGTAGTCTTTTTCGAACGCGGTCCGATCTTCTGGTGACGGAGGCAATCCGGTGATATCGAGATGCAATCGTCGGAAAAGGACACTCGGTTTGGCTTCGCCCACCGGAGTCAAACCGGCATCCTTAAGTGCCGAGTACACATAGTCATCGATTTCATTCTTACGCCAATTCGGATTGGCTGTTTCTTTGGGCTCGGTGACCTGAGGCGGCACAAATGCCCAGTGTTTCTGATACTCCGCACCTTGTTTGATCCAGCGAACGAGCACTTGTTTCTGCTCTTCGCTGATTGTCTTTTTGGTCTGTGGCGGAGGCATGATCAAATCCGGATCGTCTGTTTCGATCCGTGCGATCATCTCGCTTTCTTCGGGGCTGCCGGGAACAACGGCGGCTGAATCGAACGCACTTTCGGCTTCGTCTAAACGCAAGCCGGCTTCGCGCGAATGATCATCAGCCCCATGACAGGCGAAACAATAGTCTGCCAAAATCGGCCGAACATCGCGGTTGTAATCAACCCGGTCGGACTCATCCGCCGAACATTTGGCGGGAAAAAATGAAGCAGCGAAAGAGAGCGCGCCAACGCTGGCGAACATCGCTGCAGAGCGCATGCGACGACACACGAAATGTCTCATCGAAAATCCTTTGAATCGAGTTAGCCAATCGCAATCAAGCAATCGGTACTGTTTCGGTGGGAAAGGATCGCAGGTCGGTGGGATATTTCATTGCGAAACGAAGTGTCAGGCAGGCTAAACGTGGCCTCCAGACGCTTACCCAGTGTGAGTACGGGTAGTTTAATTCAACTCTATCTTGAGTTCGATATCAACTGGCCCAGAAAACCATCCGACACCCCCAAACTTGTTAGACTGATCACACAAATCCGGGCCTGATGAATGATGTCCGGAACACCACCCGCCGGCCCCTCTTTTGGTCTAAATCGTCATGCCCTCCCGACTCACAATTCCGCGTCGGTTCTATCACCTCCCGGTTCGGATTCATTGCCTTTGCGTCCTACTGGCAATCGCGTGGACCTCGACGTGCGATAGTGACGACCACATCAAACAATTGATCGACCAAGATTCAATCGCGTGGAACAGTTTTGCAGGGACGGGGCGAGCAGACTCACCTTCGGCAGACAAACCTTCACCTCCAAAAGAAATTGCACTTCGAAATGTCTACGGGATCGAAGTCACACCGGATGCGATCTTCTTCAGCACGGTCGATGATCATTCGATCTGGAAATGCACACGCGACGGAAGCTCCATCGTTAGGTTCGCGGGTACAGGCGAAGCAGGCTATAGCGGGGATGGAGGTCCGGCGATCGAAGCAACGTTTCGAAAGCCGCATGAGATTCGTGCGGATAGTCACGGAAATTTGTTTGTCGCCGATACCTTCAACCACTGCGTTCGACGCATCGATGCGAAGTCCGGTCAGATCACGACGGTCGGCGGGACAGGCGTCGCAGGCTTCTCAGGAGACGATGGGCCCGCGGCAAAAGCGACTTTCGATCAACCACATAGCATCGTCCTAGCAGGCGACGATACAGTCCTCGTTGCTGACACTCGCAACCATCGACTTCGCCGTATCGATCTAGACAAAGGACTCGTCAACACCATCAGCGGCGACGGAAAGAAAAAGCTTCCTCAAGAAGGCGCGGCGATCGATCAAGTTTCTCTTTTCGGCCCGCGATCACTTGCGATTGATGATCAATCGATCTGGCTGGTGCTCCGTGAAGGCAATAGCGTTTGGAGAATCGACCGCAGCGCGAACACAATCCACCGTATCGCAGGAACCGGAAAGCAAGGCCACGATGGCGACGGTGCAAACCCGCTGCACGCGACCTTCCGCGGCCCCAAAGGCATCGGTGTTGACTCCCAAGGAAACCTGCTCATTGTTGATACCGAGAACCACGCGATGCGATATGTCGATTTAAATAACAACGTCATCCGGACGCTTCATGTTGGAGGAAAAATGAAACGCCCCCATGGCACTGCGGTACTGACTGATGGAAAAGGCATCGACCGATTCTTTGTTTCCGATTCGGAAAACCATCGGGTATTGATTTCGCCAAGCCAATCAACGGATGGATCTGAATAGGGGCAACTCCTTCGGTCAGCTATCGCAGTTCGCGATGCAATTTGGTGGATCCATGACAAGGATCTTTGACAAGATCCACTACGTTAGAAGACAAGGTTGGTGCATTGGGGAAAGAAGCGTGCACTGGTAGACTGTTCAACCGATTTGCCAGCCTTCAACGATGATCCAATGCAGGATGCGAGAGCCGATTTATGAGCGTCACGATTCTGATTCATTCAGAGGAACATGTCCGAATCGCATCGGAATGGGGAACCGTCTTTGCCGAGTCTCTCGACGCACCAATCCAACCCATCGTGGTCGGCGAAAACACCGAGATCCTACGTCGACACGCTCAGTCGATCCTTGAAGAGAAATTCAAACGCCAGAATCAGGGCAGCACAAAAGTCCTGTCGGCGGCTGAGTCTGTTGATGAGGTATTGAAGATTTGCGTCGAAGCCGGTTCGCGAGTCATCATTCTCCTGCATGCCGACCAGCATGAAGACTGGCAAAAAAAGCTCTTCGAAACGTCAACCTTTCCGGTGGCCTGGTTGTGTCCTGCGGCGAGTCCTCCGACGGACGAGTCACATGTCGTCGGTGGCTTTGAAATCGGGCATCGCGAAACGAATCGCGTCAGCATGCGATTGCTCGGAATGCATCCGTCAAGCTGGGCTTTGCACACAACACCACCGGCAGAGATGGACTTCGGCCAGCGGCTTGATGTCGTACGAAACTCTTTCGAGGACGAAAGTAGCCACCCGGAAACACTGCTGATTCTCTATGTCGATTCGGTCGAAAAGGAGAACATCATTTATCGCTCCGGCTTAAGACTGCTCGATCACGATTTCGGAACCTCCGTGCTGCTGGTCCGCGAAGGCGAATCAATGGTGCCAAGCTTGGTCACCCGTTTTCGCCGCTGGACAGATTCCATCACTCCGCCACTGACACGTTCGGAACGAATCGCCTTACAGGAAGACATCGAAAGCGGCTCGAAGCCGAGCTTTGAATTCTTGGGACTGATTAGCGCCGCAAGTGTGCTAGCGGCCTTTGGTCTATTACAGAATAGTGCCGCTGTCATTATCGGTGCCATGTTGATCGCCCCTTTGATGACGCCCATTCTGGGAGCGGGGCAGGCAATCACATTGGGCAATCGACCATTATTTCGCACGGCCTTTTGTGCGATCGGGCTTGGATTCGTCGGTGCGATCGCGGCAAGCATGTTGTTCGGCGGGCTAGTCTTGCTCTTTGACAGGCCGGACCTTTCGCCTTCGCGTGCGACCGAAATGTGGGCTCGATGCAATCCGTCACCCATCGACTTTTGCGTTGGGTTAGTCGGCGGAATGGCGGCCGCCTACGCAAGAACGCGTAGCCATCTGTCTTCCGCACTTGCCGGTGCGGCGATCGCTGCGGCTCTCGTTCCACCGATTTCGACTGCAGGCTTGCAGCTTGTTTTCGGAATTTGGCAACCAGTCAGCCAAGGTCGTCCGATCATCGGCCCGCTTATTGTCAGTTCGATCAATGTCCTGACCATCATGATCGGTTCCTCATTTGTCTTATGGATCCGAGGGATGCGCGTCCGATCGACAAGCGACAACCGACGAAAAGACCGCTGGGAAGCGCGCGTCGTCGTTGCGTTGATCTTGATCATCATGCTTGCGCTCGTAGCTGTGCTGCAAGCGAAACTCCCCAGCCAAATCGTCCAATAGACGTTCTGGCGTTTTATCGCTTTGGAAAACGTCTCGACCGAAGCGAATGGTTATCATGGCAACCCACGTGGATTTGCCTTGATAGCCCAATCCGATCGACCAACAGATACCGATGAGACAACTCAATAATAACGCAGCCAAGCTGTGCTGCTTCCTGTTTTTACTCGGCGGCAGCTTTCTACTCGGCTGCACCAATGCCCATGCTGCCGAACGACCGAACATTATTTGGATCATGTCGGATGACATGGGATTCTCTGACATCGGTTGCTATGGAAGCGAGATCAACACACCGGTGATCGACGGACTGGCATCCAACGGAATCCGTTTTACACAGTTTTACAATACCGCGCGTTGCTGCCCGACTCGCGCGAGCCTTTTGACGGGGCTCTATCCGCACCAAGCCGGTATCGGCCACATGATGAACGATCGTGGGCACGACGGCTATCGGGGCGACCTGAACCGCAATTGCGTCACCATCGCCGAAGTCCTGAAACCGGCCGGGTATCGAACATATATCAGTGGCAAATGGCACGTCACCAAAACAACGCGACCACTGACCCAATCGGATAAGCACAACTGGCCGTTACAACGAGGCTTTGATCGCTTCTACGGAACCATCCACGGCGCGGGAAGCTTTTACGATCCCAACACTTTGACCCGAGACAACGAATTCATCTCTCCGTATAGCGATCCAGAATACGGCAAAGACGACTTTCCCAACGGACAGTACTACTACACCGATGCGATTTCCGATCACGCGTCTCGCTTTATCCGTGAACACCATTTCGATCACGGCGAAGCCCCGTTCTTTATGTACGTCAGCTTTACTGCGGCTCACTGGCCAATGCATGCCCTGGAAAAAGACATCGAGAAATACGAAGGCAAATATGACGAAGGCTATGACGCAATTCGAAAAGCCCGCTACCAAAAAATGATCGAGCTTGGCCTGATCACCCCCGATTCAACGGAGCTGTTTCCGATTGAGGAAAATGCGAAACAAACGGAGTTTTGGGAATGGGACAAACGCAATATGGAAGTCTACGCCGCGATGATCGACTCGATGGATCAAGGCATCGGCCGCATCGTTGAATCGCTCAAAGAGACCGGCCAGTTTGAAAACACCGTCATCTGTTTCTTTCAAGACAACGGTGGCTGCGCAGAAAACTACGGACGTGGCGGAAACGGTACGCCACGAGCCGACTCACCCAGCCTTTCTCCACTTGCCGATTCATTTCTGCAACCAGACATGCAACCCAAGCAGACTCGTGACGGCTATCCGGTACGCACAGGTAAAGGCGTCATGGCTGGACCGCCTGACACCTATATCGGCTACGGCAAAGCGTGGGCGACGGTTTCAAATACGCCGTTTCGTCAGTTCAAGCACTTCACCCACGAAGGCGGAATCTCGACGCCACTGATCGTGCATTGGCCCGACGGATTGAAACGTCACGGTGAATTGGAAAGGACTCCCGGTCACTTGGTTGACCTAATGGCCACGGCTGTCGAACTGTCAGGTGCCGACTACCCAGCGACCGCACACGATGGCCAATCCATCAAGCCAATGGAAGGCAAAAGCTTGGTTCCAACGTTCAAGGGCGACACCATCAAACGCGACGCTATCTACTGGGAACACGAAGGCAACCGAGCCATACGATCAGGCGATTGGAAGCTGGTTGCCAAAGGTGCCAAGGGACAATGGGAACTGTACAACATCGCCCAGGATCGCAGCGAGCAAAAAGACCTTTCCGATCAGCACCCTGAAATCGCTAAGCAACTTTCAGAGAAGTGGCAAGCGTATGCCGAACGAGCAAACGTGTTGCCGCTGAACCCAAAGAATCCCAAGTAGCGATTGATGATCGTACCGGCAACAGAAAAGGCGGCTGTGATTTCCACAGTCGCCTTAAAGGCAACTAACGCTTTGTTCAAGCTCGATTTTAGGATTAGCCGTATGGCGTTAGCCACGGTTTCAATGCAATAACCGGGGCTAACGCCCGTCGGCTGATGCCCCGAACCCGTATTCTCATTTGATTAGCCGTATGGCGTTAGCCACGGTTTCAGTGCAATAACCGGTGCTAACGCCCGTCGGCTGATGACCCGAACTCGTATTCTCATTTGATTAGCCGTGTGGCGTTAGCCACGGTTTCAGTGCAATAACCGGTGCTAACGCTCATCGGCTGATGACCCGAACCCGTATTTTCGTATGGAACGAAGCACTAACGTCTGTCGCCCATAAAACGGAGCACAAAGTAAAGCAGTGTCATGACGGCCTGCAGTGTCCCAGCCACATAGGTGAGCGCGGCCGCGTTTAGCACTTTGGCAACATAGCGTTCTTCATTGGCGGAGATAATGTTGTCCTCCACCATGTGACGTCGCGCACGGTTACTGGCATCAAACTCCACCGGCAAGTTAACGAGCTGAAAGAACACGACGCATCCGAACAACACGATCCCTGCGAGCAACAAAATTCGCCCAAGCGGGACCGCAGAAAGCAGAAGCCCAATCGACGCCAACGTTACCCCGATGCTACTGCCGAAGTTTGCAGCCGGAACCGCAGCGTTGCGAATGGTCAGAGGTGCATAGTTTTTTGCGTCTTGAAATGCGTGTCCTGCTTCGTGGCAGGCCACACCGACGGCAGCCATTGAACGCTGACCATAAACGCTATCACTCAGTCGCAGCACTTTGCTCCGCGGATCGTAGTGGTCGCTTAAATGTCCGGAGACACGTTCGATACCGACTTGTTGCAAACCCGCCGCATCAAGCATCTCTCGCGCTGCTTGGGCGCCTGTCATCCGAGCGGGAACCTGCGACATCGATTGGAACGTCGATTTGACTCGCCACTGAGCAAACATTGCCAGCAGCAGTGGTGGTATGGCAAACAGAAAATAGAGTGGGTCGTAGATCATCTTCGTTGATCACTAGATGGAATTGGATCGTTGATGTTTGTAGTTAAGCAAACGTGTCAGAGAAGGCAGACGACGTTATTCGCATCAGCGAGTGCAATCTTTGGACCAAAACAACAGGCGTTTGCCGCCATTTGTAAACACGAACTTCCAGCCCGCCTTCGCACTTCCAACCCGCCTTCGCAGCGCGGTGGCCCGCTGGTCGTCAAAGCGGGTGGGCTGAGCCGGTGAGCGGACAGCCCCATGGACTCCGATTGGCCGGTCGTAACGATGCTGGTGAATGCCCTGCCATTTTGTCGAGCGGGCCGTTCCCCCCGAAGTTGCCTTCCGAGTCGCACGTCCCGCATGGCTGCCACGGTGTGTCAGCTATCGATTGTGATAAATGGCACACCGAATTCCAAAAGGCCTGGGATTTCCAAAAACACCGCAAATCACCGGCTCGTCGGCTATTCCAGAGATCTCAATCGCGACCAGGCACACTGAACTGGCACAGCGTTTGCTCTCCCGCACCGCTGATGAATCGAACTGTCATCTTGGCGCCTCCACTGTAGGGTTGCTGCCAAGGCACAGGGAGCGGAAAATCGCGGTCCAGCCCGATCGGGACCTGCCCGGTACGGAGCCAAGCGATTAGCCCCCCAAAGACAGCGTTTCCGATACGGCAGATCATCTGTCGCAGTGAAACATAAGACACTGTCAGTCACATTCCCCGCACTTTACAGAAGGTATCCGCAACCATGGCGACTGCCACCAAGAAAAAGGCATCCGTTCGTCTTCAACCGATTGGCGAACGCATTGTGGTCCAGCGAGAGGAGAGCGAATCGACAACCGCTGGCGGCATCGTTCTGCCTGATTCCGCAAAAGAAAAGCCAGCCCGCGGAACGGTTGTCGCCGTTGGCACTGGAAAGCTATTGGACGATGGTAGCCGTAGCGAAAGCCAACTGTCAGAAGGCGACAACGTCCTATTCAGCAGCTACGCAGGCGAAACCGTTGAAGTTGACGGTGCCGAGTACTTGCTGATGCGTGAAGACGACGTTTTGGCAGTCGTCGAGTAGTCACGCCTGTCGGCGTTGACGCCCGACGGACAACCAAAACGAACAATCCCTCAAACAACCTATCAAGCTAATATTCCATGGCAAAAATCATTGCATTTGACCAGGAAGCACGCGAAGCGATTCGCCGCGGTGTTTCCAAATTGGCTCGAACTGTCAAAGTTACCCTGGGCCCAAAAGGCCGCAACGTCATCCTTCAAAAGAGCTTTGGCAGCCCAACGGTTACCAAAGACGGTGTCACCGTTGCGAAAGAAGTCGATCTTGAAGACCCCTATGAAAACATGGGTGCTCGGATGGTTCGCGAAGTGGCCAGCAAAACCAGCGACGTTGCTGGTGACGGTACCACGACCGCAACCGTCATGGCCGAAGCAATCTTCAACGAAGGCCTTAAGGCAGTTGTCGCTGGTGTGAACCCGATCCAAATGAAAGAAGGGATCGAAAGCGCCGTTAGCGACATCACCGCCAAACTGCACTCGATGGCCACCAAGGTCAAAGACAAGTCGGCAATGGCTGACGTCGCGACCATCGCCAGCAACAACGACCGCGAAATCGGTGAACTGTTGGCTGACGCGATGAGCAAGGTCGGCAAAGACGGTGTGATCACTGTCGACGAAGGCAAGAGCCTGCAGACCGAACAAGAGTGGGTCGAAGGGATGCAGTTCGATCGCGGCTACCTGTCGCCTTACTTCGTCACCGACAGCACCAGCATGGAATGCGTTCTTGAAGACGCTTACATCCTGGTCTTCGAAAAGAAAATCAGCAGCATCAAGGACATGGTTCCGATGCTGGAAAAGGTTGTCCAACAAGGCAAGCCTTTGTTGATCATCGCCGAAGACGTCGATGGTGAAGCACTCGCGACCCTCGTGATCAACCGCCTGCGTGGCACGTTCAACATCTGCGCTGTTAAAGCACCTGGCTACGGCGATCGCCGTAAAGCCATGATGGAAGACATCGCGATTCTGACCGGTGGCCAAGCGATCTTCGATGCTTTGGGCATCAAACTGGAAAGCGTTGACCTGCCACAATTGGGCCGCGCCAAGAAGGTCATCGTCGACAAAGACAACACGACCGTCATCGAAGGTGCCGGCAAGAGCAGCGACATCAAAGCTCGTATCGACCAAATCCGCCGCGAAATCGAAAACAGCACCAGCGATTACGATCGCGAAAAGCTGGAAGAGCGTTTGGCAAAGTTGGCCGGTGGTGTTGCCAAAGTTAACGTTGGCGCCGCGACCGAAAGCGAGATGAAGGAAAAGAAGGCTCGCGTCGAAGACGCCCTTCACGCAACCCGTGCCGCTGTCGAAGAAGGCATCCTTCCTGGTGGTGGTGTCGCGCTGCTGCGAGCTAGCGCTAGCGTCAAGCCTTCGGACGACCTAAGCGACGACCAAAAGGTTGGCTACAACATCGTCCTTCGCGCCTGCCGCGCTCCGTTGCACATGATCTCGACCAACGCCGGTCAAGACGGTGGTATCGTCTGCGAGAAAGTCGCTGCGATGAAAGGCAACGGTGGTTACAACGCGTTGACCGACACATACGAAGACCTTGTCAAAGCCGGCGTCATCGACCCGACCAAGGTTACCCGTACCGCTCTTGGAAACGCAGCCAGCGTCGCAACTCTATTGCTAACCAGCGACGCATTGATCGCTGAAAAGCCAAAAGATGGTGCCAAAGGACACGGCGGCGATCACGACATGTACTAAGACTACATTTCGTCATCCAACAAAATCAAAGACGCCCGGAGCAAAACTGTTCCGGGCGTTTTTTTATTTGTCAGCTGCCAAACATCACGGCGGAGCGTGATGGGTACTCTTTTTGTACCCGTCACGCTCCGTCGTGACGCGAGTCTCATTGCTAGCTTGCTCAATTCAACTTTCACCGAAGATGTTTTGGCACTCTTAGCTTACATCCGTTAAGCTCGCTGTCCTCATCAAAAATCTCTTCAGAAATTGACTATCAGCGGCAGCCATTCCAATGGACGAACTGCATTGCTTTGACCCCGACCAGCCGGTCTCGATTGTTGATCGAAAATTGCCGCATTGGAGTCAACCAGGCGTCGTCTGTTTTATCACCTTTCGAACACATGATTCCCTGCCGGCGGAAACGATTCATCATTTCCAGGAAGAGAGAGCCTCATGGTTGATGAACCACGGAATTGATTGGCGTAAGTGTGATTGGCAGACGCAGCTCAAGCGTCTGAGTCGTCAGACGCAACGCGAATTCCATCGAACGTTTTCACGTCGCTGGCATGAGAATCTCGATCGCTGTTGCGGCCAATGTCGACTGGCGGCGGAGGAGAACACACAGGATGTTCGCGAGAGCCTTTTACACTTTGATGAGAAGCGATACATCTTGAGTAACTTTGTGATCATGCCGAATCACGTTCACTTATTGGTTGCAATGAAAGATGAATATTCAATGCATTTCACAATGCGAATCGTGGAAGCACTACACCGCTCGCCTGATCAATCGAAGATGTGTGACTCGAGGGCGGTTTTGGCAACAAGATGGTTTTGATCACTTGGTTCGTAGTCCGCAGCAGTTCGAGTATTTGCGAACTTATATCGAAAACAATCCGAGTCGGGCGAATTTGAAATTAAACCGGTTTGCGCATTACCGGCGTCCGGGTTAACGAATCGGTTGCTGGCATCACGGCGGAGCGTGATGGGTACTCCTTTTGTACCCGTCACGCTCCGCCGTGACGTCTCTCTCTCTTTGTATCCGTGACGCCCCTCCGCACTCTCTTCACCTCTTTCCCTTTCGCTGCTCCAATCGATGCTCGGCGAATGCGGCGGCGATGCCACCTAGCAACCCAGTGAGATGACCATCCCACGACACACCGTTACCGAGTGGCAAAACTCCCCATAACAATGTGCCGCCGAAGAGGATGCCGACAACGATCGCGACCGCAACGGAGACCAATCGCTTGTGCAAAAATCCGCTGGTAATCAGCAGGCCAATCAATCCAAACACCAATCCGCTCGCACCGACGTGCGTCGCGTGACGACCAAGCATCCACAACAAACTACCGCCAAACAATGCCGTCATCCCAATGACGGGCCACGGGTTGCGACGAGTCCAACTGACGATGAACAGCAACAATGCCAGCGAGATTGTGTTGCGGAATAAATGAACCATTCCTCCATGCAGTAGCGGCATCGTCAAAATCCCAAGCAGCCCCGAAGGCGTGCGCGGGACCAATCCCCAAACATTCAGATCGTAGGGAATCGTTGCGTCCACGATTCGAATCAGCCACATCGCCAATAAGAGAACGCCGATCAAATACGCGTTGCGATGTTCGTCTTGCATCCCTGATTCGATGGCTCGAGTTATCCACCAATCGGCAGGCCGATCATCGAACAGACAATGCGTCAACTTCCTGACGCAGCATCTCGATCGCCTTTGCCATCGCCGTAGTATCAATTTCGTGAACGTTGACGCTATCTCCAACGCCACGCAACATCGTAATCGTCAATCGTCCGCCAAGATGTTGACGGAACTCCTCGAGACCTCCCAACAAGCGATCCAGAGGCGACAACGAGTCATGCCAAAGCGGTAACCCCATCGCCGACAAACAACGACAGGTTCGTCGCACGTCACCGAGCGGAAACCCAAGCTTGAGGTGCGAGTAGAAACAGTCGATTGCGACACCGATCCCGACAGCTTCCCCGTGACGAATTTCGTAATTCGTGATCGGTTCCAGCTTATGCGCCGACCAATGTCCGAAATCCAACGGACGTGCTTCGAGCATCTCAAACGGGTCGCCACCTTCGGTAATGTGTCGAAGGTGCAAGCGGCAACTGACCGCGATCGCTCGCGTGGCGATATCCATATCGCGACCACGAATTCCTTCTGCGTTTTCACATAGCCAGTCGAATTCTTGGCGACTCTTTAGCAACGAAACTTTGACCGATTCACTGAAACCGCTGTAGAAGTCTCGATCGGATAGCGATTCAAGCAGCGCGGCGTCATTGATGACCGCCCAGGGGACACTAAAGGTTCCGACCCAGTTCTTCTTGCCAAAATAATTGATGGCGTTTTTAACACCGACACCACTGTCACCTTGGGCCAATGTGGTGGTCGGGATCCTGACCAGCCGAATGCCACGATGAGCGATCGCAGTCGCATAGCCGACCGCATCCAAAAAGGCGCCGCCGCCAATGGCAATGACATAGCTACGGCGATCAAGATCATGGTCGTTGATCCTGGAAAGCACCGCCTCGACACCGTCGGAACCGTTCTTGATCGCTTCACCACCCTCGAGGAGCATCGCGTGTTCGACCAAGCTGACTTCGGGACTTCCGTCCAAGCGATCGGCGATCTCCTGAACATGATCGCTCGAGGTCGCGACGGCGCGTTCGGCAATCAACAAGACCTTCGCCGGCCCCGCTCCACCTGGCGACAGCACATCCAAAAGGACGTCGAAGTCGTCACCGGAAAGTTCCAACGTCGTTCTAACACGATGGACGAACGGAACCGAGAAGGAGACATCCTCGTTCAATGCGTCATCGACGGCAGATGGAATCGCGCGTTCGCCACCAGCCACCGAGTCACTGGGAAGCCGCGGCGAATCGAGTTCTGAATCTGTTCTGGCCAAATCGTTTTGTCGTATCATTAGGGCTTCTGTTCCTGCCATCCCCGCCACAACCAACGCAGCGAATCGGGGAAGATCGCACCACCATGATTTCCGTTGTGAGCTCCGGTGCCGAATACCAGTTTGTAGTCGTAGCCAGCGAACTCAAGGGCTTTTGCCATCTGTTTGTTGGCAAGCGGCCAATTTCCGTGCTGATTATCCAAATCATTTTCGCCATCCTGCAAAAAGACTCGCAGAGGCTTTGCTTCAGTTTTGCGGATCAGGGCAGGGTAGTTGTGACCACCCCGGATATTAACAAAGCTGCCGATGTGGCTGAGCACCTTGCGAAATTGATCGGGACGATGCCAAGCGACTGAAAAAGCACAAATCCCGCCCGAACTGTTCCCACAAATGGCTCTAAGTTCAGGGTTGTCTGTGATGACATAATCTTTTTCCACTTCGGGCAAGATTTCGGTCAACAAAAATTCAGCGTAATCACCGTTCATCGAATCGTATTCGACAGCCCGATTCTCAGGCCGAGGACGCCAACCGCGAGTCTCCGGAAGCTCACTGAGGTATCCCGGGTCGATCATCACAGCGATCGTCACGGGCATCTCGCCACTCGCGATCAAATTGTCAAATACGACCGGCAAACGAAAATCGCCAGTTTTGCCTTCAAATGCGTGACCGTCCTGGAACACCATCAATGCTGCTTGTGTTTTGCCGTCATATTGCTGGGGGACATAAACGCTGTAGCGACGCTTGGTTCCTGGAAACACTTTGCTTTCAAGCCACACGTGCTGAGTGACCTTGCCATGGGGAACCGAGTCACGGATTTGGGAATCCGGCCCGTGCTCATATCTCTCAGGCTCATTCCCTTGCGAAAAGCCAACTTGGGGAAGGGAAACCAGAGCTGCAAGGAAAAGCAACAACTGTGGCAGAGGCCACCGGAATGACGGTGCGACTTTCATGCGATTGTGGAGGAGGAGGGAGTGGGCGGCAAAAACCGCGGAGGGTCTCTACATGATAGCAAGGAACCCGCTGAACCGAAACGAATGGCAGCTCACAAGCGGGGTATTCTGCAAATACTGCAACCCCTCATTGTGCTCCAACTTTCCCCTACCGCCAACAATCTGTATCAGCAACCACTTGCCCGGCCCCAGAGGTCCCGTCCCCAAAGTTCCCTCGCTGCAACGATCTTGCACGGCTGGTTATGGGCAGAAGAACGCGAGTTCGAAGTCGGTAATTGATCCAGAATCATGCCCCACGACCGGCAGTCCTGCAGGAAACGCGATCGGTTGACCAGCAACCGCACTTTCCATCTAAGCTGACTTTTTGCTAAGCCAACATTTCAAGAAGGACCAGGACGGTTTTTTCACCAACGGATTGTGACCCATGAAAGCGTTTGGCGTTCGACTCGCCGCAGGTGTAGTGACGATTTTGACGGGAGCCATTATGGCTGCCCAATCGCAAAAAGAGAAACTCGCGGCTACAGAATCGGCGTGGACCGAAGAAAGCATCCCCCCAGCTAAACCAGTGATGCCGGTTGGGTTATCGGATCTCGCATCGGATGAAAATCAGTCCGATTCCAATAACTTCGCCGATTCACAGCAACTGGTCAGTGCGGACCCGGATGAAGCTTCAGCGCTAAAACCGTTTAGTGCTGACGATCAGGATCCTGGAAACGATCGCTCCGTCCGCTTGGTGCAGCACACCGAAACGGTTCAATCGGCCGGCCCATCGAGCGTGATGGGATTGCCGAACGAGCTGCCGTCATCATCTGCGTCAGCCCCATCGATGTCTTCTGGACCGACGATGGAGCTACCTTCGTTTGATGAAGTCCCACCGATGGATTCAAGCAACGTACCGCCTGCACCACAGTTTGCAGACGCGCGCTTGCAAGCTCCGCCAGTGGAGTACGACAACGAAGGTGATGCGGCTTCCGCCGATGCCGGTCAAGGCCCAGGCTTTGCCGTCGGCATGCTCGGCCAAGCACGGATGTCTTCGATTCAAATCGCTGACACGCCTAACGCGCAAGCTGCTCCCAACGTCGATCCATCGCAACAGCCAGTCAACGACTTGCGTTCCGGCGGACCAGCCACCGATACTGCGTTCGCAGGAAGCCCGAAATACGCGGGAACGATCAGCAACACCGGAATACCAAACGATTCAAATCAGGGCTTTGATTCCCCCGCCTCGATGAATGGCTACGGCGGGTCCGAGTATCACAACGAAGCGGACTTTGCACCTATCGAAACACCTGGATTGGCTGATACCGCGAACGCGGCCTCGGCACAACCATCGTCGATGCTGGCACCGGTCCTGCCCGGCAACGAAAATCAAGCGATCCGCCTTGCCGAAGCCCCCGCAAGCACAATTCGTATCAATCGCGACTCTGGCTTCAACCCCGCGATGAATTCGCAGCAGAACCATGCTTCGTCTGCAACGATCGGATTTGCATCGGCACCGAAAATCGTCGGCGGCACCGATGGTAGCGATGTCGAATACGCACAAACCGCGGGACAATTCGAAATTCCTTCCGAAGGCCTCCCTGCTGGTAACATGCCACCGGCCAACGCGATGGCATCACCACGATCGACAGCCACACCCGATTTTGCGTTGCCGGCCCAAGGTTACCCGAACCCAAGCTCCCCAGGACAAGGCTTTTCAGCCGAGCAACCAAACAACGGCGCCGCTGCGGGCCAATCACCAATGTCCTATGGCATGGGTGACATCAATCCACAGAACCCTTCATTGCAAGGCTCCCCAAGCCAGGGAATGCCGATGCAAAACAATGCGGCATCGAATGGCTTCGATGCTCCCAATATGCGGATGAGCACACCGCAAACGGCGACGATTGGTGGCAGTTCGATGCCATCAGAAATGCCGTCTGGCTATGCGAACGCACAACCGTTGCCGCCATTGCCGTCGACCAATCCAGCGAACAGTTCGGTTTATCATCCCGCAGGCTTCAAACGTCAGCAGGACATGGCGCAGAATGTCTCCGGCGCGACGATGGCCTCTCCTGGCGGGCGCAATCTGGACGGACCACAAGCTCCGTCGGTCGTCATTGAAAAACGGGCCCCACAGGAAGTCAAAGTTGGTAAGCCAGCGTCATTCGTGATCACGGTCCGCAATGTCGGAAATGCCAAAGCATTGAATGTCCAAGTGTTTGACCAAGTTCCGACGGGCACCGTCCTAACCGATGCGACACCCACACCTAGCCCGAAATATCAGCCCGAGCTGTACTGGGAACTCGGTGATTTGGAAGCAGGACAAGAACGCACGATTACGCTTCAGTTGACTCCACAACAGGAAGGTGAACTCGGTAGCGTTGCGAGAGTCGCGTTCCAAGCGGCCGCAGGCGTTCGCACCGTTAGCACACGTCCGGAACTGAAGGTCATCCAACGTGCACCTGAAGAAGTACTGATCGGACAACAGCTCGAAATTGAACTCGAAGTCAGCAACCCAGGTAGCGGTGAAGCGACCGGCGTGCTGCTGCAAGAAGACGTACCGGAAGGTTTAAGCCACCCAGCTGGTAAGCAGCTCGACAACATGATCGGAGCGCTTCGTCCGGGTGAAGTTCGTCGACAAATTCTTCGCATGAAGGCTGTCAAAGCCGGCATGATTCAGAACACGATCCGCGTCAAAGGCGACGACGGATTGGAGACGACACACACGGTCGCGGTCAACGTCATCGCACCAGACTTGCAACTGTCGCTGGCGGGTCCGTCGCGACGTTACTTGGAACGCCAAGCGACGTACGAATTGCGAATCGACAATGTTGGAACCGCGCCCGCGGACAACGTTGACTTGAGCATGCAACTGGATCGTGGATTCACGTTTGTCAAAACGAACTACGAAGGCCAATACGACCCGGCACGCCACGCGGTGTTCTGGTCACTTGAAAAACTTCCTGCTGGCGAATGGGGCAAAGTCGAAGTCACATTGCTGCCGGTCGAAGAAGGAAACCGAGTCCTACGCAGCGAAGCTCGTGCGGACCTCGGACAGCAAACCGTGGCCGAATCACAAGTCGTCGTCGACTCGCTTGCCGAGCTGACGTTCTCGATCGCCGACACGGCGGATCCGATCGAAGTCGGCGGAGTCACCACGTACGAAATTCGCGTGACCAACACCGGATCGCGAGACGACAACAACGTCAACGTCGCTGTTCAGCTGCCGCCGCAAATGCAGATTGCCGAACAGGGTGACTTCACCAGCCAAGGTAACGGCGTGATCACATTCGCACCGCGAGCGTTGCTCAAAGCGAATGACGAAGTTGTTTACCAACTCAAAGTCAAAGGCGGTGCCCCC
Organism: Stieleria sp. JC731; assembly: GCF_020966635.1. Lineage (NCBI taxonomy): Bacteria > Pseudomonadati > Planctomycetota > Planctomycetia > Pirellulales > Pirellulaceae > Stieleria > Stieleria sp. JC731. The sequence continues at coordinate 235,774 of NZ_JAJKFQ010000011.1, read as the reverse complement.
GGACGTCACCTGATCAAAGCGATCGTTGCCAGCGATCAGTCGGCCGTTCAGGTGGCCAAAGAAGAAAGCACGATGGTTTACGCCGATCGATAGCCTTCGCAAACGCTAAAGCCTGCTACTCGGCTAGCTAAATAGCTTCAAGAAACGCCCGTCAGATTCAATGACGGGCGTTTTTTGTTGACTGACTCAAAGAGCCGAAGCTTTCTTTGGCGACAGATCTTTGATCAACCTGCGGATCAAATCGTCACAGGTAATACCATCCGCTTCGGCCGTAAATGTCGGAACGATGCGGTGTCTTAGAACCGGCAACGCTAATGTTTGAACGTCTTCGATCGTCACCTGCGGGCGTCCGTGCATGAGCGCACGCGACTTGGCAGCCAAGACAAGTTGCTGGCTTGCCCGAGGGCCTGGCCCCCATTCGACAAGGTCTTTTGCCCAAGAAGCACACTGCGGATCAGATGGGCGGACAGCGCGGACGGCATCTAATACCCAGTCTTTGACGTGGGGGGGCAGGGGAACGCGGCGAACGGTTCGCTGGAACGCGACGATCTGCTCTCCCGTTACCACAGCCTTGACTTCGGCATCAAACGTTGACGTGGTTCGATCTACGATCTCGGCTTCTTCGTCCCGAGTCGGATAGTCCACGACGACATGAAAAAGGAAGCGGTCACGCTGTGCTTCGGGCAGGGGATACGTGCCTTCCTGTTCGATCGGGTTCTGCGTCGCGAGCACAAAGAACGGCTCGGTCAGCGAATAGGTTTTTCCGCCGGCCGTCACTTCGTGCTCCTGCATCGCTTCCAACAGAGCCGCCTGTGTTTTTGGTGGCGTGCGGTTGATTTCGTCTGCCAACAGCATTTGCGTGAAGATCGGTCCACGCTCGAAAAGAAGTTTTCGGCGTCCAGTTTCGGGGTCTTCTTGGATGATGTCCGTGCCGGTGATGTCACCGGGCATCAAGTCAGGCGTAAACTGGATTCGATGAAAATCCAAATGCATCGACTGTGCTAGCGTGCGGATCATCAGGGTCTTTGCCAAACCCGGTACGCCTTCGAGTAGACAATGGCCTCGCGACAGAATCGCGATCAACAACTGCTCGACAACTTCGTTTTGCCCGACGACCACACGTGCGACTTGGTCCCGAATCGCTTTACAAGACTTGACCAATTCGGACGCCAGTTCGGCGTCATTGGGTTCCGGTTGCGAAGGGTTTTGTTCGAGCGGTGGCGGCTGAACCATTCGGTTCTCCTAAAGCGGATTTACAGCGGATGGAAATACGTGGGCATCTGGCCAACGGTGGTCTATTGTAAATTGTCCGCCCAACGTTGGCGCATGTGCCGCCACGAAACTTCACAACTCTTTTCAAGCCATTCGCAGGACTTATTTGCAGACCTTCATCGCGGGCGGTCAAATCGATGTGGCAAGCGGACAAACGGGGCGATTGCGTTCGATCTATCATGGTGGTCGCTGATACAAACCACTCCTGGCTGCCAACCTGATCCCCCCTGACCTTGTGGCCCATTAAAATGTTCTCCGGTAAATTGTGGCCCAACGCAGCGAGACTGGTGTCGAACCTCTCTCCCTCGCCGCAATCTGCCTCGCATTTGTGCAAGCGGGGTTAAGCAAAGCTACCCAGATGTTTATCTTTTGAGGCATGGCATCTTTATACGTCGTCCGAGGTCGTGACCAGGGAAAGCATTTTGTGCTTGCAGGGCCCGTCGTGCGCATCGGGCGTGACACGCATAACGATGTGCAATTGCTTGATGGCGAGGCCTCGCGGAACCACGCGGAAATTCGCATCGAGTCCAACGGCGTTTGCACACTGATCGATTTAAACAGCAGCAACGGCACGCAGGTCAACGGGCACACCGTTGGCGAGCAAAGGCTGGCAAGCGGCGACCGAATCGAAATCGGCGGCACGTTATTGATCTTTACCGGGACCGGACAACCGACTGCGGTCGAAGCGGCACATGGAGTCGACATTGTTCGACATGGTGGTGCTGCCGATGCCAGCCGAATCGTGTCCTCTTTTGTTCGCCCGACTTCGCGTCCAGGCGTGATCCCGTTCCGAAGCGACTCGGCGTCCGATGTTGTCGCGGAAGCTTCCCCGCCCTTTGAAACTGCCGTTTCGGATAAATCGGATGACCCGATCGAAGGTTCCATCAGCACGCTCACCGACACGGACCGTTCGCTGGAAGTCATGTACCTGACCGCCCTGGCGGTTGGACGTACAGATGATTTGGACGAGCTGCTCGATCGGATCCTGCAATTGGTTTTTGACTGGGTTGATGCGGACCGCGGCTGCATCATGTTGCGTGATGCAGAAACGAGCGAGCTGCGACCTGCGGCACGTTGCGATCGTCAAACCGATGGTGGCCAGAAGCACGAAGCCCCGATCAGCATCAGCAGCACGATTTTAGACTATGTCTTGGAACGTGCCGAAGGCGTCCGCACAAGCGATGCCAGTGACGATGCGCGTTTCGACGCGGCCGCATCCATTGTCCAAGGCGGCGTTCGTGAAGCCTTATGTGTTCCGCTGCAAGGACGATACGACATTGTCGGTGCGTTATACATCGACACGTACACTTCACCCGGCCAGATCGTCCGCCGTGGGACCACACACCGTTTTACCGATGAACACCTGCGGTTGATCACCGCGATTGGGCATCAAGCGGCGCTGGCGATCGAAGATACTTTTTACTATTCCGCGTTGCTACAAAGTGAACGTCTCGCCGCGATGGGACAAGCGATCGCGACGCTTTCACACCATGTCAAAAACATCTTGCAAGGCATTCGTGGCGGAAGCTTTCTGATCGAATCCGGTCTCAAGCACGAGGACACGGACGCCGTTAAACGTGGCTGGACGATCGTCGACCGGAACCAAGATCGCATTTCGAATCTAGTCCTCGACATGCTGACGTTCTCAAAAGAACGGGAGCCGCAAAAAGTCGAAGCAGACCTAAACGAAACGATCCAGGATGTCGCCGAGCTGATGCAAACTCGCGCCAAAGAATCCGATGTCCTGCTGGAAACGTTCTTAGCCGAGGAGTTGCCGGAAGCCTTCTTTGATCCTGATGCTCTGCACCAAGCGATCTTGAATCTAGTGACCAACGCGATCGATGCGGTCAAAGAGCAACAAAAACAGTCCGACGCTCCCTCGGACGACGATGAGCTACAAGGCAAAGTCGCGGTGATGTCGAACTACGACCCCAACTTGGGTTGGATCGTCGATGTCGTCGACAACGGCCCCGGCATCGCGGAAGACGATCGCCAAAAAGTGTTTTCGCTGTTCGAGTCTAAAAAAGGTGCCCGAGGAACGGGGCTGGGACTACCCGTCAGCGCAAAAATCCTGAAAGAACACGGCGGTGATTTGACTATCGTTGATTCCCCCACCGGTGCCGGCTGCTGCTTCCGAATGACGTTGCCGACGACGCAGCAGCCTGCCACCGAAAAGGACGCCGCTGAAACGCCGTAAATAGTCGCAGGTGGCGTTCATTGACCGGCCGATCAATGCTCCAGCAGCGAACCAATGCACCACTCGGCGTGTCAATCATCTCGCGGCCTGATCTGCAGGCAGCTTCTCGTCGGCATCTTTTAAGCCCACGTTCCTTTGCATAGCATGTTGCGCATGAACATTACAAAGATGCATGGCGCCGGAAACGACTACGTTTACATTGACTGCTTTTCCCAGGCAGTACCGGAAAACCTCCCCGAACTTGCCCAAAAGATCTCTCACCGCCACTTCGGAGTTGGCGGAGACGGACTGGTGCTGATCCGTCCAAGCGAGGTCGCTGATGCTCGCATGCAGATGTTCAATGCCGACGGTAGTGAAAGCGAAATGTGCGGCAATGCAATCCGCTGCGTCGCCAAATTCATTTATGACCACGGAATCAACTCCTCGAAATCGCTGAACATCGAAACCGGTGCGGGCATTCTGAAACTTGACTGCGAAACCGACGATGATGGCCTGGTATCGCAGGTCACCGTCGACATGGGACCACCCGAATTGGTCGGGCCAAAAGTTCCCACAACGATCTCCGGCGATGAACAAGGTCATGTCATCGATGTCCCAGTCGAGTTTGCCGGTCAGACATTTAAGGTGACCTGTGTCTCGATGGGAAATCCCCACTGCGTAATCTTTGTTCCCGAGGCGACTGACGAGTTGGTGCTGGGCTTGGGACCAAAAATCGAGACCGATCCGCGTTTTCCGAATCGGATCAACGTGGAATTCGTCGAAGTGATTTCGCCAACCGAAGTCCGACAGCGAACCTGGGAACGTGGATCCGGCGAAACCTGGGCCTGCGGTACCGGGGCGTCCGCCGTCTGTGTTGCAGGTGTCCTTTCCGGTCGAACCGAACGACAGATTTTGAATCACCTGCTCGGTGGCGACCTGACATTGCGTTGGGACGAAACGTCTGGCCATGTCATCAAGACCGGGCCCGCGACAGAAATCTTCTCCGGTCAATGGAACGGCTGAGCTAAACAGTTTTGAGCGACCGCACCGAATTTGAAGATAGTGGACCGAACCAAGCGATCTCGGTCAGCGAACTGAACCACCACTTGAAAGCGGTGGTCGAAGGAACCTTCCCGCCGATGTGGGTCGCCGGTGAAGTTTCCGATGTGTCCAAACCTCGTAGCGGTCACATCTATTTCACGCTGAAAGATGATGACTCGCAAATTCGCGCGGTCATGTGGCGAAGCATGGCGTCGACGCTTCGTTTTCAAATCGAAAACGGCCAATCGCTTTTATGCTTCGGCGGGCTGGAGGTCTACACCGTTCGTGGTACCTACCAAATCGTTGTCCGCAAGGTCGAGGCACAAGGTGTCGGTGCGTTACAAGCGGCTTTCGAGAAACTTAAAGTCAAGCTTAACAACGAAGGACTTTTCTCGCTCGAACGCAAACAGCCACTTCCGGCTCACCCGCGACGGATCGGGTTGATCACCAGCCCCAGTGGCGCCGCCGTCCACGATTTCCTCGTCTCGGCACGACGTCGGATGTTGGATGCCGAGATTTTTGTGATCCCGGCGCAGGTTCAAGGCCCCGGTGCAGCGGAAACGATCCAGCGCGGCTTGAAAGCCGCGGCAATGATCAGGCCGAAACTGGAAGTTGTCGTCGTCACCCGCGGTGGCGGCAGCTTAGAAGACCTTTGGACGTTTAACGAAGAGCGTGTTGTACGTGCGATCGCCGAATGTCCGATCCCAACGGTCTCTGCTGTCGGTCACGAAGTCGACGTCACCCTGGCAGACTTGGCCGCGGACATGCGTGCGTTGACCCCAACCGATGCGGCCACTCGTGTCTTCCCAGACCGATCCGCGACGGTCGGTCGAGTCCAAGAGCTCGAAACGAGAATGCATCGCGCGATCGCACAGCAGTTGCAACACAAACGGTTAATGCTCACCAACTTGCAACGCCACCCGGCTTTGGCCAAGCCGATGGAAATGGTTCACTTGCGATCTCGGATGCTAGACGAACTTGATCAGCGTGCCAAAAATGCCATCGGCAGAAAAGTCGACAAGTCAAAAGCTGCTGTTGGCCAGTTAGCCGCAACCCTTTCCGCTTTGTCGCCTTTGTCAACACTGGCACGGGGTTATAGCGTGACATTGGATGACGAAAGCCAAGCGGTGCAGGACGCGTCCAAACTGGCTATCGGTGACACGATCCGAACCGTCTTGAGCAATGGAGAGCTACGATCGACGATTTCGGAAATCATTCCGCCGAACGACGAAATGGAAACAGGGGTTTAGTGTTTCGTTCCAACTCGATTTTAGGATTAGCCGTATGGCGTTAGCCACGGTTTCAGTGCGATAACCGGGCTAACGTCCTTTGGCTGATGACCCGAACCCGTATTCTCATATGGAACGAAGCAATAGGCGAAGGCTAGGGCATCTTCGCGTGATCACAGGCGTGTTTTTATTCCGCCCTCTTTTTAGACTGCCCTCGGGTGAGCCTTTTCATAGACCTGCAGCAGGCTCGCAGCGCTAACGTGCGTGTAGATTTGCGTTGTTGCCAAGCTTTTGTGACCGAGCAACTCTTGAACGCTGCGAATGTCAGCCCCTCGGTCCAGCAGATGTGTCGCAAAGGAATGACGGAGCGTGTGAGGGCTCGTTCTTGAATCCAGCCCGGCGATCGCAAGGTGCTTTTCCAACATCCGACCGATGCTTCGTGTTGTCAGTCCGTTGCCGAACCGATTGACAAAGACCGGTGCTTTGCGTCCCAAGGCGTTCGCTTCTGGACTGCGTTCGCGTTTGCCTGAATACGCCTGAATCGCTTTGATCGCGAACGACCCTAGAGGGCAAATTCGCTCTTTGCGCCCTTTACCACGTACACGCACGATCCCTTCGGCCATATCCAGATCGCCGTCTTGCAGCCCGACAAGCTCGCTTACCCGAAGCCCTGCGGAATACATCGTTTCCAAGATCGCTCGATCGCGTAGCCCGTCGGCCTTATCAGCAGGCGGCGCCAGCAGCAGACGACCGATCTCATCGTCAGTCAGCACGTGAGGCAACTTCCGTTGTCGACGTGGATTGCGAAGTGGTTTTGCCGGATTACTGTTCGCGATACCCTCTCGCATCGCAAACTTATAGAAGCTTCTTAATGCGGCCAACTTTCGAGCGATGCTTGTGCGAGCGTATTCGGCTTGTTGTAGTGCCGACTGAAAGGCTCGCAAATCCTGCGGGGTTAATTGAGCAGGGTGGGGAACACGACCGTGTGTCGCTTCAAGCCATTCGACGAACGAAAAGAGATCTTCGCGATAGGATTTGATCGTCAACTCACTCGCGTTGCGTTCGTTGACCAAATAACGCAAGAACTGTGCAATGGCCGAGTTCATCGAATCCTTTCTATGCGAACCTGTCGTCGGAAAAGAGCTTGCGCGCCTCGATTATTTGAAATCTTCGAGCGATAGATTATCCAACTCGTTGTCGATCATCAGATCATCATCGGTTGGGACCGCATCACGAATTTTGCGGCTTAGCATTGCGGCGTCGTACCAAGAAAAATCCAATTCTGGGTTGGCCGCATAGCGAGCCAACTGTCGAAGGGTTTGATCGCGATTAGCGTCATCAAATAGGAAGATGAATTTTTCTTCCCCTTTGACTAGAGCCAGAACGTTGATTTCTTTGTCCATGAAAAGTATCGCCAGAGGCAAGACGACAATCGGTAAAGTTCGCCACAGGATCAGTACTAAGGTTGCGTCGTGCCAATGCATTTCGCGAACCGCGTTGATCCCGATACAAACGCTATCGGCAGAGCGACCCGCCCGCGATAAGAACCGTTGTGTGCATCACTGCACGAGGCTCAACCTCCCCAGGTCTGTTCGCTACGAAAGATAGGGATTCCGGAATCACAACATTCGTCACAATCGATCAAGTCAACGACAAGAGATCACTTATGCCGCTTGTCGAAGCTTCGATATCAAACGGTGACCGGTTCAAGGGTACCCCCAAAAAAGAAAAGCAACGCCCGGTTCACGGACGTTGCTTTGTGCGTTTTCCCTATCGATCGCTCATCCACTGTGATTTCCGGGCCAGCTGAATCGCAGGATGAGCGTTCCGTTCTTGTGTTCCTGTATCAACTGTCAGATCGAAATTCCTGACAGATCGATTCAGTCACCTGTCGCGGCGACTAGCGAACACCGTAGTAGACGGGAACGACAATGGTCGATCGATAGTTGTATCGGCTGTGCGTCATTGGAACAGCATTCCAGTTGGGACGCAGCGGCTCGTAACCGTACCACAAGTTGCGTTCCATCCGCTGCAGACGCTGTTTCTCGCGTAGTTGTGCTCGTGCCTGACGTAGTTCTGAAACCGTTGGCTTATCGAACGAACGGTCCGATGAACTCGACACATCGTCAACGAGCACACCCATTGGCGCACTTTGTGGCTTCTGCAGAACCTTTTCCGGGGCCTGTTTGATTGAGTTTCGCGCGATCGAAGCGGCCGCCACCGACTTCGTCTCGGGCTGATCGCTATTCATCAACGCGTTCGCTTCGGCAATCTCTGTTGCTGACTGTGCATCGTCAGCGAAGACAGGAAACTCGTCTTCGAAAACATTTTCGCTGCCTTCGTACAGCGACGAATTAAACAGTCGTGGTGCCGCCTCATTGGATTCGTATGTTCCCGGCTTTGGATATTGAGCCGAGGCGACGCTTGTCACACAGACAGTGGCGGCTGCGACGATGGCGATGCGTCGAAAGCAATCAATTGAGGTAATCTTCATGGTAGGTGCGGATTTGTGAGATGGAGGGATGGCCAACGTGCCTATCGGCACTGTTCAACCTTCGCGCTGATGGTTTTCACACATCCACGGGGAATTCCGGCCTGGCGAGGACCGGTCATACCGGTTTTTTCGCAATGAGGGTGTTTAGATCCCCATTAAGGCCTCTGAACAGAGATTTCTGGCTGCCGGGTATGGTGCAATTGCCCGTTCGTGCCAACAATCGAAAGTGCAAATCAGGTTTCTGTTTTTCCCACCAACCTACAAAACAAGGCAAATGAAGAAAGTTCTTTGCAACCTGCTCGGTATCTCGACCGTCGCTTTGGCACTCGTTTCAACCGGCTGCCAACCTCCAAAGCCACCAGCGCCAGAGACCGAAGAAGTCGCTAGCGACAACACCACTGCAAACACCACTGCAGCGGCAGAAACCCCAGCTGTTGAAACTCCAGAAGCTGAAGAAGCTGCTGAGTAAGCTTGGTCAATCAATTTGGTTTCGCCAGCCGGATCGCATGTCCCTCATCGCGGGTTCCGGCAGCGAAATCAGGTTTTCCACGCCATGATGTCGCCCTTTCTTCTGCTTTGGACGACTAGCGAAATCCTTTCAACTCCTTTCTAGCATGACGCGATAAGACGGCGAGAATCGAGAAAACAAAGCTTTCTCCTGGGTGATGCCAGCCGCCAGACAACCCCCGTCCGCTTTATTGCATTCGCCGATCCACGCTTTCTTTCACGTGGAATACTAGCAATTCCAACAGGTCCGCGACGTTTCGCTCGTCAACCTGAAGAAATCCTGGGTGACCTGAAGAAGTCGACGAGCGATCCCGGGCAAGCCGCAAACTGCCTAAGCCACCCCTTCTGGGTGCCATCTCTCGCACTTCGCGGAGAGCTTTAGGATGCGTTTTTCGCGATGCGGGTGGTCAGTAATTTTGCGGGCGGTCAGTAATTTGCTGAACAGCAATTCGCCGAACAATGTCTCGCCGAACTGAGGCGTCTTCGACAAGCCGGATTTCTTTGCCAGCTATAGTAACTTGTCAGCTATGGTAAACTGCGGCAAACCATTTCGCTTCGCACCCAAGATCCTTTACGCCATGCGCCGAAACCGTTGCCGGCCGTTGTTCTTCGAGAAGTTATCTCAAGAGAGATTGTTCCCGCTGACAACGGTACTTCTAGCGGTGGTCAACATCACCGTTGCTTTGACGTTTAATGCGGCACTTGCTGCAGATGTTGAAGTCGAACTCAGCTCTGGAGAAAAGGTTCAAGGTCAGTGGACCTCGATTAATGGTGAGTCGATTTCAATTGGTGATCCGGTTCAGCCCCATGAATTGTCACAGGTCATCAGCCTGCGTCCTTTGGCAAATCAAAGCGATGCGATCCCACCGGCAATCAATCTAACGCTGGTCGACGGATCAAATCTGCGAATAACGTCGGTGATTTCAGACGAGTCCGATGTGACGGCGACACCGGTCAAGCGAATGCCTATCGGGTTCCCCTTGGAAGCCGTTCGGTCGATCCGCTTTCGGCCATCGGCCGCAGCGACGGACGCACAGTGGCTGGGACTGTTTGAAAAGGAATTGCGATCCGACCTTCTGGTCATTCGCCGCGCCAACGATCAACTTGATCCCGTCGAAGGAGTGATCTTGTCGATCAGCGCACAGACCGTCAACTTCGAACTTGATGGCGACGAAATCGAAGCCCCGGTTGAACGTCTCGAAGGCGTCCTGTTTCGCAACATCCTCGAAAACTCTAGTTCCGGCACGCGCGTCGAAACGGTATTTGGATCCAGTATGGTGGCCAGCCGAATCCGACTCGCCAATGACGGCCAAGATGTTCAGTTGACTCTTCAAGCGGGTGTCCAGCATGACGTCCCAGTCAATCAGATCAAACGAATCCAATTCGCCAGTGCGCGTCAGATGCTTGCCAGTCAGCCACCTGCATCCAAACGCATGCAACCATACCTAAAGACCGGAATCTCTGAATCATTGTTTGACGCATGGTTCGCGCCATCGTCGGATAAGGACGACATCCTCGCTGCCGCGGGTGGCGAAATCGAATACCGCATCGAATCGGGTTTTGAAAACTTCACCGGCAGCGTCTCCCGCGCGTCCGAATCAGAAGGCAAAGGTAAAATCAAAATTCAAATCGTTGTCGATGATGAGGTCCGCTGGGAACAAGACGTCCAAGACAGCGAGTTAGCCGGGTTTCAAATTTCGGTCGCGGGCGCTCGTCGCATCAAACTATCGGTCCAGCCTACGAACGATGGCGATATCGGTGACCTTGTTCGATTCTTTAAACCGAGACTGCTGAAGTAATGGTGAATTATCAATTGGTCAAAGCGTTCATCGGTCCTACAAGCGTTCTCGCAGGCACGGTCTCCTTTTTTAGAACTGGCACATGGGTCCCATCCCTCGCGTTAGTGACAATCGCTGTTATCGCACTGGCGTCCACAACGGGATTGGCGAAGGCAGCGGAACCTTTGTCGCTTCCACCAGACTTGGTATCGCTAGAACAAACGCGGATCGCGGCAATCGAAAAGGCTAAACCAAGTGCTGTTTGCGTCTTCGTTCCTGGCGGCGGAGGCGGCGGAAGCGGCGTTTTGATTTCACCCGAAGGCTACGCGCTGACGAACTTTCACGTGACGAGTCCCGCCGGATCGTACATGCGTTGCGGGCTTAGCGATGGCCGTGTTTACGATGCGGTGCTGGTCGGACTTGATCCGGTCGGTGACTTGGCAATGATCAAGTTACTCGGTCGCGACGATTTCCCCGTCGCCGAGATGGCTGACAGTCTTAAAGCACAAGCCGGCGATTGGTGCATGGTGATTGGCAACCCTTTCTTGCTGGCGACAAACCTACAACCGACGGTGACGTGGGGAATGCTTAGTGGAGTTGGTCGCTACCAATACCCGTCGGGAACGCTGCTGGAATATGCAGACTGCCTACAAACCGATGCCTCGATCAATCCTGGTAATTCCGGCGGGCCAATTTACAACAGTGAAGGGCAGTTGCTGGGTATTGTCGGTCGGTGCTCATTCGAAAAGCGTGGCCGAGTCAATGTTGGGGTTGGGTATGCGATCTCGATCAATCAAGCCAAGAATTTTCTAGGGTATCTTCGCAGTGGTCGAATTGTCGATCACGCGACACTAGGGGCCACCGTTTCAACGGATCCAGATGGCGGAGTCGTTGTCAGTAACATTCTTGAATCCAGCGACGCATTTCGGCGCGGCATGCGATTCAACTCGGAAATACTGGAGATCGACGGCCGGGTCGTGACAACCGCTAATGATGTTCAGAACGTCCTGGGGACGCTGCCAAACGGTTGGCGAGTCGAAATAGCGTTCCGCGAAGCCGGCAAAACTTTTCGTGTGCCGGTCCGTTTGATGGGCGTTCATCGTCGCGATGAACTGCTCGCGAAGATGCAGTCCGCGCTTCCACCGCCACCACCAGTTCCAGACGAACCAAAAAAATCTGAACCGTCTGAGGGTGATGAATCGGAAGGTGACGAATCGAATCCCAATGAAGATGCCGCCCCATCCGAAGACACACCATCGAAAGAGAAGCGAACCGCTCACGCCGGCAGCGGCATTCCCGATGCCGCATCGAAACTGATCATCGATCGCAAAGGTTTCGCTAACTACTACTTCAACCAACAGCAGCAAGATCGATTTATCAATCGACTGCGGCAACAGTTCCCGGCCAACGCCAGCGAGGACGAGCCCAACCAAGGCTATCGGTGGACGATTGAAGGCAAGAATGCTGACGGCGACGCTATCTTATTGGAAGTCAGCGACGCAAGCTTGGCCATGACCGTGGGCGGAACACGGCTAACCGCAGAGAACCCTTCGGATCTATTCGAAGCGGTCGATCGAGACGCGGTCGGTGGTATTTTGGCGGCGTTGGATGGCTGGAGAAAGATGATCGAAGTTGGGCCGACCAAATTTGGCGAAGCCTATTTCCACGGCACAATGCCGCTCGGTGGCAAACGTCCCCTGCGAGACTGCACGGTCGGCATCTATGGCGAAATGGAAATTCGCTGGTTGATGCATCCAGATTCCGGCATGGTGGAATGCGTCGAAGTCTTTGCCGATCGTGATTCCGATCCTGCCGAGCTATGGATCAACCACAAAGGCGATCAAATCGAAAGCCTTGAATTGAAGTACGGCTTGGACACAAAATTGACCGTTCAAGTCAACCGTTGGGAGCGTGAGGAGGTATCAGCGCAATGATGCGATTTTTATTATCGATCGCTTTCACAGCCCAAGTCCTCGTTGGCGTTTGCAGTGCCCAACAAACATCTGCGACACGCGAGATTCAACAGAAGATCGCCAAGATTTATGGTGCCGGCGGTGTCCGCGGCTTGGAAGCCTATCAAAGTGGCTTTGTCGTTTCGCCGGAAGGACACATCGCGACCGTCTGGAGCTATGTCTTGGATGTGGAACCCATCGTGGTTCTGGATGACGGACGACGGTTTGAGTCCAAAATTATCGGGATCGAACCATCTCTCGAACTCGCCGTTTTAAAGATCGAGGCATCGGACTTGCCTTATTTTGAAGTCGGTAAAGAGCTAAACGCCGAATGGGGCGATCCGATCTTAGCGGCAAGCAACCTATTCAATATCGCTTCTGGGAATGAACCGGCGAGCCTGATGCAAGGAGTCATTTCCGGCATCACCAATCTGGATGCTAGGCGAGGCGTTTTTAAGACGCCTTATCGTGGCAAGATTCTTGTCTTGGACCTCATTGCCAACAATCCCGGTGCGGCAGGTGGCGCTGTCGTTGACGATAGTGGGAAACTGCTTGGCATGCTAGGAAAGGAACTTCGCGATGCCAATACGGGCGTGTGGCTGAACTATGCGATCCCAATCGATGCGCTTCGCAAAGCCATTGGCGATATCATCGCGGGACGTGCCACAACGACTCCACCGGAGGAAACCCCGGTGCTACCGCGCGAGCGTTCACACAACTTGGCGACATTGGGATTGGTACTGGTCCCCGATGTTCTCGAAAACACGCCGGTGTATGTCGACACAGTGACCAAAGGCAGCGCCGCCGAAAAAGCCGAATTACGCCCCGACGATCTGATCCTGTTGTTGAATGGCATCCGTGTTGGCGATCAAAAATCTTTTACCGAACTGCTTCGACGAATCGATCGGCGTGATGCGATCTCACTGACGATCCAACGTGAGAGCGAAGTACTGCCCGTCCGGCTTGTTCCCTAATAGAGCATATTCTGTGAAACAACTTTGCATCTCACGATTCATACAGCTGGCAATCGCTACTTGCTTGGCGATCGTCGCGACGCCTGCACACGGTCAAACACCACAACAGCGGCAACAGATGGCGATGGCTATCCGCAACGCCGCACAGCAAGTCTTGCCATCGGTTGTTTCGATCGAAGTCATCGGCGTTGCGGAAACGACAGGAAGGTCCGAATCGAGCGAAGTTTCCAACGACGCGCCATCATGCGGCCTCATCGTGGACTCTTCGGGATTCGTCATCGCGTCGGACATCATCTTGCGGCGACCTTCGGCAAGTCTGCTTGTCGTACTACCCGACCAAACACGTCTTGCGTCAAAAGTTGTTGCGCGTGATCAGCATCGTGGGCTGGTGCTTTTACAAGTCAACACAGACCAAAAACTGCCCGCAATCGAACTGCCGAGCGAAGTATCGACACCGGTCGGTTCAACCGTTGTCGCCGTCGGTCGCTATGGTACCGATCAATCGCCAATGGTCAGCAGCGGAATCCTCAGTGCCAGCGGTCGCCTCGAAGGCACCATGCTGCAAACCGACGCCCGTGTATCACCGACTTACTATGGCGGCCCGTTGGTCGACCTGTATGGCAATGCGATCGGCTTGGTTGTGCCTGCCGTCGCACCGGGTGGCGCCCCAGACGACACCAGTTGGTATGACAGCGGAATCGCTTTCGCCGTTCCGACGCCGGTCGTTGCCGAAAAGTTAAAACGTCTGCGAAATGGATCCGACATCAAGAAAGGATTGATCGGCATTGTTCCACGTTCCAAAGATCCATTGGAACAGGACACCGAACTGGCTGCGGTCCGGACACGATCGCCGGCCGAAAAGGCTGGCTTGAAAGCGGGCGACACCATTCTGTCAGTCGCCAAACAACCCGTTTCGATGTTTCAACAAGTCAAGCAGGCACTGGGCCCCTACGATGCCGGTGATGAAATCGAAATCCAATACAGGCGGGGCGACGAAACCAAATCGGTACGTGTAACACTTGCAGAAACGATTCCGCCGCTCAGCCCCCAGTACATCGGTGTTTGGGCGATCGAACGCGAAACTGGCGAAGGCGACGAAGCGAGTACCAGCGTCGCCGTTGCCGGAGTCCTCCCGGAATCGCCTAGCGATGGCAAACTAACATCAGGCGACGTGATCGAACGTATGAACGATGCGGAAATTGATTCACTCGCGACGCTGCGACGAAAACTTGTGACTGCCGAGCCCGATACGGACATCGCTTTTCAGATTTCTCGCAATGGCGAATCACAACAAGTAACCGTCACACCAACGTCTATCGCTGGCGACCTGACCGATGCAAACCTTCTCGAGTGGAGCGAAGCATCCGGTGAAACGGATCCCTGGGACACGAAGGAACTGCGTCTGCCTGATGTTCCAAACCTAGGCGCCTATGCCGCACCTGAACCGGACGAAAACATCGACGGTCTCGCCCTGTTGGTACTGCTACTTCCACCGGATCAGCGCGATCCCAAAACGGCATTGGAAGCCTATCGAAAGTCAGCAACTCAAAATGGAGTCGTTGTGCTTGCGATCTGCAGCGAGGACGAACAACGCTGGCAGCCAACGGAAATCGATGTCGTTTCGCGAATGACAACGATGATGGGCCAACGAGTCCCGGTTGCAGCGACAGCGATCGCATCCACAGCCGCCACGGCGGATGGCAAACCGACGGCAGCGGATTCCATGGTTATCGCGATGGCACTTTCGGACCGCAAAAACTTCGATGGCATTGCGGTGTCCGATCAGGCTCGGCCCCCAGCAGTTCGTCTGCGCGAAAACGAACCGGATCGCTCACTTCAAATCCTGATGCCTATAAAATCGCTGGACGACGGACCGACATGGTTATCGCCACTTTCTAAATCCGGCTACCCAATCACACTCGGGGGAGAATTGGGAATCGACGATTTATTGCGTTGGGCACGATTGCTGCAAACGATTTAAGATAAACTGGCAGCAGTCTTAATAGATCCCGCCCTCCCAATTTCTGCTGCCGGTATGAATTGCTCGCCCGCGAATCCTCTGCGTTCCCTATCCCAGTCTCTTCTCTGTTTTCTGGCCACGATTGGATTGATGACGGTTGGCTCTGCCAATGGTCACGCCGAATCTGGAATTTTGAAGTTCCCTGCCAAGGGTGAATCCCATGGCAAGGTCGTCCTTGTTTCGGGTGATGAAGAGTATCGCACCGAAGAATCGATGCCGATGCTTGCCAAAATACTTTCGGTTCACCATGGCTATGACTGTGTTGTTTTGTTCTCGATGAGCGAAGACCTTTCGTACGTCGACCCAAACAATTCACAGGGTGTCGTTGGCTGGAATGAGCTTGATGATGCGGACCTGATGATCATCGGCACAAGGTTCCGGCAACCGTCCCGGGATGACGCCGTTCATGTCACCAAGTTTCTTGATGCGGGCAAACCGATCATCGGGTTCCGTACATCGACGCATGCATTCAACGGCAACGGCCAGTTTGGTAAAGAACTTTCCTATGGTGCATTCGGACTAAAAATCCTCGGCGAACAATGGGTCAATCACCACGGCAAACACAAGCAACAAGGTGGCCGCAGTGTCGTCGTGGACGCAGGTGCCGATCACCCAATTTTGCGATCGGTCGGAGAGGTGTTTACACCATCGGACGTCTATGGCGTCGTCCACCTAACAGACCAAGATCAAATCCTGTTACGTGCTGCCGTGACGGAATCGCTCGATCCTTCGTCCGAAAACATTGATGGCGAAAAGAACTCACCAATGCAGCCCTTTGCATGGGTGCATCAATATCAATCACCCAGCGGCGCGACTGGCCAAGCCTTTTGCACCACCGGTGGTGCCAGCGT
This sequence comes from Stieleria sp. JC731, assembly GCF_020966635.1. Classification (NCBI taxonomy): domain Bacteria; kingdom Pseudomonadati; phylum Planctomycetota; class Planctomycetia; order Pirellulales; family Pirellulaceae; genus Stieleria; species Stieleria sp. JC731. Next base: position 219,480 of record NZ_JAJKFQ010000011.1, on the reverse strand, counting down.
CGATTTCGTCGATGAAGACCTACGTCGACTGATCGTGAATTCGGTTTACTTTTTAACCGACCGAGACGTTCCCGAGAAAGCTAGCGTTGCCTTTGTTGATGCCTACTATCCAACCTTTTACGGGTTCATTCGTGAAAAAGGATATTGGAAGAATCTAGGCATCCAGCCTGAAGATTTCGCGATCGGAAAAGCACCGCATTATCCTGATCCCAAGGGAACACCCGAGTGGAGCTTTCGCGATCGACCATAGTCGGTCGATTGCCAAATACTCTGAGCCGCATTGGCGCTAGCCGCGGTTAAGTGACTAGCAACCCAACGTTCCATCAACCGACGCTAGCGCGTTAACGGCTCAGACGCATCACCCATGAGCCGCTTCGGCGTTAGCCGCGGTTAAGTGACTAACAACCCAGCGTCCCATCAACCGACGCTAGCGCGTTATCGGCTCAGACGCATCACCCATGAGCCGCTTTGGCGTTAGCCGCGGTTAAGTGACTAGCAACCCAACGTTCCATCAACCGACGCTAGCGCGTTGACGGCTCAGATTAAGCCCCCATGAACCGCTTCGGCTCTAGCCGCGGTTAAGTGAACAACAGCCCAACATTCCAACAACCGACGCTAGCGTGTCAACGGCTCAGACTCAGCACCCATGAGCCGCTTTGGCGCTAGCCGCGGTTAAGTGATCAACAACCCAGCGTCCATCAACCGACGCTAGCACGTTATCGGCTCAGATTCAGTACCCATGAGCCGCTTTGGCGCTAGCCGCGGTTAAGTGATCAACAACCCAACATTCCAACAACCGACGCTAGCGCGTTAACGGCTCAGCCCCATCCCCCATGAGCCGCTTCGGCGTTAGCCGCGGTTAAGTGACTAACGACCCAGCGTCCATCAACCGACGCTAGCGCGTTGTCGGCTCAGATTAAGCCCCCATGAACCGCTTTGCTCAACGAGAAATCAACTTCGTATTCTCAACGATGCTATTGAGAAACACTCTGCGAATCGCGTCATAGCCACGATCATTCGGATCTTCGATATTGGTAAAGAACCAATAATGGGGATCATCAGCGTCATAACTTGACCGCCAAAACTGCCGACAGTGCGATCCATGGCCGAGAAAGGTTTCATAAAGCGGTACGACATGGACGTTTGAATGACTTGCCGCAACCGATCGGATCGCTTCGTTGTATAGCGCGTGGATCGCCAATCCATCGGGCCAGTCCGGCAAGAAGATGCTCGGCGCATCGCCAACGCCATCTGTCGGATCATAGATATCGCCAATATAGATCTCGCATCCGGCTGGAAACCGCTGTTGCAACTCGCTGAACATTGTCCCCAGCCGAACGGCAAACCGGCTGATCCAAGGACGAGCCTGTTCAACGGTGGCCCCGTACATCGCACATTCACGTGGATCGCTTCGCCCATAGCTATGGATCAAGTCGTTGCCACCGGAAGTCATCAAAACGATTCCGTACTCCGCTTCATAAGCTGGAATCGATTGGCGAATAACCTCAAGATGTGTATTCGATTCAGATCCAGAAATCGCAAAGATCTCATGCTCTAGATTTGGCAAAACCTGTTCCAAACACGCTCCTTTCATTGCCGGAAATTCATCAGCAGGATTTTTCAAAACGCGATTGAAGAATGTATGACTTGGCCCACGGGCACCGAGTCCGGCGGTAACGCTGTCGCCCACGCCGATTACTCGAACAGGTTCCTGAGTCCAGACTTGGTCAAATGCAGACACATCGACGTGGGGACCTGCTGGACCTTCGCCGATGGGGCGTGAGAGTACAAATTCGATATAGGCAAACGTACCAGGGATGACGATCAGTGCGACCGAAAACAAAATCCAGCGACGCCAACGTTTGCGGGCACGTTTGCTTTCTGCCAATGAATTCGCTGTGGATTTTTCTGCATTCATATGCTTTGGCTGAACTTCGCGACTATCGAAAGAGTGGCGTGCGTCATTGGGAAATGCGAATTTGCTCGTGTTTCGTTGCTCTACCAGAGACTGTCAGCCTTCTTCTCAGATCGGCGATTCCCCCAAATAACGCTGACGTTTGAAAACGCCCGTGAGATGAATTCACGCCATTGATGACGATGGGTTGCTGTTGGCGTATCATTTGGAAACGAAACCACTCGACATTGTCAATTTTACTTCGATTCGCATGAACGATTTGATCGTCAGTTCACACCTGACGCTACCGGCTTCTGAATTCACCATCACCAATGCACGCAGCAGTGGCCCTGGAGGCCAAAACGTCAACAAAGTTAATTCAAAGGTCATTTTGCATTGGGCGTTCGAACAATCGGAATCGATTTCAGACGAATGGAAAGATCGTTTCCGACGTTCCTATTCCAATCGAATCAATCGCGATGGCCAACTCGTTCTACAAAGTGACCAACATCGTGACCAAATGCAAAATTTGGCTGAGGTACGCGCACGGCTAGTGCAGATGCTTACCGAAACGCGTCGGCCACCCAAAAAACGCAAAGCCACGCGTCCGACTTTGGGAAGCAAACGGCGCCGCAAAGAAGCCAAAATTCAAAAGAGCCAAAAGAAACAACAACGTCGAATGAAATTTGACTAACGAATGCTCGTCCTTGCGATGTCGCTCGTCTGACCTAGTGCGAATCGATCCCTGGTCAAGCAATCAGTTCGTCGATTACCTTGCCACCGAATTGGCTAAGCTGCTTGAATCGTCCCGCGTGGTAAAACGTCAGCTTGTTGTCATCAAGGCCAAGCAATCTTAGCAGCGTCACATGCAAATCACGCACGTGATGAACGCCTTCAACAGCTTCGGCACCGGTCTCGTCGGTAGCACCGATTGTGTTCCCTGCATTAACACCACCGCCTGCAAGCCAAATCGACATCGCGTTCGGATTGTGGTCCCGACCATAGGCGGTTCCACCACGAACTCCGTTGTCAGGCGAACGGCCAAATTCGCCGCACCAGACAACCAAGGTCGAATCCAGAAGCCCACGATCTTTTAAATCGCGGATCAAACCTGCGATGGGTTGATCAACCGCATTGACCAAGCTGCCGTGGGCACGTTCGATGTAGTCATGGCTGTCCCAACTGCCATGGTATAGCTGCACAAACCGAACTCCACTTTCGATTAACTTTCGGGCCAGCAGGCATTTCCGACCAAACGTGTGTGTGGGCTCGCGGTTCACCCCATACAACTGCAGCGTCCGCTCATCTTCATCCGCCATATCTAAAACATCGGGTACCTGCATTTGCATCCGATATGCCAACTCGTAGTTGGACATCCTTGCAGACAAGTCTTGATGCGTGGGATGCTTGGCCGCATGTCGACGATTCAGTTCGGCGATCAAGTCCAGGTTCAACCGCTGTTGCTGCCGACTGACTCCCTCGGGCGGATCGAGATCCAAAATCGGTGATCCGCTAGGCCGCAAAGCAGTCCCCTGAAAATGGGCTGGCAAATATCCGTTGCTCCAATTGGCCGATCCACCTTGGGGATACGAAACAGCCGGCAACACCACGAATCCCGGAAGATCCTGGTTGATCGAACCGAGTCCATAGGTCACCCACGCTCCCATTGCCGGATCACCGCCGAAACGATTCCCACAATTCATCTGATACATCGCAGTCGGATGATTCACGCTATCGACTTGGCATCCACGATAAAAACACAAGTCATCAGCGACTCCCGCAAGGTGCCGCCAGTTTTCTGCCATGTCAGCGCCGGACTGTCCCGCTCGAATGAACTTAAACGGGCTTTGCACGAAGTACCTTTTGCCGCTTTCCATCGCGGACTTTTGCTTACCGCTTCGATTGAATTCTTTTAGATGTAGTTCAGATAACTTCGGCTTTGGATCGAAGGTGTCGATATGCGATGGCCCACCTTCCATCATCAGGAAGATACAACGTTTTGCCCGTGCGGGAACTTGCTGTGGTTTCGGTTTCATTGGCCCAACCGAATTCCCGGCTGCCAATTCATCGGCCATCATTGCAGTAAATGCGACAGACCCAAGACTGGCGCCCAGTCCATACAAAAAATCACGTCGCATGACAGAGCTTGCTTGCTTGATTCGTTTCATCGTTCACTCGTCCATCGTAATTGCATGGATCCGGCTCCAATCGCTTGCTTGCGCAACAACGGATTTTGGCGTTCTCTAGTAGATGTAGATGAACTCGTTCGAATTTAATATCGCCAAACAAAGATCAGCGAATGCGCGGGTATGTCGATCGACATCGGTGGGCTGAAGGTCTGGCACGAAGTCTTCATTGGAATGGAGGACTTCGACAAAACTGAATTGTTCGCCGGTGTTTTCTTCAACGGCTTCACGACGAATCTCGGTCGGTTGCTGTTTGAATGGTACTGGCTTGTCAGGAAGCATTTGTTCGACCGTCTGCATATGTTCCAGCAGTAAACGACGTTCTCGATCATTTGGCAAACGTCCATACACAAGCTGATAGCAGCGATCAATTGCCTCTCCGTCTGATTCAGTTTCCTTCAAACAACGATGTGCGAGCGCCAACGCCCGTTTGTGTGAACGTTCACTGTTGAGTAACGCAAACACCTGTGGTGTCACGTTCGACTGGTCTCGCTTCTCACTGGAAAAGTCAGGACCAGGCATGTTGAAAACCTCGTGCGCCGGATCGGCTAGCCCACGAAGTCGACATGCGTAAATGGAACGACGGTGCCGATCTGCGGGTAATGGATTGGGTTGCCAAGCTGCCGCGAACGTCCCCATGATCTGACGAGGCTGTAGAGCGACTTCGAGGTTGATTTCCGGGCGACAAGGTACGCCACCCATCTCGGGATTCAGCTCATTAGTCATCGCCAGCATTGAATCTCGAATCTCTTCAGCCGTCAGACGTCTCGGCTGAAAAACTGCATAGTGATTTAAATTGGGATCCAACTTTACTAAGCGTTCGGTGTCAGGATGAGCACTCGAACGGCGGTAGGCCTGACTGTTCATAATCAATCGATGCAGCGTCTTGATCGACCAGCCATCTTCCACCAGCTTTACCGCTAGGTAGTCGAGCAGTTCTGGATGGGTGGGCAGCTTTCCGGTTGAGCCAAAGTTGTTTGGGTTACCGGCGATCGGCTGACCGAAGTGCCACATCCAAATTCGATTCGCGATTGCACGTGTGGTCAATGGATTTTTCGGATTCGCAACCCACTTGGCAAATCCGAGCCGTCGTCCGCCTACGGAATCCTCGATCGGCTCGTCTAGCAAGTCGCCAAGCACACTGAGCACTCCTGGCGAAACGGCCTGGCCAGGCGAAAACGGATCACCTCCAGTCAGGATATGCCCTTTTTCTAACTCACCTTTCAAAGTATCGCTGGGTACTCGAAAGGGAGAGCTGATGGATTTGACATCGGGCGTATGGCCGTTGTAAACCGACAGTGCGAACGGTTTAAAAGTGTCCTCTTCAAACGCCAACGCTTGCAGCCCTTTGCGTGCGACTCGCTCCAGCCCGAACTGCTGCGGAGTAAACCCGACCAACTTTGGCGGATACTCATCTTCACGCAAACCTTTTTTGATTTGATTCCTAGCCGAATTGAAGATCGAAGACTTCCTTTGGTCCTTCAACTCCGAAACGATCTGCCGCCACTGCGAATCGTCGAGGTCGTTTTCCTTGTACCATTCAATCGCATTGGCGAGTAACGCTTCGTCCAACTGCGCCGCGGCTTGTTGATAGTCAGCTCGACGCAAATCGAGATATCGTTTTTGATCGAAGCCGTGAACGTTCTCATTTTGCAAACGCTCCGCTCGTCGGTCGGCCAACTGAGTTGTCTGAAAGACCGCTTGGATACTGTAGTAGTCACGTGTGGGTACCGGATCAAACTTATGATCATGACATTTGGCACACTGCAGTGAATGAGCAAGGAAGGTTTCGCCGACGCTATTGGTTACGTCATCCAAAAATCGTTGACGAGCGACCTTGGCGACTTCCATCCCGGTCAGTTCCCATGGCCCCATCCGTAGAAAACCAACTGCGATGCGCATTTCTGGATCGTTCGGGTCCAATTCGTCGCCAGCGATTTGTTCCATGACAAAACGGTCATATGCCTTGTCTTGGTTGAATGATCGAATCACATAATCCCGGTATCGCCACGCACCACCACGATGAAAGTCATTCGCGAAACCTGACGAATCCGCGTAGCGGACGACGTCCAACCAATGCTGAGCCATCCGTTCGCCATAGTGTTTCGATCGCAACAGACGATCAACAAGATCAGCAACAACGAGATCATCCGATCGAGAATCGTCAAGAAAGCTTTGAACTTCTTCTGGCGTCGGCGGCAATCCAGTTAAATCGTAGGTCGCACGACGGATGAAGACTCGGCGATCCGCTGTTCCGGCAGGTGACAGCCCGTCTGGCATCGCGTGATTGATCAGCTGATCAATCGGGTTGATCGGTCCGTCAGCGATGTCCGGTTTCTGCAACGGTTGATAGGCCCAGAGTGATTCGGGTTGGTAGCGACGGTTCGTCCATGCTTGATCGAGCCCACCTGAAGTCTTCACAGTGACACCATCTTCGACGGACCAACGTGAATCGTTGACTCGCTGAATTTCCGCGATCCTATCTTTGCTGGGCCAAACTGCCCCCGTTTCGATCCAGCGGTGCACATAGCCGAGTTGCTCCTCGGTGACCGCCTCGGCGTCCTTAGGAGGCATCGCGGACCAATCATCACTGGTCCGTGTCATCACGAGGTACAAGGGACTCTTCTCAGGATGTCCCGCAATGACAGCAGCTTCACCGCTCTCGCCCCCTGCAAACGCCGTCTGCTGGTTGCGCAGATCGAGTTCGCCTTCGATCGCGTCTTGATCTGCGCCGTGGCAACCGAGACATTTATCTCGGATCAGCGTTTCGATTCGGCGGACAAAGATAGCCTCCGACTCGCCGATGGGTGAATCCACGGTATTGCCGCTTGGCTTTAAGGCCGCTTCATCGGCAGCGACCACCATACTGCTTAGAAATAACCCAACAATCGCCGAGGCGGAGACGAAAACTTTGGTGAAGTGACTGATCGCGATCGAATGTTTGACCATAAGATTTACAAACGTTTCGATAGGAGAAGTGTGGTCAACGAAATCGGGAACTTGCAAATTGCGCACGGCGGCTGGGCTAGGTGCGCACGGCGACCGGGCTAGGGTCGAGCCGATTTGCACGAATTGACTTTGGTTGACAAGGTGTCGAGGCGGGAAGTTTGACGCCGTTAACCGGCACTGTAGGCGGGGCCAATGGAACAACGGCCCACTCATTCTACCACGTCTGGAGGCTGGGTTCGAATCAGCCACCTTGCGCGGACTTGCCACTGTCGCTATCGTTTCATGAAGCACGGTCCCCGATTTAGTCGGGCCCCAAAAAACAAATTTAGCAATTTCCCCGAATCAACAGTGGAGAAGCTTCGATGGCTTACACATTGCCCGAACTGCCATACGCCAAGGACGCCTTGGAGCCTCATATCGACGCCAAAACCATGGAAATCCACCATGGCAAACACCACAACGGCTATGTCACCAAGCTGAACGCGGCAATCGAAGGCACCGACCTAGGCTCGAAATCGGTCGAAGAACTGGTATCAGACCTTTCGGCAGTCCCAGCTGATAAGGTTGGCGCTGTCCGTAATAACGGCGGTGGACACGCTAACCACTCGCTTTTCTGGAGCGTGATGGGTCCAGGAAAAGGCGGCGCGCCATCGGGCGATTTGGCCGCAGCGATCGATAGCGCATTCGGTAGCTTCGATGCATTCAAAGAAGCATTCGAAGCCGCTGCAGCGACCCGCTTCGGAAGCGGTTGGGCATGGCTCTATGTCGAAGGCGGAAGCTTGAAGGTCGGCAGCACAGCCAACCAAGACAGCCCTTTGATGGGTGCTGACGTGGCTGGCATCAGCGGAACTCCAATCTTGGGCTTGGACGTATGGGAGCACGCTTACTACCTGAACTACCAAAACCGCCGTCCTGACTACATTTCGGCGTTCTGGAACGTCGTCGATTGGGACGCCGTTGCGACACGTTTCGCAGCTGCCAAGTAAGACCAAAACGGCCTGATCCTTTTCCGAACTGCTAAGTCGCTGATTTGGCAGCACGGAAACATTGGCAATGTTCAATATAAAAAACCGATGCGCCTTCATGGCTCATCGGTTTTTTTGTTTCGACTTTGCAAGACAGAGCAGGGCGATGCCCTATCGCCGAAACAGCTTGCAGCCAGCAACTCTGCGGCGAGTTGCAACCTAGGGGCAACAACTCGCTATCTCGCAAATTGTCCGATCGAACGGATCGCCTTAGTTCCCAAATCCTGGTGGGATCTGAAGCCCAGGCGGTGCTGCTGCCGGATTGAATGGAGGCATGCCTGGAGCCGCTTCCGATTGGAAAAGGTCATCCCGCTCGACCCGCAGTTTCGAGTAGGTTTCTTCGGGGATCACGTAGTACCAATCTGCAAACCGCTCGTTGAGCGACTTGCTTTGCAGCTGAGCTTCTTGCAAGTTCTCCTTACGCTCTTCCAGCTTGCGTTCGTTCTCCTTGGTGATTTTCTCTTGAATCGCGGCAAGCCGTTCAAGCTTTTCTTCTTCCGTTTCAGCAATCGGCTGATCAGTTGCAGGTGCCTCGGTTGAACCAGCTGCCGGCGTTTGAGCTTCTGCATCGTCGGCGACAGGAGCTTCCGAATCGGCGTTCGTATCGTCCGACGGTTCTTGACCTTCACCGATGGTTGTCGACTCACCTTCACCACTGGCTTCGGTTTCACCCGCTTCGCCGGTCGGTTCCGCATCACCGCTTTGCTCGCCCTCGGATGAGGCATCTTCGCCGGATGTTTCGGTTACCGCTTCGCTCGTTTCCGCTGCAGCTTCCTCTTGCATCTCTTCAGCCTCGGCACTTTTTTCTGCAGCATCTGCCTCAGGCTGCTCTTCTGTATTGGAGGGCTGCTCTGCATCTGAAGGTGTTTCAGGCGAATTCATTTCAGGCGTGTTCAACTCCGGCGGAGCGTTCTTGATTGCCTCTTCCGCTTCCTTTTGATCCATCGCATCGAGATCTTCTAAGGTCTGCGGAATCGGCTTCAAGTCGGGAACGGGGAACATCGATTCATTCACAACAGTGCTGACCATCAGGTAACGGTTGACGCCACCAACCGTGGCTTCCGGATCTTCTTCGTCGGAGCTATCCGCGGTGCCGCTGATGTTCCCGAACCGAAGGATGTACTGCACACCACCTTTTGTCGTCGCGGTCAATTCTCCGTTGGCAGACAGAAGCTCGATTTCCCCATTCTCGCCAATCGGAACAGGAAGGAATCCCCGTGAAATCAACTGCGCGGACGATTCACGGTCCGAGGCAAAATCTTTGTCAGCTTTTAGATTGGCACTGATACCTTCGGGCTTACGAACAACGTCGACGAACTTTAAATCGTCCAAGGCGTTTTCCAGGTCTTTTAGCTTTTGGGCATTCAGTGTTTTTCCCGGTTCGACCTCAACCGTTTTGAAATCGGTCAACGAATTCTTTTTTGTGTATTCCTTGATCGAAGCCAACGTCCAATCGGTACCGTCTTTTTCTAACTCGGCTTTGTAGTTGCCGACAAACGTCACGCCTTCCAAAGCGATGTTGGTGCTGTAGTCGTTGACTTCGATGTTTTGGACATCGATGCTGGACAACTGCAACAGGTCTTCTTCGATCCAATCTTGGAACTTAGTGGTCAATGGAGCATCGTTTAGGGAGACGACATAAACAGGATCTTGCCCGGGCTTACGAACGTAGATCTGTCCCTCTTGGTCTTTGACCTCTTTGCCGATGATGATCGATGCCAATTCCTTCTGTGTCTTGTCTTTGAAGGTCACCAAACGACCGACACCTTCGTCACCAACGTCCAGCGTTTCTAGCTTTGGTTCGACAACGCCCATTCCACTGTGATCTTCGGGATTGTCAGTCGGGACGTCCAGGATCTTCAGTCCGACGAACGCATTGGCGGCATTCTTCATCTGCTCGACCGCGTCGGCAGGGTAGCCACCCCTGGACGGAATCGTCCAAATACCAGATTCGGAATCCTTACGGACTTCAAAATTCTTCATCTCGCCCAGCGTTTCGTTGAACGTCACGATCTTTAAGCTGGACGCGGCGAGTGCGTCTTTGAACTCGGGGCACAACAATTCACCGATAAGAGCGTCATTGCCACGTTCGCTATCGGCGTCTCTCGTGGGCCATACAACTGCCGCGGCGACAATGGCGGTCACGCAAGCAACGGCCCAGAAGATCCCAGTTTTCTTGGTTTCGTTCACCGTCAATTCTCTTGATTGAATCGTTTAACTTTTGTTTTGCTTGAACGATTCGCCGACCAAACGCCAGCGAATCTGTAGTGGATGTCTCGATTAATTCCGGCAACTGGTAACCCGGCTGCGACACAGCACCAATGCATCGCCGGGGTTCTCGCAGCAGCCGGATAAAAACTACTTCAGTCGAGCCTTGCTGATGTGCTCACGTTCTCGAAGTCGTCGCGAGGCAAAGACACAGATCCCAACCGCCAGTGGTGGAATACATGGCAAAAGCACCGCGTAGAACTTCACCTGGTTTTGAATCGCTTTGACCTTTTGGTCCGATTCCCGCTGAATTCTGGCAATGTTTTGCTCCGCTTGACGCTCGGCCTTCGCACGCTTGACGTCCAAAGCACGATTCAACTGACTTTGAATCGTTTGGAACTCAATCATTTTCGCTTTCGAGACAGACTGAGGAATCGTGCCGTCCTTACTTTTCCTCTCGATCTCGCGTGATTCTTCTCTCAGATCTTGTATCTCGCGATCCATCGCTTCCTGTGCTTCGCGAACGGCAGCCTTGCTCTCTTCTTGGAACTCCTTGCGTTTCTTGCGAACTTCGCCGCTGGCTTCTTCCTTTTCGGCGTCAATCATTCGCAAGCTGGCGAAGTGTGGCTCGTGCTTCCGCACTTCGATGAAATCTGTTTCGCCGGTCAACCAGTCGATAATGTTCAACAGGAAGGTCACGTTCTGAAACTGGAATCGCATTTCGGCCGCCTGGTTGGGGTCGGCACGAATCCGCAAGAAAATATCCAGCATCAGGTCGGTGTCAGCGACGTATGCCGCCTTGATCGGCTTTTCTTTTGCCGGCGAGTCTTCACCAGCAGATTCACCGGCTGCGGCAGATGCCTCGCCTTCGATCGTCATCGCCATCACTTGGTTTGGATCGGCACCGTCAATGGCATTTGCCAAGCCGTTCATTCCCGAGCCCAGCAACTGCTTCAGCTTGTCGACATTCAGCGTTCCACTGATCGCACCGGTACTAAGCAACGGCGTGTGCTTGAGAGTCGCATTCTCGGTCGGGCTGATTGTTCCGCCATACAGAGCGAGCACCTGGCGAAGTCCATCGGTGATCGGACTCTCGGAGCTTAATGCCTTACCAGCTTCAACGCCGGGAGCATTTTCGTCGATGAAAGTCCAGAACAGGTCTGCGTTCATCTCCAAGTTTGGGTAGGGATTGAAATCCTGCCAAACGATGTCGCAGTTGTAATAAGGCACACCGGCTTTTCCTTTGCTTTGCAGCTGCAGGACTTCCCAAAGCTCTCGAATGTCACCTTTGGGCTGCTGGCCACCGCCGCCGAACATACCGCCCCCGGATTGCTTCGGATCGCCGGTCGCAGTGATCTCGGGACGAAACGCGGGGAACGGATCTTCAAAGATTGCTGTCGGTACACCTGCTTTGACCGCATCGGTTAAACGCTCAAATTGCGGAGGCGCCAGCGAAGAAGGCTGCACGACCAAAAGGGCATCGTAAATCTCGGGATCCACTGGTGCATCCAGATTGATCTCTTCGACTTCGTATTGCTTGCTCAGTTCTTCGATCAATGGGTGCTTTTCGATGCGACGCATCTGCATTCCTGACATCGTCATACCGCCCATCAACTGGGCATCGGTTCGGACGACACCAAGACGCTTTCGATCACCGCGAGCGACGGTGTTGATCGAACGAACCAATTCGTATTCGACAGGGATACCGTATTCAAAAATCGGTACCACGACCTTTTCCAAACCGGCCCGGAACGCGGCCCCCATGATTAACGGTTTCTGTTGGAACGATCCTTGTTCACGCACCATTCGAGTGACTGGCTCGATGCCAAACCGCTCCGATGCGAGCGCCGCGTCTTCGCTAAACAGATCGATACCGTCATGCAAGTTGACTTCGATCGTTCGACCATTCGCAGCTGCTTCGCTGCGAAATTCCTTCAGCAGGTTGATCAATTCGTAACGAGTCCGCGCGTACATCTCGGGGACTTCTTTACTGATAAACGCATCGATCTTGATCGGCCGATCGGATTCCAAGTTGCGAATCAGTTTACTTGTTGCCGGGGCAAGCGAACTGACCTTGCCTTCGGTCATGTCAAAACGCTTCGGGTCACGTTGGCGGAACAACGCGACAGCGCTGGTCGTGATCACCAACAGCGCGATGATGCGAGCCAGATAGTGATAGGCCATCGTGTTGCCGTCTTTGCCGCCGGTCCAGTGCCGGCGTCCGATCAACACCATGCAGGCATAAAGCGCAACAACTGTCACCAGAACGAAGTAGGCGACCGAAGAAACGCTGATCACGCCGCGCCCAAAATCATCAAACGGACGTGCAATGCCACTCGCCTGAACAAGATCTGACAAATTTAAACCAAACACTTCGCGTTCGGTCATGATTGACTTTGCCAACGACGCGAATGCCAATGGCGCGTTGAAAAGCGAACCGAGAATGAAGCCGACCGTCAGGTTGCCGGTCAAGAATGAAGCGACCATCCCGATCGCGATCATCGTGATTCCGACGAACCAATATCCGATGTAGGTTGAAAAGATCAGCCCTGTATCCAAGCTGCCTTCGGTCAGGACCGTCAGCGTTACGAAGGTGCTTAATTGGCTGAACAACAGCGATGCCGTGAAAATGGCTGCCGCCGCCATGTACTTACCGATCACGATGTCAAAGTCGTCGGCGGGAAGTGTCAGCAACAATTCATCAGTTCCGGCACGTTTCTCTTCAGCCCAGATGCTCATCGTGATGGCGGGGATGAACACCAACATGATCAACGGATACCAATAGTTCAGCTGATCGAGTGTCGCCAAGTTCTGATTAAAAAACTCGTCCGGCCAAAACGCCGCGACAGACGTGAGAAACACAAAGATGCACAGAAACACATAACCGGTCGGATTACTGAAGTACCCGATAAAGTTACGTTTCATCACCGCGAACGCGGCACGCTTGGTTCCTGCTAACAATCCAAAGATGGCCAACACGATGCACATAAAGATGGCATCCATAATGACCAGATTCAGCAACGCAAAAAGACTGTCGTTCATGTCGAATCGAGCAGAGAATGATTGGGGAAGGGCAGTGGTTCAGGTTGATTGACGACTAAACAAGACGATGGCGTCGTTCGGTCGATTGCATGTTGATCAGCGTATCGCACGCATTCGGTGCCAAAGCGTCACGATCGTTTCTTGGCAATGGATCAAGTCGCTTCGGCAGCCGCATGATCGGCACTGTGTGTCAAACGGTAGAATGCTTCGTCGAGGTCATTGTCACCACGCACGCGCAAGCCTTCGACGTCTCCGTTGTACACGAGTCGTCCTTCGTTGATCATGACGACGCGATTCGCCATCGCTTCGACTTCCTGCAAAATGTGCGTCGACAGAAGGATCGTTTTTGTCTCGGCGAGCTTCCGCATCGTCTTACGCACGCCACGGATCTGGTTCGGATCCAAGCCCGCAGTCGGCTCATCAAGGATCAGAACGTCAGGGTCATGAAGCAACGCTTGGCTCATCCCAACCCGTTGTTTGAAACCTTTGGAAAGCTTGCTGATCGGCTTGTAGACCACCGACGAAAGATCGCAGATCTCGATCACCGCTTCGATCCGGTCACGCTTTCGTGCGCCGGTCAAGCCACGAGCTTCGGCAAAGAAATCCAACATCCCCGATGGCGTCATTTCCATGTACAGCGGGCCGCTCTCGGGAAGGTATCCCAAGTGGCGACTGCCTTCGATGCGATGACGCATCATGTTGTTGCCCGCGATGCGTGCTTCGCCTTCGCTTGGGGCGATATAGCCGGTCAGCATCTTCATCGTCGTGCTCTTCCCAGCCCCGTTGGGGCCCAAGAAGGCAACCAGCTCGCCTTGCATCACGGAAAACGTCACTTCGCGTGCGGCAGCAAACGGGCCATAGAACTTACTCAGTCCATCGGCCTCGATCATTGGACGCCGCTGATCGTTCTCTGACATGATCGTCCTATAGTGTGGAATTAGATTCAGACGTTAGGCGACACGTACGCCCGACGACTAACGAAGGTTCAGCCAAAGCAAGAAAGATTTTCTGGCTGTAAAGCTAGAGAGTTTCGACGAATCTGCAATCGGACATCAGACTCACCCAAAGAAGCCAATCCCCCAGCAGAGAAGGGTGTCCAAACTGAGCAGGGCATCGGATGAACATCGCCGGCAATTTCACGCGAACCGCAATTCGCAAAACCAATCCACCTACCCAACGATGCCATTTTCAGCATGCCGAACAGCGGATCATCGCAAAAGCGAACGCAGCGTTCATGAAACGCGTCCCACTTTTCACCCTGGCCCGGCAGGCCACTGTGATTTCACAGAGGACAGTGTTTCCAAAAACCAAGGACTGAGTTTCTGAAGTAAGAACGCAGGGCACAAAAAAACCGGTCGATCGGATCCACAGATCTGACCGACCGGGTTGTTCAGTCGCTTTATCGCGATACCAATCACTCGCAAGCAATCAGGTTCGCTGAACCGAGGCGTTTACGGCGATTCAAACCACCTGCGGGCTGCAGAACCGATCGGCCATCCAACCGTGTCGCCCATCAGGTAACACGGAAAGGAAATTAGGCGTTCAGGCCTTCACGCTCGATGATGACATCAGCGCCGGGGGTCAACGCACGCAACTTTCGTGCAACTTCGCCTTTTTCCATGCTGCCGGTCTTGGCTCGAGCCAACAGTTTGGCAACTTTCTTGCGGCGTGTTCGTAGGCGGCGGATCTCACGGCGTCGTTCGATGCCACTTGGCATAGGATGGCTCCAATAAAATTGGGTTCGTAATGATGTATTTCTGTTCGGGCCGCGAAGTTTAGACAGTTTTCGGCTCCGACGGAACTCGGTATCCGCGGATCAAGCCTTCTTCTTGGCCCCTTTTTTCTTCGTCGACTTCTTCTTAGCTGCTTTTTTCTTCTTGGCAGCCTTTTTCTTGGTCGCTTTCTTCTTCGTCGCCTTCTTCTTGGTGGCTTTCTTCTTTTTCTTCTTTTTCGAGCCCCCCTTGGCGGCCCGCTCCGCCAACAGATCCAGCGCCGTTTCGATCGTCAGGTCCTTCGGCTCGGTCCCCTTCGGCAACGAAGCGTTGGTTTCACCGTCGGTCACGTAGGGACCATACCGCCCGTCAAGAACCTTGACTTCGCCTTCGGTAACTGGCGATTTCTCTTCGAAGATCTTCAGTGGCTCCTTTGGTGCGGCACGACCTCGTCGCTTAGGCTCCTTGAGCAATTTGATCGCTTCTTCAAGCGTGACCTCAAGCGGGGACATGCCATCGGGCAGCGAACGGGTTTCCTTTTCGCACTTCACGTAGGGCCCATAGCGACCGTCGAATGCCTGGATGGGCTGGTCGTTGTCCGGGAAATTCCCCAACGTCCGCGGCAGCTCCAAAAGCTTGCACGCCGTTTCCAGCGTCAGATCTTCGGCCGTCATCCCCTTCAGCAATGACTGGTTTTTCTTGTCCGGATCGTCGGGTTCACCAAGTTGCACGTAAGGCCCAAAACGCCCGATTTTGACGTAGATCGGCTTACCGGTTTCGGGATGCGTGCCCAATGGCTCGTCTTCAACCTGCCCGGCCTCGAGAAGCTCAAGTGCCTTGGCCAAGTCCAATTCATCCGGCGGCATACCGTCTGGAATTGGTGCCTTGCGTTCACCTTGTTCAAGAAACGGACCGTACTTGCCAACTCGAACGAAAACCTCTTCGCGGAACTCACCTTCGTCGGGAATCCCGATCAAAAATTTCGCCGTCTTGCGCGGGTCGATTTCCTCTAGCTTCTTCTCCAAACGCGGCTTCAAAGCCACGTTGTGATCAACCTTCAGATTCGCAATTTCTGGCGGTGGCGCACTGTCATCACCAAAGTAAAAGCGACGCAAGTAGGCTTCGGCGACGCCTTCGCTGCGGCTGATCGAATCCAAGAAGTCTTCCATGTCGGCGGTAAACTGATAGTCCACCAAAGTGCCGAAATGCTCTTCCATCAATCGGGTGACGCTGAAGGCACGCCAACTGGGCACCAACGCGTTGCCCTTCTTGTAGATATAGTTTCGTCGCTCGTCCGTAATCGTGCCGATAATCGACGCGAACGTACTGGGACGGCCGATGCCTTTCTCTTCAAGCGTCCGCGTTAGCGAAGCTTCGGTGTAGCGTGCGGGCGGCTGAGTGGTGTGGCTCTTGGGCTCCATTTCCTTCGGAGCCAAGGAATCGTTCTCGCTAACGTTCGGCAGCAACCGTTCTTTATCAGCCAATTCCGCTTCGGGATTATCGCTGCCTTCGACGTAAGCCCGCAAGAAACCTTCGAATAGAATGCTGGTTCCCGTGGCGGTGAAGACGGCCTGCCCACCTTCAATGACCACGCTGATCCGCTGCTTTTTGGCGTCTGCCATCTGGCAAGCCACCGTTCGCTTCCAGATCAGATCGTACAGACGAAATTGGTCGCTATCGAGCTTGCTGCGAACCGATTCTGGTGTGCGGAACGATGTTCCCGCAGGCCGGATCGCTTCGTGAGCTTCCTGAGCGTTTTTGACTTTGCCTTTGTAAACCCGAACGTCGGGGTGCAGATAGTCTTCGCCGTACTCGCTGCGCACCAGTGAACGCGCCGCAGAGATCGCCTCTTTGCTGAGCGTCGTACTGTCGGTACGCATGTAGGTGATGTAACCGTTTTCGTACAGTTTTTGAGCCGCATTCATGGTGCGTTTTGCACCGAAGCCCAACTTTCGGTTGGCCTCCTGCTGCAGCGTACTGGTGGTAAACGGAGCACGTGGACGCTCCGAAAAAGGCTTGACCTCGACCTTGGTGACGGCGAAATCTGTTTCGCGAAGTTTCTCGGCAAGCTCGTTGGTTTCCTGCTCGGAAAGCAACAGCATGTCATCTCGGTTCGGCTTTCCGGTGGTGCTGTCAAAGTCTTTACCGCTCGGGACACGCTTGCCTTGGTACCGCGACAAAGTGGCGGACATCGACTCGCCCGCTTCGGTATTGAACGTCGCGTCAATATCCCAGTAGGTCGCGCGAACGAAC
This sequence comes from Stieleria sp. JC731, assembly GCF_020966635.1. Taxonomy (NCBI): domain Bacteria; kingdom Pseudomonadati; phylum Planctomycetota; class Planctomycetia; order Pirellulales; family Pirellulaceae; genus Stieleria; species Stieleria sp. JC731. Next base: position 202,211 of record NZ_JAJKFQ010000011.1, on the reverse strand, counting down.
ACCATTCGCTCGCGTTCGCGTTCGACAATCAATCGAACGGCAACGCTCTGCACGCGTCCGGCTGATGTGCCGCTGCCGACCTTGCGCCACAGCAGCTGTGACATGTCGTAGCCATAAAGACGATCCAAGATCCGACGGGCTTCCTGTGCACGAACCAATCCTTCGTCGATCTGACGAGTATGTTCGAGCGCGTCGCTGATCGCTTCCTTGGTAATCTCGTGGAATACCAAGCGGTGGACCGGGACTTTCGGCTTGAGCAACTCGTGTAAGTGCCAGCTGATCGCCTCTCCTTCGCGGTCTTCATCGGTCGCGAGATAAAGGTTTTCGGCTTCTTTCAAAGCCGCACGAAGCTTGCTGACCTGTTTTTTCTTGTCCGTCGGAACGATGTAAAGCGGCTCGAAGCCCTCGTCAACGTTCACGCCCAAGTAGGCCCAAGGCTTGTCCTTGAATTTTTCGGGGACGTCTTTTTTACCTTCGGGCAAGTCCCGAACATGTCCAATGCTGGCTTCGACCTGGTAAGCGCTGCCCAAAAATTTGGAAATCGTTCGTGCTTTTGCTGGCGATTCGACGATCACCAGACTCTTGCCGCTGCTCTTGGCCATTAAAAAGATGCTCTGCTCAGATACGGTAGAACGGACCCGGTCGGTTTAGTGGTAGCGAGACAAACATCGATTCGTCAATCCGCTATTTCCGAATAAGATTCTCCAGACGGACCGCTTTCGGCCAGAGAGGTTTCGTTAAACACAGCCGTTTCTCGGAGAAACACCGGCGTTTTTTCGACTCGTCGGCAATTATGGCCCACGACTTGGAAAAAGTTTGGAAAGTCGGCAAGTATCACAAACTGTCCACGACTAGTGAAGTTGGAACACTTACGAAACCGGTGGATCTGTGCCGATAAGGGCGACTTTGGCCCAATTCCCGCTTGACCCTCGAAAACAGGCGGCGATACGCTTTCCGCTTCGATTGAATTCGTCCGCTTCCATTTCACCCTTGAAAAGTCCCGCTATGAATCCCCTGGAGCTGTTTCGACGCAATCAGAAGGTCATGATGACCGGCTTGATCCTGCTGGCCATGTTTGCCTTCGTCGTGCTGCCGGCAGTTTCTCAGTACATGCGCAGCTCTGGCCCCGGCATGACCGATCCGGTTGTCGCCGAGTTCGAAGGGATCTCGCTAACGTCCAGCCGAGTAGCAACTTTCACTCGGAATCACTACGCGACAATCCAGTTCCTGCGAAAACTGGCACAATTGACGCTCGCACGCGGTGGAACACCAACGATCTTTTCCGTCGATCCACAAAGCCAACAAATTCAATCGGTCGGAATTGAACAGAGCCCCAGCGAGGACTTTTCGATCCGGACACTGCAGTTTTCGTCACTCGCCCAAGAAAAAGGGCTGGAACTAGACGACACCTCGATCCGTTCCTGGCTGGATCAATTCACCAGCGGATTGGTTACCGAACGTGAGCGATATGCATTGCTTCGCCGCGAAACCAACAACCAAATGGGTGAGTACCAGCTGCTGGATATGCTTCGCAAGCAACTTCTTGCTCAGCTTTATTTCCAAGCGGCCAACGCGTCGGTTAGTGCTGGCGGGATGCCAATCCTTTCGCCTCTGGATCACTGGACCAATTTCCTGAAACTGAACCAACAGGCGACCATCAACACCTACGGCGTGTTGGTGAATGACTTCATCGAAAAAACCGATGAAAACCCATCTGAAACCGACATTCAAGCGGTCTACGAAGCCGGCAAAGACGTCTTCCCGAACGACCTGTCGCCCGAACCAGGCTTCCGCCGCCGCGAATCAGCTAGTTTCGAATACCTACTCGCTGAACTGCAGTCGTTCCGCGATTCGGAAGCGAAAAAGCTGACCGACGAAGAGATCGCAGCGGAATACGAACGTCGCAAAGCTGGCGGCGCATTCGTGTTGCCTCCCGATGTGATTTTGGAACCCACTGTCGACGAGCCGGCTGCGGAAAACGCCGCCGAAGCGCCAATGGAGTCGAAGCCAGCGACCGAAGAAGCATCAGAATCGACCTCGACAACAGAACCAGCAACGCCTCCTGCAGCTGAACCAGCAGCAGCAACAGAGCCGGCAATGACCGAGGAAACCGACGAACCTGCTACGGAAGAGAACGACGCCGAGCTGGAACAGCGAATGAACCAGATCGAGTCGTTCCAGAAAGAGCTTCAGTCAGCAGAAAAGCTTGACGCCGATCCGGCTCAATCCGGCGAGGAAACAGCGGAGCCGGGGGAAACTGCGGAGCCAAGCACCGAACCAGAACCTGCATCAGACCCGCCAGCGGAAGAATCAACTGAAGAGCCTGCTGAGGAAGACCAATCCCAAAACGCAAGCGATCGAGCCGTTCGCCTCGTTGCGATGCAAGCAGACGCTTCGACGGAATCCACTTCCGAAGAAACCACCGCAACCGAGTCCGCTGAAAACACACCCGCCGAAGGCGATGGTGCACCGGCGGAAGAAGCTGCGACTGAAGAACCACGCTACCAACCACTCGAAGACGTTCGTGAGCAGCTCGTCGAATCGATGGTCGAGGAACCAGCCCGAATCGCACGGGATGCGGCTCTGGCCAAAGCACGTGGCGTCATGAAGAAATACTTCAACGAACGAGCATTGAACGACGGCGACACCACTCGCGAACCGCCCGCTCGCCCAAACCTGGAATCACTCGCAGCCGAACTCGGACTCACCTATCGCAAGATTGGCCCTCACACGATTGTTTCGCTGCGAAATGAGCCCATTAACGACTCGGTCGACGAATCGACCGCGTTGACTCGCCAAGCGATCCCGTTTGGAATCATGATGTTTGGCTTGGGTGAACAGGTTATCAAGCAGCCTCTCTTCCGCCCAATCGACACCGTCGACCTGGGTGCCGAGCGGCACTACCTGACCTGGAAAACCGAGGAAAAGGAAGGCTTTGTCCCGGAACTTGAAGAGATCCGCGACGAGGTTGTCCAAGCCATTCGAGTCGTCGAAGCACGCAAGCTTGCTCAGCAAGAAGCCGATTCGATCGCCAAGCAAGTCAACGATGGCAAATCACTCGAAGAGCTGATTCCAGAAGACCGCAAAGACAATTACTACACCGAACTGGGACCGTTCAGCTGGTACAACATGGCCGGTTTTGGGCAGTTCGCACTCGGAAACGTTCGTGAATTAGACTCCATCGGTCCTCGATTCATGGAAGCAGTCTTTACATCGGAAGACGACGAAGCTGTTGTCGCTCCAAACCAAGCTGAACGAGTTTACTACGTCATCCGACGTCAGAACTTGTTGCCAGCAAGTTCTGACCTGCGAGCAATCTTCAAGCAACCGGGCCAACGAATCATGGCGATGTTCATGCCAAACCCAGAAGCCACAGAAATCCAGCGAGGCTTCTACGATACGATTGATGAAGAAACAGGCTTCAATCGTTATCAGCCCGAAGGTTTCTAAACCCGAATCGCCCGATTGAAAGAACAGACAACGCCGCAAGCTTTGCTTGCGGCGTTTTTTGCTAGGGTGACAACAGAAAGCACCTCGGTAAGCCGAACGTGTTGCCGCCATAGCGATTGAAGAAACCCTCGCGAATGCGATCACGGCTCAGAGTCATTCACAACCATGAGCCGCTTCGGCGCTAGCCGCGGTTTCGTGTCCAGACAATTACTGAAATGGTTTTGCCCCATCAGCCGCTATCGCGCCAGCGTGCGGTTCTCTCGCGGATCAGCCCTACCTTCTTTCCCGGACGCTTGCACCCTCACCCCCGGCCCCTCTCCCTCAAAACCTTCGCGGGAAGATCCATTGGAATAGCAGCGTCCCTACCGCGAAGGTTTTGAAGGCGAGGGGAGCCAGTATGATTTTGGGCAAAGCGGTAGTGGACGAAGCGATGAGTCCATCCCCCTGAACCGCTATACGATACCCGCGATTTTTCGCAGCCAGAGGCTTCAAATCAGTGCGTCACAAGGCAGGAGCCGTTCAAGCCAGCTCGTGCGAGGCTCCCGCCTCGCATGCAATGTCTTGCGGGCTCTGCCCGCCGAAGAAGTTCGATGATCATGCAACCGTCGCTAGCGCGATAACGGCTCAGAGTCATCCGCCAACCCTGAGCCGCTTTGGCGCTAGCCGCGGTTAATGCAACAATCAAATTCGATTCAAGCAACCGTCGCTAGCGCGATAGCGGCGCAGCCCAAGCCACATCCCTGAGCCGCTTCGGCGTTAGCCGCGGTTGAAAAACTAGCCATCCTTCAGGGAACCGTCGCTAGACGTAGTCGCGTTCGACTCCGCAATACCAGAGGCAATGAACGCTACCTTCACGGAGTGAAGGGCGACAATAGAAAACCAACATCCCGATAGCTGCGGTCAAATCAACTACACCAAATGACCAATCCCAATGCGGCTGAATTCACCGCATTGGATTCATTCGCAATTGTTCTAGCTATTGGCTTTAGCGAACGCTCGCATATCCGCTTCGAGCGACTTCAATCGTTCACCCAGCTTTGCTTCGGCATCGGACAAATCTTGCGATTCATTTTCGGGAAGCTTTGTGAACACATAAAGCTTGATCTTGGGCTCGGTGCCGCTGGGGCGGGCCGCGACGTAGTTCCCGTCCTCTTCCAAATCCATGATGATCAAGTTGCCGACGGGATCACCCAATGGCTGTGAATCACCGCTCGCGGTATCGGTTTTCGTGCTATTGAGATAATCACGAATTTGGCTCACACGAAGACCGGCAAGCGATGCCGGAGGCGTTTCGCGAAACGCCTTCATCAGTCGCTGCATCGCGGCCATTCCTTCGCTGCCTTCCATCACCAGGTTGATCAAGTATTCCTTGTGATAACCATGTTTGCGGTACAACGATGCGAGGTATTCGTGCATCGAAACCCCTTGCTGCTTCAGGTCCGCGGCCAATTCGCTAAGCAACATGCATGCGACCGCGCCGTCTTTGTCGCGGCAGTATTGGCCGACGAGATAACCGTGCGATTCTTCGGTACCGAACACGAATTTTTCTGGACCGTTGGCGTCCATCGCGGCCGCGATGTGCTTGAAACCGACCAGCAAATCGCCAACCGTTTTGACGTTGTACGAATTCGCAATACTGCGAATCAACTCGGTCGTGACAAGCGTTTTGACGATGTAATGGTCCTGAGACAAGGTTTCAGCTTGATTGCGTTTGTCCAGGATAAAGTTCGCCAGCAATGCACCGATTTGGTTGCCATTAAAAGTCGCCCACTCGCCAGACGGATCGGTCGTTACCGGTGCGGCGACACCCAGGCGGTCGCAGTCGGGATCGGTTGCCAAAATAACGTCGAACCCGTTGGCTTTGGCGTATTCGATCGGCTTTTCAAAAACCGCGGTATTCTCGGGGTTGGAAACGTGCCCAGGAACGTTGGGGAAATCACCGCTTTTTTCTTCGTGCGGCCCGTAGACTTCACAAGATTTGAACCCGTCAGCCTTTAGCAAAGGAATAACGGCTTCGGCACCGACACCGTGCAGCGGGGTGTAGAGAATCTTGACGTCACGTGAACCTTCGAAAGCCTGTGCTTTGGTGACTTTCAGGAACTCTTCGTCGATTTCGGAGGTAACGATTTCGACTCGCCCGTCGCGAAGTGCGTCCTCGAATGGGACTTGGTTGATTTCCTGGCAATTCATCACGCGATCAATAATTGCTTTGTCGTGCGGCGGCAAAACTTGTGCGCCGCTGGACCAATAAACTTTGACCGCGTTGTCACTCGGCGGGTTGTGGCTGGCTGTCACCATGATTCCGCAGTCGCATGCCTTGTGCCGCACGGCGAAAGAAAGCTGTGGCGTTGCGCGATAGTCGTCCAGGAAGTAAACCTTGAATCCCGCCGCCACCATAATTCCGGCGCATAGCTCGGCGAAGTGGCGCGACTTGTGGCGAGTGTCATAGGCAATGACGCACGAGAGTTCTTTTGCACCCTTGTGGTATTCAGTGACATAGTCCGCCAGTCCTTGGGCGCTTTCACCGATCGTGCGGTCGTTGATCGCATTGGAACCGATTGGGTACATCCGTCCGCGGCGGCCACCGGTGCCGAAGGGAATGATGGTCCAGAAAGCATCGTCGAGGGCTTGCCAGTTGCCCGACTCAATTTCTGCTGCCACCTGGTCTCGGTAGTCCGCATAGCGGTCTTCTGTCAGCCAACGCTGGATGTTTTCAACAGCAGTGGAGGTGATTTTCCCGTCTTCGGCAGCTTGGGAAACGGCAGCAAGTGACTCGGTGGCGTTCATAAACGATTGTGTTCGCAGGAGAAAATAGTGGTCTGGTTGCCAGGAACATCGGTACGGGATTCTATTGTGTGGCAACCTGATCCTGCAACGAGGGCAGCCCCGACCTTTCCCTCGTATCACACCGTTCTGATCGACAGAGTCACCATGAGCAAGCTAATCATCAGTGTCAGCGGACTTCGCGGCATCATCGGCGAGTCACTGACCCCCGTTGTGGCAGCGAGATTCGTTGCCGCCTTCGCGGCCCACCTACCAGACGGTCCGATCATCGTCGGTCGGGATGGACGCAGCAGCGGACCGATGCTGCGTGACACCATTGTCGCGGCACTACGAGCCTGTGGCAGGGAAGTCATTGATGCCGATGTCGCGGCGACGCCAACGATTGGTGTGCTGGTCCAATCCAGCGGAGCGGCCGGTGCGGTCCAGATTTCGGCCAGCCATAACCCGCCTCCCTACAACGGGATCAAGTTATTCGGCAGCGACGGCCGCGTTCTCGATGCGGTCACGGGCGCGAAGATTCGCGATGCCTACCATGAAGAAACAGCGGCTTGGTGTGAATTTGACAAGATCGGCTCGTCGACAGTCCACGACGATCCACATGCGGATCACCTCAAAGCGGTTTTAGAAACGGTCGACGTCGATGCCATCCGTGCAGCAAAGCACCGCGTGCTGCTGGACAGCAACCACGGCGCAGGATCGCTGCTCGGACTTCGCCTGCTAAACGCTCTTGGCTGCGAAGTTGTCGCATTCGGCGATACCCCAGACGGTAACTTTGAACACGTCCCCGAACCGACCGAAGAGAACTTGGCCTGCATCTCCGATCTGGTGCTGCAATCGAAATGTGCCGTCGGATTCTGCCAAGACCCCGATGCCGATCGACTCGCTTTGATCGATGGCGATGGAAAGTACGTGGGCGAAGAATACACCCTGGCGTTGTGCGTTCAGCGAGCGATGTCTCACGACGGGACTCGCGGACCGATCGTGATCAATGGTGCGACAAGTTCGATGAGCGAACATCTCGCGGCCAAGGCAGGACAACCAACATTCCGCTCCGCTGTCGGTGAGGCAAACGTTGCCGATAAAATGATCGCTGAAAAGGCAACCTACGGTGGTGAAGGCAACGGCGGCCCGATCGATCCACGAGTCGGATACGTGCGAGACAGTTTTGTCGGTATGGCGCAGATCCTGGACCTGATGACCTCGACCGGAAAATCGATCGCGGAACTGGCGGCCGAGATTCCAAAGTTTGCGATCGTTAAGGACAAAGCGTCTGTGTCCGCCGATGGGTTGCCAGACTTGTTCGCCAAATTGAAAACACAATATCCCGAAGCGACTTGTGATGAAGGCGATGGGTTGCGTTTGGCTTGGCCCGGTCGTTGGTTGTTAGTGCGCGGAAGCAATACCGAACCCATTGTTCGGCTGATCGCCGAAGCAGAATCGGAAGCAGCCGCACAAGAGTTGTGCGATTCGGCAAGAGCGTTATTGGGTTAGCGATTTGAATCACACAACCGTCGCTAGCGCGATCACGGCTCAGAGTCATCCGCGTCCCTGAGCCGCTTTGGCGCTAGCCGCGGTTTCATGTCCAGACCAGTGGCGAAACGGTGATGCCCCATCAGCCGCTATCGCGCCAGCGTGCGGTTCTCTCGCGGATCAGCCCTACCTTCTTTCCCGGACGCTTGCACCCTCACCCCCGGCCCCTCTCCCTCAAAACCTTCGCGGGAAGATCCATTGGAATAGCAGCGTCCCTACCGCGAAGGTTTTGAAGGCGAGGGGAGCCAGTATGATTTTGGGCAAAGCGGTAGTGGACGAAGCGATGAGTCCATACCCCTGAACCGCTATACGATACCCGCGATTTTTCGCAGCCAGAGGTCTCAAATCAGTGCGTCACAAGACAGGAGCCGTTCAAGCCAGCTCGTGCAAGGCTCCCGCCTCACATGTAGTGTCTTGCGGGCTCTGCCCGCCGAAGAAGTTCAATTCACGCAACCGTCGCTAGCGCGATTACGGCTCAGAGTCATTCGCAACCATGAGCCGCTTTGGCGTTAGCCGCGGTTAATGCATCAATCAAATTCGATTCATGCAACCGTCGCTAGCGCGATTACGGCTCAGAGTCATTCGCAACCATGAGCCGCTTCGGCGCTAGCCGCGGTTAATGCATCAATCAAATTCGATTCATGCAACCGTCGCTAACGCGAGTACGGCTCAAAGTCATCCGCAACCATGAGCCGCTTTGGCGTTAGCCGCGGTTAATGCATCAATCAAATTCGATTCATGCAACCGTCGCTAGCGCGATTACGGCTCAGAGTCATCCGCAACCCTGAGCCGCTTTGGCGCTAGCCGCGGTTAACACGAATCAACATTCACTCAGCCTAGAACTGTCCGCCACCTAATGCTTGGTACGCATTGACGACCGCGGACAACTGTTCTTGCTTCGTTTCGATCAAGACCAACTTGGCCTCCATCAAATCACGTTGCGCCAACAAAACTTCCATATACTCGGCACGAGCATTCTGGAACAACTTGGTCGCGTTATCGACGGATGATTCGAGCGAAGCGAGCTGTTGCTTCTTGATCTCGATACTCTTGCCATAGTTATCCACTTTGGCCATCAAGTTGATCACTTCGGTGAAAGCATTCAACACCGTTCGCTGGTAATCGTAAACCTTCTGCAACTGGGTCGCGTTTGCAGAAAGATAATCAGCGCGAATGGCTTTCTTGTTGATCAATGGCGCGACCAAATCTCCGGCGACGTTGTAGATCAACGATTCAGGACTGGAGAAAAGGTACTTCGTGTTGAACGCTTGATATCCAACACCGGCTGTTAAAGCCAACGACGGATAAAATCTTGCTCGCGCGGACTTCACGTCCAAACCTGCCGCAGCAAGCTCTCGTTCGGCCTGACGAATATCGGCGCGGTTGCGAAGCAGTTGCGACGGAACCCCAACACTCAATGCGTGCATCGACAAGTTGACGTAATCTTCTGCATGACGTTCCACAGGTTGTGGATAGCGTCCCAGCAGGAAGTTGATCCGGTTTTCGACTTCGATGATTTCCTGCTGAATGATCAGTTTTTCGCTTTCGTTCTTGCTGACTTCGGCGACGAATCGCTGGACAGCCAATTCGGTACCGCGTCCGGCTTCCTTTTTCGCTTCGGCAATCTTCAAACTCTGCTGCTGGATCTCGATCGTCTTATCGATCGTTTGCAACCGGTTATCAAGCGCAAGCAGTTCGTAGTAGTTTTCCGCGACCTCGGCAACCAAACGTGTCATCACGAAGGTTCGACCTTCGCGAGTCGCAAGGTAACGATAGGCGGCCGCATTCTTGGCGTTTCGCAAACGCTTCCAAATGTCAATTTCCCAAGTCACGCTGGCACCGAGCAAGAAGTCCGGCAGCGGCTCGGGAAAGCCTCGTCCAGGAGCAGCGGTAAGCTGATCCTCGACGGCGCCTTCGCGAGTAAAGCGGCTTGATTTTTCCAGCCCCGCGCCCATTCCGGCGGTGACGAACGGAAGGTATTCACCTTGGCGAGCTTGAACTTCCAAGCAGGCCTTGCGAATTTCCTGCGCCAAAATTTTCAATTCTTGGTTGCCCGCAAAGGCTTGATTGATCAACCCGCTCAGATTTGGATCGTTGAAAAATTCCCACCACGAAACTCGTGCGGAATTTTCCCAGCTAACGACTTCGTCATCGAAATCAACAACGCCATCGTCTTCAAATTCAAGCAACTCTTCATAAGCACTGTCGGCTGAGGATTCGGTGCTGACAGCTTGATCAACCTCCGAAACCGGCGACGCAGGAACTTCGTTCAGTTCTTGTGTATCGGCAGCTTCGATAAAGCTTGCGAAGGTAGTGGCATCATCCGACTCCGACGTGGAAACCTGTTGAACAGGCTCCACGGTCGGATCCGAAGGCTGGTTAGGCGAGTTGTAAACGTCGCTATACATCTCCGGCATGACTGGCCCCGGCTGTGGACAGCAGAGCTGTGGAATCCCACAAGCTGGTATGACCAGCATCAAGCCAGATGTAATGGCAGCGGCGAAAACGCGACGCTTTGCGTCGGCGCGTGATCGATGCCTATGCGTGTCCCTGTCTTTCGAAGAGCTCGCTGAGCGGTTCATCATGTTCATCCCTGATTAGTTGACGCCCGTCGGCCATCCTGCCGAACAGGTAATAAAGTCCTGGAATAACCAGCACCCCAATTAACGTACCGACCAGCATCCCACCGACTGCGGTGGTACCAATGGTTCGGTTTCCGATAGCACCGGGCCCAGTTGCCCGAACCAACGGAATCAGACCGACGATGAAGGCAAATGATGTCATCAAAATCGGCCGGAATCTTAACTTCCCACCTTCGAGACCGGCGTCCTTCAGGGACAAGCCTTCTTGCCGTCGCTGGACAGCGAACTCGATAATCAGAATCGCGTTCTTGCCCAGCAAACCAACAAGCATGACCAGCCCGATCTGGGCGTAAACGTCATTGGAAAGTCCCATCGCGTTAAGGAAGGCAAACGATCCAAACAATCCGATCGGCAGCGACACAATGACTGCCAACGGAAGTAGGAAGCTTTCGTATTGCCCGACCAACACGAGGTAAACAAACATGACGACGATCAGGAAGATAAAGGTCGCTGTGTTTCCTTTCTGTGCTTCGTCATAGGAGAGCCCTTGCCAACCGATATCGAACCCGCGTGGTAAAGTCTCCGCGGCGACTTCCTTGATCGCTGCGATGGCTTGACCGGTGCTGTATCCAGAGGCAGGTGCACCCTGAATCGAAGCAGTCGGATAGAGGTTGTATCGAGTAATCTCGTTCATGCCTTGTCGCTTATTCAGCTTCATAAAGGCGGAGTACGGAACCATCTCACCGGCTTCGTTCTTGACGAACATGTTGTCTAAGTCAGAAGGGTAGCGCCGGAACTCCGGAGCGGCCTGAACGTAGACTTTGTAAAACTGTCCGAATCGAACGAAGCCCTGCTCCCAGGTACTTCCCACGACGATGGAAAGGTTGTCCATCGCATCTGCAATCGACACCCCTTTCTGCATTGCAACATCATTGTCGATGACAATTTCGTACTGAGGGTATTTGTTGTTGAAGAACGTGAATAACCCCTTCAGTTCCTTACGCTCCGAAAGAGCATTCATGAAATCGGTGGTAACTTTGTCAAGCCTTTCGTAATCGCCAGAGTTTGTCTGATCGAGAAGGTTTAACGAAAAGCCCCCCGCAGCACCAAATCCGGGCACCGCTGGCGGTTCGTAAAACTCAAGCTTGACGTTGGCGATTTTTTGGCCGCGTTCCTCCAACAGTTCGATGATCTGTTTCGAAGTCCGCTTCCGGTCAGCCCATGGCTTGAGGTTGATGATGCAGGTGCCCGCGTTCGATCCACGTCCCTCGGTTAACACTTCGTAACCGGCTAGCGACGAAACCGATGTGACTTCATCGAGCTCTTCGCAAATCGCTTGCAGCTCGTGCGATTTTGAGTTGGTGTATTCCAGCGTCGAACCTGGTGGCGTCTGGATGATCCCATAGATAATCCCTTGATCTTCCAGCGGGATGAACCCCGATGGCAAGACTTTGTTGACGACCAAAATTCCGAAACTGAACAAGACAATCACGGCGACCGAAAGCAATCGCTGCGTGACCAGTCCATTAAGAACCCAGCCATATCCTCCAGTCAGCTTGACGATCCCGCGGTCAACAATCCGCAAAAAGATTGCCAGCGGACTCATACTCGGTTTCTTGTTTGGATCGTGCGGCTTCAACAACATCGCGCATAGCACAGGTGTCAATGTCAACGCGACGACACCTGAGAGCACGATGGACATCGCCATCGTCAACCCGAACTGACGATAAAACACGCCGACCGGACCGGGGATGAATGTCACCGGAATGAATACCGCGGTCATCACCATCGTGATTGCGATAATGGCGCCGCTGATTTCATGCATCACCTCTTTTGTCGCCGCGTAGGGTGACAGGTGCTTGCTATGCATCTTTTCGTGGACCGCTTCGACGACAACGATCGCATCGTCGACAACGACCCCGATGGCTAACACCAAGGCGAACAGGGTGATCAAGTTGATCGACATTCCGAAGATCAACATAAAGAAGAACGTCCCGATCAACGAAACCGGCACCGCAAGTGTCGGAATCAACGTCGAACGAAAATCGCCGAGAAACAGGTATACAACTAAGGCGACCAACACGAAAGCTTCGACAAGGGTGTGCAGTACCTTTTCGATCGACGCGTCCAAAAAGTTAGAAACGTCATAGCTGATTTCGAAGTCCATCCCAGGCGGGAACGAAGCCTCTTTGATCTCTTCGAGCTTCTTTTTTACATTCTCGATGACAACCGCAGCATTCGAACCGGGAGTCTGCTTCAAGACGATCGCCGCCGAGGGGTCTCCATCGATATCGGAATACAAATCGTAGAAAGACGACCCCAGTGATACCGTCGCGACATCTTTGATCCGCAGAATCTCGCCTTCGGAATTCGACTTCAGAATGATATTTTCATATTGCTCTGGTTTGTTGTATCGCCCGACCCAAGTCAAAACGTATTCGATCGTTTGCGATGTTCGACCGGTCGCTTGACCGAGACGACCTGGCGACCCGATCATGCTCTGCTCGGCAAGCGCCTCCATCACGTCTTCGGCAGACATGTTGTAGGCGCGAAGCCTCTCCATGTTCATCTCGACCCGCATTGCGTACGCGCGGTTGCCAAGGATCGATGCCCGTCCGACACCTTGGATCCGCTTGATTTCGGGCAAGATGTTGACGTTGGCGTAGTTGTACAGAAAGTTCTGATCGACGTTCTTGTCTTTACTGAAAACATTCACATACATCAACATGCTGGACATGTTCTGCATGACGATGATGCCTTCGCGTTCGACAATTGGCGGAAGGTTGTTTTTTACCGCCTGAACTCGGTTGTTGACGTTTAGAACGGCAACGTTGGGGTCAGTTCCCGGTTCAAAAATAACCTGAATCGTCGCTTCGCCAGCGCTAGTCGCGTCGGAAGTCATGTAACGCATGTTTGGAACACCATTGATGGATTGTTCCAAAATCACCATTGTCGATTCCACGAGCACCTTCGCGCTCGCACCGGGAAACGAAATGGAAACGACAACGCTAGGTGGGGCGACTGTCGGAAACTGTGAAATCGGTAGCGTATTAATCGCTAGCCCGCCCATAAACACGATGAGCAGGGAGATCACGATCGCCAACGCGGGGCGATGAAGAAACTTCGCAAACATGAAAACGCTCCCTACTCAGCCTTAAACTTAAGGTTGCTGAGGACGTCTTCGGGGCTCCGATACTCGAACTCCACCTCTTCGCCATCATGAACTTGTTGAACGCCTTCCAAGATGATCTTGTCGTTTTCGCCCAATCCGCCTTTGATCAGGAAGACATCCTCTTGTTCATTCAGAATCTCGATTTCGCGTTGATGAACGATCCCGTAATGTCCGGGCTTTGCTTCATGTGATGTCGAGTGCTCGGCAGCTTCGTGACCGTCATGATGAGCTTCGTCCGCGTGATGTTCCGCTACAGCGTGCTCGGCAGTTGCATGTTCTGCAGTAGCCGATTCGTGAGTAGCGTGGCTATCTGCTGCGTGGCCTTCTTCGCCATGCTCGCCACCGTGGGCGGACTTTAGCGACGAACCGTCGGAATCCTCAACGACGTACACATACTTCTTCGCCAGCACGTCATAAGTTGCACGCTGGGGAATTACCACCGCGTTCTTTTCGACACGGCTGATCAGAATCGTTCCGGTCTGACCGTGCCGCAACAAACCATTCGGGTTCGAGAAATCTGCACGAAATGCGATGTTGCCGGTTTCGTTATTGAAGTCAGCTTCAATAGCACCAATCTTGCCCGTCTGTGAGAACTTTTGACCGTTGGCCAACATCAGCTCCACCTGCAGCTCTTCTTGATGCTGCTGCATTTCTTCCATGTATTCCAGATACTGAGCTTCAGGAACATTGAAATACACCCACATCACGCTGTTGTCCGACAGCGTTGTCAGCATCGCACCTTCTTCAATCAAGCTTCCCTGTTGTTCGTGCAACCGGTCAACGATCCCATCAAAGGGAGCTTTGACGTTAGTGAAGTTCAGTTCGGCTTTGGCCAAGTTGACTTTCGCTTGTGCTTTGGCAAGCTTCGCCTGAGCAAGTGCGACTTCCTGTTTTGAGACGACGTTTTGGTTGAACAGGTTTTGGGTGTTGCTCAACTCAATTTGTGCCAACTGTGCTTCAGCGATTTCCGAATCCAAGCGTGCTTCGTACAACGTCGGAACGATGTCAAAGAGTGTATCGCCTTTCTTGACAACTTGGCCTTCGCGAATCGCGATCTGTTCCAGGTAACCGCCTTCAAGGGCTCGCACTTCGATGTGTCGGCAAGAATGGATCTGACAGACATACTGTTTCGTGTTGACGACGTCCTTCACTTCAGGACGGGTGACGACAATTTTGTGGGTGTGCTCGTGATGGCCTTCGGCGTGCTGAGCTTCAAGTCGGGTGCAGGCGGGAAGGCAGAGGGCAGAGGAAATCAGAAGAAGGATCGGAATGGGTGATGCTTTCATCGTGTCGCTACTTGCGGGCTGGATCCAATAGGGATGTATTGACTCGGTATCGTTGATTCAATCGGGAAGTTATCGATGGGATCCAATCCGGCAGAGCGCCCGTATTGAACGCACTTCGCTTTAAGTAGCTGGCCGGCACACACCTTTGTCATCCGCAGACATTTTCCTGCCGTAGGACAATTCATGGCCTTCTCGGCAAGCGGCTAAGGTTCGGTGATCCCTCCGAAAAATCTCAGTCGATACACCTCTAGGCAAATGTCGCGCCAATCTCACCTGTGCCGTTCACTTTCCAAGCTTACACCAGCCAGCTGCGCGACCTGGCAAAGTGACTTCGATCGGCTATGGTCCTGAAAGTTTCCGTTTGCCGCCTGCATCGAGTTGTCGGCACCACTAAACAATCTGAACCTGCAAAAACACGTTATTTCGTGTATTCCAGGCAAATCTAGGCGAGCTCCGATCAAGATTTATCCGTCCCGAGCAAGATCTATTCGGGCGTGCACGATTTGGCCGGGTGGCATCTGCAAAGGTTTGCAGACAGGGCTACAAAATTCTGCAGAGAAATCTCCGAAAGCCACGAATCACTGACCTTGGGAACGCATTCTGGAACGACGTATTCATGTGATATAAATCGCCATGATGTTCCCGTATTTGCCCTAAGCTCGTGCGACAGTTGAGTGCCGATAGAGTGACTGTTGGCGACGTGTTGTTTTCCAGATTTAGTCCTTCTAAACGTCGCGGTCCATTGCGCAAGCCACGCAGGTATGAACGCTGCCATCACGGAGTGATGGGCGACAATGGAGATCAACAGGCGGCAAGTGCCAAAGCGATTCAGGTGATTGCACCAAACTGATCCGTCATCGCGCTAGCGACGGTTTCTTGAACTGAACGTTGCTAAACACTCAACCGCGGCTAACGCCAAAGCGGTTCAGGGCGATTGCTCCAACCTGAGCCGTAATCGCTAGCGACGGTTGCTTGAATCCGACGTTGCTAAACGCTCAACCGCGGCTAACGCCAAAGCGGCTCAGGTCGTTGCACCAAACTGAGCCGTCATCGCGCTAGCGACGGTTGCTTGAACTGAACGTTGCCAGACACTCAACCGCGGCTACCGCCGAAGCGGCTCAGGTGATTGCTCCAAACTGATCGGTGATCGCGGACGCGGGATTGCAGCGTCGCCTGAGCGTGAGCGAGATCTCGATTGTGACTCAGCACCAGCCTACTTCGACTGGATCGAGGTCTGCCGCTCTACCGACATTTGCAGAGATTCCAACCGAGAACGCAATGTCGTTCGCGTGATGCCTAAACGCTTGGCCGCTTGAGTCAGGTTTCCATCGAAGTATTCGAGTGCCTCGGCAAAGATTTGCCGCTCCACCATGCTGATCAATTCGCGATGAATATCACTGGCCCCGGCCTTCAATCGCGAACGTGTTAACGCTGCGAAATCGATCGCATTTTCACTCGGATTTGCTCGACTGGCGACGGGACCACCATGAACCTTTCGAATCGATTCGGGAAGAAAGGCAGGAACGATCACCGGCGCTGTCGCTTGCAGCAACGCATGTTTCACTGCACTTTGCAATTCGCGAACGTTGCCAGGCCACGCATAGCCCATCAACAGGTCGACAGCCTCGCTGGCGAAACCACCAAACTCTTTCCCGATCGATTTGGAAAACCGCGTCGCAAAGTAGTTTGCCAGTTCCAGGATGTCATCGCCACGGTCTCTTAGTGGTGGCAAGCGTATGGTGTAGACGTTTAGGCGGTAGAACAAGTCACTGCGAAACTTCTTTTCTTCCATCGCTTGTTCAAGATCAACGTTCGTCGCCGCGATCAATCTTGCATTGGTGTGGATCGTATCTGCGCCACCCACACGCTCAAACGTTTGGTCTTGCAACACTCGTAGGATCTTTGTCTGCATCAGCGGGGTCATGTCGCCGATTTCATCAAGAAACAGCGTACCGTTGTTGCAGAGTTCAAACTTGCCAACTCGTTTTCGATCCGCTCCGGTGAACGAACCTTTCTCGTGCCCAAAAAGTTCACTTTCGAGAAGGTTTTCTGGAATCGCGGCACAATTGATTGGAAGGAACCGCTCGCTAGCACGTGAGCTGTATTGATAAATCGCCCGGGCGATGACCTCTTTCCCCGTACCACTTTCACCTAGGATCAGCACCGTTACGTCTTGCGCAGTCACTCGCCCGATCGATCGATAAACCTCTTGCATCTGTGGACATGACCCGATCAACAGATCCGAATCGTCGGAGCTGACAGAGTGCTCGTCGTTGTTGGGAACAACCGCCGGAACTCGCGCCATGCGGCTGGTCTCGGTCGCGTTTTCGATCAGTGGAATCAACGTATCCGGGTCAAGCGGCTTCAGTACATATTCAAACGCGCCACGCTGCATCGCTTCGATCGCAGTTCCCGCGGTGCCTTGTCCGGTCATCAAAATGATCGGCACCCTGGACTCGATACGGTGCAGCTTTTCGAATATCTCCATGCCAGTGATTTCGGGCATTCGGATATCACAGAGCACAACATCGGGAGTCTGTTCGACAAAGGCTTCGATGCCTTCGTTTGCATTTTCGCAAGTAACCACTTCGTCATCAGGAAACGTCATGCTGATCGCTTCAAGAATCAAGGGTTCATCGTCTATGACAAGCAGTCGCATCGCAAACCTTTATTTTTGCAAGACTCGGTGAACGGTTTGTAGCAAGTTTTCGTCGGAGTAGGGCTTAGATAAAAACGCATCGAAGTCACTCAGATGGACACCATCGCTGCTTGGGCGTCGCAATCCGCTACTGGCTACAACTTGAATTTCGGGTTGAATCTGTCTCAGTTTGTTTTTTGTGGCCATCCCATCCATCCCTGGCATCATCATGTCTACGATAACAAGATCGAAGCCGTCCTGACGTTCGGACAAGGTTTCGATAGCCTTGCGTCCGCTCGTCGCCGTGGTCACTTCGTAGCCATTGGTACGGAGAGTTTCTGCGGCGGTTTCCAAGATCAGGGATTCGTCGTCGACAATCAGAATTGACTCGCCATTTCCCGTTGGCGTTTTCACAAGGATCATTTCGGGGCCTGCTTCGACATCCGCATCGTCACAGGGCAGATAGATAGAGAAGGTCGTTCCCTTGCCCGGATCGCTGTTGACGTAAATGTCTCCGCCATGAGATCGCACAATCCCGAGCGACGTCGAAAGCCCCAAACCGGTGCCTTTTCCTTGCTCTTTGGTTGTAAAGAATGGATCGAAGATGTGATCGATATGATGCTTTTCGATACCTTCACCGTTGTCACGAACACGAATCAACACGTAGGGGCCTTTCTTTAAGTCGTCACTTTGTTTTGCCCTCACAGAATCGACAAACGCGTTCTCGGCAGTAATTTCGATCCGGCCGCCGTCTGGCAACGCGTCACGCGCATTGATGACCAAGTTCATAATGATTTGCGAAATTTCGGTCGCGTTGCCGTTCACCGACAAAAGGTGTTCGTCGCCAGCAACCGTCAGATCAATCGACTTGGGCAAGGTGTGTTGCAGAATGCCGTGAGCCTCGTTGAGCACGTCTGCGATATCGATCTTTGCTCGCGGACCGTCCTCGCCGCCTGCGAACGCCAACAACTTTTTAATCATCTGACCACCACGTTCTGCACTCGTCAGAATTGTTTTGGCCAACCGCTGGTGGTCACTGCCTTCCCGCATCAACAACTTGGCCCCCATCAAGATCGGCGTCAGCAAGTTATTGAGGTCGTGTGCGATACCTCCGGCCAGAGTGCCGATACTGATCAAACGCTGTGAACGCCGGGAACGAGACTCCTCCCGTTTACGTTCGGTCACATCAAAATTTAAGCACAGCTGAGCGTAGGGAATGCCTTGCTCATTGCGGATCAATGTCCGACGGTGAGCGATCGCGATTAGGCTTCCGTCCTGGTTTTGATGATTGATTTCGGTCTGATAGACGCCGGTGTCTGCAAGAGTTTCTTGTCCGCGAGTCCAAAAATCGGCGATCTCTTTGAACAGCAGATCGACAACGTTGCGGTCCGAAGCTTCTTCAGATGAGTAACCGAAGAGCTGTTCAGAACCGCGGTTCCAAAACAGAATTCGCCCTTCCATGTCACAGACAAGAATCGCGTCGCGAACCTGATCTAAGATTGATGCCTGCTCGCGAATTTTCGCTTCGTTGGCTTTCGATTCACTTAAATCATGAACCATCCAAGTGACAAATTCATCACCCGCGATGGTCTTCGTCATCGTGCCTTTGTATGGAAATTCATGCCCATCAGAACGAAGTCCGATCGCTTCGGCGATAAATGCCATCGAATCATCTGAAGACAAAAAGTGGCGTATCTTTGCTTCCGCTTCGGACCTGCGTGCCGACGGACAGAGCGCCAGCACGTTCATGCCGACAAGCCGTTCGGGATCAACTCGATAGATCGAAGCCGCCGTCGGATTCATCAAACGTATTTGCATGTCATGCCCAAACGTAATGATCCCATCATGAGACGAGTTGATGATCGACACCAGTTCGGCCTGCTTCGCCAACATCTGTGATTCAGCGTCATCACGTCGTTTCCGGTCCAGATGTGCGATCGCCCCCGCACCGACCAATAGCCCCAGAGCCAGCGAATTTCCTGCGACGATCAAAAACTCTGAAGCAACCGCGCGTTCTTCTGACACGGCTTCTTGCTGAACGAGCTGACGTTGCTGCTCGCTCAAGATTTGCTCGACGATCACACGGATCTCGTCAAGCTTCTCTTTGCCGCGTCCTGAAGAAAGAAGTTCAAGCACAGCCGTGGGGATCGTCGGACCGGGCGAATCACGTCTGAGCTGAATTGTTTCCGCCAAGTATGCCTTTCGATCCTCGTTGAGATGTTTGACTTGCTCGAGGTGCTGGCGCTGTACTTTGTTCTCGTGAATCAGATCTTTCAGTTGCGTGAAGTTGAGCTCAACATTTTCTAACCCGCGAAAATAGGCATCCAAGTAGAGTTCGTTGCCAGTGATCAAGAAACCTCGCTGCCCGGTCTCCATATCTTTCATCGACGAGAGCAACTCGCGTGTTGTCTCGCGAATGATGTAGGACCGGGCGATCTCTTGCTCGCCCTCACGCACCGCAATGGTGTTATGGAACGTCACCACGCCAAAGATTGCGATGGCGACAAACGCCAAAGCAATCGCGGCAGGTAGCCAATAGCTATTCCGATCGTCGTTCATCCGAGCACGCTCGCGAGGGACCCTGACAAGCTTTTTGGCTCGCTAGCAGCGATGATTGTTTTCATAAAATTGTCGTTCGTAAAGTTTTATCTATGCCCGCCGGATGTCGGCCGACGCTTACATAATTGCTCGTGCAAAACCTTGCACTGTAGGCGAGAGGAGCGACCCACTGAATCGTCGGTTCGTCGCTAGCCCCTCATGACAAGGTGGCGCAAATGCTCATTGTCGCCAATCTACTAAGAACACGATCAAGATCTGGCGGCGAATTCGAACCGCAACGCCCCCCTCACTATAGAAAGCGAATTGCGTACCAAACCGTTTCTTGATGACTTCCTAAACGGCTTCCCACGCCAATTCTGAACTTGCGTCTGGCCTCGTGATTGCCATCGGCAGCTCTAGTGACGATGCCAGAGAGGCGTTTTCGAACGGATTCGCTCTTCAAATCTGGCTACCGATTACAAGCCTCGACGCTGATCAACGTGAATGAACGCGATCGACCTCAGTGATCAGCAATGACTGACCAATATTTTGTTCACCCCGAGCAAGGATTGCGCGCGCCGACTCCCTTGTACCGATGGTCTGCCGGCGACTGAGTGGGTGGGCGCAGTCAACGGCACCAAAATTTTGGATGTGTTTTCGCGGTGACGTTTCACGCAGACGCGCCCCCAAATTCCATGGCAATCAAGCAAAGAACGGTCGCCTTGAATGACTACATCTGCTGCGTCGGATGGGTACCGCGATCAATTTCGCGAGGCCTCCGCAGCCGATCGGCACATGACATGCGTTTGAGTCCGGACGCCAAACATGATTCACCTTCAACAACAACATAAAGGATTAGTCCAATGAATCATCACAACACCTCTTCGCTTTTGCATCAACTGGAATCACAGGACGGGGTCCAGCGAACCCGTGCACGCGAAAAGCTGATCTCTTTGGCAGGCCCGGATGTTACGCGTGCTCTGATCGGTAAGCTTCTCAGCCCAAGATCACAGGTACGCTGGGAAGCAGCCAAGTGCTTGCTGTCGATCGCAGACCCGATTGCCGCGATCCCCTTGGTCCATGCGATGGATGATGAAGACGAAAACATCCGGTGGATCGCATCTGAGGGAGTCGCACAACTTGGCGAATCAGGATTGATGGCACTGCTAAGTGGGCTCACGCGCCAAGCCCCATCATCGGTCTTCTGTCGTGCTGCTCATCACGCGCTTCGAGACATGGAGAAGAACGGCCTGCAGCGAGAAGTTGTCCGCCCGGTTATCCAAGCGATTGAAGGATTCGAACCGACTTTATCAACTCCGATTGCGGCTTACAAAGCACTTCAGTCGATGCAAATCCCACATGCACAACCCGCCTAACAAACCATTTTCCGGGTGTAGAGATGCTTCGCTTTCCGCCATCGATTCCTAGAATGACCTGCGCAGGAAATCGATGGCGAAGGCATTTGGGTGTGAAAATTGGTTCCTAAGTCGACCTTTGCGTTGCATCGTGGCTTGTCGAGCAAGCGCTTCGATGCCAGGGGTTTGAGTTCGCCTTCTGGCAACGGTTTGCTGTTCAAGCAATTGCCCCCGCGGGTGCAATGCCAAGCAAAACGAAGGGCCAGTTTGATCGAGTGTCTCTACACCCGACTTTTTATTTCACACCGTTGGACACTTACCGAATAACGCACTGCATTGCATTGCCATCCGGGACATGCATTGCGAAACCGGGAAAGAAGCGAAGGCGGTAAGAAGAACGGCAGCGGCTATCGTTGAACCGAAATCTTGAACGGTGGCAGATAACTCGGTGCGAGGCTTGCATCATCGATGTTGACACCTGCTTCGGCGGCGCCAGCGTGATTCAAGAATGGGTTGTCACGCATGGAGTCGATCGCATCGAGAGAAACGAAACGCACAGCACCGTTCTCGTACAGAACGTTGATGCCTTTACCCCCATGTGCGTATCGAGTCACAGTTGTGCCATCGGCATCAAGGCTGGTAATGGGAGCATCGGCCATCACAGCAAACGAATCGCGTCCTTCATACTGAGGCGATGAATAGCCGTGGTCACCGATCACTCCCAACGTATATGCGTAGTGACCACCGGCATAACGTTGCAGCCACTGCAGCTCATTGACCGATAGTTCGCGCAATTGATTCGCTGCGGGCAATTGGTAGGAAGCGTCTTCCAACAAGTGATGCGGATCGTTCTTTTCCAATTTGAGCGGCGTCATTGAAGGACACCACTGAGGCTGACCTTCTGGCAAAAGCCCAGCATCGTTTAGGCGAATCGCATAGACGCCCGCAAAAGCTTCCGGGCCACTCGGCCTGACCTGTGGCAACCGCCCTTGATGATCACGCGTGACGTACTGCATCAAAGCTGTACCGAGCAACCGCAAATTATCTTGGCAAGCGGTCTTCCGAGCTTCGAATCGTCCCGCCGCGACAGTGGGCAGCAGAAGAGCCAACAAGATTGCCACGGAAAGCAAACCGCCGATCGAATCCATCACGCTCCACCGACTTGGCGGCCGCATCGACTCTCGAGACAACTCGACATCACTTAGCGACACTTTGTGATCGTCGCTTTTTGGACTTTCCGATGAAGGAGGAATTCCGTCGGGAATCGCCGCCAAAGTTCTAGCCAGCAGATCATCGCTAGGTGCTTCGATTGCTTCAAAGCCGTCTTCTAACGGACGCAAACTCTTCTCCAACCGAGCCAATTCAGCTTGTCCTTCCGGATTGTCTTTGAGCCACTCTGAAATGCGTTGCATCTCTTCGGGTTCAAGAGCACCGAGAAGGTAACCGATCAGGTCTTCGTGCATCGAACGAAATGGTGGGATACGAAGGTAGGCTAACCTGGCAATCTCAAGATCGAATTCCGCAGTCTACGCCGGATTGCCGACAAACTGCGAAAGACCAATCGATTGATTCCTCAGGCGTTGACGTAGCAGAATTACGGAAACTAAGGGTTGGATGGTGTTACGTGTTGCTAAAGTGAATGGTTCGCAAGCAAAGGGATTTCCCCGGCTTGAAAACGAATCCTGTGAGATTAAGGCAGCATACAGATCTGCAAATCAAACAGTTCTAGGAACCATTTTCGACCAATCGGATGCTTTGCATTAACCACCAGGCGGCGGAACGGATTTCCAGCGAACACACGCTGATCAACCTGCGTCTGACGCCTGTCACTGAATTTTACACGTTTGCGAGTTCACTTGCGCAGTGAAATGCATCAGTGAAATCGACTTGCGCGCGATCGAGTCACCCCGGAGTTGACGGGGCCCGAAAAGTCAAAAACGACCGATGGCGATCAGGTCGTCTCGGAATGTTTTAGAGAGAGCGAAATTTGCGGCGATGAACCGAATCGCCGGTCTATGGGAGCGAACGTTTATGAGTCAGCGTTGGCTTCGTGAGTGTCTTCCCACATCACGCCCAAGCGTTGAACGGCGGCGTGAAGTCGACTTTTGACTGTTCCGACCGGGATTCCCAGCACATCGGCCGCTTCGCGGTACTTCAACCCTTGGTAATAGACGAGCTGAATCACTTGCTGCATTGGCTCGCCCAGTGTCCTAATCGACTCCTTCATCCAATTGCCGTTCTCTTGATTCGAAGCGGCCGCGAGGGGATCAGGCGTTCCGCCGACCAACTTTTCGGCCCAACTGGCATTTCGCTGTTCGGAATCGTTGGGGGTCCGATCCAAGCTAACCATCCGGTGACGCTTGTTTCGACGTTGGACATCGATGGCTTGGTTGGTGGCGATTGCGTACAGCCAAGGCCGGAATCGTCGCGAGCTGTCAAATTGGTGTGACTTCAGATGCACCTGCAAAAAAGTGCCCTGAAAAGCGTCTTCAGCCATTTCGACGCTACCGATGTAACGGCGCAAGTAGCTATAGATTTCCCGCTGATATCGCTGCATCAGCTGGTTAAAAAAGGCTCGGTTACCAGTCTCTCGATAAGCCGCCAGCAGCGCTTCGTCGCACAGTTCTTCTTGTGGCTGTGCGGGTTGCTTATCCAACGCCGATTCCGTTGCGGTCGTCGAATGGTGCAAAGCTGATGAAGCTGACATTGAATCGCCTAGGTGCGTAAAGCCTAAAATCGCCGTGTTTTGATAAGAAAACCTTCAGCAAGGGAAACCAGTGCTCCACAGAACGCGTTTTGTGTTCTTAGAGACCGCCATTATCAACACGGATTTCTGGTTCCCTTTGCTACGCATTATCTCGTCGAATGGCTCGATCGTCAAAACGATTTTTTCGGATTTAGTCAGACTCTTGGGAGGGCAAGCCTAGTTGAATGGCGAGATCGAAGATACAACGCGATAGCAAAACAAATTTCGCCCGTGCACAAGGCGTGAACGAATACGAAAGGCAAAATCGGTGGCGGCTGGTTTCATTTGCCATTTGCATCCAACGGACGCCAACAAAGAAGCTCGGTCAACGTGGCACCAGACAAAGAGATTGAACCTTGGATTTGTCGAGCGATTCGAAACCCGAAATGAATTCCGGGAACGAGAGCCCCCCCAATAACAACGACGCCTCTGCCCCCAGTGGCGATTGGGATGGTTACCAGTGGCTGACGGCGGGTGATGTCAACGCATTCTTTGGACTGATGCTCGACAACCTGACCGGCCTTTTTTTGGTGGTCATTCTACTGGCTGGCTTTGGATTCCCGACCGACTTTGCGATCTCGGCACTGGTCCCAGGCACTGCCCTGGGTGTGCTAATTGGCGATTTGGCATTCGTCTATTTTGCCTTTCGACTGGCAAAACAAAAACGCTCGAGTGATGTCACCGCCATGCCGCTGGGGCTCGATACGCCAAGCGTTTTTGGCGTTTCGTTGCTGATCCTTGGGCCATCGTTTTTGCAAGGTGTTGAATCACTGGGTCTGTCGCCTGAGGATGCGGCGGTCCGTACCTGGCACATCGGCATTTGGTGTATCGTGATGAGCGGCGTGCTGAAACTGGCGATGGCTCCGGCGACCAATTGGGTTCGACGGGTTGTACCCAGAGCCGGCTTGTTGGGTTCTCTTGCCGCGATCGCACTGGCGCTGATCAGTTTCTTTCCGCTGACTGAAATTTTCGCTCAGCCCTTGCCAGGGATTTTGGCGTTATCGATCGTCCTGACCACGCTGATCGCCGGCATTCCGCTACCTAAAAATGTCCCCGGCACCTTGGGAGCCTTGATCGCGGCAGGGATCGTTTTCTATGTGATGTGTGGCCTTGGTGTCGAAGGCTATCAGTTCCCGGCTATCAGCCCGATCGAATGGCTACCGACCCGCTGGCTTGATGCGACCACCGGCAGCTGGCTCGGTTCGTTTGCCGATGCGTTGCCGTACCTACCAATCGCATTGCCATTTGCCATCGCAACTGTGGTCGGCGGTATCGACTGCACCGAAAGCGCCGCGGCGGCCGGCGATGACTATCACACGCCAACGGTTGTGGGCGTCGAAGCCGTGGCGACCTTGATCGCGGGTCTGTGTGGTGGCGTCATTCAAACGACACCCTACATCGGTCATCCCGCCTACAAGGCGATGGGAGGTCGAGCAGGTTATACGCTTGGCACGGCATTGGTGATTGGCAGTGCCGGTCTGCTGGGTTATTTCACGTTTCTGAACGATGTGATTCCCAAGCCTGCGGTCTTACCGATCCTCGTATTTATCGGGCTAGAAATCACCGCACAAAGCTTTGCTGCGACGCCAAAGAAACATTACGCCGCGGTCGCAATTGCCTGCTTACCGGCACTGGCTGCCTTGGTGTTCAATTTCTGCGATCGAATCCTGACGGACTCGGCACTGAATAAAGCTTCAATTTCCTTGGCGGATCTTAGCCCACCGTTTCAGGATGCGTACGGAGTGGTAACGATGCTGGCGAGCGGATTCATCCTGACCAGTCTTTTGTGGGCTTGGGGACTCGCCGCGGTAATCGATCGCAAACTGCGAATCGCAGGAATCGTGTTTTGGGTCTGTGCTTTGTTTACACTGGTCGGGCTGATGCATTCGCCACTTCAAGGCAACCGCTTGTTCGTTCCGTTTGGACCGGACAGCTGGGGTGACTTGGTACTGGCAGAAGCATTCCGAACACGTGTTTTTGAATTTGCCGCCGGCTATGCAGTCGTCGGTGCACTCTTCCTGCTGTGGGACAAAATGATTGATACCGATACGCTTCCCGATCCTGTTGAAGGTCATGGCTAAGCGGCTCGATCAGATCGATGTGCGAAGGATGATGACCCTGATTGCGTCAATCGTCCTATTGGCGGTGGCTCTCACTGCGTACCTGTTTGGAGAATCCAGCTCGGGAACGTTTTTCAGTGCGGCCTTGGGAAGAGTCGGCTTGGTACTTGCCGCATTGTGGCTGGCCTGGCCATCGCTAAAGAAACCGGCGACATGGTTGCCTGCCAGTGTGCCGGTGATCGGCGTTTGTGCGTTGATTGTGATCGCCGCTCAGCCGCGATTGCTGATCCCTGCGATCCCAATGGTAGGAGCACTGATCACGATTTCGACCGTGATCAGTGCCTTCAGGAAGAAGCCCAAAAGCTAGATTGCCAAATCGAGTGTGAAGCCTCTGGGCAGCTTCCTAAATTCTACCTAGACGGTTTCGCCACCTTCGATCATTGCGTAGTCAACACCGTCCAAGAAGCTCGCAAGCGACTTCGAACGATAAGGCTGCTGAAGCTTGCGAACGGCCTTGCTTTCGATTTGACGAACGCGTTCACGGGTGACTTGGAAGATACGCCCGACCTCTTCGAGGGTGTAGGTATAGCCGTCGGCCAAGCCATAACGCAGACGCAAGATTTCACGTTCGCGATAGTTCAGTGTTTCCATCGCTTGGTTGATTTGTGCTTTCAACGCTTGGCGGTTGGTTTCCAACAATGGATCGTCGTCACGATGGTCCTGTAGGAATTCACCGAATACGCTGTCTTCGTGATCACCGACCGGTTGATCAAGCGACAATGGCTGGCGGCTCATCTTCAAGATCACACGAGTGTCTTCCAAGCTCAATCCGCTGCGTGCACAAACTTCTTCGGCGGTGGGTTCGCGACCGTTTTCTTGAACCAGATCACGCGTGATTTGGCGAATCTTGTTCATGGTGTCGATCATGTGAACCGGAACGCGAATGGTTCGGCTTTGGTCAGCGATAGCGCGGGTGATCGCTTGACGAATCCACCATGTCGCATAGGTGCTGAACTTGTAACCACGAGCGTGCTCGAATTTATCAACCGCACGCATCAGTCCGGTGTTGCCTTCTTGAATCAAGTCCAAGAACGACAGACCACGGTTGCGATACTTCTTGGCGATCGAAACGACCAATCGCAAGTTTCCAGCTGACAAAACACGTTTTGCGGCTTCGTAGTCGTCACGCAGTGCGACGCACTTGTTGACACGGCGATGCAACGTTTGCGGCGACTCGTAAGTCATTCGCATCAGGTAGTGCAGTTCACTTTTCAATTCCGCTTCGCTGGATCCACCAAGAACTTCAGCGGCGTTGCCTTTCAGTTGCGTATGGATTTCGACCATGCGGCGTGTCGTTTTCTTCAACTTGTCGAACATCGGCTGCAGTTTGCCGGTTCGCAAGTTCATTTCTTCAACCAAGCGGACCGCTTTGTTGCGGCGGACGACCAGGTTTTTCCAAGCCGCACGGCGTTGACGCAGTGGCAATCGCTTGTTGATCGCGGTGAAGTAATCTGCCTTGTTTTGCTTGAGCAGGTTTTCCAAGGTGCGAACGTTTGGAACGATTCGCTGCATGATCGCTTTCTTTTCCGCTGCGTTGGTTACGCTGACTTCGATCGTGCGGTCCAAGCGAAGTTGCTTATCGCGAACCTGCTGCAAAAGCTTCAACGAACCCTGCAACATAAAATCCGTCGCCAACATGCAGTGGCGATACTTTTCACGAGTGTGCTCAATCTGCTTTGCCGCGGACACTTCTTGGTCACGCGTCAGCAATGGGATTTGGCCCATCTGCATGAGGTACATTCGAACCGGGTCTTCGGTGGGGTCAGCATCCATGTCCAACTCGTCGCCCATTCCGCGTGTATCCACGGAATTTTCTTCGGCGTGTTGGTCTGCGAATTCTTCACCCATGACGCGAGATCGGCGATCGACCGATTCTTCTGCTGCGAAAGCGTCATCTTGCAAGCTGCGGCCGCTGATCCTGTTACCCATGAACATTTCCTCTGATGCCGGACTAGAACACTCGATTTGGTCCGGGAGGGTTTCAGCATCCGCAATGCCGACACTGTTGCTGGGGCTGGCAACAATCATCGCAACCTGTTGTGGGTAAATGGTTTAGGCGAGAAAAACGCCACTGGCAGGAACGCAAGATGTTTCGAAAAGTCCACGTTCCGTTGTTGCAATTACTCAACCTGAGAGGCGACAACTCGTCGGTGTGGGGAACAATCGACGGTCGAGCTAGATCACCTTTGACGCGATTGCGTCATTCACTCAGTTCAAGTCGGTGGCAGTGAAACGTAGGTCATCGGACACGGACTTAACGGAAAACCCTCAACGATTTAGACTAGAAGTCCGGATTAGAGTTCCCCTGCAAATGTTTTCTGTGCTTACGGGCATCGACTGGAAAACCGCGGCGGAGATCAATTCGGTTGGGCGGTAGGTTTTGGCCCGTTATTGAATCAATCGTTGTCTTCGAGGAGACGTGCGTGTGAGCACGATTGGCTTTAGCCGATCGAGATCATGCGTTTGTTTTCGGCCACCTATGGGTCGTGGCGCAGACAGCTAAACTGAAATCATCAATTACCGTCCGCTCTACTCGCTACGCCGAGGCGTCCGTGCAGTCGCCCCCACGTTCATCCGCCAATTCCAACGGCCACTCATCTGAAGACGAGTTCGCTTGGATTAATCCGAGCCGATTCTCGAATTGGTCGACCGCCCGACATCACCTGGAATCAATCTGGCGGTGTGGTGCACCCGCAGACCTACTGGACATGCTGCGCGAGCGACTGCTGCAACAGTTGCCGGACCTTGTCGATTTTGACGCGACGGTTTCCAACCTGGATCGATTCATCGCGGCAAGCCGCTCGCCAACATCGCTGCTGTCTCTTTTTGAGCGAGATGAAAAGGCACTTTCGACGCTGCTGCAGGTTTTCTCCACAAGTCAAACGCTCGCCAACCGGTTGATCGCCGATCCGGAAAGCTTTGACCTATTGCGCGCTAGCGACGGTCAACCTGCCGAACGTGAATACCTGGTCGACGAATTGGTCGCCGAACTGAGCACAATCGATAGCCGCAGCCGTGCCGCGCTTGCAATTAGAAAGTTTTCCAGCCGCGAAACCGCGCGAATCGCTTACGGCGAATTCGTCAGCGATATGAGTCCGGATCATGTCGGACAACAGTTGGCCTTCGTTGCCGACGCGATCCTTGAAGCGGCATTGTCGTTCACGCTGCAAAACTTGCGTTCCCAAGGTCGCTCGCCGATCCGAAGCGACGGCAAACCGATCAAGTTTTCCGTCATCGGGCTCGGACAACTCGGAGGAACCGAAATGGGTTACGGCAGCCCATTGGAGATCATGTTTCTGTACGACGCGATTGAAGAGAAGAGCGATTCACATCGTGACTTTGTCAATCAAGTCGTCTCCGACGTGATCGCACTAACCGACTCTGAAGAATCTGCCGCTCTTAGCATTCACGTCGACACATCATTTCGCCCGCTCGGCGTTGAAACGGTTATCGGCAGCGGCGACTTGGTCGCCAAGCGTCTGGAATCGGACGGACGGACGTGGCAACGAATTGAGATGATCAAAGCCCGCGTCGTTGCTGGTGACGAAGACCTCGGCAATGAACTGATCACTCGACTGCAACCTTGGATCTATCGTCGCTTCATGAGTCGTCGTGATTTCGCCGACATTCGAGCATTGCGGCGAAAGCTTCAACGACGCTTTGAATCCAAAAGCATCGAAGGTGAAGACGTCTATCTGGCTCCTGGCGGTCGCCGCGATGTCGAACTGATGATGCGGTTTCTACAACTGCTTCACGGTGGCGAAATCCAAACCGTTCGCGCCGAAAACACTTACGAAGCGATCGCGAACCTGGAACGTGAAGGTTGCTTGACGCACCAGGAATCAAGCTTGCTGACCCGCGGGTACGCGCGGTTATGCCGACTGCAACATCTATTGTCGGTTATGACTGGGCGGTACACCAGTTGCCTCCCGCACGACGAATCGATGCGGCGCCGGCTGGCTTGGCATCTGGGTGTTCGTGCTGATGACGGCACCGTCGGTGACCTTTCGCGATTCCAATCGCAGTTGCAAGAAACGTTCGAACTGAACCGCAAGGTGCTCAACCACTTGATGGTCGATGCTCCGAAAGGGGACGACGTCGATGACTTAAAAGACTTCGCCGCCGAAACGGAACTGGTGCTCGACCCGTCACCGGATGAAGAACTCGTTCGCCAAACCCTGCTCCGGCATTCGCTGACCGACATCGATCAAGCGATGGTTAACATTCGCGCGTTGTCGACCGAATCGGTTCGTTTCCTCTCGCGACGACGTTGCCACCATTTCTTTGCCTCGCTCGCGCCCAAGTTGTTGTCTGAAGTTGCCAAGACACCGGCACCCGATCGGACGCTTCAGACCCTTGCGGAAGTTGCCGATTCACTGGGCGGGAAATCTAGCCTTTGGGAATTGCTCAATACCAACCGTGCGACGCTGGAACTAATGGTTCGGCTTTGTGCCGCAACGCCATATTTGAGCGATCTATTGGTCGAAATGCCGGGGATGATTGATGAACTGATCGACTCGCTGCTAATGAATCGACTGCCGTCACCGGAACGGCTGGATGCGAAGTCCATCGACCTATGCCGGCGTGCGAACGATATCGATGTCGTACTACATGGTTTCAAAAGTAGCGCGCATCTGATGATCGGAGTTCACGACATCTTGGGCAAAGAATCGCTGGAAGCCCTTCACGGTGCTCTTAGCGATACTGCCGAAGCTTGCTTGCGGCGTGCGATCGAACATGAGCACGAACAACTGGCGGCACGGTTCGGTGACCCCGTCGATCCCGAAGGCGAACCTGCAGATCTGATCGCAGTCGCGATCGGAAAATTTGGCGGCCGCGAACCCAACTATCGAAGTGATCTCGATGTCGTGTTCTTGTATACCGACGAGGGAGAAACCCAGCGTCGAGTGGGCGGCCCGCGCAAGACCGTTAGCAATGCTCAGTTCTTTAATATGCTGACCAAAGCATTAATCCGCCGTGTGAATGATCCCAGTGACTTCGGCCAACTTTACGAACTTGATCGGCGGCTTCGCCCCGCTGGCGAAGAAGGTGTCTTGGCGGTGTCGCTTGATCAATTCGCGACTCGATTCCGTCGCGGCATTTCACCGCTTTGGCAACAGATCGCGCTCTGCAAAGCACGTGCGATTTCCGGAGGACGCCGTAAACGTGCGATGGCGAATGAATTGCTGCAATCGATTCTTGAATCCACTCAGTGGCGACCGTCGATGTTGTCGGAGCTAAAAGAATTGCGATTGCGTATTCAAGAAACGGCGAGCGACGAAAACACCAAAAGTGGTATCGGCGGTACAGTCGACATCGAATTCATTACCCAGATGTTGACCTTGGCACATATTCGCGAACACGGGCGTGAAATCCTTGGTGTCGGTGTGCTGGAATCCTTGCAAAAGCTGGCGTCCGCTGGTTTGTTGTCGACCGACGACTGTAAAATCTTGTCGGAAAACTACCGCACTTTGCGTGGTATCGAAGCGAACTTGTGTCTGATGAAAAATGAAGCCAGGCACGAGCTTCCTGAATCCGAATCGCGACTGCGTGACTTGGCTTACTTGATGCATAAGCACGACCCGCAAGAAATTCAAATGACTTTAAACGAAGCAAAGCAGTCGACTCGAAAGATCTTTGACCGGCTATTCGCCTCGGAATAACAACGATCTGCGAAGGTCAATCAATCTGGTGCTTGCTCGATGGGCGAGCCGCTCTATCCAACTGCGGCTCAACTCAAATACATCCCTGCGCGGCGATGCCTCTTTAATGAACTGTCTGGGCGGACGTACCGCCGCATTGTGCGAGTCGTTAAACTACGCGGCAACTTATCTCCACCGATTGTCCAGCCAACCGACCTGCCGCCTCTCCCGCCGATAGCCCCACCATGAATCTTGAATTCACTTCTCAGTTGTCTCAGCAGAACCAAGACCCCACATCACTAAGATCGCATCGCTGGTTCGGCCCCGATGACATGCGTTCATTCGGTCACCGGTCACGACTGAAAGGAATGGGATTTGATGACGTCGACTTTCAGAATCGACCGGTCGTGGCGATCCTGAACACCTGGAGTGAACTGAATACTTGTCATTCACATTTCAGGAATCGTGCTGACGAGGTTCGGCGTGGAATCTTGCAAGCCGGCGGCTTCCCGGTCGAAGTCCCTGTGATGTCGCTTGGTGAAATGTTGATGAAGCCAACGACCATGCTGTATCGCAATCTGTTGGCGATGGAAGTCGAAGAAGTCTTGCGGTGTCACCCGATCGATGCCGCTGTCCTGATGGGCGGATGCGACAAAACCGTTCCGGCGATGTTGATGGGTGCGATCAGTGCCGACATCCCGTCCATCTTTTTGCCCGCCGGCCCGATGCTGAAGGCTCGTTGGAAAAACGTGACATTGGGAAGCGGCAGCGATGCGTGGAAGTATTGGGACGAAAGACTTGCCGGCAATCTCTGCGACAAGGATTGGAAAGGGATCGAGAACTGCATCGGTCGTTCGGCCGGAACTTGTATGACCATGGGAACGGCCAGCACGATGGCAAGTGTCACCGAAGCGATGGGCATGTCGCTGCCAGGTGCCGCCTGCACCCCTTCGGTCGTTGCTGACCACAGCCGGCTTGCGACGCAAACGGGTCGACATGCCGTTCAGATGGCTTGGGCGAACTGGAAGCCATCGGACATCTTGGACGAAAAGTCGATCGATAACGGTGTCATGACCGCGTTGGCAATCGGCGGCAGCACCAATGCGATCGTCCACTTGATCGCAATCGCGGGGCGTTTAGATCACACGTTAACACTGGAACGGTTTGACGAACTTTCTCAAATCACTCCGGTGCTTGCCGATATTCGTCCCGGCGGGCGATTCTTGATGGAAGACTTTTTCGATGCCGGTGGTCTTCCTGCGATGCTCGAAAGGCTGCGTGACCTGCTAAACGTTGATGCGAAGACAGTCCTCGGTGGCACTCTTGGTGATCAAATCGCCGGATGCGAAGTCATCGATGATGAGGTCATTCGCACTCGTGAGAATCCGGTTTCCCACGCAGGCGGCACCTGCGTCTTGCGAGGCAACTTGGCACCGTCGGGATGCGTTATTAAGGCGCTCGCTGCGGATCCAAATCTGCTATCACACAAAGGCCCTGCCGTTGTGTTTGAGAACTATCCTGACATGAAAGCTCGAATTCACGATCCAGAACTGGATGTCACATCGGACAGCGTCATCATTTTGCGCAGTGCTGGACCTCTGGGCGCACCAGGATTTCCCGAATGGGGCATGTTGCCAATTCCAAAGAAGCTTTTGCAAGAAGGCATCCGCGACATGGTGCGAATCAGCGATGCAAGAATGAGTGGGACAAGCTATGGCACATGTGTCTTGCACATCGCACCAGAAAGTGCGGCCGGTGGCCCACTGGCATTGGTAAAGACCGGCGACATCGTGGAAATTGATGTTCCCAATCGCCGTATCCATTGGCACGTCGAAGAAGACGAGATCACTCGCCGAGCCGCCAATATTGAAAGGCCGGATGTAGTCCCGCCGCGTGGCTACGGGCATATGTATGCCAAACATGTGACCCAAGCCGACTTGGGTTGCGATTTTGACTTTTTAACCGGACGAACTCCCGGCCAAGAACCGGGCATCCACTAGTTCGCGATCGTCACTTGGTTGCCGTGTTTTCAATCGAGTCCGACTTCATCGCAGAGTCGGACTCGGCTTCAAGCACCAATCTTCTATCGATGGTATTCGTTTAAGAAGCCGCGATTAGACGCGGAACGCGGATTGAAGATCTTGCGTTCACGTTGGGGTTGATAAGCTTTTTCAATCGGTCGTCCATAGGTGATGTCATCGTGCATCACTGGTGGCATCAGGACTTGCTCCGATTCGATCACGTCACCTTCGATAACGGTGCCGTCATAAACGGGTCCATAGCTGGACGAACTTCCGCAGCTGCACCCGCCTTCGCAACCGCATGCCGGTTCGCAACTGCAAACACCTTCGCAGCCACATGCCGGTTCGAACCCGCAAGCTGGTTCCATTCCGCACCCAGGTTCGACATACGAATCGCAACTGCAAGGACCTTCACATCCGCAAGCCGGTTCGACCATGCATCCGTCACAACCGCCATCGCATCCGCCGCAAACAGGACCACGTGTCGGGGCAAATCCTCGATTGGTATGACCACCTGGACCGGTTTTGCATCCGCAATAATATCCCCACAAGCTACGCACGCCCGAAAGCGTCGGTCGGCACTTCCCGCAGCTCTGGCCGTTGAAGTTCCCACAGGAATCGCAGGGGTCGGTGCAATCGGCGGGGTGATTGACCCACGGATCGACATAGAGTTCTCCGCACCCGGTGCATGAGTCGCATGCGTCTCCGCATCCTTGTAGTTGACAGTTCATGCCCATGGGGCCAACACATCCACAAAGGCTGAATGCGACGCACCCGAGCAACAACAATCCTATACCGCGTGACATATCGTTCGATTCCGTGAAACTCGTCTTGCCCATCGACAAAGGGCGATCCATGTGACGTCCGTAACCTCACCGGTAACTGTCATCGTCAACCTAATCGTCAAAGTTGACTAATTTTGGGCAAAGCGATTCGGTGACAATCTTCTCATGGGAAATGCGCTTTCGCCGCCCTGTCAAAATTCGATACGCTCCGCGGTAATGGAATGGACCTCTCGCCCACGGGCGAGCTCTGCCTGCGACAAAGCAGGTCTGCAAAGAACTTGCTTGCGAAATAACTGCATGGATGCAATGAGAGCAACGATTCCGATGAACGAGTCAACTCAGGATGCGTGCGAGACAGAAGACGTTGTCGGACTTTCTGTCTCTAGCACCGGCTCGGCAGCATGCAAGCCTTCGCTGCTGAACTATCGATTCCGATTGTCAACGCTCTTCGGAATCGGATTGATGCTGCTGCTTTGTGTCCCCATCGTGACACTGATCGACGTGCCAATCGCACGATGGTTTGCTAGCGATCCGTTGCCGCGTGAGGTCTACAACGCTGTTGAACTGATGCGAGTATTCTCGCATGGCAGTGGAGTCTTCCTTGTTCTGTTTGGAATCTTTTTGATGGCCCCGCAGTGCCGTTGGCAGCTCCCACGGCTTGTCACATTGGCGGTTGGCGCGGGAGCGTTTGCAACCCTCGGTCGAATTTTTGTACTTCGCCCAAGACCCACCGGGCTAAACCTTGATGTCGCGTCGATCGACTCGGCTTGGCTTTGGGCGTTTGACTGGACGCTTTCCCAAGTCGCGACTTTCGACGCCAGCACACGTGCCTTTCCCAGCGGAAACATGGCAACGGCAACCGCGTTGACAATCGGTTTGTGGATGGCATTGCCAAGTGGCCGCATCCTATTTGGGCTGATTTGTTTTGGGACGGTGCTTCAGCGACTCGCTTGTGGAGCACACTTTCCCAGCGATATTTTCGGCGGTGCCTCGTTCGGTGTTTTCTGGGCGTTCATTTGCTATCACCCGAAACTGTTGGGAAATCTTTTTGACAAGATGCAGCCCGAATCGGAGCCTCGGCGTCGAAGTTTAGGTGTGATCCGATCGGAAGAAGAACCACCAACGATGGCCGCGTGATAAGGCATCGGTTGAGGTCATGGCGTGCATCAACCGCGGCTAACGCCAAAGCGGCTCAGGTGATTGCTCCAACTGAGCTGTGATCCGGTTTCTTGAACTTCGAACTTCTTCGGCGGGCAGAGCCCGCAAGACATCGTATGCGACGCGGCTCAGAGGGTGTGCTCAAAAGCCAGGGGTATGGATTCATCGCTTCGTCCACTACCGCTTTACCCTAAACCATTCTGGCTCCCCTCTCCTTCAAAACCTTCGCGGTAGGGACGCTGCAATCCCAATGGATCTCCCCGCGAAGGTTTTGAGGGAGAGGGGCTGGGGGTGAGGGTGCAAGCAGTCGGGAAAGAAGGTAGAGCAGAACCGCAAGAGAACCGCACGCTGGCGCGATTGCGGCTGACGGATCATCACTGTTTCAACCAGGCGATGACCGTAGCTCGTGGTTACCATGACGAAAAGGGTCTGCTAAACACTCAACCGCGGCTGACGCCAAAGCGGCTCAGGCGATTGCTCCAACTGAACCGTGTTCGCGCTAGCGACGGTTGCTTGAGCTACACGCCGTTGATAAACGGGATCGGGACCAAAACGGCGTGCTGCTGAACCCAGGTCTGCAATCCATCCCAACTCGTGTATTGGCTTAATGTGACAAACGCGAGGTAAATGCCCACAATCACTGGCATGAGCAAACGCACGGTCCAACGTGACCAAAAGTTGGTCCATGTTTGTGGCTTCAACGCACCGTCTTCGAAATTCGCCGCAATCTGTTTAGCTCGACGAAGTGCCAGACCAGCCGATAGTCGCGCCGGTAGGATGAACGCAACGAAGACCAAGGTCGGCAACCAAGCGACTTCACGAGGAAGGGCCTCAATCTTCAACAGATACAGCGGGATCGGAAACAGCACTAAGCTAAGCAACATCGCACCGAACCATGCCCAAGGTGCGTAACAGAACAAGCGGCGAATCCTGCGGACTTCAAACAATGCTCGAAACCGATTTTCTGCGGCGAAATGTGCTTGCAGCATTGGCAGATACATCAGCACGATCCCTAGAGCGACGCCAGCTAGAATCCCCACCAGACCGGCCAGACCGGTTTCGCCATTACGGTTAGTCGCGATGATGATCATCGCGGGCACAAGCCAAATCAGGGTCCCGATCGCACCTCGCAGTCCCAACCAAAAGTACTTCGGAAGCTGTAGTGATCGCGTGAAACTCCACAGTCGGTCAGGCAACTCTCGATAGGTGCTCGGACGCCATCCTCGTCGAATCATTCCGATCGGTTGTGGCCATAGAAAATCGATCAGTCGCGCCCCTCGGGCCAGTGCCCAAAGCAGATAAAACATCGCGGCGATGGCAGCGATCATCGCAAATGTTCTCAAGCGACCGGCTTGATTGGATCCCGGATCGACCAATGCCGCCACACTTTCAAGATGCACAAGGACTTGCACCGGAATCGCCCCGATGACAACGGCACCGGCAACGATCCCAATTCGCTTGAAGGATTCCAACTTGGGCAGGCTATCACGCAATTTTCGCCCACCGGCTAAACCGCCAGCCACATCAAGCAAATACCCAAATGTGACCAATTGAAGGATCGGCACCGCGGCGATAAACGCGAGACATACGATCATCGAAACGATGGCAAAGCTTCCAGAAATCCCCCAGGTCAGAAAGCCAATTCCCCGGCGGATAACCCCACGTTTCGGCAGCTCATCAGACGAACGCTCTGCTGCATGACTATCGGCAGTGATACTATCAGCAGTGATACTGCCTGCGGCCGCACTGGCTGGGGCGGCATCAGCGATTTGAGCCCTGTTCGTTTTGCTTTGTCGAGCTTCAGTGTCGTACTGTATTGGCCCTATCAAGCTGGCAGCGTGGATGGATGATTCGTTCACGACCAACGCCCATGACTGGAGAAAAGGAAACCGCGGATTGAAGCCTCTCGCTCACAGCGACAAAACCTGTTTAAGTCCACAACTTTGGGCAAGCTGCGAAGGCAGTGGTGAGTCTGCTGCGAGTGCCGATTTTGGCAAGTGTGATCCGAAATCTGAATAACAATCACTGTGAAACAGAGGTTGTCTGTTGGAATTCGAAAATGCTAGCTGCCAACATTTTCGCCGGCAGCTGGAGATCCTTGGTAATGGGCGCGCGATTTTAGGAAATTTTTTGCGTGGCCACACATCATTTTCACGCTCGCAAGTCCAAGTCGAATTTCCGCAGCACCGGAAACCCCCGGGTTTTCCAGC
Organism: Stieleria sp. JC731; assembly: GCF_020966635.1. Classification (NCBI taxonomy): domain Bacteria; kingdom Pseudomonadati; phylum Planctomycetota; class Planctomycetia; order Pirellulales; family Pirellulaceae; genus Stieleria; species Stieleria sp. JC731. The sequence goes on along the minus strand of NZ_JAJKFQ010000011.1, from coordinate 164,194 downwards.
TCGGCCGGCCTGAGGGGTAGGGCGATTGTTAAGGCTGGTAAACCTTGCGGCGTCGATATTCAGCCGTCAAGGGATCGTAGCGGTTGTTCCGATTCACACTCTCGTGCCGGGCACTCCGGCTTTGCCGTCAACACCGAACATCCCGCAGAGTTTGGTTAAGTGACGGACGCATCCAGTTTTGCTCCACCGGGTACGGGGACCAATGCGACCGATCCAACTTTCCCCGGCCATCGGCCGTCGACGACGGAAGACCCAACGATGGTTCGAGCGACTCACCAAGTACGGACTGACGTTCTCGATAGCTTCCGCGATTTGTGTTGCCGACGCGTCGGCACAAGAATCACGGCTGACATCATTCGAACCATCGGTTGCTGTCGGGCGAGTCACCGATTCCAATCGTGAGACTCCCACCGTCTTGGCCGTTCGCCGCGCTAGCCCAGCCGTCGTGAACCTTCATGGTCAAAAAACTGTTCGTTCGACCGCAGCCGGAATGGCTGGCGGATCAGGCGACGGTGGTTTCAAACATGTCAACGGCATGGGAACCGGCGTGATCATCGACCCCGATGGGTACGTCATCACGAATTACCACGTTGTCGAAGACGTTGATAACATCCGCGTCACGCTGCAAGACGGATCGGTCACGACCGCTCAACTGATCGCATCGCGACCACGAAACGATTTGGCGTTGGTCAAGATCAACACCGATCAACCGTTGCCAACGATTCCGCGTGGCACCAGCAGTGATCTGATGGTCGGTGAAAGCGTGATCGCGATCGGCAATGCCTATGGCTATGTCCATACCTGCACGCAAGGGATCATCAGTGCGTTGCATCGCGACGTTCCGGTGAACGACACTCAAGACTATCAAGACCTGATCCAAATCAGTGCCGGTATCAATCCGGGCAACTCGGGCGGTCCGCTGCTGAATATCGAAGGCGAAATTATCGGTGTGAACGTCGCCGTTCGCGTCGGTGCTCAACAAATTGCCTTTGCAATTCCCATCGATCAAGTTGTAAGTATTGTTACATCGATGATCGAGGAGCATAACTCGAATCGATTCAATACCGGATTGAGTACCCAGGGTGGCCCACGCGATGGCGATGGAGTGACCATTTCCCATGTCTCCGCTAGCAGTTCAGCCGCACGGGACGGATTGAAGCCGGGTGACCGCGTGGTCCGCGTTGGGACTCGAACGGTAGACGACCGATTGGATTATTCACTGGCGATGCTTCATGCAAACCCAGGACAGGATCTTTCGATCGAAGTCGAACGGAACGGCGAAGCTCTGCAACTCGCTCTCGCCACTTCCTCGTCCGGTCACAACACTCAAGGCCCCAATGACTCCGCTTGGGCAGTCATCGGAGTTCGAGCGAAGCCGATTAGTCAATCAGCTATGAACCGGCTGAATGCTCGGATGCGAACCCCGTATCGCGGCGGACTGATGATCACCGCGGTACGCAGTGGATCGGAAGCGGCCGAGCAGGGTATCCAAGTTGGCGACGTACTGCTGGGCATTCACAACTGGCAGACCGCAAGCTTGTCTGACTTGGCCGGCATCTTGGATCATCCCGATATCAAGAAAGGCCCTCGAGCAAAGTTCTACATCGTTCGACGAGAACAAACGCTCTACGGCCACTTCCAACTGGCCGCTCGTGACCAAAACCAACGTCACTGATTGACCTTCGTCGATCACCGATGAATCTCTAGGTGGGGCAATCGAACTGCCCCCGGTTGGTCCGAAGCGACCACCGCTGTCTCGCAAACCTCATCACTGCTAGAGCAGTATTGCGAGATACCTTTTTTCAAATGCTCGTCCCGGAGTAAGCTCTTCGAACCCGCTATTTCGAGGAGCTTACTGACCCAGCCGGGACGAGCGTTTGAGTTTCTTTTTCGCAGTGCCCCAACTCGGCGAACCCGTCAGCTAGACTGACTTCATGGGCAGATTCATCGAGCTACCGAACCGAACGAACAGCGCTGGCCTGGCCGGATCATCAGGCATGATCGCGGTGTTCGCGATGTTGTGTCTGATCGCAATTGCACCAAGGTTTGCTTCAGCAGCCGATCGTACATTCGCGTACTCGATCGATCCCGATCCTGTTGTGCCCGATCACTTTGTCGACCCGGCCGCACGTGCCTGCGCCGCGCAACCGCAAAGTGATCTTCCCGCATGGGATGTTCCAGGCTGGGTAAACTACATGCGGCTGTGGTCCACTTTGGCTGCGGATCCTGACAATCAGTCCATACGGCAGTTCCTCAGTTTGCCAATTGGTGACGAAGCGAAGCTTTCATTGGCTGCAATCAAAGCGTCCCGTGGACGTAGTGCACCATCGTGGATTGGTTGGAAACCGGGTAGCTACGCTCAAGTAGACACGCCACACTTTCAAATCTTTTCACGGTCCGACCGAGAACGCACAACGGAAGTCGCCGAAGATCTTGAACGCTGCTATTGGGTGTGGACGCAGTTGTTTTTTCCGCTCTGGGATAGCAACGCCCAAGTGGCTCTGCATCTGGGCGATGACACGAACAAGCCGATCGAATCGCTACTGCAAGAGGCCCGAGGTCGACTTTCGTCGCGAAAGAAAATGCGAGTCGTCTTGTTGCGTGACGCTGATGACTACGGCCGAACGTTGGCACGTCTGACCGGCGGCTCTGTCAAATCATTGTCGCAGTCAACAGGTTTCTATAGCTCCGAACGAAGGACATCTTTCTTTTACCCAACCGACAAGAGCGATGGGATCGCTTCACGAAGACATGAACTGGTGCACCAGCTATTTCGTGAAGCGACACGGAATTCGCTAAGCGGAGATATCGCGGGCGAGTCGGCTGATTTTTGGTTGATCGAAGGCATTGCGGGCTATTTTGAATCGCTTCACTTTTCAAAGGGCTATGCGACCGTCGGTGGCTGGGACAGTCCACGAATCCAGTTTGCGAGGTATCGAATATTCGCGAACCAGCAAATCGTTCCCTTGGATGAACTGCGGCCTGATGGACGCGACGCCGTCCAACAGCGTGGTGATCTCGCTCAGTTTTATGCCTTTGCGATCGGTTACACGCACTGGATGATGGACGGCGAAAATGATTCGGCACGGCGATGGCTATATGCTCGACTGGCCAGTCTGTATCGCATCCGAACGGAAGTCCCTCTTGCCGATGGGATCACAGTCGACTCGCCAGGGTTTGATTCAGGCAGCCCCGAACGTGGATTGGTCGGTCTGTTGCGAGTTGACGATTCACATCTCGTGTCCAACCCGGTTGATCGCAATTTAGAAGAACTATGCCTTCGCGGCACAATGGTCGGGCCCAAAGGCCTCCAGTCGATCGGACAGTCAACGCAGCTCCGCTGGCTGGACCTTTCCGGTTTGCCGATCGAGTCTGACCAATTGTTGTCGTTCGTTCCAGAGCCTTCGAAGCTTGAACAACTCTCTTTGGAAGGATGCAAAATCGACAATCAAGTTGCTGGCTGGATTGCCAAAGCAACCTCGCTTGAAGAGCTTGATGTCACCAATACCGCTTGCGGTGACCCCCTCGTCCAAGCTTTGAACAAGCTAAAGTCACTTCAAACACTATGGCTGACCAACACGGTGGTGACTGACGCCGTACTTGTTGACCTCGCCGGGCTACCTCGTATCGAAACGATTGACGTGCGTGGAACATCGGTTTCCGCCAGCGGGCTTGCGAAACTTCGGCGTAAACATCCCGAGTGGAACTTAAATCCTAACTAGTCCGCCAATCTCACCGATGTGCCTGAACGTCCTAGCGATTGAACCGTACTACGGTGGCAGCCATCGCGTCTTCATTGATTCAGTCGCTGGAAATTCAATCCACCAATGGACTCTCGCAACGCTGCCAGCTAGACACTGGAAATGGCGTATGCGTTCGGCACCGATGGTGTTGGCGAAACAACTTCGGGACAAGTTGTCGGACCAGTCGCCCCCGAATGTAATATTCTGTAGCGACATGCTGGACCTGCCAGTCTTCCTTGGATCGGTTGCGCGTTTGCAGTATTTTCACGAATGGATCTCGGCGGTTCCGATCGTGACTTATTATCACGAAAACCAATGGGCCTATCCGACAGCTCCGAGGTCCCAGCCAGACTATCACTACGGTTTTACAAACCTGCTGACCGCAGCACTAAGCACGGAATGTTGGTTTAACTCTCGCTACAACAGAGAAACCTTTCTGCAGCATTCTCGTCGCTTTCTGAGGCGTATGCCGGACGATCGCGACGCGATCGATCTGGATTACATCGAGCAACGTTGTCGCGTTTTCTACCCTGGGTTTACGACCTTCGAAACAAACCGCACTGATGAGCAGCGTCCCCGCGGCCTGAGACTGGGCTGGGTCGGTCGATTTGAAGCGGACAAGAGGCCCGATCGCTTTTTCGATCTCCTTGTTGAGCTACAGAAAAGGTCCTTTGAGTTTGAACTGATTCTTTTAGGAGAACGTGGCCGCGAAGTCGAATCGCATGACCAAATCGCTTCACGTTTCAAAGATCAGATTCTTTTCGATGGCTATGCTGACAGCCAAGACGATTACCACGCAAAGCTACAAGAGATCGACGTAGTCGTGTCGACCGCTGACCACGAGTTCTTTGGGATCGCGATGTGCGAAGCGATTTGGGCCGGTGCCGTTCCCGTCGTGCCCAACGGGCTGGCATATCCCGAATACGTCCCCGATCCCCTGCGTTTCCAAACGATCAACGAAGCCGCCAACCTCATCGAATCACTTCATGCCCCCGAAAAACGCACAACCTATTCGGCCACCTGCCAAACAAGAATCCAACACCTAACAAACCCCCAGACAACCGCAGAAATCGACGAGCGATTGCGACAACTTGTCGGATGAAAAGTAGCGGCTGAATTCCATGCAAGTGCATCCCATGAAGTTTGCCAAGCGTTACGAGACACGTCGGCATAACACATAAACGACTGCCACACGTGATCGTGCGGCAGTCGTTTTGCGTTGGCGTTGCAAGCTTTGGCTTGACTTCTTAGATCAGGTCGCCGGGTAGTGGATCGTAGGTGCCGTTGTAGTTGTGGAAGACAATATCAACAGCCCGTTCACCGGCGAGTGCTCCAACGATGACGCCTCCTTCATCCTTTCCGTCAGGTGATGGGTTGGTGACAAGACCACCGTTGTTGGAACCGACCTCTGGGGCAGGCTCTTTCGAATTGCTTTCTTCACCAACGGGATCACGAGTCAGATCGTTACGCGTTAGCGGATCATTGTCAGGTGATGCCTCGCCACCGCTGGCCTTTCCGCCAGTCGGAGCCCCAAAAGGTTCGTTCCCATCTCCGCGATCATTGTCGGGGTTGGGCATTTCGGTTCCGGAGTCAACATCATCACCGGCATCGCCCTCGTCACCTGTGTCGCCCTCGCTACCATCATCGATTGGGTTGCCATCTTCATCGTATTCGTCGCTGGTCAGATACAGAAAGACTTCGGCATTGTTCGACGCATTGTCCGTTTCGTCCTCATGCTGCTTCGATTCGGTCTGCGCGGCCCTATCTGCTGCATTGTTCGCATCATGCAAAGCGACATTCGAACCATGATTACCGTGGTAGCGTCCGACATTTTCCTGATCGGCTTGCTCCTCCTGCGCTCGCCCCTGTCGTTCTGCCATTTCGGTCGTCAACGTCCCGGCTTTGGCCCCGGTTAGGGCTTCCGAATTAAGATTGTCCTGACCTTTGTTTAGCCCCAAATCATCGGGCGAAATTTCGAACGTATCGCTGATCCCGCCCAGCTTCCCGCTTCCAAAATTGTCAACGTTTTCACCAGCGATTTTTCCGGCTAGGTCTTCGACGATTTTCGATGCGTCGAGACCATTTTTCAGATCGATTTCTGTCGAGACTTCGACTTTCGAAACTTCCGCGGCTTCAGGTTTCACCGAATCTTTCAGGTCTTCGAAGTCGAACGCATCGGCAGCCAGCAGTCGGCGTGATTCCAAGTTTTGAAGTCCGGTTCCGATTCGGTAGCAGCTGTGTTTTCGCATGTTGTGTAAATCCAGTTGTCGTAGAAAAGAAAGACGCTTTGGCGTCTCGAACAGACAAGCGGAGCTGCAACGAAACTGTTACGCGAAAAGAAAAACTTTTTCCCGAGGACATCGTTTTCGCCCTCGGTGCAGAGCATTTCCCTAGGGGGCGTCTAGAGAATCGCCCCAGATCGGCTCAGATATTCGCGGCGTATCGCGACCTAAAGTAGATCGAAACACACCGCGAATCGGCTAAAAAACAACGGCGTATGAGGCTTTAGATTTTAGATGGAACGAACCGGGGCACTCGATCGGTGCTGAAGATTCGTTCGATCGCCGTTGGTGGGGGAAGCGGATCTAGACGTTGTCGAAGTCTTCGAAATCATCCAGTTCGACGTCTTCTTGTTCCTCGTCGTCCTTGCCGGTGCTGAGGCCGAATTCGTCACTGATTTCGTCGTCAATTTCGATTTCGTAGTCGTCGTTGAGTTCTTCTTCGAAGTCATCGTCGAAGTCGTCATCGAAGTCATCTTCGTCGATGTCGTCGAAGTCATCTAAATCGTCGTCGTCGTCCAGCCCGTCGTTGAACTCGTCATCGACTTCCTCGCCGCCCATGTCGTCGTCGAAGCCATCGCCGTCGTCGTCATCGTCCATGTCGTCGTCATCGTCGTCGTCCATATCCCCAGAGACGGCTGGATTTTTGACGATCCCACCTGTTTGCCAATGTGGAACATTGCCCACGGTCGGGCTGACGGACGTCAGTGGGTTCAGCTGTTCAGCTACGGAATCGGCTAGGGCAACACTCATCAAAAAACCGGAGTTACAAATAATTGTGGGGAATGGAAGCGGGTAATTTAGTTGTCCCGGGACCAGAAGGAACCAGTTGACCGTTCGAAAGCCGCAAGTGGATCGGCCGACGGGTCGAAATGCCGCGGCACCGATCCGTCATCTCAGGGGTGTGCAGGCAAGCACGGGCGACTGATATTCGCCGCCGTAACTTGTGGATAAAGACTGGCCACGATGCCGATAGTCCGTTACGGGTACGGACTGACGTCCGATCTGTCATGGCCCAGGTGCCGGCTACCCATGACGCAGATCAGCCTAGTCCAATGGACGCACATTTTGATACCTAAGCCGGTTCCGGCAAGTGACCCTACCGAAATTTCATCCCGTTACGAGATTTTGGCGGCTTTTGATCGCGTTCACAACGCTGTCACGCCAGCCTATTGGGTCAAAATCGGAGTGTTTTAGCCACCTTCGTTAGGAAGCACACGTCATGGATCGACGAATCAAACGGCTGTCCCGCCTCGTATCGCCGAATAAGCCGCTCGCGGCCATGCTTTTCCGGCCGGTATCGGCCCATGCCTGCACCTACTTTGCGATTGCGATGATTATGACAGCAATCACAGGGTGCGCAGGTCGACAGTACGGTCATTTGCTGGCCAATGAAGACAAGGATCTGGTCGGCAGTCATGCCGCTGGTGCGGCGACCTGGAACCCCCTTGTCGAACAGTCGGTCGCACAGCTGCTGTCCCGCTGCCCACCCAATGTCCAACCGGTGGCTTTCGAAGTTTCTGACGATATGCCAATGGATCCCCAAGCGATCAATGCGGCACTTGCCTCCGGCGGACCTTCGACGATCTGTTTCGTTGGCATCGAAAACAAGAGCGCCGAAGAATTGGGCGACTTCAAAGACCAGTTGTACGAACAAATCGATAGCCAGATTAATTCCGGTTCGTATCGCGCGATCAGCCGACGAGTTGTCGAAACGGCACTGCGTGAATGCCGGCTCCGTCCAGATTCGCTGTTCTTGCCCGCCAACCGTGACGCGTTCACCGCGACGCTTGGCCGCAGTGGTTCGCCTGTGGACTACCTGTTGTTCGCGACCATCACGACAGGCACCACCGACCGCAATAAGTCAAGCCAACGTGACTACCTGCTGACCCTGGAAATGGTCAATGTTCACACCGGCGACTTCTTGAAGGAATCGGCCAAGATCCGCAAAGGCTATTCCAAGTCCCGCGCCGGCAAATGGTGGAACTACGGCTTTTTCGACCAAGCAGATGGTTGATCGAACCGCAAACAGGTTATATCCGCAGGTCGGGATAGATCGTCCAAGCAGGTTTAACGCGGCCCCCGGTGTCAGATCACGCCTAGTGCTTCGTTCGACATGAAAAGATGGGTTCGAGTTATCAGCCGACGGGCGTTAGCCCCGGTTATTGAACCGAAATCGTGGCTAACGCCATGCGGCTAATCCTAAAATCGAGTTGGAACGAGGCATTAGTGCTTCGTTCGACATGAAAAGATGGGTTCGAGTTATCAGCCGACGGGCGTTAGCCCCGGTTTATTGAACCGAAACCGTGGCTACCGCCATGCGGCAAATCCTAGGCGCACCCCGGTCCGACCAAAGTTGAACCTGTTGGATACACGCGAAAGAAGGCACACACAACTTGCTTCAGCGATCGACGCGAAGATTATCGCTGCATCGACCGACAATCGCTTGGTCGACCGCGTGTGTCTGCGCGCTGCTGGTAGGCTGTCGCACTAACGGCCCCAAGCTTGCCGACGCGCATGCGGCTTTTCGGACAGGCAACTTAGCCGCTGCAGCGACGACACTTGAAAAATTGAGTGACGGAAGGAAGAAAGCACGGTCTGTCAGTGAGCTTGATTTGGCGATCGTCAATCTGGCTCAAGGTGATAGCGGGCAAGCCGAGTCGCGTTTGCGAAAGCTCCGCGATCACTTTGACACGGTTGGCGGAGTTGGCCTGGACGACGCCGCGTCGCTTGCAACCGATGATACCAAGCGAGATTTTCAGCTCGCCGGTTATGAGCAAGTCCTCCTGCGTTCGATGCTTGCCGTCACGTCACTGGCCTCAGGCAGCGGTGATGCTTCCGCGTACTGCTTGCAGGCCCAAACGCGATCAAGAGACCTCGTCGATGTTGCGAAATCTGATCAAGAAGCGAACACCTTGGCAGTCGCGTTAGCACCGTACCTGCACGGAACACTCCGCGAAGCGACTCATCAGAACTACGACGACGCGCTGCGTTCATTTCAGTTGGTCAGTGCGATCCAGCCAAGCTTTCTTCCCGCCGCAGAAGACATTCAGCGAGTCGGCGAAGGCGTTCACAGTCGGCCCGGGCACGGCGTGCTTTACGTCATCGCATTTGTCGGGGTGGGCCCCCAACTGATCGAATCGGTTGCCCCAACGACGACGCAATCATTGCAAATCGCATCCACCTTGGTACGCCATGCGAGTGTGAATAAGAAAGACGACGAGGATGACGACACAATCGTTCTACCCACGATCGCCGAGGTCAAGGTCCCACAGGTCTACGTCCCACCGAGCCCCATCGCGGCCGTCGGCGTTTCGCTCGGCGGCGGCCCTTTCCTAGGGGCGACTCAGCCGTTGACGGATGTGGCGAACCTCGCGAGCGAACGCTTGGAAGCAGAGATGCCGTGGATCATCGGCCGGGCAGTAGCTCGACGGGCGATCAAAGAAGCCAGTGTTTCGACAGCTTCAGGAGCACTCGGGCTCAATGGCAACGCGGCTTCGGTCTTTCAGTTTGCCGCCGTCAACGCGTGGGCAGCGACCGAACATGCCGACACCCGCTGTTGGTCCATGCTGCCACGTGAATTTCAAGTTCTCCGTGCCGAATTGCCTATCGGTGAGCACAGTGTTGATCTTTCTGGCTTAGGCCCCGACGGGGGTGCGTTTTCCGCCCCGCATCGCCAATCGGTCGAAATTGTCGATGGCCGAAACACCTACCTGTTTGTCTTTGCACCTGAAAGCATTGTTTCCGTGGTCTCGCCGCCAAGATAAGATGAGCACTTCATATTGCTCAGGCGGGACAGATAGAACCAATGAATGCTACACCGGGATCGGCGACTTTCGTGATCCCCACGATGAACGAAGAGGACACGGTCGCAACCCTGGTCGAAAAGATCGACGAAGTCTGTCATGGCTTGGGGCTGACGCACGATATCCTGTTCATTGATGATGGGTCGACCGATCAGACATGGCCTCGAATCGTCTCGCTGTCGCGGGAGAAATCCCATGTCGTTGGACTTCGCTTTCGCCGAAACTTTGGCAAAGCAGCCGCTCTGGCCGCCGGGTTCGCCCGTGCCCAAGGCGATATCGTTTTCACGATGGATGCCGACCTGCAAGATGACCCTGTTGAGATCCCCAAGTTCCTGGCCAAGCTGGACGAAGGATACGACGTCGTTAGTGGCTGGAAACAAAAGCGGCATGACCCGCTAGACAAGACAATGCCCAGCAAGGTGTTCAATCGATTGGTTAGCCGTTTAACCGGGGTCAAGCTAAACGATCACAATTGTGGTTTCAAAGCCTACCGCCAGCCGGTTACCAAAGACGTCACGCTTTATGGCGAACGCCACCGATTTGTTCCGGTTCTGGCGGCCGCGCGTGGCTGGAAGATTGGCGAAGTTTCGGTGGTTCACCACGCCCGGCAATTCGGTCAGAGCAAATATGGCGTGTCGCGGTTGGCGAAAGGCTTCTTGGATTTGCTTTCGATCTTTTTCCTAACCACATTTGGAAAACGCCCATTCCACTTCATCGGTGCGATAGGCATGCTGTTTTTCATTACCGGTGGTCTCGGCATGATCTACCTTTCGATTCACCGTGTTCTGTCTTGGCAGATCGAAGCGATGGAAGACTTTCACCTCCATCGGTCACCTCTTTTTTACTACTGCATCACCGCGTTACTGTTGGGATCACAATTGTTCTTAGCTGGCTTGTTGTCTGAATTGATTGTCTCCTTGTCCGAACAAACAAAATCGCCCTACAGCATCGCCGAAGAAACGGAGTCGGCCGAATGAGCGATTTCCGTTCCGATGCCACTTGGACGCGAAGCGTTTACGCCCTGTTGATTGTCGCGACGCTCTCGATCGTCTCCGGTCGGATTGCGGTCGTGATCAGCCGCGAAGGCGACACTGCTTTTTTAAGTGCGAACGATCGGTCTCGCTGGTGCACCATCGCGGCCCTTGTCGAACACGGCAGCTATGAAATCGACGGATACCTGAATCGACGTGGTGCGAAACGCAACCGCCGTCCTTGGTCAACGATCGATCTGGTACGTCACAAAGGCAGAGACGGAAAACTTCATTACTACAGCAGCAAGCCGCCTTTGTTGCCAACCATCTACGCCGGTGTTTACTACTGCGTTGCCAATACCATGGGGATGTGGCTCAGCGATCAACCGATCTACATCGCTCGCATCATCCTTTGGTTGGTGAATGTACCGACGCTGCTGATCTTTCTATTGGCGACAATCGCTTCAATCGATCGAGTCACGCCGAACGCTTGGGCCAAGTGCTTTCTGGCCGCCGCAACTTGCTTGGGAACGATGTTAGTTCCTTTCACGATCGCGCTGAACAATCACTTGCCGGCCGCAGCTTGCGCGGCTACCGCTCTATACGTGTTTGTCCGATCGTTCGATCACAAACAGGGCTTTGGCTGGTGGCTACTCGCCGGCCTCGCGGGAGGATTATTGGCAGCTAACGAACTGCCCGCACTTTCGATGACGGTCTTCTTCGGTGGGCTGTTATTGCTGGTTCGCCGCGAAGGCATCCTCGGTTACTCGCTAGGCGTCGCGATCATCGCCATAGCGTTCTTTTCGACGAATTGGATCGCGCACCAAAGTCTTCGACCACCCTACACACACCGCGGGGATGGCGAATTGCTTGTCGCCGACATCGGCGAGATCGGTGATGAAACCGATAGGCTAAAAGCTCTGCTGGTGGAGCAGGGTTTGGCAACGGATACTTCAACAGTTCAACGCTTCCCTTCACGTGTGGAAAATCGGGAGCGAGTCCTTGTCGACGGAAAAACACAGCTAGGGCTGATCGAAAACGAAAACGGCTCGCGAGAAATCCGGGCATGGGACGACTGGTATGACTACCCCGGTAGCTACTGGGTCGACGGAAGGCGACAAGGCGTTGACCGAGGTGAACCGTCGCGATTGACTTACTTTGCGAACATGACGATCGGTCACTACGGCCTATTTTCACTGACCCCGATTTGGTTTCTGGTCCCAATCGGATTCGCCGGTGCGTTCTCGGCTGGGAAACGCGAACACATGCTATTGCTAGCAGCGATCACCACTGCGACAGTCGTCTGCTTGGCGTTTTATGTCATGCGACCAGAGATCGATCGAAACTACGGCGGTGTCAGTGTTTGCTTCCGCTGGATGCTGTGGTTCGCCCCGCTGTGGTTGTTTGCCTGTTCCCAGCCGGCAAACTGGCTAGCCGAGCGAACTTGGGGAAGGGCACTGGGCCTCGCATTGCTAGCATCAAGCATCATTTCGATGTCGACAGCACTCAACAGTCCCTGGCAGTCTCCCTGGCTATACCGCTTCTGGACGTTTTTGGGCTGGATTGTGACCGGATGAGAAAACTAGTATCCGTGTTTGATGGTGCGCGAAAAATCGTGTCACCGGCAACCGGATGACGACGGTCATTCGGCTCACCACATCTCTCGTCATTCAGCTGGTATCGACGTCATCACGTGAACGGCAAGGAAGCCGAAACGAAGAAGCCTGCGCCACCGGGAAAGATCTCTCGATGGATGGTGGGTGTCTTGCTGATCGCCGCGATCGTCTTCGTCGTGCGCTTCATCGGTCCACAAACGGTCGGCAACCAAGTCCGCCGACACGTTCAACAATTGCTCAGTGAACAGTATCCAGACCTGGACGTCACGATCGGGCATGGCCGTGTTGAGCCCAATATCGGTTTGATCCTGGAAGACGTCCGATTTGGCGTTCCGCCGGATCGACCATCGGCGGCACCGGCGATCGAAAGGGCGATCGAGAAACTTGGCCTTTCCAATGGCCCCTCGCGCGAGTTGCTGCGGATCGATCGTATTGTCGTGTTCGCGAAAGCGGACTTTGCCAAATTGATGGACAAGCAAAATCCGATCGTCACCAAACGTGTTCTGGTCAGCGGACTTCGTGGACACGCTTGGGTTGATCCATCGGGAAAGATCTCGCTTGAGCGATTGTTGCCGGCACCAAAATTTGGTGATGGGATCTGTCCACGAATGGAACTTCGCAATGCTCAGGTGACATTTGAGTCGCAGCAAGAAGGCGCTAGGCCACTGCAACTTGAAATCTCCAAAGCGGTCATGTTGAAGCATGCCGTACAAGCCAACGCTGCTGAACCGACGTCCGACAGAGCAGCCTGCTCGACCGCGTTTCAAGCCGTCGGATCTTCCACGTTGGCAGATAGCTTTTTGCTTCAAATGTCACTGGTCGGTAGTAGCGGAACACTGACCTGTGATATTGATGGCGCTCGCGTCGACGGAAACTTGATCGACCAAGTTCCCGCTCCCTACCGCGAACGTCTTAAGCAACTGGATCATCTCCGCGGCCTTCACCTACTTTCCGATACAAAAATCTCAGCAACGCTGCGAGCTGGACAGCTCGCGCAGTTGACTTCGCAAAGCAAAATCCACGAAGGCTCATTCCAGCATCCATCGTCTGTCATGCCGGTCCAAGGCATCCGAGGCATGGTGACCGCATCGATTGATTCAAGCGGCATTCCCGAAGTCAGGCTCGAAGCCTGCCAAGGATATTGGGGCGAAGCCCGCATGGTTTTCAGCGGAAATGTGAAGACCAAAACGCCAATCAAGATTCCTGGCCTGATTGTTCAACAAAGCCTTTCACCAAAGACTTCACCGTCCGTTCCCGCAGCGATTTCACCGACTAGCAACAGCGATCAGTCCCTGGTGATGTTGGAAGGTGGACTGGACCTTTCGGTCTATGACCTCGTGCTCGACCAAAGATTCGCTGCGGTCATCCCTGAAAAACTGAAAGAAGGCTGGAAGAAACTTGAACCGAGCGGAATTGTTGACATTCCGCGAGCCAGGTTTGACTTGGTGAACGGCAAAGTCGAAACCGATGCAGAAATTCGCTGCAAAGGCGTCGACGTGAACTTTGACAAGTTTCCTTACCCGGTGCAGCAACTTAGTGGTGCCGTGACGGTCAGCGACGGACGGCTTAAAAGCTCCTTGATGAGCGGGCGGGTTGGCGGCCGTTTGATGCAGTGTTTGTTTGATGTTCCAACCAAACCTTTGCCGGATTCTCCCAAGGTCTTTTCGGTCGCGATGGATGGCCCGATTGCGATTAACAATGACCTGCTCAATGCGCTCACCCCACGTGGTGAATCGACGACAAAGTTAGAACAGTTCATTCGCTCTCTCAATCCACTCGGCGGCGTGCATCTCGTCCGTGGAACGCTGCGAACCGATGCAGATGGAAGCAAACATCGGGATGTTGAATTGGCGATCAGTGATGGGACGCTTCGTTTTGACCTGTTTCCTTATCCGCTGCACAATCTGACTGGCAAAGTTCAGATCAACGACGACCTAGTGACCCTTCGCGAATTCAACGCAGCCAATTCCAACGGTGGCGTCATTCAGTGCAACGGGAACTATGTGCTTCCGCCCCCGCCGGATTCGCTTGCTGAAGATCGAATCGTCCCGCAGACCGACATCATGGTACTTAACTTTGATGCCATGAACGTCGCGTTGGATGAAGCGCTTCGACGAGCATTGCCCAAACCCTCTCAAGAGACCTGGGATAACTTGGCCCCCAGTGGTGTTCTTGATCATCTGAAGATCGCTGTCAAACGCGATGGCTACACGACTCCACTCGATTTAAGTGTGATCGCTAGGCAGTACGACCAACACCAAATCGGCTCGGAAACGCTGCGGCTACAACCGAAGTCGCTGCCTTATCGACTGGATATTACTCAAGGATCCGTTCGCTATGAAAAGGACAGCGTCTACATCGAATCGGTCCAAGCCGAACATGGCGGTTCGAACGTTTCGGCCGACGGAAGCTGCAAGCGGATCGCCGACGGCCGATGGTTACTCGCGATCGATGTTCACAACGGAAGCCGACTTGTCCCGGATGCCGAGTTTGCAGCGGCCTTGCCCGAACAAATGCGAGCTGCCGTTCGAGAGCTGAATTTGCGTGGCCCTGTCGGACTTAGCGGTCTGACGGAAACCCTGTTGTCCGACGCGACTCATCCCGAACCGATCTTCGGATGGGACTTGAAGCTACAACTCGAAGGCAACCGCATCGGTGACGTCGGACCGGTTCACTCATTACGAGGTGAACTCGATATACGTGGCCGCAAAGACTCCACCGGGATCTCGGCACAGGGCGAAGTGCAAATCGATTCGATGCATGTCAACGATTTGCAGATCACGCAAATCCGAGGTCCGTTTCAAATTCGCGATGAACGATTGCGACTTGGGGTTCGGCAAAATGGCGAACTCGATGCGAGGCCGATCGAAGGACAGTTGTTTGACGGTGTGCTTCAGCTTGATGGCAACATGACGCTCTCGGACGCTAGTTTCAATGTCCGGCTTGCATTGGACGGTGCTTCGGTTCCCGTTGTCCTTTCCGACATTGGTCAGGGAGAGCAAGAACTGACCGGCACATTGAACGCGAACATGAACTTGGAAGGTCTCCTGGGAACTCGTGACCTTCTTCGTGGCCGAGGTAAAGCCACAATTGAAGGTGCCAATCTTTATCAGCTGCCGGTTCTGGTACAGCTACTGAACGTCCTATCGATCACCCCGAACGAAGAGTCTGCGTTCACGAATGCTGAAATCGACTACACACTGATCGAAGATCAAGTCGAGTTCAATAACTTGAAGATCTGGGGAAGCCTGATCGCTCTTCACGGCAGCGGTACGATGGACCGCCGAAAGAATATTGATCTGACGTTCAATACCCGGGTCTCGCCGCGTAACACGTTTACCAGAATCCTTCGGCCGCTTGCAGCTGATCGATACACACTGTGGACTGTCGAAGTCAGTGGCCCGGTCAATGATCCCAGTATTCAACGAAAAGCGTTGGAGAACGTCGGCCTTCGCTTCGAGAAGCTTTTCGAAGGAATGAATCCTCCACGAGAACCCAAACGAAAAGACCGCACCGCCGGAGTCGGCAGGATGCTGCAATAGCTCGCCGCCGAAGTGTTTTCAAACCCGATGTACCGAGCCAACTGCGGCGATTCGAGTACGAAGAAACGAGTACCGGCAAAAGCCTGAGTACGAGTACGATTTGGAAAAGACGCCGCCCGACTCGTACTCAGCAAAGCGGGACTCCTACTCGTACTCGACGCCCCATAAAACCGCGTCGAAGAAAACCGAGCCACTGCGGAAATTCGAGTACGAAGAAACGAGTACCGGCTGAAGCCTGAGTACGAGTACGATCCGGAAAAGACGCCGTCCTACTCGTACTCAGCGAAGCGGTTCTCCTACTCGTACTCGACACTCCCATAAAACCGCGCCGAAGAAAACCGAGCCACTGCGGAAATTCGAGTACGACGAAACGAGTATCGGCCGAAGCCTGAGTACGAGTACGAATTGGAAAAAAACACCGTACTACTCATACTCAGCGAAGCGGGACTCCGCCCCATACTCGACAACCAAAAAACCTTGCCGGCAAAAGATCGATAATGAGGCACCCTGAGTGAATGAATGCACGAATGACGTCGAAGCCACTGCCGTTTCATTAAGATGAAGTGGATCCGATCGAATCCCGTGCCGCAGCATAAACGTCAGCTCATGGAAACGACAATCGACGGCTTTGCATTTAACTTGCAAAAGCTCTCATGACGCCACCGACAAAAGCGACTCCGAAGAGCCCTATCACAAGCAATGACGGTATTAATAACAAGAATGCAACGATCGTGTTCGCTGAGCTCCATGTCTTGAGAGTCCCGTTGGCTTCTTGCTGATTGTAGAAAACGGGACCGGTCACCAGAACAACACACGTGATCAGCAAAAATGGCAAGATGCCAAACGAAAGCAAATGCAGAACGAAGAAGACCGTATGGGTGCCGGACTTCCGTAACCAAGGAACTTCGGCATAGCTTCGGTAATACGATGAAGTTCGTGAAGGACTAGTTTTCTTTGCAGTAGGCGTCGAAGCCGGTGCCATAAATGGTGATGGCGTACCAATGGACGTTTCCAAGTTAGCAAATGGATCGGCGACTTCCGGAGACGGAACATTGGTGCGTCGCGTCACCACCTGGGAACATTTCGGGCAGCGAACCTGTTGGCCTTGCAGGTTATCTGGAACGCTCATCCGCTGTCCGCATCGACAAGTGATAACGGTTGCCTGCGCCGTTGCTTTGGATTGTGTCGGTGCGTTGGCATGTACCGTGACAACAGAACTGCAGTTCGGGCAACGCACTCGCTTCCCAGCTAAATCTTTCCTCACCGACAGACGTTTGCCACAAGCACAATCAATGGACAAAGAATTCATGGAGCCCCAGTTGTGATCCTTACAATGGTGATCGACGAACGCGACGTAGTCGCCCTAGAAAAAACGTCAGTATAATAAATAGTAAACCAATGCGAACCACCCGTTCCATACATATAGAAATGCACGTCACCGCAGGTCCAAAACGCAACCATTTCTGCAACGATCGACATCCAAAGTTTTCCAACCTGGGTCTCGAAAGATGAACCCCAGAGCAACAATAAATTCCATATGCACGATCAAAGCTCTGCGGCGATCGATCTAAACTCGGCGAGAAAAAGAAGTGAATGACCGATTGTCAGTCTTCTCGATCGTTGACGCTGAGAACGGGGTCGGTTTGGTTCCATTTGCAATTTGCTCATGGACGCTCACCAAAACCATGCGAAAGAACCGAGCCAACTACGGAAATTCGAGTACGAAGAAACGAGTACCGGCAAAAGCCTGAGTACGAGTACGATTCGGAAAAGACGCCGTCCGACTCGTACTCGGCGAAGCGGTACTCCTACTCGTACTCGACGCCCCATAGAACCACGCCGGTAAGAACCGAGCCAACGGCGGAAATCTCGAGTACGAAGAAACGAGTACCGGCCGAAGCCTGAGTACGATTTGGAAAAGACGCCCTGGGAATCCAGGCCAATTTTGCTCGATTCTAAGCAGTCACAACTTCATATTCCGCCGAGCTTTCCGAAACGGTCTCCGACCTTGCAATCAATCTTGTGATCATCGAAACGAGACGATGAAGCATTCGTTTCAAATGAAGATGATCTTCAGCCGACATTCCTTCCGTGACAGCCAGAACATCTTGAATCGCAACGCACTCTAATGCGGAACCTCGTGCGATATCAAGAAACCGACTCCGATCCTTGAGGCTCCGCTTCCCATTCCCTTCGGCAATATTCAGCGGAATCGATTGCGCCGCACGAAGCCATTGGTCACGAGCATGTCGATGGCAGCCATTCAATTCTTTCGCAATTGAAAATGATGATGCAACGTAGTCGATCGCGAGGCGATAGACATCCAGACGGTCATGATCAAAGATCGGCTGCTTCATCATCGCTTCGTCCGAATTGAAAGAAGATTGCGACGGCTGCCAAGCAAAGAAAATTGAATTGACTGTTGTACTGTAGTCGATTTTAGTCGTTGAGTGCGCCCCGGTGGTGGCCCCAGACCTAAATCCCGTCCTACTCATACTCCGACGCTCATTAAAAATCCACGCCGAAGAAAACCGAGCAGACAGCGGAAATCTCGAGTACGAAGAAACGAGTACCGGCTGAAGCCTGAGTACGAGTACGATTTTAAAAAAACACCGTCCTACTCGTACTCAGCGAAGCGGGACTCCTACTCGTACTCGACGCCCCCATAAAACCACGCCGGAAGAACCGAGCAGACAGCGGCAATTCGAGTACGATGAAACGAGCACCGGCTGAAGCCTGAGTACGAGTACGATTCGGAAAAGACGCCGCCGGACTCGTACTCGACGCCCCACAGAACCTCACCGGCCCAAGCCCTCTTGCGACCAGGAGCAGCGACGCGGCTCGCGAGTCAGCTGACTTCGACGCAATTGCAAACCTGGCCTAAAACGCCGGCTTGCCGAATCGCTGGTAGCAACGCTTGCTTTAATGCAACCGATGGTAAGTGTCCTCGGACGACGATCCGGGAACCTTCCAGGGTAATGTCTAACCCCATCCGATACTGTGCAAGATCACGGTGGTTGGACAACACCGAATCAATTCGACAGATCATTTGGGCAGTACGCCCATCGCGTGTGATTGTAGTAGCCATCGGCCTTTCTCCAGGTCGGCGAGATTCAGTTCCTGACGCTTTAGCTCAGCGAATCGGGCCGAAGGATGTTTCTGGATAAACGGGACTAAGTTGGGGCGGAGTGATAACAGGAGCAATCGCAAGCGTCGAGATGAATCGACAATCCAAGTTCCAGTTATCGAAAAACACTTAATGCGCCAACAACAACCGTAATCGTCACTTAACGCTAATCAGATGTTCGGAAAATCCACCAGAAAAATAATGTTTTTGTCGTAACTAGCAGTTTCCGTTCCGATTGGGTCCAGTTTTTCTGCTTTTGAACGCAGGGGTCTTCGGACAGCTCAATGGCAGCACCTTTCGGCCTGGCCCCGTCAATGCGATCATTGCCAGATCGCTAGAAAAACGATGTCCGTCACCGTACCTCAGCAAGGAGAGTCCTCGTCATGGCAGTGGAAATCAAAGCGGTCTATACCGGCACACTCGGATGCGAAGCCACTCATGGTCCTAGTGGAAAACAGCTCGTGACGGACGCTCCCGTCGACAATGGAGGCAAAGGTGAGTCCTTCTCGCCGACCGATTTGGTCGCGACCGCACTTGGGACCTGCATTTTGACCATCCTTGCGCTCGTTGGTGAACGTCACGAACTGGACTTAGCTGGAGTCAACGTCCAGGTCACTAAAGAAATGATCCAGAAGCCGGTTCGGCGGATCGGGGCACTGCGCTGCGTCGTCACAATTCCGGCCAACGTGATCGATGATCAAGCGATGCGAACTCGATTGGAGACGGCAGCGCGTCACTGCCCGGTTCATCAAAGCATCCATCCAGATATCGACGCCCCGATCGACTTTCACTACGTCTAGTCAAGCTTCTTCGCTAGACATCCAGATCGTCGAGTTGATCGAGCAGTTCATCAAGAGTGTCGTCACTGGGATCGCTGCCCAGATTGATACGCGGGTGTGCAGTCGAGCTCTCCGAATCCGGACGACGCTCGACAGCCCCAACAGAAGTCGACTCAGTCGCGACGGCAGACGACACCTCTGAGGAAGTTTCAGTTCGACGACCAGGCCCACCAATCCCCCCCAGTGATACCGTTTTGACGCTCAGTGATTGCCGCAATCGGTCTAGTTCATTCACGATCACTTCGGCATCACGGTGTTGTTGCAGATCAAAAAGAAACAGCCTTCGCCGATGCGTTATCGACTGATCGTTTGCTTCCGGGTCCAAACGATGAGCACACCGATAGCCATCAAAATCGATTGATCGAAGGGTCTCAATCAATTCCTCTGGCAAGCGCCAATCCAGCACCGCGGCGGGGACCGTAATCCCAGCCAGCGTCATGCGGTCGGTCGATTCAGGACCGAGCGAATCGAAACGATCGACCAGCGTTAGATCCAGACCGGGATAACCAATGAGACTCGCGACCAGCGCTTCGGCGACAGCACTGCCAGCGGCAGGTGGATTTTGCACAAGAATGACAGGGAGACGCATTGATTGAAGGCCGTTTGGCTTGCCGGAAATTCAGACGGAATACTTTGGACCGGCGGATTGAGCATCCTCGACCAAGTCGTACATCTCGAACCACAAATCGCGAACGTTGGTTTTCGGCGTCACCCTACAGTCCTTCAAACGACTGTCAACCATCTTCCGAATTTCGAACGAAGTCTCCTGAAGCAGATCACCGGCGAGTGACTGAATCAACTTTTGCGTGGGCTTGGTTTCATGAATCACATTCCAACCTGCCATTCGCTGGTGCGAGGTTGCCAGCAGAGTAATCTTCTTCGTGGCAGCCGTTTTCAAGATGCGCATTCTTGAAAGGCGAAAGAGCTGCTCGAGCCCATCGACGATCAGCAACCCTTCACGCGGCAGACTACGCAACTCTTTGCGAATCCGCTTGCTGGCCCGGAGCCGTTCTTTTAGTCGGCCGATCATTCCCAATGAAGGATCGTTGTTGATTTGCTCAAACGCGACTCGCGGAAAGCTTCGCTGTAGCTTTGGCAAAAACGTGTGCAGCAGTGTCGACTTACCTGTCCCATGTGGCCCCAGGATAATCCCGCGCCGAGTCTGGCGAAGAGTAGTCAGCAACCCTTCCAGGTACATATCGATCGTCTGCGGATTGGCTCCGCTGACGCCGTGCGTAAATCGGTAACGCACGTTCGACGGCGAGACAAATCGCGTCGCAAAAGGATTTGACTGCTGAAATTCAAATGAAGGGTTCAAGGCACAGGCCTTTGATCGAGGTCCACTTCAAGACTGATGATACACTCACGAGGCGTCGCATTGGTAAATGCCGCACGAAACGATACCAATCCGCGATGCCCCAACCAACGACATTACCAATGTAAAACGCGGTCCGCAGATCAGCAGACGGGTCCAAGTGTAACCTGCCGGACACCCGGCGGCGACAAGATTGCTAGCTCGGGTTAGAGGATTAGGAAGCAAACTGCCGTCACGATAACGACACCGACTAAGTTCAGCACAAAGCCTTCTCGCATCATCTCGCTTACGCGGATCTTGCCGCTGGAAAACACAATTGCGTTGGGGAACGTTGCCGCCGGCATCATAAAGGCGAAGCTTGCGCTGATCGTCGCCGGGATCATGATCAACTTAGGATCTTCAGCCGGTACCAACGCCAAGATTGGCAGCAGCAGATTCGCAGTCGCCGTGTTGCTGGTGACTTCGGTCAAAAACGTAACCGCCAAGCAAACCACCGCGACGATCCAGAACGGATGTAAATCGCCTAGCCCGGTCAGTTGCTGTCCGATCATCAAACTGATTCCGGTCGAACGAAACGCTTCGGCGATCGCAAATCCGCCAGCACAGAGCAGCAGGATGCCCCAAGGAATCCGAACAGCATCATTCCACGTCAGTAGCGTTTCGCCTTTGCCATTGGGAATCAAATGCATCGCGATCACCGCCAGCAGCGCAACCGCGGAATCGTGAGCCGAGGGCAACCCAACCCACTGAGCCCAACCGCCAAACGGAGCAGTGCGCGTCACCCAAAGCATGGCTGTAATACCGAAGACGATCAGAGTTCTCTTTTCTTCCGGTCGCCAGGCACCGACTTCGGGCATCGTCAAGCGTTCGCTGCTTTTCAATCGCCGCGTTAGCCACAATGCCTGGACGGGCAACATCAGCGCGATGATTGGCCATGTCCAAGCGGCCCATTGGATAAACGATGGTTCGCCACCGATATCTTTGTAGTTGTCGATAAAGATCAGGTTTGGCGGTGTCCCGATCGGCGTCCCAGTCCCGCCAACGCTGGCCGCGAAGGCGATGCCCATCAATAGGCAGGAGCCGAGTTTGTTGCTGTCCGAACGCTCGATCACTGCCAAAGCGATTGGCAGCATCATCAGAGCCGTGGCGCCATTAGAGATCCACATACTGAGGACGGCAGCGGCAGCCATAAAACCGAACACGACACGACGCGGATTCGCGCCGGCTTGATCACGCCCACCAAAGAATCGGACCATCACCAACGCGAGACGCCGGTGAGCGCCGCTGCGTTCCATTGCCATCGACAACATCAGCCCGCCCATGAAAAGCAAGACGAGCTGGTGCCCCATCGCGCCGGCGACTTGGTCTGAACTGAGCACACCGGTCGCGGGAAATATCGCCAAGGGCAGCAGTGAAGTTACCGCGATCGGGATCGGTTCGGTGATCCACCAAATGGCGCACCAAACCACGATGGCGGATGTGATCGCAACGGGCGCTTCATGCCCGTAGTAAGTCACCAAAGCGGCGACTGCGGCGGCCCCAGCGGGCCCGGCGATCACCGCCAACGGATTGATACGCGTTTTCGGAGTACTTCGATTGCTGGAGCCGTTACTTTGATCCGCCGTCACCGTGCCTTTGGCCTTTCTCGAGGTTCCGTCCGATCAATAAGTAATCGGAACTAGCTTTCCATGACTTCTGATTCGCGAGCCTTCGCCATCTCGTTGACCTGTTCCTCGTATTTCTTGGTCAACTCTTGGATGTCGTCTTTCAGCTTGTCACGATCATCTTCAGACAGTTCTTTGTCTTTTTCCAGTTGATCGGCATGCTTGTTGGCATCGCGTCGAATGTTTCGAATCGAGATTTTAGCGTCTTCGGCCAGCTCTTTGATTCGCGAGACCATTTTCTTTCGAACGTCGGTCGACAAGGCGGGAACATTCAGGCGAATCACGCGACCATCGTTTTGCGGATTCAAACCGAGATCGCTTCCGACAATCGCTTTCTCGATGTCTTTAATTGTCCCGGCGTCGTAAGGACGAATCAGGATCTGTTGAGGCTCGGGAACCCCAATCGAAGCCAACTGCTTCAGCGGTGAAGTCGAACCGTAAGCTTCGACTTTTAGCGAATCAACCAACCCGGGGGTCGCACGACCGGTACGAATGCCAGAAAGCTGGTTTCCCAACACGGCAATCGCCTTTTCCATGCGTTCTTCGGCATCCATCAGAGTTTCTTCGGCGGACATGATGAGCATCCTTGGGTTTTAGGTTGAAATGTTGTCGAACCGAAAAGTTTAACGTCTTTTCCTTACCTGGTTGAAGGTGGGCAAACGCCATGAACCCCTTCGGCGTACAATTCTGGCTTAATTCTGCGTTATCCGGCTGACCCGATGGGACGAATCCCAAGAAATAGATCTATGCGAATTTCGATCGTTTTGCCTTTGCTTGTTGTTTTTGCCGTAGCGTTCACTTCCATCGGCACAGCCCCCGCGCTCGCTGACGAAAAATTGCCCAACATTTTGATCGTTTTGGTGGACGACATGGGCTATGGCGATCCGGGTTGCTTTAATCCCCAAAGCAAAATCCCGACCCCAAATATCGATCGCCTGGCTAGCGAAGGAATGCGATTCACAGACGCCCATGCGTCCGGTCCGCTCTGTCACATGTCGCGATACGGTCTGATGACGGGGCGATATCCGTTCCGGATCAACGTCGGCAAATGGCCCAAGCAGCCGCTGATCAATGAGGGCGAAGTCACATTGCCATCCGTCCTTCAGGATGCCGGCTATCGCACTTGCATGGTCGGAAAGTGGCATGTCGGATTTGAAGAAAAAGGTTACGACCGCCCCCTCCGTGGTGGACCTGCAGATCGTGGATTTGATTCTTTCTTCGGCATCCGAGCCTCGACTGATATCCCGCCATACTTTTACATCCGAGACCGCCAAGCGATTGCCCCACCAACAGAGTCCATCGAAGCAAACCAAAGCGGAGGGCATTGGAATGAAATCCAAGGGGCGTTTTGGCGGGCAGGTGGAATCGCCCCAGGATTGAACCTGGTGGACGTCACTCCCAAATTCACTGAAGAGGCTTGTGAAGTCATCCGCTCGCATCAAGACCACAAAGAACCATTGATGCTCTACTTGGCATACCCTTCGCCACACACACCGTGGCTCCCTTTACCCGAATTCGAGGGCAAGTCGGGCGCGGGTCTCTATGGCGATTTTATGGTGATGGTCGACTCGATGATCGGGCGTGTGCTCGACGAACTGGAATCGGCCGGCATGAAAGAAAACACCATGGTGATCTTTACCAGCGACAACGGACCGACCTGGTACGACAAAGACGTTGACAAATTCAATCACGATAGCGCCGCCGGCCTGCGTGGCATGAAGGCTGATGCCTGGGAAGCGGGGCACCGTATGCCAATGGTTGTACGCTGGCCAGGTGTGGTGAAACCAGGTTCACAATCCGATGCGACGATCAGCTTTGTCGATTTCGTTTCGACGATGGATGAGCTTGTTGGTTCAAAACGTTGCGTCGGTGATGACTCTGAAGCAGGACCAGACAGTTTCAGTTTCCTGAGCGAACTGACAGGCACGAAGTCCGATCGCCCCAAACGCCAATCGCTCGCACTGCAAAGCGGTCGAGGTTTGATGACGTATCGGCGAGGCCCTTGGAAGCTGATCGAAGGCGATGGTTCAGGTGGATTTAGCGATCGAGGCAAGAAGCTTGATCGCAACGCTCCGTACAAAGGTCAGCTCTACAACCTGGATACCGACCTGGGTGAAACGAAGAACTTGATCGACCAAGAAACCGAAGTCCTCGCCGAACTTCGACAGGAACTCGCGTTGATCGTCGACGCCGAACGCTCTCGTTAATGACGATGGTTTGGTATCTCACGAGAATACATCGCACTTCACCGACTTCGTTGATGCCTGGCTTGCCATCATCAAGCACAGCCTCTCAACACCGTCGCTCCTTTTCTCTTTTGCACGCACCCTATGTCCGCAAGCAACGATTTGCTTCTCGCGTCTGCAGACCAGTTCGACAAGATCCTGAAAGATACCAAAGGCAAGCTCAAGCTGATTAGGACACCGGATCTTGAGATCACGATTGATGATGTTGTCATCATCATTTCGGCCCATCGTGACATCTTGGATGATCGCAAAGCTTGGTGGAAAGTCCGGCGGGAAGTTTATGCGAACTTTTCGGAGCACAAAACGATCGCTGCAAGAACCCTGGCGATGATCCCAAAACCCTTCCAAGAGGAACTCGCCGGAATTGACGCAGACGCCTTTGAAGGCATCGTCGATCCATGGTTGGCTGCAGACGGCGCGACACCGTCGGATAAAGCTTCAGCCTTGAATGTGTTAACGGAACTGACACGCTGTAGCCAACAAGCCGAGCAGAAGGATCTTGCCGTCATGATCCTGACGAAAGAACCCGAGAACGAGTTTGAAAAAGCGTTCAAGGAACTTGACGGGAAACGCCTGAAGACCTTTCAATCCGCCTTCAATCGCTGGGACGAAGCCAAACGGCACGAGGCACATCAGCGTTTCAAGTACTATCGCAATCAGGGCGAAGAAGACTGCTTGGACCTGACACTACGTGACTTCACGCGATCGAAGACGCTTCGCGTGAGCCTAAAAACCGATATGGGAAAGATTGCCCGCTACGTCCGCCAGCGAATCAAGAGCTACCGAAAGTCGCCGCAACCAGATGCGGGTAACGCCGATGACTCGATCACGGCGATCTCGATGTTGTTCGATATCGAATACGAAGGCTACGTCGATTTAATTTTCGACACCCGTCCCGAGTCGCTTCGAAAGAGAGACTTTATCGAAGGCACCGAACACATCTTTCACATCGACGCTTGGTACGACGCCATCGAACGGATGAATGAGGATGGCGATACGCTTCAACTGACTTTGCATGACGGATCAAAGATGTCGATCGATCCAGAAGCAGACGACAACGACTTGGATATTCATATCGGTCGAATGCTTCGCGACCTAATGATCGAAATGCGAGAAAAAGGCGACTTCGCAAAACTGCCTTTAGCGGAGGGCTATTCGATGTGGGTCGGTGGCACCCACACCGATTTTGCTTGGCCAGAGCACGATTAGCATTCTTCGCAGAACTCACTACGAACTAACCTCCGTGCCTTAGTGCCTCGGTGAGAAACCAATACCACAACCGACAGATGTCTCTCACACTGCTTCACAAAGCAGTGCTTCAGAGAACACTGCGAAGTGAAATTAGTAGGCGGCGTCTTGTTTCAACACGACCATCACGGTCTTGAACAGAATTTTCAGATCCAACCAGATCGACCAGCGGCGAATGTATTGGTGGTCCCACTGGACCCGTTCTTCCATCTTGTCGATGGTCTCGGTTTCACCACGGCAACCGTTTACCTGCGCTAGTCCGGTGATGCCAGGTTTCACTTTGTGACGCAACATGTAGCCACGGATCAAACCACGGTACTGTTCGTTGTGTGCACTGGCATGTGGACGTGGCCCAACCAATGACATGGTGCCTTCGATCACATTGAACAACTGGGGAAGTTCATCCAGACTGGTCTTTCGCAAAACCCGCCCCAAAGGCGTCACTCGCGGATCATCTTTGGTGGCTTGCTTTACGACCGAACCGTTATCACACGTCCGCATCGACCTGAACTTCCAAACCAAAATCTCTTTGCCGTCCAAACCGTAGCGTTTCTGTCGGAAAAAGACCGGACCTTTGCTGGTAAGCTTAATTCCCATCGCAATCAACGACATCGGAATCGCGGCGACGACCAATCCTGCTGTCGCCAACAGAACGTCCGTGACTCGCTTGACCGCTCCATCGACGCCAAACAATGGGTTTTCGAAAACGCTGACCGCGGGCAGTCCACCCATATTGGTCCAGCGGGAGTGCAGCAGTTCAAAAACGAAGAAGTCAGGAACGATATAGACCGAGCACGTCGAATCACTCAACTGGTCCAAAAGAAACCGAATCCGATCCTCCGCACGCATTGGCAGAGTGATCATCACGGTATCGATTTTTCC
The DNA here is from genome assembly GCF_020966635.1 of Stieleria sp. JC731. Lineage (NCBI taxonomy): Bacteria > Pseudomonadati > Planctomycetota > Planctomycetia > Pirellulales > Pirellulaceae > Stieleria > Stieleria sp. JC731. Next base: position 136,916 of record NZ_JAJKFQ010000011.1, on the reverse strand, counting down.
CTCGCGACAGCGAGAGATCATCTCCGCCAAGTTGCCTTCAAGCGTGTGCCGATGCATGTGGCGGCCGCTTTCATCGAAGTCGTCTTTGCTGTCTGAAACGGATTTCGTTGGACGATCGGTCGAACGGTCATCGTAAAAACCGACGAAGCTGTACCCCAGTCCGGGTTCATCCAGAATGTTCGAAGCGGTTTGCCGCCCGAGTTCGTTCATTCCCGCAATTGCCACACGGCGGACACCGTAGCCTCGCTGTAGCGCAGACTGCATAACGATCCGGATGATCATTCGCGATAGCGCGATCATCATTGGTGCGATCACGGCCCAAACGAACATGATGCTACGTGCGAACACTTGACCGTAGCGAGTGGCAAATCCGATCATAGCCAGCGCCATGATGGTGGTAAGCCAAGTCAAGAAAATCGCGGTGACTTCGTGATTGGCGTTGCCGCGATTGTTGCTTCGTGAAAGCCCAGATACTTTTGAAAGAATCAAAAACGCAATTGCCGCGATCAGCCCCAGCATCACGCCGGCATCGTCGATTCCGCCTCGAGCGACATACTTGACCGCGTACAAAGAACCGACAATGGCTGCGGAATCCATCGTGGGCTGTAGAAGATCTAACGACCGACGCTCGCCGGTAATAGGAGAGCGGCCATCAAACTGTCGAACTGGCATGACTTAATAATCGAAACCGTGGTGCACATTCGGGGATCTAGTCGACCGCGTTTGAGAGACACCTTCGGCCTGAACCGCCGTATGATCGGCAGCCAATTGCCCCCCTGAGTTTTGTTTGCGTCGAATAGCATTCGTCAGGGAACCCTAGCTCAGTGTTTAACTGAGCGGCTTTGGGATTGGCGCAAAGTCGCACGTTTTCAAAGACACGTGCTTGAAATTGCCAAAGTGCTTGATCCACAAGCCTGCTGAGGCCAGCGATTGAAGCTGATAAGCCCGCAAATAACGGCTCGATCAGAATCGCCCAGTCGGAGCACCCAGTCAAAGCGACCAGGACAAGTCACAGCGACGTTCGACTACCCACGTGTGTCCAACCAGTCGAGTCCCAAGTCCAACCAAGTCGCTTGGTGGGTCAGGGCACCGCTGCTAATCCGTTCCACACCGGTTTTAGCGATCTCGACGATCGTATCGAGCTTGACGTTTCCTGAAACTTCCAGTTCCACTTGGGGATTCAGTTCGTCTCGCAATTTGACTGCTGCATGGATGTCTTCGATCGCGAAGTTATCGATCAAGACAATATCCGGCGAAACGGGAAGCACATCGCGAAGTTGCTCCAGCGAGTCGACTTCGATTTCGACGATTGACGGAGCCGTCAAATGCTCGACCTGCCCGCCCCGCCACTGCAATGCTTTCTTTGCAGCCTCACTAGGCGAAACCGGGCAACCATCTTTGCCAGCCAACTGAAGATGATTGTCCTTGATCAAAAAACCATCGTACAGACCGCGTCGATGGTTGCGTCCTCCGCCACACGCGACAGAGTACTTCTCTAACAATCGCCACCCCGGCGTCGTCTTGCGAGTGTCGTAAACATTCGCTTTGAGACCTTCGATCGCATCGACATATTGGCGGACCAATGTCGCAACACCGCTCGCTCGCGAAATCAAATTTAAAATCGTACGCTCGCTGGTTAGCAAGTCACGAACGTTTCCACGCAACTTTGCAATCGGTTGCCCTGGCGTGAATCGCTGTCCGTCAGCCAACAGCGTTTCGAATTCAAGATCGGCATCAAATTCATCAACGATCCAAGGCAGGATTGCCATCCCGGCACAGACGCCATCGCCACGGGGAACAATCTGGCATCCACCTTTCTGGTCCGCATCCACCATGCAAACGGTTGTCCAATCGATCGATCCGGCCAAGTCTTCGGCGATCGCTAAACGGACCAACAAACGAACATCATTTTCGAGTGCGTCGTCAGCGGTCACGGTCACATAGTCTTGCATCAAAAGTCGTTGGGGTTCGCACGGGGACGGGCATTGAACAGTCAGCTGTGTTTTCATTTTGCCCAAAAAAGCTCGGACTGACGAGCGGGCCGCTTGCAGAGTCTGTCGTGAAGCCGAATCATTAAAGCCCCCTCTGGTGATGAATTGGATTTTACACACGTTTCACATCGGATCGCCGCAGCTACACCATGTCCCCGCTGCCTCCACAACCGACGCCGCCGATTCTCAGCCCCGATTTGCACCGCATCGTTCCGGTGGCCTGCGTGATATTGATCGCAGCGATTTATTGCTATTGGTTAATCACCAACGAAGAACCGCCGCGATCAACGTTGCCGGCACCTCAGCTTTCGTTGAATCTAAACCGTGCCACCGAACGGGAACTTTTGCTTCTGCCGCAGATCGGCACATCGACGGCGAAGAGCATTATTCTTGATCGCCAAAAAAACGGGGACTTCGACAACCTGGACTCGCTAACACGAATCCGAGGGATCGGCGAGAAGACGGTGAAAACGATCGCACCCTACTGCTTTGTCGATTCGACAGATAAACGGACAAGGAAACAGACAAACGAATAGGGACGAATGTCGGCAGCAACATCCGGCATTGAGTTTGATTCTGTTACAATACAGGTCCCACCTCAGGTGCCGTCTGAAACGATTCACTGATACTTGCCAGCACAAGGCGATTGGTCGTGAACGCTTGATCGCGATCAATGCTGCTTTTACTGGGCCGCTGATCGCCAAAACTATCCGCAGCAAGATTTCAGACAGCGACCGAAGTCCTTCCCCCTTCAAACTTATCGACTGCTGATGAAGCGTTTGACACTTGCATTCGCCGATTCCATGCCAGCATGGCTTAAACCGGCTCAATCAATGATTCGGCTTTCAGTGTCGCCGTTTTCAATGTCACAGTTTTCAATCGGATTGCTGGGCATCTGCTTCATCACGACACCGGCATTTTCGGACGACCAACCGAACGTACAAGAGTTGGACTATGCGAGCGATGTCCGGCCAATTTTGGCCGATGCCTGTTTCCATTGCCACGGCCCGGACGAAGAAGGCCGCAAAGCCGGGTTGCGTCTTGATGTTGCTGATGACGCCGCCGCAGTAATCGACCACGACGCTCCCGATCAAAGCGAACTGTTGCTGCGAATCTTAGAGCCGGATCCGGATCTAAAGATGCCACCTCCGGACTCAGGGAAACAACTGACCGCCCAGCAGACCGAAATCATCCGTCAATGGTTGCGGCAGGGTGCCACGTTTCAATCGCACTGGGCATTCAGCAACCCCACTCGTCCCACGCTGCCTGAAGTCGAAAACAAACAATGGGGACGCAATGGGATCGATGCCTTCGTCTTACGAAAACTGGAATTAGAAGGTCTCCATCCATCGCCAACTGCTTCACCGACCACATTGGTTCGGCGTTTATCGCTGGACTTAACAGGATTGCCACCGGAACCGGAATTCGTTCGGCACTGGACCGGTCAATTGAAAACTCGTGGCAACGATGCTTACCTCGAATTGGTTGAACATCTACTTGGCAGCCAACATTACGGCGAGCATTGGGGACGTATGTGGCTCGACGCCGCTCGCTATGCCGATTCCGACGGATATGAGAAAGACAAACCGCGTGAAGCCTGGTTCTATCGCGACTGGGTCATTAACTCGTTAAATCAAGACCGCCCTTATGATGACTTTCTGATCCGGCAAATCGCTGGCGACCTGCTTCCCGAAGCGACCCAAGATGATTTTGTCGCGACCGGCTTTCTACGCAATTCGATGGTCAATGAAGAAGGCGGCGCCGATCCAGAACAGTTCCGAATGGAAGCGATGTTCGATCGAATGGACGCTGTTGGAAAAGCAATTCTGGGACTGACAATTCAGTGCGGCCAATGCCATTCGCACAAGTATGACCCGCTAACGCACGAAGAGTACTACGGGCTATTCGCATATTTAAATGATACCCACGACGCGATCATCCCCGTCTACACCGACGAACAGCAACACCAACGTGACCAAGTTTTGCAGCGGATCGAAAACATTCGCCAAGACGCCAAAAATTCGATCGATGGCTGGCAAACACGATTAGACCTGTGGGCAAAGCAGGCAGTCGTACTTCCCGAATCGACTTGGCAAACACTGCAACTCGATTTTTTGGACAGAACAATCGGCGGATCCAAGTTTCTTCTTCAACCCGACGGTTCATTCCTTTGCCAAAGCTACGCGCCAACAAACTTCAATCCTCAAGGAACTGGCGTTTACTCCGGCGAGCGGATCACGGCGCTGCGACTTGAACTTTTAAAGCATCCGAATCTCCCCAAAGGTGGCCCGGGACGCAGCATCGAAGGGACTTGGGCGTTAAGCGAATTCACGGCCGAAGCGATTCTGTCGGGAACGCCGGACAAAACCATCCCTCTAAAATTCAGCCGAGCTGCTGCGGACCGATCTCCGGCTACCGCTGACCTTAAACCGCATTACGACAATCGCGGCAAAGACAAACGAGTCACCGGAGGAATCGAATTCGCCATCGACGGAGATTCCAAAACGGCATGGACCAATGAAGTCGACTCGCCGCAAAGCAACATTCCTCAAACGGCATGGTTCGAACTTGCCGAACCGATCGAAATTCCCGAGGGCCAACATGCGACGATCATTGTCCACTTAGCCCAACGACATGGTGGCTGGAATAGCGACGACAACCAGACCTTTAACATCGGGCGGTTCCGAGTATCGGCAACCAGTGAGCCGCTGCCAAAGTCAGATCCGCTGCCCATTGCGGTACAAGAAGTCTTACAACAACCATCTGAAAAATGGAACGACCTTCAGCGTGACATCGTCTTCACCCACTGGCTATCGATCGAACCAGAAGGAAACGCGTGGTACCAGCAAATTCAAGCGGCTTGGGAAGATCATCCGCAATCGACAACCCAATTGACGCTGGCCAGTCGCACCGATCACCGCAAAACACATCTGCTTGCCCGTGGTGATTTCTTAAATCCTCAACAAGAAGTCCAGCCTCACGTGCCGGAATTCTTGCATCCGCTGCAACCTTCCGACGAACCGGCACGCCTGCAATTGGCACGATGGCTCGCTTCGGATGAATCTCCCACAACGGCACGCTCGATCGTCAATCGTATTTGGCAACGTTATTTCGGAACCGGCATCGTCGAAACCAGCGATGACCTTGGCACGCAGGGATCTCCGCCAACGCACCCTGAACTGCTGGATTACTTGGCAACCGAATTGGTCCAGCAAGATTGGAGCCTAAAAGCGATCCATCGATTAATTGTCACCAGCGCAACCTATCGCCAGTCATCAGACGTTACCGAAGAGCTACTGACCCAAGACCCGAACAATCGGTTACTCGCCAGAGGCGCCCGCTTCCGCGTTCCCGCCGAAACGGTACGCGACATCACTCTGGCTGCAAGCGGGCTACTGAATGACCATGTCGGTGGGCCTAGTGTTCATCCGCCCGCGCCAGATTTCCTGTTTGTTCCACCAGTCAGCTATGGCCCCAAAGTCTGGAATGTAGACACCGACGACAATCGCTATCGAAGAGCGTTATACACGTTCCGTTTTCGTAGCGTCCCCTATCCGATGTTGGAAAACTTCGATGCGGTTCCGGGGAATCTTTCATGCGTTCGCCGCAGCGTCAGCAATACGCCGATGCAAGCACTGACGTCACTGAACGAGCCTTTGTTTATGGAGTGCTCGATTGCGTTAGCGGCAAAGTTGCTACGGCAAGTCAACGATGCGTCCAATGTCGACGCCACGCGGATTCAAACGGCTGCATTGCGATGTCTTGGGCGTGCTCCATCGGAACATGAGCAAACGTTGCTGACTGAGTTTCTGCAACAACAACGCGAGCGTGTCGACGCAGAACAGTTGTCCGCGGACGACATCCTGACCGCAGGGAAACTGCTAGACCTGGAAGGACTCGATCGCAACGAATTGGCGACGTGGACGTTGCTATGCCGAGTGATCTTGAACCTCGACGAAACCATCACGCGAGAGTAAACAGCGATGCACAGTACTAATCTTCAAAAGCAGCAACAACAGATCGCGCGCTCGGTTTCCCGTCGTTGGTTCATGCGAGATTGTGGCGTCGGACTGGGCGCAATCGCCGCTGCGCAGTTGATGGCGGATGAACGTGCCACTGCTGGCCAACCGGCAGTTGCACGACCAGCAGCCACTTTGCCTGACAACAGCAACAGCCCATCGGACCCTTTGGATGTCCGGCAACCGCATTTCCCGGCCAAAGTAAAAAACGTCATCTACTTGTTCATGGCCGGTGCTCCCAGCCATCTTGAACTTTTCGACAACAAACCGCAGTTGGCTAAGTTTGACGGAACCCTTCCGCCAGCTGACCTGCTGAACGGTTACCGAGCTGCGTTTATCAATCCCAACTCCAAGTTGCTCGGACCTAAATTTAAATTTGCCAAGCATGGTCAATGCGGTGCGGAGATCAGCGAAATCCTTCCGCATACCGCAAGGATGGCTGACGACTTGACGATTATCAAGTCGATGAAGACCGACGCATTCAACCATGCTCCTGCTCAGATCATGATGAATACGGGCAGTCAACTTTTTGGCAAACCCAGCTTGGGTTCATGGTCGCTTTATGGGCTGGGCAGCGAATCGAAAAACCTACCCGGATTTGTTGTCTTTAGCAGCGGCAGTAAAGGCCCTAGTGGCGGCAACAGCAATTGGGGCAGCGGCTATCTACCAACGGTTTACTCTGGCGTTCAGCTCCGCAGCGTTGGTGATCCGGTTTTGTACCTTTCCAATCCGCCTGGCATTGACGCCAAGGCTCAGCGAGACGCGCTCAATGCGATCGGGCAGCTGAATCGACGGCACCTCTCAGAGACCGGTGACCCTGAAATCGCGACGCGAATCAGCTCGTTTGAAATGGCTTACCGGATGCAGTCTTCGGCTCCGGAACTGATGGACATTCGCAGCGAAACTCAGTCAACGCTTGACCTTTACGGCGTCGATCCGGATCAGCCATCGTTCGCCAAGAATTGCCTGCTTGCCAGACGACTGGTGGAGCGTGGTGTTCGGTTTGTGCAACTGTTCCACGAGGCTTGGGACCAGCATGGCAATTTGGTCAACGGCCTGAAAAAGAATTGCCAAGACACCGATCAAGCCTGTGCGGCGTTAATCAAAGACCTGAAACAACGCGGGCTCCTGGAAAACACGCTGGTCATTTGGGGAGGTGAATTCGGACGAACCCCAATGGTCCAAGGCGGCGGAAACGACGGTCGAGATCATCACCCCAACGCATTCACCATGTGGATGGCAGGCGGAGGAATGAAACCGGGAGTTACCTACGGCGAAAGTGATGATTTCGGTTTTAACGTCACCGACAATGCGGTCCACGTCCGAGACCTCCATGCGACGATCCTGAACCAAATGGGGTTTGATCATCGGCGATTGAGCTACAAGTTCCAGGGACTTGATCAGCGACTCACCGGTGTCGAACCGGCGCATGTCGTCCGTGGAATACTGGCTTAAAACCAATCGCCGAATCTGCTGTAGTGATTATCGACTCTTCCAGATCGGCGACTTTTCTGTGATCGCCAAGGTGGGTAGATACATCTCACCAAACGGCGAACTACGATTCAGTCACCATCCGATCTTTTTGGCCGTCTTATTCAATTCAACTCGATCAACCGACTTATGAGCGCACCGATTTCAGGGATTTTGACGCCCAACATCACTCCAGTGGATAAGCAGGGTCGCGTTGATGAAGACACCCTGCGAGCGTACGTTGACTGGTTGATTGAAAAGGGAGTCGACGGGCTGTACCCTAACGGCAGCACGGGAGAATTTGTTCGCTTCACTCCTGAAGAACGCCGGCGCATCGTTCAAGTCGTCACCGAACAGACGGCTGGACGGGTTCCCATCTTGGCGGGTGCGGCCGAAGCAAACACGAAAGAAACCATCGAAGCCTGTGAAGCATACGGGGCGATGGGAGTGCGAGCGGTCGCGATCGTCGCGCCGTTTTATTACCGACTGAGCGACCAAGGCGTGTACGCGTACTTTCGCGAGATTGCAGACACGGTTTCGGTGGATGTGACGCTGTACAACATCCCGTTATTCGCCTCGCCCATCTCTGTCGACACCGTTGTCCGCTTGGCATCGGAATGCCCACGCGTTGTCGGGATCAAAGACAGCTCCGGCGATTTGCCGAACATGATGCGGATGATCTCGCAGATTCGCCCGATGCGAGATGACTTTTGCTTCCTGACCGGCTGGGATGCCGCGTTGGTACCGATGCTTGTCGCGGGTGCAAACGGAGGCACCAATGCGACCAGTGGCGTGGTCCCCGAGCTGACCCGAGCGATCCATCGCACCGTCGTCGCCGGCGACATCAAACAAGCAATGAAGTTGCAATACCAGTTACTGCCGTTGTTCGACGCGATGATTTCGATCGGAGAATTCCCCGAAGGTTTCCGCGCCGGAGCACGAAGCCGAGGCTGGGACTTGGGTCCGGGCCGGGTGCCCCTTTCGGAACAACAAAAAGATGCCGTCGCCAGTGCCCAGCGCCAAATCGATGCGTTACTAGGCGACTATGTTGAATCTCCCAAAGCCGCTTTTGATGCGGGCAAAGTCGAAACGATTGTCGCTCAAGTGCTGTCACAGCTTCGTGTGCAGTAGTGTTGGACACAGTAGTGCCGGAAACAATCGGACGCGAAGCGGGCTGAACGCGAAAAGTTCTCGCGCCGATTGACGCGGCGGGTAGGCTATGCTCAGAACCATGCCAATACTCTGATCTTTTTCGTTCAGAGCTTGCTGACTCTGGCTTGCCATTTACATGGTTTCCAAGCACCTCCTCCGCCGAAACGCGTTTACACGTCATCTTTATGAACACCCGCTTCGCTTTCTGGCAGCGATCGATTCTTTTCAAAAGTATTCTGCTTGTCGGTTTTGCATTGTCGTCGATTGGCGCTCGCGCGTTCGCATGGGAACCGGCTGAAGCGATCACCAGCGGAAGCGCCCCGCTGCAGCTGCATGACAACCAGGTCAACGAAAGCAGCGGCTTAGCGTTTTCCCTGCGAAATCCCCACTGTGTTTGGACGCACAATGACTCCGGTGACTCGGCGCGTCTTTTCGCTTTCGATGAAAAGGGAAAGGCCTGTGGTCGTGCGACACTAAAACATGCCGGTGCCCAAGACTGGGAAGACATGGCGGCCTTCGATGACGATGGGCCTAAACTTTTGATCGCCGATGTCGGTGACAATGACAACCGACGTGACTCCGTGTCGCTTTACCTTTTGGATGAACCCGATCCCCAGTCGGACTCAAAGGTCACACCATATCTGCGTATTAAAGTTAGCTACGCCAATGGCTCGCAGAACTGTGAATCGATAACCGTTGACGTCTCAAATCGAAAAATCTATCTGCTTGGCAAGTCCGCGTTTGTGGCAACCTTTCACGAGATCCCACTACCCGAACCCAAACTCAATACCGAAGCAGACGGTGATGGGCTGCCAACCATCCGCTTGGAAACCAAAGCGATCCGCAACATCCCGATCCCAATGGCCACCGGGATGGCACTTAATCCAACGACGGGCGACCTTTGGATTTGCAGCTACCTTAATGGTTACCAAGTCAAAAAGAGTTCTGGGGCGGACCTCTTTACGCGACTTGGTCAAATGCCAACGATTGTGGAACTTCCAAAGTTAAAGCAAATCGAGGCAATCGCGGTGGACGACTCCGGCAGGATCTGGGTTTCCACCGAAGGCCAACCCGCAATGATCCAGCGTATCCGATGACCCAGATCGCTCGAACGACCCTACTTGGCTCTGCGACCGAAGCTCCAGAACTTGCCGATTTCCGCAACCTCAAGTTTTCTAAGCCAAACCTGCAGAGCAGTCACTCGGAGAGCATTGAAGCCGGCCAGCGGGCGAGACATCCCCAAGGTCGGCATCGCGGGCAACCATTTATCGTTGCCGAAGGCCGAAAACTATGTGCGAGAATGATTCAGAGCGGCTGCCGCATCCGTTCATTGGTCGTCGAACAAGGTTTTGACTTGGCATGCTTGCCGCTTGAAGAAACCGATTTTCCGATCTACGAACTCAGCAGCGATCAGATCAGTCAGCTCGCCGGGTTTAATTTCCATCGAGGCGTTCTCGCCAGCGCCGATCGGCCAAACTTTCAACCAATCGACCAATTCGCCCCCGACGAACTGTCGCTCGCTTTCGTCGGTATCAGCGACCAGGAAAACGTTGGCAGTATGTTGCGATCTGCCGCCGCATTTGGAATTCGGCAGGTGTTAATCGACACACGTTCGGTCGACCCATACTCTCGCCGCTGCCTGCGTGTCAGCATGGGAGCGGCCCTGACGATGACGGTTTTCCAGTCCAGCGACATCGTCAGCGATCTAGCAATGCTCAGCAGCCGGAACTTCCACTGCCTGGCCGCGACACTGGCCGACGATTCAGTCTCGATGGACGAGTACGTGACGCGGTACAATCAGCAGCGTCCGCCTTGCGTTTTGGTGCTCGGCAACGAAGGCGACGGGCTACCAGTAGACGTCCAGCATGCCTGCAGCCATCGCGTCAGGATCTCGATGAGACCGACGCATCAAGGCCAGCCATTGCTCGATAGCCTGAACGTGTCCGTTGCCGCCGCCATCCTGATGCATGGCCTGTCGAAACCTTGGGAAACAGTTCCCCCGACAACAGTGGCCGAACCATCGGCGATCGCGCAATCCGACTCACCCAAACGGCCCGGCAAGATTTAAACGTTTCTACTAGAACGCGAATAAGACGACTCCTGGCAATGTCTGCCCAGCCGTATCACCATACTCTCCGCTGCATCTTCGCGTATTAACCGCGGCTTTTTATTACTCCAACCGTCCGACCTCATGCTGCTGCATTGCCTTGGTACCGCCGGTTACCACCCCAACGAAGATCGACAGACAAGCTGTTACTTCTTACCGCAGCAAGGCATCATCCTGGATGCGGGAACAGGCCTGTTTCGGATCAGAGAGCTAATTGAAACGCCAACGTTGGACATCCTGCTCAGTCATGCTCATCTGGACCACATCGCCGGACTGACCTTTTTGCTTGACGTGCTTTACCAAAAGAACGTTCAACGCGTACGAATCTGGGGTGAGCGAGAGAAAATCGCGGCAATTCGCAAGCATCTCTTCTCGTCTCTGATCTTTCCGGTCGAACTCGATGCCCAGTGGTGCGACATCGAAGACCAAGAATCGATATCGATCGGCGATTGCGAGATCACTTGGCGTACGCAGCCGCATCCCGGCAATAGCTTGGGATACCGCCTTGAATGGAAATCGGGACCGACGCTGGTCTACTTAACAGACACGACAGGGCAGATCGATGACCGGGCAAAGCAGTTCAATGCGGATGCGGACCTGTTGATGCACGAGTGCTATTTTCAGGATCACTTGGCAGACCAAGCTGAAAAGACAGGTCACACTTACTGCTCGCGATTGGCCGAAATTGCGAAACTCGCCAACCCCAAAAAGCTTTTGCTGACTCACGTCAATCCGATCGATCCGAATCCATCGGCGATGCTGGACGACGTCATAGCAGGATTGCGATCAACCTCGATCCAGTCCTCGCTTGCTGAAGACCGGATGCTAGTTCACTTTGGCAACTAATTTCCCAGTGCTTCGTTCCATATGAAAAAACGGGTTCGGGTCATCAGCCGACGGGCGTTAGCCCCGGTTATTGCGCTGAAACCGTGGCTAACGCCATGCGGCTAATCCCAAAAGCGAGTCGGATCGAAGCACTAGTGGCAGCCTACTATCACCGCCACAAGCGAATGAAACGCAACTTGGCGACTTGAGTGGAATGGGCAATGTCCTGTGGTGCGTGTGCGAATGCAGAACTTCAAAAAATCGGCGGCCGCTGAGAAAATATCCGCCGTGGACGCCTAACGTGATTTGCCCGCCACAGGTGGGAGTCGATGCCCTTCGATGCGGGACGAACAACGATTCCAACGCGTGGAACACTCCCTGGGGCCATAGCACGGTCACTGTACGATCACTTTTTTTCGGTGTGGCAATTTGGTTTTGGCCCAGCGTTCAATGGCACCGAAGATGAACAGAAAACCCCTAAAAACACGGGTTTGCCGCTGATTCGCAAAGAGAAGCGAAGGTGGGTTCAGGGCCTGCGGTCGGCACACGTTTGGAACAAAAACGCCACAAGAATTCTCATGCGTGTGAGGGATCCTGCCGAATGATTGCGTACCTACCGAACCACAAGCATTAACAGGCTGTCGGTTAGGGAGAATAGTGCAGAGAAAAAAAGGTGATCGCAATTGCGGACAGTTGGGCCTAATTCCGGCTTGCCCCAAAACGATCGATTGCTAAACTCTGCCTCTCCCAAGCGATCGCACTGGCTGTGATCGGGAATGTCGGCTTTGGCGACGAACCATTGCTAGCGTAGCTCAGTTGGTAGAGCAGCTGATTTGTAATCAGCCGGCCGTGGGTTCGAGTCCCTCCGCTAGCTTGACCAGCTTGGCTTAATTGAACAAGCTGATCGAACTCGGTGGCGGGAACCGCGAAGCGGGGAACAAAGCTGGGCCCAAACGGCAGACCTGACGAAGACGGATTTGATTTCCTAACGGAAGCATCGAAGAAGACGACAGCCAAGAGTATCGCCGAGAGGAAAACGGAAGGGGGTTTGCCCGAGTGGTTAAAGGGGGCGGACTGTAAATCCGCTGACTATGTCTACACTGGTTCGAATCCAGTAGCCCCCATTTGCGGTCGATGAGCTGGAAGGCAGGAGAGCTGATCTCTGACTTCATCGATCGCGAGAAAGCCTTCCGGAAAGCGGGTGTAGCACAATGGTAGTGCAGCAGCCTTCCAAGCTGAATACGAGGGTTCGATTCCCTTCACCCGCTCTTCAATTGCCGCTGATAGCACAGCGGCTCAAAGGGTACGGCTGGCACTTGCCAACAAAACGATTGTCGCTGCTGTAGCTCAGTGGTAGAGCACTTCCTTGGTAAGGAAGAGGTCATGGGTTCAAGTCCCATCAGCAGCTTGTCGTCTGGGCAAGACTTAGGTCAACTTTCCGGAATGTGAAATCCAGAAAGTTCCTATCGATCTTTCTGATTTTTTGCAATCAGCAATTGCAAGAATCAAGACTTTTCGCAACAACTACGCACCCTCGCCGGTGGTGGTCAAGAATGATCCACTATCCGGCCCATGCAAAGCAATTACCACAGCGTCCGTGGTGGACGTTCGTGGATACGATTTTCTGTCTGTTTAGAAGAAAACGTTCGGTCGTTGCGACCGTCGGTAGGGCGAATTTCCGTGGGTGTGAACGCGGCCGCCGTATTGATGGGCTCGCCTGGGGCGTATCCTCGGGCTGGTAGCAGATCGCCGAACACAGGTGAGTAAGAAATGGCCAAGGCACAATTTGAACGGACCAAGCCCCACGTTAACGTCGGCACCATTGGACACATTGACCACGGTAAAACAACAACCACTGGCGCTATCCTAGCCGTCCAAGCAGCAAAGGGACTGGCTCAAGCGAAGGGTTATTCGGATATCGCTAAAGGCGGTACCGTTCGTGACGCGACCAAGACCGTCACGATCGCCGTTGCTCACGTCGAGTACGAAAGCGACAACCGTCACTACGCACACATCGACTGCCCCGGTCACGCTGACTTCGTCAAGAACATGATCACCGGTGCTGCTCAGATGGACGGAGCGATCCTCGTCGTTTCGGCTGCTGACGGACCTATGCCTCAAACGAAAGAGCACGTTCTGCTCGCTCGTCAGGTTGGTGTTCCTTACATCGTTGTTTACTTGAACAAGTGCGACTTGGTCGACGATCCAGAACTTCTGGAATTGGTCGAACTGGAAGCTCGCGAACTGCTTAGCAAGTACGACTTCCCAGGTGATGACGTTCCTGTCATCCAAGGTTCGTCACTGCCTGCATACAACAACCCAGCAGACCCAGACGCCAGCAAGTGCATCAGCGAACTGATGGACGCACTGGACGAGTACATTCCTGAGCCTGTCCGTGAAGACGACAAGCCATTCTTGATGGCGATCGAAGACGTCTTCTCGATCGAAGGTCGTGGTACTGTTGCGACCGGTCGTATCGAGCGTGGTGTCATCAAAGTCGGCGAAGAAGTCGAAATCGTCGGCCTGAAGAGCGACTCGGCAAAAACCACCTGTACCGGCGTTGAAATGTTCCGCAAGGAAATGAACGAAGGTCGCGCTGGTGACAACGTCGGTTGCCTTCTGCGTGGTGTCAAGCGTGAAGAAATCCAACGTGGTCAGGTTTTGGCGAAGCCAGGATCGATCACCCCTCACACCAAGTTCGAAGCTGAAGTTTACTGCTTGAGCAAAGACGAAGGTGGACGTCACACCCCATTCTTCAGCGGCTACCGCCCACAGTTTTACTTCCGTACCACTGACGTGACCGGAACTGCAAACTTGGAAGGCGCTGAAATGTGCATGCCAGGCGATAACGTCAAAGTGACCGTCGAACTGCACAAGCCAATCGCGATGGACGACGGTGTTCGTTTCGCGATTCGCGAAGGTGGCCGAACCGTCGGTTCGGGCGTCGTCACCAAGATCGTCGAGTAATCTCGGCTGACCGATGGGGCCGGTGCCCACCGGTCAAATCTTGAAGAAATCCACCGGAGAGCCAACGAACCGTCTGTCGGGTCGTTGGTTCTCTGCGTTAGAATATTTCACCGAAGTGGTGTGCATCTGCTACCGCTTTGGCAAAGGAGTGTAGCTCAATTGGCAGAGCTCTGGTTTCCAAAACCAGCGGCTGGGGGTTCGAGTCCCTCCACTCCTGCTTTTTAACAGCCTTCGTGCTGGTCTGGTGCCAAGACTTGGGTTGCCAGTACGATGAGCCTGTTAGCGCCATTGGCGCGTCAGTTTTCGCCGCCGATTGACGGCCACCCAGGAAACGCCCCCCCTCGGACGCCCCGGTTTTTGTCATCGCGGTCAAGACTTGTCGGCAATTATTCCGTCGGCCAAGAAGCGGCCACTACCAACACAAGGACATACCGTGTCTCGAGATATCGCCGGGAACAACGCGAATTCGACTGCCAGCGGCAGTTCGCTTGTCAGTGAACTGTTCCACGCGACCGTCTTCAAGCCAAACCAGGGTCGCATCGTTCGCCAGTTGACCGCTTTGTCGATCTGGCTGATCGTCGCACTCGGTGCGTGGTCACTTTACTCGACCCTCAACGGCACCTCCAGCAACAACGTGCTGGTCGTTGGTGTGCCGCTTGCACTGGTCTTGGTTGGCTTCTGGTTCGCCTTTCGACTCGTCAACTGGCCCGTGTTCGCGGACTTTCTCATTGCGGTCGAAGCCGAGATGAAGAAGGTCACCTGGCCCGCTCGTGATGAAGTCAAGCGAGCGTCCATCGTCGTGATCTTGACCATCGTCATTCTCGCGGTCTCGCTATTCCTGTTTGACATCTTTTGGCAAGCCTTCTTCAATCTGCTCTGGGCAACTGCCTAGACGCTTGCCAATCAAGAACTTAGGCGATTTAATATTCGCCACCCGCTAATTCGCACAACGCACACGCATCCATCACATGTCGGAAGAACCGCAACCCATCGAATCCGATGACCCCGAACTTTCATCGGACGCCGATCAATCCGCGGCGGCCGAAGAAGCCGAAGTCGAATCGTCCGATGGCGATCAAGGTTCGTCGCCCGAAGTCGACATGGATTGGTACATCCTGAAGGTTGCGTTCAACCGCGAAGATTCCATCGCCGATGCATTGCGAAAACGCATCCGCATGGAAGGCATGGAAGAATTCTTCGGAGACGTCGTCGTTCCCAGTGAAGACGTTGCCACGTTCACTCGCGACGGCAAGAAACGGATTACCAAACGCAAATTGCTGCCGGGCTATATCATGGCTCGGATGGCAATCAACGACGACACATGGTTCCTCGTTCGTGAAACGGGCGGGATCAGCGATTTCACCGGATCCGCCGGCAAACCGATGCCAATGGACCCAGCTGATGTCGATCGCTTTATCAACCGTCCCGAAACCGAGGATGAAGAGGACGCGCCAATCAAGGTCGGCATCCCCTTCAAAGTGGGCGATCGCGTCCGTGTCAAGGAAGGCAATTTCGAGAATCAAGAAGGCGATGTCGATTCCGTCGACGAAGCAAACGGTCGCATCACCGTGATCATCAATATCTTTGGTCGGAGCGTTCCGATGGAATTACACCACTGGCAAGTTGAGCCACTGTAGTTAACCTATCGGCCCCTCCAAAATAAACACAACGTCTAGAAGACAGATAAGCAGTCATGGCAAAGCAAGTCACCGGCCAAGCAAAATTCCAAGTTCCTGGCGGCCAAGCAACTCCAGCACCTCCTGTAGGTACCTCGCTAGGTAAGTTCGGTGTTAACCTCGGACAATTCGTCCAAGCGTTCAACGATCGCACCAAAGAGTACAACGGAACTCCGATCCCCGTGATCGTGACCGTTTACAACGACCGTAGCTTCGAATTCATCACCAAAAGCCCTCCAGCTGCTTCGCTGCTGAAGCAAGCTGCTGGTATTGCGAAGGGAAGCGGCGTGCCGCACATCGAAAAGGTTGCCAAAGTCACTCGCGCACAGTGCGAAGAAATCGCCACCAAAAAGATGGCTGACCTTAACGCACGCAGCATGGACCAAGCCATTCGCATGATCGAAGGCACCGCTCGCAGCATGGGCATCGAAGTCGAAGGTTAGTTCCCCTTCGGCCGAATTTGCATTGGTCTAACTAGATGACCGTCGCAACGCCGCCTCACTTGGCTGTCACTCCTTATGGACTCGACAGCTGGCAGGGTGGCGTTTTTCTTTGGCTGCTTCGCAAAATTCGACGTTGCTGCTTGTCTTCCCCTAGGCGTTCGTCGTGACAATACCGCCCCAAGATCAATTCCGTCGACGCGTTGATCAGCTTCAACAGCTGGAACACTCGCTGGAGCAGCTCGACGATGACTTGGCAGGATCCGCGATTGACGTCGAACGCATCCTTCGACAAACCGTGCCTTCTGATGAAGTCATGTTTGTCGCCCATGTTCTTCAGCTTCAGACGAAAGCGAGGCGTAAACTGGGTGACGGGTTTTGGTGGTGTGACGAAAGGTCATTGGCGCAGTCAACACCATCTGCAGTGGCCGAACTGAAGTCCTCTTGGCTACCCAGCGGCGACAGTTTCGATCTCTGTTGTGGTATCGGCGCAGATGGGATCGCATTCTCAAATTCCCAAGCACACGATTCCACATTGCAGCTCGTTGACTTGGACCCAACCATTGCGGCAATGGCGAGGCGCAATCTGGATAACCATGGGTCTTCAGCAAGCACTGCGATCGTTCGAGCACAGAACGTCGAAGACATCGTGATTGCAAACGCGGCGTTGCACTTAGATCCAGACCGCCGCAGCGATAATCGACGCACCACTCAGGTCGATTGCTATTCACCGCCTTGGTCATTCGCCGAAAGGTGCTTCGATCAGTCGACAGCGGCGCTTGTCAAAATCGCGCCAGCTTCAATCGTAGACGAGCATCCCGAAAGGCACCGGGCTTGGATCTCGCTCAACGGCAGCGTTCGTGAACAAACAATCTTGTCAGGCGAAGCTATCTCGCTGGCCGAGAAGACGCTTGCCGCAAAGTTACTGGCTGCCAAGTCACCGGATCAAAAGTCACCAGCTGCTTTAATAAAACCTGGCGGACGCAGCGCGATCAGCTTGCGCAGTGATTCAATTTCCGTATTCCATATTACCGCTGACATTTTTCAAACCGCGACTGCCGAAGTCGTTCAAACACCCAAGTCATTCATCATCGACCCCGACGCCGCCATTCGCGCCGCGACCCTAACAGAGAGCTTTGCGCAGCAGCATGATCTAAGCATGCTCGGGGGCCCCACAGGTTTTCTGACATCGGACACTGATTTAGAAAACCCTGCAGTTATCAGTAAACAAGTGCTTTGGACCGGCAGCAGTGACGACCGGAAACTCAGAAAGACCTTGCGTCAGATGAACAGCTTTCCGCAACGGGTGAAAACACGATCTTCATCGAGCGATGCGAACGCTCTGGAACGTCGATACCGAACCTGCGGCGAACATCCCATCACACTTTGGATCGGCAAAGCCGGTCGCCGCCAGTACGCGGTGATTAGCGAAGCATAAAGCAGCTTATCGGCTCTAACTGCGCATTCCAAAGATCGCGAAGTGGCCGAACCTAATTCGGTATTTGCCACCTCGCGACAACGATACACATCAATAGCCTTTGGCTACTCTGTCTCGACGTCTTTTGGTTCATCCAAAAAGAACGAAAGCAGACTGCCCACGAGATAGGTCAGCAGTGCAACGATGCCTGCAGCCGTTGCGGGATGATGCGATGGTATCACCGTGATCAACCAAGCCGTCACGGCGGCGAAGGATGTTCCGATCATTCGACCACCAATATTCGCTGCAAAACTTTCGCCGGTCCCTCGCAAATGAAGCGGAAAAGCCTGCGGCAGGTAGTTGCCCCAGAAGCTGAACTGAGCGACAGTCAACAATCCGGCAACGAAAATCCCCATCTTGAGCGCGTCCAATCCTTGGCCAACGGCAAAGAAATAGACCAATGGCACGACGATCAAGCCAGGCCACTGAAACATCCGCAGTAGGGATCTCCGACTGACAACAAAGATCGCCAGGCTCGCGAAAACGAATCGGCCAATCAATCCACCGATTTCTTGGTATCCATTCACGGTCGCCGCGATTTGCTGTTCCAATTGTTTGCGTTTTGGAACCGGCAAAGACTCCGTTTGATCTTTCACGTCCTGCAATCCTGGAACGATCGAAGGCGTTTGCTGTAGTGCACCAAACGCAGCACCGTAGCTGCAAGCGAACATCAACGTTGTCACGATAGTTGTCTTCCGCAATCCTGGCGAAAACAGCTCTTTCAAACTTGGCCGGCGAAGTTGCCCGGCAGCCTTCTTCTCTTGCCATTTAGGCGATTCGGGCAAAAACGGACGAACCAAAATCAATGGTAGTGCCGGTATGACACCAGAAATCACCGTGTACCGCCAAGCTTCGTGACCGCCCGCAATCTCGGGCAATGACATCGCATATCGGATCGCCAATAGGTTTGCTGCGGTAACCAACAATCCTCCGATCGAACTGAATGCCTGGGTGTAGCCGAGCGCCGCCTCGCGTTGTTTCGGGTCATCAAACAATTCGGCAAGCCAAGCGACCGCGGCAACAAATTCGACACAAACCCCAATGAAAACCAAGCAACGAAAAAGCAGCAACATTGGTAACGTCGTTACGAAACCACATGCCATTGCTGACAGTGCATAAAGCAAGATGCTGAACGTCAATACGCGGCGACGACCGAGCGTATCGGTCAGGTATCCGCCGCCCAAGCCGACGATGCCTCCGATCATTGCAGGGACAAAAAACATCATCCCGCGCCAATACTCAAATTCAGGCGTCCCCGGTGCGATGCCACCCAGTTCAGCCAATGCCGGACGCAGAATCAACGGCAGCATCAGCAGTTCATAGATGTCAAACGCGAATCCCAGCGCCGCGATGAAACAAACAATCCACTTCGTTCTTGTTGAAATCATCAGTATTGCACGCTCACATTGTCGATCAGAATTTCAGAACGAGTCGCGTTGCCGAACAGGCCGGGACTGCCAGAAAGGTTAGGTGAAGAGTCTGTCGCGGTGACGGTCCATTCGTTGGGCTCCGATTCATCGCGAGGCCAGACTTTGCCTCGTAAAGTGACTGACTGTTTTTCCAAGTCGGTTTCAGACTGCAGCTTCAATCGGTACCAAACGCCTGCCTTCCATTGCACCGGCACGCTTTGTGCCATCCGCAACTGTGCTGCCCATGTCCGAATCTGCAACTGTTGAGATTGCCCCATCAGGTCAAGCACGTAGCGTTGCCCGATGATTCCCATATCCGGCAACCCATCGCCTCCCGATGCTGCGAACAAGTCAGCCGTGATGGTGTAGTCATGCAACTCTGTTGACCCAAACCAAGTCTGACTTCGCGTCCCTTTGGGGATGGTGGATATCTTGACGATCACGGGTTCTCCGCCCACCTCGCGAGCCTCATGACGATATCGAGCGCCGATCCACGTCACGGGGACCTCATGGTCGTCGAAACCAAATGACCAAGGCAGTGAGGGAACGCATCGATAGCGTGACCGGCCTTCGACGGATGCATACGTCGCAACAACCGAGATCGATTGATGCCCCGCGTCCTCATCGGCTACCAATACACCGTCCACAATTTGAGCGGATCCCTGCACGCGAAATGTCACATCGTTTGGTGCAGCAACTCGCTCGCCTTGGCTGTTGAACGCACGGACTTCGAGAATGATTTGTTTGCCGGGATGAACGATCGCTTCTGCGGGAACGATTTGCAGTTGAGCAACCTCATTGTCAGCCTCGGCAGCAACAGGAGCTCTGCTCCCATCGATTGGCAATGAACCCTGGCTTGAATTCAGATTTGTTTTCTGACCAAGACAATACAAACCCTTGGTCGTCGGAAGGTAAACCAGACCGCCGGCTGCGACCATCGAACCGCCTACCTCGGTCCCCGTTTGCAATCGCGTTTTGAAAACGGTTTCGACGCCATCAACAGTGGGTTTAAGCACATGAACTTGGCCGGTTGAAGTTGCCGCGTAGATCTTGCCATCGGCATAAAGCAAAGTTCCTCTCATCGCGGTTCCGAGTTTGATCGGACGCCCGATCTCTTCACCCGTAGCAGCGTCCAAGATATGAAATCTCGAAGAGTCCTCGACCACATACAGCCGACTCCCCAATTCAGCGTCTTCGACAAGCAACGGTGAACTCTTGCCATTCATGATCTCAGGCGTCCGCCAAAGTTCGACATTTTCAGAACCTGCGGCAGCCGCATTGCCGTCGATCGCAACGACCGCTCCCATTGCAGTCCCTTGAGGGTTCTCTTCACCGTGACCAATAAAAATCGTGCCCTCTGTAGATACCGTTGGTGACGTATTGATCCCTCGCCGCGAAATCGGCTGATGCCAGACGGTCTTACCCGTTCGAACTTGAATCCCATAGATATCACCGTCCCCAGCGCCGCCAACCAGCAGCACTTGGCCATTGAAATCGCGGACGATGGGTGTGCTGTAGGTGGTGTCTTCGGGAAGAGGCCGGGTTTCTGAGATCCAAACCAAACGGCCATCAGACTTGTCGAAGGCGAAGAAACGATGGGTAGGACGTGCCGTTGTATCCCAGCCGGTTGTTACACCAGAGATGATCACCAGATCGTCATAGATCACAGGAGTGTTGGTTCGGCCGCCGTATGTGCTAAGCATGCCAAATTCTTCCGACAACGATCGTGACCATTGGGTTTGGCCATCAACCGCGTCGATACACTGAAGCAGACTACATGACCCGAGAGCATAAATTCGATCGGTCGATGGATCTCCCGCTACGTTTGACCAACCGATCCGTTCAGCCGGAAAGTCTGTCAAGAAGACGTTGTAGTTGTTCTCCCAAAGTTGCTGCCCTGTCGATGCGTCGAGGGCAACAATCTTTTCCGATTCGGCAGGGGTTCCAGGTTGGTGTCGCACAATCGTGAACAGTCGACCGTGCATAACCACCGGGGTCGAAATCCCCGAGGCGACTTCGCTTTTCCAAAGCACGCCGTCTTCGATACCGCCTTGTGGATTGAATCGTTCGACCAGTCCGACTTCACTGGAATGGCTGTTTTGGTTTGGCCCACGCCACGAAGGCCAATCTGCGGCGTCAAGACTGACAGGGACGGACACCGCAATCGTCACTGGCAACGCCATCACAAGGCGACGCCAACGAAGTTCCAGTTTCAAGTGAGACTCGTGCAGAGTTAGGTTTTGAAGGTCAAGAATGAAAACACCAGCCAGCTGACGCAAAGCCTGATTGCCCAGACCGATTGGGCACACCAATCCAGTCAAGGGAGACGAACGTCATTCGCGAAGGCACACTTTGTGCCAGATGATGCTTAAATCTTGAATCCCAACCTAAGTTCTGCGAGTAACGCAAAAATCGGCGGAAAATAGCGACCGAATTAGAAATCCGCGATTCATCAATCGGCCTAGCCCGCCTTCGCAGCGGAAGAGATTTTCCAGTTCGGCAAATTCCTTTTCGCCGCTGCTTCGATGCCAGACAGGACATCGCAGTCAGGTACTAGAGACTGAAGCCATTGGGTCGCTAGTCCTTCGTTCCAACTCGATATTAGGATTAGCCGTATGGAGTTAGCTACGGTTTCAGTGCAATAACCGGGGCTAACGCCCGTCGGCTGATGACCCGCCCCCGCTCGATTCTAGAATTAGCCGTATGGCGTTAGCCACGGTTTCAGCGCAATCACCGGGGCTAACGCGCGTCGGCTGATGACCCGAACCCGTATTTTCATATCGAACGAAGCACCAGGCGTAGAGAAAAAAGATGCCAGCTGGGAGGCCCGCCGAAGTGGGGCAGTCACGGCGAACCGAACTCCCCAGCTGACGAATGGAAGATTAGTTCGGGCAAATGTGATTTCCTAGTTCGGTGACGGAACACCCTCACACAAGACAAACGGGCGATCGTTTCGCGGTGAAGCGGTTCCCCGTCCGGCTTCAAGGCGACTCAAACAATGGCCGTAGCGACAACAACCTGTTTGATTTTTGGCCGTTGTGCGTGGAGTTAAATGGATCGCAACATGTGCTATCCAATGTCGCGAAAAGAGCGACTGAACTTTTCCAGCGGTAATTGATGCGTTTTGCTTCGGTTTCGCATGCGAGTCCT
Organism: Stieleria sp. JC731; assembly: GCF_020966635.1. Taxonomy (NCBI): domain Bacteria; kingdom Pseudomonadati; phylum Planctomycetota; class Planctomycetia; order Pirellulales; family Pirellulaceae; genus Stieleria; species Stieleria sp. JC731. The sequence continues at coordinate 114,233 of NZ_JAJKFQ010000011.1, read as the reverse complement.
TCTTGTCGTGCCGCAACGGTCCGCGAAATGCAACCTTCCTGACGACGTACCGGGGTCCGAACGGAGAAGTCGATTCGAAGCCCCGTAAGTTTCGTTTACCACGTACCGGAGGGTAAGGCTATGAATTGGGATCAAATCGAAGGCAAGTGGAAGCAAGTCAAAGGTCAAGCACAACAAAAGTGGGGTGACCTGACCAACGACGATCTTGACCGTGTCGATGGTCGCCGCGAAGAACTTGTCGGCAAAGTCCAAGAGCGCTATGGAATCGCAAAGGACGAAGCAGAGCGACAGGTCAAAGAGTTCGAATCGTCCTGCAACTGCTAGGTTTCGCCGAAGCGAATGAGAAACGGAAATCGGGCATCCGCATGAATCTTCCACAGCGGATGCTCGTCATGCAGGGTTGACTTTCGCAACACCTGGTAGCACGACCGGTAGTACTTGGCTGCTCTGAAATAGACCCACGACAATGAAGTGAGAAGAATTCATGCAGGTTGATTTGAAAGATAAAGTTGTGCTGATCACCGGTGGCAGCGAAGGAATTGGGAAAGGCATTGCCGAGTTGTGTGCAAGCTGCGGTGCAAAAGTCGCGGTACTTGCTCGGGACCAAGACGAACTGCAAGACGTTGTCGACTCAATCAAGCAAAACGGTGGCGATGCGATGCTCGCTGTTGCTGACGTTACAAAAGAAGATCAGATGCAAGCGGCAGTCGCAAAGGTCGTCAATCAGTACGGCCGAATTGATGCTCTGGTTGCCAACGCTGGAACCAATGGAACTTGGACACCTATCGATGAAATGACACCCGACGAGTGGCGGAGCACCATCGACATCAACCTGACAGGTACCTATCTGGCGATTCACTACTGTGTCCCTGAAATGCGAAAGGTCGGACACGGCAGTATCGTGATCATGTCATCGATCAACGGAACGCGCACCTTTAGCAACGAAGGTGCTTCCGCGTATGCATCGAGCAAAGCAGGGCAGTTCGCGCTCGGAAAAATGCTCGCACTTGAACTTGCCCCATCCAAAATACGGGTCAACGTAGTTTGTCCGGGGGCGATCGTCTCGGGCATCCATCAAAAAACCGAACGTGAGGACTTAAAGAAGATCGAAACCCCGGCGGTCTATCCCGAAGGTGATATTCCACTAACTGGAGGAGATTACGGTAAACCGGAGCAGGTCGCCCAATTGACCGCCTTCCTCCTCAGCGATTGCAGCAGCCATATCACAGGCACACCTGTTTGGATCGATGGAGGACAATCGCTACTGATCTAGAAAGGGTGCACGAGGGTGATAAAGAACGGGTGAATTTTCAGTCTTCAGGCAAAACCGACGAACCGGACTTGTTGACGCTCCGTATCGAGGCGTAAGAATATGTGAATCCTTGGTCGGACCGAATCTCATTCTTCAACACCACGTTGGGTAACTGCTGTTACCTCCCGATTCGGCTTCGACCTGTGAACGCATCTCGAACATGTACGTCATTCTTGACAGCCATCGTGTTGCTCACGAGCAACATAATGGGCCTTGTTCATGTGGGCTGCGAATCTTCTTCGCATTGCTGCGTCCACAACTCAAACGAGTTGATTCCCAATCGCACGCTTACCTTCCCGCAACGTTCCGCAACGAATGACGGTCAGGCTTCGCATCACCATTGCAAATGCAATGCGCACAGCGTTCGGTATAAATCTAGGGTGCCTGCTTCCTCGGCACAAACCACCGTGGATTCAGCGGCATCCCCGCAATCGTCCGGACATAACTCGGATGAGTGCAGCATTTGCCAAAACTTCTACGTTTCTCGCTTGGCGGCATTCTTCCAACCAAGTTTCGCCTTTATCGGATTTCGCAATCCGACAGTCCTAGGTCTATGGCCTAGCGATGTAGTGGTGAAACCATCACTCCGCCTGTGCAATCTTGTTCGAGGACCACCGCGCGTCTAGCCATTTGCGTGGGATTGGTTTTATTGATTGCGTCTATTACCCGAGGTCCGTTGTCATGGCGATTGTCCATGATGCGCCAAAGGGGAAAGGTTGGTTGATGCGCCTATTAACCACCGACTTTTGCCCTGGCATCAATCGTTTTGTTTATTGGCTGAAAGAGCCCGTTGGCTGGTTTATCTCCGCCGCCATCGCTAGCGCCTCAATCGGACAATTCGTTGCACCGATCGGCTGGACGATTGCGGCAAGCTTGCTGTTAGTCGTGTGTATCGGAATTTTGTGGCCCTGGTTCGCTGTACGTTCCGTTCAATGCTCGCTTTATCCCGAGACGAAAAAGATTCACGAAGGCGATACCTGTAAATTCAGTCTTTCGGTTCTCAACCGGTTTCCGATCCCAGTCTGGGGAATCGCGATCGAAGGGTTTCTGGATCATCGCCCAAACGAATCACTCGAATACTCGCTTCCCAGTGCTGCGCTTGCGTTTGTCCCGGGCATGGCGAAAAGTATTTACGGATTCAAATCCACACCACAGCTTCGCGGCCATTACCCCGTTACCGCACCACAGATTACCTGTTCGTTCCCGTTTGGAATCTGGACTGCAAGTCGTCCTTTACATGAATGCTCACGTGTGACCGTATGGCCAAGAGTTTTTCCGATCGTGGGACAGTGCGAAATCGCGGGACGCCTATCGACCAACCAAGGCGAGGGTCATCGCCAAGGCTCAACCGGGGATTTCATCGGTGTCCGTGACTATCGGCACGGTGACGGAATTAAACAAGTCAACTGGATCGCAACGGCAAAGACAGATCGTTTGATCGTCACCGAACGAAATGCTCCGCAATGCCCGCAACTTGACATGTATATCGATGTCGACTGTCCACATTCCGCAGATGATCTTTCTGACCGGATGCGCGTCGCGGCAAGCATCCTAGCGAACTTACATCAATCGAAAGTTCCCATGCGTGTCCACGTCGGACGACGAACTGTCACCTCAAAGCGCGGAGACGTCGGGTTAGCTGAATTATTGGATTTGCTCGCCGAGGTTCCCGCGTCCGGCATGGAAGCGAGCGCAAAAACGAAGCCAAGCTTCGCCCATGCCACGGTAATCATTTCATCGAACTCGAAAGGAAATCCTGTTGTTTGCGTCTCTCACCCCGAAATGCAGTCGCGTTCAAAAATGGGTCATCATCATCAAGTGATCGATCGGCAGCTGGAACTGGCGAGCCAACTGGCCATCCTTTGGGCGGAGCAAAGGAATGTTTCAAAAGTCGCGTAAACAAATCGAGACGATCACGCTGGCCTTCGTCCCCTTGGTTGCGGTAGCCCAAATACGCTTTGGCGCCGAGAACCGATGGCTTTTGGGAATCGAATTCACAACCATTGTGATCGCGACATCCCTAGGCTTAGTCGGTTCACCGCGTATCCGTTGGGCAGGTCGTGGCGCATTGCCATTCATCCCAATCGCAGCAGGCGTTATCGCACGATGGTTAGGTCATGCAACGGCTTTCGAGCTATCTGCCTTGACAGCCTTCGCAACGACAGCACTCGCGCTGGGTTGCAACAGTTTGTCAACAAAGCTGCGATCATTATCACTGGTGATCAGTGGCTTTTCTGTGCTGTTTGCCAGTTCAATCAGCGATCACCCTTTGGCGATCGGCTTTCCTATCACTTGGCTATTGATATGCGTCTGGCACCTGATCGCAAATCGGTGGGAGCGTCTTGAGCTGGCTCAAGCTGAATCAGTTGTACCTACACAGACCAGCCGTCTTGTGACTCGCGTGCTATCGGTAATTTTGCTGTTGTCAGCGTTCTACATGGTCAAGGACCATACTTGGCAATCCAAGCCCCTTTCATCTGGTTTCATGCCGACCAGCGGTGGATCGAAATGGTCCGACCCGGCGGCTCGAAATGGCGTGGGAACAGGTGATGCCGCCATCGCAGCGAAGGACCATGCCAGTTCCTTCGGTGCGGTCGACACCAATGTCTTTATTGAGTCCAAGGAATCATCCTTGTTTGACATGTTCAATGACATGGTGGGTGAACCGCAAACAAAAACCAAGTATGAACAACGGCAAGCTCTTGCGAATCAATCGTTGATTCCATCTCACCAGCGAACAGCTCGAAGTGAAAAAGGAAGCCAGTCGTTTTCGACTGACCGATTGCCTCCAACACAACATCACGAATTTGGGGATACAGTCAGTGATAGCGTGCTGCAGTGGGAAGGGGCCACCGGGATCCGCTTGGCCATGCACCGCTACGACCTATTTGATGGGATTACATGGCGATGCAGCGAAGAAACTGATTCGAAACACCTGATCGAACGCAAAATCGACGACAACCACTGGTTCTTCGACCGAACATTCGAAGGTTGGATCACCGACCAATCCGCATCAGTCGGACTCCTAAAAGTCCTACGCTTGGACTCCGATCGTATCCCCTCACCAATGTTAACGGCGGGAGTCCATATCAAAGACGTTGACCGGATCGATTTCTTTGACATCGGTAGCGACGATTGTTTTTTCATGCCTGGACGTGACAAGCTACCTCCGCTGACAGTTTTTCATTTGGCCAGTTTCACCGCGACTGAAGATGAAATTCGCGCTGGCCTTTCTTACCACTATCCGACCAACGGAACTGTTCCAGGCGTTCTACAAGACTTCGTTAGCACTGTTGCGCAGCCCCATTCGGACAACTACGACAAACTCTCCGCAATCGTTGAGCATCTTAGAACTCAATTTAGATTTGATCGTGAAGCATCACAGGAAGATGGAATTCCGGTTGAGCAGTTCATGAAATCCGGACGCGGCGGAGACCACCTTTTTGCGACCGCGACTGCATTAGCGGCAAGGCAACTTGGGTTGAAATCTCGTTTAGTTACGGGATTCTATGTTCGACCCAATGCGTTCGATTTTTCGGCAGGACATAGTAATATTCATCCGTTGGACGTTCACATCTGGGCCGAGGTCCGACTTGATGATGGTCGCTGGATCGAGATTGAGTCGACACCGGGATACGCACCCCCAATCTACAAACCATCATGGTGGCTTCAAGCAAAACGCTATGCCGCGGCGAACTGGCCTTATGCGGCAACAACGCTTGGTCTCAGCCTCGCGTTTTGGATCTTTCGTTTTCGTTTCATCGATCTTGCTCTCTTTCTTGTTTGGAAGTCTTCGTTCTGGCGGTCAACTAAAACCAGGATCCGACTGGCCACGATTGTCATCGAATCCAGGGCTAAACATCTAGGCCATAAACGACCAAAGGGCCAAACACAGCGACAGTGGATTGACACCCTGACACAGTCCGCAGATGAATCGGTCCGCATCACTGCGATTCAGTTTTGTGAAACCGCAGACTCGATCTATTTCGGGTTTGGTGAAGTTGACTACGCCGAATCAGCCGCCGGCCTCGTTCGGCTGTTGGACCGTCGAACACTATGGAAAACCCTTCAACAGCCATCCCTATGAACCAGCTATTGCAAACCGAAACACGGCCAGTCTCACAAACGATGGCGGTGCTGCAGCAACTACGCCGTCGCTTATCCAATGTCTTATTGGGAAAACGGGAGCAAATCGATCTGGTTGTTGCCTGCATGCTCTCTCGCGGCCACCTGTTGCTAGACGACCTTCCCGGCACCGGAAAAACGACTCTGGCCAAAGCGATTGCCGCTGCGTTGCACGGGCGACTGTCTCGTGTGCAATGCACCCCCGATCTGATGCCCTCGGATATCACGGGATACAGCGTGTTTAATCAAAAAACTCGCGAGTTCGAATTTCATCCGGGGCCGGTTTTCTCCGATATTTTGCTCGCCGATGAACTGAACCGAACAACGCCTCGGACACAGAGCGCATTGCTGGAAGCGATGGCCGAACGCCAGGTTTCCATTGATGGCCATGCCCACACGCTTTCATCAACTTTTTTTGTCATCGCCACGCAAAACCCAATCGACTCGCTTGGAGCCTATCCACTACCAGAAGCTCAACTGGATAGGTTTTCAATCAAATTGCGTCTTGGCTATCCAGATCGACAAGCTCAACAAGCAATTTTGCGGCGGCAGATTAGTTCGACTCTCACTACGGATGAAAACCTAACGTTGCCGGACGAGTCACCACTGTCGCTACATCAACTGCGTCAGCTTCAAGATGAAGCACAATCGATCGAGGTTCACCCACGTGTTGCGGACTACTTGATTGACCTTGTGGAAGCGACTCGGACAGATCCGGCAATTGAACTAGGGGTGAGCCCACGAGGAATGCTGCTTTGGCAAGCGATCGCTCAAGGCTGGGCGATGCTACATGCTCGACGCTTTGTAACACCAACCGACATCATCAACGTCGCTCGCCCAGTCCTATCGGTACGGTTGCTAACACACGGCGAAGCTGTCGATGACGTCATTGACCGAGTGTTAAAAAGTGTCCCGACGCCGGAGTACAAGTAATGCGTCAACGCACCTTCCTTGAACCGATCAGATTCGCCAGAACGATCATCGCATCGCTCATCATTTGCTATTTGGGAGGATGCCGATCAAAAGAACCGAATCATGATTCTCACTTCGATCACGATCATGTCGTCGCCGCGCACTGGCCCGATGACCTGGACGATGTCGTGGCCAAACTGCGAGCTGAAATCGCAACCATCGACGATCAACGTGACGATCAAGAAAAATCGATTGGCCGGCTACGTGACATCATCAACTGGACACCCGAAATCGCTGCGGATAGCGAATTAAGCGAGCAACAGTGGATCTCAATCGCAAATACATCGGACGGTATTTCAAGACAGCTTGGCGACGATGAACACCAGTTATCAAACCAACGACGAAACGATGTATTGCACCTGTGTGACTTGATCGAAAAGACCAACGCAAAACGGTCGAAAGAATCGCAATTGGCTGAAACGAATTAAATGAATACGTTCAATCAGATCTTTGTCGGCGGGCTTCTTCGACTCGTGCAAGGTTTGTTTTCTGCCGCCCCCACCTTGATCGTCGGGCTGTTGATCGCGACTGTGCTTCGCTTCTATTTGGGGCGTGAGGGCACGCGAAAACTATTCGGCGGTGATTCGATCCGTCGGCTGCCTCAATCTTGGCTCATTGGCATGTTACTTCCCGTCTGCTCGATCGGCGTCCTGCCGATTCTACGAGAGATGCGAAGATTCGGGATCAAGCCCGGTGCAATGGCTGCGTTCGCACTGTCAGCGCCGTTGTTCAATCCACTGTCGCTCCTGTACGGCCTGACCCTAAGTCGCCCGCTTGTGATCATCATGTTCGCCGTCGGGTCACTTCTCATCGTGACATTCCTTGGCATGATTTGGGACGCAGCGGTCAAGAATGAATCAACACATTCGATCTCCGAAATTGATACCGATCCATCAAGCGACGTCATCGGACTTCATCGCTTGCGTGCAACCGTGATTCATCTCGGGCGCCAAGCTACTGGCGTCACATTGTTGCTTGCCATGATCGCATTGTCTGGCTTAGCGTTCCTTGCCGCCGTGTTGCCTTTCGGTTCGATGCAAACCAGTGTTGAACAGGGAGATCTTTGGGCACCGCTAACGATGACCGCCGTTTCGATCCCCATTTATGCGACTCCGATGCTTGCGATGAGTCAACTCGGCATGATGTTTCAACACGGTAATTCACCTGGTGCGGCATTCGCCTTGATGATTCTGGGAACCGGGGTCAACTTTGCGACCATCGCATGGTTTCTATACCACTTCGGATGGAAGCCAACCGCGATGTGGAGCGCGGCAATGTTGGCGATTGTGCTAGGTTTCGCTTATGGAATAAATCAGCCGCTCATTCCGCCTGGAATCCAGCCGGCTGGCCATACTCACGCATTCGACATCTACACCAATCCGATATCGGCTCATACCGAAAACTTTTGGAGAACGTCAAAGGAAGTGCTCTCTAAAAACATTGGTTTTCCCGAGATCGCTGCAGGGATCGGATTGGCAATGATCTCACTGTTCGGACTGATAGCACGCGGGCTAAATCTTTCGCCCGAGAAAACATCCTTCATCCAACCGACGCCCACCAATCGAATTCACTCGCGACTGGAAATGGTCGTGCCACGAGGCGTTTTGGGATTGGTATTGATCGCTGGCCTTGTCTCACTGAGCATCGTTGCCTGTTTCGCGTACTATCCGCCGGCTGATGAATGTCTCGATGAAATCGCGTTGGCTCGCGCCGAATGCCTTTCTGCTTCGATGAGCGGTGATGTGGACCACGCGTTGTTCTGGCTTCCGGTTTGGGAAGATTGGAGCCGCAAACTGGAAGTCGGCACGTTCTTGCGAAGCGGACCACTTCGCCCCTATCAACAGATGCAGGGCTACCTGATTCGCAAGAAACTGGAACTGCTCGAACATGAACTGGAACACGATGAAGTTGAACAAGAGGAAGTCATGGAACTTGTTCATCACCTGATGGCGACGAATCGTCGCTGGGTTACGTCATTCCAATAGCCGTCTTGCCGAGTGTCGCTTTTCTAGCGACGGAATCCGGGGCTAAAGAAAATTTTGCGTCCGAAGCTGCTTGTATTTCCAGATGGACGCCACTGCGTTTTCGCCTTGTTGAAGGTCGATGTGCCGAGTTGCTTTACGGCGTTGCTGCTGGTACCACTGAACGCTTTGGTCCGACTGCTGCCCGATCGAGATCCTTGAAGCAGCGCGTAGGGTGCCGTTTTCAAGATCAGCTTCGTGCTCTGCGTGACATTCTTCTGAACTGAATTGTACGCACCACCGACGACTTTCTTTCCCGCACTGGCGAACATTTTTTCCAATGGGTTTCCAGCCTTCGCCTGTGGAGCAGCGACTTGTGAGCAAACAACAACCAGAGCGACGATGGTGATTTTCTTCAGCAGAGACATGACTGGGGTCCTTGGTTTGGAAGGTTTTGTTCTTTGTCGGCCGCTTTGCCGATCTCCTCGATTCACAAACACCTGTGCGAAAGCCCCTCAAACACCTCAACAAAAACTTCGAAAAAACCAAACTGCATCGAAAAGTCCGTGAAACACCATCTCTGAGCAAATTCGTGCCAACCAACGCTCGTCAAACCGCGACGGAATTTCCTGTGGCTACCCCTCAAACGCGGACCGAAGTTGGGCTAGATCCAGCTTCTTCATGGCTCCCATCGCGTCCATTGCCCGCTTACGACATTGATCGTCGCCCTCCAAAAGCATCGCGGTGAAGGGTTCTGGGACGATCTGCCAACGGACGCCAAACTTGTCCTTCAGCCAGCCGCACATAATCTCACTGCCGCCGTTGGCGGTTAATGCATCCCAGTAGCGGTCGACTTCTGCTTGATCCTCGCATGAAACCGAGATGGAGATTCGTTCGTTGAACTCCTGCTGTGGGCCTCCATTGAGTGCCTGATATTTTTGCCCTGCGATCGAAAACCCAACTAACAAAACATCCCCAACTTTTCCGCCAGGCCAATCGATCGGCGATCGCATCACGTACTCAACTTCCGAATCAGGAAACAACGACGTGTAAAAGTTTGCAGCTTCCTCAGCCTGACCGTCAAACCAGATGCAGAGTGCGATCTTTGAACCGGCCATCAAGGTTTCCTTTTTAGATATTCGAAAGTCATTACAAGAGGACGCGTTTCCTAAAGAAGACGCTCGTCATCGCTCAGGCTTAGTTTTCCCGACGAACTACATGAACATGGGAGCTCTTCCGGCAGCTCGGCGTGCATCGGCAACCTGTCCGCAGTGAAATGCATGATGGTTGGCGACGAGCAACAGCGTCTTCGCTACGTTTGGAAAGAACTGCTGAATCATTTCTTCGGACATGCCATCGGGTGGCAACTTTAGCGGCTGCTCCAAAAACGATTCGTCGACATCGTCAAGCAGTGCAATCAACTGTGCCCGCTGCCGATGGTACTCCGCCATCACGTCATCAAACGCAGGGTAGGTTGATGGATCGGATGACGGTGTCGTCCCTGCTCCAAACAATGAAGACCAATGTTGCAAAGAGTTTGCTTCGCCCGTGATCATTGAGCGAAAGCTTGCATCGACAAGAGCCAAATGCCCAAGTACCCAAAGCGGATGGTTGCCACCAGAACTGGTCGGCTGTGTCATAGCCGCATCTCGCATGTCTTCAAAGAAAGCGACATGCATCTGATTCATTTCAAGATTTAGCCGGACGATTTCCAAAGCATTCATTTCAATTTCACCTTTGCGTGATTTCACCACTGTGCATCTCAAAACCGTACATCCCAAAACGCGCGATCTCACGCGGGCGAGATCCGATGCTCGTTCTGCTAGGTGGTCGCAGTTCCGATCGACAGATCGACATTATTCTGAAAAAGAAATTGCGGCTTGTTGATTGACGAATGTCGCTTTCACTCGCGCCGGTTTTGTGACGCAGCCGGATAGATCACTAAAGACCGAACCTGAAAATCAACAACTCATTTGCGGCCAGGTCAACTGAAGTGGCAATCGATGCGTTTTCAGCCCACCGATAGTCGAACGGCCGCATTCGATCTCGACAAGATGCAAAGGGACTCATGAAACGGTGCGATGCTTATCGCTGTAGGTCGAGCGCCGCGTCACCCTCGGGCAAAGCTTGCTGCCAGTCTCCGTAAGCTGGGTTTGGAAGCATGACCCAACGACTACCCAGCAAAGCTTGCTTCGTTTGCGAGATTGCATTCCTGGTTTCGGTCGCATCAGTACTGTCGTCGCTTTTCTCATGAAGTCCGCCACAAAGGTCCGACATATTGTCCCCGATCAAGAGAACAATTCGATGGCCTTTTGCGACCATCGCGCGGCGTGAGACTTTGTCTTTCCCCCGATTCTGATCGTCATTTCTGGTCAAAACTGTGTCTTCCGATGCAGGAAAACCAAGGGCACGCAGGTTAGCGATCGTGGCCACTTTGACGACGTCACGCCTGTTGGTAATGAAAAAGACTTTCACACCAAGCTTTTCGGCAGCGTTTACAAAGTCAACGGATCCTGGAATCGCCTTCGCTTTTCGTTCGTCGCACCACTCATTCCACTCATCCGTCGAATACTCTTTGCCGTCGACGATGTTTCGAGCGTTGTAGGAAGAGTTATCAAGTACGGTCTCATCACAATCAAGAATGATCGCTGGCGGCTTGTTCTGAAACCGTCCGCTCGCTAGCTGTACCTCATCGGCTGACCAGTGGGGATCCTGCAAACCCATCTGCAACTGGAATGAAGCGGCCCGATAGATCTGCTCGGTCAACAAACGATATTCAGCCGACTTTTGCAGCCAGGTGATCGCGGCATACCGATAATCCGCTTTCACATCGGCCGTTTGTCCGTTCGCTACATTAGACGCCAAGCCGACAACGGTAACAATCAACAACGGCAAACAATACCGCTTAACAGGACTCAACATTAACTGAAACCTCGATGGTTTTGGACCAATATTGGGAACACTCTGAAGAGCCCCAAATATAGCTGACGAACCGACGATAACGCTCCTAAGAAAACCGACAACGTTCAAATCACCCTCGTATCAACTGTCCCGCACCGATGAATTTGCCAAGTAGTAACGACTTCGAGTATTCCAACCGACCAGGTGTCGCAATCTACCAAGCGATGGTTGAACAAGATGATGTCGCAAAGACACGGCAGATCTTAACTGACTTCCCACGCTTGCGAAGAAAGGAGGGGGTGAAACTCTTCTGCCACGCGGCGAGTTACTCGAGTCCCAAAATTCTCGAAGTGCTATGTGAACTCGGTGCGAATGTTAATGAAGCAGACGCTAATCGTGACACGCCATTGTCTTGGGCTATCCGGAAGGGCAACGTCACTAATGTGACATGGTTGCTAGAACATGGAGCTGCCCCGAACTTGCATTCACCTCTATATTTTTTGTCGCAGGCACAACCAGAAGAGGCGACTGAAATCCTGCGTCAATTCATTCACTTTGGTGGCGACGTTAATCAGCCGCTAAAAGTGCCGGGCATGCCCACTAGAAACGCATTGACGCGTGCAATGATGGATGAGCAACCACTTGTGGTCGAGACGCTTCGAAACCACGGTGCCCTTCTACCACATCAAGCAGACGCCAGGATCAAAAACCGCACCTCGGGCGAAATTGAATCCGACATCTTGAGCCACCTCCAAAAAAACTTTGGCACTCCGCTGGACAGTGATCTGTCAGAAATCGAATGCCAGACGAGCGGCGATCACGTACACATCGGATTGATCCCGGCAAGTGACGAGCACAGCACGGATCACAGCGGTGACATGTTGTTTACGATGGGTTTAAACCATCTTGGATTCGAGCTACTGCTGGACTTGGGGAACACTTCGAGATCTTTTTCGAGTCTTTCCGGCGAGCAAGCGACTTCATGGCCACAGGATTGCTTTGCCACACTCGCATCACGCCTCGGCGATGGCAAGATTGAGTTCAATGACTACGCCGGAGTCATCCCGAATGGCGAACCGCCACAGCGATTCTCGTTCGACACAGAATTCACGGGATGGCTGTACGGATGTAGTGAAAATGAGCTAACACGCTGTGACTTTCCCAATGGGCAAACGTTCGCGTTCTATCAGATCTTTCCACTTTACGCGTCCGAGATCTCGTTCTATCGAGCAAACGGCTCCAACGATTTCTTTGCCCGACTTCAGAAAATTGGATTTCCCTCTGGAATTGACGAAGGTCGCAAGGCAATCGTCTGAGGTCTTGCCGCCATTACAACCACTGCTTCCAGGAATCAAAACGCGGCAGCAAAGTCGAAAATCGGAAAATGCCATAAGGCGTGTTTTTCACTTGATTCGCGCACAAAAAACAGGGGATCACATCGCTTTATTTTTGGCCTCTCCAGCGGGCAGTTTGTTTTAAAAAACGACGAGAATTGGCGTAACACTTTGGCTGCGATTACGAGAACGGTTGCATTCACTTGTCAACTCTGTCTGGACGTAAAGCGATGGTCCTCAATCTTAACGCAGCGAATAGCTACAACCGAAGTCGTGGCTATTCATCACCACTCATCCGTGTCATTCGCCGCGAGGTCGGATCACAAGAAAACGGAAACCTGAGCAGCGCCACAGCGACGGCAGTGTACAACTGGCAAGAACATCAGAACGGGCCTCGTATCAATGCCGATGGCATGTTCGGCCCCAAGTCGCTCGGCAAACTGATCCAATCCCTTGAAGCCACTGGACGTACCGAAGAAGTCGCGATGGCAAAGCGATTCCCTTACCACGACTTTGGTGCGTCCTCTGGCGAAGACGACTTCGTCCTTGAGTTCCGTGCGCTACGGGTTCGGCCGATCACACTCGAAAGCCTTGGCAGCGGATGGATTTGCAAAGGCAAGTTCCGCGTGATCATTCGCTTCGATCCAGCAATCGATGCGTCGCGATACGAATACCGTCAGTTCATCAAAGGTACCGCGACGACTCAACAAGGTCGGTTCACGGGCTCGACCCCCAGCATGTCTAACTGGGTCGCAACCGGTACTTTGAACGATCGAAAGAGCGCGTTTCAAATCCCCGGTGGTCTTTCCTCTACAACGTACCGAGAAGACGGCTTTGTCAAGCGTGACGGTACTATCGAACGTTATGGATACCGATCAAGTCCAGCAAGTATCGAAACAAACACGACCCCCGAAGATCGCTACAGTCCCAATCAAGCCCACGGCCACACCTATCGCTGCACCGATGGAGTCGGATTGCTTGATCGCACCGGGCGGCCACCAGGCCTTCGGATCCGCCAAAAATTTCTGTTCCAAGGCCGCATCATTGATACGGCCAGAAGCAATCGCATCGTCGCGACACGACATTGGAAACTAGAAGGCGATCACATCCTCACCTAACAAACGGTTGCATGTCCAATCGCTTTGGATTTCAACTTCGATCGTGACTAATATCGCGGGTGTCCGCCGCCAAGGTTTTCAGGCCAGAGCATTCAGGCCACGGCATTCACACCCCGAGTATGCGGATTCGTTTCCGCATGCTCGTCATTGAACAGACCAGACAGATCGGCTTCAACCGATCAAGCAGTGCTGGGTTCTTTCCTGCTTCTTGGACCGTTGAGCATCCTTCCGATGAATGTGTAGCGGACTCCATATTCGTAGGTCACCAATAGGAACACCGATACCAGCACAGTAATTCCTACGAACTTGAAAAACGATGGCACGGCATAGTCTTTGACCAACCACTGCGCCAGCAACACCAACGGCAAGTGCGCGAGGTACAGCCAGTACGAAGAGTCAGAGATGTAACGCATCCACTTGCTCTCGTTGGATAACAACCGATGGCAGGCCCCAATCGATCCGAAAATCATCAGCCATGTAAACAATGCCTGTGCGCCCCCCGACACAGTTGAGTGAGTGGTGGGATCGGCAAATGCGGTCACAATCCCAAAGGCTCCTGTCACCAGATCCAATCCGAGCGGAAAGATCACAACGGCAGCGACAACCAAGCAGATTTCCCAGTGGCGACCGAGCCGATTTCCCGAGTCATCCATGTCCCAATAGATCGCACCGAAGAAAAAGAACACCGCGTAGTATGCGAGCACGCTAGGGATTGGCAACAATCCGATCGATGAATCCGGACCAAAGATTCCAGGACTCATGAATGACTGTGGCAACATCGTTAACGGGACGAGCCATAGCAGGCTAAGTGGCGTGCAAACAATCCACTTCGGTATTTTCAATCCTTTGATCGCACCTCCGATTGAATTCGCTAGTGCCGCATACAGAACGAATGCGGCGACCAACCAGCACAGAAAGTACAAAAACCAAAGATGCATAAAGACGGGCATCTGGAACAACAGGGCTTTGATCGCGTCTGCACTAAGTCCCGAGGCGTCGCTGTTTCCCGATCCCAGGTACTCGTCCACACCAAGTTGTTTTGCGATGCCTGCTCGACCTGCTTTCAGTGTCTCTTCTTCGAGTGGCACGCCGAACGATGATGCGATGTAGTTCGACGTTCCAAAATCAATCTTCAGCAGATCCTTTGGTGTCTGTCCGTTGGCGTCTTTAGCATCGGGGTCGGCCCCCGCTTGAAGCAACAATGCGGCCTCTTCTGCACGTCCGATGAAGGCTGCGCTATGTAACGCCGTTCCTTGGTCACCGTTTCGTTGCTTGATGTCAGCACCTTCGTCCAAAAGCATCTTTACCATCTCGGTGTGGCCCAAGAAAACCGAAACGGTCAACAATGTCGCTCCATCCTGGCTGACAGCGTCGGTCGCGATTTCTGATGTGTGGATTGCGTCGTGGACACGCTGGACATCGCCTGCAACGACAGCTTCCCAGACAGACGCATTGGGGCTTCCCGAAGGCGATGGCATTCGAGCCAGATAGCTGACCGCCCACATCGCCGGCACAATGGTGACACAGCCAAGTAGCAATGGCAGCAAGATTCGCTTGACACGTTGCTTGATCAATCCGCCAAGGTCACGTCTCCGCCACAGCATCGCGGTAAAGAATCCGCTGACCATGAAAAACAATGGCATCCGAAAGCCATGAATCGCGGCAAACATGACGGAGTAAAAATCGCTCTGCCGCGAATCGTTGACCGTCCAAGGGATCGGCGAGAAAGACAGCGCCGCGTGCAGCACAATGCCCAACAACATTGCGATCGCCCGAAGTGCGTCCAAGTCATGCCGCCGTTGGAATGCGTTTGAAGTTGTCTGCATGGGCTTCTTTAACTGTGAGACATGCTTTTTGGATCGCCCCTGAATCGGTACGTCGGATTCTATAACAGTGCTCATTCGTTTTCTCCAGGTCGTTGGCAGTAGCTAAGAAAAGGAATTGCGGATCCATCCGCGGTTAGGTCAATCCGTACCTTCATCGCTCAGCTGACTTTGCTCGCCAACTGTTGCTCAAAAGGGGCAGGACTTAAATACGCGATGCTCCCGTCAGGCTTCGCTATCTGGTTTTGCCATCGGGGGATATCAATCGCTGAAGATGCACAGATCAGATCGCGTCAGAACGCTAACGAATTTGTGCTTGATCAATCTCATCAAGAAGGGAGTAAGCATCGGCGAAGCTTTGGCCGGCAAACCGTTTCCGCCAAGCGTTGGATGTCGGATAGCTGTCTCGTTGAACACGCAGGTACAACCAATAAGACACGACCACTCCGATCGCCCCAAGAATCAAAGATGGGATAAATGAATTGGGTTCCAATACGATGTCGAAACCTAGCGCCACAGTCGCGGGAATCCACATCAACCACCATGGAAACCCGACGACCGCGCCGACTTTCAAATACATATCGCGGGCGATACCAAGCTTGTTGCCGATTTCCTCGACGGGCTCGGAATAGTCGATCCGATTCAAACGAGTGCATACCGCAGCTCCGGCCGCGATGACCAGCATTCCATAGACATGCAGTGTTACGCCGCAAATCAATCGTGGCATGACGTGCGTGTTGCGAGCCCAGCACTGTGCTCCAAGAACGATGATCAACACCCCGACAAAGATTTGCACCAATTGCCAGCGGAACAACGGACGCAAAGTTGCTTTGACGCGTTCCATCAATTCACGACGTGTCAGAAACAACTGCGCCGCAAGCGTCTGATGTTTCAAGTCATCGGCCGAAGACCGAATCGCGGAGCCACTGTCATATGATAGGTCCGCTCCATCAAGATCCATCGTTGGTGCCAAAGAGACATCACCGATCGACGAAATGGACTCGATATCAGATTTGATCTGACTTGCCCGTTGATAACGTCGCTGTGGTTCCTTCTCGAGCGTTCGCAGCACGACCTCATCGAGCCGAACATCGATATGCACCTTTCGTGAAGGAGCAGCGAACCGGCCGATCGGTAATTCACCCGTCAACATTTCATAGAAGACGACGCCCAACGAATAGATGTCGGCTCGGTGGTCAACGCCGTGAGCACCTTCAAATTGTTCCGGAGCCATATACCGAGGCGTACCCATCACCTGATGTGTGGCGGTCAAGTCCGTCACCTGATTCTCATTCCCAAGAATACGTGACAAGCCAAAGTCGGCAATTTTGACGCTGCCTTCTTTGGACATCAAAATGTTCTCAGGTTTGATGTCGCGGTGAATGACGCCTTGGTCATGCGCGTATTGCAACGCGTCACACAAGTGCGGAACGATTTGCAGAGCTTGCTCGGGAGCCAACTGACCTCCGGCAACAATGTCGCGCAGCGTCGACCCGTCAACAAACTCCATCAGAAAGTAATAGGTATCCTCAACCTTTCCGAATTCGAAAACGGAGACGATATTCGGATGGTTCAGCTTGGCTAGGGTCCGTGCTTCGCGGGTGAACCGCAACGCAAACTTAACATCATGCGAAAACTCTTCCGGAAGCACCTTCAATGCGACGAGCCGGTCGAGTCCTTTTTGACGTGCCTTGTAGACGGAGCCCATGCCTCCAGCACCGAGAAGATCAATGATCTCCAGATTCGGAAACAGGTCCGCCATCCGGGCAATCGTCGGAGGTGCAAATGGACGAGCAGGCTTTTCGTCCTCCTCAAGAGCGTCACCCAACGCGTCCGCTTGCTCAGGAAAACGTTCTAAATACTCTTGCTTGGTTGGCCGATCACCACGTCGACGGCGATAGTCGATCTCCAAGACTACCAGCTCAGCCAACAAAACATCGTGTTCGGATTCCGAGACGTCGTCCGACAGGATGGATTCAATTGTCGGCGGCTGATCCGCTTGCCAAAGCCGTTCAAATTCGGCACAGCGATCATCGATCCGCTCCAACGCGGCAATCGGAAGTTTTTTCTGGCGAAGATTCATCGTGTACCAACCAACCTAGCAAAACAAAATCTGAACGAACGCAAACAACGCCTGATTCGGTGACACTCAAAAAACTGAGCCGAGGCGTCAATAGGGACACCGCTCTATTTCCAGATCATCCGACAGAGAATCGGAAAGAATTTTGGCAGAACTTTGATCCCGCTGCGTCGTGATGCATTCCAATCGTACCCATCACGTTCCGCCGTGATGCATTCCAATCGTGCCCATCACACTCCGCCGTGATGCGTCCCAACTGTACCCATCACACTCCGCCGTGATGCGTCCCAACTGTACCCATCACACTCCGCCGTGATGCTCCCACAGGGTAGCGATATTGCGTGGTCTTGTTGGCCAGAGCGGGTCAGTTGCATGAACGCCTGGCTTTGCCCCTCATCCCCAGCCTTTCTCGCCGCACGCGGGGCGAAGGGAACCAAAGAGATAAACGGAACGGGGCTCGGACAGATAAAGGGCCACCGCTCTGTTTCCAGATCAACGTCGCGATCGATCGGTAGGTAGATCGGCGGAATTCGTTTCAGCATTCGCTGCCGAATCCGATCCGCGCATGAAAAAACCCCGTTGGTCACGGGGTTTCTTCGATGCGGCCGAGAGGACTCGAACCTCCACGGGATTAACTCCCACTAGGCCCTCAACCTAGCGCGTCTGCCAGTTCCGCCACGGCCGCGTGCTGACTGGACGGAGAAGTTTCTGAGAAACTTTCCTGTTCGTCAACCGCCCCACCGGTGCTTTGCCGTTTTACCGGTGAATCAGGGCCTAAAACCGGTATTTCCGCTCCAAACGCGATGTCACCCAGCTGCTGGTTGCGTCTTTCATTCACCGGGTTCGCGTTTCTATCCCTCTACTATCTTTCTGGAGATGGATATAATCACCCCCAGCAAGCCTCCCCTTCGTCTTGCGCTGATGCACAGCGAGACCTTTTCCCCGTCGAGGGTAGGAACATGAGTGAACCAATCGACGAATCAGAAAACTCCCGTTTGGAACAAAGTGACGACTTTGATTTGCAGTCCCGCGCACACTCAACTCAGCATTCCAGCCCCCTCTCTCCCGCAACATCGGGCCTAGACGAAGGAAGCGAACGCACAAAAGTCGTCAAACCGGACAAGTACAAACGGCCCACGCGGATGCCAGTCGACTTGGAACCGGCTCAGCGAGAAGATTCCATTGGACGTTTAGGGCACTACGAGATCCTAAATATTGTCGGCTACGGCGGCATGGGTGTTGTCGCTCGAGCCTTTGATGAGCAATTGCATCGCAATGTTGCCATCAAAGTCATGTCCGAACGGTTGACCACAAGCGAACGAGCCCAAAAACGTTTTCTGCGCGAAGCTCGCGCGGCCGCAAGCGTTAATCACCCAAACGTCGTCACCATTCACGCCGTTGCCGAAAAAGACGGCGCACCGTATTTGGTGATGGAGTTTGTTGAAGGACAAACGCTGACCGATCGAATCACGCAAGATTCGCCGATGGGCTATGAGGATGTGCTGCGCATCGGGGCGCAAATCGCTTCCGGACTCGCTGCCGCGCATCGCCACGGCATCATCCATCGTGACATCAAGCCCGGCAATGTCATGCTGGAAGACAACATCGAGCGGGTCAAATTATCCGACTTTGGCTTGGCGCGTCTGCTTGTCGAGAACTCTGATCTGACCAGCCTTGGTGACATGGTTGGCACACCTTCATACATGTCGCCTGAACAGGTCGAAGGCGAAGAGCTGACCGAAGCGAGCGACCTATTCAGTCTCGGCTGTGTGTTGTACGCAATGTTCCATGGACGAAGTCCCTTTCACGCCGGGTCGTCGTACGCCAGCGCCGCCCGTGTTCGCAGCTTCGCACCGCCACCGGTGTCGTCATTCATTGATGGGATCCCACCGGAATTTGACCAGTTGATGACAACGCTATTGGCCAAGAATCCCAAGGGACGTCCGAAGTCAGCACAGCAGGTCGCCGATTTGTTGCTCAGCTGGTCCGCTCATTCGCACCAACAACGTTTGACCTCGTTCCATCTCCCTGTGCCTCTTCCGCGGCGATCACTCAGCTCGGTCTTGCATTCCGACCGCTGGCTTCGGTCGTTCTCAGCGGTGCTGCTGGTATTGGCATGTCTGGCAATCGGATTAGCCGGCTGGAAATGGAACCAAGGTGATTCGCCAGGCAACACCTCGTCGACGTCTCCTATTTCACTTTCAGAAGATCCGTTGGAAGATGGAATCATCAACGTTGACTTGATCGGCGGAGAAGTCAGTTCGTTGCGTGAAGCGATCGCGTTGGCGACCCCGGGGACGACGATTCGCATCGGCCCCGGAACTCACCAAGGGCCGTTCGATATCACCGATAGGGAGCGACTTGAAGGATTGAAGTTAATCGGTTCCTCAGGCGCCCGATTAGAAGGCCCTCTCGCAAGCCCTGTCGTCAGGGTTGTCGATGTCGCAAACGTGACCATCGATGGCCTGACAATCTCAGCGAGTGACGTACAAATGGGACTTCACGTCTCCGGCAACTGCCCGGGATTGGTCGTGCAGAATTCTCAGTTGCAAGCCAAGAGCACCGAATCGCACGGCTGTGAACTTGTACGGTTTGACTTCGGGGCGTCCGGTACCGACGAATCACCGATGCAGATTCATCACTGTGAATTTGATGCCGGTGCAGTCGGAATTGTGGTCGGATCGCACGACGTGTCAGAAGCTCCCGTTCAGCATGTTCTCGTCCATCAAAACCATCTTCGCAATGATGAGAGCCACTACGGAATTCCGATGGTGATCCAAGGCCAGGTTCGTTCGGTGCTCGTCGAACGAAATTGGATGTCGCAAGGTGAAGCCGGATTTAGCTTCCGATTTCCAGTGGCTCAATGCGCCCAACAAATCAATGTCCGATACAACACATTCGCAGACGTTGACATAGCGATGTTTCTAAACGACTCTGAGCTCGATCAAGACGTCCGCTTCGATGACAACTTGATTGCCGATGCGACCACGTGTCAAACAATCAGCGGAAACGTGGACCGGTATTTTCAGTGGTGCGCAGAAAATCAATGGGTTGAAACCCGGTCAATTCTGCAACCGGCGATTCGCGAATACTTTACGATCATGAAACCGGATGAATTTAAGTCGCTCGACAAAGACTCACCCGATTATTTAGTCCCGATCGAATCTAAAAGTAAGAATATTTCGGGCGTCTACGCGCAAGCTCGTTAGACTATGCTGCAGCAGTAGCCGAACGGCACCTGCCAGATGTAGACATAGTTAACTGGAGTTTGAAAAGGCAATCACGCTTTGAACCACAGTTTTGCCGTTCTGATGTGAAAGAAAGGTTCTTAGCTTCTGTGATGACAATGCGATCGAGTCGGCAAAGTGCTTCCTGGGAACGAGAGCACCTACCGGCCTTTTGAACATTCGCCTTTGAAATACTCCTATCAGCTTCGCTTATTAAGCCTTGAGCTGTCTTTCGTCTGGCAAACGTGGTTCTTCAGCCACACGTCGTCCGGGTACGCTCCGTTTGAAATCCATTTGATTTAACGTCGAAAGTTGGCTTAATGAATTCAATCCAACGAATTCATAGCCGACACATCCTGAGCCAACAATTTCCATCACCGAATTGAGATAAAAATTGAGCGGCATCCCGATGTTTTTCCCGAGTAAATCAGCCGTTGTTTAACGGGATTTGGCTTTCACACGGAGCCTGTCGAGTCGATTTCCTACATCATTGACGATCAACATGTCCTGGCAAATCACAAACAGTAATCCGGCTGAAGGTCTATCGCAATCCGACGACCCTAGAGTCCAGGACGGCCCCCCAGGGCCAACGGATTCCATCTATGTGGACTCGGCAATGTATGGCTCCGCAAGAGACCTAGAAGGATCGATGTATGCCTTGAATGTTCAAGGAAATCCGCTCGCTCCAGAAGCTCGCGTGTTCTACCAGGAAGCAGAATCATTTTCTCCTGACTCCCGGATTTTCTATCCTGAAGCTCAAGCGTTTTCTCCGGACTCATACATTTTCTACCCCGAAGCTCAAGCCTTTTCGCCAGACTCGAGAGTCTTCTATCCGGAGGCTCAGGCATTTCAACTGGAATCGAATGTCTTTTACCAAGAGGCCCCCTTCCTGCATGAACAAGGCTACCCGCCGTACCCGAATACCGAGCTAGCTCAGGGACCAATTTTGGCACAACCGGCGATGTATCTTCGATCGGCAATGTATGTCCAATCTTCGATGTACTCGGGTCAGACGTTCGCGGCGGAAGGTGCGGGTATCCAACGAACAACCATCTACTCCCCCAAGCTCATCGAGTCGAAAGGTTTAAAAACCAAACCGGGGCAATCCGATCATGACGAAAGCTGGCCCATCGGTCGACCGCTGCGGATCGCCCACCTAAATGCCGCATTGATTCCTGCCGGAATCGAATACTGGCTGGCGTCCCTGGCGCGCTACAGCAACCCCGCGCGTTTGCAATTTTTGCGAAGTGTCGTCGTGACCAACTGGGTCGACCCACGACAGATCTCAAGAATGGGTATGCCGGTGGAAATCGGAGGCCGCGAAAGCGTGATGCGGGCTGCCAAAGATTGCGACATCATGCTTATCTCGGACCCTGGACCAAGATCGCATGAAGTCTGCCAATGGCTCAAAGAGTCGCCTCCGCCAATCTCCATCTTCATTGCGCATGGCGATGCCGACTACACCCGCGACCGCCTATCGAAAGTCGGCGAAGCGGTCGACCATATCATTGCGGTCACCGAACACGTGCGAGAAGAGGTCTGCGAAGGCTGGCCGGTTTCTGTGGTCCTCAATGGCGTCGATCCACACCGACTGGTACGGACGCAGCCACGTTCGGTTTCGCGTGAAGCCTTGGGCTTTTCTGACGATGACTTTGTCGTCGGCTTTGTCGGTCGGTTCAGTGAAGAAAAGAATCCCGATCTAGTCCTCAGCGCGCTTGCCAGGCTTCCACGCCAATGCAAAGCCCTTCTGATCGGTTATGGGCCGATGCGTGATAGCCTGCTCGAACAGGCCATGAAACGTTTGCCTGGGCGGTTCGTCATCACTGAAGGAAATGGCGACCTGGGCGACTACTATGCATCGATGGATACCTTTGTGATGCCGTCTCGGTTTGAAGGCTATGGGTTGGTCGCCATGGAAGCCATGATGGCCGGCGTTCCGGTCATCGGCACCCCATACGGCATGGTCGCCGACCTGATCACCGATGGTGTCAACGGTGCCGTGGTCGCACCGGATGCCGGCGAAATCGCAGCCGCGATCGAAAAACTTAGATCGTTTCCGACGTACCGAAACGCGATCATTCAAGGCGGTATCGAGCTAGCCGAGAAATATGGCTACGCCAGCGAGATGGCCCGAGGATACGAGGACCTACTTTCCAAACTTTGGCTCAAACGAAAGGCGGCAAGCGATGCCAATCGGTAGCTATATGGCGATCCCGACATTGGCAACCGAACTGATACATCAACGGCCTAGCAGCGTCTTAGACCTGGGCATGGGCTTTGGAATGATGGGAATCGCGGTTCGTCAGTGGCTTGACCTTGGCGTGATGCCATGGAAAACCAGCTTGGCGGGTGTCGAGGTTTGGGGTACCTATCGAAATCCCGCATGGGATCTTTACGACGTCATCTACGTCCGTGACATACGCGAGCACCTTGCCCTGGAAACCTTGTCCTACGACTTAGTGATCATCGGGGATGTCATCGAACACTTTGTCGATCAAGACGCCGAAGCCGTCCTGGAAGGCATGAAGCAAATCGTTAATGAAGGCGGATCACTGATCGTAATCACACCTGATGACGCGATGGAGCAGGGGGCGGCTCATGGCAATCCTTACGAATGCCACCGCTCGGTCTGGCTCGCGGATCGCCTTCGTGATCACGGCTTTGAGATCCTGCTGGATGCCAACACACCGCAGCTTCCACCGGCACCACCGACGGTGGTTGCGAAGTGGACGAATCGTTGATCAAACATTTCGCTCGATCCAAATCTGCAAGCGTCACTACAGAGGACGCTTGCAATCAAGCAATGTGCCGCAGGCTATTTCGCTTTGCGTGCGAACGCCCGTTTTAGCTCATCCAGACTGGTCAAGCCTCGGGCAACCGTCAGTACGGCTTCGGTCTGTACGTTGTGAAACCCTTCGGATTTCGCAATCGCAGCTAGCCGAGCCATGTCCTGTGTTTTGGTGATCGCGTCACGCAGTTGTGGCCCCGGGACCAAAAGTTCAAAGATGCTGATCCGGCCGAAGTAGCCGCGTCCCTGGCACATCGGGCACGGGGTGATTGGTGCAGGACGACCATTTTCGTCGACTTGCTGTTCTGGTGGAGGCGGGATGAATGGCTGGTACAACAGCGCGACCCGACCCTGTGGAATTCCCAATTGCTGCAGCAACTGTGGCGGAGGCTGGAAACCGATTTTGCAGTTGTCACAAAGCCGACGAACAAGTCGCTGGCTCAAGACACATGCCGTCTTGGTTGCGATGTCTTGCCGGTGATCCGGATAGGCAGCTACCAATCGCGCGAACCCTTCGATAGCGCTGCTGGCGACCAATCGAGTGATGATCTTTTTGTCCAAGCTTTCAACTTGGCCGAGCGCCATCTTGAAGGTGTCGGAGTCAACCTTCTCGGGGAACATGTAGACGTCAGGCTCTTTCAGGATCGCCTTTCGCAAAGCTTCCGAAGCGGTGATCCCGGTCGATCCGCCGTAGAAGTTCGGGTTGATGTTGATGATCTCTGGCTCGGGACGAGACTGTTCTTCGAACGATTGAAAGTCACGCACCAGACGGTCAGCGGCACCGATGGCAATATTCCAAGTCGTCGTCAGACCTTCGCCTTTCGGAGCGGTGATTAAGGCGATGTCGCCATCGGAGTTAAGGTGCTGCTTCAGGGTCGCGACCATTTTGTCACGCATGCCCAAATCGCCAAGCGTTTCAAATGGCACCTGCATGGCTTCCAAACGCATTAAGACGCGTTCGCCAGTTGGAACACCTTGTGACTGCAACAGGATGTCGAACTTTTCCTTTTTCAGCTTTGCTTTCACCGATCCCGATTGTGCGCTGCGACGATCGGCAGGGTTCATCAAGCTGACCTGCTTAAGCGCGATCAGCATCGCGTCACTGCTTTCCCGATCCAGAGGCGGCAACTGTTCCCACTGACCATCGATCATGTAGCGAATCGAACTGCCGGCCGCGGTAAAGTCAAAGAGCACCTGAGTCGCCCGAGACTGAATCGCGTGCGACACCTGACCGGCCGCGATCGCGAAACCGGCTCCTTGGCGAGCTCCAATGAGAAGTGCCTGAGCTTGCGAATTGTCACTCAGCTTTGGGGTGAATTCGACCGGCGCGACCGATTGCCAGAGCTGTGGCTGAACATCTTGTGGCATTAAAGACAGAATCGATGAAAAGGGAACGAAAGTAAACGAGTAGCACCGCTGGTGAATCCGAGCGTCGAGCGACCAGCATGGATCTAGCGACCGTCATGGGGTCCGATGACCTCAACGGGGGTTTTCCACGCAGAAACGGTCGGCGTTCTAAACCATAACCTACCGTCCGGAGCGGCGTCATCGAAGCGGACATCCGAACATTGAAGAACCGGAAAATGTCCGCCTATTCTAATTCATCTCGCTAGAAACGCACCGTCGATTTGGCGACGGGCCTGTGCCTAATTGGCGGATGATACAGAGCCGTCTGCCTTGGACAGCGAGCGATCGCTGTTGGAAAAGCCCAGCGCAGGCTGTTACAGAATCCCTGGCGCTTTAACGTCGATGCCTTTGAGGGCCATTTTCAAGGCATCCTTGTTTGGCGCGACGGCGAAAGCTGTTGGGCGATCGATCAATTCGTCGTCGATCAAACCTTTCAGACTCATCGTGAAGTCCTGCATACCGTCTTCGGCACCGATCCGAATCGCATCGGGCAGCTTTTCGTCTTTGCCTTCGAGGACCAACTTTCGGATGGTCGGATTGAAGGTCATCACTTCGCAGGTCGGGACTCGCGAAACGCCTGGCTTGATGCTCTTGAGCAATTTCTGAGCGACGATGCCTTTCATATTGAAGGCGATTGCACTGCGAATGGCGTTGTGCATTTCCTCGGGGAACAAGTCCAAAATACGACCGATGGTGGTCGACGCACTCGCAGCGTGAATCGTCCCGAAGACCAAGTGTCCGGTTTCTGCCGCGTGAATCGCGGTCATAAATGTCTCTTCGTCACGAAGCTCACCGACCAGAATGATGTCGGGGTCTTCACGAACGGCGTGCTTCATCCCGATGTTAAAGTCTTTGACATCCTGCCCCATTTCACGCTGGTTGATCAGGCATTTATCCTCGGTAAAGATAAATTCGATCGGGTCTTCAAGGGTCAGAATGTGTTTCCGGTACAGCGAGTTGATGTAGTTCAACATCGAACCGATCGTGGTACTTTTACCACTACCGGTCACCCCGGCGAGCAGCACCATTCCCTGTTCAAAGTGGCACAGCTGCTCGATCGAATCGGGCAGGAATAAGCCGCGAAAGTCAGGGATGAAGTTGTTAATTCGACGGGCAACCAAACCGATATTGCCGAGCGATTTGAGCATATTGACCCGGAATCGCCAGCGTGTCCCGTCAACATCGCACAGGTACGCGAAGTCAGCCCCGCCTTCTTCTTCAAAGATCAACAGGTTTCGCTGATCCATCATTGGCAGCAGCAAGTCAACCATTTCTTCGGAGTCGATCGGTCCCCGATTGAGCGGTTTCAGCTCGCCACCGACACGGACCATCGGAGGCTGGCCGACTTTCATG
Organism: Stieleria sp. JC731; assembly: GCF_020966635.1. Taxonomy (NCBI): domain Bacteria; kingdom Pseudomonadati; phylum Planctomycetota; class Planctomycetia; order Pirellulales; family Pirellulaceae; genus Stieleria; species Stieleria sp. JC731. Next base: position 87,832 of record NZ_JAJKFQ010000011.1, on the reverse strand, counting down.
TGCAAGTCACTGCCCTCGAGTTTCACCAACGCGCGGAAGAACTTGTCGACTTCCAAAGCATCGCGTTTTTTCAGCAAGCTTTGACGCAGACGATCCTTAACGGCTTCCATCGTTGTCGGTTGTGAAACGCGAGGAGCCGAAGGGGCTGATTTGCCGTTCTTGTGAGCCATGTAGTCTTATGTTGCTGATAGCGAAAAGATTGCCGCGAAGCCGTTTCAAAGAGTTTCAGCGGTCAGTCAAGTAAAAGGTTTCATGCCGATGGACGACGTCCCACCGGTAGCCCGAACGCATCGAGGTCCGATTTCGGAGGCGTCCGGATGCATCATTATCCCCATTCTAGGCCAAGCGATCCGTTACTCAACGAATTTCGCTGGCGACTCGAACGTGAATCTACGCGGATTAGCGCGAGTTTGATCCGGGACCGCACCCCACGATACCCCAAAACCGGTGGAGTGTTTTCACTGTATTTCGGCAAATGGGCGAGGGTTGTTGCAGGCTGAGCTGAATCCAGCGCACAATACGCGGCAAGTTTTCCTCCCCTCGTCCAAGATTTCACGTTATTACATCGGAGTTCTCCATGGCGCGTCCCGTCACTCTTTTTACCGGTCAATGGGCAGACCTTCCGTTCACCACGATGGTGGAGAAGACCAAGGGTTTCGGCTATGACGGGATCGAATTGGCTTGCTGGGGTGATCACTTCGAAGTCGACAAAGCGCTCGCCGAAGACGATTACTGCGACAACAAACGAAAAGCTCTCGACGATGCCGGACTTCAATGTCACGCCATCAGTGCCCACTTGGTCGGCCAAGCCGTCTTGGACCGGATCGACGAGCGTCACCAAGCCATCCTGCCGGACTACGTCTGGGGTGACGGTGACCCAGCGGGTGTGAACCAGCGAGCCTGTGAAGAACTGATGAACACCGCCCGTGCGGCACAGAAGTTCGGCGTCGAAGTCGTCAACGGATTTACCGGAAGCAGCATTTGGCACCTGCTGTATTCGTTCCCACCGGTTCCCCCCAGCATGATCGACGACGGTTTTAACCTGCTAGCCGAACGCTTCAATCCGATCATGGACGTTTTCGGGGAATGTGGAATCCGCTTCGCCTTGGAAGTCCACCCGACCGAAATCGCGTTCGACATCTACACCGCCGAACGCGCCCTCGAAGCACTCGACCACCGTCCCGAATTCGGTTTTAACTTCGACCCAAGCCACCTGATCTGGCAAGGTGTCGACCCCGTCAAATTCATTCGCCGATTCCCCGACCGCATCTACCACGTACATATCAAAGACGCGATCGTCACACTCGATGGGATGAGCGGTATCAACTGCAGCCACATCAACTTTGGCGACGCCCGACGCGGATGGGATTTCCGTAGCCCCGGACGCGGTGGTGTGAACTTCGAAGAAATCATTCGCGCGCTCAACGACGTCGGCTACCAAGGCCCACTGTCGATCGAGTGGGAAGACAGCGGAATGGATCGTGAGTTCGGTGCGACCGAAGCTTGCCAATTCACCAAGAAGCTGGACTTCTCGCCAAGCACGCGAGCCTTCGATGCGGCATTCGACGAGTCAAACGACTGATCGTCGTCACGCGTGCCCTGCGAACACATGTCCCGCAGGCACGTGACGCCACAACCTGAAAACGCTTTCCCATAGCCTTAATCCGGTACCCACCGCCCCAAAAGCGGTTGCCTGGAGACGGTCAATGTGAAATGCGTTCGAAGACTTTAAACGGCTGTCCGCCTCGTCGAAATCGACAGATTCAGTCGATATCAATTGGGCGACGGCCGTTTTAAATTCAAAGGCTTAAAATGCACCGGCTGCCGCAACTGTGTTTCTGAATCTGCAGGCATTCACATGATCAAAATTACTGTCAACGGTTCAGCGGTGGAGCTGGAATCGGAAATGAGTGTCGAGCAGTTGCTTGACACCGTCGACGTTCCACCAAACTATTTAGCCGTCGAAGTCAACGCGGATGTTGTTCCCCGCGAAAACTACTCCAGCGTTACCGTGCGTGACGGCGACGACGTCGAAGTCGTCACGTTGGTCGGTGGCGGCTGAGCCAGATATCCACTCCCAATAATCACCAGATTTCCGTGTCGCTCGCACAGCCAACCGAACCCGATCACTCCCAATCCGCTGACGACACGCCCTCGTCAGGATCCGTGCTGCGGGTCGGCAACCACGAATTGAGCAGCAGACTTATCGTGGGAACGGGGCGATACGACACGATGGAACAGATGCGCGACAGCTTGGATGCGTCGGGCGCTGATTGTGTCACCGTCGCGGTTCGACGCGAGCGGCTGTACGAGCGTGGCGGCAAGAACATCCTGGACTTCATCGACCTGGATCGCTTTACCTTGCTGCCTAATACCGCCGGCTGCTACACCGCCGCGGACGCGATTCGCGCAGCACGTCTGGGCCGGGAAATCCTTCGTACACTCGGAAATCCTGGCCACGACTGGGTCAAACTAGAAGTCCTCGGGGACAGTAAAACGCTGCTTCCCGACCCGGCCGAAACCGTCGCCGCATGCACGGAGCTATTCAAAGATGGATTCCAAGTGCTTTGCTACACCAGCGACTGCCCCGTCACAGCACAGCGGCTCAAGCAAGCTGGTGCGGCGAGTGTCATGCCGGCGGGAAGCCCGATCGGCAGCGGACAGGGCTTACTGAACCCAAACAACCTTCGCATCATTCTGGAATACCTCAAAGAGGACGATCCGGATTACCCAGTCATCATTGACGCAGGTGTCGGTACGGCCAGTGACGTTAGCGAAGCGTTTGAACTGGGAGGTGATGCCGTGCTGCTAAACACCGCGATCGCACACGCCCGTGATCCGGTCCAAATGGCAACAGCGATGAAGCACGCCGCGATCGCAGGTCGGCATGCCTACTTGGCTGGGCGAATTCCCAAGCGACTTTACGGCACCGCTTCAAGTCCGACCGAAGGGGTCATCAGCACACGTCCCTATCAATAGGACAGCATTGGACTCAATACAGGCGGGCAGCTTACGAGGCTGAAAGATAACTTCTTACGAGTGCTTCGTTCCAACTCGCTTTTAAGATTCGCCGTATGGCATTAGCCACGGTTTCAGTGCAATAACCGGGGCTAACGCCCGTCGGCTGATAACTTCAGCCGGACTATTCTTCTTCAGCGTCGGGTTTTTCTAAGGTTGTCAATTCAACAACGCCGCTGATCGCGATCGCCAACCTGCCCAAGATCGCGAAGTACAAAAATGCCGCGATGATCGACAGCACAACGCCCAGCCCGACCGCAACCGGGCCTCCTGATGAAAAGACAAAGTAGGCGTACAAGGTTGCAAACAGCACGCCGGTCGCGAAGTAAAAGATGCCCCAATCCTCTTGGCATCGCATTAAGCTTTTCGACACGTCAGGCGAAAAGGGCATCGTGACCGTGCCCATGTCCAGCATCGAAAGCAAGATAATCGGAAATGCTGCGTAGACGCAGAACATCACCAGCGACAACGTCATGATCGTCGGAACGCTGAAGAGCATCGATATCGCGTAAGCCGGGCCGACCGAGATCGCCGTCGCCGCTATCACCAATGCCAGTGTTTCGAACCACGACGTAGGGTCGACGGTAGGCCAATCCTCGACACGATCGGTATCGTTCGCCACCGAAAACAGGATCGCAAAGCCACATGAAACGGTCAGCGTGATCCCGAATAGCCCCAGCGGCATCAACAAGATCGACAGCTTGGGGTAGGGCGAAATCAACGCGGCCGGCACGGCCAAAATTACCGACAGGCCCAACAGGTGAACGATTACGCCGACATCCAGAAAGATCCCAAACACGCTTTTCAACCAACTTGCCGTGCTGATGGTGTCGAAATCCATCGCCAGCTTTTGCTCTTCGTCAGGCTCCTCTCGGGCCGCGTTTTCTAAAAGCTCTTCGGCGCTACGTGCCATCGGGTCCGCCGGGCGATTCGGCGAATCGTTGTTAGTAAATCGGAAGGTCGCTGCGGTTTCGAGGCTAGGTGCTTCCTTCTTTTTCCGCGGTGGCTTGCCGACCTTGAACTCCGAATGGCAATCACCACACTTGACTGTTTTGCCGCTTTGCGAGGCATTGACCGAGATCATCGATTCACAGACCGGACAGCGAACTCGAAACTCGTTTTCGTATTCGACCTTTGGCGCCGACTGTTGAGCGGCCGGAGATGATGATCCCAGAGATGATGACGCAGCCGGAAACTGCTTTTCGAAAGCTTCTAAATCAGGGATCGAATCAAAGGGATTGTCAGCCGCCGGGCGATCGACAAGCGGAGCCATCGCGAATGGATCGTCATCGCTGGCATCGGCAGATGGTTGTGCTCCTAAGCCTGACGTGTCGATTGATTCAAACGGGTTGTCTGAATCGACATCCATGACTTCGATGTCATCGGGTCGTTCTTTTGAAGGCTTCTGCGGTGCGGGTGTGCTCAATGGATCAGAAACGATGTCTTGTTGCCCGATTTCCAGTGGCTCTTCAGCCTTCGGTGCCTTGTCAGTACTGTCGCCAAGGCTCAGCCAATCCTCGTCTTCTTCGCTAGCGCGTGGTGCACCGGAACCATGGCTATCTAAGATCGCCGGAGCCAGAAATGCTTTCTGGCAGCTCGGACATTGCACACGCATTCCGGCCTGCTCCGCTTGGATCGAGACGGCGGAGTGACACTTGGGACAATGCACAACTTGCGACATGGAGCAATACAACTGAGCGGATCAAACAATACGCCGGAAACTGTCAACGGCGGCGACCCTTCTATGATAACAACCGGCATCGAAAGCAGCAGGCGTCGTCAACAACACGCACTGCAAACAGAAAGCATTGCAAACGGTGTCGTCGCTGCCGTCCAAAACACAGATCGCAGCAGCATTGTTTGCGACAACCCTGTTCGCGACAGCCTGTTCGCGACGGCCCGAACTCAGTCACCCACTGACCGCGGGGCAGAGTCTCGCTAGCGACGCATGATGGTGTTGGCCAAGCTTTCCCAAGGCGTGGTCGATACCTGAGTCACTTGGATGCGATCTCCCGGACGCAGGCAGTAGTCGGTCGTCGGATCGATCGTGTCTTCGTCGGTGAAATGCACCACCATCTTCGCCCCTTCGATCGAATCTGGAGTCGGACGGTAGACGGTTGCTTCGATGGAATCGAGTTTGCTTAGCAAGCCAGTTTGAGTCAAAAGTTCGCTGACAAACGCTGACTTCTCCCCCGGTGGCAACGGCAGGACGCGAATCGGCTCGCTGTCATTTGCCACCTGTAATACGACCGCGTTCTGTGCCTTTGCTTGGCGAATTTTCTGATAGGTCTCCATCGTCATCGATCCGCTCGCGGCATAGCCGAGATTGGCTTCTGAGCCGTCAGCCATCCGAAACTTTGACTTTTTCTTTGCGAAGGGATTTAGCAAGCTGGTGCTGGGCGACATCAAATCCACAGATTTTGCCCCCGGCGTCTTCAACGAGGAGCAGCCAGTGAAATTACAACAGGCAACAAGCAAAGCGATCGAGCAGAGAAGCTGATTTCGGTAGGTCGACATCATGTTTCGCATCAGGGGGGAAGCCCGATCTCCTGGCCCCGGTTGATCTCGGGCAGTGGACTCGTTTCCAAACGAGCTGAGGGCCTAGGAAAGTTATTCGGCCTGTGTTTTCGGATTCTTTATGAATCTCTACCGATTCGCTCAAGAAACCCAAGCTTCAAATACGTCACAAGAATGGTTCTTTCGCCGAAAGGCCAAGGTTTGTATAGTTTGCCGCTCTGCAGTGTTCCGCCAGGTGTCGAATCCGAGAATCCCGATTCTCTCCACCTTCAGGCGGCATAGCGAATCCGGGCTTTTCCGGCCACGCTTGAATTGCTGCAAACTGTTTATACAGAACACTTTAGTGACAAGCTTTCCCGGCATAGCATGCTGCCCGGGTGCTTCAGACAGACACGATTAACGATTGAATCGAGGAGACCCGTCGAATTCGACGGGGAGCGGTGCTATGGCACGTCAATGTGAAGTTTGCGGAAAGAAAGTTCAAATGGGCAACCGCATCGAAACCCGCGGTAAAGCGAAATACCTCGGTGGTGTCGGTACCAAAATCACCGGTATCACTCGTCGCAAGTTTGTCCCCAACCTGCAAAAAGTACACGTCACCACCCCTGAAGGTGAAAACAAGTCGATGCGTGTCTGCGTCCAGTGCATCCGCAGTGGCGCGATCCGCAAAACGGTGAAGACTAAGCCCTTTGATGTTAGCGGCGCTAAGTAGCAGCGACGCCGGGAAGCAACGCGTCCGCATTGTGCAACTTTGCACTGCGAACCGTTGCCAAATCTCAAGTGCCAAATTCCTCCAGCGCCAAATTGGCCGCGTGATCGGATTTCTCACATGGCTTTGACTACCGAAGATGCCGCGAAGCTCGCCCTCCTAGCTCGACTTGAGCTTTCACAGGAGGAACTTCAGCGGCTGGCACCACAGCTGGAAAGCATCCTCGGGTTCATCGACAAATTGTCCGAGCTCGACACATCAGATGTCGAGCCAATGACAACGGCCCTGGACGTGGATAATCGCTGGCGTGAGGACGAGCTCGTCCAAGGGCTCGAGCGAGAAGCCGCACTGGGAAATGCCCCAGCCTCCGACGAAGAATGCTTCCGCGTTCCACCAGTCCTGGGCTAACAACCTGCAAAACCAGCGGGCACGTACGTTACCTTCACGTAGTGAAGGGCGACAATTGGGATCACAGCAACGCTGCCGCTGCAAATCCCGTCTAAACCCACCGCCAAGCGGTGTTGCAGATTAATAGAAGTTGTACGAACTGTTGTTCGGATCGAAGTCTTTGTCGGTCAGACCGACGTTGACTTTGAGATTGAGGTAGTTGTACTCCTCAAGCACCTCTAAATCAGTCTGACCCGGCTTTGGCCAATCGTACGCGATGTAGCGAATCGGCAGGTTCAAAGCTTCGTCCATGTAGACTTTCGCTTGATAAAACAGCAGGTCGGGACGACGTGAAGGCTGCGTCACGGTTAGCAACATGCAAGGTCGATTGTTGATCTTAATGCCGCGCCGCATTTCTGCTTGAACGTCGGGCAACTGGCGAGCCTGCTCGCCACGTTCGATCAACTTAACGAGCAAGTTCTCGACACCGATTTCGGTCATCGGATAGCGCTGACCACGCATCGCCAATGCACCGGTGGGCGACAGCTGAACGGTCGGCAAGAAGCGGCCTTTAAAGCCACCTTCGTGAGCGATGATGTTGCCTTCGTTGGCACCTTCCACATAGATCACCTCACGACCTTTGACAGTCGAAGGCTTCAAAAAGCTGAGGTAAACGCTCAAAGGCTGCACCACGCGGCCGTTGTTGACCTTGCGGCAACGAATCTTGGCCGACATGTATTCGTGCGGCCCCAGCGTATCGCCGATACGCTCGCGTTTGACCAACAGAGCGGTGTAATCCGATACGCTATCGCGGCATAAATCCAATGACTGCCGTGCCTGCGAGATCGCTGCGTCCAGGGTCGATATCTTGACCGGCGCTGCGGGTGTGATACTGGCATTGGCAACCCGGTGAACAGGCTCGACCAAGTGCGGAGGCTTCGCAAATGCCTGGTTAGCGACTGCAGCCGCTGCGAACGATCCCGTGAGGGAGAGGAATTGACGTCGTTGCATCCCGATTGCTTCCTTGCGTGCTCGAGAATCCGGAAATTCGACCTGGGATTCGTATCGCCGCATCTGCCGGGGAAAGATAAGTGGTTCCACGCGCGAGCATTCATTCGGACCAACCGTTTGCTTCCCGATCAACCCAACAATCGCGCCAGATGGATCATGCCAAGGGAAAGGGAATCGCCGTCGTGTTTGCAATAACACGCATGGACCCCGCTTTTAGCACCCCTGAATGTCTGTTTTCCAGATTGATCCGAAATTTCCTCAAGAGGATCGGCAAAAAAAACCGACCGACGGCTTCCGCGAAATGCCCTTTTGGTCGCCCAGCACCGTTCTGACCACACCTTGCGCGGCACCGTGATAAATGGGATGCTACGCAGTACCATTTGAGTTTATCGCTGGCGCGGATTCTGTTTCGACAACCATGCCAGACTTTACCTTCAAGGATTGCATTGCTGATGTCCGGTCGACCCAACCCCCACGCTACGCCTCTGCCCGAACCATCGACCATTCCAGAGAAAGGCTGGCACTGCGGCCACTTTCTGTACCGGTTCCGTCGTGAAGCGATGCCACACGTTTTGTCACCGGGCTGCGCCGAAAGCTTTCGCTCGGCACTTTCGCCTTCCCCAGAGACAAAGCCCGAACGACTGGCTGCGTACTGGATCAGTGGTCACGAGGCAGACTTTGCCATCGTCGTGATGGACCCAGACCCTGCAAAAGTCGACGCGGTTCACCAAGCCCTGATCGCGCCGCCTTTGGGACAATTCATCACACCGGTCTGGTCATTCGTTTCGATCAGCGAAGTCAGCGAGTACGTCCCCTCGATCGAAAAGTACCGTGAACGACTGATCAAAGAAGGCTCCGCCGAAGGCAGCGATGAACTGAACGCAAAAGTCGCCGCCTATGAACGACGCTTGCCGATGATGAACGAACAGCGGCTCCGTCCCGAGTTTCCCGATTGGCCAGCGGCGTGCTTCTATCCGATGAATAAGTCTCGCGTGCCTGACGCGAACTGGTTCATGGAATCGTTTAGCGATCGCAACTCGATGATGGCCGAACACGCCCAGAGCGGAATCGCCTTCGCTGGCAAAGTCTCACAACTGATCACCGTTGGCGTCGGCCTCGATAACTGGGAATGGATGGTGACTTTGTGGGGACGTAACCCAGATTATCTGAAGGATATCGTCTACAAGATGCGATTCGACAAAGCGAGTGCCAAGTACGCTGAATTTGGCCCGTTTTATGTCGGATATCGAGCCACCGCGAATGAAATCCTGCACCACTGCAAAGTCGTGTAGTGCCGGTCGCCCTCGTGTAGCGCCGAGCCGCTTGGATCAACTCAGTTTGCCAAGCGATCAAACGCTTCTTGGTACTTTGCCGCCGTTTGCCGAATAATCTCTTCGGGCAATGGCGGGGGTGGTGAATTGCGATCCCAGTCGGACGCCATCAACCACTCACGTACGAACTGCTTATCAAACGATGGTTGCGAGTGCCCGGCTTCGTAGGTTGCGGCATCCCAAAACCGCGAAGAGTCGGGTGTCAGGACTTCGTCGATCAAAATCGGCGTGTCGCCGTCGACCTGTCCGAATTCGAATTTGGTGTCCGCAATGATGATGCCGCGTGACTTCGCATACTCGGCTGCCTGACGATACAAACGCAACGTTTCGTCACGTAGATGCAACGCCAGGTCGCTTCCGACATCGGCAATCATTCGACCGATCGTGACATTCTCGTCATGCCCTTCTTCGGCTTTGGTCGCCGGAGTGAAAATCGCTTCGGGAAGCGCAGAACATTGCGTCAGGCCTTCGGGAAGCTTGTTGCCGCAAACCTGCTGGTTGTCTTGGTATTCCTTCCAGCCACTGCCTTCCAAGTAGCCGCGAGCGACGCATTCAAAAGGCACCACGTTCGCTTTTTTAACAACCATGACGCGGCCAACGAGTGGCTGGACATCAAACCGCTCGGCCAGTTCAGCCGGTACTTCAGTGGAGATCAGGTGATGCTCGACATCCAGATAACCAAACCAGAACACGCTCATCTGAGTTAGCAGCTTTCCTTTGTCAGGAATTCCGCTCGGCAGGATGTAATCGAAAGCACTAATTCGGTCGGTGCTGACAACTAGCAGCGAATCGCCCAACTCATAGACATCCCGCACTTTGCCACTACGCCTGGGCAATGGCAATTCGGTTTCCAGCAGCGCACCAAGGGCGTCGAATTTATAAAGTGCCGAACTCGACATCATTCACCACAGGTTTAAAGGCGACCGTTCAGGTGACTTCAATTTGAAGCCAGCTAGGCCCGGCGAATAGAGATCTGCAAACACTCATCCGCGGACATCAATTCGGGCATTGTTGGTGATCTGCCTCAGCTTCACAACCACACCGAGTCACGGGCGACCCCACCTGGGATCCCCTCTTTTGAGTTACACACGAACCGTGATTCATCTCGAAATCCCAAGCGTCGCATTTCCGTCGACGCGCCAGCGCGATTGGTTGCGATCAGGGGCCTAGCGCGAGCGTCGTTTGAGAAGAAGCGATGAATTATACATGCACGATTTCCGGCCCGATGACCAAGTTTTCGCGGATGAGTTCAGCAGCGCAGACGCGACGTTCACGTGGCTTAATCGCGAACGCTTTCCACCAGTCGCGTTGATGTCGGAGTCGGGGTAAACTGAGCACCCCGAATTCGGATCTTTCAATACCTGCTTCAGTCTCGGATCGTTCAGCGCACCCATGGGGCAATTTCACTTCGCCGTCCCCCCTGATTCGACGCTGTTGCTAAAGCAGACGCTGTGGAAGGATGCTTATATTTGCGGGATCGAAGGTGTCCCCTGGGAATGCAGGCAAGAAAAAGCGAAGGGCATTCTCTCAATCAGCCGCCCTGTCGAAACGTCGGGCAAGCTGTACCTCACCTGCCCGACAAAAGGCTTGGGATACCGAACGCTCTCGACTTGCACGCTGATGCCTTCGTCCGAGCCGTATCCGCTGTTTCTGGAACTGGCTCGCGGCAGCTGTTACCGCGCACGCGTGCAATCGGACACTTGGCAACGAGCGGGACTTTCACTTGGCGATCGCTTCGGTGAACTGCTTCAACGTGGCACCGATCAGTTTCTCGACGCGGTCCAACAGCAAGACGATTTAAGTGCCTGCTCACAATCGGCACTGCAAGCGATCGCGACATTGGAAAATGCGATCGCTGACCTTGGCGAATCCTTCGCATTGCAATCGATTGCCTATCGCAAACAACGCGAACCACAGCTCAACACATTGCTGGCCGGCAGTGTCGTTCCGCCTGCTCCCACACGCTCGCAACACTCGGCGCGTTTTGCAAAAGCATTTAACACCGCGGCCGTCCGGCTGAACTGGGGCATGATCGAAGAAGAAGCCGGACGCTACGAATTTGATAAGAGCGATCGGACGATTCAATGGTGTGCCGAACAAGGAATGAAAATTCTCTGTGGGCCGCTGTTGGATTTCCGCGATGAGATGATGCCGCCTTGGTTCTATCTGATCGAAGATAACTTTGAATCGTTCCTGTCCTCGGTCACGCAATTTACCGAACGCGTGGTCAGCCGATATCGTGGTTCGGTTCAGCTTTGGAATTGCGCCACCGGATTGAATACCCCCGGGCCGATCCGCTTGGACGACGAACAAGTGATGCGGCTTGCCGTGGCGATCTTGCAAACGGTCCGTCGCATCGACCCCAATACACCCGCAATCATCTCGTTCGATCAACCTTTTGGTGAATACCTGGCAAAGCACCGCGACGGGATCTCGGCCTTGCATTTTGCCGACGCGATCGCCCGCAGCGGACTCGGAATGGCAGGGATTGGCCTCGACGTTCGCCTGAACTACGGCAGCGACGCGACGCTCCCCAGATCGGCACTGGACTTTGGCCAAATGATCGATCGCTGGGCAACACTTGGCATCCCGATGTTGGTGCAATTGACAATCCCAGGTGACTGCGGAGAAGACACCAACGCCAAGGTCAAAACCCCAACGCTGATTGTTGGTGACAATAAAGCAGAATTAGCTGCCAACCAACTCCGCACGGCCGGTCCATTAGTCCGTACACTGTTGGCCAAGCAAGTTGTTCATGGAATCGTTTGGGATGGCTGGGCAGACAACGAACCACACGTCCAAGCCCACTCCGGTGTAATCAACGCCGAGGGATTCCCAAGGCCGATCCTGGACTACTTTGAACGCGTTCGCGAAGAATTATTGACTTAGCGGTCTAACTAAAACCAATTGGAGAGTACACGCATGTTGTCGTTTCGATGGATGAGGAACTTGGCGGCGATGCAGGCGATTGTTTTGTCAGCTTGCTGTGTTGCTCAAGAACCAAGCGATGAGCTATCGATCAAAGCGGTCGGCGAAGTTGAATTGGTTCAAGACGGCTTCACGTTCACCGAAGGCCCGGCCTGGGAACCAAAATCGAAAACGCTGTACTTTTCAGATATTCCCAACACCGCCGTTCATCGCCTTCGTCCCGATGGAACGATCGACAAGTTCACCGATCAATCGGCCCATACCAATGGAATCCTGATCGCGGTGGACGGAAATCTGCGAGCCTGTCAAATGGACGGGCAAGTGGTTCAGTACGATTACGAGACCGCCGAAGCCACAGTGCTGGCATCGAAGTTTGGCGGACGGCGCTTCAACGCTCCCAACGACCTCATCGTCGATTCGGTAGGCGGCATCTATTTCACCGACCCATTGTTTAGCGCCCCCACACCGCTACCCCAAACGATCCAAGCGGTTTATTACATCGCTCCCGAAATCGCGGGAGAACGCAAAGTCTCACGTGTCAGCTCTGACATCAAGGCTCCCAACGGCATCGGGCTTTCACCCAAAGGCGACAAGCTTTACGTGTGCCCGAGCGCTCAATCGGAGATGTTGGTATTCGATGTACTCGGCCCGGGCAAACTCAGTCCGGCGAAAACGTTCTGCTCGCTGAAACAACCCGACGGCAAGTCAGGTACAGGAGCAGACGGGATCACGCTTGATGTCGAAGGCAACGTCTATATCACAACCGATTTGGGAATCCAAATCTATTCGCCCGAAGGCAAGTTGGTTGGATTGGTTTCGATCCCACAAAAGCCAGCCAACGTTTGCTTCGGTGGTGAAGACTGGAAAACCATGTTCGTCACCGCACGCACCGGCTTGTACAAGGTTCAAATGCCGATCGCTGGGCTGCACTAACTCCTGCTCGGCTCGACGCCTGACGTGTCCGTTTGGCCCCTGGAAACAAAGCCACGCAGTACACGATCGTCTGATACCGCTAATAAAAACACCCGCCTTTGAATACTTGGCGTCACGAATCCCAAGTATCCAAATCACTCCCCACCTCAAATCATGCTTAAGTCCGAATTCGACCCCGCTCATCTCCGCACCAGTGTCTTTGCCGTTCCACCATTGGCTCGCAATGCCGAAGGCGAAGTCTGTCGAGAAGAAAATCGCAAGATCATCCGCTTCCTCGAAGACGGTGGAGTGCGTTCGTTGCTGTACGGAGGAAACGCGCTCTTTTATCACATTCGCCTAAGCGAGTTTGCTGCGACGCTTTCGATGCTGGCCGAAGAGTCTGCTGACGAAACCACTGTCGTCCCTTCGATCGGCCCCGCGTACGGACTCGCCTGCGATCAGGTCGATATCTTGCGCGAGTTCGAATACTCAACCGCGATGCTGCTGCCTTCCCGCGACATCATTGATCAACAAGGCTGTGCATCCGGCATTCGACGATTGGCCGAGCGTTTGGGTAAACCTTTGGTGTTGTACATCAAATTCGATCGTTGGCTGGAACCGTCACTGGTCGAAGCTCTTGAAAAAGATGGCGTGATTTCGTGGATCAAATATGCCGTCGTGCTGGACGACCCGTCTGACGATCCATACCTAAAATCACTGACCGATATCTTCCCGAGCGACCGAATGGTCAGCGGCATCGGGGAACAACCCGCCATCGTTCACCTCCGTGACTTCGGCGTCACCGGGTTCACCAGTGGATGCGTTTGTGTCGCTCCGAATCGCAGTATGGAAATGATGCACGCGATTCACGAAGGCGATTTCGAGAAGGCCGAAAAGATCCGCGAATGGTTCTTGCCACTGGAGGACCTTCGCAACCAATACAGCCCCATTCGCGTCTTGCATCACGCTGTTGCTGAAGCAGGTATCGCGAACACTGGCCCGATTCTTCCGTTGGTCAGCGATTTGGACTCAGGCATCGTCAGCAAAATCAAAGCTGCGGTTGCGCAAATGAAGTAAACCAATCCCAGCGACCGAACGGCCCATCATTGTCTTTGCGATGGTTGGTTGACGCGGATCGGAACGCGAAACACCACAGCGAAGCGACAAGACATTCAACAAAAGCAGCCGCGAGTCAAAACCCGCGGCTGTTCTAATTTCGATTGGTACCAGTAGCCGTTGATTAGCAGCGACCGTCGGCTAGCGTTTAGCCGCATTCGCACGAGCTGCCGAAGCGATTTCCTTGACCGCGGTGAAGTAGTTTTCGATCTCGGCGGTGTCTTTCAACTTGTCAAACGCTTTGGCCATTTCGACAGAGTACTTTCGCTCGGTCAGATCACGGATCAATTCGCCTCGGACGGCTTCGCGATCGCTGACCAATGGCTGAGTCCGACCTTGGCACTTCAGCAAGATGTACTTGTCACCAACGCTGATAACGCCACTCAACTCACCCGGCTTCAGGTCAAACGCTTCATCTTCGATCGTCGGTTGACCACTGTACTTTCGGATCGGAGGCACCTTTCCGCTGTTGCTGGCCGAAACGGGTTCGACGCTGTAGTCTTCGGCCAATCGACCAAAGAATTCTTCGGAAGGATTGTCACGTGCCATCTTCCAAACCTTTTGTGCGGTGCGTTGATCGCCCAAAACGCAGGCAAGCACTTCGACGCGCGGTCCAAAGTTGCTTTCGAAACCGACTTCCAAGTCTTGTTCGGTAATCTGTACGCGATCTTCGACCAGCTTCTTCAGCGCCACGCTTGGCCAAACGGCATCTTTCACATACAGCGGGTAGGTCGTTTCGCCATCGCTGGTAACCGAATCGATCCACGATTTTAGATCCGCTGAACCATCGGCCTTGATGAAGCCATAGCTTTTGGCGGCGCGTTCGATTTCCGAGTTGAGGTCCGCATCGGAAACTTGCTTCTTCGCTTTCGACAAAGCTTGCGTCAGCAACTTACGATTGATCTCTCCATCCAAAACATCTTTGCCGTGTCGCTTAACGCACTCGGCAGCCAATTGAGCGATGGTGATACGTCCGTTGTTGACGATTGCCGCAATACCCGGATGTTGTTTCTCAAGCTCGGGGTTTCCGAAGACTTTGACTACGTTTGCATCTCGCTGTAGCTGAGCAAACAGCTCGGTCGCGGCTGTTTTCATCTTTTGATCGCGGATGCGATCATTGATTTGCTCACGAATTGCCGGCATCGCTTGGGCGTTTGGAACGGTCGCTGGAATACGTCGAACAACTTGGACGAACATCCATTGATCGCCGACTTGCAAGATCGGTGAGATCTCGCCGGCCTGCAAACTGAATGCAGCTTCCTCGAGGCGTGAATCACCCATGTAGCGACGAATCGGATGAATCAATCCTCCGACGCTGGCGCTGGCTTCATCGTCACTGTTTTGCTTGGCAAGGTTGGCGAAGTTGTCCGGATTGGCGTTCGCTTCGCGATGCAGCATCTGAGCTTTGTTTTGATCGCCGACCATGATCATTCGGCACTTCACCGCTTCACCATATTGAGCGACGAAAGCACGGTTGAACTCTTCTTCAGTCGGTTCGACTTGGTCGGCCACCAACTTTCGCAGAGCCAACATCGGCCAGATGATTTCACGGCCATATCGACCTGGATCGATTTCACGTTCGTCTTGCAACAACTTCAAGTAGTCTTGAACGCTGAAACCAAATTTGGTCGCCAAGCGACCGATTTCTTCGCTGACTTCGGCCTGGCTGACTTGCATGCCGCGTTCGTTGCAGGCTTCCAAAATCAGCTGGCGATTAATAATGACATTGTCCAACACCTGCTCGCCATGCCGCTCCAAAGTGGCATCAGCCAACATTTGCCGCGTGATGGGATCCGCGTTTACGACGGCAACAACAGGGTTAGATTCTTCGCCGTGAGCCAAACGCTGGCCGGCGGTGTTAGCAAACAGTAACGCGCCCAAAACGATGGCAAGCGTCCGCTTGATTGCGAGAGGCCGGAGAGGCTGGACCATAACGATCACTCCTTTGAATCGCTGTCTATCGAGATCTTCGGTAATAAGGTGGGTCTTTCGACGATTGCACGCGGTCCGCCTTCGCCAGACACTGCCAGTCTCGATGGCGTGCCGCGTTATCTGCAACTGTTTTGCTAGCAGATGATTGAGGGGACAGCGAGCAAGTTGCTGATGCGTTGCGATTCGCCTTGAATCGCGTTTTTCGTCGCATCGAGCCGACATGTCGAAGTATTCGCGGCGGAGGCTAAGAAAAATCATAAAACGACTCAAGTTCAATCCGGCCCCGACCGAAGGGATCACGCGAATTTGCCTGAAATCCTTTGTTCCACGCTGCGGTGATCGTGAAGTCTACGGCGAATCGGCAAAAGTCCTGAATTACCCGCAAGATCCATATAAGTTCACACGATAACTGACTCTACAAGCGGAAAGAGCCGTCTGGAGACAACGGCCCTGTTAACGAACACCATGGAAGGTTGCTCGGATGACCATCAAGACGAACTGTCAACGAACCGGTGCCCTGACGGCACTTATTCGTAAACTCGGATTGGCAACAATGGCTGTTGCCGCCGTCACATCGACCGGTTGCTATGGCGTCAGCGGCGGATACAGCTTGGGATTCCTCGGATTCCCAATTCCTGTCAGCCCTTACTACCAGCACAAAGCCGAAGAAGAATTCTGGAAGCATGAGCGTTACGAACGCGTGCCGATCCTAGGGCCAACGACTTCTGGCGGAGCTCCTGTCGCACTGGACCCACCAAGTGACGACGAAATCATGCACGCTCTGGAAGATGCCCGTCCCGTTCAAGGCGGCGTTCCATTGCTGTACGAAAAACAACGCAATGACGTCCGCATCATCAAAGAAAAGATCGCCGACTATATTGACCCACCGCGTTTCTATCCTTTGATCGGACCGGCACAACTGCACCACGCACACTACAAGTGCACGATCTACTTCGAAGAGAAGACCACGATCGGCTATCCCGTGCCACACACATTGCATGATCGTGAAGCGGTTGAAGTGGTCTACATCGACCATAACCACTTCCACATGGTTGGCGACGTCGAACCTTACACGACGCCCGAACTGTAGTCCGCCACGACAGGATTCCGCTTGTACAAAGCCCGGTTCCAAGATTTTGGAATCGGGTTTTTTTATGCGCCGACCCAAACGGCTAAATCGGGAATCAATAACAAACGATCGCTTCCCTGAATTGCTGAGAATTCGCGGCACCAAGCGAAGAACCTTTCCGCACGATCACAAGAGCAATCAGGAGTTGAACGAGGTATCATTGGGGACGTTTAAATTTCCCTGCTTCGGCAGCCAATTCGAACGTTTCCTCCTTCCAACTTTGATGATCTCCCGCTTGGTCAAAACAAAAATGCCTTCCGCCCGTTTGAATTTTTCTTATTCGTTTGCCTTCCTAGCAATACTGACTGTTTCGAACGTCGTGACCAAAGCGCTGATGGCGGAACAGACGAAGCCGAACATCGTGATCCTGCTAGCTGACGACCTGGGCTGGAATGCCGTCGGCTATCACAACTCGCAGTACATCACACCGAACATCGACTCGATTGTTCAATCGGGGATGGAACTGGATCAGTTCTACGTCGCCCCGATGTGTTCGCCGACACGTGCTGGACTGATGACCGGTCGCTACCCGATCCGATACGGATTGGCTCGCGCGGTGATTCCACCTTATCGTGACTTTGGCTTGGCAACAGACGAAACAACTTTGCCGGAAGCACTCGGCAAAGAGGGCTATAAACATCGCGGCATCTTTGGCAAATGGCACCTCGGTCATCGCCGAGCCAAATGGCATCCCAATGCACGTGGCTTTACTCATTTCCATGGCCACTACAACGGCGCGATCGACTATTTCGAACTCTCGCGCGAAGACGTCCGTGACTGGCACGACAACTACGAAGCCTCCGATGAACAAGGTTACGCGACCAGCTTGATCGCAAAAGACGCATCTGACTGGATCAAGACGGTCGCAGCGGAAGACGAACCCTACCTCTGTTACATCCCATTTAACGCCCCACACTCGCCCTTCCAAGCACCTGACGAGGCGATCGAGAAATTTGCCTCGCTGAAAGTCCCCGCCGATCGAAAAGAACCGACCCGTCGACAAATCTATGCCGCAATGATTTGGGAAATGGATAAAGGGATTGGTCAAATCCTGGATGCCATTCGCCAATCGGGTGAAGAAGACAACACAATCGTTTGGTTCCTCAGCGATAACGGCGGTGTCGGAAACATCCGTGAGAACAACGATCCGCTTCGTGGAAGCAAACTAACCGTCTACGAAGGCGGCATTCGTGTTCCCGCGGCAATCAAATGGCCTGCAAAAATCGCCGCCGGTCAAAAGTTCGACCGAACCTGCGGCTACATCGACATCATGCCAACCTTGCTGGATGTGTCCGGAGCAGATGTTGGTAGCTCGTCGAACCATCCGTTCGACGGCGTCAGCTTGCTTCACGCGATGAAGGATCCAAATTCGACTGCGACACCCGATCCGCTTGACCGCCCTTGGTTCTCTTATCATGGTCAAGGAGGCGAGGCCGATGAGCACCTGTCCGTTACCGCCGGCGGCTGGAAACTGAAGGTCAACGGACCGCGTTTGAAGTCCGTCGACCAACTGAGCGATGGGACCAACCGGGCCGAATTATTCCATCTCGAGAAAGATCCCTACGAAAAAGCCAACTTGGTCAAAGACCATACAGACATTCGCGACCAACTAGGCGCGATGTTGGTAGAATATCGATCCCTGCAACCCGAACGAAGCGTACCTGAATATTCCCAAGGCAATAAAGGCTTCGTTCCCCCACCGAATTGGCAACTGGATCCTGCATTCCCCAACCGGTTGACCGGCTCCCACAAGTAACTCCGCTCGGGAAGGCTGGCATCACTTCCGGTTGAATCACAAACCGGAGATCGGCCATGCCTCAGCCTCGACTGCTTTTTGGTTGCGTACTTTTCGTGTTCGTTGTGACCGGCTCTCACGTCTGGTCGCAATCGGCAACGCAATCCAACACGGTGTTCCGAGTCGGTTTGGCTAAAGTTGACATTACACCATCCGAACGCATTCGGATGTCTGGCTACGGCAACCGTGATCATCCCAGCGAAGGCATCCAAACACGTTTGTTTGCACGCGCGATCGCGATTGCCGAACAAGACAATCCCTCTGGCTCGCCGGCGATCCTGATCACGGTCGATAACATCGGTTTCTCGGCAAAACTTAGTGATGAAGTCGCCGCAGCAATTAAAGCCCGACACAACATCCCGCGAAATCGAATCGCGATCTCCTGCACGCATACGCATGCTGGCCCAAGTCTGAACCAGAAGTTGGCGAATATTTTCTCTACGCCACTGACAGAATCGGAAAGTGAAGTGGTTTCTCGATACGTCACGACGTTGCGTGCCAAAGTCGTCGAAGCGGCCAACCGAGCGATCGCAGATTTGTCACCGGCCAAGCTTTCGTACGCACAAGGCCAAGCCACCTTCGCAGCCAACCGCCGTGTTTTGCAAGACGGACGCTGGACCGGGTTTGGTGTTCAAGCCAATGGACCGGTTGATCATCGAGTCCCCGTTTTGAAAATCACTGGCCAAGACAATCAGCTACGTGGCGTGGTGTTCAATTACGCCTGCCACTGCACCACTCTTGGTGGAGACTATTACCAAATCAACGCTGACTGGGCAGGCTACGCGACGACCAACATTGAAAACGCAAACGAAGGCGTGATCGCCTTGTGCACGATCGGTTGCGGTGCTGACGCCAATCCCAGCCCTCGTGGGACCGTGCAGCTGGCTAAGGCTCACGGTGATACATTGGCAGGTGAAGTCCAGCGAGTCATTTCCACAGATATGATGCAGACGATCGATCAATCGCTGATCACTGGATTTGACTATGCCGCCTTGTCATTTGACCTGCCGACGAAAGAAGAACTCGAACTGCGACTCGGCGAGAGTAATCCCCAAGCTCGGCGTCACGCTCAGCAGTTGTTGAAAACCTATCAACAAAAGGGTCGACTGCCGGCAACTTACCCAGTTCCAATTCAAGCTTGGCAGTTTGGCGACCAGCTCTGCATGGTCTTCCTTGGTGGGGAAGTCGTTGTCGATTATGCGAATCGATTGCGCAGCACGATCAACGCCAATAACCTCTGGATTTCAGCCTATTCGAATGACGTCATGGGATACGTTGCCAGTGAACGCATGCGTGCCGAAGGCGGATACGAATACGATCGGTCGGGAATTTACTATGGACTGCCTGGGCCCTGGGCATCTGGTAGCGAAGACCTTTTGATCAATCAAGTCGCGAAGCTGGTCAATCATGGCGGCCGTGCCGAAGCATTGTCCCCTGACGATTCTGCGCAGAAGATCCAGGTCAGCCCAGGCTATGAAGTTCAATTGGTTGCGAGCGAGCCACTTGTCAAAGATCCAATCAACTTGGCCTTTGATACGACCGGCCGAGTCTGGGTTGTGGAAATGGGTGGCTACCCCGAAACCGAAGAAGACGGCCGGATCCGTATCTTGGAGGACCGAGATGGTGATGGCATTTTTGATCACGCCATAACCTTTCTTGATGGACTGAGCTTTCCAACCGGTGTGCTGCCATACAAAGACGGCGCATTGGTCTGCGCTGCCCCCCAAATCCTGTACGCTCGCGATACCAACGGCGATGGTCAAGCAGACCATACGGAAACGCTTTACGATAATTTTCGCCTCGCCAATCCACAACACCGCGTCGGTGGATTTTCCTACGGTCTCGATCACAGCTACCACCTCTCGGCAGGTGACAACCTTGGCGAACTATCCAGTCATATCACCGGCAAAACCATCAACGCCTCAGGGCATGACATCAAGATTTTTCCCGATACCGGAAATATCGAAACGACCAGCGGACGTACCCAGTACATCCGAAGCCGTGATGACTGGGGGCATTGGTTTGGGAATCATAATTCCAATCCCATGTACCATTATCCGATCGAAGATGCCGACCTAAGCCGCAACTTAAACGCATCATTTGGCCAGGGGACGCATTCCCTTTTTACTCCCGCGATTGCACCGCCAGTCTTTCCACGATCATCAGCCGAAGAACGTTTCAACGATCTATTTGCGGCGAATCGATTCACCTCGGCGTGTAGCAGCATCGTCGCACAGTCGCCCGCCTTCGATTCATCCGGCAACCCATCAATCTTTGTCTGTGAACCTGTACACAATTTGGTTCATCGTTCCGAACTCGTTGTTCAGGGCCCAACCTTCAAAGCACGACGTTCGCCTGGTGAACAGCAGTCGGAATTCCTTTCATCGACAGATCCATGGTTTCGCCCAGTAAGAGTCACCGTTGGGCCCGATGGCATGCTGTGGGTCGTGGATATGTACCGCGCCGTGATTGAGCATCCCGAATGGATACCTGACTCATGGCAAGCGAGCCTGAACGTGCGTGCTGGTGACGACTGCGGCCGAATCTACCGAATCGTTCCGAAGGCAACACCGAATTCCTCGAAACGCTCGATAACGACCTCGCGGCAGATCCCAAACTCCATCGACGAATTGATCCAGTGCTTGCGTTCTCCCGTTGGACCTAGACGTGATCTAGCCCAGCAAAAGCTGATTGAATTGGCAAGCAACAAACGCCAGGCCGATAGCTGCATCGAACAGCTCAAAGCATCCTTCGACGCCCCAAATTCAACTTCCCATTCCAAACTTCATTCGCTTTGGATTTTGCTGCACCTGGACGCACTGCCTGAAGGGTTCCTTCAAAGCACACTAGCTGACACCGATCCCCAACTCAGGTCTGCATCCATACGCGTCTTGCGAGCATCGATCGCCAAAAGCCCAAATACCGCATCTCCTTACCATGATGCTCTCTCAAAACTTGTTCAAGATGAATCGCTTGACGTTGCCCTGCAAGCGGTGCTGGCGATTGGCGACTTGAAAGATAAAGACACCCAGGCGAACGCTCTTACACTCGCCGCCCAACGCACCGACTTGGATGATTGGCTCGTGACCGCGATCGCTAGTTCAGCAAACCATGTATCCCCCACGGTACTGGAAAACGTGCTTCAATCGATCATTCAAAAGATTGTCACCGTCAGCCAACCGCGTCTTAGTCTCATAGAACAACTGATTGAGATGCGATCTGAAATCAGTGAAGATTCCGCTACCTTGATTACTCAAGTCCTTGCCGAATCGACGCTTGATTTGAAGGTGCGATTCCGTCTGGCTGACTCTTTAATCAACAAGTCGCAGTCACAGCGATCGACGATCAGTCAGGCGATAATAAAGCTGCAATCGCAAGCCCAATCGATTGCGACCGACCGTAGCCGTGATGACAACTTGCGATGTGATGCGATCCGGCTGCTCGATGAATCCAAGCAAACTCGCGCGAAGTTGCTTCAACTGATCTCGCTACATGAACCCTCCTCGGTTCAATGTGCCGCAATCAGTCAACTCGCCAAAAATCAAGATCCGTCGTCGCTCGATCTATTGTTCGACCAATTGGATTCAATGTCACTCGAAGTGCGCACCAATTTCTTGGCTCAAGTCTTGCAACACCGCAAAGGCCCCACACTCTTACTGGACGCTTTAGAATCCAAACGCATCTCGGTACACGACATCCCGCTGGCGTTCCAACAGCAATTGATCCAATCGGGAAGCAGATCGTCGAAAGTTCGAGCGTCTCGGTTGCTCGGAAATCCAGACTCGGCAAAACGCAAAGACGTCGTGCAAAGGTATCTCAAGGAAGTCTCGCAGACGGAAAAAAGAGCCGACCAGCTCGATGTAGGCAAGCAGCTGTTCAATCAACACTGTGCCGTCTGCCACCAACCCAAGAACGATCAACTGGCGATTGGGCCTAACCTCGCTAGCTTGTCTGACCGCAGTGCAAAATCAATTGTGCCCGCGATTTTCGATCCGAATCGCGCGCTGGATCCCAAGTACCAATCCTATCTAATAGAGACGCAGGACGGACGTGTCTTGACCGGTGTGATCGAATCCGAACTCGCAGACGTTCTTAACCTTGCCCAAGCGGACGGAACCAGGTTGCAAGTTCGTCGCGGAAACATCGAATCGATGAAGAACTCTGGTATTTCCATCATGCCTGAAGGATTTGAAAACCTAATTGCCCCGCGACAGATTGAAGCTCTGATCGAATACATCCAATCCCTCTGATTGGTCGATTGCAAAATAGACTTGTGTGTACGAAAATCTCCCGCTTGGCCTGTCTGTTGCAGCCGCGGCGGCTATCTTTTCTTCACAAGAGTCAAAAATGAATCTAAACGTCAACGATTCCAAGTTGATTAGCTCACCGAGTCAAGAAGTGGTGCTTGAAGCACTTCAAAACCTCGGTATCGAAGAGTACGCGATCCTCGAAAGTAAAGAAGAGGTCTATGTACAAACCAGACGCGATGATGAATCCGCGTGGTGCTTGGAATATCGCAACGGTTCCGAAGACGAACACTACGGAATCGATCCAGACTCAACCACCATCGAGGACGTTTGCCAAGCTTTTGCGGCATTCTTGAATGGTGAAGATTTGGCTCCATTATTTGATTGGGAAACGGTCAATTTCGATGACCATGATCACGAACCTGGTGAAGGCGAGGTGATCTACAACGGTGTCATCATGGACGAAGAGTGGCCTGCCGAAATCGAAGCGGCGCAGTCGATCGAAACGATCGAACTTGAGGGCGAGGTCTTTAAACGAATTCGCTTTGGCAGTGAACGTGACATGCCCATCGAAACAATGGAACATTGTGGCGATTGCGGAGTCCTAAAGGGGCAACTTCATGTTCCCGAATGCGACATCGAACAATGCCCGAAATGCTTTGAACATTTGATGTCATGCGGACACGCCGACGACGAGTCATAGAACTGGCGATCGTTCTGCCAATCGCTTGGTCGATCATGGTCGTCACGCACGAGCTTGGACACATCCTGGGCGGTTGGCTCTCCGGCGCGTCATTGGTTCGCTACGACATCGTCCCTTGGCGACTACCGTACTCTTTACACCAACCAGATCCGGTTCCACTAATCACCCTTTGGATGGGACCGATCTTCGGCGTCATCGGGCCAGTGGTTTTGGCCAGTCTGATTCGCAATCGGTACGCGTGGTTGATCGCCGATTTCTGTATCCTTGCCAACGGCACCTATTTGACGCTTGCATGGTTTGCCGGCGACCAACTGTTGGACACGGCCCGGCTGATCAATGCCGGCGCACACGAAATCTCGATCGCTGCGTTTTGTGCAGTTACAGTCACAGTCGGATACCTTCGATTTCGAAAAGACTGCATCAACCTTTTGCGACCTTCTGATCCAGAGACGCACTAGTACAGACGACTTGCAAATTGAAAAAAGAGCTTGGGACGGCCCAAGCTCTTCTAGCGATTGACGTTCTGTCGATGTTTGGATGACGCGGTTTAGATTACGCGACGGTATCGAATTGCCGCGACTTGCGACTGAGATATCGGTTGGCGTCATCATCATCGATGAACATCTGCTGTTTCGGATCCCATTGCAACTCTCGCCCGGTCATCAAAGCGATATTGCACAGGTGACAGGAGGTCATCGTGCGATGGTGTGACCACACATCTGAAATCGGTTTGCTTCGATCTTCGATGCAATCGAAGAAGTTGCCCATGTGATTGCCAGGCCGTTTGCCTTTGCACAGCTCAGTGATGTACTCATCGATTTCCTGCTTGTCAGCATCAGTCAATGCGTCCACCGGAGCCCCAGCTAGTTTGCCACGGTTGACAAAGATCCGACCTTTGTCACCTTCGAACAGAATGCCGTTGGGGAAGTCCACATTATCGCTTTCGCGTTTGTAGTGGTTGTTCACATTGATCAATGAACCGTTGTCATACTTCAGATCGATACTGAACTCAGTCGCGGTGTTGTAACCGTTTGGCAACGTCGCTTCGCCATCCAAGTAACTCGCCCAGTCAAAATCGCTCGGGACGATCTTCGGAAACGTGCCGGTGCCTTTGATTCGCGTAGGGCCGGTCTCACCTGGAGCAAGCGCCCACTGAGCGATATCGATGTGGTGGGCTCCCCAGTCGGTCATTTTGCCGCCGGAATAATCGAAATACCATCGGAACATGCGACGCCGTTGTTCGCAGTAATCCGCATCGGGTGCCGGCCCAACCCACATGTTCCAGTCGAGACCTTCGGGAGCCTCTGTGTAATCAAATGGCCCGTCGCCTGGGGCACCACCGATCGCGACATAAGCATTGACGTTCTTACCCAGTCGTCCCGAATGGACCATCGCGATAGCAGTCAAGAATTTGTCTTTCGTGCTTCGCTGTTGTGTTCCCACCTGAAAAACTTGCCCGGTCTCTTCGACGACTTTGCAAATCTGTTTGCCTTCGTCGATCGTCAACGTCAGCGGCTTTTCACAATAGACATCGGCGCCACTTCGCAGGGCAGCGATCGCGATCGGCACATGCCAGTGGTCCGGCGTGCCGATGGTGACAACCTGTGGCTTTTCCTTTTCCAGCATTTCCCGATAGTCGGTGTACTCATTCAACTTGCCACCGAAAGACTTGTTGAATTCTTCGGTATGCAATTTGTCGACGTCGCAGACCGCAACCATATTCGCGAATCGTGCCGCTTCACGAGCGATCTGGCCGCCGCGGTTGTAACGTCCACGTGAGCCACCAACACCGATCGATGCAAGTCGCAACTTTCCGGAATCTTCCTGAGCCTGAACCGATTCTGTAGATGACAGTGCGGTCGTGGCGATCGCGGAAGCTGCTGCGGTCGTTTTTATAAATTGCCGACGCGTTGTAGACATGGCTGTTCCCAAAAGGAAGGGAGGAAGTAGGAAGATGGAAGGGTCAGCATTATAGCCGCCTTTGTGGCTCCCATGTCGAACTCAACCTCTCCGCAGCTGGCCTGCAACGCCACCATCAATTTCAGGCATCTGGCCCCACGAATTGCGCATCAAAACAAGCTGCAGATCGCCAAATCGCCACGATTTCAATCGAAAAAAGGTCGGATCGCGGAACGGATTGCGGAAACGCGAGGCCTAGAAAAGCTATTCGATGTAGACAAACCCATTCGAATTGAACAGGCTTCGACAAAGGTCCACCATCGCTAAATATGCAGCTTCAGATTCGCCAATCGAGTCACTTTGCTGTTCGATCAACTGCTGCTGAGATTGCAAAAACTCCGCCGCCATTTGACGTTCTGTCCGCTCAGGCGACCTCGAAAATAGTCTCCAAAACAAATCATCAATCTGCATTTGAATATCGCTAGACTCGTTCCCCAATTCCTCCGCAAGCCTTCGAGCGGCTGACATGCTCAAATCGGAATTGAAAAGCGTGAGTGACTGAACCGCTGTGGTCGATTCGTTGCGGCAAGCACATGGCTGGTCAGCCGAAGGCCGATCAAACGTCGCGAAAAATGGGTATCGCAAGTTGCGCCGAGCAAATAGATAGACACTGCGTCGCCCAAACTCGGCAGGCTCCTCGGTCACGTTCCATTGTCCTTTTAATAGCGTCTTGACCATGTCCGATGGCAAAGGCGGTCGAAAGCCGGGCCCTCCCATTGTCGAGTTAATCATCCCGCTCTGTTGCAACATGCCATCTCGGATTGCCTCGCCCGTTAACCTTCGTCTCGGATAGCGAGACAGCAAGCGGTTCGCCGTATCAACCTCTAGCGATTCGTCCCAATCCTGCCTTGATACAACGCCGTCACTGAACCGACTGGCCATCTGATAAACACTTGATCGAACAATTTCGCGATGCAACCATTTCAAACTCCAACCGTTATTCATCAGTTGTGCAGCAAGGTAGTCCAACAATTCGGGATGCGAAGGGGAATCACTTAGCACCCCAAAATCATTTGGGGTCGCGACCAATCCTTGCCCAAAGTGCATCTGCCAAATCCGATTGACGATCACTCGAGCGGTCAAAGGATGCCTGCCATCGGTTAACCATTTGGCTAAGGCGGCTCGTTTGGCAGCGTCATTTTGCGGCTGCCGTTCGTCAGCATTCAACAGTCGCAGAAACGAAGCTTGCACGACCGGTCCCGGGCGACGAAAGTCACCTCGCGTCATCAAACGGCTGGGCTGATCTGATGAGACACTGGTCAACATGGTGACCGACTTGTTTTTTTCAAGCTTGACGGCGTCATCAAAAAACGCTCGCAAACGGTAAAAGTCAGCTTGGCTGATGGAGTCGTACATGTGATCGTGACACTGCGCACACCCCACTTGCAATGCCATCACGACACTTCCCACCGTGGACGTCATCTCATTAAGCAACACATGCCGACGTTCATCCATCAAATTAATATCGGGCATGTCAGGCCCCGCAACACAGAATGCGGTTGCCAATTGCGCATCCTGATTTTGTGGCTCTAATTGATCGCCAGCAATCTGCCACTGAATAAAACGATCATAGGGCAGGTCCTGTCCCAATGCCTTGATCACCCAGTCTCGATACTTCCAAGCTGTCGGGCGAATCTTGTCGTGCTCGAAACCATCCGTTTCGGCAAAGCGAGCTAAATCCAGCCAGAACTGGGCTGTGTGTTGTGCGTAATCGGGCGAAGCCAACAACCGATCGACCAGCTTTTCGTAGGCTTCTTGTTGACCCAAGACATCATCATTAACAAAAGCCTGAGCCTGGCTTGCTTTCGGAGGCAGACCTGTCAAATCCCAATAAATCCGACGGACCAAAGTCGAACGATCAGCGTTTGGGGCAGGGCGGATACCTTCGGATTCCAGCTTTGCCAAAATGAAGCGGTCGATCGCTGTGTTGCACCAACTGGGATTCGACGTCTTCGGAATATCAGGCAACGTGATCGAATGGAAAGCCCAGTGGTCACGATCGTACTTGGTGATCTCTTGCTCTTCGATCACCACCACGCTGGACTCGCTGGTCTCCTCTGCCGGAGCGACCACGGTAAAGAAGATTGCGTAGGACGTCGCCCAAAACCATCGTGCATAGTAAATCGTTGATCGCTGGAACATCAAATCAGCCCCTCGACAACATCAACATCTTGAGGGCCGATCAGTCGCTCATCCAGACCGTTGTGCGAATATGAAAGCTCCAAAGGATTCAGTCCCATCAGGTGCAGTAGCGTCGCGTGAAATTCATTGACATGCACGGTGTCTTCGGCAGCACGCAGACCGATCTCGTCAGTCGCGCCGTAGGTTCGCCCACCCTGAATCCCAGCCCCCGCAAGCCAACCGCAATAGCCCCAGGGATTGTGATCCCGACCTTTGCCTTGTTCGCTCATTGGCATCCGTCCGAATTCGCCGCACCAAATCACCAAGGTGTCGTCTAGCAAGCCCGATCGCTTCAAGTCCTTGATAAGGGCCGCGACCGGCTTGTCTGTCCGAGCACAATACTCGGTATGATTTTTATCAACATCCTGATGCGCATCCCAACCGTTGGTATCACCGGAATAGACCTGCACAATCCGCACACCGCGTTCAATCAAACGGCGTGCGAGTAAACACCGCTGACCGTAATCCCTCGTTTCCGGCTGATCGATTCCATAAAGAGCTAACGTCTCCGCCGTTTCTTGCGACAGATCTACCGCTTCCGGAGCTGCTGACTGCATCCGATACGCAAGTTCATACGATTCCATTCGCGCAGCAAGCTCGTCATCAAAGTCCCGCTGAGAGATGTGCCGCCGGTTGAATTGGTTCAAGAAATCAAGTGTCGAGCGTTGCCGCACATCACTGATGCCTTGGGGTGAATTCAGATTTAGGATCGGTGCCTTTCCCGGCCGCATCGTTGTCCCTTGATACAACGCCGGCAAAAATCCATTTCCCCAAGCGGCCGGCCCGCCTTTCAATCCGCCTCCCGGATCCGGCAACACAACGAACGCTGGCATGTTTTCATTTTCGGTTCCCAACCCATACGACAGCCAGCTGCCAAAACTGGGATGCCCCATCAAGATGCTGCCGGTATTCATCTGATAGACCGACTGTGGATGATTCACACTGTCGCCATGAAGCGATCGAATCACACAAAGGTCATCAGCAACGGTTGATATCTCGGGCAAGAAATCAGAAATCTCGATCCCCGATTCACCACGAGGTCGGAAAGGACGGATCGGCCCAAGTAAAGGATTCTTCGCAACCTTTCGCCGTGTCATCACGCTGCCAAAACTTTCGGGCAACGCACTACCGGCGTACTTCTGCAAATCCGGCTTCGGATCGAACAAGTCGACATGGCTCGGCCCACCGTGCATGAACAGCCAAATCACCCGTTTAGCCCGAGGCGTGAAATGAGGGGCTGGCGAATGAGTCGCACCAACGGCGGCCTGACCGTCGAGCAATGAAAGGGCCAAGAGACTCGCACCGCCGGAAGCAGAGCTTAAAAATTGGCGTCGATCCATCGCATGCCTGCATTGGTTTGAGATGCAGAAAGATTGAACATGCGGCCCATTCTACACGAGCCAGACAAGATCGTGGGAATAAGCGATTTCACGACTGCCCGACGACTTACATCGGTGCACTGCCCAAGCGGCATCGCGATTCGTTTTGAACACCTATATCATTTCAGAATCGCAGCGGACCAGGACGGTCGTCTGATGCTTTTGGGCGGCTAGTCTTCGATCTCGCACAAAATGAACGAACGAGACGGCTCGGATTGCGAAGTCTTCAGGAACTGTAAACGTGCTTGGTTTACCGACTCCATCGCGGATTGCCGTTCATCCTTGGAAAGCTGCTGATCGTAGGCGATTTTCAGTGCTTGCCACGCAAGGGCTTCGTCAACACGATGAAGTTCTCGCAATGTGGAAGCTAACGAATCGATCGCCGCAATCTGAATCCCCTCAGGTCCGACAGTGCTTTCAGCCTGACGTCTTGTCTCGACAATCAATTCGGCGCGTTGCTTGAATGCGTTTGCCTTGGCTTCATCATCCAATTGTTCGAACAATGTCGCCAGCATGAAGTAAGCCTCAGCATCGGTTTGATCCGCAAGCACAACCGATTTGAAATCTGCAATCGACTTCTCCCAACGCTCATTTTGATAATGCCAGTGCCCACGAGCGAACAATGCATCCGGAAACGCTTTCGGATTGATCGATTCGCTAAATTCTGCCGCCCAGGCTTCTAGCCTTTCCGCATCCTTCTGATAGGCCAGTAAACGGCCTCGCAAACCAGCCTCGCGATCGGCTAGCACCAAGCGATTCAGAACGGGACCATCAAGAACTTTCAATGCCTCCTGATAACCTCGCTCAACCGCTTGACGTCGTGCCACGCCTAAACGCCCGATCGGTTCATAGGCTTCAGTAGGAGGCTCGCCCTTCAGCTCCAGAGCTAACCGAATTAGCGATCGCAGGTTCTTCACTGACAGTTCACCTTGCTGACAAAGTGAACGCAGATACTTCGCGGCTTCAAAACGCCTACCTTCACGCAAGTACAACTTTCCCAGTTCCCGTTGTACCATCGCGACCGACGGTACCATTTGAAGAATCTTCAGTAGCCGTTTCTCAGCTTCGCCCCACTGACCATCTTGAATGAGCCATTCAGACGATTGACCTAAAGCAGGCAACGTTGCTTGTGGGTCTTTCGACACCACTTTATCCAACAAGCCAATCGCCTCAGGATACCTTTGCCTCTGCCCCAGAACGCGAGCCATCACAAACATGACGGAGGGATCTTCGGGTGCTTGGCGATAGGCAATTCTCGCTTGCTGATACGCCGTTTCGAACTGTTCGTTTGCCAGCGCCGACGATGCCAACTCGGCCGCAACCATCGGGTCAATTGGTGGTTCTTCTTTGATCGGCTTCGGATCATCATGGCTCGTTTCCGTCGCCTGATCATCGGACTTGGGTGCTTCTGCCTGGCCTGAGTTGCCTGCAACATCAGGCGTCGAAACCACAATAGGCTTGGGCTGTTCGGTTTTATCCGATCGCGAACATCCACTAACAAAACCAACGATGGCGATCAGCAACGCAGCGTCGAGGCACCGAAAAGGCATCACCAAAACAGACCTCTGCATTGCTTGAACCGATCGGACGCGAACCAGGAATTCAGCAGCCATCGCTCTCACTTTCGAACCCGAATCCAGTGATCATGAAAAACCATTCCCTGTTCAACTGTTGTTGCCGGCATGTGGCACTCGATACAACCGTCGGCTGAAGAAACTGGACAGATCGTATGCTGATCATTCTCTGGTTGATGACAACCGATGCAGTCGTCGATGTACTGCTGCTCCGACTTCGTTTTGAAATGAGCGTGCGGATCATGGCAAGTCGAACACATCAACTTGCCGTCAGCCTTTAGGTAGCAAGGACTGCGTACTAAACCGATCGGCTGAAATCGCAACATCATTGGGATGTAGTCTCGAATGTCTTTCGGATCCACATGGCGTGGCAGACGATGGCAGCTTCCGCAGAGCTGAAGCTCAGATTCAAAATCCCAATCGGACTTACCAACCGAATACGGCGGTGGATTATCCGTTATACGTGCCAATCGAACATGTTCGCTTCCTGGACCATGGCACTTTTCACAATTCACGTCGGCAACCAAGTCTTCGATATGGCCACCGACCACCGTTCCAGATGTCGTGTGGCACCAGATACATTGCTGCAGCGATCGATCCTTGATCAATTCACCAAACAACTCACGATCCCCGTCGGGTTGATGATGCAAGTGGCCCGGAGTCAGCCCGAAACCGGCGTGTGATTGAAACCACGAAACGCGGTGCTCCAACAGATTCGGAACGCCCGCCTTGTCTTCCTGCAAGTTGATCAACGTGATCGCGTTTTGCCCCGAACCGAGCCCAAACTGGAATAGTTCTTCGTCAACGTTGCCTGGTGATAGTTTGGAAAGGTCAGGGTCATCATGGCGTAGGACCTTTAGTCCGCCTTCACCAGCAACGTAGGTAAAATGTCCAAACGGATCTCCAGCCGCAGCGGTCTTGCCGGCAAAGTGCTCGACAACTCGAGGCGAATTCCCTTTGTGAAATGTTTGTGCGTGACCCGACTTCGCATGCAAATCAAAATTCTCTCGATGGCATTCCGCACAAGTTTCTTTACCGACCAAGGTGGCAGACGAATCCGGTTCTGATCCTGAATCCAACGCCTGAACGGCGTTCATGTTTCTCGTATCGCTGTATGGAGTGTCGTTGTATGAAGTGTCGCTGCCACGGACGATCCATATCGCTAGCGCCAGAACGATCAACATGAAAACCAACGACGCGGTCGAGCGAGCCATCAAACTTTCTATCCACCGGGCAGCAGAGCAGGGTACTTCAGCAACGCCTTGGCGAGCCCACCTCTCCAAGAGTTATCGAAAGGGTCAGTTTATCGTAATCGGATAGCCCGCGCTGTTTTTCGTGAGCGGAAATCTCTGCCGTGAAACACGTTTCCGTGAAACCTGAAAGACGTTGACACGACCACGCCATGAACTCTACCGTCTCCGACGCTGCGCCAGGATTGCGCAGGATTTCTGCATGACGGACGACTAGGATGCCTGCCACGGACCAGAAACAGCCGGTCTACTCAACGCTAAACGCGACGGTCAATCGACCGCACGCGTCGCTAGTGCTTTGCATATTGCTGCTGCAAATCGCCTGCTCCGGTTGCTCGACAGTCCGCTATCTTTCGCCCCGCGATGTTCGCGAAAATCCGCTGACTGCATCACTGCGGTTGATGAACCGATCCGGGCCTCATATCAGCGATCGCACCTGGAACACGCTCCGCCGATACGGGCTTCGTGAAGGCTACACGGACGACTCCAGCGTCTGCCTTCAAAAAATACAACAAACCATTCGAGAAAATCGCGATCCTGAACTGATCCACTCATTGGCCGAATTGTCGTATGTCGAAGGCAAGAAAGCCGAATCAGACGGCCGGGAAAGTGACGCCCTTGCACACTTTGGCGTCACGCTAACGAATAGCTACGACTACCTGTTTTCTGAAGAACTTAGTCAGACCCGCAACCACTACGATCCACAGTTCCGTGAAACATGCGACCTGTACAACGAGTCGCTTGAAGACACCCTTCGCCTGCTTTGCAAAGAACGCCATATCAAGCCGGGGCAAAGCTATCGCGTTAAAGCGAACGACCAAGAATTCGTCATCCAAACCCAGATGCGTGGCAAGTGGAGCCCGGACGAATTTGATCACTATGAATTCGTGAGCGACTACGAAATTCAGACACTCCGTAGCAAACACACCACGTTCGGACTCGGCGTTCCCATGATCGCCGTACGAAAAAGCGACAGCGAACGCGACCCACGCGAGAAGTATTATCCCGAAGGCCTTAGTTATGCTGTCACCGCGATGATGCGTTGTACAAAACCGGAAGACGGTGAAGGCGGCGCGAACACATGCGTGCTGGAGTTCTTCGATCCCCTCAAAGCAAACCAAGTCAAGCTTGCCAATCACTGGGTTCCGCTCGAAACAGACCTGACCACACCGCTTGCATTCTTTCTCGATACACCACGGTTCCGCGAACGCAATCAAGAAACCGAAGGCTTGATCAATCCAGCCGGCGCGACAAAAAATCGTGGTGTCTATATGCTGGAACCCTACGATCCGAATCGAATCCCGGTCCTGATGGTCCACGGGCTTTGGTCCAGTCCAAGAACTTGGATGGACATGTTCAACGACCTTCGCAGCTTTGCAGAGATCCGTGAACGGTACCAATTTTGGTTCTATCTCTATCCATCCGGTCAGCCTTTTTGGATCAGTGCCACTCAGCTTCGCAGCGATTTGCAAGACCTGCGGCAAACGTTTGACCCAATGAAACGCGACGCCCCGATCGACCAGATGGTCCTTGTCGGACATAGCATGGGTGGCTTGGTCAGTCGAATGCAGACCATCGACAGTGGAGATGACTTTTGGCGAATCGTCAGTGATCAACCCAAAGAAAAACTGCATGGGGAAGAACAACAGCGTGACAAGCTTGTCAGCACCCTGTACTTCCAACCCAATCAATCCGTCAAACGCGTCATCACGATTGGCACGCCACATCGCGGCAGCCGATTCGCAAATGATGTGACCCGCTGGTTGGCACGCAAGGTAATCAAGCTTCCCAAGATCAACACGGCAACCGGCGAAACCTTGGTGGATACGAATCCCAACTTCTTTCGTGACACCGAATTGCTAACGATGGCAAACGCGATCGATTCGCTGGCTCCCGAATCACCGATCTTCCCGGTGATGATGCGAGCGAAGTACTCTCCGGAAGTACATTATCACAACATCATCGGTGTGCTCTCGGATCCAACTCTGATCCAAAAGAAAGTGGGCCGCGGAGACGGAGTCGTTGCTTACGACAGTGCCACAATGGCCGACACGGAAAGCGAGCTTGTCGTTGATGCCGAACACACCAAAATCCACATGACCGGCCAAGCGATCTTTGAAGTCCGGCGAATCCTTTTGGATCACCTCCGCGAGATTGATTCAAAGGACCGAATCGCCGTGCTCCCTTCGACTGAATCGCCAGCAGCATCTTCGGATGTAGAACGTCCCGAAGTTTTGGTCAGCGAACTCTATTGAACCGACACTGCACCTGATCGGTCGCCGGTCTTCACAAGGTTCGCATCGTCTGCCACAGGAACATCATCAAGCGACGTGGTTTTGGCGACCGACATGAACACCTGCGAATTCCCGTACCAGCCGATCACAGGCAGGGGACTGAACGACAGGATAGTGACCTTCCAACCACGCGACTCAATCTCCTGAATCGCTTGACGGAAGTCAAATCCACGGTGACTGTATTTGATGTTGGGTGCTCGTCTGGCAGGCTTCGCGAACACGGCTGCTTTGACAAATTCCGAAAAGTGATGCTCTGACTTTTTGAACTTAAGGAACGTCCTGTTCAGCTCTTTCATAATCAACGCCGGTCCGATCTCAATCGGGGCGCTGATCAAAATCCGGCCCTCGCCATCGAGCACCTGTGACGACCGCTCGAGAAACTCGTCCAACTCGGTTGCTGAAAGATGCTCCAGAGTTTCGAACAGGGTGATTGTCGAAAATGGGCCGAACGCCTTTACATCTTCGAAATCGCGATAGATCGGAAGGTTTTCAGCGGTACGATCCTTCAAGTAAGGCTCGTACCCATACGCGATGCCGGAACGGATCTGGTTCATTTCATTGACGAACACCCCAGACCCACACCCATAATCCAGAATCCGCCCCGACGCCAACCGGCCTTTCGCAAGCTCAATCGAGTGACGAACTCGGGTCCGGTGGGAATACCGTGCGATCGGGTTCTTCGCATTAATGGTTTGCAAGTCATAGTTCGACATGTCAACTTTTCGATGAAGGACAACAAGACAAACCGCAAATCGCGACCAGCACACGTGTACAGATCATCAACGGCAATCCAAAGCGACTTCGGAATCAGCCGCACGGCATTAGCCACGGTTCTCATCCCAAACCGATTTCGGGATTAGCCGCATGGCGTTAGCCACGGTTCTCACTCCAAGCGATTTCGCAATGAGCCGCATGGCGTTAGCCACGGTTCTCACCCCAAACCGATTTCGCAATCAGCCGCACGGCATTAGCCACGGTTCTCACTCCAAGCAACTTCGGGATCAGCCGCATGGCGTTAGCCACGGTTTCAATGCAACAACCGCGGCTACTGCCCGTCGGCTGACAACTCGAACCCGTACGAAAGCACTAGCGAACTATTGCAGTCGGCTCTCCAAATTCAACTCACAGCTTGATGGCCGAGTCGATTAGCGAGCTTTGTGGTTGGCGAGCGATATCGAATAGAGTGGACTTTTACGCTCGATCAGCGAGTTTCAATTATTCTCGCTGTGTCAAAGGAGACAGTTTGTGCGAATCATTTCCCAACCTCGGACGGCCTGACTCGATACGCCAAAAAGGGAATCGGAATGACGACAACGAGTTCAAGCAGGAAATAGATCGCGGCAACGTCCCTCGCGTCTTTGATCGATTTCCATCCAACGAAACTGAACACCGCGACCAGAATGGTCCCCCACACAATCGTTGCGATTCGAAGCGGCTGGGAATAACGCCGCAGAGCGATCCAGACGGTCGCACTTCCAAGGAGGACCATGGCGATCCCAATCCCAATGATGTGCAAACCGGCTTGAAGACCTGACAAAAATGCCAGCATCCCAGTCACGACATGGTATCCACCCACTAAACACAGCAATGGCATTGCCGGATTGCTGCTGGACGTCGCTTGTTCGTCGCGATCCAGCTTGGGTGATTGATACGGATTCGCCATTTTCAGTGCCGATGTCGACCACGATAAAGCAGGCTGATCACGCAGCCAAATATCGCGAACTGCAGCACCATGTAAATCGACTCTAGCAAAATGAACTGGGTGATTGATGTGAATTGGTTCTTCGCCGCCGCAGCAAGTACGTGCGAAGTCCAAAAGAAAAGCCCTACAAACGCTGCAAATCCAAACGCGTTCCCGGTGGTGTATTTGCCATGAAAAACAAATGCATAGCCGATCGATAATAGGATGCCTTGCGTGACGATTGCCGTCAGTCCCAGCAAGAACAAAGGCTCCCCGCCAAAGTATCCAAGCGATTCGTAGGTGTCGCCAAATAGGACCACATGCCAGACCACGGCCAGTGGAAATGTTCCACAGACATAGCCGACGGCACCCAACGCGATTTTTCCCTTCGCTATAACACCGGTCATGGTGATGATCGTTTCAATTGAAAAGGAACGACGGCAATCCCAAACAGAAAACTTCAGATCAAGCATTCACAATGAACAAACGACATTGGAAACAAAGTCGGTTGTGCACAAATCACAGCGCCGCTATCCCCCGAAGCCAACGCTCACCATAACCACGCCTCTGCGTCCTCCGCATCTCTGCGTTTTAAACCCATCCTACATTTCCACTGTACGTACATCCCCAGAGTCATCGTTCGCGGAACCCCAACAAAGCCACTAAAGATCCCCACAGCAATCAATAATTCCCACAGGTGTTCTCGATAGCCTCTTCAAATGAATTGCTTTGCTGAGCAAACTCACGAAAGATCCTTAGAAAGCGGACCACTGCAATATGTCCTGGCCAGACATGCGAAACTTGCAAAAGGGATTCATCAACTTTGTAGCTCAGTTCTGCCATCCCGCCGTTGCTAGCCCATTGCTCGGGCATCGCCGTACCGATGACGGCATCACGCAGTATCTTCAACTCCTCTTCCGAGGTCGCTAGATCAGACACGTCGTAGTCTCGAGAGTAAATCTTCGTATCGCTAATATCCTTCGGTACGACGGGCCCCTGGCGTCGACCGGCTTCGACCCCTTCGCGATATCCACCAAATCCTGCCGCAGCAACAAAGACGACAACCAGCAACACCTTCACACTAAAACGAAACGCGACGAACTTCGAACTGTTTTCCATTGACCAACGACCGCTTAACTTTTTGACAACAAACGACAGATTCCAATCATCCTATATTAACGGATTGAAAGGCGAAAACATCCAATCAATCCCGTACTCAATCAATCCTCGTACTCAATGTCATGCCATCGTCCCAGTCGAGTTCGATAGCCATCAGCCGAACTCAATGTCTCATCAAGACGACAGATGCGATTGAGATGCCTTCGAATGAAAGGATTCATGTCAAATCGAGACAGATACAAGATCAAAGAGGCGCCGAATAACAACACACCCAAAATGCCGATCACAGGCAAAATGAATGCGATCACGATCGCCAAAAGAACAGCCACCACCAACAGAACAAGCTTCACACCGGCATTCCACAATCCCTGGATGCGCCCACTCCAAACTCCCCGCCGGAAATCGCCAAAGCACAAATCACAGACAATGCAAGGAACCACGAAAGATCGACAATACCCGTCATTGTCCCTGAAGGCCACGACCAATACGGGAAGCCAATAAGCGCCTCGATGGACATCACAAAGCTGACAACGCCCGTCAAAAACCTCTTCCTGCTCAGCGATCTGAGCCTCTAATTCGCCAATCGGCGAAACGTCAACAACAGGAAGCGATTTCAATTCTCGTAAGCTCGGAACGCGAAGCTCTGCTCCACACTGCTCGCAACTTACCGATGTCCCAGCTTGAAATGTCGCCACGAGAGCTTCATGCCCACATGAGCACTCGACAGCGAAGTATGTATTCGGTTCGATCCCCACGTCCAACCTTCCCGCGTGACGAACAACATCAAACATGATTCCGACACCAACAAGGTGCGAATTCAACTCTCGAAACCATATCCCCAACGCCGGTTTGGGAAGCCCCTATCATGATCGATAGAAGCATCGGCATATACTTTATGGACTCGTGTCCCGCACGGAATTACGCAGGCCACACTTCGGACAGATCCACTTGATCGGACTGTTCGCGGCTCTGGTCCACGCGACAACGATGATCACAGCAAAAATGACATTGGCCGGTGGTCGAATGTAAACCAAAGTCACCGCAATGGACGCAATCCACGCGGGCGCCCACCGCAACCAGCGATGTCTTCGCCGTTTTAGACGCTGTAGCTCATATCCGCAGCGACGACACACAAACAAACCGCCAGACTCAGAAACTGAACTCGTTGTCAGTTTTGCTTCACCAATCGGCGGCGAATACGGATTGTTACGCTCGGTCATCCAACAACGCTCCTTTCCGAAAGCCATGAAAGAAGACAATGTATCACTGATCTCTAGTTGAAAAAGATAGACCAATCCCCGATCTAACACCCCGGTCAAACACGGTCATTCCCCACCGGTCGCTTGCAGAGATACAGCCTCAAGCTTCGAAAGGACTTCGGCAGCGGCCGACGCAACCCTTGCATCGTCAGACTTTACTAACGACTTCAATTCCTCGCCGAATTCGCTCTGAACCCAACCCGCCCCATCGCTGTTTTCATCGATCAACGCCGCAAACTGCTCCTCAAGAATTTGCACGCGAACCGTTGAATCGCCTTCCCGCAAGGCATGATGATAAGCCTCGATGCCTGCGTGCCCAAATGCGTTTGCGATTGCATCACCATCGACGACAACACGATTGGGCAAATCGGACACCCAAGCAAAAATCGTGATCGAAGCCCAGCCACCAACCGTAAAAAGACAAGCTGATAGCACCACCGCAATGATGAGTATTCGCTTCTTAGTAACGCTCATACTTTCAACCTATTGGCTTTCAACCTATTGGAAACCCGCCTGATCAAGACCCCCCCGTTACTCGCTCTCCCCACAGCGTTGAATGTCAGATACAACTTATGAAACCAAACAAAGACAACCTAACTCGTTTCCCCACCGCTCTCTAAAACGCATTGATTTCAGAAACAGTCAACACTTTCATTCGTCTGGTTGGTCTATGAATCCTTGCCATGCCCAGTTTACCACATTACGAAAAATCAACTGTCAATCCCGAGTCATTTACACTTGAACCATCGCCATCGGCCTAGCTAATTCAGCATTGCGTTGCTGCCGCGAGTCGTTCCATTTCAGCCTTGGGAAAATCATGTTCACACCACCGTGACTTGTAGCCATCGATCCCAAATTTACGGTACAAGGACCACAAGATGGTGTGCACCTGCTGCCGAAACCGTCGTGACGAAACGACACCTTCCGTGATTCGTTTCGGGCAGCGACTTCCGATTGAATTTATTCCCCAGCTCTGCCAGTCCTCGTACCAGTCAACCGAATAGGAACATTCACCGCGACCGAGTTGTGTGATTCGCAACTGATGTTCCCCTGGCTCGTCCATGAACACCACCAGTTGATCCGATTCACCACGAGAGATTTGATAGGCCGCAATGGCAAGTTCGCGCAGCGTGTCACGAAGATACGAAGCAGTCATTTCGAAATCTCCCTCGTCATTGCGAAGCACTGCGCTTGCCCAACCGTGCTCGTGCAGCTCGTAGCCAAGACTGAAGTGCATCATTTTATTTCTCTCGTATCAGTCAACAGGCTGCAAAGTCTCATTCACCCTTTTCGGGCTTGAGTTGGTCCGCGAACTCT
Source organism: Stieleria sp. JC731 (assembly GCF_020966635.1). Taxonomy (NCBI): domain Bacteria; kingdom Pseudomonadati; phylum Planctomycetota; class Planctomycetia; order Pirellulales; family Pirellulaceae; genus Stieleria; species Stieleria sp. JC731. Next base: position 48,084 of record NZ_JAJKFQ010000011.1, on the reverse strand, counting down.
TTCTGTAGTTTCCCAAGCTTGGGGACGATGTTTGCGACACAGTACGGCTTGTTCTTGTTCAGGTTAAAGTAGTTAAAATGCTCCTCGACATCGGTCGGATAAAAGGTTTCCGCATCCTCGATCAATGTGACGATCGGTGAACGGAACGTCTTCTGACGAATCAAAAGACGCTTGTACTCTTTCGCAGTCGCCTTTTGCTCTTTCGTGTGGCAGAAAATAACGCTTCGGTATTGAGTTCCGACATCAACGCCCTGTCGGTTTCTTGTCGTCGGATCATGCGTGCTAAAGAACACCTGAAGCAACTGCTCGTACGACACGACCTCTGGATCAAACTCGATCTTGATCACTTCCGCATGGCCAGTACGTCCGCGGAGCACCTGTGCGTAGGTCGGGTCTTTCGTCCGGCCTCCCATAAATCCAGGCACGACGTTCTCGACTCCGTTGATGCGTTGGAACACAGCCTCGACACACCAATAGCATCCGCCACCGAATGTCGCCGTTTGCTTTGCCGATTCCTCTGCAAATACATTCCCATCGAAAATGCACAAGGCACCGATAACAATCGCTAGCAGAGGAATCCTGGCGAACTTAGACATGAGACAGATCCAATTGAGGGTGAAGAATCGACTTCATTCTATCCCGCGACCCGATCTCTCGCTGAGATCCTCTTCTGAAAATCCGATCCATGATAGCTTCAGTGTTTAGCAACCGACTTTGTACGATCGCTGCACTAGCCGCAATCGCTCAAGACAGCTTGTTCGCGATTGATCGAAGCGTCATGGGATTCAGTTGGCGACATCCAAGCCAACTCACTTGGTGCCATCGAACTGCACGTACAGAAGGAATTGCTGCGTCGCCGGTTCATAGGTTCCGTACATCTTTCGAAACCGACCACCGATCGCTGCTAGAACCAGCGTTCCCTCCGTCTCGCGAATGGGATCGTCAAGCATATTAAAATGGCGCAATTGCTCTAAAACCATCCGACGGTCAAAGACAAAATCCTGACCTGCCAATACAGGCCCCGCTCCGATTGCTGCCCCAACGCCCTGACAGAATTCTACCATCGATTCCTTCGTGACCGCCCCTTGAATTATCACAGCACCGCCGCCATGAGGATGCTCGTTGCCTCGAAATTCTGCGGGAACCAAGAAGTGCAGCTCCGAGAGGTCACCCCCGACAATCGGAACATCCGCAGCGTTCTTCGCGCGACCGGAAAGGCGGGTTCCAATCGCATGGTAGCCAAGAATCGCGAGAAGCACGACAACGATCAAGATGACAACGAACTGACGCATTGAAAATGAAATGCACTCTCTCACTAGCTAGATCGAACAGCCGGCGGTCGCTGGCCAGATCGGTCGCTGGCCAGATCGGTCGCTGGCCCGATATGGATTTAAACATGTGCCGGCGTAGCATTTCATTGGGCACTTTCATGCCTTGCGAATTGGTCACCTTACCAGCATCTATTCTTTCGGGCTAAAAACCGGGTACCGAGAAATCACATCCTCGTTGACCCCGGCAATCCAAACATAATCTCCACGAATGTCTGACGGCAAATACGGCTGAGTCGTTTTTGACCCAACGACCCCGTCGTGCACGAAACCGCTGAAAATCATGAAGACACCAAACAGCAGGACCGCCATTCCCAGCGTCTCCTTCGGGTCCAGCGCGGCGATTGCCACAATGAGAATCGCGAACCCGACACCAACGATCATCTTACTCGTAGCAGAACGTTTCGGATCTCGCTCAAGCATTTGATTTTTGTAGGGAATCACTAGCTTGACCTTCACACCCTGAACCGCGGCCATTAAGTAGTAACCCATCAGTCCACCAATGAGAACCGAAATGGTCTGAGTACTCGCGGGAATCACTGTCTGATCAATTTTATAGGCGTCATTAGGCGTCTCACCTGTGACTAAACATAGATTTTCGAATTGATGATCATGCAAGTCAACGACAAGCCGCTTCTTGTCCCGAAACAAACCGCGAGCACCTTTCTGACCACCACCTTCAACTTGATCTCTGGATTGCATTGATTCCCCAATGGAAATATCGACGTTGGAAACTGGCCCACAAAACACGAGACAGATCTAGGATGCCGGTTTCCGACAAGAGGTGAGCAACAATGCTATTCATTTCAACTCACACACACTGCCCAAACCTGAGTTCAGTCTCTCAGCTTCGTAAACGCGTAATGACATTGATCTGAAGACCGAAGAAACTCGGCCATATCACTCACGCTCCACCGAATTGTAACGCAATTATCTTTCCGTTTTTGAAGTTGATGGCGATCGTTTTATCTCTCGAGAACTCAAAGTGATGTGAATCAGGTAAACACGCTGCATTGCGGCGTGGAATCTGTGCAACCCATTGCGTCAGTTCGCCAAACCCAGTCGCGATCGAGACGAATCCCATCCTAGGTCACGAGCAGAAAACTTGCACAGCATTTGCCCAAAGCAAACTAAAGGAGCGAGAACAAGCACCAAAGCAACAGCGACCAAGTTGCTCCGATCAAAGGCGACCAAATTAAGAAACGCCTCTCGCTTTCGCACTGAACAACCAACCGCACTAAAGCAAGTAGATCGCAGTCAGAATCAAAGTTGAGATGCCTGAATAACGAATGACCGAAGGCGGCTTGCTACGGTATTGCTGGAACGTCCAGCCATGGTGACCGGTCCAATCCGAAACTTCATCCGGGGCAAGCATCGCGACCAAACCAAACAATGCGGTAACACCAGGAACTAGAGCGTCTTCAAAAGACCTCATGGAGAACAGCTGAACTAAACAGAAGATGAATACAGCGACGCCCATCAAGTTCAGCCAATAGAGAGCGACAAACCCTTTCACCAAGTCCCGTAAATTCTCGAGCATTGCCTTCCCCTAGCGTGAGTTTCTTTGTCACTAGAAAGAGGCTCGACAGATACAAATTCAGGGCGTGAAATCTCCTCGGATTGCAATCATCAATCCCAGACGCCGCAAGTGACTTTCGACTTCGACAAACGAAAGGCTCACAGAAAACAGCTCAAAAAAGAATCCCCGCCACGTCGACAGGGCTTTTGCGGAATAGCTTTCCAGGGTCTCGCAGGACAATCCTTAAAATGCCCCTCGCGAAGAAATGACATCCCTCTAGACATCGCATCTCTAGTAAAGAGCGGGAAGGGATAGCAAAGGATATTGCGACTCAAACCACTCGCGAGTCAGCATAGGCAGCGGTTCGAAGTCCTCCAAAACAGCATCCGTGCCAAACGCACACGCCTTTTCAATCGGATAATCTCGGTTGTATGCCATTCGCTGATCGTTTAGTTGGTCAACGATCCCCGAATCAACGAATCGCGACCACTCCGAATTGAATCGCTTCCCGGATTCGACAAATGCGCGCAAAGCGGATCGATCCGACAAGAACCACGATGGCTGGCTGAACTCTATCGATGGCAACTGCAAATCAAGATTCGCAAAGATGGATGGCCAATTGGTCTCAACCACGTACTCGGAAAACCGCTCCCAATTTCCACCGCACCGCTTTCGCATCATTTCAAAATGCCGACGGGGCCCAAAATGCCGACGGAGCAGACCAGTGCTTCATCGCGATGCGTTTGACATTGCCTCACGAAACAATCGAATGCCGCGTTAACTGCGCGAGCACATGTCACGAACGCAGGAGTCTCCCCAAACTCCGCAAGCAGCTTCAGGAACTCTGCCCTTGATCCTTCGAATTCAAACATCCGATTCTGCAATGAGGATAGCGATAGTCAGCGTAATCTAGACGCTCTGACAACCAATTCTACGCATTCGTCATTCCCCGAAGGGAACGGAAATGCATTTTGACGCGACCAACGTCGACCACACCTATTGGATCGTTTCCCACGTTTAGCCTACCGCCAGTTCATCGCACTCGGGATCGGCATCAGTCATGCCCAGCTCTAGAAATCAGTGAACGGAGTGTTTGCATATCCGTGGAACTGCTTAGGTGCTTGACCGCCCCGTCGGCGAGCAGAATGTTCACGCCATTGGCATGAAACGAAAATAAGCCGTGTCCATTGTTTTGATTGACGGCATAGTCTGCTGCTAGAACAAGATGCTGTCCCAACGTCGACACCGCCCATGCTGCCTGATGATGATCCCACAAGTGGTTGGCAACCGAAAACGGAATTGCGGGCTTCCCAGCACCATGACGATCAGGGCGGCCCGCTCGTTCACCGACCAGTAAAGTGTTCGACAAACCGTCGGTAATATCGGAAAATCGTCGCTTGGAATATCTCATCTGCCCGTTGCTCGAAATCTTTGGTTCACCCCAACCGCCAAAATCAGCCTCCAACCAATTCCCCGACTCGGTGTTCATTCCGACGATCGCGGCATAGTCAGTTCGAGCTGCAGTACCTGTTGGCTGGCTGAACACACCATTCGCATCTCGCCATAAATTGAGATCGGGAACGATTTCATTGGGTGTGCTAGTCGACGGGCATTCAAACAACGGAACACGGACATTGATCGCGTCTTGATTCTCCGGACTTGTTGAAGCCAGTTTCAGATTCAACGTCTGCAATAGGTTGCCGCGTTCCAGGTGAGGCAAAATTGCAGTTCGCCAAGAATGACTATGGAACTCTTGGATAGGGAAAGGTGAATAGTTGTAGAGATCCGGGACTTGCTTTCCGATCGAATGATAGTTCTGAATCGCCAAGCCAATCTGCTTGAGGCCGTTCTGGCACTGGCTTCTCCGCATCGCTTCGCGCGAATACTGAATCGCCGGAAACGCGAGTGCCAGCACACCAACGACAATCCCAATCACAACAATCAACTCTACCAATGTCAGTGCGTTCCGATTTTGCTGCATTCAACCACTAACCTTCGTAATAAACCAACACGCAAGAGTCGTTCCGAAGACGAATTTCTGACGATGAAAATCGTCGATGTTGGATATCTCTCGCCCTTTAGATAGCCTGCCGCCTTCGCAATCCGACTTTGAGAAGCACTGTGACTGTAGCTTCCAGACAGAACGACATCGAACTCAGTTTGATTGCGATTTCGCCACTATTGTCTTCAATGGACATATTAGACTCGACCTTAACCGTTATCTACAGTCGTGACGCATCAGATGACCTAGTAGATCATAATCTTTTGCGCGGTTGATTTCGATTCAGGCCGTTCCGAAAGCCCTCTTGCGCAGGAGCTTGAAAAGCAAATGCCACGCTTTGACACAGACGATCCTGGTCTCTACGACGCGAAATCCAAATTAAATTGGCTCCGTTGACACACATGCAAGTCGAGGATGGGTTTTCACGGTTGCACAACATTGGCGAATCGCTTGATTCATCTGTAGGCATAAAGGACTAGATCGCCCTCGGTTTCACAGATGTCAAATTGTCCGGCAGCATTGATCGCAACAATCAGTTGTTCTACCGGCTGAGTAAATGCTCTCGGGGGTTCATGTGGACCATAAGCTATCTCGTATCTCTTCGGCCATCGAACTGATTTCACATCCCGAAAGTAAAAGGGGCCAACGATACTCGTATCGCCCACAGCGACTCCGTTAACAATCTCATCGGGCTGCGGTGTCGGACGAAGATACTCAACGTCTTCATTCACAAACGTCCAATAGGACACAGGAAGCGAAATTGGGGCAAGTGCTCTTAGCAGTCGGCGCCACTTTGTATCGTTCATCGGTTAGCAACTCTGACGATCCACAATTCCGTTGCTCCATGAATTGCATGGCGACACAAAACCTTCAAGCGAAATGGTGATTTCATGAAGAGCATGTCATATGCCACATGTCTCTTCCAACCTCATCTCCCTTCACATCCGATCCGATAGACAGGACACACTTCAGTGCACGTGATCGCACACCGCTTACAAGCATCAGGCAAGATCCCTGTTGACTAGCATCGGCCAAGACACCTCGATCACGACATCCTGCGTTATGGCAAGAAACACAACGACAGAACAACGCCGATGAAGCTTAAATAAGCTATCACGCGATGCAGCCGTTTGGTTCCCAACAATGAGATCCGGCGCTTTTATCTCAGAAAACGCCCTGACCTCCGTCATCGCCCCAGCCAGCAAAGTCGATCAGCCATCCGGCTTCATCGTCTTGTAGCATAACGCTCCATTCCGCCCCTTCATCGATCGAATCAACAGGTGGCTTCAATTCAAACCAATCTGATTCAGCTTGAATCGGAATGCCTCCGTATCCATAAGCCGCTTTCATCTCACCGATGCGTTCCTGGATACGAACCCAAATCTGATCCCACCGTTCGCGAATCGCGGTGTAGTTTTGTTGTACGATCTCGTTGTCTGGGTCATCGAATTCCACTCTGATTGAAACCAATGTCCCATCAGACAACCTCTCTTCGATTGGACAATGCCATCCTTCATATCCCTCCACGCGAATCACTCGCCCCCAGAAGGGATGTGCAATCTCATCAAGTATGCTCATTTCATCGATCGAAAAATGAAAACGGTCACCGAGTCGACGCGGTTAACCGAAGCTGAATGCAATCACGAATAGCCGACTTGGATATGCAGATTCTAATCAATCGTCGTCGCCGTCGGTAAACTGCGTTTAAAGATGCTCGGTCGCGACATCGAAGCCCCAGCAAAAATTCCTGCACGTTTTTTAAACGCTCCACCAGCTACCCCAACTGGTCAGTCGCAAGGCGACTGGCTGACATAAACGGCTCTTCAGGTCACGCACGTGTGTCCCAAGTTTGAATGAATAGCCAAACGAGTACATCAATAGCGTTCCAGCGAGCTGATGACGTTGCAAATCAATCAACTTCAAGCCTCATTCAATTGGCTTGAATGCGTATGACTCCAACAAGCCACATTCGGGGCACCGATAAGTCGAAATCTTGAACTGGCGATTTTTGCGTGGATTGACCTCCTGCAACCAGCCAGACGACACCTCACCTTCAAGCCATCTTGAAACTCGAACATCTGCGTCGTTCCAGTCAGCGATGAAGCCAGCCGTCATTTCTAACTCGCATTTCGGACAATGGATTACGCGTTTTTCCATTTGTTCTCACACCAAAAGTTGTCGCAAAGAAATCTTCGTTGATGCTTCCGCACAAGCTAAATCGTTCAACATGCTTCAGCTCGAGAGGTTTTATCGTGTGTTGCCTGGTAAACAAGATAGGGAACACTCTTTCAAGCCGCATGTGTAATAAAACGCTGCTCAAGAAAACGCTTGCGGGCGTACTCACGATCGGTGCCGCCAACCGACCAACGATGAAAGACTTTGATACCTCGCCCCACAACCATCGGCCCTAAATTCAACGCCCGCTACAGGGCGTTCAGATGCCTGATTGAAGACACCAATGAGGCTATCAGGGAAGCACAAGCAACGGCCGTACAGACAATGCAGCAAATGTAGAGGGGCAGACCGAACAGGAAACAAAACTCTTTTGCGGGAGAGGAGAGCGATACGCTGAAAGTAAAAATACAGGTTGCCGCCCAATAACAACCAAATGCGATCCCCAAAAGCCGAATCGAAAGCGGAACCTCTGATGCTGTTGCACACGCTAACCCGATGGCAACGGCAGCGGTGGTCGCGAGTAAACGATGAATGGTAGGCTTGGTCAGTGTCGCAGCTTCGCTCTTCATCGAAAGGATAACTCGTTCAATTGCAATCGAAGATAGTGCTACCCAACAATGATTGGGCTCAACGGATTCGGATCAAAAAAATCGCAAGCAAGACCCTCGACACCATTCTCTCCTTTCCCTGCAATTTGACCAAACACGTCGTCAACTCACGTACCAGCTGAGCATATCCACTAACCATCACACCCACATTTCTAGTTGGCCGCTGCACCGAATGCAGTCGACACAGATGCAAATCAGGCGACGGCACTTCCTATCATCGACCGCTTCTTCTTTTTTCTGCTTCGTCGACTTGATTCGCAAGAGCGTCCCACTTGTTCTCAGGATCCCTTTGGGAGCCTGACAAACTTGCCCATTGAGTTTGCAGCTGCTCCTGCACTGCCTCAACAAAATCGGGGTTCAAGCCGGAAAGGGCAACTTGGCCCCCATGCAGCACCTCTCCAGCTACACCACGACCGTTTTTACAAGAAGGGCCACCGCAAATCGGAAGTCGCAAGTCGACTGGCCGATGGTCCGCCACCTCATTCACCAGTAATCCCAAACCAAGATTCCCCAACAGCTGGCTCAGGAAATTCAATATCAATCCTGACTTTTGCTTCTTTGTGTTGAAGCAGCGGAGGTTGATAGTTCGCGTGGCCACAGATCCGCAAGAGACGCAGACCTCAGGAAATGTAGACTGGGCACTGGTTTGCAGTTTAGTCGACTCGGCGTTGTTATTGCTTTGCATAGGATCAGTATAGAAGAGTTGTGGATGTGTCGTAGGCCTCAGGCAATCTTCCAAACTGCCGAGGGAACTGCCATCAATTGACTCTGCTCGTAAAATCGCCGGGTGGCTCCCTCTGTTAATCTCTCACAGAGTCTCCTGCGACTCCGCAAGCCGACGGGAAAGAACGCTGCCTCCACAGAGTGAAGGCCGACAATAGCCTGTCAAGCGGACTGCAATCTCTGGACATCAAGATCCACACCGCAAGGCCCGGCGCCCGATCAACCTGGTCAGCCAAACACCTACCAAAACAAGCGACGTCGCGACAACGAAAAACAGAGTCGAGGTGATCGCTAAAGGAACGGAATCAAACCACCTTCCGGCATCCGCGATAACGCTCGTCGGAACTTTTTCAATTAGCGGCTCAAACGCATAAGGCATCGCCCCGAAAGCGGCACCGCTGATCATGGAAAGCCAAATGTGTTGCTGTGGCCGATGTACGTTTACTAGAAAACGCATCGCAAAGAACGACCCAACGCCTCCCAGCAAGAAAATGGACCACTGTATCAAATGATCAAAAATCGGTTGCATCTTCCATATCATGAAGACGTTCTCGGCACCAACGAACATAGCGGTACCAGCCCATGAAGCTGCCCATGCGGCCAAGACGTAGATCGCGATCGCCAGACCGAGATACCGAACTCTCCAATCAGGTTCAGTCGCCCGAACCAAACTCGATGACTCGTAAGGATTGAAGGAATGTTGCGACATCAAATATTCCGAAAAACAAAATAGCATCCGCGATCACACGCGACGCGGCCAATTTACCGAGCGATCAGTTCAAAAATGGCCCGATTCAGCGTCGCTGACTCATTCCCTGCATAGATGGCTATAGCGTGGAACGGGTTGTCTCCAGACGAGGCCGCCTTTGATAACCCGATTTCTGGCTGGCTATGTCCATCACACCTACTCTCCCTCATTCCCCTTTCGACTAGCTCGCATTCTAGCCTTGAAGTCCAGCAGTGATTCGATAGTCGCATGCATGTCAGGTTGATCGATCCATGCACGGATTTCGGCTAATGTGACATCCGAATCGGCTTGCATATACCGACCGCCGATGATTGCATACACCTGGTTTTTCCCAGGTAGATCCTCAGTATGCTGTTCCATTCCAAGGTAGGCCGGCGGCGTCACGTCGTCCACCTTGCTGCTCAATCGAAACACTGACCGAAAACGCGAATTGTATTTGTCCGACTCGATCACAACAAACGCCAGTTCGGTCACCGCCGCCTTCGAAGCTCCCCGCTTGTATCCATAGGTGATTTCGGCAAATCCAGACAAGCACTTCAGACGCGTCGAAGTGACCGTCAGCGTATCGAGCGGACTCTCTTCAGCAAACGAAGTTGCAAAAGCGAACGCGCCGATTGCCATCGCAAAAAGGAATCTCATTTGCCCCACCTCTGAAAAGATGCCATTTCGAACGGTAGTGATAGCCGAACGATTGAAACCGCTCGGCATGCTCCAAACCATAAGCCGGCTGTCGATAGCGACTCAACATCTAGCTTAGCGTCGAAGAACGGGATGGAGCGCGTCTGAGCTGACACCAACACTCAATTCGCCAAACAGCAAGCACTCAATACGGCTACGATCGAACTCGACCTCTCTACGCAACAGATGCTATTCACGGATTCGCATGGTCCGCATCTTCCATTTGTAGCCATCACTGTCGACGAATTCGCCCTCTAGCTTTCCGAAATCAACCACCGATAGCAACGCCTTGCCTTTGATCGGCTTCGCCCATTGCTTGGGACCGGTTTTCCCACGAAGCAATGTGTACTCCGCTACCGTTGTCTTATTCGCCACATCGGGTTGGCTTTTCCCAATTTCACTGGTCCATTCACCGCCAGGCTTGCCAGCTTGATAGACAATGAGATCAGAAACTCGGTAAGCGCCACGGATTACAGAATCCCTCCCTGGCGTTTTATGCACCGGAGTCAGCGAAAACGTCCAAATTGCACCTTCGATCGATCCAGCCTCCTTAAGAAACTGTTCCTTCATCGCAGCGCGTGCTCGAGACGTTTGCGCAAAGCCCATCTGTGGCAAAGCAGACAAGAAAACAACTGCAACAAGAAAAAGAGAAATGTGTCTGAACACTGGGTGACTTCCGCTTGACTCTTTCGATACAGGAGAATTCAAAGCATTACGGACACCGCAATGCTGAGGCAACTAAATTTTACCGATGTCCATTCTGCTCGACAGGCGATTATGAAACCACCGTCTGGTGTTTTTCTGACCGTTATATAGTGGCTGTTGGCAACGACAATGATCGGTCGAATAGCACGAATCACCTAGGGCATTTCCCGGGATATCCCTGGAACAATTCGCTGATCGACCATTGAAGCAAGTCGCATCGCTATATGCTTCGGTGAAATGTCCCGCAACTGCCCGGTATCTTCAATACTGTACGTCGCAAATTGTTGGGCCGCATATTGAACGGCCTTGAACAGGCTGCAAACAATATCAATCACTCCGACAGACCTAGCTGCAAATTCAACCAACACGATAAAGAAAGGAGGCAAGCTTCCGAGCTTCACCATTGAACACGAACGCTTTGCCGCAACCATTTCAACTTCGACGTTCAAGCGGACGCGTCTGTCATCTATTGCATTTAGCACCACGGAAACGCCTGACACCAACGATCGCACCAACAGAAGCAAGCAAGAAAAGTGAAGACGGTTCTGGAATTGCAGTAATCGTGGCGTTTGCATTGAGTCCATAACGATTTGATGCAGAGGTTCCAGACGGGAAGTTCAGCCCCGCCCCCAATCCGATTCGCCCAAGCCCACCGCCGATCCCATTGCCAATTGATGAGACCAAAGACGAGATCCCATTGATTGGGACAGTGGAATTTTGAAGATACCGGTCCCCAAATACCTGTGCGCCGATGACGTACGTCTCATTCGCTGACAACGTGATGGGATTGACATCGACCATTCGGTAAAACTCTTCAAGTGGGGAAACAGCTCCCGAAGGAACAGTGGAGCTACGCAGCAAATCTCCACCCGCTGTCCACAATCCAACCTCGTGGCTTGCAGCGAGGCCATCGCCAAAATCGTCGAAGTAACCCAACTGAGTCAGTGAAACGTCGGACGCACCTACCCTAAACGTGTATCCGTAGGTGTTGTTCGTCGTTGGACCTGCCGTCGTAAAATCGCCCGGTGGCCCGGTCACAATCAGATCGGCATAACAATTGTGAAACGAGAAAACGACACATAACACGGTGACGGCCGCAGAGCAAAACTTTGACATCATGACTTCTATCTTCTTTGGGATTCGATCTTCCCCCACAGGATAGCAGAACTCGATATACCCCACACAATTTCATTCACCGGACTGAATGTCAGATAGAGAGCCTTCCATGGGACCTCAAATCCAGACCGACATGAAAGCTAACATGGTGTATCGCCATGACGAGCTGCCTCGTCATGACGCCACCACAGAACGATAGTCACCAGCGAGTCAGGCAAATGGCCTGCAAGGGCATCGCAAGCCTCTAGGCCCGACCACCATATTCTGAATCACCTCAGAATCGCGAATCTGCAATTGAGAAACGCAAGTCTTCTTTGGCACGACATCATAAAAGAGATGCAGTGGTTGATGCGGCGATTGCCGTGACTATCAATCGAGCTTCGCCTTTGTTTTCAGAAATTCGAGATAGATTGGATCTTCGTCACTGAAGATTTCAGGTCCCTCCGCCATATACGCTCGCATCAAATGATCGGCTGCCTGAGACGAATTTCCCTCCTGCATATAGGCCTGACCTAGCCGGAGGTGGACGAACGGATTTCCAATCCCGCCGTCACACTTTTGGGCACTTTCGAAAGCAGAGACGCATTTCGCAAAGTTGCCGAGTAAAAAATGCGCATCGCCCATACCGCAGTACGCATGCAACGCGTAGTCATACTCTGTCTGCGGCTCTGGCAATCGTTCAAGTGCGTTGCCAAAAGCTTCAAGCGCCGATTGAAAATCAGAGCCTTCCATCAGGTCATTGCCACGTTCCAATTCGTCTTGCACTTGCTCATCGACGTCATCGTCAAGTGGTGGCGGCAGACCATCATCCTCACCGTCGTCGTCGAAAAGCCCTGCTGCTTGAAGGATCTTCATCTGAGAATCGGGGAGTCCATTCTCAAAAAGAGCATCGATCTCGTCGCTCCAGCCTTTGGCGGCCAAAGCTCGCACTTCATCATCTGTTGCCATACATCACTCCGATATCAGAACAAAGGTAGCCACCGTCACTGAACGGACAACCTGAAAACTGAAAATAGGACTCGCTTCGGCGAACAATCAGCTATCCCCAACAACGCAGACTCCACGATCCAGACTCGTCGCTTCGCTTGGTCCCTTTCGCACGAGGACTTCATCACCAAAGACACAGTTTAGAAACACAACTCCGCTTCCAACACACTACGATCCAGCCTGAAGGTGGCAGACAATCTTTTCCGCAAGCTTTGTATGCAAGTGACAACCACATTGGCCGGCAACTGTTTCGGACCATTTCTCCAAGACCGCGTTGCCGCCATCAACCTTCATCAATGTCATCGCACATTGCTTGTGGACATCATAGTTGTCAACGGCCATCGCTTTGTCCACCATTCGAAGCAGACGCTGGTCTTCACCTCCGATTCGGATCAGTGCACGAAACGCCTCAGTACACGCCTGTGGCACACCGTGCTGCCAAGAACGCTCCCATGCGGATTCGACTGCCTCCGACGCTGCCTGTGACGGATTCTTCAATCTGCCAACGATATCGATGGCGTACTTGAACACAGCTCCATCCTTGATGTCGAGCAATGGTTCTAGAATCGGAAGATACTCTGCCGGAAACCGCTTACGATGGATCGAATCCACAAGTTCGTGGGTACGAAGGCCCTTGTACCGGCGTTTTTCGACAATTGCAGAAACGATTGCCTGAAGTTCAGAAGCTTCCATTGTTCTCCTGGATAGCGATGGAAATCATCATCCGATCTACACCTGGTTGGACCACATCGCAAAGTATTGGTAACACCAAGGGTTTTTTACAGCCTGAATGAACGGTAACCCAATACTGGTTCGACCGAACGCGACTTGATCCCCGCCGGGATGGCCGCTTCGGTCGTTGACGTGATGAATATACTCATGTATCAGCAGCGCCGCGCGGTACCTAGCCTGGTTCCTAAAATATGACTGAGCGACATAGATATTGAATGGCTCGGCGTGCACCACCCATGCATCCTCGCTCATGAACCCTGGTTGCTTTCTCTGGTTTCCTTTGTAAATAAAGACGGTCTTTTCCATCCTTGGTCGGAAACTTAAAAACTTGCTTTGGATCTGACGGACTTTATCCGTTTCTCTAAGACTTATTGAGAACGTATCTCGCAAAAGCTGATCGAGCTTGTCCTTCGGTGTACGTGACAACACCAGCTTGCTCGCACACTGCTGACTCAGTCTCTTGGCGTACAGCAAATCCGCTATGATGGTCTCAAGTTTCCTCGTGGGAAATCCACGAAACTTAAAAAATGACGCGGGATCCTTTACAAATTCATCGATCAGCTTTTTTGTTCTGGCGTCTATCGAACGAGAGTTGTCGAGGATAGCTTTTAAGTCAGAGACTTCTTGTTTTGATATCCCTGGTCCGTCGCAGGTACTATAGATGATCGATTGCACTTCGTCGTATGTCAAACGGCCATCCCCATCAAGAGCTTTCTTGAGGGAACGCTTCACCGAAGGGTCCTTGACCAGCGTTTCCAGTCCATAGGGTTTTCGAGCTACCATTTTGGGTTCCTCTTTGGTTTAGCCATCACCTAGGCGGATCTTCCATTAGTAGAATGCTTGATCTAATTGCTCGGTACGCGACGTGGATCGGCGCTTCTTCACAACCGAGGATCTCTGAACGACGAATATTGGCGAAAACCAGAACCGAACAAAATCTGGTTCAACGCCCCAATCCGAATAGTGACGCATTCCTGGATAACTGATCTTCTGGCCCTGTACCCTCAAATGCCAATACTACCTTCCAACGACCGCCGATCTGCTGGACATCAAAGCCAAGCGCTTTCAAACGCCCATTACTTCGATCGATTTCCCGAAAGACGAGGATTGATCTATCCGGATCAAGCCTTCTATACCTTTTGAACATCGGCAGGAGCGGAGATTCAGAAATTGGAGCCCAAAACAATCGCGATTTAGCCGGGAATGACTTCGTCTCGGACGAAGCTTCACGGCTGATCGTACGTTCGAGATAGTCGATCAATGGCGAATCAGCCTCTTCAAAGATCGCATCATTTGCAACGAAATCCTTGAGCGGCTTATGTTCCCTACCAAGCATGACCGCTTCAATCTCTTGGATGGTTGGCTTGACAGCAGTCCTGGTTTTATCCGTCAAAAGAGTATCTTGCGATAAAGCGCCTGCAGGAAGGAAGAAAGTTACCGCATAGACAATCAAAAAGAAAAGCGTTTCTTGCTTTGTCATCACCTTGCTCTTAAATATTGCTCCGATAACCGCAGACACCACAGATTCCAGTCAGATTCACGACCACGAGTGAACCAACGAATTATCCGTTTTACTTCGATTCAGCGTGTCCACCACGCAACCAATTCTTTCGGCCAATACTTTTGTGGTAAAGGCATCGCGAAATGAGGCGAGTTTCGAGAGACGACAATCGGTAAAAGCATTGTGCACAGTCGTCCCCCTGGAAGATGCTTTCTGTAGAAATACGTAGTCGAAATTTTACAGCGGAGCGACGCGTTTACCGAATGCGGAACAGGCAAACCAAATACCCTTACGTGCTCATCACTCAAGTACCGTGCTATGTTTAGCAGTTCTGAGTCAGCTGGCGTTGTCCCTTTCAATTGATAAAGCCTCCCTGCGATGTCCGTCAGGCACTCCGGTTCGTTGTCTGCACGATCCGTTAAAGAGTAAACGACTTCGCCTGGACAATTATCTTCGCCGGATTCAAACAACAGGCCATTTGCTTGAATAATGCGTCCCCAAACGATCGTGCCATCCGCGTAGAGCATCTCAAGATTATCGAAAAGAACTGACAATCTATCCGACGGATCTTCACCCAGCCAATCTGGCTTCGGAACACGCAAATAAGTAAATTTGTCCCAAACCTTTTTAATGGACGCTCGTCCGAAGAAGTTTGAGCGACAAAGTTCTAGCTGGTCATTCATATAAGCATCACACTGGACAACACGGGGAACTGATAATGACGATTGCCTGCAACAGCTATTCGTCAGTTTCTTGAA
The DNA here is from genome assembly GCF_020966635.1 of Stieleria sp. JC731. Classification (NCBI taxonomy): domain Bacteria; kingdom Pseudomonadati; phylum Planctomycetota; class Planctomycetia; order Pirellulales; family Pirellulaceae; genus Stieleria; species Stieleria sp. JC731. The sequence continues at coordinate 32,504 of NZ_JAJKFQ010000011.1, read as the reverse complement.
CTGGATCAATCGCTTCAACAGCATCGAGGAATGCGGCGGGGTTGCCACCGATGTAGACGATATCGTCCCATTCGAAGACCAGAGCATTGTCACCCACCCCAACGCGGACCCAGGTTGGGTCCATACCTGCTTGATACGCTAGTGTGTAACAGTCGCCAATCAAGGGGCTTGGACTGACACGAGAAATGGGATGCAGAGATCCTATAAGCTGCTGCATCTTTTCCTGGGAAACCGTAACGGTTGAATCGTCTTCAGTTTCGGGCATCTGCACAGTCGTGAAATGCATTGCCGATCGCGAACGCAGCAAGAGTTGGTTGTTCGAAATCGGCTTGCTTGGATCATGCCGATTGCATCCGGGCGAAAGAAGCAGAACTGCGGTTAAGATCTGTGTACGCATCAACAAACGATTAACAGTCACTAAAACGAGAACTCTTTCATCAAACCGAAATTTTTGAATTGCCACACTTCGAACTCAATATCAAACATCCTGCCGTATCCGTAGTGTTCAAGAATGCGGAGCTCTTCGCCTTCGACCCGACCGATACCTGGAATGACCGTACTCTTAAGCAAATCCCAGCTGTAACGATCCGATGCACGACATTCCCACCTTTCAAACTTGCAGACGACTCCTACACAGTCTGATTGGGGAATCGACTCAGCGGACACCATAACATCAGACCAGATTGTAAATCCACCCAATGCAAATTAAAGCTCAGTTAGACTATCTGCGTACAATGAGTCAATCCAGTGCATGGACACGGAATCCCCCCCTTTCAATTCGCCAGATTTTAAAACGCTTGTTGGCTCCCGGGACGAACTTCGGCCAAACTTTTTTCTTCAGCCAGATCTCAGGTTCTCGAATGCTGATGCCGGCATGATCAGTTTTTATCCCCGAGCCGTTTCGCCAGTGTTCGAGGTGTTTTGCAGCACTTACGAAAACTACCGCGCGGCCGCCCTCGATCATCTTCTGCACCTTTTTCAGCGACGCCTGCAACTCCTGATTCTCTTTCGTAGCTATCTCGTCATCGCTCCCAACGACACCGGGTGTAGCCGGAGTCTTCACAGGTTCCGTCGGGTCTGATGCATCATTCAATCCATTCGGCCGCGGCGTTTGCCGGAAAGCCCGATTGATCCGTTCGTCAATTGCCACGCGGTCCTCTTCAATAACTAGATACTTGTGCCCCGGGGTCGTCCGTAGTCAGCAGCAGCAAAGTAAACGGTGCACACACTCTCGGTCCGACTCCAAAACGTTGCAACCGATGCTCTGCTACTTCGAATTCTCTAGGTTTCTCAAATCAAGTTCTGTAAAGATTAGCATGACGCTTGAAGTGTTCATGAAGCTTAACGGCTGAACAATCGAGGATGACCTTGACCGATTCGTAACAGAGGAATCACCTAGGCGTTCAACATAGTGCGCCGGCAAGCAAACACGAAAGAGCTTCAACTCCAAAATTGCAACTCCCACTTCAGGCCCACCGGATGGTTCTATCGCTTCATTCTGTTGGCGATGCGACTTCGACAGTTCCTGAAGTGAACTTCCCGTGTTGAAACATCTCGACGACTTCATCAATGGAAAATGCTACATCGCAGTTTGCATCGGCCTTTTCGAAATTCACCGACCTTCCTTTAGAAGCTCTCAGGTCAATGAAATCGATTCCGCAATCGCCATACTCATCGTTGCACACCTTAAACCCTTCGAGGGTAGACGCCAAATCTTGCAAATGGTTCTCCGAAGGAACCTTTCTGCACGATGCCCAACCGAGTAGCGTGGCAATACCACCACTCTAGTAGACGCGTACGACTCCAAACAAAACGAACCCAGCGAGCAGTGTTGTTATCGCCAGCACAGGAACTGGAAGGCCAGGTCCCAAAGAGCCTCAACGCAACTAACGCAATCACGAACCTTGCCTACGTAACTCGTGCGAGCATCAAGTCATACATATCGACCTCTAGTCCGTAGAGTAGCTGTCAAAAACTTTTGCTCGTGTGATCGCCGGCGCTCACCTTACCGCAGCCAACAAACTCAGAAGTCACCAACCTCGCAGCACGCGCCCCCGCGTCCAACGCTTTGTTAATCCGCCGTCGTTGGTTTCAACGCAAAACGAACTCGAAATCGACGAGTCCCGCGCCCCTTCTGGTCACCGAGTGATGGATACGAAATCACTCCAATCGAATCGTCAATTTCGCAAAAGTCCAAAGCCACATCCGCATCCCCGTCAAACTCGTCGTGCCCGGGGATATTCCTCTGCGATGCCACTGCAATCTCGTGCACGCTTACCAACGACTCGATCATTTCACCGTTTGCAAATGCAATTGAATCTGCAGTCGCTCGCGCCCGTTGCATGGCACCAGCTATCGCGTTTTCCGCTGACTCTGATGGTGCGTAAATGGGCTTTGGCGATTGGAAAGCGAAGGTTTGCTTTATCGGAGACCAAAATGTGCGTTTGCTCGATGCAAACAGCCGCTCGATAGCAGCCATGCTATTCATCAATTTGGCCATATCTGCATTCCGCACAATGATGCTGTGCGACACAGACTTAGCAGATGACCAAAATTGAAGTGCGACGTTCCCACCGCCTTCTTGGATATCAGATTCAGACAGCCCCGAGTTTCTCAACGCGGAGATGACCCGATCACGAAGTTTCAACGATGAGTCGAAGCACAATCCGCCGCGACTGGAACTCACGTTTAGTTCAAGAGTCGACTCGTACGACGCAATGCTTCGAGTGGTAGCAGCTGCGGTGAGAACATCAACGTATCGCAAGTTCATAGCCTATCAACGGATTGAATTTCCATTTATGGGACGCCTCCCGTAACCGGGCGCAAACGAAAGACTTTTGTATCCAATTGCCACGTGAATGAGTGCTCTGGTCCACGGCTTTATTATACCGACTGTTTGGTTACGGGCGAGCGAGCGTTCTGGACCCGAAACAAGAAGAAGCTTCCGAGCACTTCGATTGCTATAGCAATCACGAGAGGGCACATCACCATTCGGACTGAATCAACATCGACGATTCCGCCCAAAGACTCGCTGATCAAATCAGCAACGCCCTGTGTGAAGTCCCATACCGAATTGAAAAACAGGAAACTTGCCGCTCCACCGACTGCTGGCCAGAAATCCGACTTAGGAGTGCTTCGGAAGCAGTTGTACTGAGTGTGGAGTGCGGCGTAGCCAATGAACAGCGGTAGTACCCAACCCAGCACAATACTTGACTCAGTCAACGTCTCACGGGTGTAGGAAAACGCAAATCCAAATGAGCGATTTTTTACAAGCGATCCGAGCGATAGAAATCGCGAATACAAAAACGAGCGAAAAGCCAGCAGCCGCAGCGATGGCACGCACGCCTCTTTGTGGAGCCGCCTTCGACGGCTCTGCTCTGTACGGATTAGTATCGTAAGTTGACATTCTATTGCTCTCATGTTGCGACATAACGGCAGTGATGAGCGAGGCACGGCGAAGGAAATTGCAGTAATTCGTTTGACAAAGCCCCCGCGACTTCGCGTCCATCAATTTGTTCCGCGTCATCCTGGGCCGATCAACTTGATCAACCACGGTCTATCGTACGCGATTTAAACTGCAGTGTGATAATTTGCGATCCGGGCGTCGGACGCGATTGCTTCCTTCGTTTCAATCACGACCAGAACCATCAGCAAAAAAAGGAACTGTTGACGTTGCTCAGCAGTCCGTTGCAACCGCCGCGTTGCAATATTAAACCGTCGCCAATCGACTGGCCGCAAATTCGCATCAAGACATGAAGCCCCAGTAGATACGCCAATCGAAACGCGAATGACGCCTGCATGCTGGGAACACTGACCACCGCTGGTCAGCACAAATCGATTAGTGTGTATTAGTGACGATTAGTGTTTCCGAATTTGAAGCACCCAACCGCCGTCGATGTACGGTTTGATAACCCGTTGCCATTGCCCAAGCTCTGTCGGTAGCAAAGACAAGCTTTGATTCGTCAGCAATCAACCGTCCACTGCGGAACGGCGGCCATCACCGATGGTCCAGCGATGGACTAACTACTTCAGCAAAGAATGGCTCCCTACCTTCGCGTGCACGCCTTGGTTTGCGGGCTACTCACGACGACAGTATGCAGTACACCGCTGACGACAAGTCCATCCCATTTGAAGTGCCATAGGTAATCAGCATCAAGTAAGCATTCTACATACCAGACGTTGGACGTCTTCGATCAGAAACATCTATCAAACCGCAATCTCAATTGCGATTGACAGGAAACTAATTTCGTTCGAAATCAGATGGGCAAAATCCAGCACAGCAATCAGCAACATTGAAAACTGGTGTTGGCTACCAGTCACAACCATCCGCACGAACGAAATCATCGGGGAGTAAGTTTTACATTCGAAGTTTTGCAAAACTCACGTGCTGAATAGAACGCATCAGCCGACGCACGTAAAACCAGCGACATCGAATAGAGTCACTCGTGGACGAAGTTATCAATCGGCCGCCCAAGATCGTCGGGAAAGAATGCCGACAGATCGTTACCAATGCTGAATTGCGTTTCAGTTCCGGAATGCCCACGCCACACCAGACCAATAGCCGTTCACCACACCCGAGCAGGAAGACGGGCACGAATGGCTCTCACCCTGGTCTGAAGATCACTTTCATTCGTCTTCGACGCACTGGTAACGAATTGCCAAGCGAATGGACAACGTCATGGTTGCAAAACAGCAGATAAGAAAAATTGAGAACCAGCGAAGTAATGAATTTCCAAACAGCGATGCCCCCGTCAAAGCCGTCAGTGCAACCACGTACACAGATGTGGGAACCTGATCCAGTTTGGATCCCCGACGTAGCTGAGTCATGCCCGCAGATATTCCGATACAGGCGAAGAACAAAAATGGAACACCGAACATAATCCCGACCGCCACAAGATCGTCCTTTGCATTTCCAGCGATATCGATGTAGCACGAAAGACCACATAGAACAGCAGCCAAGCAACCGAGACCGATGTTTCCGGCCCACAGGATGACAATCGCGCCCAGCGACACACAGGGACCTGAAGCACTCGTCGAGGGTGGCCTATAAGGATTCATTTGCGGCATGGGCTTGCCAGTAGTGGAAAACTGCGGCGGTCTCCGTGCCCGCCTGAGCACGTTCGAACCCTCCGGATTAACCGCTCATTATCACAAAGGAAACGCCCGGGATCCCAAGGCAACCAATTGTGTCCATTCAGAAGCAAAACTTGCGAGCAATCAATGCTGCAGGCAATCGCGGGGCCATGGCTCCGCGTTTCGCGAAGCGTGTCAAAAGTCAACGAAATGCTCAGCAATTCGCCCGCTCAAAGCTTCTTCCGAAACCAGCAATTGATTCAAGTGTGATCGCTCATCATCTAGCACATCATAGTCCTCCGAATCGACGAGCTGCGAAAACATTTCGTTCAATTCGGTAGCGATCTTATGCCACTGCTTTAAATCCTCCTCCAATGCTGGATCTATTTCATTTGTTTGAGCAACGAACTCATCCAAGGCCGGGGCGAGTATCGCGTAGTGGACTTGAAGAGACTTGGCATTGCGTTCATTCTCCGGTGCATTTTGCAATGCTGTCGCCATCTCAACAGTTGCTTTCGATGCAGCGTTGTACGCGGCAAACAATTCCTGGACCGCTTCAATGTCAGCGGAGTTCTCGGGTGCCGACCTGAAACATCCGCTTGCAATGACAACGAATCCAAAAACACCGGAAACCAACCATGACTGATGAGTAGACGGCAACATTTGCAATAATCGAGATGGTCGAGGATTAGCTGGACGATTGGCACAACCAAATTGCGGCGACTGACAATCTACCCCAAAGCCTTTCACTCCACAATTTCGGTTCATACCGTGGTTCGTGAGGCGCTAAAGAAGACAGCCTTCCTCACTCCGCTTGTGAAAAGTTTACCCAATTCGAATCGCCAAAGGTAACCAGCCTCCATCTTGTGGTCAGCACCCAAGAATTTTAGAGCAGCAATCTTTCAACAGAACACCCAAATGAGATATCCGATTTGATCACTTGCAGCCAGCTGTCCCTTGAATTCAGATGCAGGCCACTCAGACAAAACGATCAACGTGAAAGTTTCATTGCGTGTTGTAGCGAACGCGTATCGCGCGAGCTCAGAGGGTCCTGTTACTAACAATTCAAATTAAAAATGCCTCGCCGGTGAACGATGAACAATACTGGATTGTTTTAGCATCCATGCATACATTGCCGATCAACCAGCAGCGCGGGAAAATTAAGCACGGCAATACTCTCAACTTCACCGCTCTCTGGTACCAGATGGCTCGTCGGCCCGTTGGCGCCAACAAGGCAGGCACGTCCTTTGTCGCCTTGTCCCGCTAGACGACGGAGGCTTGATAGCCTCCTGCAAGGTTCACTGTCGCTGCACATCAGCTTTGGTGAAAATGACCGGCGAGGGCACTGGAAAACGAACTAGACTCAGAGACTCGATGTCGCCATTCGAGTTGGCATGAAAACTCACCAGTTCACGCCGAATGTCGTCATCAACAATCCCGTTGTACGTTCGATCGCCCTCCATGTCGAAACTATCAAAGTGATAATGGGCTAACGGCCCACGAAAACCGTGATGATGCCATCTCAGTTGACGATCCTGGAGCAAAACTTCAAAGGTCCCAAACGCCGGATGCGAATAAACCCCAACGTATCGCTCTAGCGGAAACGTTGGCGATGTCGCTTGAACTTGAGCAGGGCGCCGCGCTAACCTAGCCTGCTCGTAGGCCTCACTTCCCGCTTGCTCTAAGTTTCGGTAGAAGGCAAACTCGTCTTTGGGCTGTCGGCCCAACAGACGGCTGCGGATATTCAATTCGATAAGTTCGGCCGTCGGACGATAAGCCAGGTTCGTCAGTACGACATAGGCACATTGTCGCTTGGGACAGAAAGCCGCGACCGCCGTGAAGCCGGGAATACTGCCGGTGTGTCGTGCCCACTTTTCACCACGAATAAGGAATATTTGCCAGCCCATACTATGAAAACCTGTCGTTTCATCGAACCGATTAAATTCCGGCATCGCAACCTCAGGCGTCAATAGCTCTCGCATGCTGGCTTTTGACACAACCTGCGTCTCGTTGAATTCGCCTTGGGCCAAATTGAATTGCAGGAATCGGATCATGTCGTCCACATTGGAGTTGATACCAGCTACAGGTCCCACAACTTCTCCGGGGAAAAACGGCCGGGGCGCCACTTGATCTCCAACCATGCCGTAGGGCTGAGCGTGATCGGAATTGGACTGCGAATTCTGAATCGAAAAATTGCTAGTTGTCATCCCAAGAGGTTTCAAAAGCCGGCTCTCGATAAACTCCTCCCAGGATTGCTCTGACAGTCCTTCGATCAACTGCCCCGCGATCAGGTAACCGCTGTTGGAGTACTGAAATGTCGATCGCGGCCGCGAAGTTAACTCAAGATACCGCAGTGTTCGGTACGACTGCGCGGGAGTGATATGCTCTTCGGGCCAACCCTTAACCCCGTACCAACGAAGACCTGCCATCGCTAAACCCGTGCGATGAGCCAAACAGTCACGGACTGAAAGCTGAACAGTGGCATCTGCATCTGACAACTGAAAGTCGTGCAAATGATCGTGGACTCGGTCATTCCAATCCAGCTTTCCTTCATCAACTAGCATCGCCACGGCAGTTGCTGTGAAGGGCTTGGTGATCGAAGCAATGGAAAACAACGTCTTGCTCGTCACCGGCAAGTCATTTTCGATGTCTCGAGCCCCGTATCCCTTCGCCAGTATCACGCGGTCTTCACTGATAACCCCAACGGCAACGCCCGGCACTTTCCATTCGCGCAAGACGCGGTCAATGAACTCATCGAAGTCCGAAAAGTCAGGACTCGCTACCTCTTGAGCATCCTGTGGCTCTACCGCCATCAAATTCTTTTCAGCGAGCATTCCCACAACGAAAGCAGGTGCGAAAAATGCAAGAAAGACACAAGCATCCTGAACCACATTGGCAAATTGCCTTACTTGTCGAATCATTGGTAGAGTCACTGAACTTCTTCGACGAACGATTGACATAACCGAGGTGCGACGGATGCCTCAATACTTTGCACACGTCGACTCACTGACTTTGGTTGATCGCCTGGACCTTCGCCACTGGATGATCGGATCTTCTGTACGGCCATTGTGATATATGCCACGAGAGGAACAGCACAGACGAACGCAGGGTAAAGAATCGCATCTACGAAAGCCGAACGTTTCCATCGCAGCCAAGTAGTGTAGAGCATCACGACGGTATACATGGCAACCGAGATCAGAACGAGGATCCCAAGAAGTGCCGCCCTTTTCGGTGGGGCAACTGAGGTGGCCTGGGTTTCGTGGCCCACGCGAGTCCTTAAACCGAAAGGAACTCATAGAGCCTACGATGCCACGGAAGCCCCAACCCTCAGCGATGCCCGAGCTACACACCTACACCGATGAATTCAAACGCGATGCGGTCGCCATGTAGCTCGATGGACACTCGTCAGCCTTAACTGCGTCAGGTTGCCCTGGCCCGCTGCTCTCGTTCAACCGATTGCTATGAGCCATCTTGAGGCTTGCTAATTTTGACCTCGCCGAACGTCAGGAACACATACGACGGACCAGCAGGACCGCGATACGCACCTTGAGCATCACATAGTTTTACCGCGAGGGCGGCCATCGCCCACGCATCGTCTTCAGTGCCAGTCCATTTTTGCGTGGTCAGTTTCTCGATACCGTGCTTTTCGCCGTATTCCTTCAATTTCAAAGCATGGAATTTGAGATCATCGTCAATCGATGGATTATCCCAAGCCCATAGCCAGGAATTGTCGCTGGTGCTGAACGAACCGATGATCTGTGCCGGTGCAACTGCTGTTGTGCCATCCGCATTCGAGAACACGAGGTCGCCTACATCCTGATCGATGTTCCATCGGTCGAACGTCCCCAATCCCCATGCCTTGTGAGCTTCGGTCTTGAGCTGCAATTCTTTCATGCTGGCTTCAAGCAGATCTTGGAAGTCATCCGATTCCGCAGAAGACATCTGTGGCTCACTTGGCTGCGAAGACTTGCCGCAGCCGCTCGGTGCCAAAGCGAGCAGTAGCAAGCAAACGGCGATGCGTGGATTGATGCATGGATTATGGTACATAGCAATTCTGATTAAGGACGACGGACGAACGACTCGCAAACAGACGAAGACAACATCCATCCGTCTTCAGTTGCAGATTCTAGCTATCAGCCGTCTGTGGGTCGGAGTGAGAGTTCGGAAACAACAAGTGAGTGATCCGAACCTTCACGTTGAACTATAGACGATGCGATCGTCGAAAAGTGCTTCGTGTGAAAGATGTAGTCAATTCGCAGTGAGATCGGCAGCGGACGAGTGGGCCATGTCCAAGTCGGCTTGGCATCCGCGTCAGTGGTTACAGCAGCAAACGAATCAACAAGCCCCATGTTCGTCAGGGTACGTGGTGCGACGAATGTCGAAATGCTATTGAAGTCACCAAGCACAATAGACGGACGCGTCGGGTCCAGTACGGTCGAGATCGCCGCGATCTCAACTTCGTGTTTTGCCTCGGCATCGGACAAGGCAAGCATTGCCGCGGCAACACGGTCGCCACGCTTCAGTACGACCGGAGTCAGATGAACATTGATGATTTGAACGGGCACATCACCAACAACAATGTTCGCGGTACAAAACCCAAATAGGCCGGCACTGGGAGGAATGAATCTAACATCCGAGAGCGGGAGCTTTGATGCGAAAGAGAACCGTTCTGCCGCGTAGCGGCCTTGGTGCCCGACCGAAGCAAAGTGTGGAAAGTCTTCAGCGAGCTTGTCTTGCAAGAATCGCTCTGATTGCTGCGTTGACTCTTGAAAGCATACAAGATCTGGTTTCGCCTTCGAGATGGCGTCAAGCACTTGGTCCCCGCGACGATTCCCCCAGTTCAGATTGTACGTTGCAATACGAAATGGCTTCGCCATTATTTCTGATGCAAGAGAAGCAAAGATCACGATAAGAAAAGCAAGTGTCTTCATCCCAATCCGTTAACAGTTAACATCATGCGAAAAGGCCAAAAGACGGACAAGTCTACACACGCTCTACCATTCGCTGCATGGTTCCCTGGAGGGTTGACCTTGAGATCAGCTGGGTGGCGTGCATAACACCATCAAACCGTGAAATCATTTTCGATCTACAGCTGGCAGTGGCATCTGCAACCATTGCCCCCGGAAAGACCACTACGAATTAAACAAGACAAAAGCTGTCCAAGAGGGTGAGCAGTTGCCAAGCACGTCAACCATCCATGCGAACATTACATACCACCGCGTCAATTCAGTGCCATCATGCGAGTTGGGCCTCGCCCTCTTCGTCTCGATACTTCCTGACCCAAGCACTGCGACAACCGATTGATTATCGCCTTCGTCGTTTTCCAAAGACAACACACGATGTGGCGACCAGCAGAACGAACGACGAAGGCTCTGGCACCGCAGAGATCGTCGCATTCGCGTTGAACCTTCCACCCGTCGGATTAGTCGGGAAGTTCAATCCGCTTCCATTGGTCAACGAACCTCCGGGGCTCACAGGACCGACCGCATCATCGTAAACGCCATTTTCCCCATTGAAGACATAGCGGTCTCCAAACACCTGAGCACCAATTAGATAGGTCTCCGCCGACTTGAGACGAATCGAGGCAATCTCAACCATTCGCCACTGCCCGACAAGCTGTGCAGAGGTACCCGACGGAACGATTGCAGATGTAACAAGCGTGCCGCTAGAGTTCCAGACACCAACCTCATGCGATGCGAGTAATCCATCTGCATTGTGGTCGAAAAAGCCGAGCTGCGATATAAATACGTCTTGTGGCCCAACTACGATATTGAACGAATTTGTCTGATTCACATTCGTTGCACCAAAACTGCCTCCGGAAAATGACGCCAAAACAAGGTCTGCATTAGCATGCTTGCTCATCAAGAAAAAGCTAAATCCAAGAAACACCAGAATGAACAAACAATTCCTAGAAATAAAACTCATGTCGAAATCCCCAGAACTTGGAATCAATTAAGGGCGTGAATCGCCGTACGGTAGCGACAGCTGTATACCTTACACCAACATCGACTCGCGGACTTCAGTGCACCAATTGATTAGCTTCCTTGACGCTGATCAGACGGCGAAGAAGCTAAGGATGAGCAACAGAATTGCGATCGTGAATCCAGCCGCTATCGCTTTTCCAATTGGAAGCTCGAAAAACGCGGCAACTCCAGTTGAGAAAGAACGTTCCGTTGCGAAGTCAAACCTGTACCCGCCTTGTGTGACTGAGCGATCGGAGAATGCAATCTCAACAATAGGATCGGAGATGATCTTGTCTTGCTCCTGAAGCCGAATGGTTGAAATTCGGTGTATACCGACTGGATTATAAAGATGCCACGTAAGGCCTTCCGCAGCGGATACATTCGGCTTGGCCCCAAGCCGTATGGTTTCGCCACTTTGAAGCAACAGGTGCAGTTCATAGTCAGGCAATGCATCATGTTGCTTAATAAACGGGAGATTGTGATCTCTAGGCTCTGTTCCCGGATCGAGTGCAGTCACTGTTATTTCGGTAACTGCAACGCTTTGAAACGCAGACAAGACCACACAAGACGCAATACTAACCAGCACGAATCCAACACACACCCAACCACAAATCCGCCACGCGGACACGAACCCTGAGTCCCGCTGTACGTCTGATTGGTCGCTGTCGGCCATAACTTGCAAAGTGGTTTTATCTACAACGTACGGTACGCGTTCACTGGCTCGCGGCGAACGACTCCTCATTGCCCAAACACCCGACTTCGCGACTCGGGTGCACTTTTAGTTTACTCGACGTTTTCACTTGCACCCTGCTCGAAGTCTGCCGCCGTGAATGTTTTGTTCACAGGGCGACCTTCGCTGTCACGAATTCGGTACGTCCATTGCTCCAACTTCTCGTCCCATTCAACAGTGTCAATAATGCCATCCAAGAGTGCCGAATCAAGATAGCGGCGTCTGTATCGCACCCATTTACCTGAGTCGAAATAGGATGCAGTGGAGTCGTCATCAAGCTGTGCAACGCTGACGCTCCAATCAGTTCCTTGCTCCGTAAGTGTTTGCTTATCTGCTAGAAAAGCAAAAATACGAAGTCGCTCGACGCCCTCCGGCGAATTTTGAGCTTCACGTAAATCATCTCGTCTTGGCTGAAAGATGCCGCTAGTGATGAAATTCAAGCGGGCACGGGCAAGTGACACGTGCGAGTTTGGCCCACCAGCAACCAATGTTGCATTGTGATTGTCCTGCCCGTCATCTTCCCACCAACAGATGCGACAAATCTCCCAGCCACAACGTTCATCGAGCGTCGCATATCCACAACACGGACAAGCGTTCGGAAATCGGTCGATGGGACAATGAGAGTCAATCATCAATTAGTAAAACTGGCGGTAGCGCGCACGTGGCAAATTTAACGACTCACCACTTCAATCGACTCAACTCGGCGAATCACGTCCATCGTCTAGTTCGCCCCCGATAGGTCGACGTCCGCCTTACCACGATGAACTTTGAAGTACTCGTTGGATTCCTTTCGAAAAAGCACCGCAAGGATTAAAGCCGAGAAAAGAAAGGCAAGTAGTGTGATCAAATCGAGTTGTCGTCCGATCAATACCCCGACCCCAACGATGATTGTCCATGTAGCAAGCAGATACCTCCCCCAATTCTTACCGAGCAGCATCGCAATGGAGGATACAAGCATCACCACCAATCCAACCGACCCTACTCCGAGTTGCAAGAGAACGAAGCGGTTTCCGCTAGTTACATTCTCAAGAAATTCACGGTTCTGAAACAGCATCAAGACCGAGTAAACGTTGACCAACACCCCACTGATTAATAGCCAGCAGAGTCCGGTAATCGCGGCAGGGCGTTTGGGCATTTTCCCCGGATCAGGCATCTGTATGATCCATGAACAAAAGGTAAAGCACGACTGTAATTAACCTGCGGTGAGGAAATGCGTCGGAAAACGGCATTCCTCAAAAGCGTTTCGCCGTGAGTATAACAACTCCGAAGATTCTCAGGCTCAGCGGTAGATGCAAGGCGAATGGCTGCCGCAACCAATTTGCGGCGATTGACGGATCACTTTAATTGCAGCAATTCCGCAACTCGGTTATATCAATCGCTCTGCATCGTTTCCGGTTGCAATATCCAGTACGAAAGGCTGCCACTCGTCCGGCGGATCAATTCCAGCCTCACCGCGTACCAAAGCGTTTCCGATCTCGGTGATTTCGACACCGTCAATCGCGACCGTACGACGCCACAACTCTATTCCCGACTTGGAGATGGCGAAAACGTCAGTATAAGTTGATACGAGGGCCACGTCATGTTGCGGCGCGACCCTACAATCAATGCCAAGCAGATCAAGGCACACCCAGTGATTCGGGTCGTCGGGGCGAACAAAATAAACAGCACCCTTCGCAATCACGATAAACGCCTTTGCATCGAGCCATTCGATTAGTTTGGTGGCGTAACCGAACCCTCGTTGGATATTGCCGACCCAACCAACCCCGGATCTAGAGGTAAATCGAACGACGCAACCTTCTGACCATGGGGTCGGCTTACCAGCATGAAGATGAACTGGTGGCGGACCAGTTCCCGGCAACCCAGCTTCGATCGTTGCGTTCATGAGTACTTTGATGCAGAACGAATCGAGTCACACGGCGGCGACGAGAGATCCACCACTGTCAAGCGACACGACGGCGACGCCGTTGCGCATTATCTGGTTCGACGATTCGAAGCGAGGCATTTCGCATCACCTTAATCGAACCCATTCATCGACAAACCTCATCGGATCGCCCCCACTCCGGCATGTTGTAAGAAGTTTGCGTTGCAGCAAACGCCAGTGGTGGCCTGAGTTGAGGTTGCATACCATGAGGATACCGAAGGGGAAAAGTTGACGATCATCGCGAGTAACTTAAGAAGACAACGTGATGTCGACTTGGAGTTCATATGTTCAATCTGTGACTTCGCAAAACGACGGACATCACCGATGCAAAGAAAGTTGATGTTCCATTCGTGAAACCTTGAGATCCCGACTTCGGTAGATCTGATCGCTAGCCGCCAATTTGGGTCGGACTCTGATCGATCGCCACGTTGGAACGTAAAAGCCAAGCTACCCAGCCAACGTATGCACCCATGCATGCGATTGAGAGAACGGACCAGATGTACGCTGAGTGAAGTCGGTCGTTGAATGCATTTGACGCAACCGGAACTGTGCCCAACCAAGCGAGCTTCGCGGCACAAATCAGAGCGACAGCGAATAGCATGAACGACGCTCCTTTAAGTGTTTTTGGTGATGGTTGCCAGAGGTACAAAATGAGGAAATTTAGGGGAAAGAGAGAGAGTCCAGCTATCGGTCCGAACCGTGGCATAAACCATTGACGAAGCGTCGGCAGAAAGAGTGCTAGTAGGTAAGCGACGAAAACAGAGGCGAGCACTATCGCAATTGCAGCGATGTCAAAACGTCTCGCGCAGGGAGACGCAGCCTCGCTCTTTGTCGAGGTAGCTTGTGACGATTCGTATGGGTTTGGAGTCAATTGATATTCAGTTCACAGAACGATAGCGATCACCCGGCCGGCGTGAGGAAATCAAGCTTTTCAAAACCCCATGCTCGGCAGCTCGGTATACAACACCTGGTTGCCCGATCCAATCGGCGGGAAACTAAACGTAAACCTGCTGGAAGCAGATCGCTAGGATAACAGAAGCGAATATCCCACAAATCAAGAACAGAGAGTTCCATTCAGTGGTGCGTGTCGTCGGGGAGATACGAGTATAGTAAAAACGAAAAGCGGATGAGACAGCGATTGTCGGAATCGACGACAAGACCGGAACAAGGAGAAGAAACGTCCGGTAGCTGGCAGCGAAACCTGATGGAGCAAAACGCAATTTGATCAGAGACGGCCGGGTCGAGGTCGACTTAAACACACCGGCGACCAGAAGTAGAGCGAAACAGCAAATGACGAACGTGATAGCGGCCATCCACTTCCAGTCTGGATGGACGTAGCGACGCCCATCGCTTTGCTCGACCTCGGAACTTGATGGGCTATACGGATTCGTCAACGTGATTTCGCACCAGTTTGGGTAATGGAACAGATCACGCGGCGGCGGCGAATGATCAAACACTTCACCACACCTGACTTCGCCGCTGGTCGTGTATCAATTGCTATCCCAAGGGCAGTTAGCGTCGCCATTTGTCGCGGGCATTCAACGCCCACTCAGTACCTGCCATATCAAACAGTGTAGTTTGCATCCAGTCCGGTGCGTCAAACGGTTCATAGATGTCCCGAATGTCATCAACGCTGTGCAACCAGCGAACATACTCCGCATCCCAAGGGAGTTTTCGGTCGACATCAAAGCGACTAAGGACGCCTGGTGCGTACTGTCTTGCTAACTCAAATATCCCGATGGCGTGCGGATCTAAAAGTCCCATGATATCATCGCCAAACATATAGCTTCGATAGCTACGAAGCATTCGGTTTAGGCCGGCAGCGAACTCATCTGGATCCCGCGATTGAATCGCGCGGAGAATTTGGCACACAGAGCTAATGTAACCTGGGCGAGAACCTTTGATGAGCTTACCAATTGAGTCCCGTAGCTGGTCGTCGTTGTCTAGAACAATCGCTTGCAGGCAGTTGCAGATATTTGCGTAGGCACAATTGTTGGGCTTTTCAGCACTACCACGCCAAAGGGAGACAAGCTTAAAAACACCCTGTGTGTCGTGCGCCGCGAATGCCATCAGTATTGGACGCCACAACTCATCAAAATGTCCTTCTAGATGCGATGCCATCCAATGATGACGGGACGAAAAAGACAGACGCAACGCAAGTTCGCAAGGGGAATCCTTCCACATCCTTCTGCAGATGCCGTCTGAAATAGCGTTCAGGGGATCGAGGGGGCTATGGAGAATGAACTTTGTAATCAGCCATTGATCCTCGGTGCAGTCATCGGGAAGGCGTTTGCTACGAATCGTCTGCAAAATGTCGTCGTCGGGGCAATTAACCCGATCAATCTCCTCCGCCAAAACCTTCCAGACACTACGCCACCCGCCGGAAAGATCGCCCTCCAGATGCTCATTCAAGATTCGATTGAGCCTTGCGGTCAGTTTCATCAATTAAATCGGGGAATGGAAGGTTTCAACCGGGCCGCGAGAGCGACTCGCCACTTCAAAACATCAACTTGCGGTCCCCGTCGCCCCATTGATACTCGTCAAACCTAAGTTCTGCGCCGTCTACGTCGAGAATGACAAAGAATTGCTGCTAGCCCTGCGAGCGGAAGGATACAGGACGGCTCAGGAATGGCAGTCACTGAAATAGAATCGATAGAAAAATCAATCGAGTAAAGAGACGGCGCGCCCCCGCCAGGAAACGGCTCACTACCGTCTATCCGACCATAGGCCGTTTCAAATTCTCCCAAGTTCAATGCGGCTGGAAGTCCGGAAGAGCCAAAAGCGGTTCCGTCTGTATCTTGGAATGACAGTCCAATACCTCCCGTCTCCACTTCGCCGTTCGCCATAATCTCGGTTCCAGTAAATGGCGAAAAACCTTGAGGCTCCCCATCCCAGATAGAAAACAGATCCAATGGTGCCCCCGGCGCGAACTCTACATCGTCTGCGACCACCGTTGTGAAATCACCCAGCGAACCAATTTGCAATCCAGCGATACTGACGCTGATTGACTGTGGTTGAATCTGTGTGAACTGAGATGCACTGCCCGAGGGAACCGCAATCGGTCCAATCAGCGGTGCGTTGTCGTCATACGTAAAAATTCCTGATACGGAGTCACCAACCGTCACTGGTGTCCCAAAGATCAGATTCTGACTGTCTGAAAAGTTATTGTCAAAAACGCTAGTAACCGTACCCGAGAATTCATATGAAATGATTGCTGCATCGGCGCAGGTCCCGGTGGTCAGCGCAAAAAGAGAAAACAGGTAAGCAATGTTCGCGAATCTCATCGGTGTGCAGTCCAAACGAAGTCTAGAATTTACAGAAGGGCATAAACGGGAATTGCCATTCTAAACAGATTGGGGAAACGACGGGTAAGAGTTCAGGCAGATGTGCGATGAAAAACTTGTTCCGGCTCAATTGGGCAACGACCGCGATGACCGAGTCGCGGCGAAGGATTTTGCAGTAATTCGTTTGTCAACGACTCCGCGACTTCGTGTCTATCACTTTGTTCCGCGTCATCCTTGGTAAATCAATCTTATCAACCACGATCTATCCTACCCGACTTAAACTGCGGTGGGACAGTTTGCGGCCGGGGCGTCGGATGCGATTGCGTGCTTCGTTTCAATCCCGACCTGAATCAGCCGCCCAGTAAACTGTTGACGTCGTTCGGCGGTATGTTGCAACGGCCACGTTGCAACACAAACCGTCGCCAATCGATTAGCCGCCACAACGCACCAAGACATGAAGCCCCAGTCGATGCGTCAATCGCAACGCGAATGACACTTGCACGCTGGGAACACTGATCGCCGTTACTCAGCACAAATCGATTAGTGTGTATAAGTGAAGATTAGTGTTTCTGAACCGCTCCCATTTTCTGATACACCGGTCATGAGAGAATCAGGTCTTCATCTGGCCAGGCTAGCCTGGCCAGATGAAGCGAATTCATTGGGGGCCAGGTTGTCCAAATCGCTGTGGGGTCGATGTTCGTTGTAATCCTGTCGCCAGGATTCTATCTTCTCCTTGGCATCATCCACAGACAAGAACCAGTTTTCATTGAGGCACTCGGTGCGAACGCTTCCTTTGAAGGACTCGGTGAATGCGTTATCGGTGGATTTTCCAGGACGACTAAAATCCAATGTCACTCCAGGTTCGTAGGCCCATCGATCCATGCCCTTTGACGTGAATTCGGTTCCGTTGTCGACTCGAATCGATTTTGGAAGTGCGTGAATCCTTCGCAGCTGCTCAAGTGCCTCGACAACATCGCCGGCTGGGAAACGCTGACGCACCACTATCGCGAGACTCTCACGAGTAAAGAGATCCACTATCGTCAATAGTCGGATGCGACAATCGCGACGTTGACTGACATCGTATGCGACCCGAACCCGCTCAACTTCCGTCCTCAAACGGGCAGGCTTTAGAGCGTTTTCGACAGGACATCCTGAAGAATCTGTTTGTCGAGACTGAGATCGGCGACGAGTGCCTTGAGACGCCTGTTCTCGTCTTCAAGCTCTCTCAGCCGACGTACTTCGGCAACGCCTAGACCGTCAAACCTCTTCTTCCATCGATAGAACGTCGGTTCACTGACTCCCATCTTTCGGCAGATCTCCGCGACAGGCGTTCCCGTCTCGGCCTGTTTGAGCGCAAAGGCAATCTGTTCGTTCGTAAATCACTTCTTCATGGCCATCTTCTCCTTGGAATGACGGCCAGATTCTATTCGATTTCTCTCATTTCAAATGAATCAGTATTTTGGGCGCAGGTCACCCGACTCCCAAGGATCATCGAACATCTCACAGTGTGTCAGAGCGATCTTGCCGGTCCCCGGATCTACAAATCGGACGGCAGCTTCAATCACGTCACCACGTTTGGCGAATTGTTGGCAAGAGTTGAAACATGGAATCCAGGATATGTACGGAATCAGCAGCAACCCCGGCTGTGATCGTTCTGTTGTGCAATGGATTCCGTAGACCGCGACCTCAGTCGCAGTGATGGTGATTCTGTCACCAGGCTTCACCTTCCAGCACCAACTGATTTGGGTAACGTATGCCATCACCGGGCCGAGTCAATCTGGCCATGACTTCAACACCAATAGCCTCTCTTCCCAGTGCTCTTTATCCGGTATCCCCTGCATTTGTGCCCAATGGTGAGAGGTCAATTCAATTACCGTCGGGCTGTAACATAATGAGATTCGCAGGTTCTGAAGGTAGCGTAGCGGTAGATCCATCTTGACGAATCGTCCGGACGCGCGGTGATGTCCAACCACCGTTACGTTCTCGCACGTGCCCCAGTAAGCATCGATGATGTAGACCTTCGCCTTGGCTCGAAAGTGCTTGGTTCCAGCCTTGGTTTCAACTCCGCCTTCGCCATAAGGACGCGTCTCGACAACGCTGGCGGTGATCAACCAGACCGGTTGGACGGCCGATGTTTCGTTGGTGTCAGTCAGCGCAAAACTCAATTCGTGTAACGACCCGCATCACGTGCGGTGGGAGTTGACCAAAATTCCAAAACCGACTTGCCACCGCCGCTCACCTGTATGCGATGATTCGCCGACGTACGCAAAAGCTGGGAGCAGGGCTCGAACCTGCGTCCATCCGGTCCAAGAGCCGGACGCTCTACCACTGAGCTATCCCAGCATTTCATTCTCAATTGTGCCTGAAATTGGTTTTCCCGAAAACACACCAAGGGACCGAAGTAGCGCGGCCAGTTGAGGGCTAGAAACCTCCACGCCATGAACGAGTTCAGGTGTTGGCGCGTATCTGGCCACCTTGCGATCTGGCGGCGGTGCAACCCAACCTGATTTGACGGGATCGACATCCCATTTCGTACAAATCTCTAACACCCTGTTCTTTGGGCACGGTTGGCCTCGAAGCACCTCCCATGGTAACGGAAGGTCGCACCAAGGCCCGGTATCGGCGTGCAGATCACCTCCCGATGCACGGTGCCAAGCAGCAACATCTGCAGCCATCAGTCGTAAAACTTTTCCGGGGCACATTGATTCAATCCATAAATCAAGTCCAAGACTGAACAGCAAGGAAAACCATCCTGATCGAAGTTTATTCCACGCTCCGGCGGTGACATTCCATGTTGTCGAGTCGTTTCCACGACGAACAACCATTGTTTCGCGGTTGATGTTGCTTTGATCCCAAACTTCGCGAAGAAGTTCCGCTGCTGATTGCATGATGCCGAAGTAATCGCCCAACAATCTGCCGCGATCATCCGCCGATACATTGTTCAGAACGTCTGCATCCGGTAACACATGGGCAATGGCCACCCAATCCGTAGATTCTGAATCGTGGCAACGCTTCAAAAGCATGTCGCAGATTTCGTCGAATGGGCGTGCCTGCGATTGATTCGTGAATACGCTTCGCACATTGCAGCGTGCGACGTAATATGCGATGAAACAAGCGCTGTTCGCATCCCGGAAATGACTTGGATCTAAGCGACTAGCGAGCCGACTCTTGCTTGCGAGTGTCAAACTGCGTTTGAGCTGCTCGCGAATCACACGCAGTCGTTTGCGTTCCATTCGCGCGGCAAGCCGAAACCGTTTGTTGTATTGACGTTTCGAGATGTCCATTCCTTTGGCAGAACGCTGAGACCGGGACAGCCTGTCTTTCTTGAAGTCGTTGTCACCGAATTTCTTCCCGATTTCACGATCAACTTGCCGGAGGTAGTCCTCCACTGCATCCATGTCGGATGGGTCAACATCGGCCGGGCTCGAAAACAAAGAGCGGGCAACGGAAATTTGCCGCGCCATGTTGGAAGGGCGAGCAAAGTCAGCCGTCATCGACGACCATTTATTGGAACGTGAAGATGCCTTCGAGATGATCTTCCGTTCTTGTGCGCTTAGAGTAGCCGCCTGAACAACAAGCTGCGCAACTTCTTCGGGCCGCACGCGGCGATCAAGTGTGTCGAACAGTGCTTGTAGTTTTGGTGCAAGCATGTGTACTAAGAATTCGACAAAGGGTGGAATTCGCCGAGAACGCGCGATGGATTAACCACTTCGATCAACGCCGAGTCAAGTGTTTCGGTGTAATTCACTGTTCTGGCTGGTCTTTCCTATTCGGAATCTATTTCCTGTCCAGCAAGTCTACGATGGATGTAAACCTACGATTCACAGCGATCGAATATGCGTCTTCGCTTCGAAAATTCGTCCAATCGGTATCAACTCCGTTAAGCAACAGTAGTTGCACGATGTCGGCGTGGCCAGTCTCAGCTGCCAACATCAATGCAGATCTGTATTTGCTGCAACCATTGACGTCCGCTCCCAAAGAGATCAGGTGCCGGACAGCCGCGATGTCTCCGGCTGCACATGCTGTCATCAGCGGAGTCATACCATTGGCACCCGTTCCATTAACTGTTGCGCCACTAGCGAGCAAACGGTCAACTTCTGCCAAATCGCCTTGCTTAACCGCTCGATTCACACATTCAGTTTGCACGAACCGAAAACCAAACATGAAAAACACAGCGGCGAAAACAAACGGAACTACTGTCAAGATTGAACGTTTGATTTTCACAACAGCTAATCTATTGCCAGAGCGACCGCGATGACCGAGTCGCGGCAAAGGAGTTTGTAGTAATTCGTTAAACAAGGACTCCGCGACTTCGTGTCGAGCACTTTGTTCCACATCATCCTGGGTAAATCAATCTTATCAACAACGATCTATCCTACCCGATTTGAACTGCCGTGGGACAGTTTGCGGCCGGGGCGTCGGATGCGATTGCGTGCTTCGTTTCCATCCCGACCGGAATCAGCCGCCAAAACGCATCAAGTCATGGATCCCCAGTCGATGCGCCAATCGAAACGCGAATGACACCTGCACGCGGGAACACAGATCACCGCTACTCAGCACAAATCGATTAGTGTGTATAAGTGAAAATTAGTGTTTCCAAATTTACAGTACCCAACCGCCAGCCATGCACGGCTCGAGAACCAATTGCCATCGTTCAAGCTCTGTCGACAGCAAAGACTTTCCTTAATTCGTCAATAATCAATCATTTGCTGCGGAACGCTAGACTTCACCGAGGACTCGTTAAAGATCCGCCATCGCCAAAGCACTGGACTCGCTTGCTTTGGTGGATGTCATGGTTGCCTTGCCTCGGCGGCAGGCGGCAAGTCATCGTAAACTTCCCATTCGGGATCTGGATTACACTCGCATCCAATCTGGAATTGTGGATATGCATCTCGCAAGTAAATCGCCGAATCAAGAAATAGTTCAGCGTCTTCGCAGTACAAAATGTAGTCACACATCCGCCAAGCGGAAACTACGGCTACCAGTTCCGCGCCGGTTTTGGATTCTAACTCTGCGATCTCGTTCGCCTCGATCCTCTCCAACGTTATTTGATCCTCCTCGGTGTAGAATCCGACCTCGCCGGGTTCAGACTTGCAGCCAAAGGTCAGATAAACGACGTGCGTCGTGGGATTGCATTTAGCCGCAGTTTTTGCAGCGAGCTTTTTACGAAACAGAATCTTCTCCGCGTCGTTTTGCATTTGGGACAACGCCCACTCAGATTTAGTATCGCTCACGCGGATTCTCTACTACTCAGGATAACGGCGAACTTCACCAAGGACGCTCGCAAGACTCAACCACTACCCAACGACTCAACTCGCGTCCTTGGGTGGATGTCATTGTTCGTGGCATTCTCAGTTTGCGGGTGTGGCAGACAGTTGGGGACTTGCTCGGTGCTTTTCCTCAAGCAGCAATAGTTCCGCGCGAAGCCTTCCCGCTTTTGCCAATTCGAGTTCATCGGTTCGGCCAGCGCCAGCCTTGATTCGAATGTCAACATACTCTTCTAGTTCGGTCGCGTGCTTGAGCATGTTTTCAAGAGCCGCATATCGCTCCTCTTGCGTATCCGCCAGTGCAATTTCGATCTCCGTCAGCTCGATACGCGCTTCGATTAGAGGCCCAAATCCATCCATACCAGCCTTGAATCTATCGTCCAGCAATTTTACTGATTGCTTCAAAGCCTCGCGATATTCAATTCGCTTTTCAGTTATCTCCGCTGGCGATTCCGAATTCGCTGGCGAACGAACAACGTCGTTTTTCCTTGAGCACGCACAAAGTAATGCAACAAAGAACAGTAAACTGATGTTGAGGAACAAATGTTTCATTTGTTTTACCGATGAACGGCGGACTTCACCGAGGACTCGCTAAAGATTCGCCATCGCCAAAGCGCTCGGCTCGCGTTTTTCGCGGGATATCATGGTTACTTGGCTTGTTGGTGTCAGTATTGGCGAGGGCGTCGCAAATGAAGCCCAAAGCTACAGTCACCGCCCCAAAGTATAGTCGATCCGTTGCCGCAATGACCAAACCGATGCCTAAGCGTGGATTGCCGTTCAACGGCATCAACGAATTGGCGCATTGTAAGTTCAGTGGCTGAGAATTCGATCACAACATCGATCTCGTCCTGCGGCACGGAAACGGAAACACCTCGTAAATGCAACAGCATATGTGGAGGCTCTTCGAATCCGGACAATTCACCAAGCGTCATTTTGGTTTTGGGCAGCGACATTGTTCGCCTTAGATAGTCGTCCGTGGTTTTCACGGGTGCGAAAAATGCGAGCGTTAGAATCGCAAAACACGCAAAGTTAGCCAAGGCGAATGCGATAGCGGGCATCGCAAGACGGAAGCGACCGATTGAGTGTCGAACTCGCGGTTCCGTGAATACCATCAATCCGACGAACGGAGCAAAGACGTATGACACGGGGACAACAGCGAAAATTGCGCCAAGAATCAACGCGACCACCGAGAGTCGTGCGAACACGTAAGACCAACATTCATCTTCATTGTTCGCGTTCATCACAGCAAAGTGTTGCGACGAACCAACTTGAACTCAATAGCGAACAGCATCGCAACTCCCATTCATCACCCGGTTTTCATCACCTAGTTCGCCGCTGTTAAAAAGTACCGCGGAAGCACTGATCACCGCCAGAATGCCACTTCCGTTCCGTTCACGTACAGGCTTGCATTCCAGTAAGTCGCATCAATTGTCACATCAGTCACTGTCGCATCGAGCGGACCAATAGCTTTCCCATCAACAGAAATCGTTGTTGGAGAGAAGGCAAAAAGGTGTCCACCAGCCTCTATTTCTGTCGTGGGACTATTGCAGGAACACGAAAACGGACCATTGATGATTGCTTTTGTTCCGTTGGGCAGTGAGGCCGTACCGGAGACGCGTGAGGTCACCGTCACGAACCCCAGCAACCCGCAGATCGCCACAATCAAAAGAATCGCCGATACAATCGCGAGACGACTAAGATTTGAGGGAGTCTTATTTTTGTGATCCATTTAAAATCTTCCGAGGCGATGTGGTCCTTGCCTATACTCCTGGCTGGGAGTAACAAAATCACGCTCAGAACGCAAGGAACAAACGCTGGCCTCGGTCATGGCTAATCGGCGAACGTCCGTGATAACCGAGTCGCGGCGATTGATTGTCCATTGCTGAGTCGTCCAGCTACCGTGTCTTCGGTTCATCACTTGGTTCGTCGAGCTCGTATGCATCCCCGGCGTCACCACCGCCCGCGGTATCAACAACTTCATCACGACGCCGGCTGGCAACCAGACATCCGACTATTGTGCCAAGCACGGTGCCGATCAATGCTACTGCAAGCCAACCGGGATGCGCATCGCTCCGGCTCGACGATGTCGTTAGCAAGAATCCTTGGTATCCCGTCATCAGCGTCCCCGCAACTGCAATGGGCACAGGCGATGCCTGCTGCTGCCTTGTGCTGAGGATTCCAGCCCGTTCTTCGGCTGGTTTTGAAAAGTACGCGTAGAGAAAGCCAATTGGAACGAGGAGTAATGCGAAGATAATCCCGTAAATGACCCCTGGCACGATCAGCATCGCGACAAAATGCTCAACTCCTTCTGCTTCTCGCCACGCAGCGAACGTCAGCTTAAGAATGATGTTGAGTGCGAAGCCTGCAGTGAAACCGATCCTGGCGAATGTTTGTACCGTGTTTTTCATGACTGTTTGGTTCTAAGCTTTTGCGTGAACGGTAGCCGTCCTTCGGTGCACGGCATAGTTATCCGCCGGTCTTCGACCACGAACTAGAAGCCATGTACCGCCGTAAACCAACCGTTGCGATATGCAGACAGCACCCGCCGTACGCTACCCCGGCGATGCAGACCCAAACGCCTTTCGTCCAGGGCCATATGAAACCCCAAGACCAGAGAGCCCGAATTGACATTGCTGACCATAGATAGGCGGATGGCAAAAGAAGAATTGAAAGCGTTAATACGGCCAGTCTCCACCGCTTTAGCAGTGGTTTCCAGGCAACACACAGGACCGCAAGCACTGGCAGTGGAACGACGAACAGTGCAAGGTTTCGGCATAGTTGAAGAACGGTTGGCCGGGCTTAGGAATCGCCAGTAAATAGGTCTTCAGATTCCAACGATAGAGGATAAATGCAGCAGCAGCGAACACCGGCAACACGGTTGGCATGCCCCGGCGACTCGACGCAACACCAATCGTGCTATCGCCCGATGCGTAGGGATTCATTTGCATCCTTCCGTGATTGGGTAACGCTACCGATCACCCGGTCCGCGCAGTTGATCTCCACTTCTCGAATCGCCCCGGCTCGCAGACTCGGGTGCATCGGATTGTTCCTCATTTTTGGTAGCAAGCCATTGGGTTCGTTCGTGACGCTGCACATTTGAATCTGCAATAGTCGCACCACTCGAACGGCCATGCATTTGGTAACGTAGAGCCATTCCGAAGCCAACGGTGAACATTGCGAGAATGGTGAAGAAGGGCCCAATCCACCACCAGGGCCAAACTTCAGGGTATAGAACATGGAGCGGAACTGAAATCATTGAAGCGGCCGTAAGGAGCGTGACCCCAAGTCCTAGCGTAAGATTGCTGAGCGACTGATAACCACTTGATGGCCGTGACACCAGGACAGCATTCACGGCCCCAACCGTAAATGGAAGAATGGCATTCCCACCAAGCGATATCGCGAGCGGCATAGTAACGAGAAGCGTCGTAAAGTAGGCGCCCAGGCCCCACCACAATGTTCGCATGTCTAACCCGCTGTTGTCCGAGTTGCCCATCAGCTCAACTTCTACTCCATTCTTGTGACAATCGAGGAACGGTAAATATCACGCGGGACGGGCGAGTGACGTGCAAGCAGACCAACAACCGCGACTCCCGTCCTTGCATGCACAACTGAAACGTTCGAGTCTGAAATGGGAAAATCAATTCTGGGATGAAGGTGCGCTCGAAACGCAGCGGCTTAACGCGAGCTCGAAGAATCGGCTCGCTTGCCGCCTATCCTCTTGACTTCTGACCTAAAGCGATCGTCTGCTTCTGCGATTTTATCGGTTTAAATTTCCAGTGATCCGTCGAGCCAAGTTTGTATGTAGCCACGAAGGGATCCCGCGACCCACTTTCTGGAATCGTCTTCATGATCCCATGCATATATGTCATCTTTACGAATCTCACCGTCGAGGATTGCATAGCCGAACAAGTCGCCATTCCCTGCATCAGCAAAAAAGAGGAGATGGTCGAAAGGCATGTAAAGCGACTTGTAATCGCCTTCAGTTCGAAGCTCGTTATTTTCGCGCTCGATTCGCTCTGTGTTCCAGATCCGATCGACACCGTACTCACCGACAACACCATTGGACTCTGCAAGTAATGCCGAGAGGTCCTCTGGTAGTCGGACCCCGAGCAACGTTTCGACGGATGAAATTGAGTCGGGCGTTGCAGGTGAAGCGAATTCAGCTTCATCGGTAAGGTTGGCGATAAGCTCTTTCCACATTTCGTTTTTCGGTCTGTCGCAGAAACGGTAGCGATCTCCTGGTGGCGGCGATCGAGATGAAACTAAAACGCAAAAGACGTCGACTCCGCCACTCGGGTGCATCGCATTGGTCGCCAAGTCCTATGGATTGCGACCAAACGCTTGGCATGCAGTCGCATGAACATCGTCAGAGTTGAGTTCCTTGGATGCCTTCAGAATCCAATGTTCATCGTTGCCTATGCTCCACATCGTTAGGAAGCGGTTTGGTGAACGTTTGCCGAACACTCCATCACGTTCGAGACCAGCGAAGACTTCAAGGATTGCGTCAAAAACGGTGTCGGCATCAAGTTCCTCTCCGTCGTCAATACCAAAGCGCCGGTGCGAGAGTTTCGTTGACAATGCTTGGATGTCGTCGCCAAATTCAAGTGTGCCAAACGAATTCCACTCCGGTGGAAAGTGAATGGCGAGCGAGAGGCGTTTGGCGTCACATGCCTGTAACTCCGATTCACGCTGATACGCTGGAATTATCGATTCAATGTACGGCGTCGTACAAATCGCATAGCCGCAGATGTCACCATACTCGGAGGTAAGATCGATATAGTTCGATTTGATCGCCGCTGGCAATTGTAGCTTCAGATCATCGATAAGTTCTGAATTGCGCAAAGAGAATCCTCGTTTGGCGACGATCGCGATAACCGAGTCGCGGGAGTTGAGTATCCACTGCGAAGTCGCCCGGCTCGGCGACTTCGGTTGATCGCATGGTTATGCCGTCATTTCTGCGGAACAGCAAAGATCTGGGTGACCGTGCCATTCATGAACAATTTCTCGCATTAGCAGGGCGCAGTCAAATTCGACCGAACCACTCGGGAATCGTGATTGATCCTCGAAGTAGCTGGATCGAATTGTATCAATGTTCAATGATTCGACATGCCAATTCTCGCATTGCAATTCAAGGCCATCAAATTGACCAGTGGTCTTGGAGTCCGAATATCCAAGTGATCCCAGTGCGAAGAAGTCAGAGGCCGATTCGAGAGAATCGAAAACGGATGAGTCCGCAAATTCCGAGGCGACAGAACCGGCAACGAGAACGTTTGCAACGCCATCGTCACTAGCCATTGTTACGGAATAGTGATCGTTTTTTTCTGCCACGGTGAATCTTGAATGGTGATGTACTCCGGGAAAAATCCTGCCACCGGCAAGAGAATTGAGCATTGAGTTGGTATCACGTCGCGGGATGTAAACGCCATGCATGGTTTGGCCATCTATCTCCCATTCAACCGCAATCCGATGCGCCGCATTTTCCGAGCTTATTCCCCACGGAATTGGGAGTAGTTTCGGTCGAACCCGCTTGAGACGAATAAGGCAGATCCCACCGATGGCGTATCCATTGACGATTTGTGGCCGGAATGGCACAGGCAATGCCGCGGACATGCACTTTGGATCCACGCGATAGTTCGCGAGAATGCGTCGATCGATGATTCCGCAGATAGCTGGTAAACGCATTCAGTTCTCAAAGGCATAACGTCACGCGTCACCGGGTACGCGCGAAAGATTCACAACTTCAAAACCGCCTAACTTGCGTACTCCGGTGCACGTGATTGTTACCCGAGATTGTTGTCGTTTGGGAAAAAGAATGAACGCCAAAAAGTACGTGGTTCGGTAGGTTTCGATTCTGGGTTGCGACTGATGCCGTTCATCTCGTCCAGCTTAATGTTTGCGAGTTTGATGATCCAGTCGGCGAAACATATGGGTCCGATGTTCATATTGGGTTGTGCGCCGCCATCGTATCCCCATTCGACTCTTGGATTGTCCGATCCCAAAGCGACGGCTTGAACACAGGACGCGTCAGGGAACTCAGCAATGATAAGGTGATCAATCCCGCACCATCGTACGACTGGAGGTCTGGTGCCATCCGAGTATTCATTCAGAAATATGTCAGTTTGGCGTGAGTGCAGAGAGCAAGCGAACGCCGGAAATCGGTAGAAGAGTTGTAGTTCAAGCGGGACGCTGGCGTTCAGTCGAGCTTCGAGTTCCACAATACCGGCGTGTTCGCTGAGGCGTGTGAACCAGTCGGGTGCCTCTGCTAATGTGGAAGCAATCGAAGGTTGCAAGTGCGCTGACTCACGCTGGTAGCGTCGAAGTAAGATTTCGAGATTAGTTATGGCAGATACTTCATCGGGTGACGGTAGGCGTCACCGAGGTCGGGCCAAGAAATTAACCACTTCAAAACCGTCAACTCCCGTCCTTCGGTGCACGGCATTGTTATCCGCCAAGTATACGTTGCCAAAATGACCGAACGCTTGGCTGACCATGCGTTTTGGAGTGTTGCTCCCACGGAACACGGACGTGAACAGCACGTTCTTTGTCAGCAGGCGGCTCGATTGCCGACACGAGACATAGTCCATTTGTCGAAGCGTGTGCGACAATCGCAAACAATCGGTCGAGTTCCGATCGGAACCAATCATCGGCACGAAGCACATCGAAATCCAAGGCGTATTGATCTGATGTGAGCGATTGGAAAAGTGTTTGGGTGGCATTCACATCCCGAAACATCGGCGGTCGGAGCGGATGCCAAAACGCTTCATTGAGAATGAAACCACCGTCGAGAACTTCGGCGACAAGGTTCGCAGCGTCATTCGGTCTCGGCCCAGATACGAAGTAGTGTGAAACGCACGACTTTTTTGCGGGCTTTAGCACGGCTTTGACATCGGCACGTATCGATGCAATCTCATCAGACGAGACGCTCGCCAGTAATGTCATATACGCCATGGATTCTTATTGCGGATAACGTCACGGATCACGCGGCGGCGGAGGCGATAAACTCCACCTCGGTACCAGCACAACTCCGCCGCTCGTCGTGCATCCGTTGGTCATCCGCAATTTGATTGGTAATCGCTGCGTTTACACGCACGGAAGGATTGAATTGATGACTGCAACACAGCGAATTCCAATCCATTGCTTCACGAAAGCCGCACGCCCTACAATCAAGCAAGTGCGATTTTCAATCTCCAGTAATGATATGCGACGCAATCGCACGACGCTGTCGATTTCCGTCCACTCAGTTTCGCCGTAAGGCCGGTTCCAGTAATACGGCTCCCAGTAAGACAAATGGATTTCCGAAGGCCCCAGCTTGGTACCTGAAATGTTTACATTGGGTACGCGAATGAAGCAAATGCCACCTTCCCAGAACCAGCTAATGATTTCCATGTTATGGATGCAAGTGTCTGAAATGCGAATGGCTGCACCCTATCAAATGGTAACACGTTTGCGATTCGCGACACCGTTCGCCGACGGCGGAAGTTGGTCACTCATGAGGTTCTTCTTGATTCGGATAACGGTTGCCGTCACCGAGGACGCGCCAAGAAACCAACCACTTCAAAGCCGCCGACTCCCGTCCTTCGGTGCACGGCACTGTTATGCCCTACTGGAGGTAATGACCAAGATCCATTGCTGAATGAAAAACACCCAACACACGAATTAAATCGTCCGACGCAACCAGGTAGGGTATGCGGTAATGCCCATAATGAATCTCCCGGACCTCGCGATCCACAATCGGCTCATAGCGCTGCCCTAGACGAGAATGCGATGATAAGAGCTGGATCTTTTCGTAGATTTCAACCACAACCTTAGCGGCCGCAGTGGGATTGTCTTGGGCAATATAGTCATGAACGCACCGCAACCTACGTTCAGCCTCTTCAGTCCACTCTATTTCTGCCATGTGCTAATTCGTTGTCGAATTTCAGCGTTCGAAACGGTGCGTCCTGAGTCGTTGTCGGCCAGTCCCCGTCGAACCATTTCCGCGTAGGCAAGTTCCCGAAGGATCGCCTGAAAGCTAGCGTCCGACGGTTGCCGCGCAATAATATCGGCGGCCGCATCCCTGTCGGACTGTGGTGCAGGAAGAGAAGTTGACATTGCGAGGCCTCTTGTGAGTGACAACCTCATTGTAGCACTTTGCATCTCTGCAGAACAGAGATCGATGTCAATTGCCGATGGCATAACGCTTCAAATAACCGGGTTGCGGCCAGCGACTTGGAATTCAGAGAACGCCCGGCCCGCAACTCCGGTGCATTTGATTGTTATGCGGCCATGCGCGGATTAGACAACGGATGACCGAGAGACATTCCAGTACTCAAGTCCAGCATCTTCAAATGATTGTTCCAGTGATTCAAGGTCATTGGCGAGCTTGTAGTCACGTTCGGCTTCGGTGATTGGCAAGAGCCAGAGAAGATGAATGTGTCCGTTCGGAAAGTTGCAGATTTCGAGATCGGGGCCGAATGGATACGGGGTGGAGATGAGCATGTGATCGCAATGTGAATCACCAAGCCACGATTCACCAATTGGAAACGTGTGGCCCCAGCCAAGCGTTTTGCTTTTATGATACCACGCGGTCATGGTGACCAGTTCGACGTTCCTGAGGTCTTCAACCGGCGAAATGATAAAGAATTCGAGCAGGCCGGAATCTTCGTGTTCGATGCACGAAGCGCCGACAGAGAGATAGGTCCAGCAACCAGTCCGATTCCCGGGCGCGGCACACAGGACCCGAAACTCCGGCATCGCTTCAGGAACTGGACCGAGTGTCCATTGATGCTCCGTGATCGGGTGATCGGCGAAGAATTCGCGAATGTGTTTCTCAACGGTGTTGAAGCGATTTATTGAATTCACGATTCAGCGTGCAACTATTGCCGCATAACGATTGCCGTAACCGGGCGGCGACGAGAGATTGTCCATTTTAAAACCGCCCGACTTCGCCGCTCCGGTTCACGGCTTAATTATCGGGCTTTGTTTCGGTGAGCCACGTTTCGATTTCGTTAATGATGGCATCAGAATCACGGACGCCAACAAGTAAGCGGTCTGTGTTGCCGTCGGTATAGAACACGAGCGACGGTACATTGGCAATGCCCGCATCGCGACAGACGTCGTGCAATTGCGGGATGTCGACATCAAGGGATCGGAATTCAACGCGACCAAGGAATTGTCCGATTGCCGGTCGGAGATTCGCGTCCATTGTTCTGTCATGTGCGTCCCATTTCGCCCAAAAATGGACAATCGTCCTCGGGAACTGCAGGTCGTCACGTTTGAAGCGAGTAGTCGCCGGTTGCCAGTGGCGTTGGTCATGTTCGCGGTGGTACGCCACGTACATGGTGTCGGTGAAATACGATTGGTAGTCAGTCGAATACTGATCGACAAACAAAGAGAACGGCACCCATTCGTCGTCGGTCAGCGACATGATCGTCAGGATCGAGTTGGCGTCGTCGTAGACACCGGATTGAAGGAATTGATCGAAACGATCGGCGGTTGCGAAGACGGAAACAAGCCGAGGCAACTGCGACACGTAGCGATCGTGTTTGGCGCAGAACGCCCGCCACTGGTCGGTTTGGTTGCTCGATTTGCGGAACGTCATGGGAGCTGCGCTCTTGCCCGATAACGTCACGCGTCACCGGTTACGCGCGAAAGACTCTCAACTTCAAAACCGACCGATTCGCGTACTCCGGTGCACGCGATTGTTACCCGATCTCGGGATTTTCGAGCGAGTTCAGCATTTCACGCAATCGATCGAGAGACTTGTGATCGGCGGGCTTCGTCAGGGTGTAGGCATCATTGTCATCCAATATCTTAGCCAGAGCAACAGCGTATGTACTCCGAAACTCTGTGCGTCGGACAGGGTCAGAGTACCGCTTGCTGAGCATTCTGGAGAACGCGACGGATTTGCCATC
This sequence comes from Stieleria sp. JC731, assembly GCF_020966635.1. Classification (NCBI taxonomy): domain Bacteria; kingdom Pseudomonadati; phylum Planctomycetota; class Planctomycetia; order Pirellulales; family Pirellulaceae; genus Stieleria; species Stieleria sp. JC731. The sequence continues at coordinate 373 of NZ_JAJKFQ010000011.1, read as the reverse complement.
AGTTTCGGCAGTGAATCGTGGCGACTCCAAATAGTTAAAGTCCTGATAGAGTCGATGGATTAAATCGCGAATTGTCCGTAACGCGGAACGATCACCATGCGTGCAGACATCAGCAGAAAGGATTGCGTCTTGGTCAAGCAGATCCGCATCGTTGACCTCGACGAGTCCGACAATCATGCGACATATTTCAGGCTTTGTCAGCATTCAAGTGTCACGCTCCGTTCAGTACGCCATCAGTCATTCGGGTAACGTCTAAAATCACCCGGTCGCGACGAGAGATTCTCCATTGTCAAACCGCCCGACTTCGCGACTCGGGTGCATTTTTTTGTTATCCCATTTAGTTGTCGCAACCCGCGATCACTGCACGGGAATC